>NZ_JXYP01000021.1 GCF_000964005.1 Williamsia herbipolensis
TACTCACCCGTTCGCCACTCGAGTACCCCGAAGGGCCTTTCCGTTCGACTTGCATGTGTTAAGCACGCCGCCAGCGTTCGTCCTGAGCCAGGATCAAACTCTCCATGAAAAACCAGAGAAAAACAGCCACCAACCCAAAAGCCGGCAACCAGAATTTCAACACAATCTTCCCAGCAGAGAAAAAATCCCAACCAAAAAAACAACTGACAACCACCCCAAAAGGGCGGCATCAACAAAAAAACAGTGCCGGACTCAAAACCGACACCACAAAAAATGGCATAAACAATCCATCAACACACTATCGAGTTCTCAAAGAACACACACCCACGGACTGATCCTGTGACGAACCAGGCTCCGTGAGCCCCGTCAGAGCGCGTTGTTTCCCAACGATCTCTGACATGGGATTTGCACCCCAAGCGCGGAAGTTCCTCCGGAAACTCTCTCCGGTTTGTTTCCCCCGCTCTGCGGTGCGATATGAAAGTTACACAGGCGCGAACGCAGCGTCAAATCGCCTGGTCAGAGGCTCGCAAACGTTAACGGAAGCGCGCACCGGCGACGTTTCGCTTGCCGCGGCGCACCACGAGCCATCCGCCGGCCAGCAGATCCGCCGACGTCGCCACCCAGTCCGGGTCGACCACCTTCGCGTTGTTCACGTAGGCCCCACCCTCGGCGATCGTGCGACGAGCTGCCTTGTTGCCGTCACTGAGACCGGTCGCGACCAGCAACTCGACGATCGTGGGTTCGTCGGCGGACGCGTAGTCGGCGACCACGGTCTCCGAGAGTGCTGCGCCGAGCGTCGCCCCGTCGAGGTCGTCGAGGTCGGCACGGCCGAAGAGGGCCTGGCTCGCGGTCTGCACCGCACGGGTGGCCTCGTCGCCGTGGACCAACGTCGTCATCTCAGCGGCCAGTGTCTTCTGCGCCGAGCGCAGGTGCGGCGTCTCGGTGGTGGCGGTCTCGAGGGCGTCGATCTCGTCCCTGCTCAGGAAGGTGAACCACCGCAGGTATCGGATGACGTCGGCGTCGGCGGTGTTCACGAAGTACTGGTACCAGGCGTAGGGACTGGTCATCTCCGGGTCGAGCCACAGGCTCCCTCCCCCGGTGGACTTACCGAACTTCGTGCCGTCGGCCGCCGTGACCAGCGGGACCGTGATCGCGTGGAGGGCTGCCCCGTCGACGCGGCGCCCGAGGTCGACTCCACCGACGATGTTGCCCCACTGGTCGGAGCCGCCGATCTGCAACGAGCAGCCGTACCGACGGTGCAGTTGGACGAAGTCGTTGGCCTGCAGCAGCAGGTAGCTGAACTCGGTGTAGCTGATCCCGTCGCCGTCGAGGCGCCGCTTGATGGTGTCGCGCGCCAGCATGACGTTCACCGAGAAGTGCTTGCCGATGTCACGCAGGAAGTCGACGGCCGACAGCTCACCGGTCCAGTCCAGGTTGTTGGCGACGATCGCGCCGGTCTCGGTGTCGTCGATCGTGACGAACCTCTGCAGCTGTGCGTCGATGCGCTGGGCCCAGTCACGCACTGTGTCGGTGGTCTGCATCGTCCGCTCGCCGACATCTCGCGGGTCGCCGATCATGCCGGTCGCTCCCCCGGCCATCACGATGGGCCGGTGACCGGCGAGTTGGAAACGACGCAGCGTCAGCAGCGGCACGAGGTGCCCGGCGTGCAGGCTCGGCCCGGTGGGGTCGAACCCCGCGTACAGGGTCAGCACCCCGGCCGACACCGCCGCGCGCAGCTGGTCGATGTCGGTGGACTGCGCGATCAGGCCGCGCCACTGCAGCTCGTCGATGATGTCGGTGCTCACCAGTCCGATCCTTCCGCATCGATCGAGCCCGCGGCCAACCGACGTCGCCGGACCGCCGCCGATCCCGACCGGAAGGCCGAGACCGCCGGTGACCCGGCGATCCAGAACCGCCACGGTCGGCCGGTCGCGATGGTGATCCCCACCCTCGGCCCGCACACGACCGCGTCGTCGTCGAGAGGGGCGCCGCGGTGCAGACGTAGCGGGCTCGTCGGGGAACACAGATCGAGACCGTTGTCGGCGAGGTCGGCCGCGACAGCCGCGCCCAGATTCCCCGGCCCCATGGCGAGGCGATGCGCCGCAATCCCCGACGAGCGTGTCCGTGACCTGCGACGTACGACCGAGTCCTCTCCCTCGAGCACCTCGGCGGCGCGGAGAAGCACTGCGGCACCCTCGCCGTCTGCCTCGGCCGAGACGTTGAGGCAGAGATGGATGCCGTAGGAGCGGTAGACGTAGAGCCGGCCGGCCCGACCGAACATCACACGGTTGCGTGACGTCGGTCCACCGAAGCCGTGTGCCGCCGGATCGGGGTGACGCCCCGTCGCCGGACCGCCATAGGCCTCCACCTCGACGATCCGGAGTCGCACCGGACCCGCGCCGGGTTCGCCGGGCGCGACGAGGTCACATCCGAGGATCCGGCGGGCGACGGTGACCGGGTCGACGGACAGTTCGTCGACGGTCAACAGCGCATCGGACACCGCGGGTGATCAGCCGCCGGATCGGGCGATCAGTGCGTCGTGCTCGGCATCGTCGACCGACCGGGCCTCGGGGATGAGCAACACGGGGATGCCGTCGTCGATGCGGTAGACCTGCCGCAGGCGAGGGTTGTAGAGCACCTCGTCGGAGCCGCCGTTCCCCTCGATGTAGAGCAGTTCACCGTGGTCCTGCGGGCAGACAAGTCTCTCGCGCAGGAAGGCATCGAGCGGCATGTCTGCTCCTCGGATCGGTGTCGGCACCTCGGCGCCGACGGATCCCACCAGTCTACGAACGCGGTCGTGTTCGCGGTGCGACCGGCTCGCGTCGGGATCGGCTCAGGACGTACGAGCCGCGTTCGGTGCAGCGGCGTCGGCCGACGACATCTCCCATTCCTTCTCCGCGAGAACCGTGCGGGTGAGGCGGCGATAGCGGCCGGTGTCGTCGCGGTACCAGACCCGCGCACTCGGTTTCGGCAGCCCCTGGGCGCGGAACGACCCCGGCAGCGGCCGGTAGGAGTGGCTCACCGGGATGTCGTCGACCGCCCAGACGATGTGCGGACGCTCGGCGGCGGACAGGCCGGCCAGGGCCACACGCAGCGACGACACCGTCAGCGCGTGGGTCGTGCGGCGGGGTGAGACCACCGCCACCGCCAGCTGCGACCCCGGGGTGCCCACCGGGTACACGACGACCTGGTCGACATCGGGGTGGCGGGACAGCGCGGAGATGATCGGTTGCGGGTACACCGGTCCCTCCGAGGACTTGATCACGCTGTGGACGCCGGCCACCAACCAATGGTCGCCGTCGACGTCGCGGCGGACGAGCTGACCGGAGGTCTCCCACCGATCGTGACGACCGAAGACATCGCGCAGCACCGTGGCCCCGGTCTCGTTGCGCTGCCGCGTCTGCGCCAACAACAGACCGACCTCGTCGACGTGGGCCTCGCGCACGAAACCGCGCGGGTCGAGGAGGAACCGTTCCTCCACCACGTCCCAGGCCGCGACGCGAACCCGATTGGTCTCCGGCAGGGGCCGCCCGACGGATCCGACCTTGCCGCCGGAGATGTTGGCGAGGATCGCCGCACCGTCGGCGGTCGCATAGAACTCGATGACACCGGCGTCGGGGAATCGTTCGACGACGTCGTCCCACAACCCCGCGGGCATGCCCGAACCGATGAACAACCGGATCGGGTTGTGGTCGGTGATCGCCAGGTCGGTGTCACGGACGATGTCGCGCATCATCGTCCAGGTGTACGAGACGACGGTGATGCCGTACCGGTAGACCTCGCGCGCGAAACTCTCCGGTCCGATCCCCGACGACAGCGCGATGCGTGAACCGCCGACGACGGTCGCGCCGAGCGTGGTCAGCAGTCCCGATGCGTGATGCAGCGGGGTGAGGCAGTAGACGGTGTCGTTGTCGGTGAGCGAGGCCGCCGACGCAGCGCCGAACGCCGACATCGCCCAGCGGTGGTTGCTGATCGGCCACTTCTGCAGCGCTCCGTCGGCCCCGGTGAACAGGATGAACGCGAGGTCGCTCGCGAGTCCGGGGTCGCTGCGGTACCACGAGGGCACCTCGACCCGGTCGGGGTCGATCTGCTCCATGTCGATGACCTTGTCGCCGTCGGCCTGCGGGATGGAGCGGGCGTCCCCACCACCGAGGACGAGGACGCGTTCGGCGTGCGGCACGCACTCGTCGAGGCTCACCGGGTCGGCGACGACCACGAGCACGTCGGCGAGACGCAGCATCGTCGCCAGATCCGACGACGGGGGCAACGGGACGACCACGGCACCGAGTCGCGACAGTGCGGCGATCGCCACCAGCGCACTGGGACGGGTCTCCATCATGACGCCGACGTGCTCGCCGGGCCGAACCCCGCACTGGATGAGTCCGCGGACGACGTTGTCGATGCGGGTGTTGACCTCGGTGTGGCTCAGGACGCGGTCCTCGAAGAGGAACAGCTCGCGCCGTCCGGCGCGTTCGGCGTTCTCACTCATCAACTTGCCCAACGAGATCCGCGTACCGGGTTGGATCTGGCCGAGTCGCATGAGGCGGGGCAGGGTGCGGACGGACTCGCGCAGGACCGCCTGGGAGGTACGACGGAACGATCCCGCCGCCGCCACCATCTCGCGGCTCACGCCGGCGCCCGCGTCGGCGACGGCGCCGATGCCGTGGGTGACGCGCGAGGCGAGGCTGACCCCCGAACCGGAACTCTGCTGCGGGGTCACCGCCATCGGCGCGATGGCCTCGGGCTTGTCGCCGTTGCCCTCGTGCCACTGGATCCACCGGGCGGTCGTGGGCCAGCTCTGCGCTCCCGACACCGATCCCACGACGAGCCCGAAGTGTCCGACGGGCAGCATCGTCTCGTAGACATCGGCGCGCGGCGCGGCGCGGCGGATGCCCCGGACGGCGGCGGGTTGTCCGATGTCGTCGGCGCCGCCGACGAAAGCCAGTACGGGGCAGGTGATCTCGGCCAGGGTGACGAGGTGGTCGCGGATCACGAACCCGCCCGACACCATCCGGTTGTGCACCACGAACTGGCGCAGCAGTTCGGCGATCGCCGGACCCGACCAGGCGACCCACCCGTCGGCCTCGAGGAAGCGGCGCTGGTCCTCACGCGGCAACAATGCGTCGCGATCGTGGAGCTGGCGGAGGAAGTCGATACGGCTGCGCGCGGCCTTGACCGGATCGAGCAGCTGGAAGCCGGTGCGCGCCAACCACCCCGGGATGTTGAGCCGGTTGAAGACGTTGTCGGCGAAAACCTCGGCCAGCGGGGCCATGATGTTGGCGGGCAGCCCCAACGGGAGCGCGGCGAGCACGTCGACAGGGCTGCCGAAGGTGGTGAGGCTGGCGATCTGCTGCGACCGTCGGTAGGCGGCGGCCTGGTAGGCGAACATCCCGCCCTGGCTGTATCCCACGAGGTGGACATCACGCCCGGTCTCCTCGTGCATGAGGTCGATGATCTGGTCGATCGCCACGATGTGGTCGGCCAGGGTGCGTTCCATGCCCCCGGCCTCCTGGTCGGGGGAACCGAAGTCCACGACCCACGGGTCGATGCCCTGACCGTGCAGGATCGACACCGCACCGTTGTGCGGGGTGACGTCGTACACGTTGGCCGACACCATCATCGGCGGGATCAGCAGGACGGGGGGCCCACCGTTGAGGTCGTCGGGGAAGTAGCGCCGCAGGCGGTACATCGGCGCGGTCTCCTCGACCCGGAACGGGGTGGGCCGGGTGCCGGTGTCGAGCCCGCCCATGCGGATGACCTCGAGACCGTTCTGGGCGGTCGCGACGACCCGGTCCAGCGCGCGTCCGACGTTCGGGATGCCGACCACCCTGGCTACCTCCTGGTCGATGAATCCGTGATCGGTGTCACTCTACTCGCGATCCTGCGACGCCTGATCCCACCCGCGCAGAGCCGCGATCCGGTCGGCGACACGCGCGCGCTGTTCGGCGACGCGGACGCCCGCGGTACCGCCACGCGCCGATCGCGATCCGATGGATCCCTCCACCGTGAGAACCGATCGCACGGCGGGGGTCAGGTCACCCGAGATCGCGGCGAAGTCGGCGTCGTCGAGTTCGTCGAGGCCTATCCCCCGCGATTCCGCGGCGCGTACACAGGCGCCCGCCACCTCGTGGGCGACGCGGAACGGTACGCCCTGGCGCACCATCCACTCGGCGATGTCGGTGGCGAGGGTGAACCCGGCCGGCGCGAGGTCGGCCATGCGTTGGGGATGGAACTCGAGGGTGGCCACCATCCCGGCCATCGCGGGCAGCAGCAGGTCGAGCTGGGCGACCGAGTCGAAGACGGGCTCCTTGTCCTCCTGCAGGTCACGGTTGTAGGCCAGGGGTTGCGCCTTGAGCGTCGCGAGGAGTCCGGTGAGGTTGCCGATGAGGCGTCCGCTCTTGCCGCGCGCGAGTTCGGCGACGTCGGGGTTCTTCTTCTGCGGCATGATCGAGCTGCCGGTCGACCACGCGTCGGACAACGTCGCGTAGCCGAATTCCGATGTGGTCCACAGGATCACATCCTCGGCGAGGCGCGAGAGGTCGACGCCGATCATGGCCAGGACGAAGGCCCCCTCGGCCGCGAAGTCCCGCGACGCGGTGGCGTCGATCGAGTTCTCTGCGGCGCTGTCGAACCCGAGATCGGCGGCGATGGCGTCGGGGTCGAGGCCCAGCGACGACCCCGCCAGCGCGCCGGAGCCGTACGGAGACACCGCGGCGCGACGGTCGAGGTCGACGAGTCGGTCGACATCGCGCAGCAGCGGATGCGCGTGTGCGAGCAGGTGATGGGCGAGCAGGACCGGTTGCGCGGCCTGCAGATGCGTCTTGCCCGGCACCGCGACGTCGGGGTACCGCTGGGCCTGTTCGACGAGCGCGGCGGCGACATCGAGCACACCCTCGGCGACGCGTCGGATGGCATCACGCAGCCACATGCGGAAGAGCGTGGCGACCTGGTCGTTGCGTGAGCGTCCCGCCCGGAGGCGGCCACCCACCTCGGGTCCGACCCGCTCGATGAGCCCTCGCTCGAGGGCGCCGTGGACGTCCTCGTCGGACTCGTCCGGCGTGAACGCACCGCTCGCGACGTCCTCCCCCAGTCGGTGGAGCCCGTCGAGCATCGTCGCCAGGTCCGCCTCGGACAGCAGCCCGGCACCGTGGAGCACGCGGGCGTGCGCCGCCGACGCCTTCACGTCGTAGGGCGCCAAGGCCCAGTCGAAGTGGGTCGACTTGCTCAGGGCGGCCATCGCGTCGGCCGGTCCCGAGGCGAAACGACCGCCCCACAGCGCGCCGGTGTTGGTCCCGTGCCGGTCGGCTCCCGAGGTCATCGGCGCCGTCACTGCCCCTGCGGTGCGACGTCGCCGCGGTCACGGCGGGCGGCGATCTTCGACGACAGGCCGTGCAGCTGCACGAACCCCTTGGCCGAGGACTGGTCGAAGGTGTCACCCGCGTCGTAGGTGGCGAGGTTGAAGTCGTACAGCGACTCCGGGCTGCGCCGTCCGTTGATCACCACGGTGCCCGCGTGCAGCACCAAGCGGATGTCGCCGGTGACGTGCTCCTGGGTCTGGGCGACGAAGGCGTCGAGTGCGCTCTTGAGCGGCGAGTACCAGAGGCCGTCGTAGACCAGCTCGGCCCACTTCTGGTCGGTGCGACGCTTGTAGCGTCCGAGCTCGCGCTCGAGGGTGACGTGTTCGAGTTCCTCGTGGGCGCGGATGAGGACCATCGCGCCCGGCGCCTCGTAGACCTCTCGGCTCTTGATGCCCACGAGCCGGTCCTCCACGACGTCGAGGCGCCCGACGCCCTGCTTGCCCGCGCGGGTGTTGAGCTCCTGGATCGCCTCGAGCACCGACACCGGGCGACCGTCGATCGCGATCGGGCGGCCCTTGTCGAAGCTGATGACGAGCTCGTCGGGTGCGGAGAAGTTGACCGTGGGGTCGTCGGTGTAGTCGTAGACGTCCTTGGTGGGGGCGTTCCACAGGTCCTCGAGGAAGCCGGTCTCGACGGCGCGTCCCCACACGTTCTGGTCGATGGAGAAGGGCGACTTCTTCGTGACGTTGATCGGGATCGCGTTCTCCTCGGCGAAGGCGATCGCCTTCTCGCGGGTCCACGCGTAGTCGCGCACGGGTGCGAGCACCTCGAGTTCGGGTGCGAGGGTGTTGAACCCGACCTCGAAGCGGACCTGGTCGTTGCCCTTGCCGGTGCACCCGTGGGCGACCACCGTGCCGCCGTGCGAGCGCGCGTTCTCCACGAGGTGCTTGACGATGAGCGGGCGGCTGATGGCCGACAGCAGCGGGTAGCGGTCCATGTAGAGCGCGTTGTTCTGCACGGTGGGCAGGCAGTACTCCTCGGCGAACTCGTCGCGTGCGTCGACGACGACGGCCTCGACGGCGCCGCAGTCGATGGCGCGCTGCCGGATGGCCTCCATGTCCTCGCCGCCCTGTCCGAGATCGATCGCGACCGCGACCACCTCCTTGCCGGTCTCGCGACCGATCCAGCTGATGGCGACTGAGGTGTCCAGTCCTCCGGAGTAGGCGAGAATGACGCGTTCGGTCATGAGTTCTGGGGCTCCCTGGTTGTCGTGTGTCGGGCGAGGTCGGTTCCGGCCGGGCCGGGTTCGGGTGTGGTCACGCGAGGCCCTCGATCATGCGGGCGAGGTCGGCGCCGCTGGTGCCGTCGCGGGCGACCACGAAGATGGTGTCATCACCGGCGACGGTGCCCACCACCTGAGTCAGGCTGGCGCGGTCGATCGCGCTGGCGAGATAATGCGCGGCTCCCGGGGGTGTCCGCAGGACGGCCATGTTGCCGGCGTGGTCGGTGGAGACCAGCAGGTCGGCCAGCAGACGCGACAGTCGGTCGGTGCCACCGGACACCCCGCGGACCGGGGACCCGTCCTCGGGCACCACGTAGACGCCGGCGCCACCGTCGGCGGCACGCAGTTTGACCGCGCCGAGCTCGTCGAGATCGCGCGACAGCGTCGCCTGGGTGGCGTCTATCCCGGCCTGCGCGAGCAGCGTCTGCAACTCGACCTGGCTGCGAACCGGCGTGGCGGAGAGGATGTGGACGATCTCGGCCAGCCGTCCCGCGCGGGTCGGCGACGGCCGCCCCAGCGGCGCGGCGCTCACGAGTGCTCCAACAGCCAGATCAGCAGCGCCTTCTGCGCGTGCAGACGATTCTCGGCCTCGTCGAAGACCACGCTGCGCGGTCCGTCGATGACGTCGGCGGTGATCTCCTCGCCCCGGTGAGCGGGCAGGCAGTGCATGACCATGACGTCGTCGGCGGCACCGGCGAGCAGGGCGTCGTTCACCTGGTAGGGCCGGAACGGCGCGACGCGGTCGAGTCCGTCGCCCTCGTCGCCCATCGACGTCCAGGTGTCGGTGACGACGATGTCGGCACCGGCGACCGCGGCGTGCGGGTCGCCCTCGATGCGGGCGGTCGCGCCGGTCTGTGCGGCGCGTGCGGTGACGGCGTCGAGAACCCATGGGGCGGGACGGAACTGCTCGGGCGAGGAGACCGTCACGTTCATGCCCGCCGTCACCCCGCCGAGCAGCAGCGAGTGCGCCATGTTGTTCGCGCCGTCGCCGAGGTAGGTCATCGACAAGCCCGCCGTGGTGCCCTTGTGCTCGATGATCGTCTGCAGGTCGGCGAGCACCTGACACGGGTGGAACTCGGTCGACAGGGCGTTGACGACGGGGACCGTCGCCGTCGAGGCCATCGCCTCGAGACGCTCCTGTCCGAAGGTGCGCCACACGATCGCGCGCACGAAGCGCGACAGGACCCGGCCGGTGTCCTCGAGGGTCTCGTCGCGGCCCATCTGGCTGGACTTGCCGTCGACGATCACGGCGTGACCGCCGAGTTGGGCGATCCCGACCTCGAAGGAGAACCGGGTGCGGGTGGAGTTCTTGTCGAAGATCACCCCGACGCCGTGCGGTCCCTCGAGTGGTCGGTGCGCGAACGGGTCGCGCTTGACCTCGGCCGCGAGGGCGAGCACCTCGGCCTGCTCGGCCGGGGTGAGGTCGTCGTCGCGCAGGAAGTGTCGGACCATCAGGCCGCTCCGGGGTTCGTGTGGGCCGCGGCGTCGCGGGCGGCGTCGAGGATGTCGGGCAGGGCGGCGACGAAGCCGGTCGCCTGGTCGTCGGTGAGGATGAGCGGCGGCGCCAGTCGCAGCACGTCCGCGGCCGGGGCGTTGATGAGGAAGCCGGCCGCGCGTGCCGCCCGTTCGACATGCGCCGCAACGGATGCGGTGAGCACGACACCCAGCAGGAGGCCGGCGCCCCGCACATGCGACACCAGCGGATGGTCGAGGTCCTCGATGCCCGTGGCGAGCGTCTTGCCGACGGCCGCGACGTGGTCGAGGAGCCCTGCGGCGTCGATCTCGCCGATCACCGCCAGCGCGGCCGCCGCGCACACCGGGTTGCCGCCGAACGTCGTGCCGTGTTGGCCGGGTGAGAGCAGGTCGGCCGCGGCACCGGTGGCGAGGCAGGCGCCGATGGGCAGGCCACCGCCCAGCCCCTTGGCCAGGGTGATGACGTCGGGGACGATGCCGACGGCCTGGTGGGCGTAGAACGTGCCGGTGCGCCCGATGCCGGTCTGCACCTCGTCGAGGACGAGCAGCGCGCCCCGCTCGGCGGTGATCCGGCGGGCCGCGGCCAGATAGTCGGCCGGTGGGACCACCACGCCGGCCTCGCCCTGGATCGGTTCGAGGAACACCGCGGCCGTGTTCTCGTCGACGGCGGCGTCGAGGGCGTCGATGTCGCCGTACGGGACGTGGGACACCCCCGCAGGCATCGGTTCGAACGGCGCACGCTTGGCCGGTTGTCCGGTGAGCGCGAGGGCACCCATCGTGCGGCCGTGGAAGCCGTTCTCCGCGGCCACGATGTGCGGCCGGCCGGTGCGGCGGGCGATCTTGAACGCCGCCTCGTTCGCCTCGGCCCCGGAGTTGCAGAAGAACGCGCGGCCGGGGGTCCCCAGCCGGGCGAGCAACGTCTCGGCGAGTGCGACGACCGGTTCGCTGACGTAGAGGTTGGAGACGTGTCCGAGCGTGCTGAGTTGCCGTGTGACGGCTTCGATCACGGCCGGATGCGCGTGCCCGAGCGCGTTGACCGCGATCCCGCCGAGCAGGTCGAGGTACTCGGAGCCGTCGACGTCGGTGACGACCGCGCCGCGTCCGCTGCGCAGTGCCACCGCGGGGGTGCCGTAATTGTCCATCAGCGCGTGGGACCAGCGCTGTTGCATCGGTGCGGTCATGAGTTCACCTCGTTCGTGTGGGTTGTGGCGCCGCCGGTGGGGGTCGCGGCCGTCGGGACGACCATGGTCCCGATGCCCTCTCCGGTGAACAGTTCCAGGAGCATCGAGTGCGCCACGCGGCCGTCGATCACGTGGGCGCGCGGGACGCCGCCCGTGACCGCGCGCAGGCAGGCCTCCATCTTCGGGATCATCCCCGAGTCCAGTTGCGGCAGAAGCGCTTCGAGGGTGTCGACGTCGATGCTCGAGGTGAGCGATCCGCGGTCGGGCCAGTTGGTGTAGAGCCCCTCGACGTCGGTCAACATCACCAGCTTCTCGGCGCCGAGGGCCTCCGCGAGTGCGGCGGCCGCGGTGTCGGCGTTGATGTTGTGGACCACGCCGTCGGCATCGGGTGCGATGGTCGACACCACCGGGATCCGACCGGCCGCGATGAGGTCGGTGACGGCGCGGGGGTCGACGGTGGTCACGTCGCCGACGAGACCGATGTCGGTGGCCACGCCGTCGACGAGCGCGGTACGACGGGTGGCGGTGAAAAGATGGGCGTCCTCACCGGTGATGCCGACCGCGTAGGGACCGTGCGCGTTGATGAGTCCGACGAGCTCCCGACCGACCTGACCGAACAGCACCATGCGCACGACGTCCATCACCTCGGGGGTGGTGACGCGGTAGCCGCCCCGGAACTCGCCGGTGAGACCGAGCCGGGTGAGCATCGCCGAGATCTGCGGTCCGCCGCCGTGCACGACGACGGGGTGGATCCCGCACGTGCGCAGGAAGACCATGTCCTGGGCGAACGCGGCCTTGAGGTCGTCGTCGACCATCGCGTTGCCGCCGTACTTGACCACGATGACCTTGCCGGCGAAACGCTGCAGCCACGGCAACGCCTCGGTGAGGACGTGCGCCTTGGCCAGCGGACTGAGGTCGCCCGCGACGGATCCGACGGTGGTCATGAGGAGTACGCCGAGTTCTCTTCGACGTAGCCGTGGGAGAGGTCGGTGGTGCGGATCGTGGCCCGACCCGACCCCACCGCGAGGTCGACGGTCACCACGATGTCGGTCCCGGAGAGGTCGACCTCGCGCGCACCGGCGACACCACATCCGTTGCGGGACACGACATGACCGTTGAAGTCGATGGTGATCGTGTCGGGGTCGAGCTCGACCGGCGCCATCCCGACCGCGGCCAGGACGCGTCCCCAGTTCGGGTCGGATCCGAACAACGCCGTCTTCACCAGACTGTCGCGGGCGACCGTCCTCGCGACGGTGACCGCGTCGTCGTCGCTGTGTGCTCCGGTCACGGTGACCAGGATCCGTTTGGTGGCGCCCTCGGCGTCGGCCATGAGCTGCTCGGCGAGATCGTCGCATGCGGCGAACACCGCGGCGGCGAACGCGTCGGCGTCGGGCTCGATGTCGCTCGCACCCGAACTCAGCAGCAGCACGGTGTCGTTCGTGGAGCACGAACCGTCGACGTCGAGGCGGTCGAACGTCCGGGCGGTGGCGGCACGGAGCGCCGAATCCAGTGCTGCGGCATCGACCTTCGCATCGGTGGTGATGACCACGAGCATCGTCGCCAACGACGGCGCGAGCATGCCCGCCCCCTTGGCCATCCCGCCGACGTTCCAACCGGCGGTGTGGTGCACGGCCACCTGCTTGGGCACGGTGTCGGTGGTCATGATCGCGTGGGCGGCGTCGGTGCCGCCCGACAGTCCGCCGGCCATGTCACACACGATCGCGGTGACGCCGGGCAGCAGCTTGTCCATCGGCAGGCGATCGCCGATCAGGCCGGTCGAGCAGACCGCGACCTCGATCGCCCCGGTCTCGGTGCCCCAGTTGCTCAGCGCCGAGGCGACGGCCTCGGCGGTGGCGTGGGTGTCACCGAATCCGTCGGGGCCGGTGCAGGCGTTGGCGCCACCGGAGTTGAGCACCACGGCACGCAGCCGCCCGGTGGTCAGCACCTGCTGCGACCACTGCACGGGCGCCGCCTTGACCTTGTTGCGGGTGAAGACGCCGGCGGCCGTGTAGTCGGGGCCCTCGTTGAACACGAGCGCGAGATCGGGTCGGCCCGACGCCTTGATCCCGGCCGCCATGCCCGCCGCGCGGAAGCCCAGCGGTGCGGTGACGCCCTGATCGCGGACCACCGAGCCGTCGAGAGTGTCGATCGCGTTCTGTGCAGAGACCCTGTCGCTCACGGCGTCCAACCCATCACTCACGGGGCCACCCCCACCGTCGAAAGTCCTTCGTTCTCGGCGAAACCCATGGCCAGGTTCATCGACTGCACCGCCGCTCCCCCGGTTCCCTTGGTCAGGTTGTCGATCGCGCCGACCACGACGAGCGTCTGCGCCCGTTCGTCGACCGACACCGACAGCGCCGCCGAGTTCGATCCGATCACCGAACCGGTGGTGGGCAGACGATCGTCGGGCAGCAGGTGCACGAAAGGCTCGTCGACGTACGCCTTCTCGTAGATCGCGCGGACCTCATCGGCGGTGGCCGAGGTCCGTGCGGTGCAGGTGGCGAGGATGCCACGCGCCATCGGGACGAGCACCGGTGTGAACGACACCGACACGGGCTCGCCCGCCGCGGCCGAGAGCGCCTGCGCGATCTCGGGATTGTGCCGGTGTGCGCCGGCGACGCCGTAGGCCCGAGCCGATCCGATGACCTCCGAGGCGAGGAGGTCGATGCGCGTCGAGCGGCCGGCGCCGGAGGTCCCGCTCACCGCGACGACCGTCACGGCCGACTCGACGACGCGCGCGGTCACGGCGGGCAGCAGCGACAGGATGGACACGGTCGGGTAGCACCCGGGCACGGCGATCCGCGTGGCGCCGGACAGCACGTCACGGTTCCCGGGGATCTCGGGGAGGCCGTACGGCCATGTGCCGGCGTGGGGGGTCCCGTAGAACCGGGTCCATTCCTGGGCATCGGAGAGCCGGAAGTCGGCGCCGCAGTCGATCACGAGGGTCGACGGTGGCAGCGCGTCGGCGATGGGTCCCGACGTGCCGTGCGGCAGCGCGAGGAAGACGACGTCGTGGCCGGCGAGCACCTCGGCGGTGGTGTCGGCGAGCACGCGGTCGGCGAGGGGGAACAGGTGGGGCTGATGCGCACCGAGCAGTGTTCCCGCGTTCCCTCCCGCGGTCAGCGCACCGATGGTGACCTCACCGGACGCCACACGGGGGTGCCCGAGCAGCAGGCGCAGGATCTCGCCTCCGGCGTACCCACTCGCACCCGCCACGGCAATCGACATCGACATGTGACTCATTATGCAGAACTTTGCAAGTTAATTCATCACCGGGGGTCGGGCGTCGACGATCACCGCGACGACGTCACCGCAGACGGGCGCCGACCACCTCACCCGCGTGCGCGACCGCGGCGTCGCGGGCGCCCGAGGCGTCGTCCTCGGTCAGCGTCCGGTCGGCGGCGCGGAAACGCAGGGCGAACGTCAACGATTTCGAGCCCTCCCCGACCTGCGATCCCGTGAACACGTCGTAGAGCCGGATGTCCTCGAGCAGTGCACCCGCACCCGCCACCAGGGCGCGTTCGACATCGGCGGCGGCGACCCCGGCGTCGACCACCACCGCGACGTCCTGCAACACCGCGGGGAACAGCGACAGCTGCGGCGCGGGCAGCGCCGAGGACAGCGGGAGGAGATCCAGTTCGAGCTCGACGGCACAGGTTCGGGGCGGCAGACCGGCCCGGTCGATGACAGCGGGGTGCAGCTCACCGGCCCACCCGACGTCGATCGATCCGCCCGCACCGTCGTCGGCGACCACCCGGGCGCACCGCCCGGGGTGCCACGGCACGTGCTCGGCGGCGACCATGCGCAGCTCCACCCCCGAGGCCCGACCGATCACGCGCGCGGCGTCGAAGGCATCCGACGCCTCGACCGGGCGTCCCGGACCCCACGGTCCCGCGGGCTCACGCGCGCCGGTGAGGACGACCGCGGCGCGCAGGGGCTGACGCGGCAACGACCCCATCAGCTCGGCGATCTCGTCCGACGTCGGGCGGCGGGTCACGTCGACGGTGGCGACGGGGTGGACGTTCTCGTCGGCGATCATCACCTGCCCGATCGTGTAGAGCGCGACGTCGCGCTGCCCGCGGGCGAGGTTGCGGACGGCCATCTCGACGAGGCCGGGCAGCAGCGTCGTGTTCAACTCGCTGCGCGCGGACTCCAGCGGGTTGAGCACCCGCACCGTCGCGCGCCGCGGGTCGTCGGCGTCGACGCCCCAGAGGTCGAGGACGCCGGCGGGCATGAACGGGAACGGCAGCACCTCGACGAATCCCGACATGGCCAGCGCGCGACCGACACTGCGGCGGCGGATCTGCTCCCGGGTCAGGCCGGTCCCCGCCGGGGCGCTGGGCGGTACCGCGGGGATGTTCTCCAACCCCTCCAGTCGCAGCACCTCCTCGACCAGGTCGGCCGACTGCCGCAGATCCGAGCGCCACGACGGCGGCGACACCTGCAGGGTGCCGTCGGCGCTCTCGCTCACGACGCAACCGACCTGCTCGAGGCGGCGCACGGTGGTTCCCGGTGCGTAGGTGATCCCCGCGACGCGGTCGGGGAGGTCCGGGGCGATGGTCACCGTTGCCGGGGTCGTCTCGATCGCGACGTCGGTGTGACCGGGATCGGGTCGGCCGCCGGCGATCTCCACGATGAGTGCGGTGGCACGGGCCAACGCGATCGCGGTGATCTGCGGGTCCACCGTGCGTTCGAATCGCTTGCCGGCCTCGCTGGAGAGCCGGTGACGTCGTCCGGTCCGGAACGCCGACACCGGGTCGAAGTTCGCCGCCTCGAGGATGACATCGACGGTGTCGGTGGAGATCTCGCTCTCGGCGCCACCCATCACGCCGGCCAGGGCGATCGGTCCGCGGTCGTCGGCGATGACGACGTCATCGGGGTCGAGGGTGCGCTCCACGCCGTCGAGGGTGGTGAGCGTCTCCCCCGCGCTCGCGCGACGCACCACGATCGTGCCGGCCACGTGCGCGGCATCGAACGCGTGCAACGGTTGCCCGAGTTCGAGCATCACGTAGTTCGTCACGTCGACCGCGGCCGAGATCGGCCGCACGCCCGCGACCAGCAGTCGCTTCTGGATCCACCACGGCGACACCGCCGTCGGGTCGACGCCGCGGATGACCTGCGCGCAGTAGCGGGTGGCGGACGAGGCCGGATCGATGCGGACCGGCCACGCATCGACCGATGACCCGTCGCCGTCGCTCGGCGCCTCGGCACCCGCGGGATCGACGTAGGGCAGATCGAAGCTCGCCGCGAGTTCTCGCGCCAGCCCACGTACCGAGAACGCGTAGCCACGGTCGGGTGTGACGTTCACGTCGATCGCGGTGTCGTCGAGGCCGAGGGCGGTGAGCGCGTCGGTTCCGGGCTCCGCGGTACCCGGGGCGAGCACCAGGATCCCGGAATGGTCGGTGCCGATGCCCAGCTCCGACACCGAGCAGATCATGCCGTCGGAGGTGTGACCGTAGGTCTTGCGTGCGGCGATGGCGAAGTCGCCGGGCAGGACGCTGCCGGGAAGGGCGGCCACGATCAAGTCGCCCTCGGCGAAGTTACGTGCGCCGCAGACGATTCCGCGGGGGGCATCCTCGCCGACGTCTACCTGACAGAACCGGATCGGCTTCTTGAACTCGGTGAGCTCGGTGATCTGCTCGACCCGCCCGATCACCAGTGGCCCGGTGATGGTCGGGAAGTCCTCGACATCCTCGATCTCGAAGCCGACGCGTACGAAGCCGGCATCGATCTCGGCGGTCGACGCCGCGAAGTCGGCGGCTCCGCGCTGCAGTGATTCGGTCAACCAGGACTGGGGAACGCGCACTGTGGCTCAACTACTTTCGAGATCGAGGTCGGGAACGGCGGTGGGGCCGAGGTCAGATCGCGGGGCCGAACGGCAGCGTGAAGCGGACGTCGCCCTCGACCATGTCGCGCATGTCGGGGAGGTCGTTGCGGAACTGCAGGGTGCGCTCGAGGCCCATGCCGAACGCATATCCCGAGTAGATCTCCGGGTCGATCCCGGCCGCGCGCAGCACATTCGGGTTGACCATGCCGCAGCCGCCCCACTCCACCCATCCGGGCCCGCCCTTCTTGGCCGGGAACCACACGTCGACCTCCGCCGACGGTTCGGTGAAGGGGAAGAAGTTCGGCCGCATCCGGGTCGTGGTGTCGGGACCGAAGATCGCCTTCGCGAGGATCTCGAGCGTGCCGCGCAGGTTGGCCATGGTGAGGCCTCTGTCGACGGCGAGCCCCTCCACCTGGTGGAACACCGGGGTGTGGGTGGAGTCGAGCTCGTCGGTGCGGAACGTCCGTCCCGGACAGGCGACGTAGATGGGCACCTCGCGCGTCAGCATCGACCGCACCTGGACCGGCGAGGTGTGGGTACGCAACACCTGCCGCGAACCCTCGGGCGCGATGTAGAAGGTGTCCTGCATGGAACGCGCGGGGTGGTCGGGCAGGAAGTTGAGCGCATCGAAGTTGAACTGTTCGGTCTCCACCTCCGGTCCCTCGGCGATCTCCCACCCCATCGCGACGAAGACGTCGGCGACCTGTTCGGCGATGACCGTGATGGGGTGTCGCGCGCCGACCGGACGCCGCGCGCTCGGCAGCGTCACGTCGATGGCCTCCTCGGCCAGGACCGCCGCGTCGCGCTCGGCGGTCAGCACGACGACACGCTCGTCGTAGGCCTGCTGCGCCCGACCGCGGACCACGTTCACACGCTTGCCCGCCTCGGCCCGCTCGGTCTTCGGCAGATCACCGAGAGCACGCCGCGCGAGGGCGATCGCCGACCGGTCACCGAGGTGGTCGGTCTTCGCCTGGGCGAGCTGGGTCAGATCGCCCGCGGCCGCGAACGCGGCGACGGCCGCATCGGCTGCCGCGTCCAACGACTCCTCGGTGGCTCCTGACGTTTCGCTGCTCACGACGAACCCAGCTCCTCTCCGTGTCGATGGTGGTCGATTCGACCTCGTGCCCGTGTCGCCGTCGAGCGTATCGGATCCCTCCGGTCGCCCCACGCAGCGGTTACCGACCAAAGCCGCAGGTCACGCCCGCCGCCGGACGATTCAACGACGGGTGGCGCGCGCGCTCGACCACAGACAGACGGCGGCGGCCGCCGCGATGTTCAGGCTCTCGGCCCGACCGCGGATAGGTATGGACACCCGATGGTCGGCCGCGGCGAGCACCTCGGGCGGCAGTCCGTGCGCCTCGTTGCCGAACAGCCACGCCACCCCGGTGGCCAGCACGGCGTCGGCGTCGTCGAGGGACAGCTCGCCGTCGGCCGCGGTGGCCAGCACGGCGATCCCCGCTGCGCGGAGGGCGTCGACGATCGCCTGCGGGTCCTGCGCCCGCGCGACCGGTATGTGGAACACACTGCCGGCGCTTGCCCGCACGGCCTTGCCGTTGTGCGGGTCGACCGAGGACGCGCCCACGAGGAGCACGCCCGCGCACCCCATGGCGTCGGCGGTGCGGATGAGTGTGCCGGCGTTGCCCGGATCGGAGATGTCCACGCCGACGGCGACCGTCGCGGTCGGGCCGGCGCGGTCGATGATGTCGGCCGGCGAGGCGTCGAGCAGATCGCAGATCGCGAACAGGCCGGGGGTCGTGGAGGTCTCGGCGAGCTTGTCGGCGGCCCGCGCGGTGACCACGAGGATCTCGATCCCCGCCGTGCGCGCCATGTCGAGGACGTCGGCGTGGCGGAACTCCTCGTCGACGCGCACGAGGACGGTGCGCACGACACCGACGTCGAGAGCCGACCGCACCGCGTTCGTCCCCTCGATCAGGAACTCACCACGGTCGCGCCGCTCACTCGCGCGATGCAGCTTGGCAAACGAGACGACCCGCGTGGAGCGCTCGGTGAGTGCTGCGTCCACTGCGGGTCGTGTCGTCAGGGGTCGAGATGCGTCAGGCGACGGATCGTCGATCAGGCTGCCGGGGCGTTGACGTCGTCGGGCAGCGCCTTCTTGGCGATGGCCACCAGACCGGCGAACGCCTCGGGGTCGCTGACGGCGATCTCGGCGAGGATCTTGCGATCCACCTCGAGCTCCGCGATCTTCAGACCCTGGATGAAGCGGTTGTAGGTGATGTCGTTCGCGCGGGCCGCGGCGTTGATCCGCGAGATCCACAGCTTGCGGAACTCACCCTTGCGCGCACGGCGGTCGCGGTAGGCGTAGGTGAGGGAGTGCAGCTGCTGCTCTTTGGCCTTGCGGTAGAGCCGCGAACGCTGGCCGCGGTAACCCTTGGATGCCTCCAGGGTTGTCCGACGCTTCTTCTGGGCGTTGACCGCCCTTTTCACGCGTGCCACGTGGAATACCTCTTACTGTGTCGAGACCGCGCTCGGCGATCGATGAAACGGATGTGTGAGCGCGTCGCTCAGATGTTCAGGAGCCGCTTGATGCGGGGCGCGTCGCTGTCGGCGACCACGGCGGTGCCATCCAGGCGACGGGTGCGCTTGGTGGGCTTGTGCTCCATCAGGTGGCGACGGTTCGCCCGCTGACGCGTGATCTTGCCGCTGCCGGTCACCTTGAATCGCTTCGCGGTTCCCTTGTGCGTCTTTGCCTTCGGCATGTTCTTCCTCGTCTGTGTAGATGTGTGCGCCGGTCGTCGGCGCGCCCGGCGGGTCTATGCGCCGGATGCGTCGGTGTCCGACGGTCCTGTCTCGCGGACCTGGGTCACCTTGGCGCGGGTCTTGGCTCCCTTGTGCGGGGCCAGGACCATGGTCATGTTGCGGCCGTCCTGCTTGGCCGACGTCTCCACGAAACCGAAGTCGCTGACATCGGCGCCGAGACGCTGCAGCAGGCGGTAGCCGAGTTCGGGTCGCGACTGCTCGCGCCCGCGGAACATGATGGTCACCTTGACCTTCGAACCGGCCTCGAGGAAGCGGACCACATGGCCCTTCTTCGTCTCGTAGTCGTGATCGTCGATCTTCGGCCGGAGCTTCTGCTCCTTGATGACCGTCATCTGCTGGTTACGGCGGGACTCGCGCTGCTTCTGCGCGGCCTCGTACTTGAACTTGCCGTAATCCATGATCTTGCACACCGGCGGACGGGCGTTGGGCGCCACCTCCACCAGGTCCAGATCGGCCTCGAGGGCCAGTCGCAAGGCGTCTTCAACACGCACGATGCCCACCTGCTCCGAATTCGGCCCGACGAGTCGGACCTCCGGTACGCGGATGCGCTCGTTGATGCGGGTCTCTGTGCTGATGGGGCCTCCTCGGTGAAAACAATGGGTGCCGCGGACGGGCCGCGGGTCGTGCGCCGGATGCAGGCGGAACACCCTTGACTCAACGAAAAGGCCCCGCCGATGACGACATCGGTGGGGCCCGCAGTTGACCGGTCCGCACCTGCGGATGAACGTTGCCGCTCACGCACGTGCCACCTCCAACAGGAGGTATCCGACTCCTATTCCCGATGCGAGCACCGGGAGCGGTGTGCGGATGACCGGACCGGGCAACGGTCCGTGGAGACGGACGTCGATCGGTGGGAGCGGGACTCCACTTGCAAACCCCAGCTCACGCCGGGGTGGTCTGACATGGAAGTCTAACAGTCATGCCGGAAAACTCACATTCCGCCGACCTCGGGGCCGACGGGTCCCCCGAGCCCGGTGACCTGCCCGTGCGTGATCTGGCCGATGTGCCCGCGGTGGAGGTCATCACCAAATCGATCGTGATGCTGATGAGCGCGGCCGCCGAGAAACTCGGACTGGCCGACGACCCGTCGGCACAGGCGTCGGTGGATCTCGACGAGGCCCGCAAGCTCATCACCGCGCTGGCCGGCCTGGTCACCGCATCGATATCCGACCTCGGTCTGCACGCCGCACCGATCCGCGACGGACTCAAGAGCCTGCAGTTGGCGTTCCGTGAGGCCAGCAGCATTCCCGACGAACCGGGCGCAGGTCCCGGCGAGAAGCTGACCGGTCCCGTCCGCGGCTGAGCCACCCGCCCCGCGTCAGCCGACCGAGGCGCGGGCCCGCGATCCGTTCGCGGCCTTCTTCTTCGCCGGCTTCGGCTTCGTGGCGGCCGCCGTGGCCTTCGCCGCAGGAGCCTTCTTGCGCGCCGGCGCCCGCGTCCCGGACGGCGCGGCCTGGGCCTCGACGATCTCCCGCAGGAACCCGCCGGTGTGACTCTCGGGTACCGCGGCGATGTGTTCGGGGGTGCCCTCGGCCACCACGACGCCGCCGCCCGAGCCGCCCTCGGGCCCCATGTCGATGACCCAGTCGGCCGTCTTGATGACGTCGAGGTTGTGTTCGATGACGATCACCGAGTTGCCCTTGTCGACCAGACCGTTGATGACGGCGAGGAGCTTGCGGATGTCCTCGAAGTGCAGACCGGTGGTCGGCTCGTCGAGCACGTAGACGGTGCGCCCGGTCGAGCGCTTCTGCAGCTCCGCCGAGAGCTTCACGCGCTGCGCCTCGCCACCGGAGAGGGTCGGTGCCGGCTGCCCGAGTCGGACGTAGCCCAATCCGACCTCGACGAGGGTCTTCAGGAACCGGTGGATGGAGGTGACGGGCTCGAAGAACTCGGCCGCCTCCTCGATCGGCATGTCGAGCACCTCCGAGATCGTCTTGCCCTTGTAGTGCACCTCGAGGGTCTCGCGGTTGTACCGCGCACCGTGGCAGACCTCGCATGGCACATACACGTCGGGCAGGAAGTTCATCTCGATCTTGATCGTGCCCTCGCCGGTGCACGCCTCACACCGACCGCCCTTGACGTTGAAGCTGAAACGACCCGGCTGGTATCCGCGGACCTTCGCCTCGGTGGTCGCGGCGAACAGCGTGCGGATCTTGTCGAAGACACCGGTGTACGTGGCGGGGTTCGACCGCGGGGTGCGACCGATCGGCGACTGGTCGACCTGCACCAGCTTGTCGAGTTGGTCGAGACCGGTGATGCGGGTGTGGCGACCGGGCACCTGACGAGCGCCGTTGAGCTTGTTGGCCATCGTGGTGGCGAGGATGTCGTTGACCAGGGTCGACTTGCCCGAGCCCGAGACGCCGGTGACCGCGGTCAACACGCCGAGCGGGAAGCTGACGTCGATGCCTCGCAGGTTGTGTTCCCGCGCGCCGACCACGGTCAGCTGGCGCTTGCGGTCGACCGGCCGCCGGATGTCCGGGATGTCGATGTGTTCACGACCCGACAGGTATGCACCCGTGAGGGATTCGGGATTCGCGAGCAGACCCTCGTAGCTCCCGCTGTGGACCACGTTGCCGCCGTGTTCGCCGGCCCGCGGGCCGATGTCGACGATCCAGTCCGCCATCCGGATCGTGTCCTCGTCGTGCTCGACCACGATCAGGGTGTTGCCGAGGTCACGCAGACGGGTGAGGGTCTCGATGAGCCTGCGGTTGTCGCGCTGGTGCAGTCCGATCGACGGTTCGTCGAGCACGTACAGGACACCGGCCAGGCCGGACCCGATCTGCGTCGCGAGCCGGATGCGTTGCGCCTCACCACCGGACAGCGATCCGGCCGCGCGTGACAGCGACAGGTACTCGAGGCCGACGTCGAGGAGGAACGTGATGCGCGCCTGCACCTCCTTGAGAACCCGGCCGGCGATGGCCTGCTCCCGGGCACCGAGGGTGAGGTCGGAGAGGTAGTCGGCGCAGTCGCCCACCGACAGTGCGCACACGTCGGCGATCGACTTCTCGCCGAACCGTGGGTGGTCGAGCGTGACCGCGAGGATCTCCGGGCGTAGACGGGCACCGGAGCACACCGGACACGGGATGTCGCGCATGTAGCCCTCGTACCGGTCCTTCATCTGCTCGGACTCGGTCTGCTCCATCCTGCGGTGCAGGAACTTCATCACACCCTCGAACTCGGTGTAGTACGAGCGGGTGCGGCCGTAGCGGTTGCGGAACTTCACGTGGACCTGATGGTCGCTGCCGTTGAGGATCGCGCGACGAGCTTTGACGGGCAGACGATTCCACGGCGTGTGGATGTCGAAGCCCATCTCGTCGGCGAGTCCGGAGAGCAGCCGCAGGAAGTAGTCGGCGTTGTGTCCGGTCGACCACGGTGCGATCGCGCCGTCGGCGAGGGTGGTCTCCGGGTCGGGGACGACGAGTTCCTCGTCGACCTCCTTGCGGATACCGAGGCCGTCACAGTCCGGACACGCGCCGTAGGGCGAGTTGAAGGAGAACGAGCGCGGCTCGAGGTCGTCGATGGCGATGGGGTGCCCGTTGGGGCAGGCCATCCGCTCGGAGAAGCGGCGTTCGCGGTCGGGATCGTCCTCCTCGAGATCGACGAAGTCGAGCACGATCACGCCGTCGGCGAGACGCAACGCGGTCTCGACGGAGTCGGTGAGCCGCTGTTTCGCCGACGACTTCACCGCGAGACGGTCGACGACCACCTCGATGTCGTGCTTCTCCTGCTTCTTGAGGGTGGGCGGGCTCGTGAGGGGGTGCACGACGCCGTCGATGCGCGCGCGGGAGAAGCCCTGCGTCTGCAGCGAGGCGAACAGGTCGACGAACTCGCCCTTGCGGGTACGCACCACCGGGGCGAGCACCTGGAACCGGATGCCCTCCTCCATCGCGAGGACCTGGTCGACGATCTGCTGCGGCGTCTGCTTGGCGATCGCGGCGCCGCACTCGGGGCAGTGCGCCTTGCCGGCGCGCGCGTAGAGCAGTCGGAGGTAGTCGTAGACCTCGGTGATGGTGCCCACCGTGGACCGCGGGTTGCGGTTGGTGGACTTCTGGTCGATCGAGACCGCGGGCGAGAGGCCCTCGATGAAGTCGACGTCGGGCTTGTCCATCTGTCCCAGGAACTGGCGGGCATAGGCCGACAGCGACTCGACGTAGCGTCGCTGCCCCTCGGCGAAGATGGTGTCGAAGGCGAGGCTCGACTTCCCCGACCCCGACAGGCCGGTGAAGACGATCAGGCTCTCCCGCGGCAGGTCGACGTCGATTCCTCGCAGGTTGTGTTCCCGGGCTCCTCGAACGATCAGACGATCTGCCACAGCTGTCCTCTACTCTGCGTCGGATCCGACGCTCGTCGCGTGCACATTGGTCGCCCGGTCGGTCGACACCATCGGTCGACACCGTCGGTTCGGGCCGATCCCGGCCAGACCGAGCACACCTCCATCGTAGGGGCGCGCACCGACACGACCGATCCGGGAGACCGTCGGCAGGCGCCTCCGTGGCCCGGGTCACCGGTTGTAGCGTGAGTCCATGACCGCTCCCGACATGACCGTGTCCGACGACTACACCGGCGATCTGTCCGAGACCTCCGGGGCACAGCGCCGCACGACACCGACCGCGACGATCACCAAACTGTCGGTCGGTCCGATGGACAACAACGCCTACGTCGTCACCTGCCGCGAGACCGGCGACCGCCTCCTGATCGACGCGGCCAACGACCCCGATCGCATCCTCGCGTTGCTCGAGACGCTGCCCGGCACGCTCACCGCGATCCTCACGACCCACCAGCACTTCGACCACTGGCAGGGCCTCGCGAGGGTGCGGGAGTCGACCGGTGCGCCCACGCTCGCCGGACGCATCGACGCCCCCGAGATCCCCGTCGACACCGAGCGCTTGATCGACGACGGCGACGTGATCGAGGTCGGGAACCTGCGTCTGACGGCCATCCACCTCGTCGGCCACACACCGGGATCGATCGCGCTGGCCCTCGACGCCGGAGACCGCACACACCTGTTCACCGGCGACAGCCTCTTCCCCGGCGGCGTGGGAAAGACCTGGCAGGAGGGCGATTTCGAGATCCTGCTCGGTGAGGTGACGACCAAACTGTTCGACCGTTACGACGACGAGACCTCCGTCTACCCCGGTCACGGTCTGGACACGACCTTGGGCACAGAACGGCCCCACCTGGGCGAATGGCGCGAGCGGGGATGGTGAGCACGCCCGGGCGCCTCCCGCCGGTCCTCGGCGCCCGGTAACCTCGACACGGCCCTGTGCCGCAGGTGACATGGATCCGTCACCTCTCAGAGCCCGCGTCCCGAGGAGGCCATCAGTGTTGATCCGCCGAATTGCCCGACCGATGCTCGCCAGCGTGTTCGTCGCCTCAGGCGTCACCGCGCTCCGGCATCCCGAACAGTTCGCCGAAACCGCGCGACCGTTCGTCAAGAAGTCCCAGCAGAACCTTCCCGACGACATCACCGATCCGCTGCCGTCGGACACCGAGACCCTGGTGCGCATCAACGCGGCCATCCAGGTCGGTGGCGGCGTCATGCTGGCCACGGGCAAGTTCCCGCGTATCGCGGCGCTCGGCCTGGCCGGCTCACTGGTCCCCACCACCCTGGCGGGCCACGACTTCTGGAACGAGTCGGACCCCGAGGCGCGCAATGCCGCCCTCGTCGACTTCCTCAAGAACGTCTCGCTTCTCGGTGGTCTCCTGATCACCGCGGTCGACACCGAGGGCAAGCCCTCGCTGGCGTGGCGGGGCAAGAAGGCCGCCGAGCACGCCGCGGACGCGGTGACCTCGTCGCTGCCGTTCACCGGCGACTCCGGCGGTGACACCCTCGAGCATCTCCGTTCGGTCGCCGCCGATCGTGCGTCGCACGTCGCCGAGATCGCCAAGGACCGCGGACCCGTGGTGCTCGACGCCGCACGCGAGCGGGCGACCCCGTTGGCCGAGGCCGCGGTCGACCGTGGATCGAAGCTGGCCGAGATCGCCAAGGAGAAGGCCACCCCCCTGGCCGAGGCCGCCGCCGAGCGTGGGAGCGAGTTGGGTGAGAAGGCGGCGAAGGTCGCGCGCAAGCGCGCCGAGAAGGCCGCCAAGGTCGCCCGCAAGGAAGGTGACAAGGCGGCGAAGAAGGCGCGCAAGCGCGGTTCGAAGCTCGCCGACGCCGCACTCGACCGGGGTTCGGACCTCGCCGACACCGCCCGTCAGCGCGCACTCGATCTCGCCGACCAGGCTCGCGACCGCGGGTCCGATCTCGCCGACCAGGCACGTGATCGTGGTGCCGAGCTGGCCGATCAGGCCCGCGACCGTCGTGCGGAGCTCGCCGAGCAGGCGCGCGCCCGCAGCACCGAGCTGGCCGAGCAGACGCGTGCCCGCAGCGCCGAGCTGGCCGACCATGCCCGCGACCGTGCGGCCGATCTGGCCTCGACGGCCAACGACGAGGGTGCCAAGCTCTCGCGTCGTGCGCGCAAGCGTGCCGAGAAGGCGGCGAAGAACCTTCGCTGAGAACACCGTTCGATCGACGACGGGGTGTGCCGGTGACCGACCATGCCGACACACCCCGTCGTCGTGACCGGGCCGGGACACGATGTACCCGCCCGGTCCGCATCACGAAAGGCACCCGACACATCCATGACCTGGATCCGGGAGAAGGACGCGACGAGTCCCGTCTCCGCCGCTGACGCGGCCGACGACGTATCGGGCTCCCCCGTCGCGTCCGAGCAGTCACACCTCGACGTGGTCTACGCCCGCCTCGACCGCATGCGCCAGTCGACCGGCCGACGTCTGCGCACCGCCCTCGTCGAATCCGACGGCACCCCGCAGTCGCAGTCCGAGCGTGAGTCCTACGAGCGCATGTACTCCGATGACCTCACCAAATACGATGCGGCCGAACACAATCTGTACTTCGGCCGTCTCGATCTCGACGACGGCGAGACACGCCGCATCGGCCGTATCGGGATCCTCGACGACGACGAGCAGGACACCACGCTGCTGCTCGACTGGCGGGCGCCGCTGGCCCGACCGTTCTATGTGGCCACACCCGCCGCACCGGACTCCGTGGCCCTGCGACGGCATGTCCGCACCCGCAACCGGCGGGTGGTGGCGGTCAACGACGAACGTCTCGACTCCGGCGACCTCGACGCGACGAGTCGCGGCGATGTGGTGAACGAGGCCGCGTTGATCGGTGCGCTCAACGCCGCACGCACCGGTGAGATGACCGACATCGTCGAGACCATCCAGCGCGAGCAGGACATCATCATCCGGTCGTCGCACCGCGGGGTGACCGTCGTGCAGGGTGGCCCGGGTACCGGCAAGACCGCTGTCGCACTGCACCGCGCCGCCTATCTGCTCTACACTCACCGCGAGATCCTCGGCCGCAGCGGTGTTCTCATCATCGGCCCGAACGACGACTTCCTCCGTTACATCAGTCAGGTGCTGCCCTCGCTCGGTGAGACCGGCGTGCTGCTGTCGACCGTCGGGGATCTCTATCCCGGGGTGAGCGCAGACCGACCCGACGACCGCCACGCGGCCGCGGTGAAGGGTGATCTCGCGATGGTGGAGGTGTTGCGCACCGCCGTGCGCGAGGCGCAGAACCTGCCGACCGAACCGGTCACCGTCCGCTTCGACGGGTACCCCCTGGTCATCGACCGAGCCCTCGTCAAGCGCGCCCGCGGTCGGGCGCGCTCGAGCCGGCGACCCCACAACCAGGCCCGCCCGATCTTCCTGCGGTCGGCGCTCGACGCACTCGCCGAGCAGCACGCCACGCGTATCGGGTCGAGCACGATCGACGGTTCCCAGCTGATGAGTGCGGGCGACGTCGCCGACATCCGCGACGAGATGGAGCAGGACCCGTCCATCCTGCGGGCGTTGGCACGGTTCTGGCCACAGCTGACCCCCGACGGTCTGCTCCGCGAGGTGTTGAGCGATCCCGACCGGATCCGCGTCGCGACACCCGGCTGGGGCGCCGACGAGCGGGACGCGCTGTGGCGGGATCCGCGGGCGGGCACCGGGTTCACCGTCGGCGACGTACCGCTGCTCGACGAACTCGCCGAGATCATCGGGTTCGACGCGGGCGACGACGAGCGCGAGCAGCAGGCGCAGTGGCGCCGCCAACTCACCGAGGCGCAGGACGCGCTCGACATCCTCACCGGCTCGGCCCCGCAGGATCTCGAGGACGAACTCGACCCCGAGATCCTCATGGCCTACGACCTCATCGACGCCGAGCAGCTCGCGTCACGTCAGACCCGTCGACAGACGCTCACCACCGCCGAACGCGCCCACGCCGACCGCACCTGGGCGTTCGGACACGTCATCGTCGACGAGGCGCAGGAGATCTCGGCGATGGGGTGGCGGATGATCATGCGCCGCATACCGAATCGGTGGATGACGATCATCGGCGACACGGCCCAGACCGGCGACCCCGCGGGGACCAGCGACTGGGGTTCGGTGCTCGAACCGTATGTCGCGGCCCGCTGGCGGCAACACGACCTGACCGTGAACTACCGCACGCCCGCCGAGATCATGACCGTCGCGGCCGGTGTGCTGGCCGCGATCGACCCGACCCGCACTCCCCCGACCTCGATCCGACGGGCGGGGGTCGCGCCGACGGTGCTGCGCGTCTCGTCAGACGGGATCATCGACGCCGCGATCACCGCGGACATCGCCGGGCACGACGCCGACGCGGCGGGGGTGAGCGCGATCATCGCACCGGACGCGATCGTCGACGAGATCGCCGAGGCGGCCGGCGCCGACGTACGGGTGCTGGCCGTGACGGCCTGCAAGGGTCTGGAATTCGATCGCACGGTGGTCGTCGAACCGGCCGCGATCATCGCGCAGTCGCCTCGCGGCCTCAACGACCTCTATGTGGCTCTCACCCGCGCGACCCAGCGGTTGACACTGGTCCACGCCGCCGACCTGCCCGACTGCCTCACGCTCGACTGAGCGAGAAGGCGGTCGGGCGTTCGACGAACGGTTCAGACGGTGTGGACGATGAGGACGTCGCACGCCGACTTGCGCGCGACGTCGGCGGGCACCGAGCCGAGCAGTCGACCGGCGATCGAGTTGAGCCCCTTGTTGCCGACCACGAGGAGATCGGCCTTGGTGTCGCCGACGAGCTGCAGCAGCGCATCGACGGGCGCACCCTTCACCGGGCGGGTGGAGATGTTCGCGGTGGCCGCACCGGCCTTCACGGCACGCTCGCGTGCGGTGCGCAGGATCTCCTCGGTCGGCGAGCTGCCGTGCACCTGGTAGGCCTCGTCCTTGAGGACGTCGGACATCGTGTTGACGTCCTTGTTCTCGTGCGGGAAGAAAGCGCACGCGATGACGAGCTTGGCCCGATCTCCAGCGATGCCGCCCGCACGCTCGACCGCCTTCATCGACGACTCCGACCCGTCCGTTCCGACGACAACTGTCTGGTACGCGCTCATCCATTCCTCCGTCTGTTTCACATCGGTGACCCTGCACCGAGGCGGCTCACGCCGACGCTCTCCGGCGCCGCCGACCACCGGCTTCGATATCCGGACAATAGTTGCACGACAGAGCCTCTGTCGGGCATTCGTGTGTATCCCCACATCGTGTCGCCGGGCGTTGTCGCCATCACCCGTGACCGGCACGGACCGGGGTCGATCTGGTCCCCGTCCACCGGGATCAGCGGATGCCGGCCGCGTCCATGCCGCGCAGCTCCTTCTTGAGGTCGGAGATCTCGTCACGGAGCCGACCGGCGAGCTCGAACTGCAGATCCCGGGCGGCGTTCATCATCTGCGCGGTGAGGGAGGCGATGAGATCGGCGAGCTCGGCCCGCGGCATGGCCGACACATCGCGCTTCTCGATGACCCCGGCGCTGATCGACTTGCTGACCTCACCCTGCGCGCGTCGACCGCGGCTGGCGTTGCGGCCCGAGCCACCGATCTCCACCGCGTCCTCCGCCTCGCGGTAGACCTGGTCGAGGATGTCGGCGATCTTCTTGCGCAGCGGCTGCGGATCGACGCCCGCGGCCTTGTTGTAGGCGACCTGCTTCTCGCGACGCCGATCGGTCTCGTCGATCGCGTTGCGCATCGAGTCGGTGATCTTGTCGGCGTACATGTGCACCTCGCCCGAGACGTTGCGGGCCGCGCGACCGATCGTCTGGATCAGGCTGGTGGTGCTGCGGAGGAAGCCCTCCTTGTCGGCGTCGAGGATCGCGACCAACGACACCTCCGGCAGGTCGAGGCCCTCGCGGAGGAGGTTGATGCCGACGAGGACGTCGTAGTCGCCACCGCGGAGTTGTCGCAGCAGCTCGACCCGGCGCAACGTGTCGACCTCGGAGTGCAGATACCGGACGCGGATCCCCATCTCGAGCAGGTAGTCGGTGAGGTCCTCGGCCATCTTCTTGGTCAGCGTGGTCACCAGCACGCGTTCGTCGCGTTCGGTGCGCAGGTTGATCTCGTGGACGAGGTCGTCGATCTGGCCCTTGGTGGGCTTGACCACGACCTGGGGATCGACCAGACCGGTCGGACGGATGACCTGCTCGACGAACTCGCCGTTGGACTGACCCAGCTCGTATGGCCCGGGGGTGGCCGACAGGTACACGGTCTGTCCGATGCGGTCGACGAACTCGTCCCAGGTCAGCGGACGGTTGTCGACCGCCGAGGGCAACCGGAACCCGAAGTCGACCAGGTTGCGCTTGCGCGACATGTCGCCCTCGTACATGCCGCCGATCTGCGGGACCGTGACGTGTGACTCGTCGATGACCAGCAGGAAATCGTCGGGGAAGTAGTCGATGAGCGTGGCCGGCGCGGTGCCCGGTCCGCGACCGTCGATGTGGCGCGAGTAGTTCTCGATACCCGAACAGAAGCCGACCTGACGCATCATCTCCAGGTCGTAGGTGGTGCGCATGCGCAGGCGCTGCGCCTCGAGCAGCTTGCCCTTGCCCTCGAGGTCGGCCAGGCGCTCGGCGAGTTCGTCCTCGATGCTCGCCATGGCGCGCTCCATGCGCTCGGGCCCCGCCACGTAGTGGGTGGCGGGGAAGATGCGCAGCGTGTCGACCTGGCGGACCACGTCACCGGTGAGCGGGTGCAGGTAGTAGAGCGCCTCCACCTCGTCGCCGAAGAACTCGATGCGGACGGCGAGCTCCTCGTAGGACGGGATGATCTCCACGGTGTCGCCGCGCACACGGAAGCTGCCGCGGGTGAAACTCATGTCGTTGCGGCTGTACTGGACGTCGACGAGCAGACGCAGCAGGGCGTCGCGGTCGACCTCCTGGCCGACGTCGAGGTGGATCGAGCGGTCCATGTACGACTGCGGGGTACCGAGACCGTAGATGCACGAGACCGACGCCACCACGACGACATCGCGGCGCGACAGCAGACTCGAGGTCGCCGAGTGGCGCAACCGCTCGACGTCGTCGTTGATCGACGAGTCCTTCTCGATGTAGGTGTCGGTCTGGGCGATATAGGCCTCGGGTTGGTAGTAGTCGTAGTACGAGACGAAATACTCGACGGCGTTGTTGGGCAACATGTCCCGCAGCTCGTTGGCCAGCTGCGCGGCGAGAGTCTTGTTCGGCGCCATCACCAGGGTGGGGCGCTGCACCTTCTCGATGAGCCACGCCGTGGTCGCGGATTTACCGGTACCGGTGGCACCGAGCAGGACGATGTCCTTCTCCCCCGCGTTGATGCGCTGTTCGAGCGCGGCGATCGCCGCCGGTTGGTCACCGGCGGGCGAGTGTTCGCTGACCACCTCGAAGGCGGCCTCGGACCGTTCGATGTCGCCGACGGGTCGATGCTCGGAGTGGGCGACGATGGGGTGTTCTGCCGCGAAAGCCATGTGCTCCAGAGTAGGCGCGGGGTCCGACAATCGCGCCGATCGTCCCGGGCTCCGATACCCTCCCGTCCCATGGACGGCTCGGGGTCGGCGGGTGTGCACCCACCCAAACGCGAGGTGTTCGACGTGCCCGCCATGACCAACACCGACAACAAGGGCGTGGTGCGCCCGGTGCGGACGTACACCGAGACGTCGTTCGGTCTGTACATGTCACGGACCGCCGACAACCCGCGTTTCCACCACCTCGAGTCGTGGCTGCTGCCCGCCCTGGGGTTGCGGGCCAGCATCTTCCACTTCGTGGAGGGCCACCGGACCGGACAGCGCCTCTACCTCGACGTCGGCCGCTTCGCCGGTCCCGACGCCGACGGACGCTGGCACGCCGAGGACTGGTATCTCGACCTCGTGGACGTGCCCGGTACCCCTCTCGAACTCATCGACGTCGACGAACTCGTCGAGGCCCACGCCGCCGGCCTGATGTCGACGACCGAGACGGTGCGCGCGGTGGAGATCGCGACAGCCGCGCTGCTGGGCTGCGCCGAACGCGACCACGACATCGACCGATGGTTGGCCGACGTCGGTGCGCCGCTGCGCTGGCTCGACGAACGCGCAGGTCAGTCGGGGGCCCCGGCGTCCGACATCACGCGCGGATAGACCTCGTCGAACCAGGGTTCCTTGGCCTCGACATACGCGGTCGCGTCGCCCCGCGCCGACGCCTCCGCGGACCGTTTGACCGAGAGATACTCCGCCCGCAGGTCCGCATCGGCGATCAGCCGATCGCGGAACGCGACGGCGAACCGCGCGTTGGCCGAACCCTCCACACGGACGTGGACGTTCGCGTGCCGGCCGGGATCGGCGGCGACGTGCAGCGCCTTCACCCAGTCCTGCGGGTCGTCGGCGCCGGGTTTCGGCCGGTCGGCGCCGATGCCCTCGACGCGGGGGAAACCGCCGTCGGCGAGCAGGTCCGCGAGGGCCGCGATGCCCTCGGCGTCGGCGACGGTCACCTGCAGGTCGATGACGTCCTTCGCATCGAGATCGGGGACCGCCGTCGAACCGATGTGCTCGACCCGGATCGCCTTGTCGCCGCACACTGCCTGCAGGCGATTTACCAACCTGCGTCCCTGACGTGCCCAGGTGGGGTCCGCCGACATCAGCGCCACGGATCCGCGTGCCGCACGCGTGCGCGACCGCACGTTGGCCTCGTACGGCACCAGACGCTCGTCCCAGAGTCGCGCGGCCGCGCCGGCCAGGGCCGCGGCGGTGCTGCTGTTGTCGAGCCAGACGTCGGCGACCTCCCGTCGCTGGTCGACCGAGGCCTGGGAACGGATGCGCGCGCGGGCGTCGTCGGCATCCATTCCGCGCAGCTCGGTGAGACGCTGCACCCGCAGGTCCTCGTCGGCGTGGACGATGACGACGAGGTGGAAGAACGGGGCCATCGAACCCTCGACGAGCAGCGGGACGTCCTGCACCACCACGGCGTCATCGGGTGCGGCCTGCAGCATCTCCCAGGTCCGTGCACCCACGAGCGGGTGCACGATCGCGTTGAGGCGCTTGCGTTGGTCCTCGTCGACGAAGGCCTTCGCCGCGAGCGCCGGCCGATCCAGATCGCCGTCGGCGGTCAGGATGTCGCCGCCGAATGCCTCGACAAGAGCCGCGAGACCGTCGCTGCCCTTCGCGACGACCTCACGGGCGATGACGTCGGCGTCGATGAGATAGGCGCCGCGTTCGGTGAACGTGCGTGCGACGGTCGATTTGCCGGCGCCGATGCCGCCGGTGAGGCCCACTCTGATCACGGCGACCAGTCTGTCAGAACCGGCGAGAGGCCCGGCAGCGTACGGCGGGCTACCGGGGCGTGACGCCGAGAAGGTAGGACAGCTGCGTGGCGAGCGGGTTCAGGTTGAGCTTGTCGGGATCCTTCTTGGGCGTCCGATCCCAGGGCTGGGCGACGCCGGGATCGGCGAATCGCGCGTTCTGGGCGCCGCGGACGTCGGTCGGATTCCCCTGCGCCACAGCACATCGTGCGTCGCGGTTGAACGCGAAATCGTCGTAGTCGATGTCGAAGTTCGGGTTCTTGCGTTTCTCGGCGGCGATGATCGCCTGCGTTCCCTCGTAGCCCACGGTGCAGTCGGGTGGGTTGTTGGTCTCCAACACGGCCCCGAAACGAATCGTCCCGTCGCCCGGGGCGGTGGAGTAGCTGCCACTCGACAGGGAGGAGAGCATGTTGATCGCGGGCCCCACGAGCGGGAAGGTGCCGCGGATGTTGCGGACGTCGGTGGCGAGATCGCGCAGCACCGAGGTCAGATCGCCGCCGCTGCGTTCGATGAGGGCCGCGATCTGGGTTGCGCTGGTCTGACCCGTGGTCAGCAGGCGCCGCAGATCGGGATCGCTCGTCGCGAGCTGCGCGGTCACCAGACCCAGGTTCTTCGACCAGTCGAGAATCGCGTCGGACTGATCGGCCTGCGTCGACAACACCGTGTCGCTGTTGCGGATCAGCGAGATCGTCGCGGGGAGATTGTCGTTGCCCGACTTCGACAGGTTCGCCAACGAGTCCACCAGCACCCGCAGGTTCTCGCCGTTGCCGTTGAACGCCTTCCCGAGCTCGGTGATCACCGTGTTCAGGTCGCCCAGCGGCACCGATTCGGTGAAGTCGACCGCCGAGGCCACGACGTCCTGCACAGGGGTCGGGATCGAGGTGTCGGAGATGACCGACCCGTCCTCGAGGTAGGGGCCACCCACGCTCGAGGGACGCAGATCGACGTACTGCTCACCGATCGCCGACCGGTTGGCCACCACGGCCTGCGCGGTCGCCGGCACCTTCGGACCACCCGAATCGAGGTTCAACGCGACTCGGACACCGTCGGGACGCAGCGTGAGCGCGCCCACGCGCCCGACCGGGACACCCTGGTAGGTGACCTCGGCGTTGGTGAAGATGCCGCCGGAGTCGGTGAAGGCAGCGTTCACGGTGTAGATCCCGACTCCGACGAGGTTGTCGATGCGGGCGTATTTCACCGCCAGCACGACGCCGAAAAGGGTCGCCACGACCACCAGGACGATGATCTGCCGTACCTGGAACCGGCTCACCATGTTCACAGCGTCGCCACCTCATCCTCTCGACGGTCGCCTGCCGAGGGTCGTGGTGTCACCACGTCACGCGTGCGCCGGGAAGAACACTGTCACAGAGGATCTGACGTTTTCAACGATCGATGGCACGGTTGGCCACGTCCGAGTAGTCGCGTTCGACACCCCGACGGCATCGGTGTGACACGGGTCACCACAACGGGGGGATCGGTCGAATCAGCGGCGATCGACATTGCCCATCGCAGATGTGATCGCACCGCACAGACGACCGTGGGCCCCTCCTCGTGATGAGGAAGGGCCCACGGCCGAACGACGTGCGGGAGGTGTCAGGCGTTGCCGGACAGCTTCTCGCGCAGTGCTGCGAGCTGCTCGTCGCTGGCGAGCGAACCACCCCGTGCCGGCGCGGCTGCACCGGTCGAGGAGGAGCCACCCTCCGACGGGCCGGCCGAGGCCGACTCCGACGAGTAGTCGGTCGGGGCGTTGGCCGCCTCTTCCGCTGCCTTGGCGAACTTCTCGATCTGGGCGGTGTGCATCTTGTGACGACGCTCGGCCTCGGCGTACCGCTGCTCCCAGGCCTCACGCTGCTTCTCGAAGCCCTCGAGCCACTCGTTGGTGTCGGGGTCGAAGCCCTCGGGGAAGATGTAGTTCCCCTGCTCGTCGTAGCTGTCGGCCATGCCGTACTTCGAGGGGTCGAACTCCTCGGTGTAGTCCTCGTTGGCCTGCTTGAGGCTCAGCGAGATACGACGACGCTCGAGGTCGATGTCGATGACCTTGACCATCGCGTCGTCGTTGACCGCGACGACCTGATCGGGCACCTCGACGTGGCGCTCGGCCAGCTCCGAGATGTGCACGAGGCCCTCGATGCCCTCTTCCACGCGGACGAACGCACCGAACGGGACCAGCTTGGTGACCTTGCCGGGCACGATCTGACCGATCGCGTGGGTCCGGGCGAACTGACGCCACGGATCTTCCTGGGTCGCCTTGAGCGACAGCGACACACGCTCGCGGTCGAGATCGACGTCGAGCACCTCGACGGTGACCTCGTCACCGACGGCGACGACCTCGGACGGGTGGTCGATGTGCTTCCACGACAGCTCGGAGACGTGCACCAGACCGTCGACGCCGCCGAGATCGACGAACGCACCGAAGTTGACGATCGACGACACGACGCCCTTGCGGACCTGACCCTTGGCCAGCTGGTGCAGGAACTCGCTGCGGACCTCGGACTGGGTCTGCTCGAGCCATGCACGACGCGACAGGACCACGTTGTTGCGGTTCTTGTCGAGCTCGATGATCTTGGCCTCGATCTCCTTGCCGATGTACGGCTGCAGATCGCGCACGCGACGCATCTCCACCAGCGACGCCGGGAGGAAGCCACGCAGACCGATGTCGAGGATGAGACCACCCTTGACGACCTCGATGACGGTGCCCTTGACGGCCTCGTCCTTCTCCTTGAGCTCCTCGATCGTTCCCCAGGCACGCTCGTACTGCGCGCGCTTCTTGGAGAGGATCAGCCGACCTTCCTTGTCCTCCTTGGTGAGGACGAGGGCTTCGACAGCATCGCCGACGTTGACGACCTCGTTGGGGTCGACGTCGTGCTTGATGGACAGCTCACGCGAGGGGATGACGCCCTCGGTCTTGTACCCGATGTCTAGCAGGACCTCGTCGCGGTCGACCTTGACGATGGTTCCCTCGACGATGTCGCCATCGTTGAAGTACTTGATCGTGGCGTCGATTGCGGCGAGGAAATCCTCGGCAGTGCCAATGTCGTTGATGGCAACTTGCGGCGAGATGATGGTGGACGGCATATGTTGGGTTGCTCCGGACAGTGTCGTAGTAGGGGTGATCGTGCGGGTTGTGGTCCGATGAGGACATGACTTCCCACGCGGGCGTGGGCACGCGCGTGACTCAGGCTACGCCAGGCGCTGTGTCCTGGGCAAATGGCCTCGATCGCCCTCCGAGACGCCCCCTGCCGGCATCGCCACGACGCAGTGTCCGGGAGCGCAGGTGAACAGACCGACCACACGTCTTCGGCCCGACTCGGCCGCCAGTGAGGACGCCAACCGACGGTGGTGGGACTCCGACGCCGCGAGCTACCACGCCGAGCACGGCCGCTTTCTCGGTGCCGACTCCCCCGAGGGCGAGTTCGTGTGGTGTCCCGAAGGCCTGCACGAAGGTGACGCCGCACTGCTCGGCGAGGTCTCCGGACGCGACGTCCTCGAGGTCGGGTGCGGGTCGGCCCCGTGTGCGCGATGGCTTGTCGGTCGGGGCGCTCGGGTCATCGGGCTCGACGTGTCGGCGGCGATGCTGCGCAGCGGCACCGTCACCGCGGGATCGGACGGTCCGTCGCTGGTGCAGGCGGGTGCAGAGAACCTCCCCTTCGCCGACGCCTCCTTCGACATCGCCTGCTCGGCGTTCGGCGCGGTGCCCTTCGTGGCCGATTCGGCACGGGTGATGGCGGAGGTCGCCCGGGTCCTGCGGCCCGGCGGACGGTGGGTCTTCGCCGTCAACCACCCGGTGCGCTGGATCTTCCCCGACGACCCCGGGCCGGTCGGCCTCACCGTCGCCATCCCCTACTTCGACCGGTCGCCGTACGTCGAGGTCGACGACGACGGGACGGTGACCTACGTCGAACACCATCGGACCATCGGTGACCGCGTCCGCGAGATCCGGGCGGCGGGGTTGGTCCCCGACGACATCGTCGAACCGGAGTGGCCGGAGTGGCTCGAGCAGGAGTGGGGGCAGTGGAGCCCGCTCCGCGGTCAGTACTTCCCCGGCACCGCGATCTTCTGCTGCACCAGACCCGCCTGAGCGCCCATCACAGTGACGCCATCAGGGTGCGCGTGGCGTCGTCGGCCGGGTGGAACAACTCGAGGGTCAGTTCGTCGACGGTCACGTCGAGCGCGGTCTGCACCGATGCGGCCATGGACAGGAACGTCAGGTCTCCCACCCGGTGGCGGAGCCGCAGCTCCACCGCGACGCCCGCAGGGCCCGCGTCGACCGAGCTGGGCTGCGGATAACCGCGGACCTCGTCGAGCAGTTCGGTCAGCCGGGGGTCGCCGGTTCGGTTCGCCCGGCGGGTCAGCTGAGACAGCAGGTGTTCGCGCCACGGGCCGAGGTCGATGATCCGCGGGGCCAGACCATCCGGGTGGAGACCGAGACGGATGACGTTGATCGGCGGGGTGAGCAGTTCGAGCGAACACCCTTCGGCGATCGCGGCGACGGCCGCGTTCGCCTCCACCACGTCGAAGTGCCGGTCGAGAACCACCGCGGGGAACGGCATGTGTGCGGCGAGCACGCGACGAAGGGCGTCGCGGACGGTGGCCAGCGCGGGGGCATCGAGATCGCGTTCGCCGTAGGCCGGCGCGTATCCCCCGGCCAGCAGCAGCTGATTGCGTTCGCGCAGAGGCACATCGAGACTGTCGGCGATCCGCAGGATCATTTCGGCCGTCGGCCGCGATCGACCGGTCTCGATGAAACTGACGTGCCTGCTGGAGATCCCCGCCTCGATCGCGAGGTCGAGCTGGCTGCGTCGTCGGCTGTTGCGCCACTGTCGCAGCAACTCCCCGACCGCGGGGCCGTCGAGGGCGCGCGACGCACTGTGGAACACCATGCGCCGACACTAGGCGATCCGACGTCGCCGCGACCATTACCTCCCGGGTAATCGACTGGGGCGCAACACCGCGCCGACACTGACCGAACCGGATCGTCCGACAACGAAGGGACCCACCATGAACGGCCACACCGACACCGTCGACCTCGACGGCCTCGTCGATCGGTACCTCGACATCTGGAACGACACCGACCCGGCCGCGCGGCGCGAGAAGATCGACACCCTGTTCGCCGGCGACGGACGCTACGTCGACCCGCTGGCCACCGCGCGTGGCCGCGGCGAGTTCGACGAGCTCGTCGCGGGCGCGCAACGTCAGTTCGCGGGTCTCACCTTCCGGCGGGGACACGTGTTCGACGCCCACCACGACCTCGCGCGGTTCACGTGGGAACTGGCCACCGACCGCGACGCCGAGCCGATCGCCGTCGGATTCGACGTGGTCGAGGTCGACGGCGCCGGCAGGATCCATCGGGTGAGCGGCTTCCTCGACGTGATGCCCGCCTGAGGCGGTCAGAGAATCCGGGACAGGAACGCTTGTGTGCGCTCCTGTTTCGGGTTCGACAGCACCTCGTTGGGCACGCCGCTCTCGACGATGCGGCCACCGTCCATGAAGACCAGCTTGTCGGCGACCTCACGGGCGAAACCCATCTCGTGGGTGACGACGATCATCGTCATCCCCTCGCCGGCGAGTGTGCGCATCACGGTGAGCACCTCGCCCACCAACTCCGGGTCGAGGGCCGAGGTGGGCTCGTCGAAGAGCATGAGCTTCGGGTCCATCGCGAGGGCTCGGGCGATCGCGAGACGCTGCTGCTGCCCACCCGACAACTGGGCCGGGTAGGCGGTGGCCTTGTCGGACAGTCCGACCTGTCCGAGCAGATCCTCGGCGCGGGCGACGGCGGCCTTCTTCGACACGCCCTTCACGCGGATCGGCGCCTCGATGATGTTGTTCAGAGCGGTGCGGTGTCCGAAGAGATTGAAGTGCTGGAACACCATCCCGATGTCGCGGCGTTGATGCGCGGCCTGTTTGGGGCTCAGTTCGTAGAGCTTGCCGTTGGCCTCGCGATACCCGATGAGCTCGCCGTCGACGTAGAGCCGACCGGCGTTCACCGACTCGAGATGGTTCACGCAGCGCAGGAAGGTCGACTTGCCGGAGCCGGACGGGCCGACGATGCACATGACCTCGCCCGGGTCGACGTCGAGCGAGATCCCCTTGAGGACCTCGAGGGCGCCGAAGTTCTTGCAGACCTGTTCGGCCCGCACCATCGGGGTCATTGGCCGCGTCCTCCCAAGGACTGTGCGCTGGCGAGCGCCTCCAGTTGCTTGCCGGTGAGCACACGGCTCGAGCCGCGTGAGTAGTACCGCTCGACGTAGAACTGGCCGACCATCAGCACACTGGTCACCGCGAGGTACCAGGTGGAGGCGACCAGCAGCAGCGGGATGGGCTGGAAGTTGACGCCCGCGATGTCGTTGGCGCGACCGTAGAGTTCGGCGCTGTAGGGGACGGCCGTGACCAGCGTCGTCGTCTTGAGCATGCTGATCACCTCGTTCCCGGTCGGCGGGATGATCACCCGCATCGCCTGCGGCAACACCGTGCGCCACATGGTCTGTCCCCAACTCATGCCGAGCGCCTTCGACGCCTCGGTCTGCCCCTCACCGACCGACAGGATGCCGGCGCGCACGATCTCCGCCATGTACGCCGACTCGTTGAGCGCCAGGCCGATCATCGCGAAGGTGAACGCCGCGTTGAGATCCTGGATGTCGAAGTGCGCGAACTGGACGGTGAACGGGATGCCGAGGTCGATGGTCTTGTAGATCGACGGGAACAGCCCCCAGAACACCAGCTGCACGTAGACCGGCGTCCCGCGGAAGATCCACAGGTACACCCATCCCACCGACCGCAACACCCGGTTCGGCGACAGTCGCATCACCGCGAGCAGCGCGCCGAGTACGACGCCGATGATCATGGCGAGCACGGTGAGGGCCAGCGTGTAACCGACCCCGGACAGGATCCGGGTGTCGAACAGGTACTTGCCGTAGGTCGACCAGCCGTAGGCGGGATTGGTCGCGGCGCCGTAGACGAACAGCACCACCAGGACCACGACGACGACCGCCGCGATGATCTGTCCGGGCTTGCGGACCGGGATGGCCTTGATCGGGACCGGGTCGGCGGCAGAGGTCGCCACGGGTTCGGTGGAAGACATCGAGATCGTCAGACAGACGGCGCGGTCAGTTGATCGCGCCGTTGATCACCGCGGTCGGGATCGCCCCGGCCTGAACACCCCACGACTTCGTGATCTCCAGGTAGGCACCGCTGTCGATCAGACTCTGCACGGCCTTCTGGAGCACCGGCCCCAGCGCGGAACCCTTGGCCACCGGGTAGCCGTACGGGGCGGAGTCGAAGACAGCACCGGCGGTGGCGAGCTTCCCGCCCGACTGCTTGATGGCGTAGGCGGTGACCGGTGAGTCGGCCGACATCGCATCGACCTTGCCCAGCACGACGGCGTTGGTGGCGTCGGCCTGGCTGTCGAACTTCACCTTGTCGATGGCGGGCTTGCCCGCGTCGGTGCACGCCTTGCTCTTCGCCGGGACCTCGTCGGTGTCCTCGGTGGTGTCGGACTGCACCGCCACCCGCAGGCCGCACGCATTGTTCGGATCGACCGATTTGCCCGCCGGCGCCGCCCACTGGACACCCGCGCTGTAGTAGGTGACGAAATCCACCTGCTGCTCACGCTCTTTCGAGTCGGTGAACGACGACATGCCCTTGTCGTAGGTGCCCTGCTGGACGGCGGGGATGATCTTGGCGAAGTCCGATTCCTTGTACTCGGCCGTCACGCCGAGGGTTTTCGCGATCGCGTTCACGAGATCGACGTCGAAGCCGACGATCTTGCCGCTGGGATCCTTGAACTCGTTGGGCGAGTATGGAACATTGACACCGACCACCAGTCGACCCGAGGACTTGACCTTGTCCGGGAGCTGCGCGGCCAGCGCGTCGTTCTTCGACACGGCGATGCTCGAGGCGCCGGCGGACGGTGCCGTCCCGGACGTGCCCTCGCTGTTGGTGCAGCCGGCGGCCGTGAGCGCCACCAGGGCGGTCGCGGCGATGGTGGTGATCAGATGTGGTCGTCGCACAGGTCGTTCCCCTCGAGATCCATGGCGACGTGAAGTCGGATCGTCGCCTCTCGTGACAAAAGACGACCCCGACCGTCGGCGAGTGGTGAGTGGCCACAGCGCGGACACTGGACCGATGGCGCATTCCATCGAACTGCTGCTCGATCCCGACTCCGACGCCGCCGTGCGGCGGATGTGGGCGGCCCTGCTCTCCGACGATCTACCGAGTCAGGGCGCGCACCGGTCGAATTCGAACCGACCGCACATCACGCTGATCGCCGCCGCGCGCATCGACGCCGGTGTCGACGCCGTCGTCGGCGAGCTCGCGGACCGGTTCCCCCTGACGGTGGACGTCGGTGCGACAGTGGTCTTCCGGGGGCGTCGGGCGACGGTCGCCCGGCTCGTCGTGGCGAATCGGGAACTGCTCGCACTCCACCGCGACCTCCACCACCTCGCGGCGCCGTTCGTCGACGGGGATGTCGTCGACCACTGCACCCGGATCACTGGACACCGCATCTCACGGTGGCACGGCGGGTTCCCGACGACCAGCTCGGCCGATGCATCGCGGTCGCCGACGACGCGGGTCAGGGCGCGGCGGTGGGACGGTGACCATCACCGGGTTGCGGCGGTGGGACGGTGACGCCCGTGAAGACGTCGAACTCATCGGCGTCCGACGGGATCGCGGGAGGTGATCGCGCCACCGATACCGCGTGACGCGGTGGGACGTGTGAGCACCGACTCCCAGTAGGAGTCCGGCATCTCGTCGCCCGCCCGCAGGACCAGCCCCAGCCCGACGGCCATGAGGATCCCCAGGATCCCCAGCCAGAGACCCGCGGTGGCGATGAGCGTCCAGGCGACGATCACCAGCGGACGCCACGGATCGAACGCGATCAGCAGCGGCGCGAACGTGAACGCAGCACCCACGTAGAACGCCGACAGGTTCTTGTCACCGAGGATGACCACACGTAACCAACGGGGTGCGCTGGTGGGCAGTGATGCATGCGCCGGGGCTGTCACGGGATCGCCTCGCCTTCGGTGTCGATGTCGATGGGTTCATCATCGCGACATCGACACCGGTGAGTCGATTACCTCGGAGGTAACGCGACAGCGCTCAGTGCGCCGCCTCGTCCCACGACGTGCCGAAACCGACCGAGACATCGAGCGGCACCGACAGTTCGATCGCCGACCCCATCTTCGCGCGCACCATCTCCTCGAGCTGATCGTGCTCGCCGTCGGCGACCTCGAAGACCAGTTCGTCGTGCACCTGCAGCAGCATCCGCGAATCCATCTCCGCGGCACGTAAGGCGTTCTGCACGTTGATCATCGCGACCTTGATGATGTCGGCGGCCGTGCCCTGGATCGGCGCGTTGAGCGCGGCACGCTCGGCCACGTCGCGACGCTGCCGGTTGTCACTGTTGAGATCGGGGAGATAGCGACGGCGACCGAACAGCGTGGAGGTGTACTCGTTGCGGCGCGCCTCCTCGACGGTCTCGTGCAGGTAGTCGCGCACGCCGCCGAACCGGGAGAAGTACGCCTCCATCTGCTCCTTCGCCTCCGTGGTGCTGATCTTCAGCTGCGCCGACAGCCCGAAAGCACTGAGCCCGTACGCGAGTCCGTACGACATCGCCTTCACCCGACGACGCATGTCCGCGGTCACCTCGTCGATCGGGACACCGAACGCCCGCGACCCGACGAAACTGTGCAGGTCCTCTCCGGTGTTGAACGCCTCGATGAGTCCGGCATCGGCGGACAGGTGCGCCATGATGCGCATCTCGATCTGGCTGTAGTCGGCCGTCATCAGCGACTCGAACCGCCGGCCGGGCGCCTCCCCCACCACGAATCCCTTGCGGATGTCGCGGCCGGCGTCGGTCCGTACCGGGATGTTCTGCAGGTTCGGTTCGGTCGACGACAACCGACCGGTCGCGGCGATCGTCTGATTGAAGGTCGTGTGGATCCGGCCGTCGTCGGAGACCGACTTCAACAGCCCGTCGACGGTGACCTTGAGCCTGGTCGCGTCGCGATGTTCGAGGAGATGGGCGAGGAACGGGTGCTCGGTCTTGTCGAACAACGACTGCAACGCGTCGGCGTCGGTGGTGTACCCGGTCTTGGTGCGCTTGGTCTTGGGCATCTCGAGCTTGTCGAACAGCACGGCCTGCAGCTGTTTCGGCGAGCCGAGGTTGATCTGTTCGCCGATCACCTCGTAGGCCTGGTCGGCGGCCGACCGGATCCGGTCGGCGAACCGCGACTCGAGGTCACCGAGATGACCGGAGTCGACCGCGATGCCCGCGGCCTCGATGTCGGCGAGCACCACCAGCAGCGGCAGCTCCATCTCCGTGAGCAGGGCGAGGGAATCGATGTCGGTGAGCTCGCCGTCGAGCGTGGCCGCCAACTCGTGCACCGCCTGGGCGGCGATCATCTCCTGTTCGGCACGACGGGTGTCGTCGGCCCCCTCGTCGTCGAGCAGCGACATCTGGCCCTCGTCGGCGACATCGTCCGCGCGTAGTTCCCGCCGCAGATAGCGCAGGGCGAGATCGTCGAGGTTGAAGGAGCGCTGCCCGGGACGGACCAGGTAGGCCGCCAGCGAGGTGTCGCTGGTGATCCCGGCGATCGCCCACCCGCGCCCACGCAGCGCGTGGATGGCCCACTTCGCCTCGTGGATCGCCTTGGCGCACGTCGGGTCGGCCAACCATTCCGCCAGCGCCGCCTCGTCGTCGGCGTCGGCGATCGCCGTGTCGAGCCAGGCCGCCTCTCCGTCCTCGGCGGCGAACGCGATCCCCTCGGTGTCGGATCCGTGCACGCGTGCGGGCCCCACCACCGACAGCGCCGTGCGACCGGTACGGGCGTGGGCGTCGAGCCAGTCCCGCACCGTCCCGGAGGCCAGCACCTGCCCGCGGACCTCGAAGCCGGCCTCGGCCTCGGGCTCCACCGAGCTCAGCGTGGTGAAGATGCGGTCGCGGAGGACGCGGAACTCGAGGTCGTCGAACAGCTGGTGGATCCGCTCGCGGTCCCAGGGCTGCAGCGCGAGATCCTCGGGGGCGGTCGGCAGGTCAATGTCGCGGACCAGTTCGGTCAGGCGCCGGTTCATGAGAACCGAGGCCAAGTGCTCGCGGAGGGCGTCACCGACCTTGCCCTTCACCGCGTCGACGTTGTGCACGAGCGCCTCGAGCGATCCGTACTCCCGGATCCATTTCGCCGCGGTCTTCTCCCCGACCCCGGGTATGCCCGGGAGGTTGTCGCTCGGATCACCGCGCAGCGCAGCATAATCCGGGTATTGGGAGGGGGTGAGGCCGTATTTCTTGTCGACCTCCTCGGGGGTGAACCGGGTCAGCTCCGACACCCCGCGCTTGGGGTAGAGCACGGTGGTGTGATCGTCGACGAGCTGCAGCGAATCGCGGTCGCCGGTGACGACGAGCACGCGGAAGTCCTGCGCGCGGGCCTGCGTGGTGAGGGTCGCGATGATGTCGTCGGCCTCGTAGCCCTCGATGGCCATCACCGGGATACCCATCGCCGCGAGGACGTCCTTGGTCAGATCGACCTGGCCGTTGAACTCGTCGGGCGACTTGCTGCGCTGCGCCTTGTACTCGGGGTACATCTCCGCCCGGAACGTCTGGCGGGACACGTCGAACGCGGCGGCGATGTGCGAGGGCTGCTCGTCGCGCAACAGGTTGATGAGCATCGAGGTGAACCCGTAGACGGCGTTGGTGGTCTGACCCGACGCGGTCTTGAAGTTCTCCGCAGGCAGGGCGAAGAACGCCCGATAGGCCAGGGAATGACCGTCGAGGAGCATGAGGGTCGGCGACCCGGCGATGCCGGTCTTGGCTGCGGTGGTTCCGGTAGGGCTCACACCGAACCACTCTAGAGAGCCGGTCGGACACGCTGCGCCGACCTGCGACATGTCGGTCGGGAATGCGCTTCGCCCGGCCGGGTGTCCGTTCGGGCACTAGAGTCCCAACTCACGGTGAACAACGCCGCGCCCGGGTCGCGTTGCGCCGGAGAAGAACATCTGTGGAGGTGGACGGCCCGATGCACGGCATTGTTTCGCGGGAACCCGCGAGGCCGCGACATCCACGGGGAACCGCGGTGATCCGATGGTGCGCAACGATCCTGGTGACCGCATTCGCGTCGATGATCCTGGCCTCGACGCTGGCGTCGACGGCATCGGCCGCCCCTGGTGACGTCCGCATCTTCGGCAACCTGCGCAACGGGACCGAGCGTGTGGCCGACGTGACGGTCACCGCGAAGGACACCGGCGGGGCCACGGTGGGCACGGCGAAGTCCAGCGCCACCGGCGCCTGGTCGATCAGCCTGCCCCCGGGCAACTATGTGGTCTCCATCGACGAGTCGACACTGCCCAAGGGCATCTCCGTCCAGGAGAAGACGCGGTCGATCCCCGTGGTGTTGACCGCGGGCACCGACCGGCCGGTCATCTTCTCCTTCGGCGCCGAACGGACCTCCACCGAGGTCTCGGCGGTGTCGAAGCTGACGCGACTGGCCATCGACGGTCTGCGGTTCGGTCTCATCATCGCGATCACCGGCGTCGGGTTGAGCCTGATCTTCGGGACGACCGGTCTGACCAACTTCGCCCACGGTGAGCTCGTGACCCTCGGTGCGGTCATCGCCTGGGCCATCAACGTGAAACTGGGCCTCAACCTCATCCTGGCCACCGTCATCGCGGTGGTGATCGGCGCGGGCATCGGTGTCGCCAACGAGCTGGGCATCTGGCGTCTGCTGCGGCGCCGACGATCGGGGTTGGTCGCACAGCTCGTCGTGTCGATCGGGTTGTCGCTGGTCGCGCGCTACCTGATCCTGATCTTCTTCTCCGATCGGTCGGAGCCCTTCGCCGACTACCAGGTCCAGACCCAGATCGGTTCGGGCGCCTTCGCCATCACCCCGGTCAACCTCTTCTGCATCATCGTCAGCCTGGTGGTGCTCGTGGCCGTGGCCACCATGTTGCAACGCACCCGGATCGGCAAGGCGATGCGCGCCGTCGCCGACAACCGGGACCTCGCGGCCTCGTCGGGCATCGACGTCGACCGCGTCATCCTGTTCGTCTGGGCGCTCGCCGGCGCGCTGGCCACCCTCGGCGGTGTCCTGTTCGCCCTGTCGGAACTCTCGGGCCGGGTCCAGTGGGAGATGGGGTTCAAGCTGTTGCTGCTCATGTTCGCCGGCATCACCCTCGGCGGTCTGGGTACCGCCTACGGCGCGCTCCTCGGCTGCGTGATCGTCGGTCTCCTCGTCCAGCTCTCGACGTACTGGGTCAACCCCGACCTGAAGTACATCGGCGGTCTGGTCGTCCTGATCGTCATCCTCGCCATACGACCCCAGGGCATCCTCGGATCCCGCGCACGGATCGGCTGACGACATGGATCTCATCGCAGCTCTGCAGACGTCGCTCGCCCAGCTCGTGGGGCCCTCGGCGATCTTCTACGCACTCCTGGCCATCGGGCTGAACCTGCACTTCGGCTACACCGGCCTGCTGAACTTCGGGCAGATCGGTTTCGCCCTCCTCGGTGGCTACGGCGTCGGCATCATGTCGGTGAAGTACGACCTGCCGTTGTGGGCCGGGGCGATCATCGGCGTCGTCGCCGCGGGCGTACTCGCCCTCGTGCTCGGCCTCCCCACCCTGCGCCTGCGCGCGGACTACCTCGCCATCGTCACCATCGCGGCCTCGGAGATCCTGCGGCTGATATTCCGATCGACCTCCACCGACAGCGTGACGGGGTCGACGAACGGCCTCTTCGGCTACGCCGACGGTTTCTATTCGCTGAGCCCGTTCGACAACGGCAAGCAGTACTCGTTCATCGGCATCAAGTTCCAGGGCAGCGACCTGTGGTCGATGGTGATCGGCTGGATCCTGGTGGCGCTGCTGTGCCTGTTCGTCTTCCTTCTGGTCCGCAGTCCCTGGGGACGCGTGCTCAAGGCGGTGCGCGAGGACGAGGACGCCGCGCGGTCGGTCGGCAAGAACGCCTACTTCTACAAGATGCAGGCGCTCGTGCTCGGCGGGTGCATCGGCGGCCTCGCCGGGGTGTTCAACGCCCTGCAGACACAGTCGATCAACCCCGACTTCTACTCCACCGCCCAGACCTTCTTCGCCTACGGCGCACTGATCCTCGGTGGCGCGGCCACCGTGTTCGGTCCGGTCCTCGGCGCGATGCTGTTCTGGTTCCTGCTCTCGATCCCCGATGTGCTGCTGCGCCAGGCCACCTCGGGCGACAACCCCATCCTCGACCTCAGCCAGCAACAGGTCGGTGCCATCCGGTACGTCCTGCTCGGTGTCGCCATCGCCCTGATGATGGTGTTCCGCCCGCAGGGCATCCTGGGCAACAAGCGGGAGGTGCAACTCGATGCCAAGTGACACGCCCCAGACCTCGACGTCGCTGACGTCGACCATCGCGACCCCACGGCTCACGGCGCTCTCGGCCGAGGAACGTGCACAGATCTTCTCGACCGTCGACCCCCTGCCGGGGAGCGCGAAACCCGACGCGATCATCACCGTCGACGGCATCACCCGGAAGTTCGGCGGGCTCACCGCCGTCGACGTCGCCCACCTGGAGATCCAGCGGGGCGCCATCACCGGACTGATCGGGCCCAACGGTGCGGGCAAGACGACGTTCTTCAACCTCATCACCGGATTCGACAAACCGAACACCGGGACGTGGTCACTCAACGGCGACCCGCTGGGGAAGCTCGTCCCGCACCAGGTCTCGCGCCGCGGCATGGTGCGCACGTTCCAGCTGACCCGCGCGCTGGCGAAGTTGTCAGTGCTCGACAACGTGCGTCTCGGTGGTCGCCACCAGCGCGGGGAGCACTTCCTCGCCGCGTTGGCCCCGTGGACCTGGAGCAAGCAGGAAGCCGAGATCACCGAGCGGGCCCACGCCCTGCTGCGACGATTTCGTCTCGAGGAGAAGGCGAACGACTACGCCGGGTCGCTGTCCGGCGGCCAGCGCAAGCTCCTGGAGATGGCCCGGGCACTCATGTGCGACCCCGAGGTGGTGATGCTCGACGAGCCGATGGCCGGCGTGAATCCCGCACTCACACAGAGTCTTCTGGAGCACATCAAGTCGTTGCGCGAGGACGGCATGACCGTCGTCTTCGTAGAACACGACATGGACGTCATCCGCGACATCAGCGACTGGGTGGTGGTGATGGCGCAGGGCACGGTCATCGCCGAGTCCCTCCCCGACCGACTCGGTGACAACGAGGCGGTGGTCGACGCGTACCTCGGCGGACATCACGACCAGGCACTCGAGTTCGATGCCGACGGCAACCCGGTCGGCGAGACCGCGGTGCTCGCCCACGAGGTGGACGAGGCGATCGAGGAGACCCTGCAGGCGGGCGGCGACCTCTCTGCCCCTCCGCCCACGGTGACCTCGCCCCGACACGATCCGACACCCCACGACGACGCCGAGGAGAAGCCATGAGCGAGTCCGACGGCCTCCAGAAGGGTGGCGGGAAGGTCGATCTGACACCGGCCCAGCTGGCCGCGACACCCGCTGAGCACCAGCGACGTGCCGGCAACGCCCTGATCCGCGCCGACGACATCACCGCCGGCTACCTACCGGGCATCGACATCCTCTCGGAGTGCAATTTCTACCTCGACGACGGTGAGATCGTCGGCATCATCGGACCCAACGGCGCGGGCAAGTCGACGCTGCTGAAGGCGTTGTTCGGATTGATCCCGATCCGCAACGGCTCGGTTCGCCTGCGCGACACCGACATCACCTCGGCCAAGGCACACACCCTCGTCCAGGCCGGTGTGGGGTACGTCCCGCAGACGCAGAACGTGTTCCCCGCGTTGACGATCGAGGAGAACCTCGAGATGGGGATCTACCTGCGACCCAAGAAGTTCGCCGAGCGTTTCGACGTGGTCGCCGACCTGTTCCCCCTCCTGTCCGAACGCCGCAAGGTGAAGGCGGGGTCGTTGTCGGGCGGTGAGCGCCAGATGGTGGCCATGGGCCGTGCTCTCATGATGGAACCGTCGGTACTGCTGCTCGACGAGCCGTCGGCGGGTCTGTCGCCGATGTTCCAGGATCAGGTCTTCATCCGGTGCAAGGCCATCAACGCCACGGGTGTGTCGATCATCCTGGTGGAGCAGAACGCGCGCCGGTGTCTGCAGATCTGCGACCGCGGGTACGTCCTCGACCAGGGACGCAACGCGTACACCGACACCGGGGAGCGGCTGCGCAACGACCCGAAGATCATCGAGCTCTATCTGGGAACGTTGGCCGGTAGCTCCGAGAAGTAGAGAAGGACACCACTTCTCGGCTCGCGGCCTCGCCCGGCCGCTGAGACGACACGACCCCGCACCCCCTCTCGGGGATGCGGGGTCGTGTCTGTTCGTGGGTTACTTGCCGGCGACCGAGACGTACTTGCGGACGGGGCTGAGCAACTTGTTCGATCCGTCGAACTCCAGGATCCCGTAGGAACCGATCGACGGCTCACCCGCCTCGTTGAAGTCGAGGGTTCCGGTGACACCGTCGTAGTCGATGTCGCGGCCCTGGTTCACGAGGTCGAGGCACGCCTTGTACGAGGTGCACTTCTCGCCACCGGAGGTGACCGAGTTGATCTGGGCGGCGATCGACCGTCCGTTCGTCGACTTCGCCTGTGCCGCAGCCAGAGCCGAGATGACGGTCGCGTCGTAGCTCTCACCGCCGTAGTTGAAGTCGATCAGCGACGGGTCGACGGACTTGAGTCGCTGCTCGAACTCGGCACCGGTGTTGGTGAGCGGCGTCGTGCCCTTCATTCCCTTGAGCACACCTGCACCGACGGCCTTGCCGAGGGCGTTGCCCATGTTGCCGTCGACGCCGTAGACCGACTTGCCGTCCGTCGGTCCGATGCCCACCTCGTGCATGCGGGTGATGATCTTCGCGCTCTCGTCGAAGCCGATGACCGCGATGCCGTCGGGGTTGAAGTTCTTCACCTGGTCGACCTCGGCGTTGAACGACTGCGCGTTGGGGTCGTAGATGATCTTCTGGATCTGATCGGCCGGGATGCCCGCGGCCTCGAGGTTGGTGATCGCCTCGGTCGCGAGCCCTGTGCCGTAGGGATCGTTGAGCGCCAGCACCGACACGCGTTGCACGCCGTCGGCCGCCATGGTCTGCGCGAGCGCCTGGCCCTGCAGGGTGTCGGCGGGGGCGGTACGGAAGTACTGCCCCTTGTCGCGGTAACAGGTGAACTGGTCGGAGGTGTTGGCCGGGGAGAACATGACGACGCCCGCGGTCGCGACCTTGTCGATCACCTTCAGCGACACCGACGACGACGCGGCACCGATGATGACCTGCGTACCGGCCCCGATCTCGCGGTCGACGGTGGCGTTCGCGGTGTCGGTGGTGGTGTCACCGGAGTCGCCGGTGACCTCTTCCACCGGCTTGCCCAGCACGCCGCCGTTGTCGTTGATGTCCTTCACGGCGAGCTTCACGCCGGCGAACTCCGGCGGGCCGAGGAAGGCGAGGCTGCCGGTGGCGGGCAGGAGGGTGCCGACCTTGAGTGCCGCGGTGCTGACCGGCCCCGGCGTTGCCTTCTCGACCGTGGGGCAGTTCAGTTTCTGCGCGAGGCCGAGGCCGGCGGGTGCCGGAGTCGACTCGATGCTCACACTCTCCGACGGTGCGCCCGAGGACTCCCCGGAACTCCCGCTGTCACTGCTGCTGCACGCAGCCAGTGTCATGACCGACACCGCTGCGACCACTGCACCACTCATGAGATGGCGACCCGACATCAAAATGTTCTCCTTGCGACAAGACGGCCGAGGAGGCATGCATCAGCATCCGAACCTTCCCTCGGTCCGGTAAAGCTAGCGCGGTCGTGTTGCCCGTGAGTAACATTCGCCGAAAACCGGCGCTCTACCCCTGTGCGGCGGTGTCGAGGGTCTCGATGACGACCACCGCGACGGCCTTCATGGTCGTCCTCCGATCCATCGCGGCGCGCTGGATCCACGTGAACGCCTCGGGCTCCGTTAATGATTGACTGCTCATCAACAATCCTTTGGCGCGCTCGACGAGCTTGCGCGTCTCCAAACGCTCGGTCATGTCGGCGATCTCGCCCTCGAGCGTCGTGAGTTCGGTGTAGCGACTGACCGCCACCTCGATCGCGGGGACGAGATCGGCCTTGCTGAACGGCTTCACCAGATATGCGAGAGCTCCGGCGTCGCGGGCCTTCTCGACGAAATCGCGTTGCGAGAACGCGGTCAGCATGACGACCGGCGCGAGGCGCTTCTGCGCGATCTCGGCCGCGGCGTCGATCCCGTCCCGCACGGGCATCTTGATGTCCATGATCACGAGGTCGGGGCGGAGCGACTCGGTGAGATCGACCGCCACCTGTCCGTTCGGCGCCTCACCGACGACGTCGTATCCCTCCTCACGGAGCATCTCCATGAGGTCCATCCGGATGAGCGAGTCGTCCTCGGCCACCAGCACCCGGTGCGCGGGGCGGCTACGCGCCGCACGCTGCTCGGGCGCGGTGGGTCGGGCGGGTTCGGCGGGCGACGCTGATGTCACAGGAGGACCTCCATGGTGTTCTGCCCGGTCGACGCCGGGGCGGACCCGATCACCAGGGGTCCGATTCCCCTGGACAGTACCGGTTGGCACGTGCGGTCGCCGATCCACTACCGTGGTCCCTCGTGCCACCGGCCGCCCCGCGCGGCCACGGCATCGACGCGCCCCCGTAGCCCAATTGGCAGAGGCAACGGATTCAAAACCCGTCCAGTGTCAGTTCGAGTCTGACCGGGGGCACCCAGGCCGGCGGGCCGCGCGGACCGCATCCGGACTCCCATCGCCTCCGAGGCGGATCACTCCCTGTCCTTGCTCCGCCAGCTCCGTTCGAAGGGCAGACGCCACGCGTGCGGCGCGATGAGCTGGTGGATCGCATTCGGACCCCACGACCACGGGCTGTAGCTGCGCACCGGTGGCGGATCGGCCAGCAGCGGCGCCGACACCTCCCACAGTCGCTCGATGCCCTCGGCCGTCGTGTACAGGGTCCGGTCGCCCTTCATGGCGTCGAGGATCAGCCGTTCGTAGGCCTCGAGGACCAGGCCGGCATGCTCGTGCTCGCCCATCCCGAACTGCAGGGCTGAGCTTGTCGAGCTTCATCCCCGGACCGGGCCGCTTGCCGTAGAACGACAGCGACACCTTGAACACGTCGGCGAGGTCGAAGGTCAGGTGGTCCGGACCGTGTTGTCCCACACCGGATCCCTGGGGGAACATGCTCTTGGGCGGTTCACGGAACCCGATCGAGATGATGCGTTGGCCCTCGGCCAGGCATTTCCCGGTGCGCAGGTAGAACGGGACGCCGGCCCATCGCCAGTTGTCGATACCGCACTCCAGTGCGATGAACGTCTCGGTCTCCGATTCGGGCGCGACGCCCGGCTCATCGCGGTAGCCGATGTACTGCCCGCGCACCACGTCGTGCGGGTTCAACGGTTTCATCGACCGGAAGACCTTGTTCTTCTCCTCGCTGATCGGGCCGGGCGCCAACTCGGTGGGTGGTTCCATCGCCACGAACGCGAGGATCTGGAACAGGTGCGTGACGACCATGTCGCGGAAGGCGCCGGTCGATTCGTAGTACCCGGCACGACCCTCCAGCGACAGCTTCTCCGGGACGTCGATCTGGATGTAATTGATGAAATTGCGGTTCCAGATCGGTTCGAAGAGACCGTTCGCGAACCGGAACGCGAGGATGTTCTGGGCCGACTCCTTGCCCAGGAAGTGGTCGATCCGGAAGATCTGCTCCTCGGCGAACCAGCGGTGGATCGACGCGTTGAGTTTCTTCGCACTCGCCAGGTCGGTCCCGAACGGCTTCTCCATGATCACCCGCGAGCGCTCCACGAGACCGGCCTCGTTCAGCATCTCGAGAACAGCCATCGCCGCCTTCGGCGGAACGCTGAGATAGTGCAGTACCCGCGCCGAGCCGCCGATGGTGTCCGAGGCGCGCTCGACCGCTTCGGCAAGGGCGGCCGGTCCGTCACCCTGCGAGACGTAGGTCAGCGAGTCGAGGAACTCGTCGACAACCTCCGAGGTCAGACTTCGGCTGGAGAACTCGAGACACGCCTTCCTGGCCGCGGCCCGGGAAGTCGTCGGTGGTGATATCGTCCAAACTCACGCCGACGACCCGGATCGCCGGCGTGAGTTTGGACATCGACAGGTGGAACAGCCCGGGGAGCAGTTTGCGTTTGGCGAGATCGCCCATCGCGCCGAACAACACGACCACGTGCGGATCGCCGTCATCGGAGTGCTCGGGACGTTCCGCGGTGTCGATCACTCGTCGATCGTCCCACCAGGGCGCTCACACGGCACGATGAGCGAGTCGGCCACTCGCCACCACCGATGACAGCGGTCCCGCCGATGTCGTCCGAGCTCACGATGACGAGTTCGAACGCCCCTGCGCCGCCTCGATACCTCCGAGGATGATGTCGACCGAGGTTTCGATGACCTTGTCGTCGGGTACCTGACCGTGCATCAGCGCCGGACAGACCACCACACCCGAGAGCAGATGGATCGCCGATTCGGCGACCACGTCGTCTGCGATGCGCGCGAACATCGCGCGCGCGACACCCTCGCCGTCGGCGATCAGCCGCGTCCTGAACTCGGCGATCTCCTCCACCGAGGTGCCCCACTGCGCGAGCACGATGAGGATCCGGTCGAGCTTGATGTCGACCACGGCCGAGCGGAACGCCCGGAGTTCGTTGATGAGATCGGTACGGATGTCGCCGGTGGGCACCGAGTGCGGCATGTCGCCCAGGGCGTCGAGCGCGAGACCCACGAGGTCGATCTTCGACGGCCAGTGGGTGTACAGCGTCGTCTTCGAATACCCCGCGACGCGTGCGATGTGGGCGTGGGAGACCGCATCCCACCTCTGCTTGGTCAGGACCTCCAGAGCGGCGCGCGACACGTCACCCCGGGTGCGCGCCACTCGCGCGTCCTCAGATGTGTCGGTCATGTCCTCAGCTCTGTCGGTCGATGGTTCCCCTCCACTGTCTCACCCGCGTGGAGTGACGCCCTTCCACCGTCGCACGTTTTTCCGATGCAAACCTATTGAACTGACAGACCGTTACTGTACTGTTGGATCAGAAGCAACGGGTCTGGCGTGGAAACCCAACGGCGCCAACACCTTTGGTTTTCCCTATTGGATACGACCATTGCCATCGTCCCACGCGCCGGCCGCCGGGACCCTCTCTTTCGGGTCCGTACCGCCGCCCACTGCTCTCCCACACCCTTCGAAAGGCCGTCATGCCCGCAATCCTGTTCGGCTCCATCAGCACCCTCGCCGACACCTCTGAACTGCAGCGTCAGGCCTTCAACCAGGCCTTCGCCGAGCACGACCTGGACTGGACCTGGACCCGGGACGACTACATCGGCATGCTCGGATCCAACGGCGGGGCCGACCGCATCGCCGAGTACGCCTCGGCACACGGTGACGATGTCGACGCCGCCGCCGTCCACGCGACCAAGTCGAGGATCTTCCAGACGCTGATCGGCGACGCCGGTCTGCAGCCCCGCCAGGGGGTCGTCGAGACGGTGCAGGCCGCGAAGTCCGACGGTGTGAAGCTCGGGTTCGTCACGACGACGTCGCGCGAGAACATCACCGCGCTGCTCGACGCCCTCGCCCCGGCCATCAGCGCCGACACCTTCGACATCATCGTCGACTCCGACAGCGTCGAGACCCCCAAGCCCGACGCCGCGGCCTACCGCTTCGCCCTCGCCGAGCTCGGTGAGCAGGCGGGCCACGCCGTCGCCATCGAGGACAACGAGGGTGGTGTCGCCTCTGCGGGTGCCGCCGACGTCCGCTGCATCGCGTTCCCGAACGAGAACACCGCCGACGGCGACTTCGGCTCCGCCGTCGAGGTCGTCGAGGTCCTGGACTCCGCCCGCGTGCGCGAGCTCGCCGCCGGCACCGCCTGACCTCCACCTCTCCCGCCACACCCTTTTCGCCACACCTTTTCCCTGCCGAACCGCCGCCGACCTCGCGCGGCACACATCCTGGAGCACCACAGTGAGCAATCTGCAAGCACAGGTCACCTCGACCGACCGCGCCTTCCACGTCGAGGGTTACGAGAAGATCGAATACGACCTGATCTACGTCGACGGCGTGTTCGCCGTCGACAACACCGAACTGGCCGACAGCTACCGCCCGTACGGTCGGGCGCTGATGGTCATCGACGAGACCGTCCTGTCGCTCTACGGCGACGCCATCCGCACCTACTTCGACCACCACGGGCTCGATCTCACGGTGGTGCCGGTGCAGATCCGCGAGACCGCGAAGTCGTTGGAGACCTTCGAGACCATCGTCGGCGAATTCGACGCGTTCGGTCTCGTCCGCACCGAGCCGGTCCTCGTCGTCGGTGGTGGCCTGACCACCGACGTCGCCGGGTACGCCTGCGCGAGCTACCGGCGCAACACGCCCTACATCCGCATCCCCACCACGCTGATCGGTCTCATCGACGCCAGCGTGTCGATCAAGGTCGCGGTCAACTACGGCAAGCACAAGAACCGTCTCGGCGCGTACCACGCGTCGCAGAAGGTGCTGCTCGACTTCTCCTTCCTCGCAACGCTTCCCGAGGATCAGGTCCGCAACGGCATGGCCGAGCTGATCAAGATCTCGGTGGTCGGGAACTCCGAGATCTTCGACATGCTCGACGAGCACGGTCCCGATCTCCTGCGCACCCGTTTCGGTCACCTCGACGGCTCCGCCGAGTTGCGTGCGGTAGGCGATCGACTGACCTACGCCGCGATCGCCACCATGCTCGATCTGGAGGCGCCGAACCTGCACGAGATCGATCTCGATCGTGTGATCGCGTTCGGTCACACCTGGAGCCCGACACTCGAGCTCACTCCCCCGGCGCCGTTCTTCCACGGGCACGCGATCAACATCGACATGGCGCTCTCGACCACCCTGGCCGAGCAGCGCGGACACCTCACGGTGGCCGATCGCGACCGCGTTCTCGGTGTCATGAGTCGACTCGGCCTCGCCCTCGACAGCGAGTTCCTCACCGCCGAGCTCCTCGCCGACGCCACCGGTTCGATCCTCAAGACCCGCGACGGGCTGCTGCGCGCCGCGATCCCCGACCCCATCGGGAGCTGCCGTTTCCTCAACGACGTGACGACCGACGAGTTGGCCGACGCGCTGCAGATGCACAAGAAGCTGGTCGAGGAGTTCGATCGGGCGGGCGACGGTGTCGACATGTTCACCGGTGCGCATGACTGATACCCACCCCGTGGAGATGTCGACACCGGCTGCGCCGCGGCCGGTCACACCGTCGACGATCCTCGCCGAGGTGGTGCGGGACATGCGCGAGCGGCTCGAGGGGATCGACGGTCTCGATCGGTCGATCCTCGTCTCGGCGGCACGCGCCGAGGCGCTTGCCGCCGGACTCGACCCCTATCTGGACCTGTGCACGACCGCGGAATCGGCGGCGCTGGCCGATCTCGCGATGCGCACCGCGCATCGCGACTGGGACGCGAACCCGTCGTCGATCCCCGAGGTGCGACTCGAGCAGGAGATGCTCTCCGGCCATGTCGAGGGTCAGGCGCTGAAGTTCCTGGTGTTCGCGTGCGCCGCGCGGCGCGTGCTCGAGATCGGCATGTTCACCGGTTACTCGGCGCTAGCGATGGCCGAAGAACTCGGCGAGGCCGGCGAGGTGGTGGCGTGTGAGATCGACGCAGACGTCGCGGCATTCGCACGCGAGTGCTTCGACCGTTCGCCGGTGGGGCGCCGGATCACGATCGAGGTGGGACCGGCGGGTGAGACCCTGCGGCGTCTCGACGACCGCTTCCGTGCCGGCGACGTCGCACCGTTCGACTTCGTCTTCATCGACGCCGACAAGCCGGGGTACCTCGGTTACCTCGACCTCCTGCTGGAGGGGTCGCTGCTCGCGCCCCGAGCCCTGATCGCCGTCGACAACACCCTGCTGCAGGGCGAGCCCTACGCCGCCGGTACCACCGCGTCGGTGAACGGGGCGGCGATGGCGACGTTCAACGCCGCGCTCACCTACGACGACCGTGTCGAACAGGTGGTGTTGCCCCTGCGCGACGGGCTCACCCTGATCCGGCGGGTGCCGGATCGCGCGCGGTGACGTCACTGCGTGAGGCCAACGCCGCGCGCACCCTCGCGGTGCTCGCGGCGTTGACGGTGACCCTGCCGATCGATGCGGCCGTCGTGGGCACAGCCTGGGTGGTCGGTCGGCTGCACCCTGCGCGCACGACGGATCCGGGTCCGTCCGTCGACCGGAAGACCGTGCTGGTGACCGGCGGCAAGATGACCAAGGCCCTGGCGCTCGCACGCGCGTTCCACGCCGCCGGCCACCGTGTGGTGCTCGTCGAGTCGACGAAGTACCGCTGGACCGGACACCGGTTCTCCCGCGCCGTCGACGCCTTCCACTGCACCCCCGAACCGACCGCACCCGGATACGCACAGGCCCTGCGCGACATCGTCGTCGACGAGGGCGTCGATGTGGTGGTGCCCGTGTCGAGCCCGGCGTCGAGCATCCACGAGGCGGCCGCCCACACACTCCTCGACGAGCACTGCGAGGTCGTGCACGGCGACGAGAAGACGGTGCACATGCTCGACGACAAGGACGAGTTCTCCGCCCACGCGGCGTCCCTGGGTCTGGCGGTCCCGCACTTCGCGCGCATCACCGATCCGGTACAGATCGACGACTTCGACTTCCGTCCGGGCCGCGAGTACATCCTCAAGCGGATCGCCTACAACCCCGTGGGCCGGATGGACCTCACGCGCCTGCGACGCGAGACCCCCGAGGAGAACACCGCTTTCGCCCGCAGCCTCGGGATCTCGCCCGACGATCCCTGGATCCTGCAGGAGTTCATCGAGGGCACCGAGTACTGCACGCACGGCACGGTGCGCGACGGGCGTCTCCAGGTGTACGCCTGCTGCGAATCGTCGGCTTTCCAGATCAACTACGAGATGGTCGACAAGCCCGACATCCGCCGCTGGGTCGAGACCTTCCTCGCACCGCTGGACCTGACGGGGCAGGCGTCGTTCGACTTCATCGAGGCCTCCGACGGCACCGTCTACGCCATCGAGTGCAATCCGCGGACGCACTCGGCGATCACGATGTTCTACGACCACCCCGGCGTGGCGGCGGCGTACCTCACCGACGACCACCCCACCGTGGTCCCGACGGCATCGTCGCGCCCGACGCACTGGATCTATCACGAACTGTGGCGACTGCTGACCGAGCGGGGACGTCGTGCACGGCTGGCGAGCATCCGGCGCAGCACCGACGCGATCTTCGACCGAGACGACCCGCTGCCGTTCCTGATGGTGCACCACGTGCAGATCCCGTCGCTGCTGGTGAAGAACCTGCGTGCGCGACGCGGGTGGAGCCGCATCGATTTCAACATCGGCAAGTTGGTGGAGAACGGTGGCGACTGATCCCGTGACCGACGTGCCGAGGCGGCCCGAGCGCACCCTGGTGCTGCACCTCGTGGGGTCGCCCGTGGACGAGGCGTTCGCCGACCTGTCCCGCCTCTACGCATCGGGGTGCCTGGAGTCCCTGCGCGCCGACACGCGGTACGACAACCGGATCGCCCACGTGGCGCCGGGAGGTCGGTGGTCGTTCCCCGACGACCTGACCCCGCCCGGGATCGCCGCGGCCGAGGAGTTCTCCGCTGCTCGGGCGTTGGAGATGATCGAGTCGTGGGGCGTCGACGTCGTCGTGCCGCAGATGTTCTGTCGACCCGGGATGACCTCGTACCGTTCGGTGTTCGACGTGCTCGGTATCGGGCGACTCGGCAACTCCGGTGAGGTGATGGCCATCGCCGCCGACAAGGCGGCCACCCGCGCGATCGTCGCGGCGGCGGGGGTCGCCGTGCCCGACGGCGAGGTGGTGCGGCGCGGCGACGCACCGACACTGTCGCTGCCGGTGGTGGTCAAGCCCGTCGACGCCGACAACTCCGACGGCGTGACGCTGGTCCGGGACGCCTCGGAGCTGCCCGCGGCCCTCGATACCGCTCTCGCACTGGGGGATTCTGCGCTGGTCGAGTCCTTCGTCGAGCTGGGGCGTGAGGTGCGATGCGGCATCATCGTCCGCGACGGTGAGCTCGTCTGTCTCCCACTCGAGGAGTACGCCGTCGATGCGGAGACCAAACCGATCCGCGATCGCGCCGACAAGCTGGCACGCTCCGACGACGGTGACCTCTTCCTCGTCGCGAAGGACGCCGACCACGCCTGGATCGTCGACGACGACGATCCGATCGTGGCGGTGGTGCACGAGGCCGCGCGTCGGTGCCACCGCGCGCTGGGGTGCCGCCACCACAGCCTGTTCGACTTCCGGATCGACCCGGAGGGCACGCCGTTCTTCCTCGAGGCGGGGCCCTACTGCTCGTTCGCCCCGGGCAGCGTGATCGCGGTCATGGCGAAGGCCGCGGGTATCGGGCTCGACGAGGTGTTCGCCATCGCGCTCGCGGAACTGCGCGCCGAACAGGAGAAACGATGAAGCACACCGCACTGGACCCGCTGGGCGCCGAGGTGACCGGCGTCCGCGTGGGGCCGCTGGAACCCGCCGACACCGACGAGTTGCGGACGCTGCTCGCCGAGCACGGGGTGATCATCCTCCCCGACCAGGACATCAGCGACGACGACTTCCTCGCGTTCCTGCGCAACTTCGGCGAGACGGTGTTCACCGTCGGGGAGACGCCGGTGGCGGGGCGTCCGGAGTTGAACGTGATCAGCAACGTGGGACGCTCGACCCCGCCGCGATCGCAGTTCCACGTCGACACCAGCTACGTGCGACATCCACCGGTGTACACCGCGTTACGAGCCGTCGACGTCCCCCTCGAGGGCGGTCAGACCCTGTTCAGCAACCAGTACCGGGCGTTCGAATCGTTGCCGGAGATGGTGCGTGAGGATCTGTCGGGGCGGACGGTGACCCACGTGGTGACCGGCCTCGACCTCGACGACGACGCGGAGACGTCGGCGGTGCACCCGCTCTGCGCGACGCACCCGATCTCGGGCCGCACGGCGCTGTATCTCTCGACGCCGCAGCGGTGTGCGGAGGTGAGTGGGCTCAGCGAGGAGGAGGCCGCCGACACGGTGGCGTCGCTCCTCGAGCACAGCACCCGTCCCGACAACGTCCTCGCCCACCGGTGGTCGCCGAAGGATGTCGTGATGTGGGACAACCGCTGCGTGATGCACAAGGCGGACCACTCGGGTGTGGTGGGCGACCGCATCATGCACCGCGGGATGGTGGGCGGGTAGGACACCGCGGGATGGTGGGCGGGTAGGACACCGCGGGATGGTGGGCGGGTAGGACACCGCATGGTTGCGGGGGTCGGACACCGCCGATGATGTTCGGTCCCTGAGGTTTGGTCCGGGGAGTCGCCGGGTACCCGGTTCGCACGGGTGTCGCGGCAACGGCATCGTGGACGTCGACGTCAGAGGTGACAGTGCTCCTCAACCCCCTCCTCCCCTCCCACACCACGCATGTGACCGATCCGCTCGCCTTCGCGGGCGCGTCTGTGCGCGACGCGGTGGTCGCACCGCCGACAGAGGGATTGCTCCCCCACGAGTTCACGCTCGGCGATTCTGTGTACGCGCCCCAGGAGGACTCGTTCCTCCTGATCGAGGCCATGCGGGCCGACAGCGACGCCATCGCGGGTCGGCGGGTGCTCGATCTGTGTTGCGGCAGCGGTGTCATCGGCATCGCCGCGGCCTGTCTCGGGGCGCGTGAGGTGATCGCCTTCGACATCAACCCCGAGGCGGTGCGCAGTACGGCGGTCAACGCCGCAGACGCCGGGGTCGTCGTCGACGCTCGGCAGGGCTCCATCGCCGAGGCGCTCGCCGCGGGTCCGTTCGACGTGGTGCTCAGCAACCCGCCGTACGTCCCGGCACCGGACGGTGTGGCCGGCGGGGACATGGCGGCGACCGCGTGGGATGCCGGTGCCGACGGCCGCTCGGTTCTCGATCCGTTGTGTCGCGCCGTTCCCGACCTGCTGACGGCGGAGGGGATGTGTCTGTTCGTGCACTCGGAGACTTCGGGTGTCGACACCACCGTGGCGATGCTCACCGCCGGGGGCGTGGGCGCGCAGAGCGTGGCGTCCGGGCACATCCCGCTGGGGCCGGTGCTACGCGAACGCGCCGAGTGGTTGGGTCGCCGCGGGCTGCTCCCGCCCGCGGCACAGACGGAGATGCTCGCGGTCGTCCGGGGTCGTCGATGACCGGGCGGCACACGGTCCGGATGGTGGCGGGCGGTCCGATCATGGTGGAGGGTCCGGTCCGCATCGAGATGCCCGACGGTGCGGTGGTCGAGTCGGACCGATTCCTGGTCGCGATCTGTGCGTGTAAGCGGAGCAAGACGTTCCCGCTGTGCGACACCAGCCATCGGCGGCGGGCGCGCGCCGTCGAGTGAGGCCGCCGCACCCGCCGGTGCTGCGGCTCAAACCCGATCTGTCGGACCCGTTGTCGCTCAGTCGATGTCGATGGCTGCGTCCCCGCGTTGCCACGACTCCATCATGTGGTCGGCCAGCCGACCCTCGACGAGGTCGAACGCGCGCATGCCGAACAGGACGTCGTCGTGCAGATCGGGTTCGTGGGTGATGAGGTCTCCGACCACGTCGGTGCGCATCACCTGTTCGTGCACCGCGTCGGCCTCGACGTGTTCGCGATAGAACGCCGCGCATGCGGCCGGCGCCCCCAGGCGATCCATCGCCTCGGCGAGACGACGTGAACCGGGCGACGAGGTGATCTCGGTGGCGGCCAGATGTCCCACCGATGCGCCGCGCAGCGCCCGGTGCAGGCCGATCATCGACATGAGGTTCACCGTCACCAGGGCCTGCGCGGGCGCGCGGTCGAGGTACCCGAGGTAGGTGGAGTCGAGTCCCGCGGCGTCCATGAGGTCGGCGAACAACTGCTGGTGCATGCGGTCGCCCCGCCCGCCGCCGTACTCGTCGAACTCGACGGCGACGAATGCCGCCTTGCTCCGCCCGGTGAGGCGCGGGATCGCCCAGGCGTGCGGGTCCGCCTCCTTGAGGTGATAGAGCGACCGCACCGCGAGGTACTCACGCATCTGTGTCCAGGTGCCCTCGTCGCGGAGGAAGTAGGAGGGTCCGGTGCCGTCGATGGGTTCGACCGACATCTCCGACATCTCGCGGTCGACGTCGTCGTCGGGGCCGATCGGCGCGATGTCGACATCGAGGGCGGAGCGGAAACGCGCCTCGAGGTGGCGACGCAGGCCCAGGAGTGCCGGGTCCCACTCCCATTCGGGATCGACGCCCGCGAAGCCGCGGTAGTGCAGTTCGTAGCAGGTGTAGAGGGCGAGGTGGAGGTCGACGCCGTACGGGTCGGCCTCGGCGACCGCGGCGAGTGTGACCGGCGACGGTGCGTCGGCGTCCGGTCGCGAGCCCCTGAGGAGTTCGACCACCTCCGACGACAGCGCGCCGCGTCCTGCCGGCAGGGCCGGACCGGTGGACCGGACCGATTCGTGGATCGCGATGCTCACGCATTCTCCTGTTGTTGACGGCACAGGTGTGCCGGATAGCCTGTGCGACGACATCTCAAACCCCGCCCAGCTCACAGCGCCGGCGCGGTGGGTTTCGTCTCCGTGGACCGCGACTTGGCCATTCGCACCAGCACCTCACGGTCGGGGGCGACCCCTGCCACGTCGATGGTGACCGAATCGGCGACGGTCCGCACGACATGCCATCCGAATCCGTCTGTCGACAGTGTCGACGCAGACCGCAACACGCCGCGGACCTCGACGGCGACACCCGCCGGAACGGCCAGGAGCGAGCAACCCACCGTGTCGGTCTCGCGCGAGCGCGTGATGATCTGGGTGGCGATCTCGTCGACCCCGAGGACGACGTCGGAGACATCGGCGATCGAGAAGTCCTCGGTCAGCAGAACGCTCTCCACCACCGACCGGATGACCGTCAGGTTCGACAACGACGCGCCGACGACCAGTTGCGCCGGGACCGCCTGCCGCGCCGACACCCGATCGACCTCGCTCGCGTGGACCACGATCACTCCTGACGTCGATTCACCGACCACCGCATCCCCGGGTATCCCGCCGGCACCGACCTCAAACGCCCCACCGGATCAGCGGCGTCCGGGGGTGCCGGTCGGCACACCGTTTCGATCACGCTCGTGGCGGGTAGTCCTAGCGGAGACAGATCCGATTCGGCGAGAGGCATCAGATGACGTCATTGTGGTTGCAGGATCGGTCCCCGGAGCCGACGACGGACCTGGCCCGGGGCGCGCGATACGACCACGTCGTCATCGGCGCGGGAATCACGGGCCTGGTCACCGCGGTCCTGCTCGCACGTTCCGGTGCGACGGTGGCGGTTCTGGAGGCACGCCACCGGGGCGCGGTCACCACCGGCAACACGACCGGGAAGGTGAGCCTGCTGCAGGGAACGCGACTGTCGTCGATCGCGTCGCATCACGGGATGCGGGCGGTGAACGACTACGTGGCGGCGAATCGTGAGGGAATGGAGTGGCTGCTGCGCTATTGCGCCGACAGCGGCGTCGACGTGGACCGGGAGTCGGCGATCACCTATGCCGCCGGTGCCGATGGCGCGAAAACGGTCCGATCACAGTTCCGTGTGGCCCGCGAGGCGGGTCTCGATGTCGCTCTCATCGACCACACCGAACTCCCGTTCGCTGTGCAGGCAGCCGTCGAACTCGCCGATCAGGCGCAACTCGACCCCATGCCCCTGCTCGACGCGCTGGCCGACGAGGTCCGCCGCCGGGGCGGCACTGTCATCGAGGGGGTGCGGGTGACGGGGACGAGCCTGCTGCGTCCGGCACTGACGAGTCGCGGCGACCTGACCGTCAGCACCGACCGCGGGCAGGTGAGCGGAGGCTCGGTCGTGGTGGCGACCGGCAGCCCGATCCTCGACCGCGGCGCCCATTTCGCGCGCCTCACCGCGCAGCGGTCGTACGCCGGAGCCTTCGAGATCGACGACCCGATGCCCCGATCGATGTACCTCGGGGCCGATTCGCCGTCGGTGTCGCTGCGGTACGCCACCCGCTCTGACGGGACGACCTATCTGCTGGTCGGCGGCTTCGGGCACGAGGTCGCACGCGGTGGATCCGAACGGTCGCACGTCGACGATCTCCTGACGTGGACGCGGCGGACCTTCCCGTCGGCACGGCTGCACGCTCGCTGGTCGGCGCAGGACTACAGCTCCTTCGACCAGCTGCCCTACGTGGGCCCGGTGCTTCCCGGAACCGACCGGGTGCTGGTCGCGACAGGATACGCGAAGTGGGGAATGACCAACGCCGTCGCCGCGGGCCTGGCGATGTCGGCCCACCTGCTGGGCGGCGACATCGACTGGGCGCGGACGTTCCGGAATTCGCGTCCCTCTCAGGCGTTGTCGCTTCCTTCGGCCGCGTCGGCCAACGCCTCGGTGGGCCTGCACATGGCCCGCGGGTGGGCCAAAGTGGTCGCCTCGACCGATCCGGGAACGCCCCGGGAGGGCGAGGCGCGGACCGGACATCGTGGCGGTAAGCCCATCGCGGCGTGCACCGTGGAGGGTGCGACACACACCGTCTCCCCCGTCTGCCCGCACCTCTTCGGGATCGTGGAGTGGAACGACGCGGAGAAGTCGTGGGACTGCCCTCTGCACGGTTCACGATTCGCCGCCGACGGCGCGGTCCTGGAGGGGCCGGCGACGTCCCCCCTCACCGCGATGTGAGGCGCTCGGAGGCCGTCAGACGCCGTCGAGGGCTGCGTCGTCGAGATCTGCTCGCAGCGCGGCCAGTGTCTTCGAAAGGATCCGCGAGACATGCATCTGCGATATGCCGATGCGCTCGGCGATCTGCGACTGTGACATCGAACCGAAGAAGCGGAGCCCGACGATCTGGCGCTCTCGATCGGTCAGCCGTGCGAGCGCGGGCCGCAGCGTGGCGACATGTTCGACAGCACCCATGCGTTCGTCGATGTCGCCCAGTGTGTCCTGTAAACGCATGGTGGACGCATCGCTGGTGATCTCGGCGTCGATGGAGCCCGCGTGGTACGCCGACCGGGCGACGAGGCCGTCGACCACCGCATCGAGGTCGAGATCCATCTCGACGGCGATCTCACTGGGCCGAGGCGCGCGGCCCAACCGCTGCAACATGGCATCGGAGACCTTCGCGATCTGCATATAGTTCTCCTTCGTCCGCCGTGGGACACGTAGAGACCACGTGGAATCCCGGAAGTGGCGGCGTACCTCACCCATCACGGTGGGCACGGCGAACGACAGGAAATCGGAGCCGCGTGCGGGATCGAACCGGTCGACCGCGTTGACCAACCCGAGGCGGGCGACCTGGACGAGATCGTCGAACGCCTCACCCCGCCCTCCGAACCGACGGGCGACGTTGTCCGCCAACGGCAGACACCGTGCGATCACATCGTCTCTCGCGCAGATGAATTCGTGCGACCCACCGTCCAGCTGCGCCAACGCGGCGATACGGTGCGCCACGTCGGCGTAGTCGTCGTCGCGGCGCGGTCGTCCACGCTCACGACGGCCATAGAGCCGTGCGGGCGCGGGGAGCGGCTGCGGGGATGTCGTCGACGGGGAGGAGTAGTCGGGGTGCATGGATCACCTCGTCACACAGAGGAGGGAGGTGGGCACATCCGCATCGAGTTCTACGAAGCGGGACGGGGGTCACTGGATTCGACACCACCCGAGGGCCCTGAGCTGTACGAAGGGGCTCACGCCTCAACCGGTCCGCACGTACTGCTGATCGTGCCATGCCTGCGCCGAGATGACCACCCCCGAGACCGATGGGGCGTCGACGGACAGCAGGCCCCATCGGCTCCGACTTCGTGACCGATCACCATCGGGCATCGTGCCGCGCACGACGTCGACCGCAGCCGAGAAGCAGCGCGTATGCGACCTCCGCAGGCTCGGAGAGGTTTGGGACCCCTCCCATGCGGGGCACCCCCTCAGAGAACGACCGGCAGAGACCGTAGCCGAGCACCACATCGCGATCACGCCGAATTCTGGCTGTGCACAAAAGGATCCGGGGGCCCACGGCCCCTGCCGACGAGAGGTCTCCCATGTTCCGACACACCGACCATCTGCAATTTGACGTGGCCCCGGAGAAGCCGGACCCGGTCTACGCCCACAAACTGCAGGAACTCATCGGCGGCACCTTCGGTGAGATGACCGTGACCATGCAGTACCTCATGCAGGGCTGGAACTGCCGCCTCAAGGGCAAGTACAAGGACCTCATCATGGACGTCGCCACCGAGGAGATCGGTCACGTCGAGATGATCGCGACGATGATCGCCCGTCTGCTCGAGGGCGCTCCGGCCACCGATTCGACGAAGAACGCCGCGGGTGACCCGGTCGTCGCAGCGGTCATGGGCGGGATGGACCCGCAGCAGGCGATCGTGGCCGGTGGCGGGGCGATGCTCGCCAACAGCAACGGGGTCCCCTGGAGCGGTGGTTACATCGTTGCGAGCGGAAACATGTTGGCGGACTTCCGATCCAACGTGGCGATCGAGTCACACGGGCGGCTGCAGACCGCCCGGCTCTATCACATGACCGACGACCCCGGCGTGAAGGACATGGTGAAGTTCAACCTGGCCCGCGACACCTATCACCAGAATCTGTGGCTCGCCGCGATCGAGGAGCTCAAAGCCGACGGGCTCGAGGACACCATCGTCCCGAACGACCTGATGGACGTCGAACACGCCGAACACGCCACCAGCCTGTGGCACCTGTCCGACGGCGCCGATGCGGACAAGGGCCGGTGGGCGTACGGCGTAGCGGCCGACGGGCGTCATGAGAACGGCTTCCTCGCCGACCCGGTCCCCTTGGGGTCCGCCCAGGCCGGGCCGCCGCCGGACCCGAAGCTCTACGCCACCTACGACGGGGCGATGGGTGAACCGCGCACGCCTGCCTTCGGTACCGAGAAAGGCATGCTCGGCAAGATCAAGGACGCCGTGGACCCGGACAAGAACTGAGCTCCGGCGGTCAGTCCCGGGCGGGGAAATGCTTGATCAGTGCCTCCTGCACGACCGTGGTCGCCAATGTCCCGTCGAGGGTGAAGAAGCGACCCGAGGCGAGGCCGCGGGATCCGGCGGCGACCGGCGATTCGGTGGCGTAGAGCATCCACTCGTCGAACCGGAAGTCGCGGTGGAACCACATCGAGTGGTTGACGGTGGCGGCGAACAATCGGTCGATGCCCCAGGACAGGCCGTGGGTGGTGATGATCGAGTCGAGCACGGTGGTGTCGGAGGCGTAGGCCATGGTCGCGACATGGAGCAGCGGATTGTCCGGAAGAGTGCCGTCGGCGCGCATCCACACGCGGTTCTGCTCCAACCGCTCGCCGGTCTCACGGGCCTTCCACGTCGGGTCGTTGGCGAACCGGATGTCGATCGGGTGCAGTGCGTCGACGAACGCGGCGATGCGGTCCTCGTAACCCTTGAAGTGCTCGCCTAGCGGCGGCAACTCGTCGGGATAGGGCACCTCGGGAGTCGACACGGCGTGCTCGAGGCCGGCCGAGCTGTCCTGGAACGCGACCAGCATCGTGAAGACCTCGGCGTCGCCCTGCATCGCGGTGACCTGCCGGTTGGCGAAACTCCGGGCGTCCCGAGAACGGTGCACGTGATAGTGGATGGGTCGCTCGACATCGCCGCCACGGATGAAATGCGCGTGCAGCGCGTGGACGGGCGGCGAACCCTTCACGATGGTGCGTCCGGCGGCGATGACGCCCTGGGCGAGGAGCTGTCCACCGAAGGTGCGGGCGGTCTTCTGTTCGGGGTGTTGCCCCACGAACACGTCGTCGCCGGCGTCGGTCAGATCGAACAGGCCGAGAAGCTTGTCGAGATCACTCTGCATGGTCACTTCCACTGCACGGCCCCCTCGTCGATGCATCCCGCTCGGCGCCGACTCCCACGCCGGACCGAGTTCCCCCGGGATGAAATTCAGGTCAGAACGCTGCGGTTCTCACCCTCAGTGATCCTCTTCACCGATGCGGTGCACGTGGATCAGGTTGGTGGACCCGACCGTACCGGGAGGTGCACCCGCCACGATCACCACCTGATCGCCGACGTTGAGACGGCCGATCCGCAGCAGCGAGGAATCGACCTGGCGGATCATCGCGTCGGTGCTCTCGACGGGGTCGACCAGGAACGTCTCGGTCCCCCAGCTCATCGCCAACTGGCTGCGCACCTCCGGGAGCGGTGTGAACGCCAGCAGCGGCAACCGCGTGTGCAGACGCGCGAGTCGGCGAACGGTGTCACCGGACTGCGTGAACGCGACGAGCGCCTTGGCGTCGAGGCGTTCACCGATGTCGCGGGCGGCGTAGGAGATGATGCCGCGCTTGGTGCGCGGGACGTGGCTCAGCGGCGGGACCGCGCGCGTGCTGTTCTCGACGGCGTTGACGATCCGGGCCATCGTGCGGACGGTCTCCATCACGTACTTGCCGACCGACGTCTCGCCCGAGAGCATGACCGCGTCGGCGCCGTCGAGCACGGCGTTGGCGACATCGGACGCCTCGGCGCGCGTGGGCCGCGAGTTCTCGATCATCGACTCGAGCATCTGGGTCGCGACGATGACCGGCTTGGCGTTCTCGCGCGCCATCTGGATGGCCCGCTTCTGCACCAGGGGTACCTCCTCGAGCGGCAGTTCCACACCGAGGTCGCCGCGGGCGACCATCACGGCGTCGAACGCCAGCACGACGGCCTCGAGGTTGTCGATGGCCTCGGGCTTCTCGAGCTTGGCGATCACGGGCACCCTGCGGCCGACGCGGTCCATCACCTCGTGCACGAGCTCGATGTCGGACGGTGAGCGCACGAACGACAGGGCGATGAGGTCGACACCGAGCGCCAACGCGAACTCCAGGTCGGCGGTGTCCTTGTCGGACATGGCCGGCACCGACACGTTCATGCCGGGCAGCGACACGCCCTTGTTGTTGCTGACCGGACCGCCCTCGGTCACCCGGCAGACGACGTCGTTGCCGTCGACATCGACGACGGTGAGTCCCACCTTGCCGTCGTCGACGAGCAGTCGGTCGCCGGGCTGGGCGTCGACCGCGAGTTCCTTGTACGTCGTCGACACGCGGTCGTGGGTTCCCTCGATCTCGTCGACGGTGATCCGGACCTGCTCGCCGGTCGCCCACTCGGTACGGCCCTGCGCGAAGCGCCCGAGACGGATCTTCGGTCCCTGGAGATCGGCGAGGATGCCGACGGCGCGCCCGGTGATGTCGGAGGCCTCACGGACCCGCTCGTACATCGCCTGGTGGTCGGCGTGGCTGCCGTGGCTGAAGTTCAGGCGCGCGACGTCCATGCCGCTCTCGACGAGTTCTCGAACGCGCTCCGCCGAATCGGTCGCAGGGCCCAGTGTGCAGACGATCTTGGTACGGCGATTCACCCGGCCGAGCCTAGTCTCCCCGTCCGGCCAACTCCATCACTGCGCCAACATGTCATCTCGCGGAAAGACTCGCGGTCGACAGCGGGAGCGCACCCGGATGGACCGGAGCCGGCAGATCGGAGGCGCCCATGAGGAATTCGTCGACACCGCGTGCCGCGGCCCGTCCCTCGGCGATCGCCCACACCACCAGCGACGCGCCGCGGTGCGCGTCGCCGCAGACGAACACACCCTCGGTCGTGGTCTGCCACCCGCTGCCGCAGGAGAGTGTGCCGCGGGCGGTTGTCGACAGGCCGAGGTCGTCGAGCAGCGCCATCGGTTCCACCCCCTCGAAGCCGATCGCGAACAACGCGAGATCGCAGGCGATCTCGAAGTCGTCGCCGATCGGGACCACCGTGCGTCCTCCGTCGCCGTCGCGCCGGACCTCCACCTCGGCCAGCACCAGGTGGGTGACGTGTCCTCCGGCGTTCCCACGGAACCGCTGCACCGCGACCTGATATCGGCGATCGCCGCCCTCGTGGTGCGACGACGACGTCCGCATGACCAACGGCCAGGTGGGCCACGGCGACAGTCCGTCGTCGCGACTGCGCGGGAGTTCGGGGTTGTAGTCGAGCTGGGTCACCGACGCCGCACCCTGACGGTGCGCGGTGCCCAGACAATCGGCACCGGTGTCACCGCCACCGATGATCACCACGTGCTTGCCGCGCGCGGTGATCGGACTGGGTCCGTCGCCCTCGCACTCACGGTTGGCGGGCACGAGGTGCTCCATCGCCAGATGGACCCCGTCGAGTTCGCGTCCGGGGACCACGTTGTCGCGTGCCGCGAGCGCCCCCACCGCGAGGACGACCGCGTCGTGTCGGTCGCGCAGATCGGCGACGCCGAGATCGACGCCGACGTCGACGCCGGTCCGGAACTCGGTGCCCTCGGCGCGCATCTGCGCCAACCGCCGGTCGATGTCGGACTTCTGCAGCTTGTACTCGGGGATGCCGTACCGCAGCAGACCGCCGAGGCGGTCGTCGCGTTCGTAGACGGTGACGTCGTGCCCGGCGCGGGTCAGCTGTTGGGCGGCGGCGAGCCCGGCGGGACCCGAACCGACCACGGCCACCGATCGGCCCGATCGCACCGCGGGCATCTTGGGCTCGACCATGCCCTCCTGCCAGGCCACCTCGGCGATCGTCTTCTCGATGCGTTTGATGGTGACGCTGCCGCCGGTCGTCTCGTCCGAGATCGACAGGACGCACGCCGACTCGCACGGCGCGGGACAGATCTTGCCGGTGAACTCGGGGAAGTTGTTGGTCGCGTGCAGGCGGTCGGCGGCGGCGTCCCACCGCTGTCGACGAACCAGGTCGTTCCACTCCGGGATGAGGTTGCCCAGCGGGCATCCCGCCCCGCCGGAGTGGCAGAACGGGATGCCGCAGTCCATGCATCGCCGCGCCTGCTCGGAGACCTCCGCGCGCAGGGCGAGCGGATCGGGGTGCTCGTAGACGTCGGCCCAGTCGTGCACCCGCTCGGTCGCCGGCCGGGCGCGGTCCTCGCGCTTGCCGACGGTCAGGAATCCGCGTGCGTCAGCCACGTGCCGCCTCCATGATCGCCGAGTCGACGTCGCGACCCTCCGCCTGTGCCATCCGCGCGGCATCGAGCACGCGCTGGTAATCCGTCGGCATCACCTTCGTGAACGCCTGCGACCGCCGGGGCCAGTCGGCGAGCAGGGACGCACCGACACCCGACCCGGTCAGCGCCGTGTGCCGGGAGATCGTCTCGCGCAGCCAGGCGAGGTCGTCGGGGTCGGGCCGCTGCAGCGCGACCATCGCGCGGTTGACCTTCGCCGGATCGAGATCGTGCACGAACGCGATACCGCCCGACATCCCCGCGGCCATGTTGCGTCCGGTGGGTCCGAGGATCACCACCCGTCCCCCGGTCATGTACTCACAGGCGTGGTCGCCCACGCCCTCGACCACGGCGGTGGCACCGGAGTTACGCACCGAGAACCGTTCGCCGACGCGGCCGCGCAGGTAGACCTCTCCCGAGGTGGCCCCGTAGAGCAGGGTGTTGCCGGCGATCACCTGGTCCTCGGCGACGAACGACGCCTCGGGATCGGGCCGCACGATCACGGTGCCCCCGCAGATCCCCTTCCCCACGTAGTCGTTGGCGTCGCCACGCAGGTCGATCGTGACACCCGGCGGGAGGAACGCACCGAGCGACTGTCCGGCCGAACCGGTCAGGTTCACCCTGATGGTGTCGGCGGCGAGCCCCGCCGCACCGTAGCGCCGCGTGACCTCGGCGCCGAGCAGCGTGCCCACGGTCCGGTTCACGTTGCGGACCGGCAGGTCGAGGGTGACCGGGTGCGCGTCCTCGAGTGCCCCCTCGGCGAGCTGGATGAGCGTCTGGTCGAGGGCCTTGTCGAGCGCGTGGTACTGCTCGCCGGTCCGGCGGCGGGCGCCGGGGACGTCGGGCATCGCGAAGATGGGCGACAGGTCGATGCCCCTGCTCTTCCAGTGCGCCACACCGTCGGCGGTGTGCAACACGTCGGCCCGCCCGACGGCCTCGTCGATCGACCGGAACCCGAGCATCGCGAGGTGTTCGCGGACGTCCTGGGCGATGAAGCGGAAGAAGTTCACGATGTGGTCGGCCTGGCCGGTGAACCGCGCACGCAGCACCGGGTTCTGTGTGGCGACCCCGACCGGACAGGTGTCGAGGTGGCAGACACGCATCATGATGCAGCCGGCCACGATGAGCGGCGCGGTGGAGAAGCCGAACTCCTCGGCCCCGAGGAGCGCGGCCACCATCACGTCGCGGCCGGTCCGCAGGGCGCCGTCGCACTGGACGGTGATGCGGTCGCGTAACCCGTTGAGCATCAACGTCTGCTGCGCGTCGGCCAGACCGATCTCCCACGGTGTGCCCGCGTGTTTCAGCGAGGTCAGGGGCGAGGCGCCGGTCCCGCCGTCGTGACCGGAGATCAACACGACGTCGGCGTGGGCCTTCGACACCCCCGCCGCGACCGTGCCCACACCGACGGCCGAGACGAGCTTCACGTGGATGCGCGCGTCGGAGTTGGCGTTCTTGAGGTCGTGGATGAGCTGCGCGAGGTCCTCGATCGAGTAGATGTCGTGGTGCGGGGGCGGTGAGATGAGCGCGACACCGGGCGTGGAATGCCGGGTCTTGGCGATCCACGGGTACACCTTGTACGCCGGGAGTTGCCCTCCCTCACCGGGTTTCGCACCCTGGGCCATCTTGATCTGGATGTCGGTCGCGTTGGTGAGGTAGTCGCTGGTCACCCCGAATCGACCGGAGGCGACCTGCTTGACGGCGCTGCGCCGCGCCGGGTCGTACAGCCGGTCGGTGTCCTCGCCGCCCTCGCCGGAGTTCGACCGTCCGCCGATCCGGTTCATCGCGATGGCCATCGTCTCGTGGGCCTCGGCGGAGATCGACCCGTAGCTCATCGCCCCGGTGTTGAACCGGGTCATGATCGACTCCACCGACTCGACCTCGTCGATCGGTACCGGCGAACGGCCACCCGCGCCGTCGCCGGCCGCGACGAAATCGAACAGGCCACGCAGCGTGCCACCCTCGGCGGAGAGGCGGTTCACCTCGTCGCAGTAGCGCCGGTACACCTCCTGTTTGCCACTGGCGGTCGCGTGCTGCAGCAGGAAGACGGTCTCGGGGGTGAACAGGTGCAGCTCGCCCTCGCGGCGGAACTGGTACTCGCCACCGACGTCGAGGCGACGGAAGACCTGCTCGGTGGGGTTGTCGGGGAAGGCGCGGCGGTGTCGGATCGCCACCTCCTCGGCCAGTTCGGCCAGCCCGACACCCTCGATCCGCGACACCGTGCGCGTGAAGTACTCGGCCACGAGATCCGACGACAGGCCGACAGCCTCGAAACACTGTGCGCCGGTGTAGGAGCTGACGGTGGAGATGCCCATCTTGCTCATCACCTTGAGCACACCCTTGCCCAGGGCCAGCAGGTAGTTGCGCACGGCTCCGGTGGGGGCGACGCCGGTCAGCTCACCCTCGCGGATGAGGTCCTCGATGGACTCGAACGCCAGGTACGGGTTCACCGCCGCGGCCCCGAATCCGATCAACAGCGCCACATGGTGCACCTCGCGGGCGTCACCGGTCTCGACCACCAGCGCGACCCGCGTGCGCTCCTTGGTGCGCACCAGATGATGGTGGACCGCCGAGACCGCGAGCAGTGACGGGATCGGGGCATGATCGCGATCGGCCTCGCGGTCGCTGATCACCAGGGTGGAGTGCCCGTCGGCGATGGCCGCGGACGCGCGGTTCCGCAGATCGTCGAGGGCGCGGGCGAGTGCCTCACCGCCGCCGCCGATCTCGAAGTGCGCCCGCAGGACACGGGCCGACAACCCTCGGTGATTGCCGTCGTCGTCGATGTGCACGATCTTGGCCAGCTCGTCGTTGTCGAGGACCGGCCACGGCAGCACGATCTGTCGGCACGACGCCGCCGAGGGCTGCAAGAGGTTGTGTTCGGGGCCCATGACCCGCGCCATCGACGTGACGATCTCCTCGCGGATCGCGTCGAGCGGCGGGTTGGTGACCTGCGCGAAGAGTTCGACGAAATAGTCGTAGAGCAGCCGTGACCGGCGGGAGAGCACCGCGACCGGGGTGTCGGTGCCCATCGACCCGAGTGGCTCGGCACCCCCGGCGGCCATGGGCGTCAACAGGATTCGCAGGTCTTCCTCGGTGTACCCGAACGACACCTGCCTGCGCACGACCGACTCGTGGGTGGGGACGAAGCGAGGTCGGTCGGGAAGGGTGGCGATCTCGAGGAGTCCGGCGTGCAGCCATTCGGCGTAGGGCGCGGCGGTGATGAGATCGGACTTGATCTCCTCGTCGCCCACGATGCGACCGATGGCGGTGTCGACGAGGAACATCCGACCGGGCTCGAGGCGTCCCTTGGCGACGACGTCGTCTTTCGCGACGTCGAGGACACCGGACTCCGACGCGAGTACCACACGGCCACTGCGGGTCTGCCACCACCGGCCGGGGCGCAACCCGTTGCGGTCGAGCACCGCACCGACCACGGTGCCGTCGGTGAAGGTGACGCACGCGGGGCCGTCCCATGCCTCCATCAGCGATCCGTGGAACTGGCAGAACGCCCGCCGGTCGGGGTCCATGTCGGCGACGTTCTCCCAGGCCTCGGGGACCATCATCATCACGCTGTGCGCGACGCTGCGACCGCCCAGGTGCAGCAGTTCGAGGACCTCGTCGAGGGACGCGGAATCCGACGCGTCGGGGGTACAGATCGGGAACAGTCGCCGCAGATCGCCGGGGATGAGGTCGCTGTCGAGCATCGCCTCCCGTGCGCGCATGCGGTTCCGGTTGCCGCGGACGGTGTTGATCTCGCCGTTGTGCGCCACGAAGCGGAACGGGTGCGCGAGTGGCCACGAGGGAAAGGTGTTGGTGGAGAAACGCGAATGGACGATGGCGATGGCGCTCTCGCATCGCTCGTCGCGCAGGTCGGCGTAGTACAGCGGCAACTGGGTGGTGGTGAGCATGCCCTTGTACACCATCGTGCGACTCGACAGGGACGCGAAATACACTCCGCTGCCCTGCGATTCGATCATGTCGTCGGTCTGCTCGGCGCGCTTGCGCAGGGGATAGACGATGCGGTCGAGATCGATCCCCGCCGGCCGGGGCATGCCCTCGGCGGTGTCGACCGTCACGAACAGCTGCGCCATGTGCGGCATGCACCCGCGGGCGGTGGCGCCCAGATCGGCCCCGTCGGCGTCGGTCGGCAGGTCGCGCCAGCCCAGGACGGTGACACCCTCCTCGCCGGCGATCGACTCGATCCTCGCGATCGCCGCGGTGCGCGCGGCCACCTCGACGGGCAGGAAACAGACACCTGCCGCGTAGGTGTGGTCGCCCGACAGGGCCGGATCGGGAAGGTCGAATCCGGTCTGCGCACGCAGGAGGGCGTCGGGCAGTTGGATCAGGATCCCCGCACCGTCACCGCTGTTGGTCTCGGCGCCCGCCGCACCACGGTGGTCGAGGTTCTCGAGCGCGAGCAGGGCGTCGGAGACGATGCCGTGCGAGCGCCGACCGTGGATGTCGCAGACCATCGCGACGCCGCACGAATCGGACTCGGCGTCGGGATCGTAGAGGCCCTGCGCGGGTGGGAATGCGGAGAACAACACCGGTGACAACCTCCACGACAGGCCTGGTGGCCATCAGGGATGGGTCCTCAGGACTGCACCGGCCTGCGGGAGATACGGGCTCGCGGACGACTCACAGACCCGCGAATCCCGATGCTAACACCGCCGTCGCGCCACCGTCGGGTGGATTTCGCCCGGTCAGGACGGCGTGCGCGTACCGCTGGTGTCGTCGCTGTCGGTGCTGTCGGCGCCGGGCTCGTCGGGTTCGGGCGCCGCGTCGCTCCCCGGGGTTTCCGCGGGGTCGGTGTCCACGGGTTCGGTGGCACCGGAGTCGATCTCGTCGGGTTCGGTGACCGTGGAGTCGGCGGCCTTCGAGTCTGCGCCCTTCGAGTCTGCGCCCTTCGAGTCTGGGGCCGCGGGGTCGGCAGACGCGTCGGTGACAGGGGTCGACTCGGGACCGGCGCCGTCGCGATAGATCTCGGCGGGCGATTCGCGGCCCTTGCGGGCGAGGATCACATAGGCGATCGCGCAACAGAAGACGATCACGGCCGTGAAGACGTTGATGCGGATGCCGAAGATGTGGGTGGCCTGGTCCTCACGGAGCAGTTCGATGAAGAACCGACCCGCGCAGTACCCGGCGACGTAGAGCGCGAACAGACGGCCGTGGCCGATGCGGAACCGGCGGTCGATCACCACGAGTGCGATGACGACGAGGACGTTCCAGATCAGCTCGTAGAGGAACGTCGGTTGCACGACGTCGACGACGGTGCCGGTCGACGTGCCGTCGATGAGCCCGGGCCCGACATTGCCGTTGCGGTCGACGCGTTCGTAGATCTCCAGGCCCCACGGCAGCGTGGTGTGCGCGCCGTAGAGTTCCTGGTTGAAGTAGTTGCCCAGCCGACCTATGGCCTGCGCCAACAGGATCGGCGGTCCGATCGCGTCGCCCATCGCCGGCAGCGAGATGCCGGCGCGGCGCGCCCCGATCCAGGCGCCGAGTGCTCCGAACAGGACCGCACCCCAGATGCCGAGTCCGCCGTCCCAGATCTTGAAGGCGTCGATCGGGGTCTTCGGGCCGTCGCCGAAGTACGTCCGCCAGTCGGTCGCCAGGTGGTAGAGACGACCTCCGACGAGTCCGAACGGCACCGCCCAGATCGCGATGTCGAGCACCTCACCGTTGCGGCCACCGCGTGCCTGCCAGCGCTTGCTGCCCCACCACACCGCGACGACGATGCCGACGATGATGCACAGCGCGTAGGCCCGTAACGGGAAACCACCGAGGTACCAGACACCCTGTGAGGGACTCGGGATGTAGGCCAGGACAGCGGGGTCGGTCACCGTGCCACAGTAGCCGAACGCACTCCCGCGGCCAGCTCCTCGACGAGCGTGGAAACCGCCTCGACGCCGTCGGCGGCCGCACTGACGAGAGCGGATCCGACGATCACGCCGTCGGCGTAGGCGGCGATCTCGGCCGCCTGCGCGCCGCTGCGCACACCGAGCCCCACGCCGATCGGGATGTCGGAGTGTTCGCGGATCCGCTTGCAGAGGCCGGGGGCGGCGTTCGACACGGCGTCGCGTGCACCGGTGACGCCCATGGTCGAGGCCGCGTAGACGAAACCACGGCTGGAGTCGACGGTCATCGCCAGGCGTTCCTCCGTCGAGGACGGCGCGACGAGGAAGATCGGATCGAGGTCGTGCTCACCGGCCGCGGCCAACCAGCCGTCGGCCTCCTCCGGGATGAGGTTGGGGGTGATCAGACCACGGCCACCGGCCGCGGCGAGGTCACGGGCGAAGGCGTCGACCCCGTAGCGCAACACAGGATTCCAGTACGACATGACCACCGGGGCTCCCCCGGCGTCGGCGACCGCCTCGGCCGCGGCGAACACGTCGCGGACCCGGGTGCCCGCGCGCAGCGCCGTGTCGGCGGCGTCCTGGATGGTCGGCCCGTCCATCACCGGGTCGGAATACGGGATGCCGAGTTCGACGATGTCGCACCCCGATCGCACCAGGGCGCGCACCAGCTGCAACGAGGTCGGGACGTCGGGATAGCCGACGGGCAGATAACCGATGAGCGCACTGCGGTTCTCGGCCGAGCACTGCGCGAAGACCGGGGCCAGGCGCGACGCGCTCACGGGGTGATGCCCGGGGCCGGCGGCTGCGCCTCGGACGTGGTGCCCGCTGTGGCGTCGGCCGCTGTGGTGTCGGCCTTGGAGGGGTCGCCGAGGGTGGTGCCACTGCCGTCGCTGCCGGCCGGCTTGTCGAGCAGTCCGAACCAGCGCGCGGCGGTGTCGACGTCCTTGTCCCCGCGGCCGGACAGGTTGACCACGATGACGGCGCCCGCACCGAGTTCGGCGCCGAGTTCGATGGCGCCCGCGACGGCGTGGGCGGACTCGATGGCCGGGATGATGCCCTCGGTCTTGCTCAGCACCGACAGTGCGTCCATGGCGGCGGTGTCGGTGACCGGGCGGTACTCGGCCCGACCGGTCTCCAACAGGTGGGCGTGCTCGGGACCGACACCGGGGTAGTCGAGACCCGCGGAGATGGAGTGCGACTCGATGGTCTGGCCGTCGTCGTCCTGCAGCAGGTAGGAGTAGGCGCCCTGGAAGGCGCCGGGGGTGCCGCCGGCGAAGGTCGCGGCGTGCCGTCCGGACTCGACGCCGTCGCCGGCCGCCTCGAAACCGACCAGGCGAACGTCGGCGTCGGCGATGAACGGGTGGAAGATGCCGATCGCGTTGGATCCGCCGCCGACGCAGGCCACGACGGCGTCGGGCAGCGCACCGGTCTGTTCGAGGATCTGTGCGCGGGCCTCGAGTCCGACGATGCGCTGCAGATCGCGCACCATCAGCGGGAACGGATGGGGGCCGGCCGCGGTGCCGAAGCAGTAATACGTGGTGTGCGCGTTGGTGACCCAGTCGCGCATGGCCTCGTTGATCGCGTCCTTGAGGGTGGCCGAACCGTTGTCGACGGCGATGACCGACGCACCGAGAAGTCGCATGCGGGCCACGTTGAGCGCCTGTCGTTCGGTGTCGACGCGACCCATGTAGACGATGCACTCGAGGCCGAGCAGCGCGCAGGCGGTCGCCGTGGCGACGCCGTGCTGACCGGCACCGGTCTCGGCGATGACGCGCGTCTTGCCCATCCTCTGGGCGAGCAGCGCCTGACCGATCACGTTGTTGATCTTGTGCGAACCGGTGTGGTTCAGGTCCTCACGCTTGAGGAAGATACGGGCGCCACCGGCGGCGGCGCTCAGCCGTGTCGCCTCGAACAGCGGCGAAGGCCGACCGCTGTAGTCGCGCTGCAGGCGGTCGAGTTCGGCGAGGAAGTCGTCGTCGCTGCGGACCTTCTCGTAGGTCGTCGTCACCTCGTCGATCACGGCCATCAACGCCTCGGGCACGTGCCGACCGCCGAAGCTGCCGAAGTATCCGCGGGCGTCGGGGTCGAAGGCGGTGCGCTCGGACAGGCCCACGCTGGCGGTGGGGAAAGGACGTGCGGCGTGCTCGGTGGACACCGGTCAGCGCACCGGCTTCGGGCACGACGGGTGCGTCCCGGCGGTGACGAGCTCGCGTACCGCGGCACGGGGGTCACCGCTGGTGACCAGTCCTTCGCCGACGAGCACGGCGTCGGCACCCGCGCCGGCGTAGGCCAGCAGGTCTGCCGTGCCGCGGACACCCGACTCGGCGATGCGGATGGTCTCGGTGGGCAGCCCCGGTGCGATGCGCGCGAAGGTGTCGGTGTCGACCTCGAGGGTCTTGAGGTTGCGTGCGTTGACACCCACGACCGAGGCCCCGGCCTCGAGGGCGCGGTCGGCCTCCTCCTCGGTGTGCACCTCGACGAGCGCGGTCATGCCCAGCGACTCGGTCCGGTCGAGCAGCGAGGCGAGGACGTTCTGTTCGAGCGCGGCCACGATCAGCAGGATGACGTCGGCGCCGTGGGCCCGCGCCTCGTGGATCTGGTACGGCCCGACGATGAAGTCCTTGCGCAACACGGGGATCTGCACCGCCGCGCGGACCGCGTCGAGATCGTCGAGGGAACCGCCGAAGCGACGTCCCTCGGTGAGCACGCTGATGATGCGCGCGCCGCCGCTCTCGTAGGCCTGGGCGAGGGCGGCGGGGTCGGCGATGGCGGCGAGATCGCCGCGCGACGGGCTGGCCCGCTTCGCCTCGGCGATGACGCCGATGCCGGTCTCGCGCAACGCGGCTGCTGCGTCACGCGGATCGGGGGCGGCGGCGGAGGCGACCTTCACGGCGGCGAAATCGAGCACCGCCTCGCGGGCGGCGACATCGGCCTTCACCCCGTCGATGATCGAGTCGAGGACAGTCGGCGTACTCATGGGTGCGCGGCCCCCTTCCGGCGGTGACGGGCGGGAATCGGTGGGTGGTCCACGTCATCCGGTGTTCGCATCAGGGTATCCCGCCAACCGGAGTCGCCCCTCAGGCGGGGTGGGCTCGGGTCGCAGGTGTCAGCGGGTCGACCGACCGGGGTCGTCGTCGCTGGTGGACGGCCCGCCACTGCGACCGTCCGGTCGTATCCGGGTCGGGTCGGCGCCGTTGTCGAGGGCGTCCCACAGCATGCGCTCGGTGAGATCGTCGTCCGGTCCGTCGGCCGCCGCGGGTATCTGCGTACCGGGTGTCTTCGCGGGGTCGGCGGTCCGGTCGCGGTCGGCGAACACCTTCTCCTCGAGTTCGGCGCGACGTGCGGCGGGCGAGCGGTACTTCGACGACATCGGCGCTGCGCCCCGCGCCCCCCGCAGCAGGACCACCGCGGCCGCCACGGCGAGCAACCCACCGATGAACACGACGATCGCCGCCTGGTCGTGGGTGTCGACCGACACCACCTGGTAGCGGCCGGGCACGTCGACGGCCTTGGCGGCGTAGGCGCCCGGGTTGTCGCCGGTGAGCAGCGAGATGGCGGGCAGCACCCCGAGGATGCCGATGAGGGCGACGATGAGCGCCGTGATCCGCAGCGCCCAGCCGCGCAACGACACCGCCGCCGCGATCGCCGCGACGAGCACGATGGCCACCGGCGTGAGCCAGGGACTCCAGTCGGATCCGTGGACGGTGAAACCGCGTTCGGGACCGAGTCCGTCGCTGGTGGACAGCGACGCCCACGTCAGTCGCGAGGCGGCCCACAGCGCCGCGGCCGCGGCGGCCAACAGGATCGACGCGGTGGTCAGCGTCCGGCGGCGATGCGCACGTTCGGCGGCCGCGACGTCGACGGTGCCGGACCCGGCACGCGGGTCGGGCTCGTCGGTCGGCTGCCGGTCTGGGGTGTGGGGCTGGTCGGGCGTCTCGGTCATGACGTGTGGTCGCGCTCCTCGCTGGTGGTCGTCCGGTCGGGGCCGGCGCCCGGTTCGTCGGTCGAGGCGCCGTCGACGCGACGCATGGTCTGCGCCGCGGCGACCGCGGAGAGCACGGTGCGTGCCTTGTTGCGCGCCTCGTTGAACTCGTAGACGGGGTCGCTGTCGGCGACCACACCGCCGCCCGCCTGCACGTACGCGGTGCCGTCCGCCATCACCGCGGTGCGGATGGCGATCGCGGTGTCGGCGTCGCCGGCGAAATCGAGGTACCCCACGATCCCGCCGTAGAGGCCTCGTCGGGTCTGCTCGTGTTCGTCGATCAGCTCCATCGCCCGCACCTTGGGCGCGCCGGTCAGGGTCCCCGCGGGGAAGCACGCCGACACCGCGTCGAGGGCGGTGGCGTCCTCGCGCAGACGTCCGGTCACCGTCGACACCAGATGCATCACGTGGCTGTAGCGCTCGATGTGCCGGTAGTCGTGCACCGTGACCGTTCCCGGCTCACACACCCGGCCCAGGTCGTTGCGTCCGAGGTCGACGAGCATGAGGTGCTCGGAGTTCTCCTTCTCGTCGGCGAGGAGGTCCTTGGCCAGCAGCACGTCCTCCTCCTCGGTCGCACCGCGCCACCGGGTACCCGCGATCGGATGTGTGGTGGCGACCTGGTCGTGGACGGTCACCAGCGCCTCGGGGCTCGACCCGACGACGGTGAACGGATCGCGTCCGCCGTGCTCGGCGCCGATACCTGGGACCCGCAGGAGGTACATGTACGGACTCGGGTTCGATGCGCGCAGCACCCGGTAGACGTCGATGGGATCGGCGTCGGTGGTCATCTCGAACCGCATCGACGGCACCACCTGGAAGGCCTCACCCGCCTCGATCTCGCCGACCAGGGCGGTGACGACGGTGCCGTACTCCTCCTGGGTGCGTTGGCTGCGGTACTCCGGGTCGGGCGTGGCGAAGGTCGACACGGTCGACGGTGTCGGTGCCGCCAGGTCCGCGGTCATGCGGTCGAGGCGCACGACGGCGTCGTCGTAGGCGGCGTCGACGCGGTCGTCGGAGCCGTCGAAGTTGATGGCGTTGGCGATGAGGGTGATCGCGCCCTCGTGATGGTCGACGGCCGCGATGTCGGCGGCGAGCAACATCATCATCTCCGGCAGGTGCAGGTCGTCGATCGTGGTGTCGGGCAGCTTCTCGAGTCGCCGGACCGCGTCGTAGGCCAGATATCCGACGAAACCGCCGGTGAGGGGAGGCATACCGGGCAGCCGGTCGGTGGCGAGCAACCGTAGCGACTCCGCGAGTGCCACCAGCGGATCGCCGTCGAGGGGCGCGCCGTCGGGGACCGTGCCCCACCAGTGCGCCTGACCGTCGACGACGGTCAGCGCCGCCGGTGAATTGACGCCGATGAACGACCACCGCGACCACGAACGACCGTTCTCGGCCGACTCCAGCAGGAAGGTGCCGGGCCGGTCACCGGCGAGCTTGCGGTAGGCCGACAACGGCGTCTCGGAATCGGCGAGGACCTTGCGGGTGACGGGGACGACGCGATGATCACGCGCGAGTTCGACGAACACCTCGCGCGGGGTGGTCCCGTCGGTCGGGTGACGTCGCGAGGTCGGGCGGGTCGAGGTGGGCACGCCCTATTGTCCCAGCGGTTCCCCGCCGACGCCCCAGTGGGACCGGGGGACCTCGGTGATGGTGACCCACACCGAGTCGGGATCCTTGCCGGTGGCCTTGGCGTAGGCCTCGGTGACCGCGGCGATGGTCTCGCGCTTCACGCGGTCACTGGATCCGGGGGTCTGCGAGATCTGGATGAGGGGCATCAGGGGCCTTTCACGTCGAGTGCGCGCGACGGGTCGAAACAACTGTGCGTCCCGGTGTGACAGGCGGGACCGGTCTGGTCGACGATCACCAGCAGGGCGTCACCGTCACAGTCCAGCCGCACCTCGTGCACGGCCTGGACGTGTCCGCTGGTCTCCCCCTTCACCCAGTATTCCCGGCGTGAGCGCGACCAGTAGGTGGCCCGACCGGTGGCCAGCGTCCGCGCCAGCGCCTCGGCGTCCATCCAGGCGAGCATCAGCACCTCGCCGGTGGAACGCTCCTGCACCACCGCGGCGACCAGACCGTCGTCGGTGCGGCGCAACCGCTGTTCTATGGCCGGGTCGAGGCCGCTCACCGGACGATCACCCCGTCACGGCGCATCGCGTCCTTGACCTCGCCGATCCGCAGCTCGCCGAAGTGGAAGACCGAGGCGGCCAACACCGCATCGGCGCCCGCGCGGATCGCGGGTGTGAAGTGCTCGACACGCCCGGCACCGCCGCTGGCGATCACCGGGACGGTGACGGCGGCACGGACCGCACCGATCATCGTCAGATCGAAACCGTTCTTGGTGCCGTCGGCGTCCATCGAGTTGAGCAGGATCTCCCCCACGCCCAGATCCTGTCCGCGACGGGCCCACTCGACCGCGTCGATGCCGGTACCGCGGCGACCACCATGGGTGGTGACCTCCCAGCCCGACGGTGTCGGGGCCGCTCCGTCGGGGACGGTGCGCGCGTCGACCGACAGCACGATGCACTGCGACCCGAAGTGGCGACTCATCTCCTCGAGCACCTCCGGGCGCGCGATGGCCGCGGTGTTGACGCCGACCTTGTCCGCACCCGCCCGCAGCAACGTGTCGACATCGGCGACGGTGCGCACACCACCACCGACGGTGAGCGGGATGAACACCTGATCGGCGGTGCGACGGACGACGTCGAGCATCGTCGACCGGCCCGAACTCGAGGCGGTGACGTCGAGGAAGGTCAGTTCGTCGGCGCCCGCCGCGTCGTAGGCCGCGGCGAGTTCGACCGGGTCGCCGGCGTCACGCAGGTCGACGAAGTTGACTCCCTTGACCACCCGGCCGGCGTCGACGTCGAGACACGGGATGACCCGCACGGCGACGGTCATGACCGACCCTCCGGCGGGCCGACCTCGGCGATGATCGACGCCAGCTCGGCGTGCACCCCCGGTGCGCCGACCAGCATCGACGGCGACGACACCGTCCACGGCGCCCCGGCGAGGTCGGTGACCTCTCCCCCGGCGGCCAGGACGAGAGCGGCACCGGCCGCGTTGTCCCAGGCGTGGTGTCCGAAACACACTGCGCCACCGATGTTCCCGGCCGCGCACAGCGCCATGTCGATGCCCGTGCTGCCGAGCAGGCGCAGCCGCGACACCCGTCGGGAGAGCTGCCCGAGGATGTCGACCCGCCACTGTCCGGGGTACCGGCCGCGACTGTCGACGTTGAACGCGCCGAACGCGATCATCGAGTCCTCGAGGCGGGTGGTGCGCAGCGGCGGGAGCTCCTCGCCGTTGCAGACCACCGGCCCGTCGACGAACGCGGCGTAGCGGCGGTCGAACAGCGGGAGCCAGGTGAGGCCGAGCACCGGCGCACCGTCGTGCAGCAGGGCCACGAGGGTGCCGGCGAGAGGCAGACCGGCCGAGTAGTTGGCGGTGCCGTCGATCGGGTCGACCACCCACACCGTCCCCGAGGTGACGTCGGGTCCGCCGTATTCTTCACCGTGGACCGCGATCCCGGTGGCGTCGGACAGCCTCGCCGAGAGCAGTCGTTCCAGTTCGAGGTCGAGTTCGGTCGCGAAGTCGTTGCCGCCCTTTTCGACCGCACTCGGCGCGCCGAGCCCCTCGACGAACCGCGGCGTGATCTCGTCGAGCAGGTCCGCGGCGATCGACAGCAGCCGCGGCGGGTCGAGATCGGCGGGCAGGGTCCCGACGACGGTCGAGGCCATCACCGCCCGGCCACTGCGGCCAGCGCCTCAGACAGCGTGAACCGCCCGGCGTAGAGCGCCTTCCCGATGATCGCGCCCTCGACACCGCGGTCGACCAGCGTCGCGATGGCGGTGAGGTCGGCGACGGCCGACACCCCGCCCGACGCGACCACCGGCGCGGAAGCGGCGTCGGCGACCTGCCCGAGGAGCTCGAGATTCGGCCCGGTGAGCGTGCCGTCCTTGCTCACGTCGGTGACGACGTAGCGGCTGCACCCGTCGCGTTCGAGACGCTCGAGGACCTCCCAGAGGTCACCGCCGTCGGAGACCCAGCCGCGTCCACGCAGCCGCCAGCCACGGTCCTCGTGAACCGCGTCGAGCCCGATGGCGACACGATCGCCGTACTCCCCGACGACCCGTGCGCACCAGTCCGGGTCCTCGAGCGCCGCGGTGCCGATGTTGACGCGGGTACAGCCGGTGGCCAGCGCCGCGCGCAGCGAGTCGTCGTCGCGGATCCCACCCGAGAGTTCGACCTTCACGTCGAGTTCGCCCACGACCGCCGCGAGGAGTTCGCGGTTGTCGCCGCGGCCGAACGCGGCGTCGAGGTCGACCAGATGGATCCACTCGGCGCCGTCACGCTGCCAGGCCATCGCGGCCTCGCGCGGCGACCCGTAGGACGTCTCCGACCCCGCCGCCCCCTGGACGAGCCGGACGGCCTGACCGTCGGCGACGTCGACCGCGGGGAGGAGTTCGAGCGTGGACGGCATCTGGTGGGGCCTTTCGTCGGGAGTGACCGCGGGACGCGGGGTCTCAGTGGTCGTCATCGGCGGGCGACGACGGTGAGGTGGGGGTCTGGGGTGGTGCTGGGTGCGGGTCGGACTCGAGGGAGCGGGCGGCTGCGTCGACCATCCGGTTGGCCACCACACCCATCACGGCGATGGCGACCGCGACGGCCAGGAGCGCGACGACCAACGCGGCGGGCGCCGACACCCGTGTCACCCCGTAGATGACGGGCACCGAGACGACCAACACCGACGTTCCGGCGCCGAGCACCGCGAGCGCGAGTCGCGCGTAGGAGAACGCGCGGGGGGCCGGTCGATCCCGGTCGGTGCTCACAACGACCGGACCCAGTTCTCGAGCAGCTGCGCGCCCGCGTCCCCCGATTTCTCGGGGTGGAACTGGGTGGCCGACAACGGTCCGTTCTCGACCGCGGCGAGGAACGGTCCGCCGTGTTCGGCCCAGGTGGTGATCGCCGGCGCGAGGCGCGAACCGTCGCTGTCGAGGTCCCACGACTGCGCCGCGTAGGAGTGCACGAAGTAGAAGCGCGTGTCGGCGTCGAGGCCGTCGAACAGGACCGACCCGGCACCGGCGGCGACGGTGTTCCACCCCATGTGCGGCAGCACCGGAGCGGGGAGTTGCGTGACGGCGCCGGGCCATTCACCGCAGCCCGCGGCCTGCACACCGAACTCGACACCTTCGTCGAACAGGATCTGCATCCCGACACAGATGCCGAGCACCGGACGTCCCCCGGCCAACCGCTGATCGATGATCCGGTCGCCGCGGGCGGCGGTCAGACCCGCCATGCACGCGGCGAAGGCACCGACCCCGGGTACGACGAGACCGTCGCACTCGGTGGCCACCTCACGGTCGGCGGTGACGGTGACCTCCGCACCGGTGCGCTCGAGCGCCCGCTGCGCGGACCGGAGGTTGCCCGACCCGTAGTCGAGGATCGTGACGCGGGGACTCATGAGCGCCGCCGCATCTAGAGCGCACCCTTGGTCGACGGCACTCCCGTGGCGCGGGGGTCCGGCTCGGAGGCGGCGCGCAACGCACGCGCGACCGCCTTGTACTGCGCCTCGGTGATGTGGTGCTGATCGCGTCCGTAGAGCACCCGGACGTGCAGGGCGATGCGCGCGTTCGTGGCCAGCGTCTCGAACACGTGACGGTTGATCACGGTGTTGTAGGCGACACCGGGGTTACCGCCGATCACGGAGGTCAGCAGGTGCTCGGGTTCTCCGGTGTGCACGAAGTAGGGCCGCCCCGACAGGTCGACGGCGGCGTGGGCCAGCGCCTCGTCCATCGGGATCCACGCGTCGCCGAACCGCCGGATGCCGCGCTTGTCGCCGAGCGCGAGATCGATGGCCTGCCCGAGCACGATCGCGGTGTCCTCGACGGTGTGGTGCGACTCGATGTCGACGTCGCCGGTCGCGGTGACGGTGAGATCGAAGCTGCCGTGGGCGCCGAACGCCGTCAGCATGTGGTCGTAGAAGGCCACGCCGGTCGAGATGTTCGTCTTCCCGGTTCCGTCGAGGTCGATCTCGACGGCCACCGAGGACTCGCGGGTGACGCGCTCGACGCGGGCACTCCGCCGTGCGGCGCCGGGATCGGTGGCGGTGTCGGTCATCGCAGTACTCCGTCGGTTCGGGGGTCGGATGCGAGCAGGCCGTCGGCGGCCACCTCGGCGGCGGCGCGCAGGAACGCGTCGTTCTCGGCGGCCAGCCCGATGGTGGCACGCAGGTGTCCGGGGATACGCAGGTCGCGGATCAACACGCCGCGGTCGAGGAACCGCTGCCATGCGATCGCCGCGTCGGTGAGATGTCCGAACAGGACGAAGTTGGCGTCGGAATCGACGACGGAGTAGCCGAGCGCGGTCAGTTCGGCCACCACGCGACCGCGTTCGGCGACGATAGCCGCGACGGTCGCCAAGGTGTCGTCGGCGTGACGCAGGGCCGCCCGCGCGGCGGCCTGGGTGACGACCGAGAGGTGATACGGCAACCGCACCAACAAAAGCGATTCGACGAGTGCCGGGGAGGCCACGAGGTAGCCGAGGCGGCCGCCGGCGAAGGCGAACGCCTTGCTCATGGTCCGGGTCACCACGAGGCGGTCGCCGAACTCGTCGAGGAGCGCGATCGCGCTCGGGCGGTCGGAGAACTCCCCGTAGGCCTCGTCGACGATGACGATGCCCGGCGCCACCGACACGACCGCCCGGATGTCGTCGAGCGACAGCGACTGTCCGGTCGGGTTGTTCGGCGAGGTGAGGAACACGACGTCGGGTGCGCGACGCCCGATCTCGGCCACCGCGGCGGTGACGTCGAGGGTGAAATCGGCCTCGCGCAGCATCTCCACCCAGGTGGTGTCGGTGCCGCCGGTGATGATCGAGTGCATCGAGTACGACGGCACGAAGCCGATCGCGGTGCGGCCGGGACCGCCGTAGGCCTGAAGCAGCTGCTGCAGGATCTCGTTGGATCCGTTTGCCGCCCACAGGTTCTCGACACCGAGCTCGACACCGGTGCGGCCGGTGAGGTAGCGGGCGAGATCGGCGCGCAGCGCGACGGCGTCGCGGTCGGGGTAACGGTGCAGCACCGCCGCCGCCTGCCGCACCGATTCGGCGACGTCGTCGACGAGGGCCTGCGACGGCGGGTGCGGGTTCTCGTTCGTGTTCAGCGCGACGGGCACGTCGAGTTGCGGTGCGCCGTAGGCGTGTTGCCCGCGCAACGCCTCCCGCAACGGCAGGTCGGCGAGGGTGAACCGCGCTCCGGGGGCGCTCACACCGGACTCCCCGACGCCGGGACGTCGACGAAGCGCGCGGTGACCGCGTCGCCGTGGGCGGGGAGGTCCTCGGCCTGGGCGAGCGCGACGACGTGGGGGGCCACGTCGGCGAGTGCGGCGCGGTCGTAGTCGACGATGTGGACCCCGCGCAGGAACGTCTGCACCGACAGCCCGGAGCTGTGCCGGGCCGAACCCGAGGTCGGGAGAACGTGATTGGAGCCCGCGCAGTAGTCGCCGAGGCTCACCGGTGAGTACCGGCCGACGAAGATCGCACCGGCGTTGCGGACGCGGTCGGCCACCGCGGGGGCGTCGGCGGTCTGGATCTCGAGGTGCTCGGCGGCGTAGGCGTCGACCACCGCGATCCCGTGGTCGATGTCGTCGACGAGCACGATGCCCGACTGCGCGCCCGACAGGGCCGTGCGCACACGGTCGGTGTGCCGGGTCGTCTCGACCTGCGCGGCCACCTCGGCGTCGACGCGGTCGGCGAGGTCGACGCTGTCGGTGACCAGCACCGAGGCGGCCAGGACGTCGTGTTCGGCCTGGCTGATGAGGTCGGCGGCGACGGCGGTGGCATCGGCGTCACCGTCGGCGAGGATCGCGATCTCGGTGGGTCCGGCCTCGGAGTCGATGCCGACGACGCTGCGGCACAGGCGCTTCGCCGCGGTCACGTAGATGTTGCCCGGCCCGGTGATGAGGTCGACGGGCGCCAGCTCGGCCCCGGCGGAGTTCTCGGTGGCCCCGATGTCGGTGCCACCGTAGGTGAGGAGTGCGACGGCCTGGGCGCCGCCGACGGCCCACACCTCGTCGATCCCGAGCAGCGCGCACGCGGCGAGGATCGTGGGGTGCGGCCATCCGCCGTGGGCGGTCTGCGGGGGCGAGGCGACGACGAGTGACGCGACACCGGCCTCCTGTGCGGGGACCACGTTCATGATGACGCTCGACGGGTAGACGGCGTTGCCGCCGGGGACGTAGAGCCCCACCCGGGCGACCGGGATCCACTTCTCGGTGACCGAGCCGCCGGGGACCACCTCGGTCCGCGTGGTCGACCGACGCTGGTCGGCGTGCACGATCCGTGCGCGTCGGATCGACTCCTCCAGTGCGGTCCGCACGGTCGGGTCGACCGATGCGAGGGCCTGCTCGAGCACCTGCGCAGGCACCCGCACCGACGACGGCGTCACACCATCGAACCGCGCACCGAAGTCCAGTGCCGCCCGGACACCGTCGTCGCGGACCGCGGCCACGACCGGCGCGACCGTGGCGAGCACCGACTCGATGTCGGTGCCCCCGCGCGGGAGCGCTCGCCGGAGTTCCGCCGCGGTGTGCGCACGGCCACGGAGGTCGGTTCGGGACAACATTGCGCGGGACTCCTGCGGGTCGGGTGCGGGCTGGTCGGGTCTGGCGACGGTCGGGGCTGCCACCTGGCGTGGTCCTGTCAAGGATATGGGGTCCGGCCAGCCGTTTTCGACGCCGGGTACCCGCCGTGAGACGACGACGTCGGCCGCCGGTCACCACCGTGAGGGTGGTGACCGACGGCCGACGGGGGTCGATCTCGGGTCACGTCGTGACCCGGTTCACAGCGATCAGGCAGACGCCAGGGTCGCGGTGTCGATCACGAAGCGGTAGCGCACGTCGGAGGAGACGGCGCGGTCGTAGGCCTCGTTGACCTGATCGGCCGAGATGGTCTCGATCTCGGCGGCGATCTCGTGCTCGGCGCAGAAGTCGAGCATCTCCTGGGTCAGCGCGATGCCGCCGACCATGGACCCCGACAGCGAACGACGGTTGGTGAGCAGCGCGAACGCCGCGACCTGCAGCGGGTTCTCCGGCACACCGAGCTCGACCAGCGCGCCGTCGATGGCGAGCAGTCCGATGTAGTCGTCGAGCGGGAGGTTCACCGACACCGTGTTCAGGATGAGGTCGAACTGGCCGGCCAGATCCTTGAACAGCTGCTTGTTGTCCTTGGTGGCGTAGTAGTGGTCGGCACCGAAGCGCTTGCCGTCCTCTTCCTTGCTGGTGGTCTGGCTGAGCACCGTGACCTCGGCGCCGAGCGCGTGGGCGATCTTCACGCCGACGTGTCCGAGACCGCCCATGCCGATGATGGCGACCTTCTTGCCCGGGCCCGCGCCCCACTTCTTCAGCGGTGCGTAGAGCGTGATGCCGGCGCAGAGCAGCGGCGCGGCGACGTCGAGCTCGATGCCGTCGGGGATCTTCAGGACGAACTTCTCGGTGACGACGACCGACTGCGAGTACCCGCCGTGGGTGAACTCACCCTCGTAGGTCTTCGAGTTGTAGGTCTGGACGACACCCTTCTCGCAGTACTGCTCGTCGCCGTTCTTGCAGGGCGCGCACTCGCCGCAGGAGTCGACGAAGCAGCCGACGCCGACGCGGTCGCCGACGTTGTGCAGGGTGACCTCGGAGCCGACCTCGGCGACAACGCCCGCGATCTCGTGGCCGGGGACGACCGGGTACTTGGTGCCCTTCCACTCATTGCGCGCGGTGTGGATGTCGGAGTGGCAGATGCCGGCGAACTTGATGTCGATACGGACATCCTTGGGCCCCAGTTCGCGTCGTTCGATGGTCGAGATGGTGAGCGGGTCGGTCGCGCTGGTGGCGATAACGGCGTTCACAGTTGGCACAGAAATCGTGTCCTTTCGGGCCTTGCGGAGCGCGCTGTTCAGCGCGCCGGGACACACGTGCCAACAGAGACGTCGACCCTTTTATGCCCGCATGCGCATAAAAGGATCGACGTGTGCCCGCTCCGTCGGGATTGTCGCGCTCTACAGATCGAGTCCGAGATCGAGCACCGTGACCGAATGGGTCAGGGCACCGACGGCCAGGTAGTCGACACCGGTGCGGGCATAGTCACCGGCGACGTCGAGCGACAGTCCGCCGGAGCTCTCCAGCTTCGTCTGCGGCGAGCGGGTGTTGCGGCGCTGCACCGCCATCTGCGTCTCCCACAGCGCGAAGTTGTCGAGCAGGATCAGCTGCGCGTCGAGGCCGAGGGCCTCGTCGAGCTGGGTCAGCGAATCGACCTCCACCTCCACCTCGAGGTGGGGTGCGGCGGCGCGTACCGCGGTCAGGGCCGCGGTGAGCGATCCCGCGGCCGCGATGTGGTTGTCCTTGATGAGCGCGGCGTCGCCGAGTCCCATCCGGTGGTTGGCCCCGCCGCCGGCGCGCACCGCGTACTTCTGCAGCGCGCGCAGACCCGGCAGCGTCTTGCGGCTGTCCCGCACCACGGTGTCGGTGTCGGCGATCTCGTCGACCCAGCGGGCCGTGGCGGTGGCGATGCCCGAGAGGTGACACAGCAGGTTCAGCGCGGTCCGCTCGGCGGTGAGCAGACCCGCCGTCGGGGCGTCGACCCGCAGCACGACGTCGCCCGGGGACACGCGCGTACCGTCGGCGACCCGATCGACCACCGAGAAGTCGTCACCGATTACCGCGTCGAACACGGCGAGCGCCACATCGAGTCCGGCGATCACCCCGGGTTGGCGGCTGGCGATGACCGCCGTCGTCCGCGCGCCGGCGGGCACCGTGGCCGCGGTGGTCACGTCCGGCCCGAACCGCAGGTCCTCGTCGAGGGCCGTGCGGATCAGTGACCGGACCTCGTCCGACGACACCCCGATGGACTCGAAGGCATACGGGGTGCGGGCGCCCGGCGTCATTCGCCGCCTCCTCCGGGAGTGCCGATGGCGATCATGCGCTCGACGCTGGCGCGCGCGGCGTCGGCCACCGATCGCTCGAGGTGCACCTCGTCGGTGCCGTCACGCAGGCACCGGAGCAGCGCCTCGGGGGTGATCATCTTCATGTACTTGCAGGACGCCTTCGGGTTGACGGCCTGGAAGTCGATCTGCGGTGCGGCACGCCGCAATTGGTGGAGCATGCCGATCTCGGTGGCGACGAGGACCTCGCGGGCGCCGGAGGCGCGTGCGGTGTCGAGCATCCCGCCGGTCGACAGGATGTGCACCCGATCCTTCGGCACCGCGCCCTCACCGGCGAGGTAGAGAGCCGATGTGGCACAACCGCACTCGGGGTGGACGTAGAGGTCGGCGTCGGGGTGCGCGTTGGCCTGGTCGGTGAGTTCGTCACCGTTGATGCCGGCGTGCACATGACACTCGCCGGCCCAGATGTGCATGTTCTCCCGGCCGGTCTCGCGCTTGACGTGCGCACCGAGGAACTGATCGGGCAGGAACAGGACGGTCTTGTCCGGGTCGATCGACGCGACGACCTCGACGGCGTTCGACGACGTGCAGCAGATGTCGGTGAGCGCCTTCACCTCGGCGGTGGTGTTGACATACGAGACCACCACCGCGTCGGGGAAGTCGGCCTTCCACTCGCGCAGCTCGTCGGCGGTGATCGAGTCGGCCAGCGAGCATCCGGCGCGGGCGTCCGGGATGAGGACCGTCTTCTCCGGGGCGAGGATCTTCGCGGTCTCGGCCATGAAGTGCACGCCGCAGAACACGATCGTGTCCTCCGGGGCGGACGCGGCGATCCGCGACAGGGCCAACGAGTCGCCGACGTGATCGGCCACGTCCTGGATCGCGGGCAGTTGATAGTTGTGGGCGAGCAGGGTGGCTCCGCGCAGGTCTGCGAGGCGACGGACCTCGGCGGCCCACTCCGGACCGGGATCGGCGGTCGCATCGACGACGGGGACGGCGGGTGCAGCAGCGGTCATGACCGCTCTCCTTCTGGGACGACGATCTCGAACGCGGGCCGGCGTCGAGTGGTTTTCGACTATAAGTCGAAAACCCGATCCCAATGTAGCACCCACCCCCGTGCGGACCGCGCGAAGCGACCCCGGCATCGACATAGACTGTGCGCCATGGAGGCGTCGGGCATCATCCACGAGGTGCTCAGTGCCGTGTTCGCCGTGCGAACCCCGCTCGAGCAGTGCACACCGCATCTCTCGGTGCTGCTGTGGCAACGCGCACGCGATCCCCAGCAGGGCACGTGGTCGCTACCCGGCGGCGTGCTGGCGGCCGACGAGGACCTCACGGCGTCGGCGCGTCGTCAGCTGGCCGAGAAGGTCGATCTGCGCGAGGTGGCCCACATCGAGCAGCTGTCGGTGTTCTCCGCGCCCGACCGCGTTCCCGGCCCCCGCGTGATCGCCTCGACGTATCTCGGTCTCGTGCGGTCGGATTCCACGGCGAACCTCCCCGACGACACCCGGTGGCATCCGGTCGACGACCTCCCGGACATGAGTTTCGACCACCGCGCGATCGTGACCCAGGCACGGAGCCGACTGGCCGCCAAGCTCTCCTACACCAACATCGCGTTCGCGCTGGCGCCGCGCGAGTTCTCGATGTCGACGCTCAGCGACATCTACTGCGCCGCGTTGGGATACCCGGTCGACGCGACGAACCTGCTGCGCATCCTCAGTCGGCGCGGGGTGGTCGGGGCCACCGGCACCACAGGACGCACGGGTCGCTCCGGCGGTCGCCCACCGGCGCTCTACCGCTTCGCCGAGAACGGGTTACGGGTCACCGACGAGTTCGCCACCCTGCGTCCGCCGGCCTGAGACCGGCACCCCGAGATCGGGCTCGCGGTCGCACAGCAGAAGCACCAGGCAGACCACGAGGGCACCGATGGGTGCGACGACGACCAGCGCCCACGACAGGTCGAGGCCGCCGAACATGTCGAGGCGCGCCGATTCGAGGCGCAGCGACGGCGCGGTCTGGAAGTAGTCGCCGACGGCGGTGTCGCCCGGTCCGGCGTGTCGGACACCGGCGACGAGGCCACCGAGCCAGATCCCGACGCCGGCACCGGCCATGGATGCGACGGTGGCAAGGACCGCGGCCGCCGGCCCGCGCAGCCGACGGTCCCACCAGGCGACCACGCCGCTGACGACACCGACGACGCCGCTCACGCAGGCGAACAGCGCGACGGCATCGAATCGGTGCACCGTGTCGGCGCCCAACGACCCGGCTCGGTCGGGCCGGACGACGACACCGGTGACGCCCGGGGTCAGCAGACCCCACACGACACCGCCGAGGGCCCCGAGCAACACGATCGCGACGGCGATCGGCAGGGCACGCAGGACGAGGCCGCGGGGATCGATGAGCTCGGTGTGCGTGCGCTCGTCCACCGTCACGGGCTGCACGGGTGGGTTGGCCGTCGGATCGACGCTCATGCGAATCCGAGGGCGTGGGAGTCAACCGCGCCGTGTCGGGAGCAGCGGGCGGTCCACCCGTCGGGGACCACCTGCACGACCATGCGACGCCCGCACTGTCCGCAGTATCGCGGCGGCTCGAGTCCGAGTTGCGCTGCCGCGGGTACCTTCTCGGCGCCCGGGGTGTCGAGCCGGATGCCCGTGTAGACGGCGTACGACAGCGGCTCGGTCAGCGGCGTAGCCGCACCCGGATCCCGGTCAGCGTTCACGACGGCCATCGACTGCGCTCGCCGTCAGATGCTGTCGTTGAGCGCCTTGATCGGCATCTGCAGATCGACGAGCAGGTCGAGATCGGCCTCGGCCGGGCGACCCAGGGTGGTCAGGTAGTTGCCCACGATGACGGCGTTGATGCCGCCGAGGATGCCCTGCTTGGCGCCGAGGTCACCGAGGGTGATCTCGCGGCCACCGGCGAAGCGCAGGATGGTGCGGGGCAGAGCCAGACGGAACGCCGCGACCGCACGCAGCGCGTCGGACGCGGGTAGCACGTCGAGATCACCGAACGGCGTACCCGGACGCGGGTTGAGGAAGTTCAGCGGCACCTCGTCGGGCTCGAGCGCCGCGAGATCGGCGGCGAACTCCGCGCGCTGCTCCAGCGACTCCCCCATGCCGAGGATGCCGCCGCAGCAGACCTCCATGCCGGCCTCGCGGACCATGCGCAGGGTGCCCTCGCGTTCCTCCCAGGTATGGGTGGTGACGACGTTCGGGAAGTGCGACCGTGCGGTCTCGAGGTTGTGGTTGTAGCGGTGGACGCCCATCGCGGCGAGCTCGTCGACCTGCTCCTGCGTGAGCATGCCGAGGCTGCAGGCGATCTGGATGTCGACCTCGTCGCGGATGGCCTCGATGCCCGCGGCGACCTGGGCCATCAGGCGCTTGTCGGGGCCACGGACGGCGGCGACGATGCAGAACTCCGTCGCACCGGTCTTCGCGGTCTGCTTGGCCGCCTCGACCAGCGACGGGATGTCGATCCACGCGCTGCGCACCGGCGAGGTGAACAGGCCCGACTGCGAGCAGAAGTGGCAGTCCTCGGGGCACCCGCCGGTCTTGAGCGAGATGATCCCCTCGACCTCGACCTCCGGGCCGCACCACTTCATCCGCACGTCGTGGGCGAGCTGCAGCAACTCGGTCAGGCGGTCGTCGCCGAGACGGAGGACCTCGAGCACCTGATCCTGACGCAACGCCTCGCCGCCCTCGAGGACCTGGGCACGCGCCACCTCGAGGATGTCGGCCGCGTCCCCGGGGACCGCGGGAGCGGCACCGGAAGCGGTCTGGGGAACTTCTTGGCGGACAGGAGCCTGGGTCACAAGCCCTCCTCGATCACGTCGTACGGACAGCGGATGTCTGGTCAGTGTGCCCTATCCCGACACGAGTCCTGTGACCCACTCGGTGTCGAACCAGGACGGCGCCTGCGAGCAGAACTCCGGTCGCGTCATCGCGCCGGCGCCCGCGGGGACCGCCCCGGCGACCGTTACACCGGTCAGACGCGGCAGGTCGTCGCGGTTGCAGCGGGTCGCGAGGTCGGGCTCGGCCGGCCACGACCCGATCACGATCCCGGCCGTGGTGAGGCCGCGCCCGCGCAGCGCATCGACGGTGAGCTCTGTGTGGTTGAGCGTGCCCAGCCCGCCGTCGGCGACGACGACGACCGGCGCGTCCAGGGCCGAGGCGACGTCGAGCATCGTGAGGTCGGTGGCGAGGCGGACGAGCACGCCACCGGCACCCTCGACGAGCACGAGGTCGTGGCGGGCCGCCGCGTCGGCCACCGCGGCGGTGATGTCGTCGAGCGCCACCATCGGCATCCCCGCGCGGGTCGCGGCGGTCTCCGGGGCGAGCGGTTCGGGATAGCGCGCGCACTCGACGAGTGAGGTCACCCCGGCCAGTCGCCCGACCTCGGCGAGGTCGCCCGGTTCGTCGGCGCCCATACCGGTCTGCACGGGTTTGCACACCGCGACCGTCAGGCCGGCGTCCACCGCGGTGGCGGCCAGGGCTGCGGTGGCGACGGTCTTGCCGACGTCGGTCGACGTACCGGTCACCACGACGACGGTCACCGCTCACCTCGCGAGGGTGTTCCGGTCACCTCGGCGCGGGCGTCGTGGAGCACCTGCGCGACGTGGTCGATCTCGGCGTCGGTGAGGTCGGCGCGCACGGTGAGTCGGATGCGCGAGGTGCCCGGCGGCACCGAAGGCGGGCGGAAACACCCGACGAGCACCCCCCGGTCGCGGCAGGCGGCCGCGACGGCCACGGCATCGGCCGGCTCACCGATGACGACCGAGACGACCGCGCCGTCGGGAACGGGCGCGCCGCACCGGTCGGCGAGACGTCGGGCGGCGGCACGTACCCGATGGGGCAGCGTCGGTTCGGACCGCAGCACCTGCAGTGCGGCGGCCGCGGCACCGACGGCCCCCGGTGCGAGACCGGTGTCGAAGATGAAGCTGCGTGCGCGGTCGACGAGGTGATCGCGCACGGCCGTCGATGCGGCCACCACGCCGCCCTGCGACCCGAGCGACTTCGACAGCACGGCGGTCACCACGAGATCGGCGGCCCCGGCGAGCCCGAGTTCGTCGACCACTCCCCTCCCGCCGCGACCGCGGACGCCGAGCGCGTGCGCCTCGTCGACCACGAGCACCGCGCCGTGTGCGCGCGCGGCGTCGTGCAGTTCGGCGACCGGCGCGACGGCGCCGTCGATGCTGTAGACCGAGTCGGTCACGACCATCGCGCGGGCCTCGGTGCGTGCGGCGAGGATCTCGGCGACGGCCCGGTGGTCCCCGCGGTCGGTGACCACGACCCGGGCCCGCGACAGGCGGCATCCGTCGATGAGGGAGGCGTGCGCCCCTCCGTCGCTCACGATGAGATCGCCCCGGCCCATCAGCGAGGAGATGACGCCGACGTTGGCGAGGTATCCCGAGGAGAACACCAGCGCCGATTCGGTGCCGAGGAAGTCGGCGAGATCGGCCTCGAGCGCGGTGTGCGCCCCGGTGGTCCCGACCACCAGCCGCGACGCCGTCGCGCCGGCACCCCAGCGCGTGGTCGCCTCTACCGCGCCGGCGACGACACGCGGATCCGACGACAGTCCGAGATAGTCGTTCGAGGCCAGGTTCAGTGCGGCGTCGTCGGCGGCGCGGGGGGCGAGGACACGGTGCAGGCCGGCGTTCTCGCGCACCTGCGCAGCCTCGGTGAGCCAGTCCAGCGCCGAGGCGGTCCGGACGGTCGGGTCGGAGATCTCGCCGGCGGTCATCGCCGATCAGCGTCTCACATCACGCGGGGGCCGACGCCGCCTCGTGGGTGTCGACGACCGCGGTGATGCCGGCGACGATCGAAGCGAGGTCGGCGTCGTCGCAGATGAACGGCGGCATGGTGTAGACCAGCCGCCCGAACGGTCGCAGCCACGCCCCCGCGTCGAGGGTCGCGGTGGTCGCGGTGGCCATGTCGACGGGTTCGTGGAGTTCGACCACGCCGATCGCGCCGAGCACCCGGACGTCGGCGACACCCGGGCGGGCCCGCAGCGGCTCGAGCCCGGCGGCCAGGACGTCGTGGATGTGGGCGACCCGCGCGCGCCAGTCGCCGTCGAGCAACAGCTGCACCGACGCGACCGACACGGCGCACGCGAGCGGGTTGGCCATGAAGGTCGGCCCGTGCGCCAGCACCCCCATCTCGCCCTCGCTGATCACGGTCGCGACGTCGGCGGTGCACAGCGTGGCCGCCATCGACAGGTAGCCGCCGGTGAGCGCCTTGCCCACGCACATGATGTCGGGTGCGACACCCGCGTGGTCGGCGGCGAACAGTTCACCGGTGCGACCGAACCCGGTGGCGATCTCGTCGAAGACGAGCAGCAGGCCGTGGTCGTCGCAGATGCGCCGCAGCTCGACGAGGTAGCGCGGATCGTGGAACCGCATCCCGCCCGCGCCCTGGACGACGGGCTCGACGATGATCGCCGCCAGCTCGTCGCGATGCGTCTGCACGAGACGCTCGATCTCGGCGACGTGAGCGGGATCGAAGCGCGCGGGCGGGGCGGGCGCGAACACCTGGTCGGTGAGGACACCGGTCCACTGCGCGTGCATGCCGCCGTCGGGGTCGCAGACGCTCATCGGGGTGAACGTGTCGCCGTGATACCCCCCGCGCCACGTCAGCAGCCGACGTCGGCCGGTGACGCCCTGGCCGCGCCAGTACTGCAGCGCCATCTTCACCGCGACCTCGACCGAGACCGATCCGGAGTCGCAGAAGAACACCCGCTGCAGGGGGTCGGGGGTGATGTCGACGAGAAGACGCGCCAGACGCGCCGCGGGTTCGTGGGTGAGGCCACCGAACATCACGTGCGCCATCTTCTCGATCTGGGCGCGCACCGCCGCGTCGAGCACGGGGTGGGCGTAGCCGTGGACCGCGGCCCACCAGGAGCTCATCCCGTCGACGACCGAACGGCCGTCCGCGAGATGCAGACGGGTGCCGCGGGCGGAGTCCACCACGACCGGCGGGAACGTGGTCGCGGTCATCGAGCCGTAGGGGTGCCAGATCAGTTCGCGATCGGTCGCGACGATGGCCTGCGCGGACAGGGGCTCGGCGGTGCCGGAGACGACGGCGGGGGGTGGATCGACGGGCATCGGTCGAGCGTATCGGGCCGTTGTGCCAGGTCCGACCGGCGTGCCCGGGCGCCGCCGACGTGGAATTCACGCGCACGAAAGGTACATTGCAACGCGAAGAACAGTTGTGTGGATCGGCGAGAGAGCAGTGGGACTGACGACGTGGTGACCGCCCCGGCACGCTCTGAGGAGCGGACGCAGACCGACGTCGATCCGGCGTCGGCGTACCGCACCGACCTCGACGGGCTCCGCGGGATCGCAATCGCGCTGGTCGCCTGCTTCCACATCTGGTTCGGCCGGGTCTCCGGTGGTGTCGACGTGTTCCTCACCCTCTCGGGCTACTTCTTCGTCGGTTCACTGCTCAAGCACGTGATCGTCAGTCAGAGCCCGTCGGTCTCGCTCGCGACAGCGGTCAACCCGCTGCGCCGCCTCACCCGTCTGGCCCGGCGTCTGCTGCCCGCACTGGTCACGGTGCTCCTGGTCGTCACGGTGCTCACCGTCGTCGTCCTGCCGCAGACCCGCTGGGTCGCCACCGGCCGTGAGGTGATCGCGAGCGCGCTGTACTACCAGAACTGGTTCCTGGCCTTCAATTCCCAGGACTACACCGCGGCCAGCTCGGCGAACAGCCCGCTGCAGCATCTGTGGTCGATGTCGGTGCAGGGCCAGTTCTTCGTCGTCACCATCCTCACCGCCCTGGCGTTCGCCGGTCTGCTCAAGATGGTCTCGTCGGTGCTGCCGGCGGTGCGCCGACCCGCCGTCATCCGCGCGATCGTCGGGCTGGCGATCCTCGCGGTCGCGGCCGTGTCGTTCTACTGGGCGCACATGCGGATGCCGATCAACCAGCAGTTCAACTACTACGACACGATCGCGCGGACCTGGGAGCCTCTCGCCGGCGGACTCCTCGCGGTGTGGATGCCCCGCGTGCGCGTACCGCTCTGGATCCGTAACACCGTCGCCGTCGCCGCGCTCGGGCTCATCGTCACCTGCGGGTGGTGGATCGTCGGCGTCGAGTCCTACCCCGGACCGCTGGCCCTCGTCCCCGTGCTCGCGACGCTCGCGATCATCTGGTCCGGTGCCACCGCGACCCAGCGCGGCGACCGTGTCGCGATGCCCGTCGTCAACCGCGGCCTGGCCTCGCGGTTCCCGGTGTGGCTCGGTTCGATCTCCTACGCGCTCTACCTGTGGCACTGGCCGCTGCTGATCTTCTACCTGGCCTGGCGGCAGAAGAACTCGGCGTCGTTCGTCGAGGGTGTCGTGCTGATCGCCGTGTCGATCGGGCTGGCGTGGTCGACGAAGCGATGGGTCGAGGATCCGCTGCGTGCACCGCGCTCGGCGAGCACGTCCGGTACGGGCACCGACCATCGGCCCGCCGACGGTGCGGGCACCGCCGCCTCGCTGCGCGACCCGGTGCTCGGCGGCGGGGCCCGCCACCGCCGCGCGCGCCGTGCGGTCTCCTACGCGGGCGCGCTGACCTCACTGCTCGTGGTGGGTGTGCTGGTGGCCGGGGTCGGGATCACCGCCTGGGAGCGACACGTCGACGGCATCACCGTCGACACACGCAACCTCGACCCGACCATCTATCCCGGTGCCCGCGCGTTCCTCGAGGGCGCACCGGTCCCCCACGTCGACCCGGTACCGAAGGCCCTCGAGGTCCTCAAGGACCTGCCCGAGACGTCCTACGACGGCTTCATCAGCAACTTCACCGACCCGGAGCTGCGCGTCGGCGTCTACGGCGACCCCACCGCGACGCGCACGATCGCGCTCGCCGGCGGCTCCCACGCCGAGTACTGGATCTCCGCGCTCGATCTGCTGGGCAAGCAGTACCACTTCAAGGTCACCACCTATCTCAAGATGGGCTGTCCCCTCTCGACCGATCCCGCACCGGAGGAGAACGGCGTCCCCTATCCGCAGTGCGCCGAGTGGGTGCGCGGCACGATGCGGCGCATCATCGCCGACCGACCCGACGCCGTGTTCACCAACTCGACCCGTCCGCGCGACGGCATCGTCGGCGAGTGGGTGCCGCCGGACTACCTGGGCATCTTCGATCAGTTCAACCGCGCCGGCATCCCCGTCCTCGGCGTGCGCGACAGCGTGTGGCCACACAACGGCAAGGGCGCCATCGACAGCCCCACCTGCCTGGCCAACGGCGGCAGCGCCAGGAGCTGCGGGACCTCCCGCTCCACGGCGTACGGGGCGGTGAACCCGACCGAGGCCGTGGTCGCGCAGTTCCCGAACCTGCACCCGATCGACCTGAGCCGGGGCTGGTGTGACGAGACCTTCTGCCCCGCGATCATCGGCAACGTCACCGTCTACCACGACTGGCACCACCTCAGCGCCACCTTCGTCCGCAGCCTGGCCCCCGAGCTCCAGCGCCAGCTGCAGGCCGTGTTCCCCTGGGCCTGAACCTCTTTCGTTCGCGGCACCGTCACGGTCGCCGCTGTCGTCGGCGGGCACCGAGCACGGTCCGAGATGAGCGGACGGCCTGCGGCGGCTAGTGTCGGTGCATGAACTCGCGAGGGTGGGAATGACCGAAACTCCCGGCACCACCGACACCGGTGCCACGGCCCCGACCGATACCGCCAACGCCGGGCCGGTGATCCCGGCCCCCGACCAGCTGATGGTGTGGCCCGGCACCGCCTATCCGCTCGGCGCCACCTACGACGGCGCCGGCACCAATTTCTCGGTGTTCTCCGAGGTCGCGACCGCGGTCGAGCTGTGCCTGATCTCCCCCGAGGACATCGAGACCCGCATCCGGCTCGACGAGGTCGACGGCTACGTGTGGCACTGCTACCTGCCGTCGGTCGCGCCGGGGCAGCGGTACGGGTTCCGTGTGCACGGCCCCTACGATCCGGCGAACGGGCTGCGGTGCGACCCGTCGAAGCTGCTCGTCGACCCGTACGGCAAGTCGTTCTTCGGTGAGTTCGACGGCGATCGCTCGCTGTACTCCTATGCGATCGAGCTCCCCGGCGACGAGGACCGGGCCGACGCGGACGCCGACGACACCGCCGCTGGCAGTACCGGCGCCGAGGGGGCCGTGGAGGTGGCCGACGGTGTCGTGACCGCGCCGGAACAGCAGCAGAAGCAGGCGCAGACCGCAGCGCCGGCCGAACCCGAGCCCGCACCCGAGCCCGTCGAACCCGAGGAGGAATCGGTCCACGACGGCAACGCCATCGACGCCGACTTCGCCGACCCCGAGGTCCCCGGCCTCCCTGGTCTCGACTCCCTCGGCCACACGATGACGTCGGTCGTCATCAACCCGTTCTTCGACTGGCAGCACGACCGCGCGCCGAACCGGCCGTACCACGAGACCGTCATCTACGAGGCCCACGTGAAGGGGATGACGGCGACGCACCCGGAGGTGCCCGAGCAGCTCCGGGGCACCTACGCCGGCCTCGCACACCCGGCGATCATCGACCACCTCACCGATCTCGGCGTCACCGCGATCGAACTGATGCCGGTGCACCAGTTCCTCCAGGATCAGACGCTACTGGACCAGGGGTTGCGAAACTACTGGGGCTACAACAGCTTCGGGTTCCTCGCCCCGCACGGCGGGTACGCGTCGAACACCCGCGCCGGCGGCGAGGTCACCGAGTTCAAGGCGATGGTGCGCTCGTTCCACGAGGCGGGCATCGAGGTGATCCTCGACGTGGTCTACAACCACACCGCCGAGGGCAACCACATGGGCCCGACCATCTGCATGCGCGGGATCGACAACGCCGCCTACTACCGCCTCGTCGACGGCCAACCCGAGATGTACATGGACTACACCGGGACCGGCAACAGCCTCAACGTGCGTCACCCGCACACGCTGCAGCTGATCATGGACTCGTTGCGGTACTGGGTGCTCGAGATGCACGTCGACGGCTTCCGCTTCGACCTGGCCTCGACGCTCGCCCGCGAACTCCACGATGTCGACAAGCTCTCGGCCTTCTTCGATCTGGTGCAGCAGGACCCGGTGGTCAGTCAGGTCAAGCTGATCGCCGAGCCGTGGGACGTCGGTGAGGGTGGCTACCAGGTGGGCAACTTCCCGGGCCTGTGGACCGAGTGGAACGGGAAGTACCGCGATACGGTGCGCGACTACTGGCGCGGGGAGCCTGCGACCCTGGGCGAGTTCGCCTCCCGGCTCACCGGCTCGTCGGACCTGTACGAGGACACCGGCCGCCGTCCCAGCGCCAGCATCAACTTCGTCATCGCCCACGACGGTTTCACACTGCGGGACCTGGTGTCCTACAACGAGAAACACAACGAGGCCAATGGCGAGGACAACCGCGACGGGGAGAGTCACAACCGCTCGTGGAACTGCGGCGTGGAGGGCCCCACCGACGACCCGCAGATCGAGGAGTTGCGCGGACGTCAGCAGCGCAACATCCTCGCGACGCTGGTGCTCAGTCAGGGCACGCCGATGATCGCCCACGGCGACGAGATGGGCCGCACCCAGCAGGGCAACAACAACGTCTACTGCCAGGACTCCGAACTGTCGTGGATGGACTGGTCGTTGGCGGAGAAGAACTCCGACCTGATCGCCTTCACCCGCGCGGCCATCGCGCTGCGCGCCGAGCACCCCGTGTTCCGGCGTCGACGCTTCTTCGCCGGCCGTCCCATCCGCTCGGGCGACCAGGCCCGAGACATCGCGTGGCTCACCCCAGCCGGCGCGGAGATGAACGAGGAGGACTGGGACTCGGGCTTCGGAAAGAGTCTCGCGGTCTATCTCAACGGAGAAGGCATCGGCGAGAAGGACGTTCGTGGCCGACCGGTCGTCGACGACACGTTCCTGCTGTGCTTCAACGCCCATCACGAACCGCTCGACTTCGTGCTGCCGTCGAGCTACTACGGCTCGGAGTGGGTCGGGGTCCTCGACTCGGCGTCGGCCACCGGCGCGACCACCGTCGCCGCGTCGCACGGACACACGGTGACCGTGCGCGATCGCTCGCTGCTCGTGCTCCGCAAGGTCGGCTGAGCGGTGGCCGGCACCACGGCCACGGGCGACGCCGAGATCACCCCCGTCCCACTACGACCCGCGTTCGTCGCGACCTACCGTCTGCAACTGACCGCCGACCTCACCTTCGCCGACGTCGTCGATCTGCTCCCGCACATCGCCGCACTGGGCGTCAGTCACCTGTACCTGTCGCCGATCGGCACCGCGATGGCCGGTTCGACACACGGATACGACTGGGTGCCGCCACCCGAGGTGTCGCCGGTCCTCGGGGGACTCGACGGCCTACGCGCGCTGCGCGCCGCCGCACGGTCGGCCGGGCTGGGCATCATCGTCGACATCGTGCCCAACCACACCGGTGTCGAGGACCCACGACAGAACCCGTGGTGGTGGGACGTGCTCACCCACGGTCGTGACTCTGAGTACGCCACGTATTTCGACATCGACCTCGGCAGCGACAACGGCGTCGACGGCCGCATCGCGTTGCCGGTTCTCGGCGAGGCCGCCGACGTGGACGCACTGACCATCGACACCGCCTCTGCGACACCGGAACTGGCGTTCTACGAACACCGGTTCCCCCTGGCACCCGGCACCGACACCACCGATGCCCGCACGGCCCACGATGCGCAGCACTACCGTCTGGTGCCCTGGGACGCCGGCCTCATCGGGTACCGGCGGTTCTTCGCCGTCAACGGCCTGGCCGGGATGCGGCAGGAGGATCCCGCGGTCTACGACGCGACACACACCCTGGTGCGCCGGTTGATCGAGGAGGATCTCACCGACGGCCTGCGCGTCGACCATCCCGACGGTCTCACCGACCCGGTCGGTTACCTCGCCCGCCTGCGGGCCGACATCGGCGAGGACCGGCTGCTGTTGATCGAGAAGATCCTCTCCACCGACGAGGATCTCGACCCGTCACTGCCGGTCGACGGGACCACCGGTTACGAGGCGCTGCGCGTGGTCGACGGCGTGCTGATCGACCGCTCCGCCGCCGAGTCGTTCACCGACATCCACCGCTCGGTGACCGGCAACGCCGGCGACCGGGCCTGGATCGACGATCACGAACACGCCGTCAAACTCGACACCCTCGCGGAACTGTTCAGCGCCGAACGCGCGCGTCTGCGGCGCGCCATCGTCGCGACCACCGATGCCGGCGCACCGCCGGTGGAATCCGCCGAACTCGACGCCGCCATCGGCGAGGTGGTGGCCTCGCTCGGCGTGTACCGCGCCGACTACCCGACGCTGCGCCAGCGGCTCATCGACACCTTCGCCGAGGTGGAACGCCGCCGCCCCGAGCTGTCGGCCGCACTCGACACGATCGAGGCCGCGGTGGCCGTCGACGGCGAGGCGTCGGCACGACTGGCCCAGGTCTGCGGGGCGACGACGGCGAAGAGCGTCGAGGACTGCCTGTTCTACCGGACCGCGCGTCTGGTGAGCCTGCAGGAGGTGGGGGGTGACCCCGGCCTGTTCGGTACCTCGGTCGCCGACTTCCACGCCTTCTGCGTCGCCCGCGCCCGTGACTGGCCCTCGGCGATGACGACTCTGTCGACCCACGACACCAAACGCGGCGAGGACGTCCGTGCGCGCATCGGTCTACTGACCCGGCACCCCGACCGGTGGTGGGCACTGGTCGAGCGGATGGTGTCGACGACCCCGCCGCCGGAGCCGACGACCGGACTGTTCCTGCTGCAGAACATCATCGGCGTGTGGCCGCTCGACGGGGCGCCCGTCTCGACCGGACTCCGCGAGCGGCTGCACGACTACACGACCAAGGCGATCCGCGAGGCCGGGACGATCACCACCTGGACCCGTGTGGACACCGAGACCGAGGGGCAGGTGCACGCCTGGGTCGACGACGTGCTCGACGGACCCGTGGGCGCCGACATCGCGACGCTCGTGGCCGAACTGCGGGACGAGATCGTCGACGCCTGCGTCGTCCACAAGGCGCTGGGGCTGTTCATGCCCGGCTTCGGTGACGTGTACCAGGGCACCGAGTGGTTCGAGGACAGCCTCGTCGACCCCGACAACCGCCGGCCCGTCGACTACACGCAGTCCCTAGACCACCCCAAGACCGCGATGGTCACCGTTGCGCTCGCCGTGCGACGCGGTCACCGCGAATCCTTCGGCCCGGGATCGCGGTACGTGCCGCTGACGAGCCACGGCGCGGAGTCCGAGGAGGTCATCGCGTTCGCGCGCGGACACGGCGACGACCTCGACGTGGTCGTGGTGGCCGCCCGCGCGGCGGTCGAACGCCTCGGTGATCCGACGGGGACGACCGTCGAACTCCCCGAGGGACGGTGGCGTTCCCCGATCACCGGTGCGGCCGCGGCCGGTACCGTCGACGTGGCGACGCTGTGGTCCGCCGGACCCGTCGCCGTTCTCGAACGCGTCGCCTGAGAGGAACCGCCGTGGGGCTCGTCGCCGGAATCGACTCGTCGACCCAGTCGTGCAAGGTCGTCGTCCGCGACGCCGACGACGGAACCCTCATCCGGTCGGGACGCGCCGATCACCCGCCGGGCACCGAGATCGACCCGCGTGAGTGGGCGCAGGCGATGGACGCCGCGATCAGCGCCGCAGGCGGTCTCGACGACGTCGACGCCGTCGCGGTCGGCGCCCAACAACACGGCATGATCTGTCTCGACGAGGCCGGGAACACGGTGCGGGATGCGTTGCTGTGGAACGACACCCGCTCGGCGCCCGCCGCGAACGACCTCATCGACGACCTCGGTGGCGCCGCCGCCTGGGCCGAACGCATCGGGGTCGTCCCGGTCGCGTCGATCACCGCGACCAAACTGCGGTGGCTCGCCGACACCGAACCCCACCACGCCGACGCGACCGCCGCGGTCTGCCTGCCCCACGACTGGCTGACCTGGCGACTGCGCGGGAGCACCGACATCGCCGACCTCACCACCGATCGCAGCGACGCCAGCGGCACCGGCTACTTCTCGGCCGTGACCGGCGACTACGACCACAACCTGCTGTCGATGGCGCTGCGCGGTCGCACACCGATGCTCCCCGCGGTACTGGGCCCGCACGACTCCCCCGGCGACGCCTCCGGCGGGGCCCGTCTCGGCGCCGGCGCGGGCGACAACGCCTCGGCCGCACTGGCGTTGGACGCGCGACCCGGAGATGTCATCGTCTCGCTCGGCACGTCGGGTGTCGTGTCGGCGGTGACCGACGTCGGCTCCCACGACGCGGACGGCTACGTGGCGGGATTCGCCGATGCGACCGGACGCCAGTTGCCGTTGGTCTGCACCCTCAACGGGGCTCCGGTGCTGGCGTCGATCGCACGGATGCTCGGCGTCGACCTCGACACCTTCGCCGACCTCGCGCTCTCGGCGGAGCCGGGATCGGGTGGGGCCAGCCTCATCCCGTATTTCGAGGGCGAACGCTCACCGAACCTCCCCGACGCGCGCGCGACCCTGGCCGGCCTCTCGATCGCCAACTCCACCCCGGCGACCATCGCACGCGCCGCCGTGGAGGGTCTGCTGTGTTCCCTCGCCGACGGCCTCGGGTTCATCGTCGCCCAGGGCGTCCGCGCCCAGCGCGTCATCCTCGTCGGCGGCGGCGTCCGCTCCCGTGCGGTCCGCGAGATCGCCCCGACCGTCTTCGGTCTGCCGGTACTGGTACCCGAACCGGGCGAGTACGTCGCCGACGGCGCCGCACGCCAGGCCGCGTGGGCGCTGACCGGCGCCGACACCCCACCGACGTGGGCGCTGTCGACGACCGAGCGGTTCGAGGCCGAGCACGCCCCGGCGATCCTCGAGCAGTACCGCGCCGCGCAGGCGCAGACCTACCGGTGACCCACCGCCCGACGGTGCGCCGCTACGAGTCCCCGAGCAGCGCGACCAGCGTGTCGTGCGCACCGTTCTCGCGCAGGCTCCGCAGCGCCCACGTGTAGGGCTCCATGAAGTCCGCGCGGTCGGCGAGGTCGCCGAAGAGGTCGGTGACGCCGACGAAGGCACGGGGATCGGTCCGACTGGCCTGCGCCAGCGGCATCAGGAGATCCCGCCGCTGATCGACGATCTCGATCGGCGAACCCTGCTCGTCGACCCCCTCGGCGTACCGGGTCCATGCCGCCACGACCGCGGCCGAGCACGCGACCGAGCCACCGTCGTCGAGACGCTCGACGATGACCGGCACCAGCCACTGCGGGATCCGGTCGGAGGACTCGGCGCACAGTCGCGCGATGGTGTCGCCGATGGCCGGATTGGCGAAGCGCTCGAGAAGGGTGTCGATGTAGTCGTCGAGGTCGACTCCCGGGACGGCGGCGAGCGTGGGGCGTCCCTCGTCCTGCATGTAGGTGCGCAGCAGTTTCTCCAGCAACGGATCGCGAGCCGCCTCGTCGACCAGCCGATGGCCCAGGAGATGACCGAAGTAGCACAGCGCCTGATGGCCGGCGTTGAGCAAGCGCAGCTTCATGAGTTCGTACGGCGCGACATCGGCGACCATCTGCACGCCGACCGCCTCGAACGCCGGCCGTCCCGCGGAGAACTCGTCCTCGAGAACCCACTGGGTGAACGGCTCGGCCACCACCGGCCATCGGTCGGCGATGCCGGTGCGGGCGGCGACCTCGTCGGCCAGTCCGTTCGGCGTGGCCGGGGTGATGCGGTCGACCATCGAGTTGGGGAACGCGGTGTGCAGCTCCATCCACTCGGCGAGTTCGGGATCGGCGGCGCCGGCGAAGGCGGTGAAGACCCGTCGTGCCATGTGTCCGTTGCCGGGGATGTTGTCGCACGACATCACCGTGAACGACGCGACACCGCGGGCACGCCGCCGTCGCAACGCCTCGGTGATCAGTCCGAACGTGGTGCGCGGGATCGCGTTCGGGGTGAGATCGGCCGCGACGTCGGGCGCCGACAGGTCGAACTCACCGGTCGAGCTCGAGATGTTGTACCCACCCTCGGTGACGGTCAGCGAGACGATGCGGGTGGTCGGCGCGGCCATCGTCTCGATCACCTTTTCCGGGTCGTCGGGGGCGAAGAGGTAGTCCACGATCGACCCGACGACCGAGGTCTCGACGACCCCGTCGGGGTGTTTCAGCGTGAGCGTGTAGAGCCCGTCCTGCGGCGCGAGGGCATCGCGCATCCTCGCGTCGCCCGGGAGCACACCGACCCCGCAGATCGACCACGGCGGCGAGGGTGTCGCGGCGAGCAGACGATCGACGTACATCGCCTGATGGGCCCGGTGAAATCCTCCGACCCCGAAGTGGACGATTCCGCAGGGGTTCTCGTGCCGCGCGTACTGCGGCACCGTGACCGATGCGATCTCTCCGAGGTGTTCGTCGTCGAGCGTGGTGACCGGCCCCGCCGATGCACCGTCGATCGTCTGCGTCATGACGCCATCTCCTCGTTCCGTTCCCCGTGTCCTGATGTCTGCTGTCCTGATACCTGCTGATCCGATGCCCGCTGCGCTGTTGTCCCGTCTTCCGTCATGGCCCCGTCGCGGGCGAGACGCTGAGGGAAGACCACCGCTTTGATACTGCCCGCGACGCGGTCGGCGTCGAGGGCGTCGGCCACCTCGTCGAGCGCGAAACGCCCGGTGACCATGGCGTCGAGGTCGACCAGCCCCGCGGTCACCAGCGCGGTGGCGGTGGGCCAGGTGTTGGCGTAGCGGAAGACGCCGGTGAGGACGAGTTCGCGGTTCTGCACGATCGACACCGGGATGGTGAGGTCGGAGGCACCCATACCGACGAGGACCACCCGTCCACCCGGCCGCACCGCGCCGATGCCCGCGGTGATGGCCGACGGCGCACCGGAGGCGTCGACGAACGCGTCCACCGGCTCGAGGTCGGCGACCTCGTCCGGACCGACGGTGGTCGTCGCACCGAATCGCGTGGCGGTGTCGAGCCGGGCGGGATCGATGTCGGACACCACGATCCGGGTGGCCCCGTGCGCGCGCGCGACCTGCGCGCAGACCAATCCGATCGGACCCGCCCCGGCGATCAACACCGATCCGCCGACGCTGACGCCGGACTTGCGGATCGACGCGATCCCCACCGAGAGGGGTTCGAACAGTGCGGCGGCCACGTCGGTGACGGAATCCGGCACCGGGTGGGCGAAGGCCGCACCGATGGTCGCGTACTGGGCGAGCGCACCGTCGATGGGCGGGGTCGCATAGAACTCCATGTGCGGACACAGGTGGTAGTCGCCACGACGCGATTCCGCCGAGTTCGGGTCGGGGCGTTGGGGTTCGATCGACACCCGCTCGCCGATCCTCGACTCCGAGATCCCCTGTCCCACAGCGACGATCCGCCCGGACGCCTCATGGCCCAAGACCATCGGGGCCGTCACCACGTGGTCGCCGATACGGCCGTGGCGGTAGTAGTGCGCGTCGGAGCCGCAGACGCCGACCGCGGCGATCTCGACCAGGACGTCGCCGGGCCCCGGGGTCGGGACGGGCCGTGTCTCGGTCTCCACACGCCCGGTCTCGACCAGCACCGAGGCGGTCATCGTGTCGGGAGGATCCGGTTTTCCCGGTGAAAGTGTTGTGTGCGTCACATTTCAGATGCTAGCGTACTGAACATATGAACCGCTAGTGAGCATTTGCTCACCCTCAGTGTGGAGGAGGTCACCGATGACCGCACCGCAGGCCCCGCGTCAGTTCCCGCAGTCGGGGAGCGCCGGGACCGAGACGGGCCAGGACGTGCGACTGCTGCTGCGCGCGGCCACGATGTACCACCTCGAGGGCGCCACCCAGGCCGAGATCGCCGCACGACTCGGCGTCTCCCGGCCCACCGCCGGACGCCTCGTGGCACGTGCCCGGGCACAGGGACTGGTCACGGTGACCGTCGCCGCGCCCGCCGGCGTGGGCGCGTCGATCCATCCCGAGACCGAACGTGCCGTCGAGAATGCATTCGGCCTCGACGAGGTGTTCATCATGGACTCCCCCGCCGACGGGACGGCGTCGGGCGACGCCGCGCTCGGTCGCGCCGGATCGTCGGTGCTGGCCCGTCGCATCAACCCGACCGACACCCTCGGGTTCACCTGGGGTCCCGAGCAGCTGGCCGTCGCCGACGGCCTGTCGAACCGGACCGCATCCTGTCGCCGGGTGGTGCAGATGGACGGGTCGATGACGTCGGTCGAGTACCACACCGGTGTCGATCAGGCTCTGTCCCGATTCGCCGAACAGCTGCGCGCACAACCGATGCGCCTCATCGCACCGCTCTACGCCGACATCGACACCGTCGCGGCGATGCAACGCGACTCGATCCTGTCGCAGCCCCTGCGGGCGGCCGAGAACGCCGACGTGATGCTCTTCGGCGTCGGATCGGTGTCGACCTCGACCACGCTGTTCGAGGGTGCGTTCATCGACGCGGCCGTGCTCGACGAACTGACCGATCTCGGAGCCGTCGGCGAGATCGGCGGTCGCTTCTACGACAGCGACGGCACCCCCGTCGCGTCGTCGCTCGTAGGACGCACCGTGTCGGTGCCGCTGGCCTGCGTCCACGACTGCGCGACCACCATCCTCGTCTCCGGCGGAGCCCATCGCCAGGAGTCGATCCTCGGAGCACTGCGAGGCGGGTTCGCGACCATCCTGGTCACCGACCTCGACACCGCTCGATGGCTGCTCACAGAACAGAAAGGTCAACGGTGACTGAACAACTCACGACCAGGGGCGCCGGGCGCCGATGGTCCCCACGCCGCATGACGGCGGGTGTCGCCATGGCGGTCACCATAGGTCTCGCGGCCACCGGATGTGCGGGCGCGGGCTCGTTCACCGACGGTGGCGGCGAGTCGGTCACCATCGCCCTGGTCTCCAATTCGCAGATGACCGACGCCATCTCGCTGTCGGGCCAATTCGAGAAGGAGAATCCCGGGGTCAAGCTCAAGTTCGTCACCCTCTCGGAGAACCAGGCGCGCGCGAAGATCACCGCATCGGTGTCCACCGGCGGCGGCGAGTTCGACGTGGTGATGATCAGCAACTACGAGACCAAGCAGTGGGCCGAGAACGGGTGGTTGGTCAACCTCACGCCGTACATGGACTCCGTGCCCGACTACGACGCGAACGACTTCATCCCCACGCTCAAGGACGCCCTGTCCTACCAGGGCGGGATGTACTCCGCACCGTTCTACGGCGAGTCCTCGTTCCTCATGTACAACAAGAAGATGTTCGCGCAGGCCGGCGTGAGCCTGCCCGCGAAGCCGACCTGGCCTCAGGTCGCCGAGGTCGCCGCGAAGCTCAACCGCGGCAACGTCTCCGGCATCTGTCTGCGCGGCAAGCCCGGATGGGGCGAGGTGCTCGCACCGCTCGACACCGTCATCAACGCCTTCGGCGGTCGCTGGTACGACGAGAACTGGAATGCGCAGCTCACCAGCCCGCAGGTCACCGCGGCCGTGAAGTTCTACGTAGACACCGTCCGCAAGTACGGCGAGCCCGGTGCGGCATCATCGGGCTTCCAGGAATGCGGAAACCTGTTGTCCCAGGGCCAGACCGCCATGTGGTACGACGCGACGTCGGCCGTCTCGGTGCTGGAGAGCCCGGACACCTCCACCATCGCCGGCGACGTCGGCTACGCCCAGGCACCCAGTATGGCCAAGGGCGACAACGGGTGGCTCTACACCTGGTCGCTCGGCATCCCGTCGAGCAGCACGAAGAAGGACGACGCCTGGAAGTTCATCAACTGGATGACGAACAAGAAGTACATCTCCTACGTCGCCGAGAAGCTCGGCGCCAGTCACGTCCCACCCGGCAGCCGACTCTCCACCTACCAGCTGCCCGCCTACAAGGCGGTGTCGACGGCCTACGCGGAGCCGACGCTGTCGGCCATGAAGGCGGCCGACCAGCTCAAGCCGTCGCTGGAACCCGTGCCCTACACCGGGGTGCAGTTCCTCGCGATCCCCGAGTTCCAAGATCTCGGAACGCGCGTGAGCCAACAGATCTCGGCTGCCATCGCAGGACAGATCAGCGTCGAGGACGCCTTGAAACAGTCACAGACCTACGCCGAGACCGTCGGCAAGACCTACCAGAAGGAGAGGTGACCCATGGCCACCGCACTCGTCGAACCGGCTCAGGCACCGCGCGACTCCGCGCCGTTGACCTCCGGTAGAGATCACATCAGCCGCGCCGAGGGATGGCGACGGAGGGGACCGCTGCTCCCGGCGCTCATCTTCATGGTGATCGTCACCCAGATCCCGTTCGTGGTGACGCTGTACTACTCCACCCAGTCCTGGAACCTGGTGCGCCCCGGTTCACGGGAGTTCAACTGGCTCAACAACTACGTCCAGGTCTTCCGCGACACCCAGTTCTGGACGGTCACCCTCAACACGGTCCTGCTCATCGTCGGGACGGTGATCATCTCGGTCGTCTTCGGGTTGATCTTCGCGCTCCTGCTCGACCGGAAGTTCATCGGCCGCAGCATCGTCCGCACCCTGCTGATCACCCCGTTCCTGGTGACCCCGGTCGCGTCGGCGCTGCTGTTCAAGACGAGCCTGCTCTCCCCCACCAGCGGCCTGCTGAACTACGCGCTGAGCCCGTTCGGCGTGAAGACCGACTGGCTCAGCGAGTACCCCCTCGCGAGCGTGATGGGTGAACTCGTCTGGCAGTGGACACCGTTCATGATGCTGCTGATCCTGGCCGGCCTGCAATCGATGCCGAAGGACATCGCCGAGGCGGCGAAGGTCGACGGGGCCACCAGCTTCCGGCTGTTCCGTGAGCTGACGCTGCCACACCTGCGTCGCTTCATCGAGCTCGGCACCGTGCTCGGCGCGATCTATCTCGTCAACACCTTCGACGCCGTCTACATGATGACGTCGGGTGGACCGGGCGTCGCGAGCTCGAACCTGCCGTTCTACATCTACCAGCGCGCGTTCCTGGGCTTCGACATCGGTCAGGCGGCCGCCATGGGCGTCGTCACCGTCGTCGGCACGATGGTCGTCGCGACTCTGGCCCTTCGCCTTCTGTTCAAGAGCTTCAGCGTCACCGAGGAGTCGGTCTGATGGCCACCACAACGCCCACCCGTCCCACCACCGCCGCCACGACGACGGCCCCGGCGATCCGTCGCAAGCGGAACCCGAGAGGTGGACTGCTCACCGCGTTCACCTGGATCCTGGCCATCGGGTTCTTCTTCCCCGTGCTGTGGATGGTGCTCACTGCGTTCAAGAAGGAGAGTGACGCGAACACCAATCCGCCGACCTTCTTCTTCACCCCGACGCTCGACCAGTTCCGCAACGTCTTCGACGCGGGAATCGGCACGCCGCTGCTGAACTCGGTGTTCGCCACGGTGGCGTCGACGATCCTGGTGCTCCTGCTCGGCGTTCCCGCGGCGTTCGCGTTGTCGCTGCGACCGGTCCGTAAGACCTCCGACGCCCTGTTCTTCTTCCTGAGCACCAAGATGCTGCCGATCGTGGCGGCGATCATCCCGCTGTACGTGATCGTCGGCAAGATCGGGATGCTCGACAACATCTGGACGCTGGTCATCCTCTACACGGCGATGAACCTGCCGATCGCGGTGTGGATGATGCGGTCGTTCTTCATGGAGGTCCCCAAGGAGCTGCTGGAGGCCGCGAGCATCGACGGCGCGAGCCTGTGGACCTCGGTCCGCGAGGTCATCCTCCCGCTGATCTCCCCCGGGATCGCCGCCACGGCACTGATCTGCGTCATCTTCTCGTGGAACGAGTTCTTCTTCGCGGTCAACATGACCGCGGTGAACGCGCAGACCATGCCGGTCTTCCTCACCGGGTTCATGTCCGGGCAGGGACTGTTCTGGGCGCAGCTCTCGGCCGCGTCGGTGTTGGCCGCCTTGCCGGTCGTCATCTGCGGCTGGATTGCCCAGAACAAGCTCGTCCGCGGTCTGTCCTTCGGCGCCATCAAGTGACCCCCGCCATCAGATGAGCGCTGCCACCACGTAAACCCCGACCCACACTTCCTTCCGAATCACAGGAGAAACCCATGGCTTCCATCACCTACGACAAGGCGTGCTGCGTCTACCCCGGCGCCGACAAGCTCGCGGTCGACTCGCTCGATCTCGACATCGCCGACGGTGAGTTCGTCGTCCTCGTCGGCCCGTCCGGTTCCGGCAAGTCCACCGCCCTGCGCATGCTCGCCGGCCTCGAGGAGATCGACAGCGGTGCGATCACCATCGGTGGCTCGAACATGGTCGGCGTCGCACCCAAGGATCGCGACATCGCGATGGTCTTCCAGAACTACGCGCTGTACCCCAACAAGACCGTCGGCGAGAACATGGGCTTCGCGCTGAAGATGCGCGGGATCGGCGTCGAGGAACGCAAGCAGAAGGTCGCCGAGGCCGCCAAGCTGCTCGACCTCACCGACTACCTCGACCGCAAGCCGGGCAAGCTCTCCGGCGGCCAGCGTCAGCGCGTCGCCATGGGTCGCGCCATCGTCCGCGACCCGCAGGTGTTCTGCATGGACGAGCCGTTGAGCAACCTCGACGCCAAGCTCCGCGTGCAGACCCGCACCCAGATCGCCGCCCTGCAGCGTCGCCTCGGCACCACCACCGTCTACGTCACCCACGATCAGGTGGAGGCCATGACGATGGGCGACCGCGTCGCGGTGCTCCGCGACGGGAAGCTGCAGCAGTTCAGCTCGCCCACCGAGCTGTACGACCGACCCGTGAACGCGTTCGTGGCCGGGTTCATCGGCTCGCCCGCCATGAACCTGTTCACCGCGCCGCTCACCGACGACGGCGTCTCGATCGGCGGCGCCACCGTGGCCGTCCCCCGCACCGCTCTCGCCGAGATCGGTCGTCTCGGTCTCGACTCCGCCATCGTCGGCGTGCGCCCCGAGGCGTTCACCCTCGGCGACTCCGGCGAAGGCGTACCGGCCACCGTGAGCCTGCTGGAGGAACTGGGCAGCGAGACCTACGTGTACGCGACCGTCGACGATCCCGCCGTGCGCACCATCGACGGCGGCGAGGTCACCCTCGTCTCGCGCACCGCCGTGCGGGGGCCGGCCAAGATCGGTGAGCAGATCCGGCTGCGACAGACCGAACCGACCGTGCACCTGTTCCACCCGACCACCGGCGAGCGCCTCGGCGACTAAACCGCACCCCGGGCACCCGGGGCGGCTACGGTCGAGACGTGGCACAGCAGCAGACGTACGAGGTGTGGGCACCGGACGCGACGAGTGTGTCGGTGGTGATCGACGACGGCGCCCCCGTCGCGATGCAGGCCGACGGACCGTGGTGGCGGACATCAACGGCACCAACGGGTCCCGGCCGGTACGGGTTCGTGATCGACGGTGACCAGAGCAGCGGGGCGGGCGGGGACGTGCTCCCCGACCCGCGCTCACCCCGCCTGCCCGACGGCGTCCACGGCCTGTCCGCACCGTTCACCGTCGACGAGGACCTGTGGACCGACGGGGAGTGGCAGGGTCGCGCCATCGCAGGAGCGGTGATCTACGAGCTGCACATGGGCACCTTCACCCCCGGCGGGACCTTCGACTCGGCCGTCGAACGGCTCGACCACCTCGTCGATCTGGGCGTCGGGTTCGTCGAGGTGATGCCCGTCAACGGGTTCAACGGCACGCACAACTGGGGTTACGACGGCGTCGCGTGGTACGCCGTCCACGAGATCTACGGCGGACCCGCGGGATTCGCACGGTTCGTGGACGCCTGCCACACCCGCGGTCTCGGGGTGGTGCTCGATGTCGTCTACAACCACCTCGGCCCATCGGGCAACTACCTCCCCCGCTTCGGGCCGTACCTCACCGACGGCGCCAACACCTGGGGCCAGTCACTCAACCTCGACCAGGCGCAGTCGGACCCCGTGCGGGAGTACATCCTCGACAACGCGCTGCGCTGGTTGCGCGAATTCCACGTCGACGCACTGCGATTGGACGCCGTCCACGCCCTGGTGGACCACACCGCCATCCACCTGCTCGAGGAACTCGCCGTCCGCACCGACGCGCTGGCGGCAGAACTCGGGCGTCCGCTGTCGCTGATCGCCGAGAGCGACCTGAACGACCCACGACTGATCACCGACCGCGGCCTCGGCGGCTACGGCCTCGCCGCCCAGTGGGACGACGACGTCCACCACGCGATCCACACCACGGTCTCGGGCGAACGGCAGGGCTACTACGGCGATTTCGGGAGCTACGAATGCCTCGCCACCGTTCTCACCGGGGGTTTCTTCCACGCGGCGACATACTCCTCGTTCCGCCGGCGTCGCCACGGTCGCCCCATCGACCCCGCGGTGGTGCCGTCGACGTCGCTCGTGGTCTACACCTGCAACCACGACCAGATCGGCAACCGCGCCATCGGTGACCGCCCCACCGCCTATCTGACCCCGGGGCAACTCGCCATCAAGGCGGCCCTGGTGCTGACCTCGGCGTTCACCCCCATGCTGTTCATGGGCGAGGAGTGGGGCGCGAGCACGCCGTTCCAGTTCTTCACGTCCCACCCCGAACCCGAACTGGGAGAGGCCACCGCGACCGGCCGCATCAAGGAGTTCGCCGACCACGGATGGGACGCCGAGGAGATCCCCGATCCACAGGATCCGGCGACGTTCACCCGGTCGAAGCTTGACTGGTCCGAACCCGACGAGCCGGCGCACCGACGCATCCTCGAGTTCTACCGGTCGCTCATCGCACTCCGCGCCGGCTCGCCGGACATCGCCGCGAACTCACTGACCTCGGTGGAGGTCGAGTTCGACGCCGACGCGGGCTGGTTCGCGATGCACCGGGGAGAGCTGTCGACCGTCGTCGTGCTGTCCCCCGCCGACACCGTCGTGCCGATCGCGCTCGAACCGGTGCTGCTCTGGGATCCCGTCACCACCACCGACACCGGCTTCGCCTCGACCGGCCACAACGTCGTCATCGGGCGGCGGATCGACGCGTAGAGGGTTCGACGAGCAGACGGGGGCGAAATACCGGCATGACCGTGGGTGTTGCACCCACCATGAGCGTTCCCTACTCCGTCCTGGACATCGCACCCGTCGTCGAGGGCACCACCGTCGGTCAGGCCCTGCAGAACGCCGTCGCCCTCGCGGTCGCCGTCGAGGGGTGGGGTTATCGACGGTTCTGGCTCGCCGAGCACCACAACATGCCCGGCATCGCCAGCTCCAGTCCCGCCATCGTGATCGGTCAGGTCGCGCGAGCCACCCAGACGCTCCGTGTCGGATCGGGCGGCATCATGCTGCCCAACCACGCGCCGCTGGTGATCGCCGAGCAGTTCGGCACTCTCGACGCCCTGTTCCCCGGTCGGATCGACCTCGGGATCGGTCGCGCGCCGGGCACCGATCAGGTCACCGCGCACGCGCTGCGCCGCGCGCCAGGAGCGCTCTCGGCCGATGACTTCCCCCAGGAGCTCGCGCAGCTACGGGCGTTCCTGGCCGGCGCGTTCCCCGACGAGCACCCGTACTCGGCCATCACCGCCGTCCCCGGTGAGGGCGCATCGCCCGACATGTGGTTGCTCGGGTCGTCCACGTACAGCGCACAACTGGCGGCGTTGCTCGGTCTGCCGTTCGCGTTCGCCCGCCACTTCGCGCCGCGCGAGACCTTCGCGGCGCTGGCGACCTATCGCGACAACTTCCGGCCGAGCGCCGTCCTCGACGCCCCGTACGCCATGGTCACCGCGACCGTCGTCGCGGCGTCCGACGACGAGACCGCCCGCTACCACGCCGGTCCGCAGCGCCTGGCGATGGCACGGTTGCGCAGCGGGACCGCCGGGCGCTACCCGACGGCGGAGCAGGCCGCGGCCACGCCGCTGACCCCGATGCAGGAATCGGCTGTCGCGGAGACGAGTTCGGCCTGGATCGTCGGCGGCCGCGACCATGTGGCGACCGAGTTGCGGATTCTCGTCGACTCCACCGGAGCCGACGAGATCATGATCAGCTCGACCCTGGCCGATTTCGATGCCCGCCTCGAATCGCACCGCATCGTCGCCGACATCCTCACCTCTCTGGTGCCCGCCGCCTGAGGATCCGGCATGCGGGTGTCAACCCACCATAGTCAGCGATGTTTCCCGCTCAGCGGGAAACATTGCTGACCAACTCGTCGACTCTCGGTTCCGGTGAAGCAGATCCGCGGCGCACGCCTGAGCCGTAGGTGGGTCGCTCAGGTCAGGTAGCGGTAGGCCGGTGACCCGGGTACCAGACGCTCGGCCGTGAGGCGCGACTCCGTCATGCGGTCGAGCAAGGGCGACAGTCCATCAGCAGAGTTCAGCTGGACGCCGACGAGAGCGGCACCGGTCTCGCGGTTGTTGCGTTTGACGTACTCGAACAGGGTGATGTCGTCGTCGGGACCGAGGACCTCGTCGAGGAAGCCACGCAATGCGCCGGGCTCCTGCGGGAAGTCGACGAGGAAGTAGTGCTTGAGGCCGCGGTGGACGAGCGAACGCTCGATGATCTCGCCGTACCGGGAGACATCGTTGTTGCCGCCGGAGAGCAGTGACACCACCGTCGTCCCGGGTGCGAAGCGCAGACCGTCGAGACCCGCCACCGCCAGCGCCCCGGCCGGCTCGGCGATGATGCCGTCGTCCTGGTAGAGCTCCAGCATCACCGAACACAACGCACCCTCGTCGACGTGGACGATGTGGGCGCTACCCGGGCTCAGATCCCGTCGCGACGGCGAGATGGTCAGTGCAGCAGGGAGATCGGGGTGGTCGGCGACCGTTGGGGACAACGGTGACAGCACGCGATGCGCAAGGTCACCGACGCGCTTGACCGCCGCACCGTCCACGAACGGGTCGATCACGTCGAGGGTCACCGGACCGCCGTGCACCAGAGCCGCGGCCAGTGATGCCGCGCCCGTCGGCTCGACACCGACGAGGACGACGTCGGGGTCGAGGGCCCGGAGGTAGGTCGCCATCCCGGCCAGACATCCGCCGCCGCCGACAGGCGCGAGAACCACATCGGGCACACGGCCGAGTTGCTCGACGATCTCGAGCGCGATGGTGCCCTGTCCGGCCGCGGTGCGGACATCGTCGAACGCGTGGATCCAGGTGGCGCCGGAGGTCATCACGTCGGCCTGCGCCGCGGCCGCGGCCGCGTCGTAGGTGTCCCCGACGGGGATCAGCTCGATGAAATCACCCCCGTGCCACAGGATCCGGTCACGCTTCTGCTTCGGAGTGGTGGTGGGTACGTAGATGCGTCCCCGCACCCCCATCGACTTACAGGCGTAGGCGACGCCCTGTGCGTGGTTGCCCGCGCTCGCCGCGACGACACCGGCCGCCAACTCCTCGGCGGTCAACAATCCCATCGTGTTGTAGGCGCCGCGGATCTTGTACGACCGCACCGACTGCAGGTCCTCGCGCTTGAGGTACACCTGCGCCCCGGTCGCCGCCGACAGGCGCGCGTTCGCCTGCAACGGGGTGCGGTCGACCACCACCTTCGCGCGGTCCGCGGCAGCACGGATCGACTCGACGTCCAGGGTCGGTGCGGACGGGGTGACGAGGCGCGGCGGACTGCTCACGCTCCCATCGTCTCACCATCCGCGCCGATCACGGCGATCAGCTCTCGGGTGTGGCCTCGAGGACGAACACCGGGATCTGGCGGTCGGTCTTCTCCTGGTACTCCGCATACGGCGGGTAGGCCTCGACTGCGCGGTCCCACCAGATCTGCTTCTCGCCGCCGAACACCTCCCGGGCCACCATGTCCTGGACGAGCTCACCGTCGCGGAGTTCGACGTGCGGGTTGGCGGCGACGTTGTGGTACCAGACGGGATGCTTGGGTGCGCCGCCGAGCGAGGCGACCGCGGCGTAGGCACCGTCGTGCTCGACCCGCATGAGCGGGGTCTTGCGGAGCTTCCCGGTCTTGTTGCCGACGGTGGTGAGCAGGATGACCGGCATGCCGTTCATCTCCGTGGCCTCGGTGCCGTTCGAGTTCTCGATCTTCTCGGCCTGTTCACGGGCCCAGTCGCTGGTACTCGGGGCGTATTCACCTTCGAGCGGCATGGCGGATCTCCTTTGTCGGTCGGATCGGCGTGCTGTCGAGCACCATCGACTCTAGCGAAACACCGACCGCGGCGAGGGCGTCCGCACAACCGATCCTGAGCTGCGGCGACATGCCGAGATCGCCTGGTTTCGGCTACCCGAAAACTTTTGCTCGAGGGGGCGGTACACTGGTGTTCGCACACCCCGACGACGCCCGTCGCGCCCGCACCCAGGAGGCCACCCGCCCATGACGACGATCAGCGTGAACACCGCACCCGCTCGTTCCGAGCGGGCCGCGGCGCCCACCGTCTCGATCGCCGGTGTCGCGTGGCCGGTGCACAAGGCGGCCGCGGTGCTCACCGCCCTCGTGGTCGCCGTCGTCGTCGGCGTGATCACCGGCTCCGGCGAGGTCACCGCGTGGGCCGTGACCGTCGCCGCCACCGCGGTCTGGTGGTCCGGACGCCTCGGTGCGACCCTCCGCGCGACTAGCCGCTGAGGCAGGTCGGCCCGAGAAGCGCCTTCAGGTCGCCCATCAGAGCCGAACTCGGCGTCACCCGGAGGTTGTTGTCGAGTCGCAGCGTGGTCGCCGACTCGCCGCTGATGAGCCGCACGTGGACATCCGAGGTCCCCGGATGACGGATCAGCACCTGCTTGAGGGCACTCACCCGGTCCTGCGTGCACAGTCGTGTCGACATCGTCAGGGCGAGCGGGCGCGCCTCCCCCACGTGTGAGAGGTCGGGCACCGCCAGATCGTTGGCGCTGATCATCATGTTGTCGTCGTCGCGGATGTTGACCCGGGCCTTGATGAGCACCACCGCGTCGGCCACGATGTCCATCCCGTAGGCCTGGAACGCGCGCGGGAAGAAGTACACCTCCACACCACCGACGAGATCCTCGAGGGTGACCACCGCGTACGGCTCGCCCTTCTTGTTGACTCGTCGGGTGACCGCGGAGATGATGCCGCCGATGACGATCTGCGCGCCGTCGGAGACGTTCTTCTCCAGCAGGCTGGTCAGCGAGGTGTCGGTCTGCGCCGAGATGACGTGCTCGATGCCGCCGAGCGGATGCCCGGACACGTAGAGCCCCAACATCTCCCGTTCGAGCGCGAGCTTGTGCTTGGTGTCCCACTCCTCATCGGGCACCCGGACGGCGAAGACGTCGTCGATCACCGCACCGGCGTCGTCGGCACCGCCGGCGTCACCGAACAGGTCGAACTGGCCGACGGCCTCGGCCTTCTTCGTGCCCAGCACCGCGTCGACGGCGTCGACGTGCACCAGGAACAACCCCTTGCGGGGGTGTCCCAGCGAGTCGAAAGCGCCTGCCTTGATGAGGGATTCGGTGACCTTCTTGCTGCACGCGGTGACGTCGATCTTGCCGAGGTAGTCCGAGAAGCTGTGGAACTTCCCCTTCTCCTCACGCGCGGCGAGGATCGCGGTGACCACGTTCGTCCCCACGTTGCGCACCGCGACCAGGCCGAAGCGGATGTCCTCGCCGACGGCGGCGAAGTACCGCTGCGACTCGTTGACGTCGGGCGGGAGGACCGTGATGCCCAGCTTGCGGCAGTCGGCGAGGTAGATCGCGGCCTTGTCCTTGTCGTCGCCGACCGAGGTGAGCAGTCCCGCCATGAACTCGGCCGGGTAGTTGGCCTTCAGGTACGCGGTCCAGTACGACACCAAACCGTAGGCGGCCGCGTGGGACTTGTTGAACGCGTAGCCGGCGAACGGGAGAATGGTGTCCCAGAGCGCCTTGATGGCCGCCTTGGAGAAGCCGTTGGCGACCATGCCCGCCTCGAACCCCTCGAACTCCTGGGCCAGCACCGACGCCTTCTTCTTGCCCATCGCGCGACGCAGGATGTCGGCTCGACCCAGCGAGTACCCGGCCACCTTCTGAGCGATCTGCATGATCTGCTCCTGGTAGACGATGAGGCCGTAGGTGTCGCCGAGGATGTCCTTGAGGGGTTCGGCCAGCTCGGGGTGGATCGGCTTGACGTCCTGTCGACCGTTCTTGCGGTCGGCGTAGTCGTTGTGGGCGTTCATGCCCATGGGGCCGGGCCGGTAGAGGGCGCCGACGGCGACGATGTCCTCGAAGGTGGTGGGCTGCATGCGTTTGAGCAGTTCACGCATCGGCCCACCGTCGAGCTGGAACACGCCGAGGGTCTGCCCGCGCGCCATCAACTCGTAGGTCGTGGTGTCGTCGAGGGGCAGCGTGTCCATGTCGATCTCGATGCCGCGGTTGGTGGTGATGTTCTCGAGCGCGTCGTTGATGACCGTCAGGTTGCGCAGCCCGAGGAAGTCCATCTTGAGCAGCCCGATGGCCTCACACGACGGGTAGTCCCAGCCGGTGATGATGGCACCGTCCTGGGCGCGTTTCCACACCGGGATCGCCTCGGTGAGCGGCTCCGAGGACATGATCACCGCGCAGGCGTGCACGCCGGCGTTGCGGATCAGTCCCTCGAGACCCAGTGCGGTGTCGTAGATCTTCTTGACGTCGGGGTCGGTCTCGATGAGCGCACGGACCTCCGAGGCCTCGCCGTAGCGATCGTGGTCGGGGTCGGTGATCCCGGCGACCGATATGTCCTTGGCCATGATGGGCGGCGGCAGCGCCTTGGTGATCCGGTCGGCGATAGCGTAGCCGGGCTGACCGAACTGCACCCGCGCCGAGTCCTTGATCGCGGCCTTGGTCTTGATGGTGCCGAAGGTGATGACCTGGGCGACCTTGTCGCTGCCCCAGCGTTCGGTCGCGTAGCGGACCATGTCCCCGCGGCGACGGTCGTCGAAGTCGATGTCGATGTCGGGCATCGACACACGCTCGGGGTTGAGGAACCGCTCGAAGAGCAGACCGTGCGGGATGGGATCGATGTTGGTGATGCCCAGCGCCCACGCGACGAGCGATCCGGCGGCGCTGCCGCGGCCGGGGCCGACGCGGATCCCGACCTCATGGGCGTGCCGGATGAGGTCGCCGACGACGAGGAAGTAGGCGGGAAAGCCCATCTGGATGATGACGTCGAGTTCGTAGTTCGCGCGGTCGGTGTAGTCCTGCGGCACGGGTGCGTCGGGGAAACGCCGGGCCAACCCCGCGGTGACCTCCTTGCGCAGGAACGTCTCCTGGGTGTCGCCCTCGGGCACCGGGAAGATCGGCATCCGGTCGCGCGGGGTGAACACCTCGGCGTAGCTCTGGACCCGCTCACCGATCTCGACGGTGTTGTCGCAGGCGCCGGGCACCACGTCGTCCCACTGCTCGCGCATCTCCGCGGCCGACTTCAGGTAGTACCCGTCGCCGTCGAACTTGAAGCGCGTGGGATCCGACAGCGTCTTGCCGGTCTGGATGCACAGCAGCGCCTCGTGGGTCACCGCGTGACCCTTGGTGACGTAGTGGCAGTCGTTGGTGACGATCGGCTTGATGCCGAGCTGCCTGCCGATCTCGAGCAGACCGTCGCGGACGCGGCGCTCGATCTCGAGGCCGTGCTCCATCAACTCGAGGTAGAAGTTCTCCTTGCCGAAGATGTCCTGCCACTTCGCGGCGGCCTCGAGGGCCTCGCGCTGATGGCCGAGCCGCAGCCGGGTCTGGACCTCACCCGACGGGCAGCCGGTCGTGGCGATGATCCCCTCGGCGTGGGCGGCGATGAGTTCGGCGTCCATGCGGGCCCACTTGCCGAGCTGACCCTCGATCGACGCCAGCGAGCTCAGGGTGAACAGGTTGCGCAGGCCGGTCGCGTTCTCGGCGACCATCGTCATGTGGGTGTAGGCGCCGCTACCGGAGACGTCGTCGCTCTTCTGGTCGCGGTCGCCCCACAGGACGCGTTTGGTGTCGAAGCGCGAGGCGGGGGCGATGTAGGCCTCGATGCCGATGATCGGCGTGATGTCGTGATCCTTGGCGACGTTGTAGAACTCGCTGGCGCCGAACATGTTCCCGTGGTCGGTCATGCCGATGGCGGTCATCCCGAGACGTTTGGCCTCGGCGAACATCGGCGCCACCTTCGCGGCCCCGTCGAGCATGGAGTACTCGGTGTGGTTGTGCAGATGGACGAACGAATCCGACACGTGGAATACCTCTCGACGAACGCTGCGGGGTCCCCGCCGATGCACTGCCGCGCGCGGTCCGATGGCCGGCTGCGACGTGTCGTCCAGTTTAGGTGCGGGCACCCACAAGACCGGTGAGCCACACAGTGCGGGCGTCCGCCGGTCGTGTGCACACCGCCGACACACCGCGACACGCCGAGCGGGCTGTGACGCGTGGGACTCGAGCCATGGGTCAGCCTGCGGGCACCGGAGCGGTGTCGGAGAGCGGACCGACACGATCGGACTGTTCGGGGAGCAGCGCCCCGACGGTGAACCGCCCGCCCGCGTCGGCCGGGAGGACCTCGACCGCACGGACCCGCCGGTCGCCCGCGATCACGCGCAACCGGTCGGCGTCACCGCGCACGACGAGGGCGACCACGCACGCGCATCCCGCGCTGAGCCGTGACCGCACGAGTGTGGCGATCTGTCGATCGCGCCCCACCGCGTCGGGACCGACCGTCCGCTCGACGTCGTCGACGGCGAGGTCGCGCGCGGTCTGCAGCGATCCCCGATCCCGGGTGAGGGGTTCGAACGTGGTCGGTGTGGCGACCGCGTCGACCGTGACGTGGAACGCGACCCGCGACGGTCCCGTACGGGCGATCAGCGACCACGCGGTGTCGTCGTCGAGGGGTGCTCGTGGCGACACCAGCGCCCACCGGGTGCCCGTGGCCCGCGCGGTCCCGGCCGAGGCGGCGGCGATGTACTCGTCGACCGACTGCCCGCCGGTGGGACCGAGTCGGTCGGTGGTGACCGCGGGACGTCGGGGCGGATGGGCCGCGCCCAGGGCGTACAGACCGCCGAGGACGACCAACACGACGACCGCGCACACGGCGATCGACCCGAACGCGCGGCGCAGACCGTCAGGTCGCACGCAGGACGTCCAACGCACCCCGGAGATCGTCCGGGTAGGGGCTGGTGAACTCGACCAGCCGCCCGTCGGAGGGGTGGGCGAACGACAACGCGCGGGCGTGCAGCCATTGACGTTCGAGCCCGAGGCGGGCGGCCAACGCCGGATCGGCGCCGTAGGTGAGGTCTCCACAGCACGGGTGGTGCATCGCCGAGAAGTGCACGCGGATCTGGTGGGTGCGACCGGTCTCGAGGTGGACGTCGAGGAGGCTGGCCGCGGCGAACATCTCGAGGGTGTCGTAGTGGGTGACGCTGGGCTTGCCCGCGGTCGTCACGGCGAACTTCCACTCGTTGCCCGGATGGCGGCCGATGGCGGCGTCGATGGTGCCGCTCGACGGGTCGAGGTGGCCCTGCACCAGGGCGTGATAGCGCTTGTCGACCGTGCGCTCCTTGAAGGCCCGCTTGAGCAGTGTGTAGGCGCGCTCCGACGTCGCGACCACCATCACCCCGGACGTGCCGACGTCGAGACGGTGCACGATGCCCTGTCGCTCGTGCGCGCCGGAGGTGGAGATGCGATACCCGGCGGCGGCCAGACCACCGATCACCGTCGGTCCGGTCCATCCGACCGAGGCGTGCGCGGCCACACCGACCGGCTTGTCGACCACCACGATGTCGTCGTCGGCGAACAGGATGTCCATGTTCTCGATCGGCTGCACCAGGTTCTCGACCGGGCGTGCCGGCTCGGGCAGCAGGACCTCGAGCCAGGCGCCCGCGGTGAGTCGATGGGACTTGCCGACGGCGGTGCCGTCGACCTGCACGTCGCCGTTGTCGGCGAGCGCGGCGACCGCGGTGCGCGAGAACCCCATCATTCGCGAGACACCGGCGTCGAGTCGCATGCCGTCGATGCCGTCGGGGACGGGCATCGACCGGCTCTCACGCATCAGGCGCCACCGGCGTGCGCGCGTCGTCGCGGGTGCGGGTCGACGCCCGCGTGCCGTCGAGTTCGACCCCGAACAGCGTCAGGCCGACCAGCAGGACCGCGCCGCACACCACCGCCGAGTCGGCCACGTTGAACACCGGCCACCAGCCGATGGACACGAAGTCGACCACATGCCCGCGGAGCGGGCCGGGATCGCGGAACAGACGGTCGACCAGGTTGCCCAGCGCGCCGCCGAGGATCAGCCCGAGGCCCAGCGCCCACAGCGGAGACCGCAGACGGGAGCTGTACCGGATGATGCCGACGACGACCGCGAGCGCGACGATCGTCAGGATCCAGGTGTAACCGGTGGCCATGGAGAACGCGGCGCCGGAGTTGCGAACCAGGCGCAGCGTGACGGTGTCGCCGATGATCGAGATGGGACGCAGCGGATCGATGGTCGCGACGACCACGATCTTCGTCACCAGATCGGCCACCAGGACGAACAGCGCGACCGCGGGCAGCAACGCGATCATTCTCGTCGATCGCGGCGCCGGTCGGCTCGTGGCGGTGGCATCGGCGGACCCACCGACTCCGGCGGTGGTGTCGGGTCCGGCGGGTTCATCGGTCGGGTCGTTGCTCACGCCGACCATTGTCCCCTAAGCGGAGTCGATAACCTTCAATGCGTGCCCGACGCCCTCATCACCCGCCCCCTTCTCCGTCGAGCGCAGGCAGTGGGGGTGTGCGCGGTGATCACGGCGGTCGTGGCCGGGTGCGGTTCCGGTGATCCCGGCCCCGACGGCGCGAGCAGTTCCTCGGCGGCCGCGGGGTGCACGACCGAGTCGACCGTCGGCGCGTCCGGTGCGTCGCTGCTGCCGGTGCCGCCGGCGACGGTCGAGGTCCTCGACGCAGGCGCCGCGCCGCGTCTCGCACCGGTAGGCGCGCCGAGCACCGCCTCGGCCCAGCAGGTCCGGCTGGTCACGACGTCGTCGTCGACGAGCCTCTCGCAGGGACAGGCACCGAGCGACGACGCCCAGACCGTGGACCTGCCGATCACCGCGCAGGTGCTGTGCGGCGACCCGACCGACATCGAACTCACCCTCGGCGCCGCGTCGTCGCCGTCGCCGGACCTGTCGAGGTCGCTCGCCGCGGTCCGCGGCTCGCGGGCGGGTCTCGCGGTCGCGGCCGGGTCGGTGCCGATCGCCCTGCGCATCGTGCCCGCCGCCGCGGCCGACGACACCGCCCGCTCGGCGATCGAACAGACCCTGGTGCAGGCGCTGCAGCGGTCGGTGACACTCCCCCGCGACCCGATCGGCGTGGGCGCGCGCTGGCGGTCGGTACGCACGATCACCGGCGCGGCCACGGTGCGGCAGACCATCACCTCGACGCTGCGCGCACGCACCGGATCGACACTCCAGATCGATGTCACCGTCGACGAGGAACCGGTGAACGCGGTGTTCACCATCCCCGGATCCGATCAGACACTCACCATCGCCTCGTACACGATGGCCGGGTCGGGCTCGATGACCCTCGACCTGACGCGCGGGCTGCCGATCAGCGGCGAGCTGACGATCGACGGCGGCCGGTCACTGGTCGGGTCGGATCCCGCCCGGCCGCTCGTCCAGAAGACCGGCGTCGACATCCGCTGGGAGACGACCCGCTGACACACGACTGCCCCCGAACCGTGGGGTTCGGGGGCAGTCGCTGCGAGCGGTGTGCGGGACGGGGTCAGTTGGCCGCCGGGCACATGGCGCTCTGCACGTTGTTGGCGAGCAGCAGCGGGCACACCGTGGTCTTGGCGAGCTTCCACTTGCCGCTGTCGTAGACGATCGCGGCGTCGACGGTCTGCTCGGGCACGTTGGGCAGCTTGACCTTCACCTTGACCGTCGCCTGGCCGTTGCCGGTCGCGATGACCGGGGCCTGCAGCGAGTAGGTGATGTCGGGGTTGTCCTGACGGGCCTTCACGAGCTTGTCGAACAGCTGCGGGTCGGCGTCGGAGCCCTGGACGAGATCGGTCTTCTCGCTCGCCGGCACGCTCGGGTTGAGGGCCTTCTCCAGCAGTCCGTTGAGCGTGGAGGCACTCGGCGGCTTCGAGGGGTCGGTCACCGAGGTGCCGCCGGTGTCGCCCGACGCGGTCGACGAGCTCGTGGTCGACGTGGGCTGCGCGGTCGTCCCGTCGTCGGAGTTGTCGCTGCACGCACCGATCATGAACACGGCTGCGACGGCCAGGCCTGCGGTGGCGATCTTCTGGAGCTTCACGAAATGTCCTCTTCTCGTCTGTCGTCGTCAGGGCTGACGAACCCGGGGCCGGCGGCACGGGGCCACCGACATGCTGCGCCGATGTCGTCGAGCCCGGGGACTCATGTGTACCGATGGGGGCGGTCGCGGACGACCACGTTCCCCCCGGATCGGACACCACTATGCCAAACCGATGTGTGGGCGAACGACAATCGGGCGAACCGCACACGCCTCCTGGCCCGGATTTGACCACGACGACCGAGGTCAGCAAGCTTTCGTCCCATGTCGGTCACACCTGTCATCGCGGTACTCGGCACCGGCGGGACCATCGCGTCGCAGCACGGTGCGGGCGGTGTCGTGCCCGCGGTCGACGTCCGGGATCTGGTGCGGGCCGATCGCGCCGGTTCCCCTGTCTCCGGCGTCGCGGTGCGTCCGCGGACAGTGCTCTCGCTCGACAGTTCGGCGATGACACCCGACGACCAGTGGACCCTTGTGCGGGCGATCTCCACCGAACTCGCCGACCCCGCGGTCGCCGGTGTCGTGGTGACCCATGGCACCGACACGCTCGAGGAATCGGCGATGCTCGCCGACCTGGTCATCGACGACCCCCGCCCCGTGGTGTTCACCGGCGCGCAACGGCCATCGGATGCCAAGGGCGCCGACGGTCCTGCCAATCTCGCCGCGGCCGTCGCGTGCGCCGCCGACCCGGACTCCCGGTCGCGCGGGGTGCTGGTGGCGTTCGGCGGTCGTGTCCTGCCCGCGCGGGGGACGGTCAAGGTCAGCGCATCGGACCTCCGCGCCTTCGACTGCGCCGCACCCGGGCTCGCGCGTCCGCGGATCGATGTCGGCGCGCTCTCCCCCGTGAGTGCTCGGGTCGACATCGTCACCGTCCACCCGGGGTTCGCGCCCGACGTCATCGCGCACCTGGTCGCATCCGGGGCCCGCGGGCTCGTGGTCGCCGGCCTCGGATCGGGCAACGTCGGTCCCGGTGTGCGTGACGCGGTGGCCGACGCGATCAGCCGGGGCGTGGCGACGGTCATCTCGACCCGCGTGCCGTTCGGGGAGGTGGTCGCCACCTACGGCGGCGGCGGTGGCGCGGTCGATCTCGTGGCCGCAGGGGCGATCGTGTCACCGTGGTTGCGTCCGCCGCAGGCGCGGGTGGCGTTGGCGGCGCTCCTGTCGGCCGGCGCCGATCACGACGGGATCGCGGCGTTCTTCGCGGCCGGACCGGTCGCGGCGGACGGCGCCTGACCGCTGAGTCATGTCCAGTCGAGGCTGGCGAGTGGATCGGCGGCCGTCAGGTCGGCGGTGTCGGAGGGGAACGTCGCGGTGCGGCCGGGCCCGGTCGCGCGGGTCTCGAACCGGACCGACACGACGCCGTGGCCACTGCCCTGCACCCAGCCGTGGCCGAAGTCGGGATGCGTCACGTCGGTTCCGGTCGCCCACGTCACCGCACCGTCGGGACCCACGACACGACCCGACGCCTTCTGCACCCCCACCTCGGCGACCGGACCGCCCGGTAGCGGCTCGGCGGGGTCCACACCGTCGACGGCGGTGACGATGACCGGCTCCTCGGGGGCTTCGGCGGTGGTCACCGCGCGGTCGGAGGCGTCGCCGCCGAAGAGCAGGAACTGTTCGTCGGTGGTGAGGCCGGAGAACCCCACGCCGACAAGGCGAACGGGTCCGATGTCGACGGGGTCGAGGGCGAGGCGCTGCGCCGCTGCGGCCAGGGTCGCGAGGTCGGTGGTCGCCGGGGCGAAGGTGGTCGACCGGGTGAGCACCGACATGTCGGACTTCTTGAGTTTGAGGACGACCGTGCGCGCCCCGCGGCCGTCGTCGAGAAGGCGCCGGTGCGCCGACGCGGCCGAGGTCGCGATGGCCTCCCGCAGTCGCGGCATCGTCACGACGTCGTCGGCGAAGGTCGATTCGGCGCTGATCTGTTTCGCCGAGGTCCGTTCGGCGACCTGTCGGTCGTCGAACCCCTGCGCCAGTCGGTGCAGCGCCGGACCCACCGTCGAGCCGAGCACCGACGCCACCTCCATCGGTGACAGGTCGGCGAGATCGCCGATGGTGTCGATGCCCAGGCGATGCAGCCGGTCGCCGGCCACCGGTCCGATGCCCCACAACTTCCGCACCGACAGCGGGCGGAGGAACTCCTGCTCGGATCCGGGTGAGATCACCGTCACGCCATCGGGTTTCGCCATCCCCGAGGCGATCTTGGCGATCTGCTTCCCACTGCCCGCCCCGATCGACGCGGCCAGGCCCAGTTCGTCGGCGATCCGCGACCGGATCTGCTCGGCGAACGTGATCACGTCGCTGCGTGCGGCGCCGACGAGGGCCTCGGGTTCACCGAACGCCTCGTCGAAGGACAGCATCTCGATGACCGGTATCGCCTCGCGGATCATCGCGAACACCCGGGCGCTGACCACGCGGTAGACCGCGCCGCGGGGTGGCACGACCACCGCCGACGACCCGATCAGTCTGCGCGCCTGATGCATGGGCATCGCCGAATGCGCACCGAAGCGCCGCGCCTCGTAACTCGCTCCGGCGACCACACCTCGGCCACCGACCCCGCCGACCAGCACCGGACGGCCGCGCAGGGTGGGACGGGTCAGCTGCTCGACCGAGGCGAAGAAGGCATCCATGTCGATGTGCAGCACCCACCGCGCTCCACGTCGATCCTCGGTGCCCACCACCCGTCGAGCCTATCGAGTCCGACTTCGTCGCCGACTGCACGGAAGCCACGCCCCGCCTTCGCGTTTCCACACGGTCTGTCACCCGCTCAGCGGGTGAGGGCTCCGGCACCGATCGCCACCAGGCCGCAGGCGGTGAACAGCGCGTACGGGATGAGGGACGAGCCGCTGTCACCGAGGTACAGCTGGCGCACCAGGACCGCGCCTGCGTCTGCGGTCAGCAGCACACCGCCGACGATGAACCAGGTCGGCCGCGCGAACCCGACCGCCAGCGTGACCGCAGCGACGCCGGCGACGATCCCGAGGCCGAGCCGCAGCGACGTCGACGGCTCGATGCGGGTCAACTCCGTGAAACGTTGACTCCACGAGCTCATCCCGGTTAGCGCGGCGATCGAGGACAACGCCATCTCGAGGAGTCCGATCGCGACGATCACCCCGACCCCGATGCGGACGGCGGGTGTCATCGCGCGCCGCCTCCGACGGACACCAGTTCGAAGACGGGAACCGCGGGGGCGACGGCGGCGAGTTCGGCGTCGGTCGAGGTGTGCGAGACCTTCGCCGGCAGGTAGCTCGCGACCTCCCAGCCCCAGCGCCTGAGGTAGGGACGCAGGAGAGCGATCTTCGCGTCGTCGGCGATCTCGGTGGCCCGGAACTCATCGGTGCGACGACCGTGACCGATGGTGGCGACTCCCGCGACACGCAGGTTGCGCGACCACTGGGTGTTGCCACGCGGCGAGATCAGGTAGGTGCGCCCGTCGATGACGAGCGGGTTGACCGGCGTGGTCTGCGGGGTGCCCGACTTTCGTCCGACAACGGTCAGGGTGCGCGCACCGGCAAGGCCGATCCCCCGGGCCGACAACCAACGGACGAGATCGTTGAAACCGCGCTGCATGCGGCCGCTGGGCGCTGCGTAATGGGTTGTGGTCATGGCTACTCCTCGTCTGGATCGGAACGAGAGCACTGCTCTCGTTTCTCACCATGACACGGCATCGGCCAGAATGCAAGAGCACTGCTCTCATTTCTGGCAGGATGGTGCCCATGCAGTCAGACGCACCGTCGACCCCCCGCGCTGCGGCACGGGCTCAGACCGAGCAGGACATCATCCGGGTGGGTCGGGAACACCTCGCCGCACACGGCGCCGCGTCGCTGTCGTTGCGTGCGGTCGCCCGCGACCTCGGCATGGTGTCCTCCGCGGTGTACCGCTACGTGCGCAACCGCGACGACCTGCTGACGTTGCTGGTCGTCGACGCCTACGACGAATCCGCCGACCGCGTCGAGGCCGCCCTCGCCGCGACACCCGCCGACGCCGGGACACGGGAGCGCATCCGGGTGGCCGCGCATGCACTGCGGACATGGGCGGTCGCCGAACCGTCGCGGTACGCGCTCATCTACGGCAGCCCGGTCCCGGGCTACTCCGCCCCGGGCGAGCAGACCACGGGCCCGGGCACCCGCTTCGTCGCGTTGCTGCTCCGGGAACTGCGCGACACCGTGGTCGACGCACCGTCACCGATCTCCGCGGGACTGGCCGCCGAATTCGACGCCATCAACATCGAATTCGGCCTCGAACTGGATCAGGCGACACTGGCCGTCGGCACCTGCCTGTGGTCGGTGGTTCTCGGCGCGATCAGCCTCGAGGTGTTCGGCCAGTACGGCGCCGACACCTTCGCGCGGCCGGAGGATCTCTTCGACCTCCAGCTCACCACCGTGGTGACCCGGCTACTGCCCTGACCGGCTGATCGACGCGACGACACCGTCGCCCAACTCGACCGACGAGCCGCGCACCTCCTCGGGTGCGACGACCTCGAGAGCGGTGGCGAGCACCTCGCCCGCGATCAGGTCGCGGTGACGCTGCGCCCACGCACTGCGTTCGGCAGGCACCCCGAGTTCCACGCTGATGCGGTCGGACACGTCGAGCCCCATGGTCCGCCGCGCCTCCTGCAGTTCGCGCACACGGTCCTTCGCCCAGCCCTCGGCCTCGAGATCCTCGGTGACCGCGGTGTCGAGCACCACCAGTCCCCCACCGGACGGCAGTTCGGCGGTCGAACTCGGCTCCACCGCGACGAGTTTGCGGGTGAACTCGCCACCGGTCAGCTCGATGCCGTCGGCGACGACCTTCTCCGACACGATCCCGTCGGCATCACTGACGGTGGCCAGCGACCAGTTCCCCGACTTGATGGCCTTGATCGCCTTCTGGACGTCCTTGCCCAATCGCGGTCCGGCGACGCGCGCGTTGACGACCACCTCGACACGACCGTAGGCGTCGGCGTCGTCGGCGAGGTGCACGGCCTTGACGTTCATCTCGTCGGCGATCAGCGCGGTGTAGTCGGCCAGACGCGCCGCAGATGGACCGGCAACGGTCAACGCGGGCAACGGGAGTCGGACCCGCAGGTTGTTCGCCTTGCGCAGACTCGACGCCGTCGAACACACACCCTGCACCTCGTCCATGGCGGCGACGAGCTCGGCGTCGGCGGGGAGTTCGTCGGCGCGCGGCCAGTCCGCGAGGTGCACCGACCGCTCGCCGGTGAGCCCGCGCCACATGGCCTCGGTCATCAACGGCAGCAGCGGAGCGGCGAGTCGGCACGCCACCTCCAACACCGTGTAGAGCGTGTCGAAGGCGTCCGATTCGGTGTCCTGCCCGGCCCAGAACCGTTGGCGTGAACGCCGGACGTACCAGTTGGTCAGCGCCTCGCAGAGCTCGCGGAACGCGTCGCACGCCCCGGACACGTCGTAGGTCTCCAACGCGGTCGTCATCGCCTCCCGCGTCGCGGCCAGCTTCGCCAGGATGTAGCGGTCGAGCACGTGCGTCGAATCAGTCCGCCACGTCGCGGGCCGGTCGGCGTAGAGCGCGAGGAAGCTGTAGGCGTTCCACAGCGGCAGCATGGCCTGGCGCACACCCTCGCGGATGCCGCGCTCGGTGACGATGAGGTTGCCGCCCCGCAGGATCGGCGACGCCATCAGGAACCACCGCATCGCGTCGGAGCCGTCGCGGTCGAACACCTCGTTGACGTCGGGGTAGTTGCGTTTGGACTTGCTCATCTTCTGGCCGTCGTCACCCAGCACGATGCCGTGGGCCGCCACGGTGCGGAACGCCGGCCGGTCGAACAACGCGGTCGCGAGCACATGCAGGTTGTAGAACCACCCCTTGGTCTGGCCGTTGTACTCGACGATGAAGTCACCCGGGTTGTGCGGCTCCAGACCGGACTCGGGGTTCCCGTCGAACCAGTCACGGTTCTCGAACGGATAGTGCACCTGGGCGTACGGCATCGAGCCCGACTCGAACCAGCAGTCGAGCACCTCGGGCACCCGACGCATGGTCGAGCGCCCGGTCGGGTCGTCCGGGTTCGGTCGGGTCAGCTCGTCGATGTACGGCCGGTGCAGGTTCGTCGGACGCACACCGAAGTCACGCTCGAGGTCGTCCAGCGACCCGTACACATCGACACGCGGGTACGCCTCGTCGTCGGACATCCACACCGGGATCGGCGCGCCCCAGTAGCGGTTTCGGCTGATGTTCCAGTCCTTGGCACCCTCGAGCCACTTGCCGAACTGGCCGTCGCGCAGGTGCGCAGGCGACCAGGTGATCTGCTTGTTCAGCTCGAGCATTCTCGGCTTGAACTCGTTGACCGCGACGAACCACGACGGGACGGCCATGTAGATCAACGGCTTTCCCGACCGCCACGAGTGGGGGTAGGAGTGCTCGATGGTCTCGTGGCGCAGGATCCGTCCGGTGCCCTTGAGGTCCTTGATGATGACCGGGTTGGCGTCGAAGACCATCAGGCCCTCGTACGGCGGCACCAGCGAGGTGAACTTGCCACCGGGATCGAGCGGCTGCACGACCTCGATGCCGTTCGCCGTCGCGAGCTCCATGTCCTCCTCACCGAACGCCGGTGCGAGATGGACGATCCCGGTGCCGCTGTCGGTGGTGACATAGTCCCCGAGCAGCGTTCGGTGTGAGTTCGGGTGACCGGCGAAGAAGTCGAATGGCGGGGTGTAGGTCGCATCGGCGAGGTCGCGACCGATGTAGGTGGCCAGCACCTCGGGGTCCTCACCGAGTTCGCGCGCGTAGACGCCGACCCGCGCCGAAGCGAGCAGATACTGCTCGCCGTCGGATCCCCGCACATGCGAGTACTCGACGTCCGGGTTGACCGCGATCGCCAGGTTGGACGGGAGCGTCCACGGCGTGGTGGTCCAGATGAGCGCGTTGACGCCGAGCAGGGCGTCGGGAACGCCACCGGTCAGCGGCATCGACACCGTCACCGCCGGGTCCTGGCGCATCTTGTAGGCGTCGTCGAGCTTGCTCTCCTGATTGCTCAGCGGGGTCTGCTCGTACCAGCTGTAGGGCAGCACCCGGTAGCCCTGATAGACGAGCCCCTTGTCGTGCAGGGACTTGAACGCCCACATCACCGACTCCATGAAGTCGATGTCGAGGGTCTTGTAGTCGTTGTCGAAGTCGACCCAGCGGGCCTGCCGGGTCACGTAGTCGCGCCACTCACCGGTGTAGCGCAGCACCGACTCCCGGCAGTAGTCGTTGAATTTTTCGACACCCATGGTCTCGATCTCGGACTTGTCGGTGATGCCGAGCTGGCGTTCGGCCTCCAGTTCGGCGGGCAGGCCGTGGGTGTCCCAGCCGAACCGACGGTCGACCTTCTTGCCGCGCATGGTCTGGAAGCGCGGGATGAGGTCCTTGACGTATCCGGTGAGCAGGTGGCCGTAGTGCGGGAGCCCGTTGGCGAACGGAGGTCCGTCGTAGAAGACGAACTCGTCGGCGTCGGATCGCTGCTGCACCGACGCGACGAAGGTGTCGTCGGCGGCCCAGTAGTCGAGAACGCGGGTCTCGAGGTCGGGGAAGGACGGCACGGCCGAACCGGTGCCCGCGACGTCGACGATCGGATAGACGCGACGCTGCTGGGGGGTCGATGCGGGGTCGGTGCTCACTGCGGTTCTCCTCGTGCCGGTGGGCGTCGCGCTGCGACGCTGGGCACGGGGACGACGAGTGTTCGCCGCGGTACCACCCCGCTTGCACCGGTGGATCTCCGGTGCCGCTCACCGACCTCATCGGTTCTGTCGATCCGATGGGTCTGCGGCTGTGTCGGGCCGCTCCCGTCCGGTTCTACTGCGACGCCGCCCGGTCGTGGTGGTGTCGGTTCTTCCGGATGCTCCCCGGTGATGGCCGGATCAATGCGGGTCCAGTGTAGACGGTGTCCGACGCCGGTCAGTCCGCCGCGTGGCGATGCCGGCGGGGTGCCGACTCCTCCGTGTCGGTGTCCGGCCCGACGACCGTCGCGGTCTCGGGATCGTCGCCGGAGTGTCGGGTGTGCCGTCGCGGTGCGGCGGGGGTGAGCCACGGCATCGTCGACGGCGGGTCGGTGTCGCGCCGGACATGCGCGTGGGTGTCGACGGGCTCGTCGTCGGGGCTCTCGTGCCGGCCGTGGTGGGCGGCCACATACGCGGCTGCCACCTGTGCGTCGGTGGCCGACGACGGGCGTTCGACCTCGGCCGGTGCCGAGGGCTCGGGGTGATCCGCGGCGGGGTCCGGCACCGGCTCCTCGACGACCCGGGGCATCTCGGTGGTGATCGTGGTGTCCGGGTCGTCGTCGGTGAGAGCATCCGACCTGTCGTCGGTGCCGGCCACAGATGTACGACGGGAGGGCCTCCGGGGCCACCTCAGCCGAGGACGCAGCCGTGCCAGGGACGGCCCGAGCCCGAGGATGTCGGCAAGGAGGAGCAGCGCCCCGAGGACACAGACGACGATGCAGGCGATCGCCAACCACAGGGTGCCGGTGACGAGTGCCACCACCAGGAGCCCGAAGCCCACCAGCGTGGCGACCAGCGCCGAGACGAGCACCGCGTTGACCTTTCCGCCGACTACCGGGGGCGAACCGACATCAGTCGATCCCGGCCCGCCACGGTTCTACCGACGGGGCCGTCAGTTGGAGGGCTTGGAGAATCCACCCGAGTTGGTGAACCCACCGTTGCCCGGGTCGGAGGAGAACGCGTCCCCGCCAGAGCGTGCGTTGTCGACCGGGGCCGCACTGCCTCGCTGCTGCAGCTCCTCGAGCTGCGACTCCAGGTAGGTCTTCAGACGGGTGCGGTACTCGCGCTCGAAGGTCTTGAGCTGCTCGATACGACCCTCGAGGACCGAACGCTGCTGGTTGATGGTGCCCATGATCTCGGTGTGCTTGCGCTCGGCGTCGGCCTGCAGCGCGTCGGCCTTCTCCTGCGCCTGGCGCGTGGTGGTCTCGGCGCGGGTCTGCGAGTCGGCCAGGATGGCCTCCGAGCGCTGGCGCGCGTCGGTGAGCATCGCCTCCGACTTCGACCGGGCGTCGCCGATCATCGCGTCGGCGCGACCCCGCGCGTCGGCGAGCAACGACTCGGACTCGGTGGTCGCGTTCGCGGTGAGGCGATCGGCGGTGTCCTGGGCGAGGCTGAGCACCTTCGCCGCACGGACGTGGTGGTCCTCGCCGACCGGGGCGGCAGGTGCAGCAGGGGCTGCGGGCTCGGAGTACGCGGGGGCCTGGGCGGCACTGAACGCCTGCGTGGGCGCGGGCGCCTCCTCCTCACGCGGTGCCGAGGTGGCGTTCGAACGGGCCTGCGACAGATCGCCTTCGAGATCCTCGACGCGCTGCTTGAGTTCGGTGTTCTCCTCGAGCAGTCGAGCGAGCTCGGCCTCGACGAAGTCGAGGAACTGATCGACCTCGTCCTCGTTGTAGCCGCGCTTACCGATCGGCGGTTTGCTGAACGCGACGTTGTGCACATCAGCCGGTGTGAGCCGCATGTCGGTCCCCTTTAACAATGTTGTGGCGAGTGGTGGCCTGGTCTCGATGCGATCTCTCGCGGGACCTCGTTAACGATGCGTTGTGGAGGTCCACAGCTTCGTCAGTGTAACTGGCGTCCCATCCTGTCACATGAGAACCGTTCGTCGCACTTCGTCGAGCTTCTTCTCCGACAGGAGCGGATCATCTCCGCCGAGTACGTCGGATCGTCGCGCGAACTGGCTCTCGGTGTGCCCCTCCAGGATGACGGACTCCGGTCACAATATCCGGCGTCCGGCATTGTGCGATCACCCCGGTGGGGTCGATGAGCGATTCGGGGTCAGCCCGGTGCCACGAGGCTCATGCCGATCAGCACGACGATCATGGTGATCATCAGCGAGAGGTCGAGCCGAACCGGTCCCAACGGGATGGGCGGCAGGACCCGTCGCAACGCCTTGATCGGCGGATCGGTGGTGGTGAACACGCCCTCGATGACGACGACGGACACACCCGTCGGGCGCCATTCACGCGCGAACGTCCGCACCAGCTCGATCACCAGGCGGCCCAGCAGCAGCAACCAGAAGATGAAGAGCAGGTAGTAGATGACCTCTCGGGCTATCGTCACGCGTCAACTCTGCCTGATTCGGTCACGGGATGCCGAAAAGCGCAGCTCGCAGGGGTGTCAGCTGTGATTGTAGAAACCGGTCTCGGCCAGCTTGCGACGATCCTCGGGCGAGACGTCGACGTCGGCGGGCGAGAGCAGGAACACCTTGGTGGCCACTTTGTCGAACGTGCCACGCAGGGCGAAGGCGAGCCCGGCGGCGAAGTCGACGAGGCGCTTGGCGTCGTCGTTGCTCATCTCGACCAGATCCATGATGACGGGGCTGCCGTCGCGGAAGCGCTCGCCGATCGTCCGGGCCTCGCTGTAGTCACGCGGGCGCAACGTGGTGATCTTCGCCAACGGGTTCCCCTCCTCGAAGACGCGATCCATCGTGTCGATGGCCAGTGCGCCACGGGTGGCCACCCGGCCGGCCGAGGCCCGCGAGACGCCGCCACGGGCACCCAGCGGCTCCAGGCGTCCCGATCGGCCGAGGCGCTCCATGGGCACGCCACGATCCCCCGCGAGTGAGGTGTGGGTCTGGGCCGCGCGAACCGGACCCGCGTAGGCGTAGTCGGGCACGTGGTCGTAGGTCTGATCGAACTGTGCGGCACCCTCGTACTGCGCCATCTCGTCCTCGTATTCGCGCATGCCGTGGTCGACACCGGCGAACCCGCGCTGCGGCGCGCGCCCGTAGTACTCGTCGCGGTACTCGCGCTCGTAGGGGTCGCGTCGGGTCGCGCCGGGCTCGTCGAGGTAGTCGTCCTCGTAGTCGCCGGGCGGGACCATGCCGAAGTACGCCTTGAACCGCTGCATCGTGGTCATGTTGCTGCCTTCCTCACCGTCGGCGCGCCGTACGAGAGCGATTGTGAAAAGTGGTGTCGCTGGTTCTCATGTGGCTCATATGGTTTAGCTACGGGGAGCGTATCGGCCGCGCGCCCATGATCGCGGTACCGACACGCACGCAGGTGGAACCGTTGCGGACGGCCTCGTCGAGGTCACCGGACATCCCAGCCGAGAACTCGACGGCATCCGGACGGTGGTCGAGGAAACCCGCACGGATCGACGCGGCCCGCTCCATCCACACCTCGGGCGTCTCCGACTGCGGTGCGATCACCATCAGACCCCGGAGACGCAGATGGTCGCACCCGGCGACGTGATCGGCGAGCGCCTCGAGATCATCGACGACCACTCCGCCGCGGTCGGGATCGGAGTCGAGGTTGAGCTGCAACAACACCTCGAGAGGGGTGTGCCGGTCACCGTCGTCGAGTGCGGCGGCCACGGCGGTGTCGAGTGCGTCGGCGAGCCGTTCGGAGTCCAACGAATGGACCCGGTCGGCCCAGCGGCCGACGGTCTTGGCCTTCTTGCGCTGAATCTGCCCGATCATGTGGAACGCCAGGGACTCGGCGGTGTCGGTGCGCAGTTCCGCCGCCTTGCGGCCGGCCTCGGGTTCCCGCGATTCGCCGAAGGCACGCACACCGAGTCCGATCAGCGCGCGGACGTCTGCGGCGGGGAAGAACTTGGTGACGACGAGCAGGTCGACGTCGTCGACATCACGCCCGGCAGCCGTGCATGCCCGCGCCAGCCGTGCGCGTGCGGCGTCGAGGTTGTCGGAGAGCTCGGCGACCCGCTCTGGGGTCGCGATCTGCGGTGCAGCGGTGGTGTCGTCGTCCGCTAGGTGATCGTCGGCGGGGCTCACGGCGCGACGCCGGACGTGTCGTTCCAGATCACCGAGGCCAGGCGCCCGGTGGGGGCGCCGCGACGGTGACTGAACAGTGTGCGGTCGGAGATCGTGCACCGGGGATCGATCGCCACGCCGGAGACACCCGCCTCCAGCAGCTGCCGTCGGATCCCTGCACGGAGGTCGAGCCCCGGGGTGCCCTTCGTGGTGCGCGATGCACTGCCGGGCAGATGCTTCTCCACGTCGCGCTGCATGGCGGCCGGCACCTCGTACTGCTCACCGCTCGCCGCGGGACCCAGGAACGCCCCGATGCGGGAGAGCTCGGCACCCTGGTCGGTCATCGCCTCGAGAACTCGGCGGATGATCCCCACCCGTGCACCGACACGGCCGGCGTGCACGGCGGCGATCACACCGGCGGCGTCGTCGCTCAACAACACCGGCACGCAGTCGGCCGTCACGACCACCAGCGCGAGGTCGGTTGCGGTCGTGACCAACGCATCGGTCGCCGGGACCGGACCGTCGACGGGTCCGTCGACCACGGTCACGGTGGGACTGTGGATCTGCTCCATCCACACCATCCGCGCGGGCGCCACACCGATCCGCTCGGCCAGACGCAGACGGTTGGCGCGTACGGCGGCGGGATCGTCCCCGACATGATCGCCGAGGTTGAACTCGTCGTACGGAGCGAGTGACACACCACCTCGGCGGGTGGTGGTCACCCGACGGACCCGGCCGACCCGACCCGGGGCCGTCGTCACGTCAGCGCTTCATGAAGGGCGGGACGTCCACATCGTCGTCGTCGTCGAGGGTGACGGCGTTGCGGCGTGGGGCCGGTGCGTCGGCGAACGGGTCGCCCGCGGAGCGATCGGCGAAGGCCGACTCGGCGGCGGGTGCCGCCGTCGACGAGGAGACGTTGCCGGCGGTGGCCGAGCCGACGGCTCCCCGGCCGGAAGCGGTGCGGATCCGCGACGGTGCACCGGCATCGAACCCGGCCGCGATCACCGTGACCCGGACCTCGTCGCCGAGGTTGTCGTCGATGACCGTGCCGAAGATGATGTTCGCGTCCTCGTGCGCGGCCTCCTGGACGAGGGTCGCGGCGTTGTGGATCTCGAACAGCCCGAGGTCACTGCCACCGGCGATCGACATCAGCACGCCGCGGGCGCCCTCCATGGACGCTTCGAGCAGTGGCGAGTTGATAGCGGCCTCGGCGGCCTTCTTCGCGCGGTCCTCGCCGCGGGACGACCCGATGCCCATCAGCGCGCTGCCCGCGTCCTTCATGACGCCCTTGACGTCGGCGAAGTCGACGTTGATCAGGCCGGGCGTGGTGATGAGGTCGGTGATGCCCTGCACACCGTTGAGGAGGACCTCGTCGGCGCTGCGGAACGCGTCCATGAGCGACACGGCGGCGTCGCCGAGCTGCAGCAGACGATCGTTGGGGATCACGATGAGGGTGTCGCAGGACTCACGCAGCGACGAGATGCCCTCGTCGGCCTGGCCGCCGCGGCGCTTGCCCTCGAACGAGAACGGGCGGGTCACGACGCCGACGGTCAGCGCCCCGAGCTTGCGGGCGATGCTCGCGACGACGGGGGCGCCACCGGTGCCGGTGCCACCGCCCTCGCCGGCGGTGACGAACACCATGTCGGCGCCCTTGAGCAATTCCTCGATCTCGTCCTTGGCGTCCTCGGCGGCGCGACGACCCACCTCGGGGTCGGCGCCGGCGCCGAGACCGCGGGTGGAGTCACGGCCGACGTCGAGTTTCACGTCGGCGTCGCTCATCAGCAACGCCTGCGCGTCGGTGTTGATCGCGATGAACTCGACACCCTTGAGGCCCTGTTCGATCATGCGATTGACGGCGTTCACGCCACCGCCGCCAATGCCGACGACCTTGATGACGGCCAGGTAGTTGTGCGGTGGCGTCATGTCACTCGCCTTCTGTGCGTGGATTGCTCCGCCCCGTGTGGGAACGGATGTCTGCCGCAGACCGCCACCGGCGACACCGGCGAACCGGATCGGAAAACCCTCAACCTCAACCACAGGCTTAGAGTTATGTCAAGTAGCGGACTGCTGGGACAAACGGTAGGCACCGAACCCAGCTCCGGCCAGCAAGCGCTCGGCGTGTCGCGGCCGCAATCCGGCCGCGGCGTCAGCGGAAGGTCGGGTACTCGGGTGACGAGACGTTGAACTGGGTGCCGTCGCGCGGCAACAGGTACTTCAGGGTGCGCGCCTTGTCGGCGGTGCGATCGGCGTCGCCCCACACCACGGTCCGGCGGTCGCGCAGGGTCAGGCGTACGTCGGCGGCCGAGGACGCCCCGACCTCGATGACCTGACGGCGTAGGACGTCGGGCAGCTCCGACACCACCTTCAGGGCGGCGAGGGTGGCGCGGTCCGACGACGACGGGTTGCCGATCGTGATCCGCGGCACCGGCGGCAACTGCTTCTGCGAGGCGAAATCGACACCACCGACATCGAGCAGATGGGAGGCGCCGTCGCGGATGACGAACGCCACGGCGACGCGTTCGACGACGTCGATGTCGATACCCGACGGGTAGCTGCGGGTGACGCGGACGGACTTGATGCGCGGGATGGCGGCGACGCGCTCGGCGGCAGGACGCGTGTCGACCTGGAGCAGGGGCGTGCCGAGCGCGATCCGCGACGCGGCGACGATGCTCGCCGGGTCCACGGCCGATTCGCCGCTGACCGAGATCGACCGCACCGACATGAGCGGCGTCGCATAGGCGACCACGCCGGCGGCGATCACGAGGACGATCGCGGCGATGGTCCCCAGGAGCTTGCGGGTGCCGCGCACAGGGCGCCGTCCACGGCGCGGGCGACGTCGTCGTTCGCGTTCGTCGGTGTCGTCGTCGAGGAGGTCGTCGGCGTACCCGTCGTCCAGGTCGGCGTCGTCCACATCGGCGTCGTCGACGTCGGGATCGTAGGTGCTGGTGGTGCGGCTCATGGTGTCTCTCCTCGCCTGCGCAGCGCTTCGACGATCTCGGGGCCCTGCATGGTGATGTCGCCGGCCCCCAGGGTCAACACCACGTCACCCGGCGCCGCGAGGTCGGCCACCAGTTCGGCGACCTGCGAGAGATCGGGCGCGAAGACGACCGGGACGGTGACGAGATGGGCGATGGTCCGCCCGCTGATGCCGTCGAGCGGTTGTTCGCGCGCGCCGTAGACGTCGAGGACCACGACCTGGTCGGCGATGTCGAGCGCCTCGGCGAACTCCGCGGCGAACGTGGCTGTGCGCGAGTAGAGATGGGGCTGGAACACCGCGACGACGCGGCCGGTTCCGGCGGCGGCGACCAGCTCGCGGGCCGCGGTCAGCACCACCCGCACCTCGGTCGGGTGGTGGGCGTAGTCGTCGTACACCGCGACGTCACCCACACGACCGCGCAGCTGGAACCGTCGGTGGACCCCGGTGAAGCTCTCCACCCCGGCGATCACGCCGTCGGTCGGCGCGCCCGCCGACACCGCCGCCGCGATCGCGCCGAGGGCGTTGAGCGCCATGTGGACTCCCGGGACACCGAGGGCCACCAGGTGTTCGGAGTCCTCCCCCCGGCCCGCCGTGCCGGAGGCGCGCGAGCCGCCCGTGCCGGAGGCGCGCGAGCCGCCCGTGCCGGAGGCGAGCATTCCTCGCAGGGTGATGGCGGCCTGTCCCCCGACGCCGTGGACGTTCCAGCTGCGCAGGACCGCCGCGTGGTCGACCTCCGGGACACGATCGGCGAAGGTGCCTGCGCCGTAACCGATCACCCGCACCCCACGATCGAGCAGGCGGTGCACACTGCGGGCGGCGAGGTCGACCGATCCCGGGTCGTCGAGGCAGACCACCACGACGCCACCGGGTTCGGTCCGTTCGAGGAACTCGTCGAACACCGCCACGTAGGCCTCGGTGGTCCCGAAGTGGTCGAGGTGGTCGGATTCGACGTTGGTGATGACGACCACGTCGGGTCGGTACTGCAGCAACGAGCCGTCGCTCTCGTCGGCCTCGGCCACGAAGACGGCGCCGGTGCCGTGGTGGGCGTTGGTCCCGGATTCGTTGAGCTCGCCGCCGACGGCGAACGACGGGTCGAGCCCGCAGTGCTGCAACGCCACGACCACCATCGACGTCGTGGAGGTCTTGCCGTGGGTGCCCGCGATCAGCGCGGTGCGGTAGCCCTCCATCAGGGTGGCGAGCACCGCGGGGCGCAGCGTCACGGGGATACCCCGCCGATGTGCCTCCACCAGTTCGGGATTCGTCTTCGGGATCGCCGCGTGGGTGGTGACGACGACGGTGGGACCGCCGTCGAGCTGGTCGAGCGCCGAGGCGTCGTGGCCTATACGGACCATGGCCCCGCGGGTGCGCAGCGCCTTCACGCCACGGCCGTCCTTCGCGTCCGATCCCGACACCTGCGCGCCCCGGGCGAGGAGGATCCGCGCGAGTCCCGACATCCCGGCACCGCCGATACCCACCATGTGGACCCGGGCGAGTTCGGCGGGCAACGCGGGCACGGGCGGCGTCGGGGGCGTCACGACGACCCCCGCCGCGCCCGGGCGGCGTCGAGTCCTGCCTGTGCGACGGCGGCGGCCGCGTCGCGGTGCCCGACCTGACGGGCGCCCTGCGACATCACCGCAAGGCGGTCGGGGTCGCCGAGGAGACCGGGCACGGTGTCGGCGACCCACTGCGCGGTCAGGTCCGCGTCGTCGAGCAACACACCGCCGCCGGCCTCGACGACGGGCAGCGCGTTCAGACGCTGCTCGCCGTTGCCGTGGGGCAACGGGACGTAGACGGCGGGCAGACCGGTGGCGGAGATCTCGGCGACGGTCATCGCGCCGGACCGGCAGATCACGAGATCGGCTGCGGCGTAGGCGAGATCCATGCGTTTGAGATAGCCGACCGAGACGTACGGGGGCGCCCCGGGCGGCGACGACGGTGCCACGGTGTTCTTCGGACCGTGCGCGTGCAGTACACCGATCCCGGCTCGACCGAGTGCGTCGGCGGAGTCGGCGACCGCCTCGTTGATGGTGCGCGCGCCCTGCGATCCACCGAAGGCGAGCAGGGTCGGCGCATCGGGGTCGAGTCCGAAGTAGTGACGGGCCTGGGCGCGGGTGGCGGCACGGTCGAGGCTCGCCAGGGATCCACGCACGGGGATGCCGACCACCTCGGCGTCGAGGCCGGAGCCGTCGACGGCGGCGAGGACCCGGTCGGCGAAACGCGCACCGACCTTGTTGGCGATGCCTGCGCTGGCGTTCGCCTCGTGGATCACCACCGGGATCCGCGAGCGACGCAGGACGTGTCCCCGCGCGGCGAGGTACGCCGGCAGCGCCACGTACCCGCCGAAGCCGATGACCACGTCGGCGTCGACGGCGGCGAGGATGCGTCGGGTGGCGCGCACCGACGACCGCAGACGCAGCGGGACCGAGAACAGGTCGCGATTGACCTTCCGCGGCAGCGGGACCGGCGGGATCATCTCGAGGGTGTAGCCGCGGTCGGGCACGAGGGTGCGTTCCAGCCCACGCGGTGTCCCCAGGGCGGTGATGCGTGCGTCGGGCTCGATCGCCCGGATCGCGTCGGCCACGGCCAGGGCCGGCTCGATGTGGCCGGCGGTGCCACCCCCGGCCACCACGACCGAGATCGGCCCGTCGCGGTCGGTGCGGCTCACCGGCGGTACCTCGGGCTCACGGTGCCGTCGTGACGCGAAGCGCGGGCCGTCGGCATCGCCTCCGGGTAGGTGCGGTAGCGCACGCGCGGGGCCGAACGGCCCTGTCCCCCGGTGTCGTATCGGCGTGGACGTCCGGCGTCGTGGGCGTCGGCCCCGTACCACTCGGGGGCGTATCGGGTGCTCGGGTACTCCGCGCGTGCCCGGACGCTACGGCCCGACCGTGCGCCGCGGCGACCGGTGGGTTCGGGATGGGGTGCGGAGGCACCGAACCCGAAGTAGGCGGCCGGCCCGCGGCGGGCGGTGCGGCGGTCGGGGGGGCGGGGATCGGTCGCGGCGGTGCGGACTCGCGGGGGTGCGGTGCGCGACGGCAGACCCGACGGATCGGCCAGGCGGTCGCGGCGCGCGCGCCAGGCCTGGACGCGCGGTGCCGCGTACGACTCGGGTTGCGGCAGGCGCAGGAACCGGCCGATGCGTCCGTCACCTCCCGCGGCGAGCGCGGCGACGGCCTCGGGTTCGTGGCGCGCGGCGTTGGCGAGCAGGCCCAACATCACCAGGACGGTGAACGTCGACGTACCTCCGGCCGACAGCAGGGGCAGCTGGATACCGGTGACCGGGAGCAGGCCGATGACGTAGCCGATGTTGATCAGTGCCTGGGCGCTGATGAGCACGGTGATGGTCGCGGTCATCATCCGCAGGAAGGGGTCGACGGCCCGCAGTGCGATGCGCAGTCCGACGAAGGCCAGCAGGACGAACAGTCCGATGACCAGCAACCCGCCCAGCAGGCCCAGTTCCTCGCCGATGATCGCGAAGATGAAGTCGTTGTGGGCGTTGGGCAGATAGTTCCACTTCGCGCGGCTCTGCCCGAGACCCTGACCGAACAGTCCGCCGTTGGCGAGCGCGTACCGGGCCTGTCGCGCCTGGTATCCCGCACCCTGCGGGTCGTCGATGTTGCCCAGGAAGCTCTGCACGCGCTCGGAACGGTATCCCTCGACCATCGCGAGCACGATCGCCATGGCCGCGCCGGAGACCACGAAGATCGCGAAGACCTTGAGGTGCAGGCCGGCGAACCACAGCAGGGTGCCGACGATGATGGCGATGGTGATGGTCGTCGAGAGGTTGGGCTCGAGGATGATCAGCGTGCAGATGAGCATCGCGACCGGCACCAGCGGGACCAGCAACTCCTTGAGCGACGCGTGGTCACGCAACCGCGCGGAGAGCAGGTGGGCCCCCCACACGCAGAGGGCCAGCTTCACGAGTTCGGAGGGCTGGATCGAGAGGCCGCCGACCACGAACCAGCGCTGCGCGCCCTGGCTCTCGGTGCCGACGCCCGGGATGAGGACCAACGCGAGCAGCAGCGTGGTCACGAAGATCGACGGCACCGCGAGGCGACGCATGAACCGCACCGGGATGCGCAGTGCGACATAGAACAGCACCGTGCCGAGGATCGCGAACACCACCTGGGTGGTGAACAGGCCGTAGGCCGAGCCGCTCTTGGAGTAACCCTCCACCGACGACGCCGAGAGGACCATCACCAGGCCGAACACGGTGAGGATCACCGTGAGCGTCACGATCAGGTGGAACGACGCGAGCGGCCTGCGCAGGACGGCGTCGATGACGCCGCGCGGGCCGTCCCACCACGCTCCGGCGCGGCGTACGCCGTCGGACGCGGCGGTCATCGGCGTACCGACGAGTCGCTCGGGCCCGCCGGGGTGGCACCGATCGCGACGGCGGCCCGCGCGAAGGAGTCACCGCGCACCCCGTAGCCGGCGAACATGTCGAGGGAGGCCGCGGCCGGGGCGAGCAACACGGCATCGGGCCGGCCACCGGCGGCGCGGTCGGACTCGATCATCGACCAGGCCGCGACGAGAGCCGCATCCATCACGCGGTCGGCCGCGGGCGCCTCGTCGCTGCGTCGCGTGTCGGCCTCGTGGGCCGAGCGGGCGGCGGCACGGGCGGCCTCGACGCCGTCGGACGGGGCGGTCGCGAGGCCGTCGACGGCGGGTGGCGCGAGCGGCGTGGCTGTCACCCGGCCATCGTCCCCTGTGAACAGTGTGACTGTTGGGATTGCAGGGGCGTGTCGCGCAATCGCCGACGCCACCAGCTCGCGGTCGGTACCGATCGCCACCACACCGGCCAGTCGATCGGCCGTCGCGGCGAACAGATCGTCGACCGCGGCACCCTTCAGCAGTCCGCCGGCCACCAGGACCACACGCTCGTGCGCGTCGATCGACGCGTGCGCCGCGTGGGGGTTCGTCGCCTTCGAGTCGTCGACGAACGCCACCCCGTCGAGCGTGGCGACGGTCTCACCCCGGTGACGGCCCGGGACGAAACCGGCGAGCCCGACCGCGACGGCATCGATGTCGACGCCCACGGCCAGACACAGCGCTGCGGCCGCGGCGGCGTCGACGATCCCCGACGGACCGGCCGGGCGGATGTCGTCGATGGGCAGGATGGTGCGCGGCGACTCCCCCGGCGCGGTGAACGCGCGGTCGGTGAGGACACCGGCCTCGACACCGATGTCGTCGCCGATCGGAGCGCCGACGCGCACGCCGATCGTGCGGGCGCCCGGCGTCGTGGCCGACAGTGCGCCCGCGACGGGGTCGTCGGCGCCGACCACCGCGATCGGTCCGCGCAGGGCGCCGACCTTCGCCGTGACGTAGGCATCCATCGAGCCGTGCCAGTCGAGGTGGTCCTCGGCGATGTTGAGCACGACACCGGCGTCGGGGACCACCGACGGCGCCCAGTGCAACTGGAACGACGACATCTCGACGGCCAGGATCTCGACCCGCGGTGTGCGGGTGAGGGCGTCGAGCACCGGCAACCCGATGTTGCCGCAGGCGGCCACCGTGTGCGGCGACGCCTCGACGATGGCCTCGACCATCGAGGTGGTGGTGGTCTTGCCGTTGGTCCCGGTGATGACCACCCAGGTCCGTCGTGGGCCGAGGAGTCCGGATGCGTCCACGCGCCAGGCGAGTTCGACCTCACCCCAGATAGGTATCCGCGCGGCGCGAGCGGCGAGCACCAGCGGCGAGTCGGGCCGGAACCCCGGTGACACGACCAGGAGGTCGGCCCGCAGGTCGGCGACCGCGGCGTCGACGCTCACCACCGCGACACCGGCGTCGGCGAGGGCCGCACCTGACGCGGGTCGGCCGTCGGCGACGGTCACCACCGCGCCGTGTGCGGCGAGGAACCGGGCGGCCGACGCGCCCGCGGTCCCGGCTCCGGCGACGACGACGCGCAGACCGGGGAGATCGGGCAGCGTCGCGGGAGCAGCGGCGCCTCCTCGGCTCACCTCACCCACCGTTGGACGTCAGGAACTCGCTGTAGAAGAGCGACAGGCCCAGCGCGCACGCGATCGCGGTCAGCAGCCAGAACCGGATGATGACCGTGGTCTCCGCCCAGCCACCGAGCTCGAAGTGGTGGTGGAAGGGCGCCATGCGGAACACCCGTCGCCCGGTGGTGCGGAAGAACGCGATCTGCATGACCACCGAGACGATCTCGGCGACGAAGAGCGCGCCGACCACGACCATGAGCAGCTCGGTGCGGGTGGTGATCGACAGCCCCGCGAGCATGCCACCCAGCGCCAGCGAGCCGGTGTCACCCATGAAGATCTTCGCCGGTGCGGCGTTCCACCACAGGAAGCCCAGGCACGCGCCACCACCGGCCACCGCGATCAGCGCGAGGTCGAGGGGGTCGCGCACGTTGTAACAGCCCGCGCTGACCTCCGTGCCCGCCTTGGGGCCACCCGAGCATGCGTTGCGGTACTGCCAGAAGGTGACGAGCACGTACGAGCCGAGGACCATCGCCATCGAACCGGCGGCCAGGCCGTCGAGACCGTCGGTGAAGTTGACCGCGTTCGACCACGCGGCGACGACGAGCCAGCAGAAGATGACGAAGGCGACCGAGCCGAGGGTGACCGCGTTGATGTCGCGGACGTACGACAGCTTCACGCTCGCCGGCGCGTCACCGTTGCCGTTGCGGAACTGCAGGGCCAGCACGCCGAACAGCAGGGCGGCGACGAGCTGCCCGACCGATTTGGCGGTCTTGTTGAGGCCGAGGTTGCGTTGCTTGCGGATCTTGATGAAGTCGTCGAGGAACCCGACGCCGCCGAGGACGGTCGCGAGCGAGAGCACCAGGATCCCCGAGGCACTCGGACCCTGACCGCCGTTGATGAGACCGGTGAGGTGCGACGCCCAGTAGCCCGCCCACAGGGCGGCGATGATGGCGACGCCACCCATCGACGGGGTGCCGCGCTTGGTCTGGTGGCTCTGGGGACCCTCGACGCGGATCTCCTGCCCGAAACCCTGGCGCGAGAACACCCGGATGAGCACCGGGGTCAGCAGGATCGACACCGCGAGCGCGACCGCGCCCGCTATCAGGATCTGCGTCACCTTCTCGTCTCCGTCCGGGGTCGTCTCGAGGGCAGTGTCTCGGGTGGGTGGGTCAGCGTTCGGTCCCGTCCGGGGACTCCACGAGTGTGGCCACACACCGTTGGTCATCCAACAGGTTGCGCGTGACCGCCGACAAATCGGATCCGTCGCCCGCGACGAGCACCACGTCGCCGTCGCCGATCTCGGCCACCAGCATCTCCACCGCGGCGTCGGCGTCGGCGACCATCCGCGCCTCGTCGCCCCACGAACCCTCCATCACCGCTCCCTGATGCAGCGCGCGCACGACACGGGTCTCACCCACCGCGATCACGATGTCGACGGCGAGTCGCACGGCCAGCCGACCCACCCGATCGTGGGCGACGGCACGGTCGTTGTCGGGTTCGGGGCCGTTCCATTCCCCGAGCACGGCCCAGCTGCGACCGCCGCCCGCGTCGCGGCCTCCCTCGCGGGCGGTCTGCACCAGCGTCCGCAGCGCGTCGCGCACGCGGTTCGTCGCCTCGTCGGTGCCCGACACCGCCGTCGTCGGGGCGCCGGCGAGGTCGATCACGCGGATGTGGGGGGTCATGTCGTCTCCTGACGGTCGGCGAGGGCCCGCCGCACCACGTCGCGGTCGTCGAAGGGGTGCTTCACGCCGGCGATCTCCTGCCCGCTCTCGTGGCCCTTGCCCGCGACGAGGACGGTGTCGCCGGCCCGCGCCCACGCGACCGCGTGGGCGATCGCGGCCGCTCGGTCACCGATCTCGACGATCGGCTCCGATCCGGTCGGTCGCTCGCCCCGCGCCACCTTCTCTGCGCCGGCTCGCACCTCGGCGCGGATGGCGGCGGGGTCCTCGTCGCGGGGGTTGTCGTCGGTCACGATCACCAGGTGGGCGCCCCGGGCCGCGGCCTCCCCCATCAGCGGACGTTTGCCTGTGTCGCGGTTGCCGCCGGCACCGACCACGACCGCGAGTCGACCGCTGGTCTGTCCCCGCAGGGTCGCGATGACCGCCTCGACGGCGGCGGGCTTGTGGGCGTAGTCGACGACAGCGAGGAAGTCCTGGCCCTCGTCGACCAGCTCGACACGACCCGGGACCGCGACCCCGGCGATGCCCGCGACGGCGTCGGTGATCGACACCCCGGCGGCGTCGGCGATGGCCAGCGCGATCAGGGCGTTGGCGACGTTGTACCGACCGGGAAGGGGCACCCGCAGGGTGTGTGGTGTGCCCTGGGGGTCGCGGACGGTGACGACCTGCGACCCGTCGTCGCGCAGCCGGGACGGTCCGGCGTACCAGTCGGCCGAGCTGTGGCGTGTCGACACGGTGACCACGCCGTGACCGACGATCTCCGACATCCTGGCACCCCACTCGTCGTCGACGCAGACGACCGATCGGTGGGCGTGCTCGGGCGAATCAGGCCGGAACAGACGAGCTTTCGCCTCGAAGTAGTCGACCATCGTGGGGTGGAAGTCGAGGTGGTCCTGCGAGAGATTCGTGAAACCGCCGATGGCGAAGGAACTCCCGCGGACCCGGCCGAGCTCGAGGGCGTGGCTCGACACCTCCATCACCACGGTGTCGACACCCTGTTCGCACATCGCGGCGAGCATCCCCTGCAGCGCGGGCGCCTCGGGGGTGGTGAGCGAACTGTCCTGGCGCACACCGGCGACGCGTGTCTCGACGGTGCCGATGAGTCCCACGGTCTGACCCGCGGCCATCAGGGCGGCCTCGGTGAGATAGCTCGAGGTGGTCTTGCCGGAGGTCCCGGTGATACCGATCAGACGCAGTCGCAGCGACGGGTTCCCGTACACGCGGGCGCTGAGGTCACCGAGGACGCTGCGCGGATCGGGATGGACGAGCAGTACGAACGACGGCGTCGGCGTGTCCGCGGCGGCCATCGCCTCGGTGACGAGCGCGGCACCGGCGGAGTCGGTGAGCACGGCCGCGGCGCCTGCGGAGATGGCCTGGGCGGCGAACTGCGCTCCGTGGGCGCGCGCGCCGGGCAGGGCCGCGAACAGATCTCCCGGGCGGGTGTCCTGTGCACGCAGGGTCACTCCGGTGACGCCGACGTCCGGTGACGCCGACCCGACGAGATCGATACGGGCGCCCGACGCGGCGGCCAGCGTGTCGACCCCGCAGGGTTCCACCCGGCCCGGTCGGGTCGGGTCGGCGGGCGCCGGGATCGGTTGCGGGTGTCGCGTCCCCGATTCGGTCATCGCGCACCCCTCTCGTTCGCCTCGTTCGCGGCGGGCGTCCCCGCACGAGTCCTGCTGTTCGGTCGAGCGACCGCCCGGCAGATCACCCTACGCGGCGTCGGTCCGGGTCCGGATCGTCGGCGACGGCGCGCCGGAGGTCAGACCGCCTGCAGGATCATCTTCGGTGTCGGGCTCGTCGAGAGCGGGACGCGGTCGCGCTGCAGCATCCACGCGGCGATGCTCTCGAACAGCGGTGCGGCCGACTGGCCACCCGATCCGTCGGTGCTCCGGGTCGGGCGGTCGAGCATGATGCCGACGACGAAGCGCGGGTTGTCGGCGGGCGTGATGCCCGCGAAGGTGATGTTGTAGTTCGAGTTGGAGTAACACCCGCAGTTGGGGTCCACCTGCTGTGCGGTACCCGTCTTCGCGCTGACCTGATATCCCGGTACCGCACCCTTCGATCCGGTGCCCTGCTGTTCACCGGTCGGATCCGACTGCACGATGGCACGGAACATGTTGCGCACGGTGGTCGCCGTCTGCGGGCTGACCACGCGCACACCCGCCGGCGGATCGGCGGCGTCGTCGCCGGTGGACTTGATGATCCGCGGGGCGACACGCAGCCCGTCGTTGGCGATCGTCTGGTACATGCTCGTCATCTGCAGCAGCGTCATCGAGAGGCCCTGTCCGATGGGGAGGTTGGCGAACGTACCCCCCGACCACTGGCTCCGGGCGGGAACGTCGCCCGCGCTCTCGCCGGGCAGGCCGACCTGCGTCCGCTGGCCGAGACCGAAGCGCTGCAACATGTTCGCGAACCGGTCCTGACCGACCTGCTTGGCCAGCATCAGCGTCCCGACGTTCGAGGACTTCCCGAAGATGCCGGTGGTGGTGTACGGCGCGACGCCGTGCACCCACGCGTCGCGCACGGTCACCCCGGCGAGATCGATGCTGCCCGGCACCTGGTGCACCTGCGTGGGATCGGTCAACCCGTATTCGATGGCCGCCGAAGCGGTCACGAGCTTGTTCACCGAACCCGGTTCGAACGGCGACGTCACCGGCAGGTCGCCCAACTGGGCGCTGCCCTGTTCGGCCAGCGGCTTCGCGGGGTTGAAGGTGTTGTCGTTGGCCATCGCGATCACCTCGCCGGTCTTGGCGTCGAGCACCACCGCCGAGGCGTTGCGGGCACCGGAGAGCTCCTTGGCCTTCTGCACCTGGTTCTGCACGAACCACTGCACGTCGGAGTCGATGGTCAGCTCGACGGTCTTGCCGTTCTCGGCCGGGTGCACGTTGCGGGTGCTGCCGGGGATCACCGCACCGTCGGAGCCGCGGTCATAGGTCTGTGAACCGTCGGTGCCCGCGAGCGCCGAGTCCATCGACGACTCCAGGCCGATCAGCCCGTTGCCGTCGAAGTCGACGTCGCCCACGATGTTCGCGGCGAGCGGGCCCCCGGGGTAGAGACGGATGTCCTGCCGTTCGGCACCGACCTCCGGGAACTCGTCGGTGATCTTTCCCGCCACCTCGGGGCTGACCGACCGCGCGAGGTAGACGAAGGGCTCGGAGCTGGCCAACTGCTGCTGGAGCGACTCCTGCGACACCGCGCCGCCGAGGAGATCGTGGACCCGGGAGGCGATCTGGCGGATCCGGGTCGCCGAGTCCGGCACCGACGGATCCTTGGCGTGGGCGGCGTCGATCGCCGCGCGCTCACGTACCGGCTGGAAGGTGAGGGCTCGCGCCTCGTCGGTGTAGGCGATGGGCTTGCCGTTGCGGTCGACGATGGCGCCCCGCTTGGCGGGCAACGTCTCGACCACGGCGCGCTGGTCGGCGGCCTGCGCCGACAGCGACGACGACTCGACCGTCTGCAACATCAACAGCTTTCCGGCAACCAACGCGACGGCGAGACCCATCACCAATGCACCGAGACGCGTTCGCGTGATGAACTGCCGCGCCCCGTCGCCGCGCGCGGTGACGCCGGCGTCGTCGCGGATACCCGCCGAGTACGCGCGGCGGGGCCGTGCCCGTGAGTCGGCACGGTTGGCCGCTCCGGACGCCGACTTGCGCGCGGCCGCCGGTGGTCGTCGTCGCTTGTCGGCGCTCATCGGCGACCGCGATCACTCGACGCGAGCACACCGGGACATGGCGCGTCGTCGACGCACATGCGAGAAGCTGACATGACCCAATTCTCCACTGTGTGAACGATTTCGGCCCGCATCACCATCGGCGTGGCGTGGTCGCGATCAGCGCGGGGTCTGCGAATCGGCCGAACCGGGCGCGGTCTGCACGGACCCCGACGGGGTGGTACCCGTTCGCGGCGCGCCCGAATTCGTGGACGGTGCAGCCGATCCCGAGGGCGCCGAATCGGCGGTGGGGTTCGGGGCCGTGGTGTTCGGAGCCGTCGCGCTCCCGGAGGCGCCCGGCAACACGTTCGAGGCCATCGGTTCGTCGGCCGCAGCTCCCGGCACCCCTGCCGACGCGGGGAGCGACGCGGTGTTGCCGGCGGTGGACGAACCCGGTTGCGGGGTCACGGCGGTGGGCCGACCGGCGTTCATCGACGGTGCCGCGGTCCCGGTGGCGGGCGCGATCTCGCCCTCGACACGGGTGCGACCGTCGGGTGCGACGACGAGACGTGGCACGTTGCTCGCCGGGATCATCCCCAATGCGGTTGCCTTGTCGGACAGTTCGGGTGCCGAGTCACCGGACTCGAAGGACTTCTTCAGGGCGTCCCGGCGGTCGATGAGCGTCTGGTTCTCCTGGCGTTTCGCGGAGAGTTCGTAGGACGTCTGTGCGGCGGTCGTCGACAGCCACAATGTGAGACCGAGACCGACGGCGAGGATCGCGACGACCAGGACGGCGAACGGCATCCGCCGCAACAGATCTGCGGGCGATGCGATGATACGGGCGAGGACGCCACCGGTCGGCCGTTCGCGGCGGTCGACGAGAGTGGTCGTCGACCGCTGGGTCGCGCGACGACGGCGGCGATCGATGGCACGCTGCGCCGCCGGAGACCGGTTCTCCCGCGGCCGGTCGGCGACACCGGTGCGATCGCGACGACGCCGCGTCCCCGATGCCGATCCGCCCGCCTCGTCGAGATCGGGATCCCAGTCGGTGTCCGTCGCATCGGAGTTCGGCGAACCGCTGTGGGGCGCATCGGTGTCGGTCGCCCCGGCGACGAACGCGCCTCGGTCTGCCACGGTCATCGCCGTACCTCCATCGTCACGACATCCGTCGCCGTCTCGTTCATCTCGTGCGTCGTGCGTGCGTCCTCGGGTGCCCGGGTCGCGCTCATCGAGGGGCCAGTCGTTCGATCGCGCGGAGTCGAACCGGAGCCGACCGCGGGTTCGACGCGATCTCGGTCTCGTCGGCACGCTCGGCCCCGCGGGTGACCAGCCGGTACTCGGGCGCGGTGCCGGGGAGGTCGAACGGCAGTCCGGGCGGCGTCGTCGAGGTCACCCGATGTGCGAACTCCCGCTTGACGATGCGGTCCTCGAGCGACTGGTAGCTCATCACCACCAGACGGCCACCCACGGCGAGGTGGTCGACGGCCGCAGGGATCGCCAGCTGCAGCGATTCCATCTCGCGGTTGACCTCGATGCGCAGCGCCTGGAAGGTGCGCTTGGCCGGGTGGCCACCGGTCCGACGGGTGGCCGCGGGGATCGCCCGATAGAGCAGCTCCACCAGTCGGGCGCTGGTGTCGAAGGGTTGGTGCTCCCGCTCACGGAGGACGGCCGAGGCGATCTTGCCCGCGAATCGTTCCTCGCCGTATTCCGACAGCACACGGGCGATCTCGCCGTGGGAGTAGGTGTTGAGGATGTCGGCGGCGGTCAGCGTGTCGTTGTCGTTCATCCGCATGTCGAGCGGGGCGTCGACGGAGTACGCGAACCCGCGATCGTGCTGGTCGAGCTGCATCGACGAGACGCCGAGGTCGAACAGGGCCGCGTCGTATCGGGTTCGACCGCTGTCGGTGAGGACATCGGCGATCTCGTCGTAACGTCGCCGGACGATGGTGACGCGATCGGCGAAGGGCGCCAACCGCTCCGACGCCGACGACACGGCGTTGCCGTCGCGATCGATGGCGATGATCGCGACGCCGGGGAACCGCTGCGCGACGAGTTCACTGTGGCCGCCGGCACCCAGTGTCGCATCGACGAACGTGGGGCCGGTGCCGTCGGGGGCGGTGTGCGTGAGGGCGGGAGCGATGAGGTCGATCATCCGGTCCGCCATCACCGGTATGTGACCGTGTTCGCCCGACTTGTGCTCCACCGGAGGCCTTTCGGAGTGGCTGCGCACTGCGGTGCGGGTCGATCGGACCGGTCGCCGGCAGCACGACATGACGTCGTGCTGTCGGCGCGGCCGGGAGGTCGCTGCGGTGAGTACGGGTCCCTGCCCGATGACGGACCTGGCGCTGGGGAAGTGCGCCAGGGACGTCTCGGGCAGAGGCCTGAACTCGCCGAGGCGAACCGGGCCGTGCGGTCCCGCCGAGGTCCTCCGGCGGCGGGACCCGGTGATCACAGGATGTTCTCCAGGGACGGGTTGTCGGCACGCGAGAAGCTCTCCTCGTGCTGGGACTCGTACTGCTCCCAGGCCTGGGCATCCCAGATCTCGACGTAGTCGTAGTTGCCGATCACCGCGCATTCCTTGGTGAGGCCTGCATAGGTCCGGTGCTTGGACGACAGGGTGATCCGTCCCTGTGCGTCCGGCACCATCTCCTCGGTGCTGGAGTTGAGATGACGCTGATACATCCGCGCCTTCTCGTCCACCTTGGACGCCGCGGCGGCTCGTTTCGCCCGCTCCACGAAGTCCTCGGGCAGGTAGATCGCGAGGCTGTGGTCCTGACCGCGAGTGACCATCATCCCTCCTGCCAACTGCTCTCGAAACTTCGCGGGAAGCGTGAGCCGCCCTTTGTCGTCCAACTTGTGCAGGTGTGTGCCGAGGAACATGTTCTCCCCACACCTCCTGCCGGGCGGAGTCGCGAGTCCGGCACTCTCTCCTCCGTGCACCACAGTACCCCACTTCGCCCCACTTTCCACCCCCAGATGGGCAGTGAGTTCGGACCGGAGTACAAAACAGCAGGTCAAAGATAGGAAAAGTGGTGGGGCGACCGGACGCCCGTCGGTCGATGCCGGTTCAGTCGACCTGGGCTTTCGTCATCAGAGAATGCCCACATCAGCCGCCGAGCGCCTGTGGGCGATCGCGGTGGAGGAAAGTGGGGATCGGTGGATACGCGGGGGACGCGGTGGCGGCCCGGCCGGCGGTCACCCCGAGAACGACGAAACCGCGCACCGGGAATCGGTGCGCGGTCTCGTGTGTGAGGTCAGTGCGGGACTGTCGAGGCCCCGCAGAGGATCATTCCTGTTCGAACCGTCGGTTGAAGCGCTCTTCCATCCGCTCACTGAACGAGCGTGAGCCGTTGCCCCGCGGACGACGTCCCGTCGAGGACTCCGAGGTGGCTCCCGACGCCGGCGGCGCGGACGAGCCGATGCCCCACAACGCGATGAGCCCGGCGGCGAACATGACGAGGAATCCGACGAGGCTGAGGATCGGGAACCCGCCGACCGTGACGTCGACGACCAGTCCGCCGATCAGCAACAGCAACCCCACGACGAACAGAACCGCGGCCTGCAGACGTTTACGCGTGGTCGACCCGCCGCGTACCCGCCGACGCCGGACATTCGACGCGAACTTGGGATCTTCGGCGTACAGCGCGTTCTCGATCTGTTCGAGCATTCGCTGCTCGTGCTCCGAGAGTGGCACCGCCCCTCCTTACAGCACTTCGGTCCGGTGACCGGACGGTGTCCAACGCATACCCGCGGCAGGTGTGTCGGGGTCGGTGGGCTCGTGTCGCGAGCCCTGGTGTCGATGATACGAGGTGATCGAGAAACCGACCACCATTACCCGGCTGAGAGTTCGGTCCGAGTCGCCGACCGGTGGCCTGCGGTCACCCGCGTCCCGTGCTCGAAGGCGACGACCTGCGCCCGCACGTCCTCCAGGAAGTCGGCGAGACGGGTCCGGGTGGCCTGCACACTCCGGGGATCGACATCGCGGACGACGCCCAGTTCGATGTCGGCTCGCAGACGCGAGAGCCCCGCGAAGTAGGTGGCCCAGGTGGTGAGCTCCGGCAGGGCCCGCGGCAGGCGCGCCCAGGCGCTGACCGGGCCCCGACGTGGGCGGGCGGTGGATTTCTCCCCGACCACCAGGGCGGCACCGGCCGCACGCAGGGCGGCGAGGTACAGCGCGCGGAGCTGCTCGGTCGGTTCGGGCGAGTCGTCCGCGTGCGCAGCCATGGCCTCGGCGCGACCGAGCAGTTCGCGGGCGCGCAGTGCGAGTCGTGGGTCGACCGTGGTGGTGCGCCGTGTCGTCGTACGTGTCCCCGTCATCGTCACACCCCTCTCGTGGTCTGTCTTCGTGTACCTGTGGAGGTTCAACCTCATCGGACGGATCAGTCATACCGCCGTCCACCGACAACGTGAGCAATGGAACAGCCGTTGCCCACCGGGACCCGGACGGACCGGACGACGATCGGACCGGCCCGGCCGCAGACGCTTCCCTCGTCCACCGCCGGACCGGCCGTCGGTCGTCGGGTCACGATGAGACTCGTCGCGGAGGTTGAGTACTCGAACACCCGTTCGACCTATTCAATATAGCTACCCCCCGACAAGGTCTCAAGAGGAGGCGCAGAACGGTGTCTGTTCGCCTGGTCGGCCTCGTCCCCGACGACGCCGGGGACTGGTTGAACCCCGCTCTCGACGTGTACGTCGAGGCCATGGGATACCCCCGGGGAACCCAGACACACCGCTCCCCGCTGTGGCGCGACCACATGCGACGACCCGGCTGGACCGCGGTCGGCGCCTACCGCTCCCCCGACGACGCGACGGGAGGGACGGCGGGCGGCGGGTCTCTGGTCGGCATCGCCTACGGCTACACCGGCGCGGGCGACCAGTGGTGGCACCAGCAACTCTGCGCGGGACTCCGACACGGCGGCTACACCCGCGAGCAGATCGACGAGATCACGCGCGACTACTTCGAACTGACCGAGCTCCACGTACATCCCCGCCTGCAGGGTCACCGCATCGGCGAGGCGCTGCTCGCGCGACTCCTCGAGGGACGGAGCGAGAGCAGCGTCCTGCTCTCCACACCGGAGGTGCCCGCCGACGACAACCGCGCGTGGCGCCTCTACCGACGGGTCGGTTTCGCCGATCTGCTCCGCCACTTCAGCTTCGCAGGCGATCCGCGACCCTTCGCCGTCCTCGGACGCCGACTACCGATGGGCCCCCATGACGACCAGCAGTGACGCCCGCATCCACGACGCGATCGTGGTGGGTGCCGGTCACAACGGACTCGTCGCGGCGACGTACCTCGCGCAGTCGGGCCTCGACGTGGCCGTCGTCGAACGCGACACCATCCCCGGTGGCGCCGTGTCCACGGTGGCCCGGTTCCCCGGCTACCGGGTCGATCGCGGATCCTCGGCCCACATCATGATCAGGCACACCTCGATCATCGACGACCTCTCGCTCGGGTCGCACGGCCTGCGCTACATCGACTGCGACCCATGGGCGTTCGCGCCCGCCGACGGCGACTCACCGGCGATCGTCTTCCGGACCGACCTCGACGCGACCTGCGTCTCGATCGAGGCCGCGTGCGGCGCACGCGAGGCCGACGCGTACCGACGGTTCGTCGCCGTGTGGGGACCGCGGTCGGCGGCGGTCATGCGGATGTTCGCCCACCGCCCCACCGTCGGCGGGTTCGCGCGCTCGTTCTGGGGCATGCCCACCCGCGACGGGGTCACCGGCCGGGCCGCGGGGGCCAATCTCGCCCAGGAGTTCCTCCGCTCCGGAGATGCCCTGCTGGACAGCTGGTTCGACTCCGAGCGCCTCAAGGCCGCACTCGCGTGGTTCGGCGCGCAGTCGGGACCGCCGATGAGTGAGCCGGGTACCGCGCCGATGGTCGGCATCGCAGCGCTGATGCACACCCTGCCGCCCGGGCGCGCGGTCGGCGGCAGCGGCGCGCTCACCGAGGCGCTCGTCTCGGCCCTGGGGTCACACGGCGGCGAACTCGTGCTCGACGCCCCGGTCGAGTCGCTGGCGTGGACCGGCGACCACTGGCGGGTGACGTCGGCGGGCGGTGCGGTGCGCCGCGCGCGATCGGTCGTCGCGGCGTGCCACATCCTCACCACGCTCGACGCGCTCGCCGCCGGTGGTGTCGCCCCCGAGCAGGTGCGCCGATGGCAGAGCCGGATCGAGGTCGGCCCGGGTATCGGCAGTGCCGTGCGGATCGGTGCCACGGCACTCCCCGACTACCCCGGACTGCCGTCGGACCTCCCCACCCACGGCGTGCACTCGGGCCTCGGGCTGCTCGTCTCCGACCGGGCGCATCTGGCCGCGGCCTACGGCGACGCCCGCGCGGGCCAACTCCCCCGTCGCCCGGCACTGGTGGCCATGAGCTACTCCGCCATCGATCCGGGACTGGCACCGCCGCAACGACACTCGATCACCCTATGGTCGCAGTGGCACCCACGTCACCTCGCCGAGAACCGTTCGTGGACCGACCTCGCGCAGCGCGCCGGCGACGACATCATCGCCGAGATGGATCGACAGGCCCCCGGGTTCTCGTCGACCGTCGAACACGTGCACGTGCAGACCCCGGACCGCATCGAGGATGAGCTGGGCCTTCTCGGTGGCAACGTGATGCACGTCGAGATGTCGATGGACCAGATGTTCGCCTTCCGACCCCATCCCGACCTCGGCGGCCATCGGGTGCCCGGGGTACCGGGCCTCTACCTCGCCGGCGCCTCGACCCATCCCGGTGGAGGTGTCAGCGGCATCAGCGGTGCGCTCGCCGCCGACCTCGTGCTCTCCGATCGCGCCGGTCTCGCCGACACCGTGCGCGAGGCCCTGGGTTCGGCGTGGACGGCGTTGCGTCACAGGGCACCGGTGGGCGGCAGGCCACGGACGTGACCGCCCCCACGGCCGCCCGCGACATCACCGGTACCGCCCGTGTGGTGTCGCTGGCCGCCGTGGCCGCATGGGTGCTCGCGCAGATCGTCTACACGCTCGTCGAGGGATCGGCGCGTGATGCCGCGACCGTGGTGGTCCTGTGCGCGGGGTCGATCGCGATGATCGTCGACGTCGTCGCACGCCGGGGCGTGGGTCGAGCGGTGGCGATCATCGCCCCGGTGGCGGCCATCGTGTTCGCCGCCGAGGTCGTCGGTACCCGGACCGGATTCCCCTTCGGCGCCTACGGATACGTCACCGACCGCATCGGTCCGGCCGTCGCCGATGTCCCGATCCTCATCACCGCCGCGTGGTTCATGGGCGCGTACGCGGTCTGGCGGGTCGCGGCCTTCGTGCTGCCGACCGCGCGGGCGGGCCGTATCGCGATCGGGGTCGTCGGTCTGGTCAGCTGGGATCTCTACCTCGATCCGCAGATGGTCGCGGCGGGTCTGTGGAGCTGGGACGCCAAGGACGCGGGACTGCCGGGGATGGAGGCCATCCCGCTCACCAACTTCGCCGGGTGGGCGGCGGTCGGACTCGTCGTCATGCTGGTGTTCGAACTGCTCGACCCTCCCGACGCCGCACGGGGCGCGACACCGGTCGTCCCCCTGGTGTGGCTGTGGTGGACCTGGGCGGGCTCTGCGTTCGCGCAGATCTTCCTTCTCGAGAACGGCGCGCTGCGTTCGGGTGTCGCCTACGGCATCGTCGGCATGGGCGTGTTGGCGGTGCCCGCGGTCGTCGCCGTCGCGACCTCGCGACGCCGCCCCACTCCCGACACCGCGACACCCACCGACGCACCGCACGCGGCGGGTCGTCGTCGGTGACCCGGTCGACCTGGCACGATGTCGTGGTGCCCGCCTCTCCGGTCCTTGCGCCCCACCGTCTCGCCCCGCGGTCCCGCACCCGCCGACGCCCCGTGCGCATCGCGGCCGCGGTGCTGCTCGTGCTCATCGGTTCGCTGTCGTTGACGTCCTGCATGGAACGCTCGCCGTACGTCGGTGATCGGCTGTGGGGCGAACTCGTGGTCGCCGCGAAGGCCTCCGGGGACAGCAAGGGACCGCAGATCGAGATCCCGCAGTCGATGGCGGGCAGCGTCGTCGCCGACGCCTACTCCGAGAACGGCATGGTGGGCACCCGCGTCACCTACAGCGCACTTCCGGTCGGACAGTTCAACGAACTCGGCGACCTCCTGCTCGAGGCATACCCGAACAGTCCGGTGAGCATGGACCTCAGCACCAAACGCAACGGCGACGTGGTGCGGTTCCGCGGCTCGACCGACCTGAGCAGCCTGACCGCCGGGCAGGACCTGGTCTCGTTGACCGTGCAGTTCGCCGGGCCGATCAGCGCCACCAACGGCAAGCAGTCGTCCGACGACACGGCGACCTGGGCACCGGATGCGGGCAAGGTGACCGATCTCAGCGCCGAGGCGAACTACGCCGATCCCGGCACCGCGGCGTTCGGCGACTGGACGTGGCTGCTGGCCGGCATCACGCTCGCGGTCGTGCTGATCGTCGGCGGCGTCGCCTACACCACGCGCGACGCCTCACCCCGCGCCGGCCGAACCTGACGGTGCGGCCGGGGACGGTGGTCGGGTGAGGAGGGTCCGACGGCGCCGGCGGCCGATGACCGCCGCCGACATCGTCCCCCTCGCGCTCGCCGGTTCGGGCCTGGCGATGGCCGCGGTCAACGCCCGTCACGTCCACGCGCTGAGCGCACCGCGGCACCCGGTGGCCGCTCCCGTCGTGGTGCTCGTCCCCGCCCGCGACGAGGCCGACGTGATCGCCGACGTGATCGCCGACCTGCGTGTCCAGCGCGGTGTGGACGACCTCAGGGTGCGGATCTACGACGACGAGTCGACCGACGGGACCGCGGAGGTCGCCCGACGTGCGATCGACGGCGACGATCGTGTCGTCGTGGTCGACGGGGCACGCACACCGAAGCCCGCGGGCTGGACCGGAAAGGCGTGGGGGCTGCACCGGTTGACCACCGACCTCGCCGACGACCCGCCGAACACGCGGCTGTGTCTCGTCGACGCGGATGTGCGCCTGGCTCCCGACGCCGTCGCCGCGGCGGTCGCGGTGTTCGACGCCCTCTCCGACGCGCCGGGACCGCCGCCCGGGCTGTTGTCGGTGTGGCCCGCCCAGATCGTCGGATCGGCGCTCGAGCGACTCGTGCAGCCGCTGCTGTTCTGGTCGTGGTTCTCGATGCTGCCGCAGTCGGTCACCGAGCGGCAGTTGCGGACCTCGACGGCCGTCGCCAACGGGCAGTTCCTCACCACGACGCTCGGCGCCTACCGCGACGTCGGTGGGCACCGTTCGGTGGCCGCGGAGCCGGCCGACGACATCGCACTGGCACGGGTGTTCCGCCGCGCCGGCATGCGCACCGTCAATCGCAGTGGCGGGCATCTGGTGCGGTGTCGGATGTATCGCTCCGGCGATGACCTGTGGGCGGGGTATCGACGCTGGACCGCAACAGAATTCGGTGGCGCACGCGGATCGTGGGCGGTCGTGGCCGCACTGCTGCTGGGTCACGTGGCCCCGGCCGTGCGCGCCGCGATCGGCCCGCGACGCACGCCTGCAGTGCTCGCGCTCGTGATGGGTGCGGCCGGACGTGTCGTCTCCCGCCGCGTGGAGACCGACGCTCTCACACCGTCGGATGTCCTCGACGCGACGGCACACCCGGTGTCGATGGCGGTCGCGGCCGCACTCATCGCCGATTCGGCCGTGCACACACGCACCGGCCGACTCGAGTGGAAGGGCCGGTCGATCAGCTGACCGGTACCTCGGCGGTCAGGGGACGAGGACGTTCATGCCGAGGCGGTCGAGCACCTCGGTGGTGGCGCGCGCGAAGTTCAGGCTGCAGAAGTGCAGGCACGGCGCTCCCTCGGCGATGAGTCGCTCCGACATCTCCGTCGCGAGGTCGATGCCGACCGCGCGGATCGCCTCGCGGTTCGCCTCCTCGTCGTTCCCGGCTGCCGCGGTGAGGCGGGCGTCGACGTCGGCGGGCAGCTTCGACCCCGACAGTTCGAGCATGCGGCGCACCGACGCCAGCGACGTGATCGGCATGATGCCCGGGATGATGGGCTTGGCGCCCTGTTCGGGGTCGGCGGCGACCACCCGGTCACGGAGGCGGAAGTAGTCCTCGACGTCGAAGAACATCTGCGTGATCGAGTACTCCGCGCCGGCGCGCAGCTTGCCGAGCAGGAAGCGGGTGTCCTCGTCGAGCGTCGGCGAGCGGTGGTGCCCCTCGGGGAACGAGGCGACGCCGACCTGGAAGTCGCCGAGCTCGCCGACCAGTCGGACCAGTTCCTCGGCGTAGGCGACACCCTCGGGGTGTTTGACCCACTCGCCCATCGGGTTGCCCGGCGGGTCGCCGCGGAGCGCGAGGACGTTGGTGATGCCCTGATCGGCGTACGAGCCGACCATCGCGCGGAGCTCGTCGAGGCTGTGGTTGACCGCGGTGAGGTGGGCGACGGTCGTCAGGGTGGTCTCGCGGGCGAGCTCCCCGGCGATCCGCACGGTGCGGTCGCGGGTACCGCCGCCGGCGCCGTAGGTGAGCGACACGAACGCCGGGCGCAGACGCTCGAAGATGCGGACGGCGCGCCAGAGGCGTTCCTCGGCCGGCGCGTCCTTCGGCGGGAAGAACTCGACCGAGAACGGCACCGGGCCGCTGTGCGGCTCGGACAACCGCGAGACGACGGTGGGCGAGGCGATCGGTGAGGTCACGTACCGATCATACGGTGGGCGTCCGCGCCTGCGACGTGGCCGGATCGTCGGGGTCGGTAGTGTCGAGGTCATGGTGTGCACCGGTGAGACCCTTGGGGGAGATCGGTGACCGGTGCGCCGGGTGCCGAACTCACCATAACCTCGACCGACGTCGGCCCGATGCCGGTGTCGTTACGTGATGTCCCGGCCGCGGCCGAGGCACGGCTCCGTCGGGTCTTCGCCGCGCGCCGCGAACAGACCTCGGCCATCGCGCCCGAGGTCGCCGACCTGACCGACCTGATCACGACGTTCACCCTGAGCGGGGGCAAACGAGTCCGCCCGGTGTTCGCGTGGTCGGGATATCGGTGTGCCGGAGGCGTTCTCGACACCTCCGCCGCCGTCGCCGCGCTCGATCTGTGCGCGGCACTCGAACTGATCCAGGCGTGCGCACTGATCCACGACGACGTGATCGACCTGTCGGACACCCGGCGTGGCAACCCGACCGTGCACCGGTCGGTCACCGCGACCCATCGCCACCGGTCGTGGTCCGGCGACGCCGACCACTTCGGCATGTCGACGGCGATCCTTCTCGGCGACCTGGCTCTGAGCTGGGCCGACGACCTCATCATCGCGGCGGATCTCGGTCCCGGCATCCGCGCGCGGATCGGTCCGGTGTGGTCGGCGATGCGCACCGAGGTCCTCGCCGGACAGATCCTCGACGTCGTCGGCGAGGCGGGCGACGACGAATCGGTCGACGCCGCGTTCCGTGTTATGCGTTTCAAGACCGCCGGGTACACCGTCGCCCGACCGCTGCAGCTCGGCGCCGTCGCCGCCGACGCCCCCGACGACCTGGTCGCGACGCTCGGACAGGTGGGCGACGGCCTGGGCATCGCCTTCCAGCTCCGCGACGACCTGCTGGGCGTGTTCGGCGATCCCGAGCGGACGGGCAAGCCGTCCGGCGACGACCTCGTCGCGGGCAAGCGCACCGCGCTGCTCGCCCTGGCCCTGCAGAACGCGGACGCCGACGCCCCGCGCGTCGCGGCCGAGCTCCGGGGCCTCGTCGGGCGTCCGCTCGACGCCCGCGAACTCGATCGGGCGCGCGCCATCCTGCACGACGTCGGCGCCGTGCGCGCCGTCGAGGACCACATCACACGCCTCGTCGACGAATCGGTCGACATCCTCACCTCGGCTCCCGTCGAGGCAACAGCGCGTGCGGAATTGGTGGCGTACGCCACCGCTATCGCCGGGAGGCGCATGTGACCGGAGACCGTAGGGTGACCGGGCCCGTCGAGCACGTCGTCGTGGTGGGAGCGGGCCTGTCCGGGCTGTCGGCCGCGCTGTACCTGCGCGGTCAGGGCGTCCGCGTCACCGTGGTGGAGGCACAACACACACCGGGCGGACGGGTGCGCACCGAGAAGCTCGGCGACTCGCTGTTCGACACCGGCGCATCGGTGTTGACGATGCCGGCGCTCATCGAGGCCCCGATGGCCGCCGTCGGTATCTCCGCCGCGAGTGCGCGGGCCATGCTCGACCTGATCCCGCTCGACCCGAGCTATCACCTGCGCTACGCCGACGGCACCGACTTCGCCGTCCCGCGCGACACCGACGAGCTCGCCACCGCGATCGGCAAGACGTTCGGTCCCGAGCAGGAGGCGGGATACCTGCGTCTGCGCAGCTGGCTCCAGCGGCTCTACGACGTCGAGTTCGACGACTTCATGGACCAGAACACCGACGGACTCCTCGACTACGTGACCACGCGCCGGATGCGCACCGGCGTCAAGGATCTCGTCACCATGGGCGCCGTGCGGCGACTCACCCCCGCGATCAACCGGTTCGTCACCGACACCCGACTGCAGCGCGCGTTCACCTTCCAGGCGCTCTACGCGGGCGTCCCACCGTCTCAGGCACCGGCCATCTACGCCGTCATCTCGCACATGGACATCGGCATGGGCGTCTCCTATCCGCGTGGCGGTATGGGACGTGTGGGCGCGGTGATGGCGCGTGCGCTCGCCGAGGCCGGGGGCACCATCGTGTACGACACCCCGGTGCAGTCGGTTCGCGTCGACCGCACCGCACCGGGCGGACCGCGCGCGGTGGCCGTCGTGACCGGTGACGGCGAGATCGGCTGCGACGCCGTGGTGATGACGACCGACACCCCCGTCACCGACCGACTGTTGGCCCACGCCGGGGCTCCGACACGACGACGTCGTGTCCGGCACTCCCCGAGCGCGGTGGTGGCGCACCTCCGGGTGCCCGCCGACCTCACCGCGGTCTGGCCCGGGGGTCACCACACCATCGACTTCGGCGACGCCTGGACCGCGACGTTCCGTGAACTCACCGCCCGCTCGGGACGACTGATGACCGATCCGTCGCTGCTGATGAACCGGCCCGCGATCAGCGACCCCGGCAACTTCGTCGTCGACGGGATGGAATCGGTCACCGTGTTGGCGCCGTGCCCGAACCTCGACAGCGCCGATCTCCCGTGGGACGCGTTGGCCGGACCCTATGTGGCCGAGACCCTCTCGGTTCTGGAGAGCCGCGGTTACCGTGGGATCGCCGAGCACGCCGAGATCATGCGCATCGACGATCCCGGGGTGTGGGCCCGGGCGGGGATGTCGGCGGGCACACCGTTCGCGGCGGCACATACCCTGTCGCAGACGGGGCCACTGCGCACCCGCAACCTGTGGCCCGGTGCGGTCAACGTGGTGCTCGCGGGCAGCTCGACCGTCCCCGGCGTCGGCATCCCGCCGGTGCTGGTGTCGGGCCGGCTCGCCGCCGAGCGCATCACCGGGTGACCCCGGTGTCCGCCGACGCGACGACCGTCGCGACGTCGCCCCCCGCCGGCCTGCGTCGACCGGTGGTCTCGTCGCTGCGACTCGGTCTCGTGGCGTCGATCCTCGTCACGCTGGGCAGCTACGGGGTCGGCGACATCCCCCGCGCGAACACGTGGCTGCAGGACGCGTCGATGGCGTGGGTCACCTACGGGCACGGGAAATCGGTTGCCGGCCTGCTGTTCTGGGCCGGTGTGGCGCTCATGGTGTGGGCCTGGGTGCGGTTGGGGCGGACATTCCTGGCGCACCGGTCCGACGCCGACGTGCCCGACGCCGACGGTTCCCCCACCGCCGAGACGGCGGTCGACGGCGAGGTGTCGGGCTTGCGCTGGTGGGCGGTGGCCTGGGCCCTGCCACTGATGGTCGCGGTCCCGGTCTACAGCCGCGACGTCTACGCCTACCTGGCGCAGGCCGCGTTGCTGCGAGACGGGTTGAACCCCTACGCCGACGGACCGGCCACCTCCCCCGGTCCCCTGCTCGACTCGATGGCGCAGGTGTGGGCGACCACCACCGCGCCGTACGGGCCGTTCTTCGTCGAGATCGCCCGCGGGGTCACCGAGGTCACGGGCGACAACCCGGTCGCCGGGGTGTTCGCGATGCGTCTGGTGATGCTGCCCGGGTGGCTGCTCGCGATCTGGGCGGTACCCGCGCTCGCACGCCGACTCGGACGCGATCCGCGTATCGCACTGTGGCTCGCGGTGTTCAACCCCATGCTCGTCATCCATCTCGTCGGCGGTCCGCATGTCGAGATGCTGATGGCAGGGCTCCTGGTCGCCGGGGTGGCGCTGGTCGTCGCGCGACGACACGTCGTCGGGTTGCTCGTGGTGGCCGTCGCGGTGTCGATCAAGATCACCGCGGGCATCGCCGTCCCGTTCGTGCTCTGGATCTGGTTGGCGCACATCCGTTCGCAACGCGCTGTGCGCCCTCGCGACGTCGTCGCGATCGTGGGGGCGATCGTCGCGACCACCGGGGTGGTGTTCGGCGTCGCGACCCTCGTCGTCGGGCACGGTCTCGGGTGGTTGACGGGCCTGGGCTACGCCGACCGGATCGTCAACTGGCTCACCGTCCCCACCGCCGTCGCACACCTCGTGACGCTGGTGGCGGCACCGTTCACCGCGCTGCCCCTGCCCCCGGTGCTCTCCGTCGCACGAACCGTCGGAGCCGTCGCACTCGCGGTGATCCTCGTCGCGACCTGGTGGCGGTTCCGTCACGACGAGCGCACGGCGGTCGTGGGGGTCGCCGTCGCGATGGCCGCGGTGTTGGCGCTCGAACCGTCCACGCTGCCCTGGTATTACAGCTGGGCGCTGGTCTTCGCCGGCGCCGCTCTGCTCGGTCGGCGATCGCTCGCCGCGATCGTCGCGGCGTGCGCATTCGGGCTGATCGTGTTCCAGCCCGACGACTCGATCCTGCTCTACGAGCCGGTCGATCTTCTCGTCGCGGCGGCGATCGCCGGATTCGCGGGCTGGTCGATGGTGCGGAAGGATTCACCGCGACCACGGAACCTCGTACGACCACAGCGCCGTAGCGGGCAGGGGTCACCATCGACAGGAGCGCCATGACCGTCGCCGAACGCACCGAGCGTGGCTACCTCCGCGGACTCGAGGCGACCGCGACGCACGGTCGGACCTACTACCTCGGCACGCGGTTGCTCCCGGCCGCCCGTCGCCGCGGGGTCTACGCGCTCTACGGCTTCGCCCGCATGGTCGACGACATCGTCGATGTGCCCGGCCATCCCGACCCGGTCGGCGGTGTGGACGCGATCGACGCGCAGCTGTCCCGCGCACTGCGACCCGATCCGAGCGACGACCTCTCCGACGTCGACGAGGTGGTCCTGGCGCTGGCCGACACCATCGCCCGTTTCGACATCCCCGAGTCGTATTTCCGCGCGTTCCTGGCGTCGATGCGGATGGATCTCCCCCAGAGCGCACTGTTCCGGTCGCGCTACCGCACCTTCGCCGAGATCGGTGAGTACATGTGGGGATCGGCCGCGGTCATCGGTCTGCAGATGCTGCCCATCATCGGCACACTCGACCCCGACGCGGCGCGCGAACCCGCCATCGCGCTCGGCGAGGCGTTCCAGCTCACCAACTTCATCCGCGACATCGGCGAGGACCTCGACAGGGACCGGATCTACCTCCCCACCGACGAACTCGCGTCGTTCGGGGTCGATGAGGCCATGCTGTTCGAGGCACGCAGGACCGGTGTCACACCACCGGAGGTGCGCCGCGCGTTGGCGCACTGCATCGCGGTGACGCGCGCCCGCTACCGCGACGCCGAACCGGGTATCGCATTGATCGATCCCCGCAGCCGACCGGGTATCCGCGCGGCGTTCGAGCTCTACCGGGACATCCTCGATCGCATCGAGGCCGTCGATCACCAGATCCTCGACCACCGTGTGGTGGTACCGAACCGTCGTCGGGCACGTCGCGCCCTGGGGGCGCTGCTCACACGCCGCTGACGTCGGTCAGCGGGTCGACGCGCTGCGCAGGTAACCGCGCAGTACGGCGACCGCCTCCTGCAGTTCGGTCCGTGGCGACGCGGGGCGTCCCGCCGCCGGCACGTACCGCAGTCCGTCGCGGAGGTAGTTCACGTGCTGTTGCCCCAGGAGATCGGCTCCGGGACCGAAGCCGCACACCGGATCACCGCCGTGACACAGCGACCATCGGGCGATGCCGGGCAACCGGTAGTAGGCGTCGGCGCCGATCGTGTCGACTCCGGAGATCGCGGCGGTGGCCTCGGTGCGCCAGATACCCGTGCCCGTCGAACCGGCGCCGTGGACACCGTCGGCCCCGGGGACCTGGAAGGGGTCGCCGAACAACATGACCGCACCGACCACGCCGCGCGGCGCCAACCGGCGGGCGACCGTGCGCACCACCGCGGCGCCCTGGGAGTAGCCGAGCAGGACCGCCGTCGGACGGCAGCCGGGGCCGCCTGCCGCCGCCGCTCGGTCGTATCGGTCGACGAGGGCCGAGACCCCCGAGGCGATCGACATCCCGAAAGACCGGTTGCGCGTGCCGTTCTCGATCGACACCGCCTGGTAGCCGGGACCGGTGGTCACCACGGGCACCCCGGCGACGTCCGCGGGCGCCCCGGAGTAGGTTGCCGCCAGCAGGGTGTGGAACAGCGGACCCTCGTAGCCGTCGGAGACCACCCGTCCGTAGCGCTGCGGGGCGAGCACCGGGTCGCCACTGCCCCTTGCGGGCATCACCACCGCGGCCGGACACCGCGCGTCGCCCGGCGTCGACGACGGTGTCGCGCCGGCGACCCCGGCCGAGATCCCGGATGCGACGACGAGCGTCGAGCACAGCGCCACCACAGAACGCACGACACCACTTCCCATACGCCCGATCATGCCCGACCCACCGGCCGTCCCGGGTGTGAAAAGGGCCTGCGCGGCCGGTTTGCCCACTTTCGGTGTCGTCGAGGTTACGGTCGGATCAGTTCCGATCAGAACAGTTCGTATAGCTAGTTACTCTTCCTCATCAGCTGATAACTTTCCCGTCATCGAGGAACACGCGGCAGGTCGCCGACCGGCGAACCCGCGCGTGCACAAGGGAAATGAGTCACATACATGGCATCGAGACGCCTGATCCCGGTCACCGCGGCAACGGTGGTCGCCGTCGCCCTCGGCTCGGGAGTCGCGTGGGCGGCACCCTCCGGTGACGCACCGGTGGCACCGGTCGACAACGGACGCGCCCAGGTCAGCCCCCGCGTGGCACGGTCGGCAAAGGTGGGTGGCGCCCCTACACAGGAGCGTCGCACGGTGACGGTGGCCCTCGCGTCGCGAGATCCTCAGGGATTGGCCGACTTCGACACATCGGTGAGCGACCCCGCGTCGGCGCAGTTCCGGAAATTCCTGTCCCCCAGGGAGTTCGCCGATCGTTTCGGCCCCTCACCCACCCAGGTCTCGACGGTCTCGAACTACCTGACGTCGCACGGTCTCCAGGTCGGCAGCCTCACCCCGGGCACACAGACCATCACCGCGTCGGGAACGGTGGGCCAGCTCGGGGACACCTTCGGGACATCGCTCTCGCAGTACCGGGATCCTACGAACGGCGCGAAGTTCATCGGTGCCGACAGCAGTGCGAAGGCATCGCCCGCGGCGGCGTCGATCATCACCGACGTCTCCGGGCTCACCGACAACCCTCTACCCGTCACCCCGCCGCCGACGACGCAGATCACCCAGACCCCCAAGGTGGTGCCGAACGCGGCGACGGACAAGGGCACCGGGCCCAAGGGCGGTTTCACGGCGAAGGAGCTGGCCTCCGCGTACGCGACATCGTCCATCGGAGGCAACGGCGGCGCCGGTCAGACCATCGCACTCGTCGAGTTCTCGGGGTACCACCCGGCGAACTACCAGGCCTACGACGCCCAGTACGGCATCACCGCTCCCGCGGTCCAGACAGTAAACGTCGACGGCGGACCCGCCGGCGATCTGTCCGGTCAGGGTGAGGTCGACCTCGACATCGAGGTGTTGCACGCCATCGCCCCGAAGGCGACGATCCTCGACTACCAGGCTCCCAACACCGACAGCGCCGACGTCGATCTCTACGGCAGGATCGTGTCCGACAACCGCGCGTCGATCGTCTCCATCAGCTGGGGCGCGTCCGAACAACGGGAAGGCGCATCGGGTATCCGCGCGCTGTCGAACATCATCGCCCAGGGTGTGGCGCAGGGACAGACGTTCGTCGACGCCGCGGGCGATCACGGCGCATCCGACCAGTGGGACCCGAGTTCGCGCGACACGACCATCACCGTCGACTACCCGGCATCCGACCCGAACGTGACGAGCGTCGGCGGCACCCGCCTCTACATCAACTCGACCACCGGGGCCTGGGCCAACGACAAGGTGTGGAACGACTACGCGACCGGCACCGACACGTCGTTCCGCGGCGCCGGCGGCGGTGGCGTGTCGACCTACTTCGCCCGACCGTCCTGGCAGACCGGCACCGGCGTCGACACCGGCGCCAAGCGGCAGGTGCCCGACATCTCGGCCGTCGCCGCCGAATACCAGTTCAGTGTCCGCACCGAACTGATCGACCAGAACGGCAACGACAACGGCGGCGGCTGGAGCGCGTCGGCGGGCACCAGTGGTGCGGCCCCGCTCAACGCGGGTCTGTTCGCGCTGGCCGCCGCCAAGGCGGGAGGTGTCCGCTTCGGCAACATCAACCCGACGCTCTACAAGGTCGCCACCGCCACCCCGACGGCGTTCCACGACATCACCACCGGGACGAACTCCATCACCGGGAACGCACAGGTCTATGCGACGACCGCGGGGTACGACAAGACGACGGGCCTGGGCACCCCGTCCAACCCGGCGTACGCGACGGCGATCATCTCGCCCTAGCGGGACGCCGTGTCAGAACCCGAGTGCCTGGGCCCGTCGGATCATCTCGCGGGCGGAATGTCCGTGCAGCGCGCGGGCGGGGTACTCGCCGAGGTCGTCGTGGACGGTGAACAGCCACCGCATGACCCCGTCGCGGTCGAATCCACCGTCGTAGAGCACGGCGATCAGTCCGGTGAGGTGCTTCGCGATGCCGTCGTCGTCGAAGAAGACCTCGGGGATCATCGGCTGGCCCTCGACGTTGACCGCCAGCAACTCGTGCTCGGCGACCATCGTGCGGATCTTGCCCGCCGAGAGCCCGAGGCGCCGGGCCGCGCCGGTGATGTCGAGCAGCGGCTCGCCGTCGGGCAGGTCGACAACGGTCATCGGAAGGGAGGCCACGCGGGAAACCCTACCGAAACGTGACGTCGGCACGAACACGCCTGCACCGGAGAGACACCTGTGGCTCGCTAGGCTGATCGGATGGACATCGCAGAGCCGGACGCACGCGGATGAGTGCCGTACGCGACGTCCTGCTGGGCGCACGACTCGAACGCCGGTACCGGATCGACGCGCTCATCGCGCGCGGCGGTATGTCGAGCGTGTACCTCGGGATGGATCTGCGCCTCGACCGACCGGTCGCGGTGAAGGTGATGGACCCGCGGTACAGCGCCGACCCGCAGTTCCTGTCGCGGTTCGAGTTCGAGGCACGCTCGGTGGCCCGCCTCAAGGATCCCGGTCTGGTGCCGGTCTACGACCAGGGCGTCGACGGCGAATACGCCTTCCTCGTGATGGAACTCGTCGAGGGCGGGACGCTGCGCGAGCTGCTCACCGAGCGCGGACCGATGCCCCCGCATGCGGTCGCGGCCGTGGCGGTGCCGGTGCTCGGTGGTCTGGGCGCCGCGCACGCCCACGGTCTCGTCCACCGCGACGTCAAACCCGAGAACGTGTTGATCTCCGACAGCGGGGATGTGAAGGTCGTCGACTTCGGCCTGGTGCGCGCGATCGCCGCTGCGGGCATCACCTCCGACAGCGTCATCCTCGGCACCGCGGCCTACCTGTCGCCCGAACAGGTCGAGTCGGCCGATTCCGACGCCCGCAGCGACATCTACTCCATGGGCATCCTCGTCTACGAGATGCTGACCGGGACAACACCGTTCACCGGAGACACCTCGCTCGCGCTCGCGTACGCGCGATTGCACCGCGACGTCGGACCGCCGAGCCGGGTCATCGCCGGGGTGCCGCGGGAGTTCGACGATCTCGTCCTCACGGCGACCGCCCGCGACCCGCAGGCGCGTTTCGCCGACGGCGACGACATGCTCGACGCCCTCGAGTCGATCATCGACGACCTGCGCCTCCCGCCGTTCACCGTTCCCGCCCCGACACGATCGGCCGAGCGCGAGACGGTGGTCGCTTATCGCAACGGCCGCGCACCGGTGGCCCCGCCGACCCCGCGAGGACCCGTGCCGCGCACCGACACCCGGATGATGGACTCGGGCCCGGTCGGTCCGCCGCCGACCTCGCACACACGCATCGACGACGGGGACGATCCGCGCGACGACCCTCGGTTCGATCGTCCACGGTTCGACGAGGAGGACCGTGCACGTCCCCGCCTGGCCGCGCACGCCGTGGAGTTCGCCGAGGCCCGGCTACGGGCGCGCCGACGGGCCCGGGTTCTGACCGTGATGATCGCGATCCTCGCGATCGCCATGGCCGTCGGCGGCTGGTGGCTCGGGACGCAGTTCGCCTGAACGCGCCTCGCGCCACGGACGGATCGGCCTCAGCCGCGCAACATCTCCGCGACGAGGAACGCCAGCTCCAATGACTGCTGGGTGTTGAGGCGCGGGTCGCAGGCGGTCTCGTAACGGCCGGCCAGATCGAGGTCGGAGATGTCCTGTGCGCCACCGAGGCATTCGGTGACGTCCTCGCCGGTGAGCTCGATGTGCACGCCACCGGGGTGTGAGCCCAGGGCACGGTGGACCTCGAAGAACCCCTGCACCTCGTCGACGATGCGGTCGAAGTGCCGTGTCTTGAACCCGGTCGACGCCTCGTGAGTGTTGCCGTGCATCGGGTCGCACTGCCAGATCACCTTGTGGCCGGTGGCCTCGACCGCCGCGACGATCGGCGGCAGTACGTCGCGTACGTTGCCGTTGCCCATCCGCGCCACCAGTGTCAGACGCCCGTCGACACGATGCGGGTCGAGTCGCTCGACGTACTCGACGGCCTGTTCGGGCGTCGTCGTCGGGCCGATCTTCACACCGATCGGGTTGGCGATCAGCTCGGCCAGCGCGATGTGCGCGCCGTCGAGCTGGCGGGTCCGCTCGCCGATCCACAGGAAGTGGGCCGACAGGTCGAACAGCACCGGGTCGCCCTCGGGGTCGGCGGGGTTCTCGGCCAGACGCAGCAGTCCGCGCTCGTAGTCGAGCACCAGCGCCTCGTGGGAGGCGAAGATGTTGGCCGACTCCAGGTTCGAATCACGCACCTCGCACGCGTCCATGAACCGCAGCGCCCGGTCGATCTCGGAGGCCAGCGCCTCGTAGCGGGCCCCCGCGGGCGAGGTCCGCACGAACTCGCGGTTCCAGTCGTGGACGCGGTGCAGATCGGCGAGGCCCGCACCGGTCAGGGCGCGCACCAGGTTCATGGCTGCGCTCGCGTTGGCGTAGGCGCGCACCAGGCGTGACGGATCGTGTGCGCGCACCGCCTCGTCGGCGACGAAACCGTTGACCATGTCGCCGCGGTACGACGGCAGGCCGAGGGCGTCGGTGTTCGACGACCGGGGCTTCGCGTACTGCCCGGCTATGCGGGCGACCTTCACCACCGGCATGCTGGCGCCGTAGGTGAGCACCACGGCCATCTGCAACAGCGTGCGGATGTTGCCCTTGATGTGTGGTTCGGTGTTGTCGACGAAGGTCTCGGCGCAGTCGCCGCCCTGCAGGAGGAACGCCTCACCGCGTGCGACCTGGGCCAGCTGACCCGACAGGCGGTGCACCTCCTCGGGCATGCAGATCGGCGGCACGCTCTCCAGCACGGTGCGCATCGCGCGGGCCTTGTCCTCGGGCCAGCTCGGCTGCTGCAGCGCGGGCCGCCCGAGGGCCGCGGCGAAGCGATCGGCCAGAGCGCCGGGAATCGGGGGCAGCTCGGGCAGTTCGTCGAGCGGTACGTCTACGGTCCAGTTCACCACCGGCCCAGCTTAGTGCCCGCGCGCCGCAGCCCCTCCCGCGGTCGTGCGCAGGTCAGGCGGTGAGCTCGGTCATGGCCTTCCATCGGGCCAGATTGTGTCGCGCGTCGACGAGGGCGTCGTGGGCGTCGGCGGGCGACGGCGGCAGCGGCGGCCGCCCCAGCGACTCCCAGTGCTGTCGGAGCTCGCGGGTGAACCGCGGGATCGGCCGTGGCAGCGCCGTCATCGATCCCCAGAGCTGGCACAACACCACGTGGTCGTAGGCGCCGATCCACGCCCACAACTCGATGTCGCCACCTGAGGCGGTCAAGAAGTTCAACAGATCGTCACGTATCTGTCGCCTGCTACGCCACACCTTCGACGACGGCGACGGCAAGTGTGGCAACACATGAGCCCTGACCCAGTCCCCGGCGCGCTCGGGATCGAACTCCGAGGAGACCGCGTAGAACTCCCGACCGTCCTCGGCGACGACACCGATCGAGACGAGCTCGATGGTGCGTCCGTCTTCGATGAACTCGGAGTCGTAGAAGAAGCGCATTCGGAAAAGCCTAGGCGTATCGCGGCGCGGGCGGTGACCGCCGTGGTCGTGGCGATGTTCGTCGCCACCGCGCTGGTCCGGGTGGTCGGGATGCCGCTGACCCGTTCGTTCGGTGACTTCGCGCGCATCGACATCGACGTGTACCGGCTCGGGGCGCAGCTGTGGCGCAACGGCGGATCGTTGTACGCCGCGGGGTCGATGCCGTTCACCACCGACGGGATCTGGCTGCCGTTCACCTATCCCCCGTTCGCGGCTCTGTCGTTCCTGCCGTTCACCGTGGTGCCTCTGGTGGTCGCCGGCGCGGCGATCGCGCTGGCGACCGTCGCGGCGACGGTGGTCGTGTCACGCATCGTCGTCATCCGGCTGGAGATCGGACCCGCCACCCGCCGCGGGACGACCACCCTCGCGGTCGCGACCGCTGCGCTGTGGACCAACCCCTACTGGATGACACTCGGCTTCGGACAGGTCAACGTCGTGCTGATGGTGCTCGTCGCCGTCGATCTGTTGGTCTTGCCGACCGGTTCCCGGTGGCGCGGCACGCTCATCGGGGTGGCGGCCGCGATCAAGCTGACCCCGCTCGCGTTCGTCCTGTTCCTGATCGTGCGACGCGAGTGGCGGGCGACGTCTCGCGCGATCGGGACGTTCGTCGGCCTGGCTCTGCTGGGACTGGTGTGGGCGCCGGTGGATTCGGTCCGCTACTGGGGCCACACCGTCTTCCACACCGATCGCATCGGCGACCTGTCCGGCGGTATCAACCAGAGTGTCAACGGGTTCTGGATCCGGGTGCTCGGCTGGTCCGGGCCGGCCGAGCAGGTGGTCTGGGCGGTGTCGGTGGTCGGCCTGACCGCGTTGGCCGTCATGGCGCTGCGTCGGTGCGACCGCCTCGGCGGCGACGTGCTCGCGGTGTCGGTGGTCGCGGTGTGGGCGGTGATGGTCTCACCGACGTCGTGGGCGCACCACTGGGTGTGGGCGGTCCCGGCGATCATCGCGCTGGCCGTGGTGGCGACGCGTACCGACGATCGCCTGGTGCGTCGTTCCCACGCGGCGCTCGCCGGCGTCGGCACACTGGTGATGGTGGCCGGGCCGTTCCAGTTCCTGCCCGTCCACTCGTCGCGCTGGTCGGTGGTCGAGGCCGTCGCGGGAAACGCGTACTGCCTGTGGGGACTGGCGGTCCTCGTGACGATCGTCGTGGTCGGTCAGGCGGCGGGTTCCGAGCGCTCCCCCGGGATCGCCGGCGCGGCACCCTCGGGGGCGTTCTTCAGACTGGCGGCGTAGATGTCGACGTACTTCTGACCGCTCAGGCGCATCAGTTCGTACATGATCTCGTCGGTCACCGCACGCTCGATGAAGCGGTTGCCGTTCATGCCCTCATAGCGCGAGAAGTCCAGTGGCTTACCGATCTTCACCGTGATCTGCGCCCGCCGGGGGATGGTGGTGCCGGGCGGGTTCAGCTTGTCGGTGTTGATCATCGCAACCGGGATCACGGGGACGCCGGTCTCCATGGCGATGCGAGCGAGGCCGGTCTTGCCCTTGAACAACCGTCCGTCGGGTGAGCGTGTGCCCTCGGGGTACATACCCATCAACTCACCGGACTCGAGTTTGCGGCGCGCGGAGATGAGCGCGTTCTCGGCGGCGTCGGCGCCGCTGCGATCGATCGGGATCTGGCCGACCGCGGTGAAGAACCACCGCTGGAAGCCGCCCTTCAGTCCGGTGCCGGTGAAGTACTCGCTCTTGGCGAGAAAGTAGATACGACGCGGAACGGCCATCGGAAGGTAGAAGCTGTCGACGACGGCGAGGTGATTGCTGGCAAGGATCGCCGGGCCACGCGACGGGAGATTCTCGAGACCCTCGACACGGGGTCGACCGACCAGCTTGAGGACCGGCCCCAACAGGACGTACTTGAACAGCCAGTACCACATACCCCAGCAACTCCGATCGACCCGACGTGCCCCGAATCCGCAACCACTCGCAACTGCGGACGACTCTACTCACCCACGCAGTACGGGGACACCGTCGGCGAGATCGGATCTGGCGACCGCCGCGGCACCGATCATCCCGGCGGCCTCGCCGAGTTGGGTGCTGCGGATGCGGGCCAGCCGTCGGTGACCGCTACCGGTCACCATCGCGCCGTAGTGTTCGCGCGCCTCGTCGAGGAACAGGCCACCGGCGGCACCGACACCGCCGGCCAGCACGATGAGATCGGGGTCGAAGATGTCGGCGATCATCGCCATGCCCTGACCGAGCCATCGGGCGAAGTCGGCGAACGCCGCCACCGCCACCGGGTCGCCGTCGTGCGCCGCGGCGGCCACCCGCCGACCCGTGAGCGAACCGGGGTCCTCGGCGATCTCGCGCGCGAGGGCACTCGTGGGCACCCTGCCGTCGGCAACGATCTCGACGACGTTGTCGACGAGAGCCGTTCCGCTGCAATATCTCTCCCAGCATCCGCGTTTACCGCACGAGCAGGGACGACCGTCGACGACCACCTGCAGGTGGCCGAGCTCGGGCGCCACACCGTGACTCCCGCGGTAGATCTCCCCCTCGAGGAGGAACCCGACGCCGATGCCGGTACCGATGGCGAGAACGATGGTGTTGTGGCCACCGGCGGCGGCACCGAAACGACGTTCGGCGATGGCGGCGGCATTCGCGTCGTGTTCGCACGACACGGGAAGCCCTGTGCGACGCGACATCTCGGCCGCGACGGCGGTCTCACGCCAGGGCAGGTGCGGGGCGAAGCGGACCACCGAACGGTCCGGGGTGAGGAAGCCGGCGATCGCGAGCCCCACCGCCACCACCTCCGACCGCGACCGCAGCCGGTCGACCATGTGGTCGAGACACTTCTCCAGCGCCCACGCGGTGGCGGGTGTCTGGGCACGTGCGGTGTCGACGATCTGACCCCGTTCGTCGACCACGGCGGCACGGATGCTGGTGCCGCCGATGTCGATCCCGATGGTCAGATCGCCGGTCACAACTGCGGCTCCCCGGTCTCGACCTCGACGGTGATCGGCACGAACCCGGTCGTGTGCGCCGGTCGGGTCGAGGCGGTGCGTTGTGCCCGTTCGCCGACGGCTTCGGTGAGACCCGCCGAGATGGCCTCCAGCACGGCGATCGCCGCCACGATGAGGCGGTTCACGATGTCACCGATCTCGGCGATCATCTGGTCGACGGCCTGTCGGATGGCCGGACCGAGATCGGCCGACGAGCGGTCGCCGTTGGCGGGCGGTCCCCCGTCACGATCGCTGATGACGGTGGTCGCGAACTGTTCGATCCGGTCGAGCATCGCGAGGACGAGTGCACGCATCGGATCCGCGTCGGGAGGTCTCTCCCCGCGGGCCGATTCGTCCATTCCTTCTCCCTGGCGTATTCGCCGACACATGTCGGCAGGACACGCGTCATCTCCTCGTCGTGGTTCTCGCCGGTCGCACTGTCCCGACGACGGCGGATGTCAGTCGACACCCTGCCCGGTCCGGGGCCACACCGCAGGATCGGGCCGGAACCGGATGTTCAGCATGCCATCCTCCCATCGGGCATCGGTCACCGTGCACCGACGCAGGACCGACGGCAGCGACACACGGTGGCGGACACCGCTCAGCGTGACCAGGAGGTCGTCGCCGCTGCGGCCGAGGGCGAGTGATCGTGGATCGGGCAGCGGTTGCCGCCACGAGAGACGGTAGGTCGCGGTCACCCCGGTGCCCGAGAGGTGCTCGACCTCGGCCGCCCGGCTGCCCACCGCGACACCCGGCCCATCGGAGACCGCGACACCCAGTTTGCGCAGGGCGGCGACGGTCCGTGGCGGGGTCGGGAGGGACGCGACGCCGACGACGCCCACGCCGTCGCGCGGCGGTGTGGTGTCGATGTCGGCCGCCGGTTCGGCGGAGGCGACACCGGGGTTGCGGAAGACCTCCGCGGTGACGATGCCCATGAGGTCGAGGACGGCGACGTGGCGTTGCGCCATCTCGGTGCCGTGGACACCGGTCGGGACGACCACGTGCGCGTGCACACACGTCGGGTCGACGAGGAGCTCGACGATGTCGAGGCAGTCGGCCACCAGTGCGTCCACGACGGCCGCGCCACCGGTGAGTCGGGGGTTCTCGGCCGCACCGGCCAATCGTCGGTGTCGGGGCCAGAGTCGCTCCACGTAGCCGGCCACCATCGCCGGGACACCGAGGAAGCCCAGTGCGTCCATCTCCCCGGAGCAGTCGAGCACGATCCGCGACCAGCGGCCGGAGACGGCCTCGTCGCGGATGCGGCGCCAGGCGAGGAGTTCGGCGATGCCGGGTAGCCCCGTCAGCTCCTCGGGGTCGATGTCGCCGAGACCCTCGGTGACGGCGCCGCCGGCGAGGGAGACCGGGCTCCGCAGACCCGACCAGGCCTCACCCAACAGCGCGAGGGTGTCGATCTCGAGCAGTGCCGCACCCTGCGAGATCGGAACGGCAACGCCCGGAGTCGAGTACACGCCGAACACCCGCGACGCCTGCCGGAACCGGTCGAGGGTGATCAGGAGTGCGCGGCCGTCGGGGCCCCCCCGCACCGGCCCGACTGCGGCCGCCGCGGCGATGGTCGACACACCCGCTCCCCCCGGTCCCAGCACGAGGTGGACCGGCGCCAGATCGATCAGCCCTCGACTCGCTTCTTGAGTTCCTTGAGGGCGACGTCGGTGATGGCCTTCTCCGCGCGCCGCTTGAGCGCCCCGATGATCGGGATCGCCAGATCGACCATCAGTTCGTAGGTCACCTTCGTCGAGCCCGACGTCTGCTGGACGAGGGAGTACCGACCCTGCTGGGCGGTCTGCAGTTCGCTGCTGATCAGGTCCCACTCGACCGCGTCGCCGGCGGGCGCCCAGGTGTAGGACAACTCGTAGGTGTCGCGTAGGACCCCGGCGTCGAGGCGGAAACGCACCTGCTTGGCACGCCTGCCGTCGCCGGGATCGGTGACGGTGACCTCGTCGGCCGCCGACACCCATTCGGGGTAGCGCGCGAAATCGGCGATCACCGCCATGATCGCCTCGGCGTCGGCGTTGATGACTATCGATTGTTCGGTGCGGTCGGCCATCGACTCACCCTCTCCCCACGGCCGGTTCCCCGGCCGCTCGTCCGGCTTCGAGGCGGTCTTTCACCTCGGTGGACATCGCGCGTCCGGCGACGCGTCGACGGTGGTTGGCCGACGCCAGCCATGTGGCGCGGCGGCGCGCGGAACCCTCGGCGACACCGTCGTCGGTCTCGGCGGGTTCGGCGTGCATGAAGTAGTGCAGGACGAAACCGTCGAGCACCTCCTCGAGCCAGACCTCCATGGTGCCGTTCGCACCGCCGGAGATCGACCACCGCATCCCCTGTTCGACGCGGTCCTCGACGACGGTGAGGTGCAGGTCTGGCCACCAGCGCCGCCACCGCGACCGATCGGCGAGGACCCGAGGAGCGTCGTGTGCCGACGCGGCGACGAACGTCTCGTCGGCCACCTGGATGCTGCTCACCGCACTAGCTTCACACATCGACCCCGGCACACACACGCAGCGTGCCGCATCCGCGCGGCCGTCCGCGACGGGTCTGTGTGGCGGTGGACATCGGTTCGCGGTCCATGGATCTACAGCAGCTGCATCAGTCGAGCGGCCATGGAATCCCACTGCCATTCGGACACAACGACATCGCGCCCCGCGGCGCCCATCGCGGCCGCATGTGGCCGATCGGAGAGGATCGCACAGATCGCCAACCCGACGGCCGCGACGTCGCGACCGTCCACCACCGTGCCGGTCACGCCCTCGCGCACGGTCTCGGGTGCACCGCCGGAGTCGCCGGCGACGACCGGCACGCCACACGCCGAGGCCTCGAGGAACACGATGCCGAGCCCCTCCACGTCGAGTCCGCCCCCGCGGGTCCGTGTCGGCATGGCGAAGACGTCGGCGGTCGCGTGGTAGGCCGGTACGTCCTCCGACGCCACCGATCCGGTGAACACCACGTGCTCGGCGACGCCCGCCTCGCGTGCCCTGCGTTCGAGCGTCTCGCGATACGGTCCGCCGCCGACGATGAGCAGCCGGGTGCCGGCAACGTTGCGCCGGATGTCGGCGAGTGCGTCGATCAGGGCGTCCTGCCCCTTGCGCGGGACAAGTCGTGACAGACACAGCACCACCGGAGCGTCACCGAGATCGTGACGGTCCCGGATACGTTCGCGCGCAGCATGATCGGGAACGAAACGCCGACTGTCGACCCCGGGGGGCAGGTGTTCGAGCGCGGCGTCCGCACCGAAGGCGGCGGCGAAACGGTTGCGGGTGTAGCGACTGACGTAGGTCACCACGTCGGCGTGGGAGCCGATGTGGCCGAGCACCTGGCGGGCCGCGGGGAGCATCGACCACCCCACCTCGTGGCCGTGTGTGCTGGCCACGATCCGCCGCGCGCCGCCGGCGCGGAGATGGGGGGCGAGCACCGCCAACGGTGCCGCCGCGCCGAACCAGACCGTGTGGATGTCGTGTTCGGCGATGAGGGCGCGGGCCCGTCGCGCGACCGCCGGAGTCGGCAGCATGAGGCTGGTGCGGTGGCGCACCACGGTGAACGGTTGCGCCGCGTCGAACGCCTCGCAGTCCCGCCACCGCGGCGCGTAGACGACGATGTCGCGCGCGGGCATCCGCTCCACCAGATTCAGCAGATACGACTGGATTCCGCCGGCACGCGGCGGGAAGTCGTTGGTGACCAGCAGGGTTCGGTTCATCGATGGCTCGCGCGTCACCGTCGGGCGGCGTCGCGCAGCCACTGCTGCCAGCCGGAGATGACCGCGGCGCCGGGACCGCCGAGAGCGGCGGTCATGGCCTGCGCCTGTTGGGCCGGGGTGCTCGGCCCGCCCGCGAGGGACAGATAGAGCTTCTTCAGATCGGCGGCGCCGTGCGTCTGCGCCACGTAGGCCGCGAACGACCATGCTGTCTGATACGCGATCGGCGCCCCGGCCCCGGACACCGTGAACGCGTCGTCGGCGGGCAGTCCGGTCGGCACCGATCCGGCGGCGACCTCGGCCATCAGGTCGGGCGCGGCGTCGCTGATCGACCGGTAGGTGCCCGCCCGTCCCACGTACTCGGCGACGCCCTCGGTCACCCAGGTCGCCGCGGTCGGTTTCGTCGACGTGCGGGCGGCGACGTGGGTCAGTTCGTGTCGCAGCACCACGTCCAGAGCGGGCCCCGGCAGTCGGGTGATCGCGCCGGGGGTGAACACCACACGCTGGCCCACCGTGTATCCGCCCACCGCGTCGTCGGAGGCCGAGACGGTGGCGGCCGCAGCGGCGCTCGCGTCGGCCGGCGCACTGCGCGACAGGGCGGAGAAGACCGTGGTCGAGTCGGTCGCGACGACGACGGTCCGGCGCGGCCAGTCGGGGCCCCAGAACGCCGCGACCGCGGCGACCGCTCCCGGCATCGCCGACTGCAGGCGTGCGCCCAGCGCGCGACTGCCCGGGTAGTCGAGCACCACCGACTGCTTCCCACCGGTCGCGACACGACGCGCGGCCACCCCCGGGAAGTCGAAGAACTCCGGCGATGGGGCGGCCGAGGTCCCCAGCAGCGGCCCCGCCTGGCCCACGATCTTCCAGTCGTCGCCGTAGCGCGCGAACACGAGCGGATCGGTGACGGTTACCGGCGGCTCGTCGACGCCGGCGAGGGCGTACCGCAGGACGGTGGGGACGACCCAGGAATCGGAACTGCCCGCGTCGTCGAGTCGGGACTGGACCGCCTCGGGGAGCAGTTGTTCACCCAGACCGCCGGAGCTGGCCGGGTCGATGCGGTACTCGAGCGTCGAGAGTCCGACGTCGTGGATGGCGGTGCCCTCGGCGACGAGGGTCTGGCGGAACGCCGGGGCGGCGGTCACGTCGACCAGTGCCCCGATCGCGTTCGCATCACCGGCTTTCTGTGCCGCGCTCAGCTTCGCCAGCGTCGCCTGCACACCGTCGGTGCGCTGTTGTTCGAAGACATTCTGTGTCTGCGACGTCGGTGTCGTGGTGTCGCCACCCCCGTCACCGCAGGCGGCCAGGACCAGCAGTGCGACCGCGATCGGGACCGCACCCCATCGGCGCGTCACCGTCAGTAGCGCCGGGCGGAGTTGTACGGGCCGGCCTGGTCGATCGGCACGACCTTGACCGGGACGCCGAACGTCGAGGCGTGCACCACGTACCCGTCGCCGACGTACATGCCCACGTGGGACGCGTCCGGGTAGTAGATGATCAGATCGCCGGGCCGCAGATCACCACGGGCGACCGGCGTTCCCCCGGAGAGTTGGGATTCGCTCGAGCGCGGCAGGGTCTCGCCGGCCTGCTTGAACGCCCACACCATCAGTCCCGAGCAGTCGAACTGGGTCGGCCCGGTGGCGCCCCACACGTAGGGGTCGCCGATGCGGGTGAGCGCGGCCTGCACCGCGACGACGGCTGCGGCGGTGCCCTTCGGGATCAGGGACGGGTCGAAGTCGATGTTCGGCCCACGAAGGGCGGCGAGCTGCTTGCCGGTGAGCGATTCGTAGATGGCCTTGACCTGGGCGATCTGGAGCTGCAGATCGCTCTGCTTGGCCTGCAGGTCGCCGCGGGTCCTGTCGACGGCGGCGAGGGCCTTCGCGGCGGAGTCCCGGGCGGCGACGGCCTCGGCGCGGGCCGCGGTCGCCGAGGCGCTGGCCGACTTGTAGGCCCGCAGGTCGGACGAGGTCTGACGCGAGACCATCTCGAGGCCGGACATCTGGTCGAGCAGTGACTGCGGGGAGTCGGAGACGAGCACGGCGTAGAGACGGTTCACGCGTGCACCGCGGTAGCTGGCGCGCACGAGCGCGTCCACGCGGTTCTGGAGTTCGTCGAGTCGTGACGACAGACCGTCGAGAGTCGCGGTGGCCTTCGCGGCACGGGCATCGGCGGCGGCGACATCACGACGTCGCTGGCCGAGCTCCTCCTCGGCGCGGTGCATGGCCTCGGCCGACTGCTCGGCCTCGCGTCCGAGGGAGGTGTAGCGGGTCAGCAGTTGATCGGGCGAGCGGGGTGCGGGCTCGGCGCCCGCCGGTGTCGCGAGGGTGACGGCGAGGACCAGGGCGACCGCGAGCACGAGGGTCATCTGGACCGCCGAGATCGCACGCGCCATCGCGTTGTCGCTCACCACACGCATTCGTCGACTCACCACTTCCACCACACCGGTTCCCGGTTTCACGTCACCCGAGGGGCAGTCCGCACAACCGGGAGGAGATCAGCGCCCCCCGCCGTCCGCCGGGAAGGATACGGGTCACCGAACCCCCGCGATGGATGTTCGGTGACAGCCGGATCGGCCGACGGCCGGATGTCTCTCAGTAGCGACGAGCGGCGTAGAAATCCATCGACTTGAGGCTCGCCTTCTGCACCGGCACACCCTCGGTGCTCGAGTGCACGATCATGCCGTTGCCGATGTAGAGGCCGGCGTGCGAGCCGCCGTTGAAGATGACCACGTCGCCGGGGCGCAGGTCGCTCTCCGACACGGGACGACCGCCGCCGAGCTGGCCGTAGCTGTCACGCGGGATGGTCTTGCCGGCCTGCTTGAACGACCAGTAGACGAGACCGGAGCAATCGAAGGCGCGGGGACCCGCGGCGCCGTAGACGTACGGCGAGCCGATGCGGGTGAGCGCGGCCGACGCGGCGCGCTGACCGAGAGCGCCGTTGCGTCCGAACAGATCGGGCGACGACTCGGGGCCGTTCGGCTTCGGCTTGGCCTTGAACTGCGGGGGGATCTGGTTCTCGGTGATGCCGGGGATCTCGAACGTCCCGATGCCGGGGACGGTCACCGGGGCGGCCAACGCGGGTCCTGCCCCCATCGCCACGGTGCCCAGGGTGATCGACCCTGCGATCACAGCTCCTCGCGCCGTCTTGAGACCGGTGCTGGGCTGTTCCAAACGATGTTTCGCCACGAAGCGAGTTCTCCTCAGATCTTCCTCGACCGCCTACCGGGTTAGCTGTCGGATTCGGGCCGGAAGACTGGCCCTACCCCCGTGAGAGCGCGCGGACGTGCGAGATCTGATCCCGACCGGCCGCTCGAACACACGGAGGATTCACCCCGATCGGACTGGGTCCGAAGTGATGGTTCCCCGATTCGCCCCTGGGGGCGATTGAGCGGTGACCTCGCGATCCGCGACTTGGCGTCGCGGGACACCCCGCAAGGTCTCGGAAAGGTTACGAAACCGTACGTCGATCTGTCCACCGGGACACGAGTTCGGCGCGTTGCCGCGTGAAAGGTCAGCCTGCGCGTAGTTCTCGCACGTCAGCGAGGTGCTGCGAGTCGTGACCACGCGTTTCGGTGACGATCGGTTCGCGACGCGCGGACGGGCCGACCAGTCCCAGGCCGATGAACACATCGACGGCGTCACGGACCGCGTCGACGTCTCCGGCTGCCGGCGGCGGCACCGAGCGCAGACCATCGGTGCTGTTCACCGCAGTGGGCAATCCGACGAACACGGTCATCATGCAGCCGTCGCAGGACCGGGGACGACCGGGGCACGTCGCGCAGTCGATGTGCATTGTGATCTCCATCTCATTTGTGCCGGGAAGGCGTTCGGGCGGAATGCAACGGCGTCGAGCTGTCCGATCCGCGGTCTCTCACCGGTGTCGGCCGGTATGACGGGGACGCTAGACACCCCCTCCGACAACCCGACCGCGCTCGCGGCTGCGGGCGTGGTTGTCGGGGTGTCGAACTAACGTTCGCCTCATGCGTCACCCTCATCACATGGGCACCGCCGAATCGACGACGTCGTGACCGCCGCCGACGTCGACGACCGCGGCGTGCAGCTGGCCTTCGACGAGATCGGGGACCTCGGCAACGACACCCCGTTACGGGAGACGACCTTTGTCGTCGTGGACCTCGAGACGACCGGCGGCAGCCCGGTCGCCGACCGCATCACCGAGATCGGCGCGGTCAAGGTGCGCGGAGGGGAGATCCTCGGCGAGTTCGCCACGCTGATCGATCCGGGATGCGCCATCCCCCGGCACATCGTGGCCCTCACCGGCATCACCGAGGCGATGGTCTACCGGGCCCCGAGGATCGAGGAGGTGTTGCCCGCGTTCCTCGAGTTCGCCGACGGGTGTGTGCTCGTGGCGCACAACGCCCGCTTCGACACCGGCTTCCTGCGCGCCGCCGCGACGGCCCAGGGCCGACCGTGGCGGTTCCGTCGCGTGCTGTGCACCGTCACCCTCGCCCGGCGGGTGTTGCCGCGCGACGAGGCGCCGACGGTGAAGCTCTCGGCCCTCGCCCGCCTGTTCGCCGTCGGCACCACCCCGACGCACCGCGCCCTCGACGACGCCCGCGCCACCGTCGAGGTGATGCACGCCCTGTTCGAACGGGTGGGCAACCTCGGCGTCCACACCTATCGCGAACTCGTCGAGTTCCTGCCGGGTCTCACCACCGCCCAGCGCGCGAAACGCACCATCACCGACGGTCTCCCGGCACGGCCCGGGGTCTACCTCTTCCGCGGCCCCTCCGGTGAGGTCCTCTACGTCGGCACCGCCACCGATCTGCGCCGACGGACACGGCAGTACTTCACGGGCTCGGAGACACGGCCCAGGATGCGCGAGATGATCTCGCTCGCGACCCGGGTCGATCACGTCGAGTGCGCCCACCGGCTCGAGGCCGGGGTCCGGGAACTGCGACTGCTGGCCGCACACGCACCCGCCTACAACCGCCGTTCCAAGACGCCGCACGCCGGGTGGTGGGTGGTGCTCACCGACGAGGCCTTCCCCCGCTTCACGGTGAGCCGCCGTCCCGGCGAGGTGTCGGTGGGGCCGGTGCGGGTGCGCTCCGACGCCGCCGCCCTGGCCGATCTCGTGGCCGACGTGTGCGGGTTGCGGACGTGCACACGGCGGATCGGGGCGTCGGGTCGGCACTCCTGCGGGCTGACCGATGCCGGCCGACGACCGGTCGGCGGGTGTCGCGGCGCCGGCGCCGAACCGGTGAGCGCAGAGGAGTACGCACCGGTCGCGGCGCGCGCCCGGGCGATCCTGGTCGGCGACGACGACTCGCCGTTGGAGTCGGTCCTCGACCGCCTCGACGTCCTCGCCGCGGCGGAGATGTTCGAGACCGCGGCGCGCCTGCGCGACCAGCTGTCGACGACGCTGTCGTCGCTGGAGCGCTGCCAGCGGCTGGCGTCGCTGTGCGCCATCGCCGAGCTGGTCGCCGCGCGGTCCGACGGCGCGGGCGGTTGGGAACTCGCGGTGATCCGCCACGGCCGACTCGCCGCGGCGGGGGTCTCCGTGCGCGGGGCCCCACCGGTCGCGATCGCCGAGGCGTTGGCGGCGTCGGCCGAGACGGTGGTGCCCGGTCCGGGTCCCCTGCGGGGGGCGGCGTCCGAGGAGGCGGCGCTGGTGCACGCGTGGCTCGTGACGCCGGGTACCCGGATCGTCTGCAGCACCGATGGTTTCGTGATGCCGGTGCGGTCGACGGCGCGGTGGTCGCAGTGGCGTGACCGTGCGGGCGTCGCGCGGTCCCGATCGCGGGAACTGCTCTCGCTGGCGGGCTGATCGTGCTGTCGCGGCCGTTCGGGGTCCGCGGCGCCATAGACTCGGACAGATGATCACGGCCATCGTCCTCATCTCCGCCGACGTCCACGCCATCGACGAGACCGCGCAGGCCGTGGCCGACGTCGAGGGCGTTCGCGAGGTCTACTCCTGCGCAGGCGACGTCGACCTCATCGCGACGGTCGCGGTCCGCGACCACGAGCAGATCGCGGCGGTCGTCACCGGCACCATCAACAAGCTGCCCGGGGTACGCCACACCGCGACCCACATCGCCTTCAAGACGTTCTCCAGCTCCGACGTCGACGCCGGGTTCTCGATCGGCGAGTGACCGCCGGGGGCGCGAGGCGAACTACGTGAACGCCGCCCACCGGGTCAGCAGGTCGGCGGCCGCCCCGCTGTCGATCGCGCCGGCCGCCCGCGTGATCGCGGACTCGATGCGGCCGTAGAGGTCGTCCTCGCGGAGTGCGACGGTGTCGGACCGGTCGTCGGCGGCGAGATCGTGGGCGACGATCGCCCCCGCGGCGTTGAGCAGCACCGCGTCGCGCACCGGACCGGGACCGCCCGCGACCAGATCACGGGCCACTCCGGCGTTGTGCTCGGCATCGCCACCGCGGAGGTCGGCCGGATCGCAGCGCGCCACCCCGATGCGGGTCGGGTCGAATGTCGACACCTGTACCGAGCCACCCGCGGCGACCCATACCGTCGAGGTCGTCGTCGTGGTCAGTTCGTCGAGACCGTCGTCGCCCCGCACCACCAGGACCGAGTTGCCCCGACGCGCGAAGGCCTCGGCGACGACCGGCGCCAGATCGGCGAACGCACACCCCACGAGCCCACTCGAGGGCTGCGCCGGGTTGGTGAGCGCGCCCAACACGTTGAACACCGTGGGGATGCCGATCTCCTTGCGCGGAGCGGAGGCGAATCGCAGCGCCGGGTGGAACACCGGCGCGAAACAGAAGCCGATCCCCAGTGTCGCGACACTGCGGGCGACGTCGTCGGCGCGCAGCGTGATGTCGACACCGAGGCTCTCCAACACGTCGGCGCCACCGCTGCGCGACGACGCCGACCGGTTGCCGTGTTTGACCACCGGGACCCCCGCCGCGGCGACCACGATCGACGCCATCGTCGAGATGTTGACCGTGTTCGACCGGTCACCGCCGGTGCCGACGATGTCGACCGCCGGCCCGTCCACCGCGACCCGCACCGAGTGCGCGAGCATCTCCGCGGCGAGCGCGTTGAGTTCCTCGGCCACGGGCCCCTTGATCTTCAGAGCCACACCGAAGGCGGCGATCTGGGCGGCGGTCGCGTTGTCGGACATGATCTCGTTCATCGCCCAGCGTGCCCATCCGGCCGACAGGTCGCCGCCGTCGGCGAGTGCGCCCAGGACCGACGGCCAGGTCGCGGCAGCGGACTCCACGACACCGGACTGAGCGGCCGTACTGCGGTCACCACGGGGATTCATGACGGTGAGCGTATTCGTCCCCCCGAGTGCCCGACACGCGCCGGTTGGGGCGACCGGTCAGGACTCCGGCCGCTGGAGCACCTGCCACCCGAGCACGGTCCCGTCGTGGCGGGCACCGAGACCCGCCATGCGCGACCGCTCCTGCGAACAGTGCAGCGCGTCGACGAGCTGCGTGCGCGCCAACGCGACACGCTCCATACCGGGCCCCGACTTGACCTCCGGACCGTCGATGCCGTCGGCGTCGACGACCTCGTAGCCGTCCTGCGCCGCGGTCTCCGCGACGGCCTCCATCTGTTCGGACGGCACCACCAACAGGTGCCGCAGCACCGCCTGGTCGGGCTCGCGCCACGCCGAGTCCGCGAGCACCGACGAGGCCGCCGCGGTGTCGTCGAAACACTCGGCGACGACGACGAGATCGGGATCACCCGGGGCCGGCTCCGATGCCGCCGCCGAACCACCCCGCAGGCGCCCGAACAGGCGTTGCAGACCCCCGGTCGCAACCGGGTGTCCGTTCAGGTCACGGGCCATGAGCAGCACTCCTCGATCATTTGCGACATTTTCTCCCACCCAGCTGGTGTTCGGTTACTACGAACCGTCATACTTCAATCTGTGACTAGCGCTGCAGGTACCTCGGGCACAGCCATCACCTCGAGGGTGCACTCTCTGAACCGTCCCAACATGGTCAGCGTGGGCACCATCGTCTGGCTGTCCAGTGAGCTCATGTTTTTCGCGGGTTTGTTCGCGATGTATTTCGTCGCCCGAGCGAACTCGGGTGGCAACTGGCCCCCGGAACCGACGGAGCTGAACCTCTTCCTGGCCATCCCGGTCACGGCGGTGCTCATCCTGTCGTCGGTGACCTGCCAGATGGGCGTGTTCGCCGCCGAGCGCGGTGACGTCTTCGGTCTCCGCCGCTGGTACATCCTCACCTTCATCATGGGCGCGTTCTTCGTCGGTGGTCAGGGCTACGAGTACTACCACCTGGTGCACGAGGGGACGACGCTGTCGTCGAGCGCCTACGGGTCGGTGTTCTACATGGCCACCGGGTTCCACGGTCTGCACGTCATCGGCGGCCTCATCGCCTTCATCTTCCTGCTGATCCGCACCAAGCTCAGCAAGTTCACCCCGGCGCAGGCCACCGCGGCGATCGTCGTGTCGTACTACTGGCACTTCGTCGACATCGTGTGGATCGGCCTCTTCGCGACCATCTACTTCATCCGGTGATACGACGCCGAGACATCTCGGCCGACGATCGCACGCTCGCAGCCCGCAACCACCAGAGAGAGCAGAGATGAGTTCTTCTCCCCCGCCCACCACGGCCGACGACTCGGTCGACGGGGTCGGCGCCGGCAACCCCGGCACCCAGCGCACCGATGCCCGGCGCGCGAAGTCGCGTCGCAAGCTCCGTCGCCGCGCGACCGGCGCCCTGCTCCTGCTCGCGGGCCTGATGGTGGCCGGTGGACTCGCCACGGCGATCACCCCGACCCCCCAGGTCGCCACCGCCGATGCGCAGACCAACGCCGCCCTGATCCAGGACGGCAAGAAGCTCTACGAGACCTCGTGCATCACCTGCCACGGTCGCAACCTCGACGGCGTCCAGGACCGCGGGCCCTCGCTCGTCGGTGTCGGTGACGCGTCTGTCTACTTCCAGGTGTCCTCGGGCCGCATGCCCGCGGTGCGCGGTGAGGCCCAGGCCGCCCGCAAGCCGGCCAAGTTCACCGAGGCCCAGGTCGACCAGCTCGGCGCCTACGTCCAGTCGGTCGGCGGCGGTCCGTCGGTCGTCTACGAGCACAACGCCGACGGCACCGTGAAGGTCGAGAACGGCTACCCGGTCAAGGCCATGGGCGAACTGCGCGGCAACGACATCGGGCGCGGCAGCGAGCTGTTCCGCCTGAACTGCGCCTCGTGCCACAACTTCACCGGTCGCGGCGGAGCCCTGTCCTCGGGCAAGTACGCGCCCACCCTCGACCCGGCGAACGAGCAGCAGATCTACACCGCGATGCTCACCGGTCCGCAGAACATGCCGAAGTTCTCCGATCGTCAGCTCACGGAGGACGAGAAGAAGGACATCATCGGCTACGTGAAGTACGCCAGCGAGACCAACCCGCAGGGTGGCTACGCGCTCGGCGGGTTCGGACCGGTGTCGGAGGGAATGGCGATGTGGGTCGTCGGCGTCATCGCCGTCGTCGCATCGGCGATGTGGATTGGATCGCGTTCATGAGCGACGAGCAGAAGCCGAGGGATCCGGACGAGGAGATGACCCCGCAGAACGCGGAGGGCACCGACCATCCGCCGACCTTCACCCGCGACGAGCTCGAGAAGATGAGCAACGACGACCTGGTGAAGCTCGGTACGAACCTCGACGGTGTGGAGATCATCCACCGCCGCGAGCGGTTCCCCGTTCCCGGCACCAAGGCCGAGAAGCGCGCCGAGCGTTCGGTGGCGATCTGGTTCGCACTGTCGGGCATCCTCGCCGTGGCGTGCTTCGTGATCTTCCTGTTCAACCACTGGCACTTCGTGCTCCCGGGCGGCAAGAACTACTTCCTGTACACGCTCAACACGCCGTTGCTGGGCATCACCTTCGGTGGCTCGATCCTCGCGATCGGCATCGGCCTGGTGCAGTACACGAAGAAGTTCATCCCCGAGGAGATCTCGGTCCAGGACCGCCACGACGGCGGGTCCAACGACGTCGACCGCGCGACCACCGTCGCGCTGCTGTCGAACGCCGGCAGCACCTCGACCATCGGTCGTCGCAAGCTGATCATCGGGTCGGCCGCGTTCGGTGTCGGTGCGTTCGCGCTGACCGGCGTCGTCGCGCTGCTCGGCGGCATCGTCAAGAACCCGTGGGCCAAGGGCAAGGACTCCGATCTCTGGCACACCGGCTGGTCGCCGATCTACAACGATCCGAAGTCGCCGAACGAGACCGTGTTCCTGCGCCGCGACACCGGCAACCCGAACCAGGTCGTCCTGGTGCGCCCGGAGGATCTCGACGCCGGCGCCATGGAGACCGTGTTCCCGTGGCGAGTGTCCGACGGTTTCGGTGAGACCGAAGAGTCACGTGAGAAGTTGCACAAGGGCCTCAAACTGGTCCGCAACCCGGTCATGTTGATCCGCCTGCGCCCCACCGACACCGCCAAGGTGATCAAGCGCAAGGACCAGGAGAGCTTCAACTACGGCGACTATTTCGCCTACACAAAGGTGTGTTCGCACCTCGGATGCCCCACGTCGCTGTACGAGCAGCAGACCAACCGCATCCTGTGCCCGTGCCACCAGAGCCAGTTCAACGCGCTGGAGTACGGCAAGCCGATCTTCGGACCTGCTGCGCGGGCACTGGCGCAGCTCCCGATAACGGTGAACAATCAGGGATACATGGTTGCAGCAGGTGACTACATCGAGCCCGTCGGACCCGCCTTTTGGGAGCGGGGCCAGGGGAAGGACAAGCCATGAGCGTCATAGCTGACCGCGCGGCCACACAGGCCAACGAGGTCGACTCCCGTTACCACCTCGCCGCAGGCGTCCGGCGACAGATCAACAAGGTGTTCCCGACGCACTGGTCGTTCCTCCTCGGAGAGATCGCCCTGTACAGCTTCGTCATCCTGCTGATCTCGGGTGTCTACCTGACGCTGTTCTTCGACCCGTCCATGGCCGAGGTGACCTACAACGGGTCCTACCAGCCGCTCAACGGCGTCGAGATGAGCAAGGCCTACGCCACCGCGCTGGACATCTCGTTCGACGTGCGCGGCGGTCTGTTCGTCCGTCAGATCCACCACTGGGCGGCACTGCTGTTCGCCGCGGCGATCATCGTGCACATGGCCCGCATCTTCTTCACCGGTGCGTTCCGTCGCCCGCGTGAGGCGAACTGGGTCATCGGCTGCTTCCTGCTGATCCTGGCCATGTTCGAGGGCTTCTTCGGCTACTCGCTCCCCGACGACCTGCTCTCGGGCACCGGCGTCCGCGCCGCGATGTCGGGCATCGTGATGGGTATCCCGGTGGTCGGCACGTGGGTCCACTGGGCCCTGTTCGGTGGCGACTTCCCCGGCGAGATCATCATCCCGAGGCTCTACATCCTTCACGTGCTGCTGTTCCCGGGCATCATCCTGGCGCTGATCGGCGCCCACCTGGCGCTGGTCTGGTACCAGAAGCACACCCAGTTCCCCGGCCCCGGCCGCACCGAGAAGAACGTGGTCGGTGTCCGCATCCTCCCGGTCTTCGCGGTCAAGTCCGGCGCGTTCTTCGCCGTCACCTTCGGCATCCTCGCGATCATGGCGGGCGTCTTCCAGATCAACCCGATCTGGGTCCTGGGTCCGTACAACCCGGCGCACGTCTCGGCCGGTTCGCAGCCCGACATCTACATGATGTGGACCGACGGCATGGCGCGACTGATGCCGGCGTGGGAGATCTACTTCGGCAACACCTACACGATCCCGGCCATCTTCTGGGTGGTGGCGATCATCGGTGTGGTGTTCACCGTGATGTTCGCCTACCCGTGGATCGAGAAGCGCCTCACCGGCGACGACGCTCACCACAACCTGCTGCAGCGTCCGCGTGACGTCCCGGTCCGCACCGCGATCGGGTCGATGGCCCTGGCGTTCTACGTGGTCCTGACGCTGTCGTGCATGAACGACATCATCGCGCTGAAGTTCCACATCTCGCTCAACGCGACCACGTGGATGGGCCGTATCGGCCTCATCGTCGTGCCGCCGCTGGCGTACTTCATCGCCTACCGCTGGGCCCTGGCACTGCAGCGCAGTGACCGCGCGGTCCTCGAACACGGCATCGAGACCGGCATCATCAAGCGGATGCCGCAGGGCGAGTACATCGAGGTGCACCAGCCCCTCGGCCCGGTCGACAGCCACGGACACCCGATCCCGCTCCCCTACGAGGGCGCGGCTCTGCCCAAGCGGATGAACAAGCTCGGGTCCGCCGGCGCACCCGGTACCGGTTCGCTGATGGTGGCCGACCCGATCGAGGAGCAGAAGCGCAACGCAGAGATCGAGCACGAAGCCCATCGACAGGAGCACGAGGCACTCGCCAAGCTCCAGTCGCGCGGCGGGAACATGCTCGAGAAGTAGGGGTCCACTCCCCCACTCCGCACGCCACGACGGCCGGTGAATCCCTCAGGGGTTCACCGGCCGTCGTCGTTCGCCCCCTCGTCGTTCGCCCCCTCGTCGACCGTCCACGTCGTCGCACCGACCGAAGCGGTCAACTGGCCGATCGACGGGTCACCACGGGTCGCCGCGGCGGCGATCGGCCACCAGGACCGCGCCGAGATCGATCGCGCCCGTCCGGATCGGCGCTCCGAAGACGAGGACACAGTCCTGGTCGTCAGGCGTGTCCACGACGCCCTCGGCAGCGACAGCACGGAGAGGCCCCTCCCAGGGCACCCAGCCGCGAGACCGATAGAGCCGCATACCCGCCTCACTGGCCGCGAGAGCGCCGATGTCGTACGCGGCGTCCACGATGTCCTCCACGGCCGCCATGAGGGCTGAGCCGAGTCCCTGGCGCTGCGCTGCGGACGACACCGCCACCGCCTCGACGTAGCCGACCCGACAGACCCGGTCCCCCACGGCGAGCTGTCGTTGCACCACCGCGGCGTGTCCGAGGACGTCACCCGACGCTCCCTGCGCGATCACGTGCACCCCGCCGAGGGCGTGGTCGAAGTCGTCGTCGTCGAAGTCGCCGGCGAAAGCGTCGGTCATCAGCGCGCGGATCGCGGCGAGATCGGACGCCGAGAGGTCGGCGGTGTGGGCACGACGAAGGGCAGGTGCCGCGGCACCTGCCCTGTCGATGTTGCGTTCGTGCGGCTCAGCCGGCACGAGAGGTGATCGTGATCAGTGCTTCTCGGCTCCGACGTGGTACTCGAAGACGAGTCCGCCGACGGCCATGATGATCGCGACGACCGCGGTGGCGGCGAGCCAGAAGTTCACCGTGGCCATGGCGACGGCCAGCAGGGCCGCACCGAGGGCGATCGCGATGGGCCACCAGCTGCCGGGGCTGAAGAAGCCCAGTTCGCCGGTGCCGTCCTCGATCTCGGCCTCCTCGTAGTCCTCGGGCCGGATGTCGACACGACGGGCCACGAAGCGGAAGTAGGTGCCGATGATGAGCGTCAGACCGCCGGTCATCACCATGCCGGTGATGCCCACCCACTCGACGTTCTTGCTCGACAAGCCGGTGCAGACGCCGTAGAGAATCGCCGCGCCGAAGAAGAAGATCGTCAGGATCTCGAAGAGACGAGCCTCGATTTTCACTGCTGAGCTCCTACCGTGCAGCCGGGGATCGATGTGTTGTTCGCATCGCCGTTCGTCTGCGGCGTCGTCGTCCCATCAGTGCTGCGACGGGTGTCGAACGGATGCGTGGTGATCGAGACCGGGGTCTCGCAGATGTTCTGCAGCGCCTGGGCGTTGGTCGCCGTCGGGTTGGCCGCACGGTAGGAGATGTAGGTGTCGAACTTCTCCTTGCTGACCGCACGCACCTCGAAGTTCATCATCGAGTGGTACGTGCCGCACATCTCCGCACAACGACCGACGAAGGCACCGGGACGGTCGATGGAGCTGACCTGCCAGCGGTTGTCGGTGTGGTTCTGCTTCGGGAACGGCATCACGTCGCGCTTGAACAGGAACTCGGGAACCCAGAACGAGTGGATGACGTCGGCCGAGGCCTGCTCGAACTCGATGCGCTCGCCCACCGGGAGCACCAGCACCGGGATCTCGTCGGACGTGCCGACGGTCTCGATGCGGTCGAACTTCAGGTAGTTGCGGATGTCATCGTCGCGGCCGTTGGCGGGCAGCGGGACCTCTTCGCCCTCTTTGTTCTCGCGGGGCAGCTGCTCCTCGTAGGGGCTGCCGTTGCGCAGGAAGCCCTCGTACTTCTGACCGTTGCCCATCTCGACCGTGCGGTAGCCGAACTTCCAGTTCCACTGGAAGGCGGTGATGTCCACGACGACCTTGGGATCGGACTTCTTCGCCTCGACGCTGTTCTGCACGATGATCGTGAAGTAGAAGAGCACGGCGATGATCACGAACGGGATCGCGGTGTAGGTGAGCTCCAGCGGCACGTTGTAGGCCGTCTGGCGCGGGAACTCCTCGTCGGCGCTGAGCTTGCCGGTGCCCTTGCGGCGGTGGAACGAGATCGTCCAGAAGGTGAGCGCCCAGACGATGATGCCCATCACGAGCGCAGCGATCACCGACCACGTCCACAGGTGCCGCATGTCCTCGGCCTCCGGCGTGACGCCTTCGGGCCACCCGAAACGCATCGCCTCCGAGGCGCTGCACCCCGACATCAGCAGTGCGCCGACTCCCAGGAGGAGCAACGCGTAGACCCTCTTCACCCTGCGACGACCTGTACCGGTCGCCGTCAGCCGTGGCCGTCCACCGTGTGTCACTGTCACGCCTTCCCGCATGTCGAACACCCACTCGCGCAGATGCGCTGCGCCGGTCCGCTGTGGGCGTTCTCGGCGTGGTGCATCCAGTACTACGCAGCGTAGACCAAGTGTCGCCGACTTTCGTGATCGGGGTTTGGTGGGCATGGCCACCCCTGCCGAGTGCGGCATACTCGACGGCGTCCGAGCGGTCGCCGAGCACCCGTCCCCGACCCCTCGCGGGGTCGGATCCCCGGGTCCGACGGCACCGATTCCCGACCTCGATCGGAGTGTTCTCACGTGTGTGGCCTGGTGGGCTTGCTGACCAGCGACGGCTCCGGCCGGCGCCTGCGCGAAGGGTTCCCCACGGCGCTGCACTGCATGCGACACCGGGGTCCCGACGAGCCCGGCGGGACGTGGAGCGACGACGATCTCGTCCTCGGGTTCAACCGGCTCGCGTTCATCGACATCGAACACTCGCACCAGCCGCTGCGGTGGGGACCGCCGGAGTCGCCCGACCGGTACGCACTGACCTACAACGGCGAGGTCTACAACTACCTCGAACTGCGGGCGCAGCTCGCCGCCGACGAGGGCGCGGTCTTCCACACCGAGGGTGACGGCGAGGCCGTCGTCGCGGCGTTCCACTACTGGGGGCCCGGCGCGGTCGCCCGGCTGCGCGGGATGTTCGCGTTCGCGATCTGGGACACCGAGACCCGGACGCTCTTCCTGGCCCGCGACCCGTTCGGCATCAAGCCGCTGTTCATGGCGACCGGCCCGGGCGGCACCGCATTCGGCAGCGAGAAGAAGAGCATCCTCGCGCTGCTGGACTCCGTCGGCGGCGACCGCGACCTCGACCCCCGCGCGATCGAGCACTACACGGTCCTGCAGTACGTGCCCGAGCCCGAGACATTGCACCGCGCCATCACCCGGTTGGAGTCCGGATGCCACGCGACGCTGACGCCGGGCTCGGCGCCGCGGATCCAGCGCTACTTCACCCCACAGTTCGACATCCGGCCGTTCACCTCCGGCGGTGAGCAGCGTCGCTACGACGAGATCGCCGAGGTGCTCTCGGACTCGGTCGCCAAGCACATGCGCGCCGACGTCACCGTCGGCTCGTTCCTCTCCGGCGGCATCGATTCGACCGCCATCGCCGCACTGGCCATCCGCCACAACCCCGACCTCATCACCTTCACCACCGGATTCGAACGTGAGGGTTACTCCGAGGTCGACGTGGCCGCGGAGTCGGCCGCGGCGATCGGTGCTCGGCACATCGTGAAGGTGGTGGGTCCGGCCGAGTTCGCGTCGGCGATCCCCGAGATCGTCTGGTACCTCGACGATCCCGTCGCCGACCCGGCGTTGGTGCCGTTGTACTTCGTCGCCCAGGAGGCCCGCAAACACGTCAAGGTGGTGTTGTCCGGCGAGGGGGCCGACGAGCTGTTCGGCGGCTACACCATCTACCGGGAACCGTTGTCGCTCAAGCCGTTCGATCGTCTCCCCGGCGGACTGCGTTCGGCGGCCGGACGGCTGTCGGCGCGCATCCCCGAGGGCACCCGCGGCAAGAGCCTGCTCCACCGCGGGTCGATGACCCTCGAGGAGCGCTACTACGGCAACGCCCGATCGTTCGACGATGCCCGACTGCGCGCGGTGCTGCGCGGATACCGGCCCGAGTGGACCCACACCGACGTCACCGCCGATCTCTACGCGACGACCCGCGGCTGGGATCCGGTGGCGCGCATGCAGCACATCGACCTGTTCACCTGGTTGCGGGGCGACATCCTCGTCAAGGCCGACAAGATGACGATGGCGAACTCGCTGGAGCTGCGGGTGCCGTTCCTCGACCCGGAGGTCTTCGAGGTCGCACAACGGCTGCCCACCGACCAGAAACTGGCCCACGGCACCACGAAGTACGCGCTACGGCGCGCACTCGAGCAGATCGTCCCCGGCCACGTACTGCATCGCAAGAAGCTGGGTTTCCCCGTGCCGCTGCGGCATTGGCTCGCCGGCACCGAGTTGCACGACTGGGCGCGCGAGACCATCGCGCACTCGCAGACCGATCAGATCTTCGACAAGGCCGCGGTGCTGGCCATGCTCGACGAGCACCGTGCGGGCACCGTCGACAACAGCCGGCGGCTGTGGACGGTCCTGGTCTTCATGGTGTGGCACGGCATCTTCGTCGAGGGCTCCATCACCCCGACCATCGCCGACCGCGAATACCCGGTCACCCTGTAGCCCCACGACGCCAGACGCCGCCCGGAAGGGGAACGATCCCCCGCCGGGCGGCGTGTCTGTCGGTGAGGTGACGCGTCAGGCGACGACGGCACCGATCTCGGTGGCCGCGTCCTCGCCGTAGGCGTCGGCGATACGCGCCAAGGCCGATTCGCGATCCCAGGTCCAGTCCTGCGGGGCGACGGTCTCCAGGACCAGCACGGCCACGAGCGACCCCAGCTGCGCCGACCGCTCGAAGCTGAGTCCGGCGGCGTTGCCGACCAGGAAGCCGGCGCGGAAGCCGTCGCCGACACCGGTGGGGTCGACCTTCTTCGTCTCGGGGACCACCGCGATGTGCGTGCGGGTGCCGTCGCGCTCGATGATCTCGGCGCCGTCCTTGCCGAGGGTCGTGATGCGGGTCTGCACCTGCTCGGCCACCTGCTCGGAGGTCAGGTCGGCCTTCTTCTGCAGCAGGCCCCACTCGTACTCGTTGGTGAACAGGTAGGTGGCGCCGGCGATGAGCGTGCGGATCTGCTCGCCGTCGAGCAACGCGAGCTGCTGCGAGGGGTCGGCGGCGAACGGGATCTCCAGATCGCGGCACGCCTGGCTGTGGCGGACCATGGCCTCGGGATCGTCGGCGCCGATCAGGACCAGTTCGGGCTTGCCGACCTCGTCGGAGAGGTCCGACAGCGAGATCTGCCGGGCCTCGGCCATCGCGCCGACGTAGAAGCTGGCCAGCTGGGCCATGTCGTCGTCGGTGGTGCACATGAACCGCGCGGTGTGGGCGTTGCGCGACACCCGGACACCGCTGCAGTCGACACCCTTGCTCTCGAGCCACGACCGGTAGTCGTCGAAGTCACTGCCGACTGCGCCCACGAGCAGCGGTGACGCACCGAGGACGCCCATGCCGTAGGAGATGTTGCCGGCCACGCCGCCGCGGCGGATGACCAGTTCCTCCACCAGGAAGCTCAGTGAGATGTGATGCAGGTGCTCTTCGAGGAGCTGCTCGGAGAACTTTCCCTTGAACCGCATCAGGTGATCGGTCGCGATCGACCCGCAAATGGCGATGGCCACGGCAGTCAAACCCTTTCGTCTGCGTTTATCGGCACACCCCCGAGCACGCACGACGCCCCCGGGGTTCGTGGCCGAACCCGGGCCCAACGCTACAGCGCCCGGCACACACACCTGTGGCCCGCACCGAAGTCGGTACGGGCCACAGGGACGAGCACGTCGTGGTGGCGGTGATCACACCGCCGTCGGCGTCAGTTGAACGAGTCGCCGCAGGCGCAGCTGCCGGTCGCGTTCGGGTTGTCGATGGTGAAGCCCTGCTTCTCGATGGTGTCGACGAAGTCGATGGACGCGCCCTGGACATAGGGCGAGCTCATGCGGTCGACGGCCAGCTTCACGCCGCCGAAATCGGAGATCTCATCGCCGTCGAGGCTGCGATCGTCGAAGAAGAGCTGGTAGCGCAGGCCGGCACATCCGCCGGGCTGGACGGCGATGCGCAGGGACAGGTCGTCACGACCCTCCTGGTCGAGCAGTGCCTTCGCCTTGCTCGCGGCGGCGTCGGTCAGCCGGACGCCACCGGTGGTGGTCGTGGTGTCGGCCGTGGCCTGGTTGTCGACAGTCATAGCGGTCTCCTCGGTGTGCAGACAGTGTACGAGCGAACGATGTTCTCGATTCGACGCAGATGACGGGCGGTTGGCCGCCTCACGCCGATGTCGCACGGGTGTCGTCGTACTCCTCGGCATCAACGGTACCCCTACGACTGCTATTCCGGCGGTCCGCCGGGGCCGCCGCGGGGCGTCGTCCAACCGCGCGCGATGTCTGCCACCAGTCGTTCGAGCAACGGCCCCGCCTCTCCCATCGCGTGCTCGGTCGAATCGGCGATGTCGACGATCGCGTGCGCCTCGGCGATCCCGGCGTCGCTGATCGCCGAGCGCGCCAGCGTGACCTGCCCGGCCACCACGACCACCGGCACCGCGTGCGCCGCCGCGGCGGACGCGGCGGCGGCCACGACCTTGCCGCGCAGCGTCTGGCTGTCGAACCGGCCCTCGCCGGTGATGAGGACATCGGCGGCCGCGACCAGCGACTCGAAGCCGATGGCCTCGGCGATCACGGTCGCGCCCGACACCCGACGGCCCCCCAGAGCGAGCAGCGCCGCGCCCAGCCCCCCGGCCGCTCCCGCGCCCGGTTCGTCGGACACCACGCGCCCGGCCAGTGCGGTCAGACGCTCGTCCATCTGAGCCATCCGCGTCTCGAGACGCGCGACGGTGTCGGCGTCGGCCCCCTTCTGCGGTCCGAAGACATGCGCCGCGCCCCATTCCCCGAGCAGCGGGTTCTCCACATCCGACGCGACGATCAGGTCGAGCGGGGTGACGAGGTCGGCGGCGGCCGCGAGGTCGGTGCCGGTCGAACCGGCCGCCGCGGCGAGCGCCTCGAGCATTCCCACGCCGCCGTCGGTGGTGGCGCTGCCTCCCAATCCGACGACGACGGCGGTCGCACCCCGGGCCAGGGCCGCGAGGACGAGCTCCCCGACCCCGTGGGTCGTGGCCGCCCACGCGGTGTCGGGTGTCGGGCGCCCCACCTGGTGCAGGCCACATGCCTGCGCGCACTCGATGTAGGCCGTGACATGCCCGTCGTCGTGGTGGAGCAGCCACCGGGCATCGACCGGATCGCCGAGCGGACCGCGCACGGTGGTGGTGATCACCTCACCGAACCGGGTGGCGAGCACGTCGACGAAACCGGGACCACCGTCGGACAGCGGCGCGCGGACCACGTCGTCGTCGGGCCGGCCGAGGATCCAACCGGCGGCGATCGCGTCGGCGGCGGCCACCGCCGTGAGGGTGTCGCCGAACGAATCCGGAGAGATCAGGGCCCGCATGGCCGAAGTATAGGAACGTGGCCAGCACCCGGCAGGCCGAGCGGACACCGTCTCGTGGGGGCACAGTTCTCACCGGATGGCGGCGCCGGCGCCGCGATCAAATATCCTGACGGGGTGAAGCTGCCCTGGAGCAAGGAAGACGCCGGCAACGGCGACGGACGCGAGACCGACGGACCCGGAAGCGGGGCCGACGGCAACGGGGCGGGCCGTTCGACCACCGCGACCACATCCGCGACCGCACCCAAGCGGACCGAGGGCAAGGGACGACCGACGCCCACCCGTCGCGAAGCCGAGGGGCGTCGCCGCGGCCCGGTCGCCCCGGCCCCGCTGACGCGGGCCGAGGCACGTGCTCGCAAGAAGACGGTGGGCGGGCCGAAGCTGAGCCGCGCCGAGAAGAAGGCCCAGTCCGACACCCGACGGACCGCCCGTGCCGAGCAGCGTCAGCGGATGATGGACGGCGACGAGAAGTACCTCATGCCGCGCGACAAGGGCCCGGTCCGCAAGTACGCGCGCGACGTCGTCGACTCTCGCCGCAACTTCGCGGGACTGTTCATGCCGTTCGCGATCCTGTTGATCGTGGTCATGTTCCTGCCCGCGATCGCGGTGTACGCGACGCTGATCATGCTGATCTTCGCGCTGTTCCTCGCCGTCGACGGCGTGATCCTCGGTCGCATTGTCAACAACCGTGTGCGCGAACGGTTCCCGGACACCCCCGACGGCGGTTTCAAGCTCGGGTGGTACTCGTTCAGCCGGTCGATGCAGATGCGGTTCATGCGTGCGCCCCGTCCCCAGGTCAAGCCCGGCGACGCGGTCTGACGTCGGTGCGCACGTTGGTTCTGGGCGGTATCCGCTCGGGTAAGTCGGCGTACGCCGAACAGATCATCTCTGCACGCGGCGATGCCGTCCGCTACCTCGCGACCGCGGCAACCCCTGCGACCGGCGACCCGGACTGGGCGTCGCGTATCGACGCCCACCGGGATCGGCGTCCCTCGACGTGGACGACCGTCGAGTCCGCCGACGTCGCCGGCGCGCTCCGGTCGGACCCCGCGACGCCCACCCTCGTCGACGACCTCGGCAGCTGGGTCACCACCTACCTCGACGAGATCGGCGGATGGGACGCCCCGACGGTCGACCTGTCGTCCCGCACCGCCGACCTGTGTTCGGCGCTCGCCGCGACGACCGGTGACGTCGTGGTGGTCAGTCCCGAGGTCGGGTTGTCGCTCGTGGCACCGACGCCGGCCGGACGTCGGTTCCAGGACGAACTGGGCGCGGTCAACGCCGCTGTCGCCGCCGTGTGTGATCGCGTCGTGCTGCTCGTCGCCGGGCGGGTCGTCGAGCTCGACGACGCCGAGACCGTGTCGGTGGTCGCCGAGGCGCCATCGCGCGCCATCGATCCCGAGCCCGAGCCGACGGCCGTCGCGTCGACCCCGGAGCCCTCGACACCCGCGCACACCCCGTCGCCGCACACACCCGACGCCGCGCCGAGCACGGTGGGCGACCACCACGACGCCGCCGACGAGTTCGACATCGTGCCGTCGCCGGATCACACCATCGGCGACGAGGCCCGCGGCCGACACATGATCCTGACCAAGCCCGCGGGGTCGCTGGGTCGGCTCGAGGAGATCTCCATCTGGGCGTCGGCGTGCCAGGGTGTCTGTCCGCCTGCGCCTTTCGCCCACCCGACGGTCGTGGTGTTCGCCGGCGACCACGGTGTCGCGCACGCGGGTGTGTCGGCGTACCCGCCCGAGGTGACCGGCCAGATGGTGGCCAACATCCTCTCCGGTGGTGCCGCGGTGAACGTGCTGGCGCGTCAAGCCGGGGTGGCCGTCCGCGTGGAGGACATCGGTGTCGACGCCGACACCGACGAGTCGGTACGCCGGTTCAAGGTGCGGCGCGGTTGCGGCGACCTGCGCACCACCGACACCCTCACCGCCGCCGAGACCAACGCCGCGCTCGCCAACGGTCGGGCGATCGCCGACGAGCTCATCGACTCCGGTGCCGATCTGCTGATCGCCGGGGACCTCGGTATCGGCAACACCACGCCGGCCGCGGTGCTCGTGGGCACCATCACCGACACCGAACCGGTGGTGGTGGTCGGGCGCGGGACCGGTATCGACGACGCCGGCTGGATCCGCAAGACCGCCGCGATCCGCGACGGCATGCGGCGGGCCCGCGCGGTGTCGCGCTCCCCCATCGCGCTGCTCGCAGCGGTGGCCGGTGCCGATCTGACGGCCATGGCGGGATTCCTCGCCCAGGCCGCCCAACGCCGCACACCCGTCGTCCTCGACGGCCTGGTGGTCTCCGCGGCCGCGCTCGTCGCCGAGGATCTCGCGCCCGGTGCGGCGCAGTGGTGGATCGCCGGTCACCGTTCGGCCGAACCGGCGCATTCGATTGCGCTGCAACACCTCGCACTCGAGCCGGTGCTCGAGTTCTCCATGCGGCTCGGCGAGGGCAGCGGCGCGCTCACCGCCGTGCCGATCGTGCAGGCCGCCGTGGCCACGCTCGCCTCGATGGCCACCTTCAGCGACTCCGGGGTCAGCGAGCGATCCGCCGAGGCGGCGTCGACCGGGCGACGGTGACGACCGCCGGCCCGCTGCGCTCGGTGTGGCTGGCGGTGTCGTGGCTGACCGTTGTCCCGGTGCCCCAGCCGCGCACGGAGATCGACCGTGCGGCCGGTGCCGGTGCCATCGCGGCGAGTCCGCTCGTCGGTGTCGGTCTCGGAGGGGTGACCGGGGGTGTCGGGGCACTGCTGTCGCAGACGGCGCTGCCCCCGATCGTGGTCGGCGCGCTCGTCGTCGCCGTGCTCGGATTGCTCACGCGCGGAATGCACATCGACGGGCTGGCCGACACCGTCGACGGACTCGGGTGTTACGGCCCGCCGGACCGTGCCCGTGAGGTGATGCGCAGCGGCGGCGTGGGTCCGTTCGGTGCGGCTGCCCTCGTCGTGGTGATGCTGGCGCAGGCCGGATCCCTCGGCGCGCTGGTCGAGGGCCACCACTGGTACGCGATCGCCGCCGCCGTCGCCGTGGGTCGCCTGACCGTCCCCATCGCGTGTCGCCGCGGACTACCGGCCGCGACAGGAGGATTCGGTGAACTGGTGGCCGACAGTCAGCGGTGGTCGATCGGTCTGTGGTCTCTGCTCGCCGTGGCGTGTGCGGTGGCGGTCGACCTCGACAGCTGGTGGCGCGGTGTCGTCACGGTGGTCGTGATCGGCGCCGGCGCCTGGTTGCTGTCGGCGCACTGCGCCCGCCGGCTGGGCGGGGTCAGCGGCGACGTGCTCGGCGCAGGTGTCGAGATCGGGACCGCCGTCGCGCTCGTCGCCGTCGCGCTCTGAGACCAACGACCGGACCGGTCAGCCCCGGTGGAGCTCGGTCATCCAGCCGTGCGTGTCGGCGAACGTGCCGCGCTGGATGCCGGTGAGGGTGTCGCGCAGCGCGGTGGTGACCTCGCCGGGGCCGCCGTCGCCGATGCGGTAGTCGTCGGTGTCGCCCTTGACGCGACCGACAGGGGTGATGACCGCCGCGGTCCCGCAGGCGAAGACCTCGGTGATGTCACCCGACGCCACACCCTTGCGCAGTTCCTCGCTGCTGACCTTGCGCTCCTCGACCGAGATACCCGCGTCGACCGAGAGCGACAGCAGCGAGTCGCGGGTGACACCGGGCAGCAGCGATCCCGACAGCTCAGGGGTCACCAGACGTGCGTCGGCGCCCGACCCGAAGACGAAGAACAGGTTCATCCCGCCCATCTCCTCGATGAACCGGCGCTCGATGGCGTCGAGCCACACCACCTGCTCGCATCCGTGCTCGGCGGCCTGCGCCTGCGCGAGCAGCGATGCGGCGTAGTTGCCGCCCGTCTTGGCGTCACCGATGCCGCCCGGCGCGGCACGCACGTACTCCGACGACAGCCACACGCTGACGGGCTTCACGCCCTGGGCAAAATAGGCGCCGGCCGGCGAGGCGATCACCACGTAGCGGTAGGTCTTCGACGGGCGGACACCGAGCGCGGCCTCGGTGGCGAACATGAACGGCCGGATGTAGAGCGAATCCTCACCGCCGGCCGACGGCACCCAGGCGTTGTCGGCGTCGAGGAGGGCGCGCAGCGAGGCGAGGAAGTCCTCCTCGGGCAGCTCGGGCATGGCCAGCCGCCGCGCCGACGAGTTGAGCCGACGTGCGTTGGCGTCGGGCCGGAACGAAGCGATCGACCCGTCGGGCTGCCGGTAGGCCTTGAGCCCCTCGAAGATCTCCTGCGCGTAGTGCAGGACCATCGCCGACGGATCGAGGGCGATGGGGCCGTAGGGCAGCACCTGCGCCGAATGCCAGCCGCGGTCGGCGTCGTAATCGACGCTCACCATGTTGTCGGTGAAGTAGTTGCCGAAGCCGGGCGCCGCCAGGATCTCGGCACGGCGTGCCTCCGACACCGGATGCGGGTGCTCGGTTCGGGTGAACTCCATGGTCATCGGGCAATCCTAGCGCGTGGCACCTGTGCGCCGGCGTCGTCACCCGCGCCCACGCGCGTGACGACTCAGCTGGTGCTGGTCTCCACGAACGGCGGTGCCACGACCTCGCATTCGAGGTCGCGACCGCGCACGTCGACGACCACGCGGTCACCGTCGGCGACACCGGGAGCGGTGTCGATCAGCGCGAGCGCGATGCCCTGCTTCAACGTCGGCGAGAAGGTGCCCGAGGTGCACAACCCGATCGCCGTCCCCGCGGCGTCGCGCACCACGCAGTCCGCGCGCGGGACACCGCGGCCGACCGCCTTGAGACCGCGCAGGCGTCGCGTCGGTCCCGACTCCTTCTCGGCCAGAAGCGCGTCACGACCGAAGAACTCGTCCTTCTTCCACCCGACGGCCCAGCCACACCGCGCCTGCAGCGGACTGATGTCGAGTGACAGTTCGTGTCCGTGCAGCGGGTAACCCATCTCGGTGCGCAGGGTGTCGCGCGCGCCCAGACCCGCGGGCAGCCCGCCCGCCTCGGTCACCGCGGCGAGCACCACCTCGAACACCTCGGCGGTGTCGTCCCACGCCGGCAGGAGCTCGAACCCACGCTCGCCGGTGTAGCCGGTCCGGCACACCCGGATCGTGCGCGAACGTCCGCCGATCGCGAGTTCGGCGTCGACGTAGGACATGTACCCCATCTCGGTGGGCAGCCCGATCGCGGTCAGGACCTCCGCCGAGCGCGGTCCCTGCACGGCGAGCACACCGTACTCACGGCGACGATCGCGGACGGAGATGTCGGCGGGCGCGGCCGCGGCCAGCGCGGCCACGACGGCGGCGGTGTTCGCGGCGTTGGGGACGAGGAACACCTCGTCGTCGGACACCCAGTAGGCGATGAGGTCGTCGATCACGCCGCCGGACTCGTCGGTGCACAGGGTGTACTGCGCCCGACCCGGTTCGATCTTCCTCAGATCGTTGGTGAGACAACGGTTCACGAACTCCGCGGCCCCCGGACCGGTCACCGACGCCTTGCCGAGGTGGCTCACGTCGAACACACCGACGACCTCCCGCACCGCGGCGTGCTCGGCTACGGTGCCGGAATACGACACCGGCATCAGCCATCCGCCGAACTCGGCGAACGCGGCGCCGATCCGCTCGTGGACGGCGTGGATCGGTCCGTGCAGGGGTGCGTCACTCATGGCAGACAACCTATCTGCCCTCGCCCACGGCCGTCACCGCCGCAGCCGCGCACGCCCACTAGGCTCGATCCCGATCACCGCGAACGAGAGATGCCGACGAAAGAGATGCCCGTATGAGCAGCGCCCCGGACCGACAGCTCGGACCCGATCTGGCCATCGCGACCTCGATCGGCGAGACCGCCGACGTGCTCGTCATCGGGCTCGTGAACGGCGCCGAGGGTGACTCGCCCCAGGAGCCCGTGGTCGGTGACGGTCTCCTCGACGACACCCAGCTCTCCGAGATCTCGGCGTCGCTGACCGCGGTCGGCGCGTCGGCCGGGGCCGGCGAGGTCAGCCGGATCGTGGCGCCCGCCTCGATCGGTGCGGCCAGCATCCTCGCCGTCGGCATGGGTGCGCGGTCGGCACTCGACGAGCCCGACACCGTGCGCCGGGCCGCCGGTGTCGCCGCACGCAACCTCACCGGCGTCGAGCGGGCGCTGACCACACTGTCGACGGTCGACCTCGGTGCCGCGGCCGAGGGGTTCTTCCTCGGCGCCTACCGATTCGAGGAGTTCCGCTCGGACAAGACCCGCTCGACGAAGGCCCCGCTGGCCTCGGTGGCGTTGCTGCCCGGCGGCGCGACCGGCGACGCCCCACGCCGTGACCCCGCGGCCGAACTGGACCGCGCGCGATCGATCGCCACCGCCGTCGCCGTGGCCCGCGACTTCGTCAACACACCGCCGAGTCACCTCTATCCCGAGGAGTTCGCCGACCGTGCCCGCGCGCTGGGCGAATCGGCCGGGCTCCAGATCGAGATCCTCGACGACACCGCCCTGATCGAGCAGGGGTACGGCGGCATCGTCGGTGTGGGCAAGGGCAGTTCGCGCCTGCCGCGTCTCGTGCGCCTCGCCTACCGCAGTGGTGCGACCGACGCGAAGAAGGTCGCGCTCGTGGGCAAGGGCGTCACCTTCGACACCGGCGGCATCTCCATCAAGCCCGCCGCGGGCATGGAGAACATGACCTCCGACATGGGCGGTGCCGCGGCCGTGGTGGCCACGGTCGTGCTCGCCGCGCAGCTGGGAGTCGGTGTCGATGTGACCGCGACGGTCCCGATGGCCGAGAACATGCCGTCGTCGACCGCGCAGCGTCCCGGCGACGTCCTCACCCAGTACGGCGGCATCACCGTCGAGGTCATCAACACCGATGCCGAGGGACGGTTGATCCTGGCCGACGCCATCGTCCGCGCCTGCGCCGACGACCCCGACTACCTCATCGACACCGCCACGCTGACCGGCGCGCAGATGGTCGCGCTGGGTACCCGCACCCCGGGCGTGATGGGCACCGACGACTTCCGCGACCGCGTCGCCGGGATCTCGCGGCGCATCGGCGAGAACGGCTGGGCGATGCCCTTCCCCGAGGAGCTGTCGGCGGACCTCAAGTCCCGGGTGGCCGATCTCGCGAACGTCACCAACCATCGCTGGGGCGGGATGCTCTCGGCGGGGATCTTCCTGCGCGAGTTCGTCGCCGACGGTGTCGAGTGGGCGCACATCGACGTCGCCGGCCCCGCCTTCAACACCGGCGGCCCGTGGGGCTACACACCCAAGGGCGGTACCGGTGTCCCGGTGCGCACGATGATCAGCGTCATCGAGGACATCGCCGCACTCGGCTGAGCCCGCCCGACACGTCCGACGCCGTCGCATCGCGATGCCCACTCGGCGGCGACAAGCCGGTGGTCCACACCGCCCCCGCGAACGCCGACCCTACGGGTAGGGTTTCGACACGGAGGCGTTCGCGCCTCCACCGACCTGCTGCCTGTGCGCCACACCCGCTGCGAACAGGTTCGCGACCGAACCACCGGAACACGAGTCGAGGAGTCGACAATCATGGCCTTCTCCGTCCAGATGCCCGCCCTGGGTGAAAGCGTCACCGAGGGAACAGTCACCCGGTGGCTCAAGCAGGAGGGCGACGAGGTCACCGAGGACGAGCCGTTGCTCGAGGTCTCGACCGACAAGGTCGACACCGAGATCCCCGCTCCCACTTCCGGTGTGCTGACGAAGATCCTGGCCCAGGAGGACGACGTCGTCGAGGTCGGCGGCGCACTCGCCGAGATCGGTGACGCCGACGAGGCGAGCGGTTCGTCCGACGACTCCGGCTCCGACGATTCCGGTTCCGACGACTCGGCCGACGAGGCCGGCGGAACCGCACCCACCGACGCCGAGGGCGACTCCCCCGCCGACGAACCCGAGCCGTCGGCCGACGCCGACGAGCCGGCGAAGAAGCCGACCGCGGGCACGAAGTCCGGCGGCAGCTCCGAGGGCACCGACGTCACCATGCCCGAGCTCGGCGAGTCGGTCACCGAGGGCACCGTCACCAACTGGCTGAAGTCGGTCGGCGACGAGGTCGCCGAGGACGAGCCGCTGCTCGAGGTCTCCACCGACAAGGTCGACACCGAGATCCCGTCGCCGGTCGCCGGCACCCTGCTCGAGATCATCGCGAACGAGGACGACGTCGTCGAGGTCGGTGGCCGCCTGGCGGTCATCGGGTCCGCCGACGCCGCATCGTCGGGTTCCGACGAACCCGAACCCGAACCCGAGCCCGAGCCCGAGAAGGAGCCGGAGCCCGAGGCGAAGTCCGAGCCCGAGAAGCCCGAGCCCGAGAAGGAGCCCGAGCCGACGAGCACGAAGACCGAGGAGTCGAAGCGCGAGCCCGAGACCCCGCCGTCGTCGTCGGAGACCGGTGAGAAGCCCGAGCCCGATGCGGAGGCATCGGACTCCTCGTCCGAGAGCACCTCGTCGACGCCGTACGTGACCCCGCTGGTGCGCAAGCTCGCGGGTGAGAACAACGTGGACCTCGACTCGATCAAGGGCACCGGTGTCGGCGGACGCATCCGCAAGCAGGATGTGCTGGCCGCGGCCGAGGCCGCCAAGGCGCCCGCCCAGGAGGAGAAGGCCGCTCCCGCGGCCTCGGCCCCCTCGGCTCCCACCGAGACGAGGTCGGCGCCCAAGGGCGTGCGTCCCGAGCTCGCCGAGCTGCGCGGGACCACCCAGAAGGTCAACCGCATCCGTCTCATCACGGCGAAGAAGACCCGCGAGTCGCTGCAGACCAGCGCGCAGCTCACGCAGGTCTTTGAGGTCGACCTGACCCGCGTCGTCGCCCTGCGCGCCGCGGCGAAGGCGTCGTTCAAGGCCTCGGAGGGCGTCAACCTGACCTACCTCCCCATCATCGCCAAGGCGACGGTGGAGGCACTCAAGGCGCACCCGAACGTCAACGCCAGCATCGACGAGGACGCCAAGGAGATCACCTACCACGGGTCGGTGAACCTCGGTATCGCGGTCGACACCGAGCAGGGACTCCTGTCGCCGGTGATCCACAACGCCGACGACCTGTCGATCGCCGGGCTCGCCCGCGCGATCGCCGACATCGCTTCGCGGGCACGGGAGAACAAGCTCAAGCCCGACGAGTTGGCCGGTGGCACGTTCACCATCACCAACATCGGCAGCCAGGGCGCGCTCTTCGACACCCCGATCCTGGTCCCGCCGCAGGCGGCCATGCTCGGTACGGGTGCCATCGTCAAGCGCCCCACCGTGATCACCGCCGAGGACGGTTCGGAGTCGATCGCCGTGCGCTCGATGTCGTTCCTGCCGTTGACCTATGACCACCGGCTGATCGACGGCGCCGACGCCGGCCGCTTCCTCACCACGGTCAAGCATCGTCTGGAAGAAGCGGCGTTCGGGGCGGACCTGGGAGTCTGATGCGGGTGGCGATCGCCGGTTCGTCCGGCCTGATCGGTACCGCACTCACCGCGTCGCTCCGTTCCGACGGGCACGAGGTGCGGCGCCTGGTGCGCCACGAGCCGCGGACGCCCGACGAGATCGGTTGGGCGCCGGAGTCGTTCGGGTTGACCCCGGACGCGCTCGACGGAGTCGACGCCGTGGTCAACCTCTGCGGAGTGGGCATCGGCAACCGGCCGTGGTCGGGCGAGTTCAAGCAGAAGCTCCGCGACAGCCGCATGGTGCCGACGCAGGTGCTCGCTGACGCGATCCTCGCGACCGACGTCCCGGTGTTCGTCAGCTCCAGCGCCACCGGCATCTACGGCTTCGGATCCGACGGCGCCGGTGATCACGCGAGTGGGGACCTCGCGAGCGGTGACGGCGCCTTCCCCGAGATGACCGAGGACAGCCCGGCGGGCAGCGGCTTCCTCGCCGAGCTCGCCAAGGACTGGGAGCGCACCGCGGCACTGGCGACCGACGCTCGTGTCGTCGCCATCCGTACCGCGCCGGTGCTCTCGCCGTCCGGTGGTCTGCTGGGCAAGTTGCGTCCGCTGTTCAAGCTCGGACTCGGCGGCAAACTCGGTGCAGGCCACCAGTACATGTCGTGGATCACCCTCGTCGACCACGTCCGCGCGGTCCGGTTCGTGCTCGACAACGACCTGTCGGGACCGGTCAACCTCACCGCACCGCAACCGGTCACGAACACCGAGTTCACCGCCGCCTTCGGTCGTTCGGTGCACCGACCGGCCATCCTGCCGGTGCCGGCCCCACTGCTGCGCCTCGCCGGCGGCGAACTCGCCCGCGAGATGCTGCTCGGCGGCCAGCGCGCCGTCCCGAAGGTGCTCACCGACAACGGGTTCACCTTCGTCCACCCCACCATCGACGACGGCATGGAGTACGCCAATGCCTGACCGGCCGCTCGGCGGTCGGGCGGCGGCGAGCGCCCGCCGCGTCGACACTCCCATCGAGGTCCGGTCGTCGGGACTCGTGGAGTACGCCGAGGCCTTCGCCGAGCAACACCGTCTCGCGGCCGACCGCGCCGACGGAATCCTCGACCACGACGTGCTGGTGCTGCTCGAACACCCGCCGGTCTACACCGCGGGCAAGCGGACGGCGCCCGAGGACAGGCCGTCGGACGGAACCCCGGTCGTCGACGTCGACCGCGGCGGCAAGATCACCTGGCACGGACCGGGACAACTGGTGGGGTACCCCATCGTCGCTCTCGCCGAGCCGCTCGACGTCGTCGACTACGTACGCCGCATCGAGGAGGCCATGATCGCGGTCTGCGCATCGCTCGGTGTGACCGCCGGACGCGTCGAGGGACGGTCCGGCGCCTGGGTCGCGGCCGATCCGGCGACCGGGCGTCCCGAACGCAAGGTGGGGGCGATCGGCATCCGCGTGGCCCGCGGTGTCGCGCTGCACGGTTTCGCGCTGAACTGCGAACCCGATCTGTCGGCCTTCGGGACCATCGTCCCGTGCGGGATCCCCGACGCCGGGGTGACCTCGCTCGCCGCCGAACTCGGTCATCGCGTGCCGGTCGACTCCGTCCGCGAAGCCGTCGCCGACGCAGTCGCCGCAGCGCTCGACGGCACGCTCACGGTGGGTGCCGCCGACGCCGAGCGCGCCGCGGCGGCGAGCACCGCGCCCGAGGTGCCGCTGGTCGGGCACGGCGTAGCATCGACACGGTGACTGTTCACCAGGACCATTCCCCGAACACCGCCCCGGCCACCACCGATGCGGCCGCCACGGCCCCGGCGGGCCGTAAGCTCCTGCGCCTCGAGGTGCGCAACGCGCAGACCCCGATCGAACGCAAGCCCGAGTGGATCCGCACCCGCGCGACGATGGGCCCGGAGTTCACCGAGCTCAAGAAACTCGTCAAGCGTGAGGGCCTGCACACTGTCTGCGAGGAAGCCGGCTGCCCCAACATCTACGAGTGCTGGGAAGACCGTGAGGCCACGTTCCTCATCGGCGGCGAACAGTGCACCCGTCGGTGCGACTTCTGCCAGATCGACACCGGCAAGCCCGACGACCTCGACCGCGACGAGCCCCGTCGCGTCGCCGAGAGCGTGCAGGCCATGGGTCTGCGGTACTCGACCATCACCGGGGTCGCGCGCGACGACCTGCCCGACGGCGGGGCGTGGCTCTACGCCGAGACCGTCCGCGAGATCAAGCGCCTCAACCCGTCGACCGGTGTCGAGCTGCTGATCCCCGACTTCAACAACGAGCCCGATCAGCTGGCCGAGGTGTTCGGGTCGCGACCGGAGGTGTTGGCGCACAACGTCGAGACGGTGCCGAGGATCTTCAAGCGCATCCGCCCCGCCTTCCGGTACCAGCGCAGCCTCGACGTGATCACCGCTGCCCGCGACGCGGGCCTGGTCACCAAGTCGAACCTGATCCTCGGCATGGGAGAGACACCCGACGAGGTGCGCGAGGGTCTCGCCGACCTGCACGACGCAGGCTGCGACATCATCACGATCACCCAGTACCTGCGCCCCTCACCCCGTCATCACCCGGTCGACCGGTGGGTCAAGCCCGAGGAGTTCGTCGAGCACTCCGACTTCGCGACCGAACTCGGCTTCGCCGGCGTGATGGCCGGTCCGCTGGTGCGGTCGTCATACCGCGCGGGACGCCTCTACGCGCAGGCGATGCGGCGCCACGGTCGCGAACTGCCGGAGTCGATGGCGCACCTGGCCGACGAGTCGGGCGCCTCGCAGGAGGCCACCTCGGTGCTCTCCCGCCTCGCCGCCCGCTGACCCAGGAGCCGTCGGCGACCGATCCCACCGCCCGCGACGATCGGTGTGCGTGCCGCCAGTATCCTGAACCCCATGGCTAAGGCACAGGCGACCAAAGAGGCGAAGGCGGCTGCGAAGGCCGCCCGCAAGAAGGCGTCGCGCGACCGGCGCAAGCAGCTCTGGCAGGCCTTCCAGATGCAGCGCAAGGACGACAAGCTGCTGCTGCCGCTCATGATCGGCAGCCTCGTCGCGAGCGTCGCGGTGTTCACCGTCGTCGGTCTGCTCGTCGGTGCGCTGTTCTTCCTCATCCCGCTCGGCGTGGTGCTCGGTCTGCTGATCGCGTTCATCATCTTCGGACGTCGCGTACAGAAGAGCGTGTTCGCCAAGGCCGAGGGACAGGCCGGTGCCGCGGGGTGGGCGCTGGACAACCTGCGCGGTCAGTGGCGTGTGAAGCAGGCCGTCACCGGCACCTCGCACCTCGACGCCGTGCACCGCGTCATCGGTCGACCCGGCGTGATCCTCGTCGGCGAGGGCGCACCCTCGCGCGTGAAAGGCCTGTTGGCGCAGGAGAAGAAGAAGATCGCCCGCGTCGTCGGCGACACCCCGATCTACGACGTCATCGTCGGCAACGACGACGGCCAGGTCCCCCTCAAGCGCCTCGAGCGGCATCTGAACAAGCTCCCCAAGAACATCAATGGCAAGCGGATGGACGCACTCGAGTCACGTCTCGCAGCACTGGGTGGTCGTCAGGGTGGTCCGGGTATCCCCAAGGGCCCGATGCCGGCCGGCGCGAAGATGCGCAACGTACAGCGCTCGATGCGACGTCGCTGACCGTCCTCACCGTGCGGGGTGGACCGGCAGGACCCGTCCGATCCCGGTGATCCGCAGGCGGATCTCACGGCGCAGTCGACCGATCGCGAAATCGAAACGCGCACCCGACGAGTTCCGCAGAGTCTGTTCGAACAACTGCGTCGGCGACCCGGGCTCGATGCCCAGCAGCTCGGCCGTCCGGGCGTCGGCGGCCTGCGCGGTCATGTCGATGTCGTGGTCGTGCATGTCGACGCCGTGGTGGTCGAGCAGCGCATAGAAATCGTCTCCGAAGTCCTCCGGTGACATCCCGGCGGACTCCCCCGACCGCAGGTAGTTGGTGATGAGGCCCATCGGCGTGCCGTCGATGGTCAGCACGTACTCCATGCACAGCGTCGCGTCGCCGCAGGCGATGTCGTCGAGGCGGTCGGCGATCACCGCCGGAACCGGGCCCCGACGCCAATGGAGCAACCGCGCACCCACGGCGCCGATCGCCGCGTGGTCGCTCAGCGAGGTCGATGTCCCCGGCAGTGTGCCGTCCACGGTGTAACTCGAGGCGACGATCACCGTGCCCACACCGCGGCGGCGCTGGATGAGACCTTCGTCGGCGAGCAGCGACAGGGCTTCGCGCACCACGTCGCGCGGTTCACCGAACTCGCGCATCAACTCGGACTCGTTCGGCATCCGCGCTCCCCCGGCGGCCGCGGCGGCGGTGGCGTCCACGACGGTCACCCGGAGGAGATCGCGCAGCCGTTCCACGTGCAGCCCCCGGTCCTCGGCCGACCACCGCTGGATACCGGGCGGACGCGGTGGGCTGCGTCGTGCTCCGGCCGGAATACGACCGTGGGCGTTCATCTCCCGAGAGTCGGCCGGATCGCGGGGTGTTCGCAATCCCCGCCCCGTAAAACCTGTGTGACGCGTGAGCGCGGTCGACGCACCCGTGGCAGGGACGCTCACGCCGCCCGTTCGTCGTCGAGCAGCGCGGCGACGGGGGGAACACACCGATGCCACCGGGTCAGGCGCTGGAACGCATCCGCCGCCCGCAACACCGCGATTTCGTCGAACGGGCGACCGGCCAGCTGCAGGCCGAGAGGGAGCCCATCGGTGGTGAAACCCATCGGGACCGATATCGCGGGGTTGCCGATGCAGTCCCAGTACTGGGTGAAGATCGTCCGGAAGTCGTCACCGTCGACGACGTCGACCGGGCGGTCGAGCGGGGTCGCGCCCGTCGATGCGGTCGGGGTCGCGATGAGATCGACGTCGCGGTAGATCTCACGCACCTGTTCCTGGGCCACCGTGCGCACGCGCTGCGCCTGCACGTAGTCGGCCCCGGTGAACGCCAGTCCCGCCGCGACCAGCGACCGGGTCTCGGCGAAATAGTCCGACCAGCGCGCCCGAAGGTCGGGCAGGTGGTAGGCCAGCGCCTCGCTCAACATGATGACCATGTTGGCCGCGCGCATCTCGTCGTAGAGCGGCAACTCGACGGGCACCACGACGGCGCCGGACGCGGCCAGGGCGTCCACCGCGTCGGCGAAGACCTTCTCGGCGGCCGGGTCGGCCGCCGACCCCGCGTGATCGGCGAGCGACGTCACCCCGATCCGGACCCCGCGGAGATCTCCGTCGAGCCCGCCGGTGTAGTCGCCGACCGGGATGTCGGCGGCCGTCGCGTCGGAGGGATGATGGCCTGCGATGACCTCGAGGACGGACGCGCAGTCCGAGGCGGAACGGGCCATGGGGCCGATGTGATCGAGGGTGTACCCCAGCGGGACGCACCCGGATTTCGGTACGCGTCCGAACGTCGGCATCAGTCCCGAGATGCCGCAGAAGGCGGCGGGGATCCGGATGCTGCCGGCGGTGTCGGTGCCGAGTGCGCCGAACACCATGCCCGTGGCCACGGCGTTCCCGGAGCCGGAGCTCGACCCCCCGGCCCAGCGGGACAGGTCCCACGGATTGCGCGGGATCGGGAACGGTTTCGAGGCGTCGGGGGATCCGATCGCGAACTCCATCGTGGTGAGTTTGCCGGTGATGACGGCGCCCGCGGCACGCAGCCGGGCAACCACCACCGAGTCCTCGTGGTTCCACATCGGATCGTGCACGACGCTCTGCGCGGTGGTCCCCGCTTCCGCCGTGGTGATGATGTCCTTGATCCCGAACGGGATCCCGTGCAGCGGTCCCCGATCGTGCCCGGTCCGCAGTTCGGTGTCGGCGCGTGCGGCAGCCGCGCGGGCCTGATCGTCGAATCGGCGGACGAAACCGCCCACCTGCGGGTCGAGTGCCCCGCTCCGCTCGATGGCGAGCTCGGTCAGCTCCGTCGCCGAGGTCTCACCGGCGCGCAGTCGCGCAGCGGTCTCCCCGATGGTGGACATCGCCGCCGTCATCGCAGCGGGTTCATGGTCAGCGCCGGAACGGCGTAACGCGCCGCCTCGCACGCATGCAGCAGATCGGCCATCGCGCGGAACTGCGGCAGCGTCGTCTCGAGGCGAACCCGGTCCTCCGGCGTGGGCGCGAGCCCGCTCACCGTGATCACCGAACGGGCGTGGGCTGCGGTCGCGTCTGCCGCGATCGTGTCTGCCGCGATCGTGTCTGCCGCGATCGTTTCTGGGGAATCGGTCATCGAGATGCTCCTTCGGGACTGTCAGGTCCCCTCGAGCATCACCGGGGATCGTGTTACGCGGCACCGGCAGCACGCAAAGATCAGGTTTCGCGGGGTTAACCGAGCGCGGACCTGCGACGGAGACGGCGAACCGCCGGGTTCCGCGGGTGTGTGGGAGCGCCCGGGTCAGCGGGCGCGGACGAGCGCGGTGCCGGTCGCACGGTCGTGCATGCCGCGACCGATCGCGTCGTTGACCAACGGCGGCACGATGAACACGATCAGGATCTGACGCGCGACGGCGCGGACGATGCCGACCGATCCCCCGCCGTCCACGCGGGCGACCCGCATCCCGACGATGAACTGACCCGGGGTGAACGAGAACAGGGTCACGGTCACGACGCCGACGACGAACCAGACGGCGAGCACCACGGTCGACAGGGACGGCGAAAGGAATCCGACGAACAGCAGCGAGACGCCGTAACACATGACCCAGTCGACGAAGAGCCCGAGAACACGCTGCCACGACGACACCAGTGAACCGGGACCGGATTCGGGCAGGCCGAGGGTCTCGCCGCGATATGCCCCGACGTCGGTGTTGTCGAGGCCAGCCTGCGGACCCGACAGCCACGATCCAGTTGTACGACCCATGAATGCATCATAGGCCGCCGATCAGCGCAGACGCGGCGGCTAGTGTATGGGGTGCGCAACACCCCGTAACCGACCGTCTGTGACCACAGCGGTCGACAGCATGAAGGAGTCACCGACAGGTGTACAACACACAGGAAGAACTTCTCGAAGGCATCAAGAGCGAGGGCGTCGAGTACGTCGACATCCGCTTCTGTGACCTCCCGGGAGTGATGCAGCACTTCTCGATCCCGGCCTCGGCCTTCGACGAGAGCGTGTTCGAAGACGGTCTCGCGTTCGACGGTTCGTCGGTTCGCGGCTTCCAGTCCATCGACGAGTCGGACATGATGCTGCTGCCCGACCCGGCGACCGCGCGGATCGATCCGTTCCGCAAGGCCAAGACGATGAACCTCAGCTTCTTCGTCCACGACCCGTTCACGCGCGAGGCCTACAGCCGCGACCCGCGCAACGTCGCCCGCAAGGCGCAGGACTACCTCGCGAGCACCGGCATCGCCGACACCTGCTTCTTCGGCGCCGAGGCCGAGTTCTACATCTTCGACTCCGTGTCGTTCAGTTCCGACATCAACTCGACCCACTACGAGGTCGAGTCGTCATCGGGATGGTGGAACGCCGGATCACCCGTCGACCCCGACGGCACCCCGAACCTCGGCTACAAGGTCCGCCCCAAGGGCGGGTACTTCCCCGTCGCGCCCTACGACCACTACGTCGACCTGCGTGACGAGATCTCCACCAACCTGATCAACTCGGGCTTCGAACTCGAGCGCGGCCACCACGAGGTCGGCACCGGCGGGCAGACCGAGATCAACTACAAGTTCAACACCCTGCTGCACGCCGCCGACGACGTGATGCTGTTCAAGTACATCTGCAAGAACACCGCGTGGGCCAACGGCAAGTCGGTCACCTTCATGCCCAAGCCCCTGTTCGGCGACAACGGCTCGGGCATGCACGCCCACCAGTCGCTGTGGAAGGACGGCAAGCCGCTGTTCCACGACGAGGCCGGCTACGCGGGCCTGTCGGACCTGGCGCGTCACTACATCGGCGGCATCCTGCACCACGCTCCGTCGCTGCTGGCGTTCACCAACCCCACGGTGAACTCCTACAAGCGCCTGGTCCCCGGCTACGAGGCCCCGATCAACCTGGTCTACAGCCAGCGCAACCGTAGTGCGTGCGTGCGTATCCCGATCACCGGCAACAACCCGAAGGCCAAGCGCCTCGAGTTCCGCTGCCCCGACAGCTCGGGCAACCCGTACCTCGCGTTCGCCGCGATGATGATGGCCGGCCTCGACGGCATCAAGAACAAGATCGAGCCGCACGAGCCGGTCGACAAGGATCTCTACGAGCTCCCGCCGGAGGAGGCCAAGGGCATCCCGCAGGCCCCCACCTCACTGTCGGCGGTCATCGACCGACTCGAGGAGGATCACGACTACCTCACCGCCGGCGGCGTGTTCACCGAGGACCTGATCGAGACGTGGATCAACCTCAAGCGTGAGAACGAGATCATGCCCGTGCAGATCCGTCCCCACCCGTACGAGTTCTCCCTGTACTACGACTGCTGAGTTGCCTCCGGCAACGGACTGCTGAGTTGCCTCCGGCAACGGACTGCTGAGTTGCCTCCGGCAACGGACTGCTGAGTCGCGAGCAGCGCTCTGACCTCTCCACCCGTCCTGTGCACACGCAGGGCGGGTGGAGTCGTCTGCGGGGCCGGTGTGCGTCGATAATGTCCCCATGGCCGTCATCAATCCGCGCTTCCGCCGCAAGGAGCGCCCCGGACCGCAGTTGCCGCCCGGTCAGTACCTCACCACGGATTTCCCGGTGATGTCGCTGGCCGCGACGCCGGTGGTGCGCACCGAACGCTGGGCGCTGACGCTCACCGGCCCGGACGGCGCGGGCCACCGGTGGACGTGGTCGGAGTTCACGGACCTGCCGCAGCAGGAGATCACCGTCGACATCCACTGCGTCACACGCTGGTCCAAACTCGGCACCACCTGGAAGGGGGTGTCGATCGACACCCTGCTCGACGCCGCCGGCCTGCGCGACGCGGGAACGCACGTGATGGCGAGCTGCTACGGCGGCTACACCACCAACATGCCACTCGCCGACCTCGTCGACGGGAAGGCGATGATCGCCCACACCTTCGACGGGAAGCCGCTCGCCCCGGAACACGGTGGACCGGCCCGACTCCTGGTGCCGCACCTGTACTTCTGGAAGAGCGCGAAGTGGATCCACGAGCTGCATCTGATGTCGGCGGACGAACCGGGCTTCTGGGAGGCCAACGGCTACAACATGTACGGCGACCCCTGGCGTGAGCAGCGCTATGCGTGACAGGCCGGCACGATGACCACGTGGCAGGTCGCGACCGTCGTGGGGGCGGTACGCGAGACCGACACCGCCCGGTCGATCTGGCTGCACATCCCCGGGTTCCCCGGCGCTCGCGCCGGACAGCACATCGACATCAAACTCACCGCGCCGGAAAGCTATTCGACGTCGCGGTCGTATTCGCTGTCCGATGTCCGGGAGGGCGACACCGTCGCGGTCGGGGTCGAGGAGCTCGACGACGGCGAGGTGTCGCCGTTCCTCGTCCATGACCTCGAGATCGGTGAACAGGTCGAGATCGCCGGCCCCATCGGCATACAGTTCGTATGGCCCCCGCTCGACACCGGCGCGGGCGCCGACAGTGGTACCGGCGCGGGCGCCGACACCTCGCGGCCCGTGCAGCTCGTGGCGGGCGGTTCGGGAATCACCCCGCTGATGGCGATGATCCGGCTGCGCGAGACCACTCGCCCGGAGGCGACGATGCGGCTGCTGTACTCCGCGCGCTCCCCCGAGCAGGTGTTCTTCCGCGACGAGTTCGCCGCCTTGGCCGCCGCCGATCGGCTCCGCGTCGACTGGTTCTTCACCCGCACCGCCGGTTCCGGCCCCCGCCCGGCCGGGCGGATCACCCGGGAGGAGTTCGCGGCGGCGATCCTGCCCGTCGCATCCCGTCCGCTGCTCTACCTGTGCGGCTCGACCGAGTACGTCGACACCCTCGGCGAGTGGCTGCTCGACGCCGGATATCCGATCGACGACATCCGCATCGAACGGTTCCTCGCCGCCTGACCCCGACGATCCCCACGCCGACCCGGCCCGCGAACCTGGGCCCTGTCAGTAGGGTCGTCGCAGAGGGGTCGCGTCGACGACCCACCCGCGTGACGACAGAGAAAAGGTGAGCGATCGTGAGCTTTGAGCAGGCAGCAGAACGTGCCGACACCGCGGCAGGGATCGCCGCGATCGCGAAGTCCCACCTCGACGGCGATCGCGGGCACGCGTTGCTCGCGGAGTCGGTCGAGACACTGGCCCAGGCGGTCGCCGCCCTGGCGCGCGCCCAGACCACGGACTGACGCGGCGTCAGTTCACCGCGAGCCGCACCACCAGCGCCCGGTGATCTGACCCCGACACCGAGACGGTGTGCAGTGATCGCGCGATGAAACCGTGCGACACAACGTGATCGATGGCGATCACCGGAGGGAACCATCGGTCGGCCGGGTAGGTCATCGCCCAGCGCGCCCCGGCTTGATCGGTCGCGTCACCGAAACCGTTGTCGGCCAGCGCCCGGAATTGCTGGTGATCCCAGGTGGAGTTGAGATCGCCGCTGACGATCACATGATCGCCGCGGGTGCCGTGGACGGTCTCCCGCAGGGTGCGCATCTCCCGCACCCATCGATCGGGTGCGTAGGGGTACGGCGGGATCGGGTGCACGGCGAACACCGTCGTCGCCGGCGCGCCGGGCAGATCGACGACCGCCCGCAGATTGTTCAGGGAGTAGCCGTCGAGGGCGATGGTGTCGCGCAACGGGTATCGGCTCGCGATGGCCGTGCCGACCCCACCTGTCCCCGGGACCGCGTACAGGTAGGGCAGCGTCGTCCGCAGATCGGTGGCCTGCAGTCGCGTGAGTGCCTGCGGTGTCAGCTCCTCGATCGTGAGCAGATCGGCGCGCTCGCGCGACACGATGTCGACGACCTCACCCACATCCCCGGCTCCGAGCTTGATGTTCGACTGCACCACGACCACGTCGCGACCCGCCGGCGCGGTCGACGCGACCAGCAGCGGTAGCTGTGTGGTGAGACCGGCGACCGCGAGCAGCAGTGTCAGGGCCACCGAGATCCACCGGCGCGTCAACCCCAGCAGGAGTAGTGCGGGCACCGCGGCGAGCAACAGCCACGGGACCGCCGAGGCGAGGGCCGTCGAGACGCGGCCGCGTCCCGGATACCAGTGCAGCCACAGAGCCATCACCACGGCCGCGGCCAGCGCCCAGCCGACGAGCGCCGCGACGACTGTCGCCGTGCGAGCCAACGGACCCCGCTCGCGCGCGACCGTTCTCACCACGCGCGCACCGACAACCGATCAGGCACCGAAGACCTTCAGGACCACGGCTTTCGCACGGCGGGTGACGCGCAGATAGTTGTCGAGGAACTCCGAGGCCTGGTCCTCCGGCCATCCCGCGGCGAACGCGACGGCGCGCAGTTGCTGCCCCGGCCCGGGCAGTTGATCGATCGCCTTGCCGCGCACCAACACCAGGGCGTTGCGGGCCTTGGTCGCGGTCAACCACGCCTCCTTGAGCAGGCCGACATCGGTCTCGGAGAGGATCTCGGCCGATCCGATCGCGTCGAGGCACTGCAGTGTCGAGGTGTTGTGCAGTGACGCCAGGCGGTGGCCGTGGCGCAACTGGAGCAGCTGCACCGTCCACTCCACGTCGGCGAGACCGCCGCGACCGAGTTTGGTGTGCGTCGCCGGATCGGCCCCGCGCGGCAGACGCTCGGCGTCGACACGCGCCTTGATCCGACGGATCTCGCGCACCGCGTCCGCCGAGACACCGCCGTCGGGATACCGGATGCGATCGGCCATGTGCAGGAACGCGACACCGAGATCCTCGTCGCCGGCGACCTGGTGGGCGCGCAGCAGCGCCTGGATCTCCCAGGGCTGCGCCCACTGGGTGTAGTAGGCGCGGTACGCCGCCAACGTCCGGACCACGGGGCCGTTTCGCCCCTCCGGCCGCAGACCGGTGTCGATCTCGAGCGGCGGGTCGGCGCTGGGGGTGTTCAGCAGGGTGCGCACGCGGTCGGCGATGGTGTTGGCCCAGCGCATCGCCGCCGCCTCGTCCACCTCGTCGTCCCCGCCGCCCTCGGGCCGGATCGGATCGCACACGAACAGCACGTCGGCGTCGGAGCCGTAGCCGAGTTCCTGACCGCCGAGGCGGCCCATGCCGATCACCGCCATGCGTGCGGGGGCGGGCACGCCACGGGCGGCGGCCGATTCGGCGATGACCACCTTGAGCGCCGCATTGAGGACCGCGGCCCACACACCCGACAACGCCGCACAGACCGCCGGTGTGTCGAGCATTCCGAGGATGTCGGCCGACGCCACCCGGACGAGCTCGGCCCGTCGATGCGACCGGGCGACGGCGATGGCGCGCTTCGCGTCGGGCTGGCGCACCGCCGAGGCGACCAGGCCGTTGGCGACGTCGGCGATCGGCACCTCGCAGAGCTTCGGCCCCGACGCGGAGTCGGTGTAGAGCCGGATCACCTCGGGTGATCGCATGAGGAGCTCGGAGACGTACGCCGACGCCCCCAGGACGTGCATCAGCCGCTCGGCGACCAGACCGTCGTCCCGCAGCAGCCGCAGGAACCAGTCCTGATCGGCGAGGCTCTCGCACAACCGGCGGTAGTTCAGCAGGCCGGCATCGGGATCGGGTGTGTTGCTGAGCCATTCGAGCAGGGTCGGGAGCAGCAACTCCTGGATCTGCCCGCGGCGACCGGCCGACGACAGCAGTGCCCGCAGATGACTCAGCGCGTGGTCGGGTTTGGCGTAGCCGAGCGCGGCCAGGCGCTTGGTCGCCGCCGCGTCCGACAGCCGCAGTTCGTCGGCGTCGATGCGGGTGACGGCGTCGAGCAGCGGGCGGTAGAACAGCTTCTCGTGCAGACGCCGCACCCGCAGCGACTGCCTCCGGATCTCGGCGCGCAACGACGCTGCCGCGTCGAGGTCGCCCTCGGGCCGGATGTGGGCGGCGCGGGCGAGGAACCGCATCGCCTCACGGTCGTCGAACTCGGGCAGCAGGTGCGTGCGCTTGAGCTTCTGCAGCTGCAGCCGGTGTTCGAGCAGTCTCAGGAACTCGTACGACGCCGTCAGGTTGGCCCCGTCGTCGCGGCCGACGTATCCCCCGGCGGTGAGCGCGGTGAGTGCCTCGACGGTCGACAGGACACGTAGCGAGTCGTCGACGCGACCGTGCACCAGTTGCAGGAGCTGGACGGCGAACTCGACGTCGCGCAGGCTGCCGCTGCCCAGTTTGAGTTCCCGGGACCGCAGGTCGGGGGGCACCATCTTCTCGACCCGCCGGCGCATCGCCTGGACCTCCGGTACGAAGTCCTCGCGTTCGGAGGCCTCCCACACCATCGGTGACACCGCGTCGAGGTACTCCGCGCCGAGGCCCATGTCGCCGGTCATGGGACGCGCCTTGAGCAGCGCCTGGAACTCCCAGGTCTTGGCCCACCGCTGGTAGTAGGCGACGTGGCTGGCCAGTGTGCGGGTGAGCGCGCCCGCCTTGCCCTCCGGTCGCAGGGCCGCGTCGACCTCGAAGAACGCCAGCGTCCCGATCCGCATCACCTCGCCGGCGATGCGTGCCGACATGCCGTCGGCGGGGTCGCTCACGAAGATGACGTCGACGTCGCTGACGTAGTTCAGCTCGCGCGCACCGCATTTGCCCATCGCGATGATCGCGAGACGCACCGGTAGCGGCGCGTCGCCGCACACCTCGCGGATCGCGACGGCGAGCGAGGCGGTCAGCGCGGCGTCGGCCATGTCGGCGAGGTACCGGCCCACCTGCGGGAACCACAGCACCGGTTCGTCCTCGACGGCGGGCGCGAGATCTCGGGCTGCCAACTGCACCAGGATGTTCCGGTAGGCGGTCCGCAGCGCGACGACCGCGGCGGGCCCGGACACCCCGGCGCGGTAGATGCGGTCGCCGCGTTCGAGGGCGCCGGGTTCGGGTGCCGCGTCGACCGCGGCCAGCATGGTGGCCAGCACCTCGTCGAACCCGGGCAACCCGTCCTCGGTGGTGCCGTCGGGGTCGAGCAGATGCCAGGTGTCGGGCTCGGCGACGAGGTGATCGCCGAGGGCCTCCGACGCACCGAGCACCGCGAACAGCCGCCCACGGAAGGTGCGTCGCATGCGGATGCGGTCGTCGACCTCGGCCCACGCGTCGCCCACTGCGGCACGCAACCGGATGAGCGCCCGCAGCGCGAGGTCGGGGTCGGGGGCGCGCGACAACGCCCAGAGCACATCGAGGTGGGCGGGTGTGGTCCACCCGAGCGCCGCGAGGTCACCGGGGGCGGAGTCGTCGATCAGTCCGAGACGTGCCGGCCCGGGCACCACGGCCCGAGAGGAGAGGGAACTCACGGACACGACCGTAGTCGCCGCCACCTCCGCCGCGTGCGCGCGAGGCTGCCTCGCGTCGGTCCTACAGGGCCAGGTAGCTCTTCAGCTCGAACGGCGTGACCTGGCTGCGGTAGTTGTTCCACTCGGTCCACTTGTTGCGGAGGAAGTAGTCGAACACGTGCTCGCCGAGCGCCTCGGCCAGCAGTTCCGACGACTCCATCGCCTTCAACGCGTCGCCGAGGCTCCCCGGGAGTTCCTTGTAGCCCATGGTGCGACGCTCCGCCGACGTCAACGCCCACACGTCGTCCTCGGCCTCGTCGGGCAGTTCGTACTGCTCGGCGATGCCCTTGAGTCCGGCGGCCAGCAGCACCGCGAACGTCAGGTACGGGTTGCAGGCCGAGTCGGGGCTACGGACCTCGATGCGTCGCGACGACGCCTTGTTCGGGGTGTAGAGCGGCAGACGGATCAGTGCCGAGCGGTTGGCGCCGCCCCAGCTCGCGGCGGTCGGGGCCTCACCACCGTGGATGAGTCGCTTGTAGCTGTTGACCCACTGGTTGGTGACCGCGCTCAGCTCGGAGGCGTGGTGCAGGATGCCCGCGATAAAGTGCTTGCCCGTCTGCGACAACTGCATCGGGTCGTCGGGGTTGTGGAAGGCGTTGGTGTCGCCCTCGAACAGGCTCATGTGGGTGTGCATCGCCGAGCCGGGATGCTCGCTGAAGGGCTTGGGCATGAACGTCGCCCACACGCCCTCACCGATCGCGACCTCTTTGACGAGATAGCGGAACGTCATCACGTTGTCGGCCATCGACAGGGCGTCGGCGTACCGCAGGTCGATCTCCTGCTGACCGGGCGCGCCCTCGTGGTGGGAGAACTCGACCGAGATACCCATCGACTCCAGCGCGTCGATGGCGTGGCGTCGGAAGTTCGGCGCGCTGCCGTGCACGACCTGGTCGAAATAGCCGCCGGTGTCCGAGGGGGTGGGTGGCGACCCGTCGGTCGGGGCGTCCTTCATGAGGAAGAACTCGATCTCGGGGTGGACATAGCAGGTGAACCCCTGATCGGCTGCCTTGTTGAGCTGGCGTCGCAGCACGTGGCGCGAATCGGCCCACGACGGCGTGCCGTCGGGCATCGCGATGTCGCAGAACATGCGGGCCGAGTGGTGCTTGCCGCCGCTCGTCGTCCACGGCAGGACCTGGAAGGTCGACGGGTCGGGCTTGGCGATGGTGTCGGCCTCCGACACCCGCGAGAAGCCCTCGATCGACGAGCCGTCGAAGCCGATCCCCTCGGCGAAGGCGCCTTCGAGTTCGGCCGGCGCGATGGCCACCGACTTCAGATATCCCAGCACGTCGGTGAACCACAGACGGACGAATCGGATGTCCCGTTCTTCGAGGGTACGAAGGACGAATTCCTTTTGGCGGTCCATGGATCAGAGGCTAGAAGCGCGCTGTTAAATCTGTGTTACGGACACGCATCGAGCCCGCCCAACTGGGGCTGCGGTGACCCCGTCTCAGCATGTGACACCCACCGGCGGCAGCGTGAGATCGACGAGGTACTTCGTCAACGGGTCGTCGAGGCACGCGTTGCCCTCGAACGACGCGGTGTGCTGGGTTCCCCGGAACGTCATCAGGCGGGCGCCGAGCTGCCCGGCCAGCGAGACCCCGGCCGCGTACGGCGTGGCGGGGTCGTCGGTGGTCGAGACGACCACCGTGGTCGGGAGACCGGCCGCGGCGATCCGGTGCGGTTGTGAGGTGGGGGGCACCGGCCAGAACGCGCACTCGTCGGCCGAGCCGCGCCCGGTCCCCCGACCGTCGTCGCGGAACGGTGCCGCGCGACGCAGGTCGGTGTCGAGCCGGTCGAGCGTGGCGCGGTCGGTGATGGGTGGACCGTCGACGCAGCGGATGGCGGTGAAGGCGTCGGCGCTGTTGTCGTAGCGGCCCGATCGGTCGCGACCCTCGTAGAGATCGGCCAGCCGCAACAGGGTGTCACCGCGCCCACCGGCGAGTTCGGCGAGGCCGTCGCGCAGGTACCGCCAGAGGTTCTTGCTGTAGAGCGCCTGCCCGGTGCCGGTGAGGGCGTCGCCGTAGGTGAGCCCGCGCGGATCGGTCGTCGGCGTCGGCCGCCCGATGAGCGGGCGCGTCAGCTCCTGGTAGCGAGCCGTGGCGCGCGCCGGATCGGTACCCAGCGCGCACCCGCGTCGGGTGACACAGTCGGCGGCGAAGCCGTCGAACGCGCGCTGGAATCCCGCGGTCTGCGCGACGACGTCGGCGACCGGGTCCGCCGACGGGTCGACGGCGCCGTCGTTGACCATCGCCCGCACACGGGTCGGGAACCGCTCGGCGTAATCGGCGCCGATGAGCGTGCCGTAGGAGTAGCCGAGGTAGTTGAGCTGCTCGTAGCCCAGGGCTCCGCGCAGGACGTCCATGTCGGCGATGACGTCCGCGGTGCCGACGTGGGCGAGGAAGTCACCGCCCATCTGCCGCGCACACGCCGAACCGACCGCGGCGTTGCGTTTCTCGACCGCGGCGATGCCCGCGGGGCTGGTGTCGACCCAGTCCCGGGCGCGCACCGCGTCGCGCTCGGCGTCGGTGCGGCAACGGATCTGCGGCGTCGACAGTCCGACACCACGGGGGTCGAACCCGACGATGTCGAGGGTGCGACTGACATCGCGGTCGGCGAAATCCGAGGCCACCGAGGCCATGAAGTCGACGCCCGATCCCCCGGGCCCGCCGGGGTTGGTGAGCAGGATCCCCGTCGCGCGCTCGGCGGCCTTGAGCCGGAACACCGCGAGCGACGCCGTCGCGCCGCTCGGATCGGCGTAGTCGACCGGGACGGTCAGTCGTCCGCACTGACTGCGTTGCGCCGGGTATCCGCCGTCCGGGGCGAACTCCGCACACGACCCCCACGCGATGCGCTGGCCGTAGAAGCGGCCGAGCGGACCCCCGACCGGCGCGGCCGACGGGTCCGGCGCGACCGAGGTGTCCGAACCGTTCGACGTCGAACCCGTCACCGGTGTGCCCTGATCGAAGCGCTGCGTGGAGGTGCTCGCGCATCCGGCGAGCAGCAGCACCGCGGCGAGAACCGACCAGCGCAGGCCCCGACGGTGCCGGCGGGACGATTCGACTGGCGACGTCGGGAGCGGCATCGACCCATCGTGGCACGGCACGTGACGGCTCGACCTCCGCGAGCGCCACGCACCGGCGGTGTGAGACACGGCACACCGCGCAGACCTGGGATGTCGCGGTGTACGGGTGCCACACTGGTGGCGTCCACATCCACCCGGGTACTCGCGCATCGCGAGACTCGAGGCACGAAAGAGACGATGATGTCCGACAGCTCTGTCTACGGCGCCCCTTCCACCGCGCCGACCTCTCCCCGCCGCGCGACCCGCGTCCACCACCTGGCCCAGATGAAGGCCGAGGGTGAGAAGTGGTCGATGCTCACCGCCTACGACTACTCGAGTGCCCGCATCTTCGATGCCGCGCAGATCCCGGTGCTGTTGGTCGGCGACTCCGCGGCCAACGTGGTCTACGGCTACGACACCACCATCCCGGTCTCAATCGACGAACTCCTGCCGCTGGTCCGCGGCGTGGTGCGCGGCGCCCCGCACGCTCTGGTCGTCGCCGACCTGCCGTTCGGCAGCTACGAGGGCGGCTCGGCGCAAGCACTCACCTCGGCCATCCGTTTCTTCAAGGAGGGCGGGGCGCACGCGGTGAAGCTCGAGGGGGGTGAGCGCGTCGCCGACCAGATCGCCACCCTGAGTGCCGCGGGCATCCCGGTGATGGCCCACATCGGGTTCACCCCGCAGAGCGTGAACGGACTGGGCGGCTTCCGCGTCCAGGGCCGTGGCGACGCAGGCGACCAGCTCGTCGCCGATGCCATCGCCGTCGCCGAGGCCGGGGCGTTCGCCGTCGTGATGGAGATGGTCCCGGCCGATCTGGCCGGCCAGATCACCCGCAAGCTCACCATCCCCACCGTCGGCATCGGCGCCGGTAACGAGACCGACGCCCAGGTCCTCGTGTGGCAGGACATGGCCGGCTTCACCCACGGCAAGACAGCCAAGTTCGTGAAGCGCTACGCCGACATCGGCACCGACCTGCGTGTCGCGGCCGAGCAGTACGCCGACGAGGTGCGCCGGGGACAGTTCCCCGGACCCGAGCACAGCTACTGAATCGACACCGCGCGCCGAGCCCGGCGCGCATGATCGCGATCCGATCGTCACCGACGGACGTGCCGCCACCTCGGGCACACCCGGCATGATGGACCGATGCGCGATTTGTACCCGGCGATCGAGCCGTACCAGCAGGAGATGCTCGACGTCGGTGACGGACAACGGATCCACGTCGAGTGCAGTGGCGACCCCGAGGGCAAGCCGGTGGTGTTCGTCCACGGCGGTCCCGGTGGGGGCACGTCACCGGATCAGCGTCGGTTCTTCGATCCGACGGCCTACCGGATCATCCTGTTCGACCAACGCGGGTGCGGACGATCGACCCCGCACATCGCCGACGGCGCCGATCTCTCGGTCAACACCACCGCGCACCTGATCGCCGACATGGAACGCATCCGCACCCATCTCGGGGTCGAGCGGTGGCAGGTGTTCGGCGGATCGTGGGGTTCCACGCTGGGACTCGCCTACGCCCAGACCCACCCGGAGCGTGTCACCGAGCTGGTGCTGCGGGGCATCTTCCTGCTGCGCCGCAGCGAGATCGACTGGTATTACAACGGTGGCGCCGCACACCTCTTCCCGGACCTGTGGGAGGGCTACCTGGCGCCGATCCCCGAGTCCGAACGCGACGGCGACCTCGTGGCGGCCTACGGGCGACTGCTCGCCTCCGACGACCCCGACGTACGGTCCGCCGCCGCCACGGCGTGGACGAACTGGGAACAGAGCACCAGTCATCTGCTGCCGACCCCGGACGCCGACGACGTCGACACCCGTTTCGATCTCGCCTTCGCCTCGATAGAGAACCACTACTTCACCCACGGGGGCTTCCTCGACGACGGTCAGCTGCTGCGCGACATCGAACGCATCGCCCACATCCCCGGCGTGATCGTGCAGGGCCGATACGATGTGGTCTGTCCGATGCGCAGCGCGTGGGATCTGCACCGCGCGTGGCCCTCTGCCGATCTGCGCATCGTCGACGATGCCGGCCATGCCTCCTTCGAGGCCGGGATCAAACACCATCTCGTCGAGGCGACCGACCGCTTCGCACGCACACCCGCCACGACCGACGACAAGGACGCACGCCAGTCATGACCGCGCACGAGCAGATCGAGATCGAGCTGAAGTTCGACGTCGCGGCCGGGCGACCGATCCCCGATCTCACCGCGCTGCCGGGTGTCGCCTCGACGTCGGAGCCGATCGAGGAGAACCTCGACGCCACCTACTTCGACACCGAGAACCTCGATCTCGCCGACAACCGGATCACGTTGCGTCGCCGGACCGGTGGCCATGACGAGGGGTGGCATCTGAAGCGGCCGGCGGGCGCGGGCGGGCGCCGCGAACGGCAGGTCCCGCTCGATCCCGACGATGCCGATCCGGCGACCGGTATCGCCCACGCCACGGTCCCCGCCGAGCTGCTCGAACCGGTCCGCGTACACGTGCGCGGCCGGACGCTGTCGCCGGTGGCGGTGATCGGCACCCGACGTCAGATCACCGAGGCACGCGGCGACGACGGCCGTCTGCTGGCCGTGTTGTGCGCGGACCTGGTGACCGCACGGTCCCTGCTGCCCGGCGGCACCGGACAGACGTGGTCGGAGTGGGAGTTCGAACTCGTCGGCGAGAACGGGGGCGACACCGATCTGCTCGGGCCCGCCGAGGAGCTGCTCCGCGGGGCCGGCGCCACCACCGCCTCGAGCGCGTCGAAACTCGCCCGCACCATCGGCGCGATGCCCGGCCACCGCTCGACGAAGCCGCTGCCGACGAAGCCGACCGCACTCGAACTCGTGATCACCGAACTGTCCCGACACCGCGATCAGCTCGTCGAGTGGGATCCGGCGGTACGTGCCGACGCCGACGACGCGGTCCATCAGATGCGGGTGGCGACGCGCAGACTCCGCAGCGTGCTGCGCGCGTTCGACTCGGTCCTCGGCGGCGCCGCCCGCGACACCATCGGCGACGAGCTCAAGGAACTGGCCTCGGTGCTCGGGGTCGCACGCGACGCCGAGGTGACCGCGCAGCGCTACGCCGAACTCCTCGCCGACGAGAACGCCTCGGACGCACTACGCGCGGCGCTCGTCGACGAACAGACCCGCCGGTACCGCCGAGGGCTGCGTGTCGCGGTCACGGGGATGAACTCCGCCCGCTACTTCGCCCTGCTCGACGCCATCGACGAATACCTCGTCGATCCCGTCGCCGGTCCCGACGCCGAGCGGCCCGCGAAGAAAGCCCTGCGTGACGCCGTGGACGCCAGCCGCCGTTCGGTGCGCAAGGCGCAACGGAGGCTCGCGAGGCACGACCGGGACACCGAGGAGTGGACCGAGCAGATGCACACGGTCCGCAAGAAGGCGAAACGGCTGCGCTACATCGCCGAGGCGGGCGCGACGCTCGGCATCTCCCGACACAAGCAGGTCGGCGCGACAGCGAAGAAGATCCAGTCGCTGCTGGGTGACGCCAACGACGCGACGCTCAGTCGCGAGCTGCTCGCCGAGGTCGCGACGACTCTCAGCTCGCCCACCGACGCCTTCGTCCTGGGCCGTCTCGACGCCCGCGAGGAGGAACGCCACGCCGAGGCGCTGCGCCGCTACGACGCCATCGCCGACGACCTGTAGCGCGTCGGCCCGGGGAGCGGGCATCCACGAGGGGGTGCGAACGAGTCGACCTGTAAGCCGGATCCTGTCCCGACCGCGAGGGTCGTGGGCGATCATCCATCTGGACACACCGTCGCCGGGTGCCTCGAGCGGTCCACCCGCAGGCTCGGGCGAGCAGCCCTCGAACGCCTGCGCAGCCGCACCTCGCGGTGCGACCTTCGACCTTGCTCCGGGTGGGGTTTACCGAGCCGCCGTGGTCACCCACGGCGCTGGTGCGCTCTTACCGCACCGTTTCACCCTCACCGACCCCCGCACCCGAGGGCGCGGTGTCGGCGGTCTGTTCTCTGTGGCACTTTCCCGCGGGTCACCCCGGGTTGTCGTTAGCAACCACCCTGCTCTGTGGAGTCCGGACTTTCCTCGATCACGGGCGTGTCACCCTCGCGGGTGACCGTTCCCGCAGACCGCGATCGCCCGGTCGGCTCGTTCGCCGGTTTATGATAGCCGCCGTTCGTCCCATGCCCGATCGTCGTCGCGCCCACGGCGGGATCGGCATCGGACCGGCGACGCGCATCAACCTGGGGGGTTGGACCTTGAACACACCGCACACGACGACGTCCGACACGGCAACGGCTCCGACGAGGGCCCTCGCGGTCCTTCTCGCCCTGGTCGCGGTCGTCACCGCCGCCGCGATCTCGCCGTCGATCGCGCAGGCGGCGCCTCCGACACTCACACCCGGCGTCACCACGACACCGCCCGCCGCGGGCGCCACGGCCGCACGGGTCGTGTCGGTGGTGATGACCGCGCCCCAGAAGGCCCGGCTGCGCGTGTTCTCCCCGTCGATGCGGAAGATCATCTCGGTCGACGTGCTCCTCCCCCGTGACCGGAGCCGGCCGCGACCGTCGCTCTACCTGCTCGACGGCATCGACGCCGGCGTCCTCACCGGATACCGCCAGAGCGGGTGGACCGATCAGACCGACATCGCGCGCTTCATGGCCGACAAGTCGGTGAACGTCGTCCTCCCGATCGGCGGGACCGCGAGCTACTACACCGACTGGGATCGGACCGATCCCGTTCTCGGCGTGAACAAGTGGGACACGTTCCTCTCGTCGGAACTGCCCCCGGTCATCGACCGGACGTTCGCGGGCAACGGCGTCAACGCCATCGGAGGTGTCTCGATGGGCGCCACGGGCGCGATGATGCTCGCCGTCCGTCACCCCGGTCTCTATCGCGGCGTGGCCGCGTTCAGCGGATGCCTCGATCTCCTCGATCCCAACGCCGCGGCGGCCACGCAGGGCAGCATCCTGACCCGCGGCGGCAACCCCGACAACATGTGGGGCCCGCCCGGTGACGCACAGTGGCGGGCACACGACCCCGCCTCGCAGGTCGGCGTGCTGAAGGGGACCTCGCTCTATCTCGCCGTCGGGAACGGTCTCCCCGATTTCTCGCTGGGCCTCGCCGGCCTGGCATCGCCTGTCGGTGGGGTGTTGGAGAGCGGCGCGTTGACGTGCACCCGGTTGTTCGCCGGCGCCGCCCGCCGGGCCGGGGTGGCGACCACGATCAACTATCGATCCGGCCTGCATTCGTGGGGCTACTGGAATCAGGACCTGCATCGCTCGTGGCCGACGGTGGCCCGCGCCCTCGGGGTGCCCGTCGGCCGACGGTAGCGTCCACTGCCGCGACGGCCGCGGGGACGACGGCGCTCCGACGACCGGGGCCGGGGCGCTACCCTGACGCGGTGGCCCGCTACGTCGCTCTGCTCCGAGGCATCAATGTGGGTGGCGTCCGGGTCGGAATGTCCGATCTGCGAGACGAATTCGGACGTCTCGGGTTCGCCGACGTGCGGTCGGTGCTCGCCACCGGCAACGTCGTGTTCGACGCCGGAGACGACGCCGCACCGTCGCAGTTGCGCGCAGTGATCGAACCGGCCCTCGGACAACGGTTCGGCTACGAGGCGTTCGTGTTCGTCCACAGCGTCGACCAGGTCGCCGCGGTCACCGCTGCGTATCCGTTCGACGAGAGTGACGGCGTCCACGCCTATGTCGTGTTCGTCGCCGACACCGCGGTCCTCGACGAACTGCTCGGCGTCGACATCGACGGCGACGTCGAGTCGGTGGCCCGTGGGGACGGTGTCGTCTACTGGTCGGTGCCGCGGGAGCAGACGCTCACGAGCGCTTTCGGCAAGGTGCTGGGCGAGTCGAGATACAAGGCGACGACCACCAATCGCAACCTCCGCACCCTCCGCAAGATCCTCGCCTGAGGCCCCGGGGACGACAGACATGATGGCAGCGGGCGCCGTGGCGCTCATGGTGGTGGCGCTCGCGTTCGCGGTGTGGCGTCCGCGGGGGCTCCCCGAGGCGACGGTCGCGGTCCCCGCGGCCGCGATCGCGATCGCCGTCGGCGCGGTGACACTGGGTGAGGCGTTCGACGAGATCCACCGTCTGACGTCCACCGTCGCCACACTCGCTGCGCTGCTGGCGCTCTCGCACGGGTGCGAGGTCCTGGGCGTGTTCGAGTGGGTGTCGCGGCAGATCGGCCGCGCCGGCGCGGGCAACGGTCGACGACTGTTCGCGTTGGGCTTCGTCGGGGCCGCCGTCACGACCGCGGCCCTGAACCTCGACGCCACCGTTGTGCTGTTGACGCCGGTGCTCATCGCCGTGACGCGGGGACTCGGCGTCGGCCCTCGCCCCCTGTCGGTGGCGACGATCAGCCTGGCCAACGCGGCGTCGTCGCTGATGCCGGTCTCGAATCTCACCAACCTGCTGGCGTTCTCGGCGACGGGCCTGAGCTTCGGGCGCTTCACCGTCCTCATGGCGCTCCCCTGGCTCGCGACGCTGGTGGTGCAGTACGCGGTGCACCGCTGGTGGTTCCGTCGCGAGATCGCCGAGATGCCCGAGAGCGATCCGCAGGAACCCGGACCGCCGCCGGTCACCGCGCTCTGCGTCCTCGGCGCGACTCTGCTCGGTTTCGTCCTGTCGTCTCAGGTCGGCGTGGAGCCGGTGTGGTTCGCGACCGCCGGAGCTGTGGTGCTGACCGTGATCGCGATGGCGCGCAGGAAGTCCGGGGTGACCGACGTCGTCCGCGCCATCAACCCGCTGTTCCTCGTGTTCGTGTTCGCACTGGGGGTCCTGGTCGCGGCGATCGCCGACGGCGCGATCGGTCGGTGGTTGGCGGGAATCGTGCCGAACGGGTCGGGACTGCTCGCGCTGCTGGGCATCGCCGCGATCGGCGCGGTGGTCGCGAACGTCATCAACAACATCCCGGCGACGCTGTTGCTCCTCGCCGCGATGTCCGGCGCCCCGACCGTCGCGCTGCTCGCGATGCTCCTCGGGGTCAACATCGGTTCCAACTTCACCTACGTCGGCTCCTTGGCGAACCTGCTGTGGCGGCGCATCGTCAGTCGCGACGGCGTGGCCGTCTCCGCCGCGGGATTCTCCGCCCTCGGCCTCGCCGCCGGACTCCCGTCGATCGTCGCCGCGGTCACCGCGCTGTGGTTGGTCGCCTGAGCGCGCGGTCAGCCACGGCATGGCATGGCCACTGCATCACGCCGCGTAGGTGACGAGACCGCGTGGCCAGGTGACGTCGAAGGAACGCCGTTCCGGCGTGGCGTCCGTCGACGGTTCGGCGATGTCGTCAGACGTCGGAGCGGGTGGCGCCACCGATCCTTCGAGCGTGTCCCGGTGTCGCAAGAGCAATTCGTCGATCCGGTGCAGGTGGTTGGCGCGGATCTGGTCGGGCGGGTCGGTATTACGACGCCACCCGTAGCGACCCTTGTCGGGGCCGTCGGTGATCTTCCCCGTCGCCCATTGGTGGGGTTCAGAACCGACGGCGCGGTTGTGTCGGCCGCACGCCGGTGCCATGTGTGGCGAGTCGGTAAGTCCGCCGTCGGCCCAATCGCGTTCAGCGTGATGCATTTCGGTGTGCGCGAACGGTGTCGTGCAGTCATCCTTGCTGCAGCCCTTGTACTGCGAGAAGGCCATCAACCGCTGCGCTTGGGACGCGAGCCGGCGGCCGCGGCCGAAGAACAAGGGCTCGTTGGTGACGTCGTCGAACACGGCGAGGTGGGGCTGTGCATCGGCAGCCAGCTTCACGACATCGCTGATCGGCAGGTCACTGCCCGTGGCGGTACGTGCGACACCGGCGTGCTCGCGTAACTGTGCGTCGGTGATGGAGACGATGATCTGCGGCGGCAACCCCCGGTGCGACCCACCGAGGAGGCCACCGTTGACGGCGGCATCGAGCAGGGCTGTGAAGGCGTCGTGGTTGCGTTGGCTCTGGCTGCGGTAGTCCCGGTCAGCTGCGTCTTTGAGCAGTTCCGGGTCGGCATCGCCGTGATCACCCTTCGGTGACTGGTCGTCGTCAGGATTGTTCATCCCGGGCGCCGCCCACTTGGCGAGCACGACGTCGAACAGGGCCCGCGTGATCGGATCGAGTGTGGCGGTGAGTTTCGACATCAACTGGCTGTCTTGGCAGCCGAGGTTGAGTTTCCGGTTGCGTGCGCGATCGCGGTCGTCGGTCAGGGTGCCGTCGGGATCGAGGTGGGCGAGGATCCGCACGCCGGCGGCGCCGATCTCTTTCGGCGTCAACGTCGTCGCGAACTCGGCGAGAGTCTGTTCGGCGAACGCCCGGTGTTCGGCATCCACCGCTGACGGGATCTTCTTCAACACGTCGAGAACCGCATGCACGTGATCGGGTCCGATCGTTCCGGCCGCCAACTCGCGAGCGGTGTTCGGGCACACCGGCGGCAGCTTCTCACCGTTCATCGCGTGCATGGGTTCCAGCGATCGGACTGCGTCGAGCCTCTTCTTGGGGTGGGTGATGCGCAATTTCGTCTGCAGGAACTCGAAGACGGTCACGCATCCCACGGTCCGGTGGGCGTCGCGATCGGAGACCTCGAGGATGCGCTGGTTGCCGATGGATTCCATTCGGCGGATGGTGTGTTCGTGGCGGATCGCCAATTCGGCGACGGTCTCCTCGTCGCACGCTGAGGAGTCGGATTCAGCGATCTTGTTCAAGATCTGTTCCAGGGCAACGTAATCCGCCACGAGATCGTTCACCGGCTGTCCCCCTCCCCAGGTGTGACTGTACGTCTATTCTAGCACGCGTGTTCGAGGGTGTGGGAGGTTGATTATCGTGAATAGTGTTGAACGTGAGTGTATTTCGGGTGGATGGTTGCGTTCTACCGCCGCTGACGGTGCGGAAGCCGGCCGTCGAGTGTGCGTTGTCTCCTCGTCGGCGTGCGGTGTGCTGTCAGCACACTCGACGACCGTTTCCACACAGTCAGCCGTGTCGGCATACTTCCCGCTGTGGCCATCTTCTGCTACCGCTGACGGTGCGGAAGCCGGACGCCGAGTGTGCGTTGTCTCGTCGTCGGCGTGCTGCGTGTTGTGAGCACACTCGACGACCGTTTCCACACAGTCAGCCCCGCTGTAGGCGCGTCAGGCGAGGTGGTTCGTGTCGTTGACGAGACGGACCGAACTGCCTCCGTCGGCGTAGAACTCGGCCGTCGAGAGCGACGCCAGGTCCAGGTGGAGCTTGAAGAGTATCGACGGACCGACGTCGAGGGCATGGCGCAGAACGGTTTTGATCGGCGTGACGTGACTGACCACCACGACGTTGCCCGGCCCGTACTCCGACACCACCTGCTCGGTGGCGACCCGGACGCGCTCGGTGACCACCTCGAAGCTCTCACCACCGGGCGGGGCCACGGTGACGTCGGACATCCACGCGCGGTGCAGCTCCGGGTCACGCTGCATCGCCTCGAGGAACGTCAGGCCCTCCCATTCGCCGAAGTCGGTCTCGGTGAAGCCCTCCACCTCGTGCACCGGCAGTCCGACGCGACGGGCGATGGCGTCGGCGGTGGCCCGCGCCCGCGACAACGGGCTCGACACGATGGCCTTGATCCCGCCGCGCGTGGCGATCCGATGCGCCACCCGATCAGCCTGCTGCACACCGAGAGCGGTGAGTTCGGGGTTGCCGCGGCCGCTGTAGCGCCGGTCCACCGACAGCGCCGTCTGTCCGTGACGGACCAGCACCAACCGGGTGGGCTCCCCCATCGCCCCGGTCCAGCCGGGACCGGTCTTCGCCGCCGCACCCTTCTCGACGGGCGCGGCCGGCTCGGGGGAAGTCGCGACCTGACCGTCGGTCTGCATATCCATCGCCTCGTTGGCGAGGCGGTCGGCGTGCGAGTTCTCGGCACGCGGAATCCAGGCGAAGTCGACGCTCGAGAACTCCGCGACGAGATCCCGCGCCTGAGCCGCGAGGGGGATCATGTCCGGGTGCTTGACCTTCCAGCGCCCCGACATCTGTTCGACGACGAGCTTGGAGTCCATCCGGACCCGCACCTCGTCGGCCCGGATGTCGCGCGCGGCATCGAGCCCGGCGATGAGCCCGCGGTATTCGGCGACGTTGTTGGTGGCGCGGCCGATGTACTCCTTGCGCTCGGCGAGCACGGCCTCGTGATCGGCGTCCCACACGACGGCCCCGTATCCGGCGACGCCGGGGTTGCCACGCGAACCGCCGTCGGCCTCGACGATCACACGCACGCTAGACCCCGGACTCGTGGGTGCGCACGATGATCGCGCCGCACTCGTCGCACCGCAGCACCTCGTCGGCCGGTGCCTGGCCGTAGCGGCTGAGGGTTCCGCGGTCGATCTCCATGCGGCAGGCCCCGCACCGCGCCTGCCGCAGCAGGCCCGCACCGATCCGGCCCTGCGACACCTGCTTGTCGTAGACGGCGAGCAGGGCGTCGTCGATCTGTGCGCGCAGTTCGTCACGGCGGGTGCGCGCGGCGTCGGCGGTCACGTCGATCTCCGACATCGCCGTCGCCGCGGCCGACTCGGCCCGCGCGATCTCCTCCTCGGTCTGCGTCACCAGTGCCCCGCAGCGCAGTTCCTCCGCGGCGGTGGCCTCCTGGCGTTCCATCACCTCGAGCAACTCGTCCTCGGCGACCCCGCGCCGACGGTGCAGACCGGCGATCTCGTGCTCGATCTCGGTGAGCGCCTTACCGGTGAGGGTGCCGCCGTTGAGAAGGGCCGAGTCCTTCGACAGGCGTGTGGCGAGAACGGCGATGTCGTTCTCGAGTCGCCGTACCTCGCGGGCGAGGTCCTCGGCCGCGATCTGGGCGGCGATGGTCTGATCGCGGTACTCGCGCAGCGCCTCGGTCAGCTCGGCGACCCGCGCGGCCTCCGGCGAATGGGACCGCCGATGGGTGGCCCTCGAGACCCCGGCATCGACCTCGGCCAGGTCGAGGAGAGCTCTCTGATCGGCCGGATCTGCCTTCATGTCGCGAGGGTGTCCTGTTCTGTAGGGGTTCTCGCGACACTACCGGTCGGCGTCGGTCCTCTTCGTGACACCGCTGGTCCGGGGTGCGCTGTGCAGCGTGAACGGGTCGGTCGGCCGGTCGAAGACCGTGATCACCACCCCTGCGTCGTGGGCGTCGAGAACCCCGGCGACCTGCTCACACCAGGGGAACTCGGTCGCCCAGTGTCCGGCGTCGACGAGCGCCGGGCTCCCGGCCCGCAGGTGTTCGTCGGCGGGGTGGTGTCGCAGATCCGCGGTCACGTACACGTCGGCGCCGGCACCCGCCGCGGCGTCGATCAGCGAGTCGCCGGCTCCACCGCACACCGCGACCGTCGAGATCATCGCGTCCGGATCGCCCGCCGTCCGCACGCCCCACGGCGCGGTCGTCAGCGAGGTCGCCACGTGATCGGTGAACGCGCGCAACGACATCGGCTCGGCGAGGGTGCCCACCCGCCCGAGACCGATGCCGGAGGGGGTCGAGGCGAGTTCGATGAGGTCGAAGGCGGGTTCCTCGTAGGGGTGTGCCGCGCGCAGGGCCGCGAGCACCGCGTCGCGCCGGCTGCGGGGTGCCACCATCTGCATCCGGTCCTCGGCGACCGAGGTGATCTCGCCGACGGCACCGATCGCCGGTGTCGCCGCGTCCCCCGGCAGGAACTCCCCGGTGCCGGCGACGGTGAAGCGGCATCGGCTGTACTCGCCGATGGCCCCGGCGCCCGCGGCGAACATCGCCTCGGCGACTGCGTCGGTCGCGGCGCGCGGGACCATCACCACCCACGAGTCCAGCGGCGGGCTCGGCGCCGGCGACAGCGGTCGGGTGTCGGTCACGCCGAGCGCGTCGGCGAGGGCGTCGGACACCCCGGGGCGGGCGATGTCGGCGTTGGTGTGCGCGGTGTAGAGCCCGCACCCCGAGCGGATGAGGCGGTGGATCAACCTGCCCTTCGGGGTGTGGGCGCCGACGGTGTCGACACCGCGCAGCAGGAGCGGATGGTGCGCCACGATGAGTTCGACGCCGGTCGCGACGGCCTCGTCGACGACCGCGTCGGTGACGTCGACGCAGATCAACACCGCGGTGACCGTGTCGCCGGGATCGCCGCAGACGAGACCGACGCTGTCCCAGGACTCGGCGTGTCGGGGCGGGTAGGTCGCGTCGAGCAGTTCGATCAGATCGCGTAGGGCGGCCACGTCAGTTCCCGTCGTCGATGTCAGTGCCTGGGGTGTCGAGATGCTGGTCGGCGTCGTCGCCGCCGCGCCAGGCGGCGATCAGCCCGGCGACGACGTGGGGTTCGCGGACGGCGAGCCGGAGGTGGTCGGGACCGAGACCGGCGAAGTTCGCGCAGCTGCGCACCGCGTGACCCGCCCGCGCGAGGTGGTTCTTGCGCGCGGTCCCGTCGATGGTCCGCACCAGCACGAACGACGCCGCGGGCGTGCCGCACACATCGATGCCGGCGTCGGTCAGGGCTGCACACATCGCCTCGCGGTCGGCACGCACGATGCGGGCCTGCGCGCGCGCGTGGGCCCTCCCCCGGTCCGACAACGCGGCGCGCAGAGCGGTCAGCTGCAGGGTGCCCACCGGCCAGTGCGGGCGACCCGCGGTCAGGTCGGTGATCACATCGGCTGTCGCGCAGAGGTATCCGGCACGCAGCCCCGCCAGGGCGAAGGTCTTGGTGATGCTGCGGATCACGATGACGTCCGGGTGGGCGATCCCGACGAGGGATTCCGGTTCGTCGATCTCCTCCCCTGCGCGCACCGTGAGGGTCACGTCGGCGAACGCCTCGTCGACCACGACGATCCGTCCCGGACGCCGCAGGGACTCGATCGCCTCGCGGGTGTGCAACACCGAGGTCGGGTTGGTGGGGTTGCCCACGATCACCATGTCGGCGTCGTCGGGCACGTCTGCGGCGGCCACGTCCCACGGCTCCGGGCACACGACACGGGTCACCTGCACGCCGGCCGAGGTCAGCACCCGTTCGGGCTCGGTGAAGGTGGGGGCGATGACGACGGCGGTGCGTGGACGCAGCCGGGCGAGCAGCGCGAATCCCTCGGCGGCCCCGGCGAGGGGCAACACCTCGCGGCGGTCGCGGCGATGGGCCTGGGCGATCGCGTCGACCGCGGCGTCGTGATCGTCTCGCAGGGGATAGCCGGCCAGGTCGGGGAGCCGCGCGGCGAGTGCATTGAGCATCCAACCCGGAGTCCGGCCGCGGACGTTGACGGCGAAATCGACCATGCCCGGGGCGACGTCGTCGTCGCCGTGACGGTCGAGTGCGGTGAGGTCGCCGGCCGCGGCGGTCCGGTGGTGCGTCGCCGACGGGATCACAGCTCACGACTCTACTTCGCGCCCCTGCGTGGCCCGGGCGGCGCACGTCGGGTGACAATGGTGGTGTGCCGGTCTCCACCGATCCCGCCGCGGCGACGACGACCCTGTTGTTCGACCTCGACGGCACCATCACCGATTCCTTCGACGGCATCGCCAACAGCTTTCGCCACGCGCTGGCGACCATCGGCCATCCCGAGCCCGATCCGACGCTCGTCGAGGGCATCGCCGGGCCGCCCATGCTGGACACGCTGCACACGCTGGGTCTCGACGACGACCGTGCGGCCGCCGCGATGGACGCCTACCGGACGCGCTACACCGACATCGGGTGGCTGGAGAACTCGGTGTTCCCCGAGATGGACGCGATGCTCGGCGACCTGGCCTCGGCCGGACGCCGGATGGCCGTGGCCACCTCGAAGAACCAGACGACGGCGACGCGCATCCTCGAGCACTTCGGTCTCGCCGACCATTTCACGGTGATCGCCGGCGCCAGCGACGACGGGACCCGCCGCACGAAGGGCGACGTGGTGGCGCACGCGCTGTCCGGGCTCGGGGTCGCCCCGACCGCGTCGGCCGACGGCGGGACACCCGACGTGGTGATCATCGGTGACCGCTCCCACGACATCCATGGCGCCGGCGCGTTCGGGATCCCCGCGGTCCTCGTCGGCTGGGGCTACGCGCTCGAGGGCGAGGGCGCCGACGCGCGCTGGCAGGTGTCGACGGTGAGTGAGCTGCGCGAGGTGCTCGGTGTCTGATCGCCTGCACATCACGTTCGTCTGCACCGGCAACATCTGCCGGTCTCCGATGGCCCAGAGCATCGTGACCCACGCCGTCGCCGACGCCGGGCTGGCGGATCAGGTGCTGATCGACAGCTGCGGCACCGGCTCGTGGCACGTCGGCGAACCGGCCGACGATCGGGCGCGGGCCGAACTGCGCCGGGTCGGCTACTGCGACGAGCACTCCGCGGCGGTCCTCGGCTCCGAACACGTCGGCGCCGACCTGCTGGTGGCACTCGACCGCAGCCACCTGCAGGCGTTGTCGCGCAAGCGGCTCGGCGACCGGGCCCGCCTGCTGCGCAGTTTCGACCCCGCCGCGACCGAACCCGACGTGGCCGACCCGTATTACGGCGACCAGGCCGATTTCACCCGCGTCCGTGAACAGATCGAGGCCGCCGTACCGGGCCTGCTCGACTGGATCCGCGAGCAGTTGGCCCGGTAGGGCGGTCGATCACCCCTGCGGGTCCGGCACAGCCCGCGGGATCAGATGGTGACGGGCTCGATCAACGAGTGCGCGAAGCGCATCTTCTCGAGCACCTTGGCCGGCAGCACGAACGGGTAGAGGTCCTGGTGACCCATCGAGCGGTTGATCTGGTTCAGCGACCACGACAGCGGCAGCCACCACTCGATGATGCGGTCGAAACCGACGTCACCGGTCAGTGAGCTGGCCAGCGTCGCGCCGGCCGGGGCCATCGCGAAAGCCGCTGCGGTGTCGAGGGTGTCGCGGATGTGGAGGTAGTGGGCGAAGGTCTCGGCCCAGTCCTCGGCCGGGTGCATGGTGGCGTACGACGAGACGTAGTCGGACTTCCAGTCCGAGGGCGGGCCGTCGTTGTAGTGGCGGTCGAGCGCGGCCTGGTAGTCGTCGTCGGGGTTGCCGAACAGCTCCTCGAACCGCTGGCGGTGCTCGCCGTCGCCGACGAGTGCCATCTGGTAGTAGTGGCCGATCTCGTGGCGGAAGTGGCCGATCAGCGTGCGGTAGGGCTCGTCCATCGAGACGCGGAGCTGTTCGCGGTGCACGTCGTCGCCCTCGGCGAGATCGAGGGTGATGACCCCGTTCGCGTGACCGGTGATGACGTTCTCGTGCGCGCTGGACAACAGGTCGAACGCGAGACCGGTGCTCGTGTCGTCGTCGCGTCCGACGATGGGCAGGTTCAGTTCGGTCAGCTCGAGCACGACCCGGCGCTTGGCCGCCTCGGCGTCACCGAACTCGGTGAGTGCCTCGGTGTCGCCGTCGCCGGGGCGTGTGCGTGTGAGCCGGCAGGACTCGCAGAGACCGTCGTCGTCGGCGTCCTTCGTCACGAGCCAGTTGCACTTGGCGACGACGTTGTTCGCGCACCGGATCATGGTCGACCCGTCGATCTCGGTCTGACCGTTGTCGTCGAGGGTGACGATGGTGCGTGAGGGGAGGTGGAAGCCGAGCGCGCTGGCGCACTTGAGGCAGAGGGTGTTCTCGAAGGAGAGCTGCTGGCCGCAGTTGCGGCAGGCGAAATCACGCATGATGGGGGTGGGTCCGTTCGGTGAGGCACCTGCGCCCTGCGGGCGCCGAGGTGAGGTTCGCCGGACCGCGAGGCGCGCTCACGGCGGCGGCTTCGCGTGAGGGCCTGTCGGGCTCCGGCCGTCTCAGCGTAGTCGACACATGCAGGTCGGCTCACCGATCTGGCGCACCCGTCGACCCATGCGGGAGGTTGTACCGTCGAGGTATGCGAGTGCTCCGCGCCTTCCTGCGTCCCGGTTGGGTGGTTCTCGCGCTCGTCGTCGTCGCGTTCGCGGTGGCCTGCTTCTGGGTGCTGGCGCCATGGCAGCTCGGCAAGAACGGTCGCACCGAACACCAGAACGATCTGATCAAGAGCGCGGTGTCGAAGGCGGCGGTCCCCATCGACACCGTCTACCCCGGCTCGGGGCCGGTACCGACCGACACCGAGTGGCGGGAGGTCTCGGTGACGGGCAGCTACCTGCCCGAGGCGCAGGCGGTCGTCCGGCTGCGATCGGTCGACGACAGTCCCGCGTTCGAGGTGCTCACACCGTTCCGCACCTCCGACGGCCGGATCTTCGTGGTCAACCGCGGCTACGTGCGCCCGCAGCAGGGCACCGCACTGCCGCCGGTGACCGCGGCGCCCGCCGGCACGACCACCATCGACGCCCGGATCCGCCAACCCGAGGGCACCAGCCCGGGCAAGGGGCCGCGCACCGAGTCCGGGGTGCTGCAGGTCTACACGATCGACCCGGCCGTGCTCGGCCGGACCGTCGGGTTGACCACGATGCCCGCCTATCTGCAGCTGTCGTCGGGGCAGCCCGGCAGCCTCGCCGAGATCCCCATCCCCCAGCTCGACTCCGGCCCGTACCTCTCCTACGGCCTGCAGTGGATCGCGTTCGGCGTGATGGCCCCGCTGGGCCTGTTGTATTTCGTGCGATCGGAGATCCGGCATCGACGCGCGGCCAACGCCGCCCGCGCCGAGACCGCCGAGCGCATCCGCACCGGAGCCGCACCGCCCGATGCCCTCGAGTCCGCGGCGCTGGCCGAATCGGCGCTGTCGGAACGCGCGGCCCGGGCAAGACAACGGCGCAAGGAACTGACGTCGGCGTCGTCGACGGGGATGGGACAGACGCGGGTGCGCGGCACCATCGGCGCCGGCCCCGATCAGGCCGTCGCAGGCGAGGACCGGGTACGCGGCAAGCTCGCCGACCGGTACGGCGACTAGTTCCCACGCCTCCGGGGGCGCACACCGACGGTGCTCGCCGCCGAGGCGAGGACCGCACTCACCAGCTGTACCCGCCGCGAGAGCGTGATCGCCCGGCGCAGGTCGGCCACGTCGGGTGCCGGACCGTCGCCCAGGCGCGGCCGCTCCTCCACACGGTGGCGATATACCGTGGTGCCGCCGAGTCCGATGCCGAGCGCGCCGGCGAACGACGACTCGACGACACCGGCGTTCGGGCTCGGGTGCGCTCGCGCGTCGCGGCGCCACGCCGACGCGGCGCCGGTGGGCCGGCCACCGATTGCGATCACGATCACCCCGGCCAGACGCGCGGGCACCAGATTGGCGACATCGTCGAGACGTGCTGCTGCCCAGCCGAATTGCTCGTAGCGCGGCGTGCGGTGGCCGACCATCGCGTCGAGGGTGTTGATCATCCGGTACGCGATGAGTCCGCGCACCCCACCGACAGCACCCCACACGAGCGGCGCGACGGTGGCGTCGGAGGTGTTCTCGGCCACCGATTCCACGGTCGCGCGGATCATCCCGGCGCGATCGAGGCTCTCGGGATCGCGGCCGCACAGGCTCGGGATGAGTGCCCGGGCCGCCTGCTCGTCGCCGGCGTCGAGGGCGTCGGCCACCGCCGTCGCGACGCGGGTGAGTCCGGTTCCGCCCAGTACCGTCCACGTCGCGGCCGCCGTGGCCGCCGCCGCGCCCGGGCCGCCGACACGTCGCAGGGGCTCGGCGATCGTCAGGACCGACACCAGGCAACCACCGACGAACACGACGCCCGCCCAGCGGTTGTCGCGGTACACGACCCGCTCGAGACGCCCCGCGAGGGTGCCCATGCCGGCCACCGGATGCCCACGCCGCGGATCGGCGAACACCAGGTCGACGCCGAGGCCGGCCACCAGCCCGAGTGCACGTGCGACACGGCGGGCCGACGGGGGGTTGTTCACCGACACCACCCTGCCACGCGGTGTCTGCTCCCGGCGTCCGGCCGTAGGGTCGTGGGCGTGGCCGGACGCCGAAGACCTCGCAGACCACCCGCCCGGACCGCGGCGGGCACCCCGGTCGCCGCCGACGCGTCGCCGACGCCCGAGGGTGTCTTCGACATCGACTCCGGGACCGCGAGGATCACCGCCGACGACGACGGCACCGGCTGGCTGATCGAGGTCAACGGCGTGCAGAGTTCCCACATCGTCACCGACGACCCGTTGCGCCTGGAGTTCGAGTACATGCGCTGGATCGCGGCGGTGATCGACGACCGCCACCACCCCGACGACCCGATGCGGGTGCTGCATCTCGGCGCCGGCGCCTGCACGCTGGCCCGCCGACTCGCCGCGGCGTATCCGCGGTCACGACACGTGGCCGTCGACGTCGACGCGGCGCTGGCGACGCTGGTGCGCGACCGTTTCGACCTCCCCCGGGCGCCGGTGCTGCGTCTGCGTGTCGGCGATGCTCGCGAGGTTACGACCGCCCTGCACACCGACAGCCGCGACATCGTGATCCGCGACGTGTTCGCGGGCGCGACGACCCCGGCGAACCTCACCACCGCCGAGTTCGCCGAGGAGGTGCATCGCGTGTTGCGACCGGGCGGGCTCTACCTCGTCAACTGCGCCGACACCCGCGATCTCGCCGGCGCCCGCGCCGAGATCGCCACCATCGGAGGACGATTCGCGCATATCGCGCTCGTCGCCGATCCGGCGATGCTCAAGGGCAGGCGCTATGGGAACATCATCATCGCCGCGAGCGACGACGAGATCGAGGTCTCGGCCGCGGTGGTGAAGACGCTGCTCGCCGGGGCGGTCCCGGCGTCGATGCGCGACGACGCCGACACCCGCCGATTCGCCGCGGGCGCAACCGTTCTGCGAGATGCGGGCAGTGACGACACGGCGCCGGACGGTGACGTCAGTCCGACGTCTCCAGCAGCGCCTTCTTGACGACCTTGCCCATGGCGTTGCGCGGCAGTTCGTCGACGAAGTGCACCTCGCGGGGTCGCTTGTGCACCGACAGTGCCGTCGCGACGTGCTCGATCAGCCCCTCGGCGGCGGCGGCGTCGGTCGCCGCATCGGGCCGGACGACGACGTAGGCGACGATCCGCTGGCCCAGGTCGTCGTCGGCCGGGCCGACCACCGCGACCTCGGCCACCGTCGGGTGCTCGAGCAGGGATGCCTCCACCTCGCCCGCACCGACCCGGTACCCGCCGGACTTGATGAGATCGGTGGACAAGCGCCCCACGATGCGGTGCATCCCACCGGGTTCGATCAGTGCGGCGTCGCCGGTCGCGAACCACCCGTCGGGCAGCCACGATGCGGTCGTCGCCTCGGGTCGGTTCAGGTATCCCGCCCCGAGCATCGGGCCCTGCACGAGCAGTTCACCGACCGCGTCCCCGTCGTGGGGCAGTTCGTCGCCGGACTCGTCGCGCAGACGGGTCCGGACCCCCGCCACCGGCGATCCGACCCACCCCGCCCGGCGCGGACCGTCGGCGCGGGCGCTGAGGGTGATGAGTGTCTCGGTCATGCCGTAGCGCTCCACCGGCTCGTGTCCGGTGAGCTCGGCCACCGCGTCGAACACCGTCGGCGGCAGTGGCGCGCTGCCCGAGATCAGCAGTCGGGCACCGGAGAGCGAGCGTGCGTGCTCGGGATCGGCGACGATTCTCGACCACACGGTCGGGACGCCGAAGTACATCGTGCCCGGGTGCTCGCCCTGCGCCGCGGCGGCGTACGCCTCGGGTCGGGGTCGCACGGTGTGGTGCAGTCGGCTGCCCACCCGGAGTGGGCCGAGGAGTCCGAGGATCAGACCGTGGACGTGGAACAGCGGCAGGCCGTGCACGAGGGTGTCGTCGGCGGTCCACGCCCAGGCGTCGGCGAGTGCGTCGATGCCGGCCGCCAGCGACCCGTGGGTGCTCACGACGCCCTTGGGCGCCCCGGTGGTGCCGGAGGTGTACATGATCATCGCCACGGTGTCCGCGGGCGGCTGGGGATGTCGGTGCCACGACCGGGCGTAGAGCCGCACCGGGAGGTGGGGCCGGTCGCACGGATCGGTGGGTGTCGCACCCAGCCAGGCCTGCGCGCCGGAGTCGTCGAGGACGTGACGTCGTTCGGCGTCGCCGCTGTCGGGTGCGACCGGCACCACGGTCACACCGGCCAGCAGCGCGGCGACCACGGCGACGACGGTCTGCATCGACGGCACCGCCTCGACCGCGACGCGGCTCAGTCCGCCCAGTCGCTCGGACGCCGACGTCGCCGCCCCGACGATGTCGGCCTGGGAGAACGACTCGTCGCCGACGGTCACGAAGGCGGGGACATCCGGCCGATCGGCCACGAAACCCGGTGTCAGGAGAGGGAACAGCACCCCGCCACTGTTGCACACCCCGGGCTGTCGGTACCCGCACCTAGTCTCGGGCCCACGAGCAACCATCGCGTCCCACTGCCACCGGCGGGGTCGCATGATCCACCAGGAGCCGCCATGTCGTCGCCCACCACCGATGTCGACTTCGACGACGTGATCGACCGCGCGTGGGCGGGGTTCGCCACGGCGCTGACCGAGCGGCTGAGCGGCCCCCGTGACGATCAGTCGATCGACCTCAGTCGCGAGCACGTCGCGCGCTGCTCGACGAGTGATCTGCGGTTCCGTCGTCTTCCCACCGGGATGGTCTGCGCGATCGTGGCCGTCCCGGCCGGACGGCGGGCGACGATCGCGGTGCCGCCGGGATGGTCCGACGCCGACGGTGGTCATCTCGTCCGGATCGTCGGCCACGAGAAGATCGCCACCCTCGTCGGCGAGGCCGTCGACCTGGCCCGCACGCTGCTCGCGCTGCCGCACCCGAGTTTCCTGCGCGACGACGCGTCGGTGCGCGCGCGGGCGCAGTCCATGGCCGACCACCCCTCGGCCGGGTTGTCCCGTGTGGTCGGGCGCGTGGTGCGTGACCGGCTGGCCGGTGTGGTCGGTATCGACGTGCACGACGCGGTCGAGCTGACCTATCCCGACGCCACCGCCCATCTGCAGGTGTGGGGGCCGCAGCGCAGCGCGATGCTGTGGACCACCATTCGCGGCGCGGTCGATCCCGACGCCGTGGGCCACGCCCGGACGGTCGTCGGCGCGTGGCCGGGTTTCGAACTCGTCGTCGACGGTTCGGTGGTCGACGTGGAGTTCGCCGTCGACCTCGGCGCCGACCCGCGCACCGCGATCGGCGAGGCCATCGATCGGTGGCACGCCTTCATGACCGACGAACTGCCCGCCCTCACCATCGCGCTCACCGCGCCGTCGTCCCCCGACGAGATCGCCATGCCGGCTGCGCTGCGTGTGGCGGTGGACCGGGGTCGTGCCGGGTCGCTCCCCGACGCCGCCGGGGTGGCGCACCTGTGCGGCACCGACCGCGGTGCCGCCGTCGACTCGATGGAGGTCTGCCGGACGCAGTCCCTGCAGTGGCTCCACCGTGCCGACTCCGCCGGCGCCTCGGGCGACACCGAGGGGGCCGATGAGGCCCTGCGCTCCTCGGCGAGCTGGGACGCGCTGTACTCCGTCTTCGCCGACGCGGTGCGGATCATGGTGCGCGACGCCGCCTGAGCGGGCCGATCGCTACGGTTGGTCGATGCGAACGGTCGGGGTGGACCTCGCCGCCGAGCCCGCGAAGACGGCGTGCGCGGTCGTCGAGTGGGAGGCGGGCGGCGCCCGGGTGACCGCGCTGCGCCTCGGGGCCGACGACGGCGATCTGGTCGCCGCCGCCGACGGGGCCGACCGCGTCGGCATCGATGCACCGTTCGGTTGGCCCGATGCGTTCGTGGAGTTCGTGGTGGCCCATCACCACGGCGCCGCGCCCACCACCGGCCCACTCAACACGCGTGCGGCACGGGCGCCGCTGGTGCGTCGCCACACCGACGAGGTTGTGCGCGCGGAGACCGGCCTGATCCCGTTGAGCGTGTCGGCCGATCTCATCGCCCATGTGGCGCTGAGGTGTTCGAGCATCTTGCGCGCGCTCGGCGTGTCCGATCGCGTGCACGGTGCGGCCGCCGAGGTGTATCCCGCAGCCGCGCTGCACACATGGGGTCTGCGCTCGCGTGGGTACAAGGGCACCGCGAACACCGGTGTCCGCGCCACCCTGCTCGCCGACCTCGCCGTCGCGGCACCGTGGCTCGATCTCAGTGATTTCGCGGCGCTCTGTCACGCGAGCGACGACGCCGTCGACGCGGTCCTCGCCGCACTCCTGGCCCGTGCGGTGGTGTTGGACGCCACCGGACTCCCGTCGCCGGACATGGCCGATGTCGCGGCGCGCGAGGGGTGGATCCACTTGCCGCGGATCACGTTGGCCGAGCTCGTCGCAGACTGACGCGGGGACCCTCGTGTCTCACCGGGTGGCGGGCAGCCCGAACGTGCGGGTGGCGTCGACGTAGATCGACAGCTGCGCATCGAGCAGCGGCGGCAGCAGCGCTTCGGGCCAGCCCTCGATCTGCGACGAGACGCCGATGACCGGCAGACCCGCGATGACGAAGTCGGTGACCGCTCGGCGGACGTGATTGGCGCTGCTGACCACGATGGCGTTGACCACTCCCCGTGGCTTGACCAGCGCGGCGGTGAACAGCGCGTTCTGCACCGTCGAGCCCGCCCGTGATTCGGTGAGGATGCGTGAGGCCGGGATCCCGCGCGCCACCAACCAGTTGCGCATCGCGGCGGCCTCGGTGACGCCGTTGTGCGGCGCGCCGCCGGTGACCACGATCGGCGAGAGGGGCGCGATGATCGCCTGGCGCCACACCGCACCCATGCGCTGTTCCAGTTCGGGCCGCATCGCACCGTTGTCGAGCAGTCCGTATCCGAGGGCCACGATCGCCGTCTGCGGACCGACCACGCTGGGCAAGGGGTTGGGCAGGGTCGCGATACCGGCACCGATGGCACCGAACACGCGGTTGACCCCCGCCGCCGTGGCCGGCGACACCGCGTTCAGGCGTCCCTGAGCTCCTGCCTTGAGGGGGAGGTCGTACACGTAATCGGCCCAGATCGCCTGCAGCGCAAGCGCTTGGGCGTCGTTGGGTGCGATCCGTAGCAGTGCCGCGATGTCGCCGAGGCCGCCCGGGACGTCGCGATGGGCGAATTTGTACTGGGCGGAGTTGTACAGCGAGGTGGTCGGCGCAGCCGAGGCCACTGCCGGCACGAACAGCGCCTGACCGGCTCCGAGGCCCGCCGCGCACACCACCGCGACGCCGAGCGTCGCGGCGAGGTTCTGCAGACGCGTCCATACACGCATGCCGTGTTCCTTTCGTTCCCCCAGCCGCCTGAGTGCGACCCACGACGGACCGCGGATGCACAGCAATGGGATACCGGTGAGGCTACTGGGACTGAAGTGACCGATGAGCACGAAAGTGCCACGGAATGATCACGGGTCGGAATCGACGCGGCGTGGCGTCCCGTATGCGTACGACGACGGCTCTGACCTCTCGGCCATCGAGGACTGGAATTGTCCGCAATGCCTGGGACACTTCTCGACATGGTCATCGAGTCCTCCGCGAGGCTTCTCCGCCTGCTCTCGTTGCTGCAGATGCGTCAGGACTGGTCGGGTGCCGACCTCGCCGATCGGCTCGACGTGACGACGCGAACCGTCCGTCGCGACGTCGACCGGCTCCGCGAACTGGGCTACCCGGTCGACGCCACGGTGGGCGTGGGTGGCGGATACCGCCTGGGCGCGGGAGCACAGATGCCGCCGCTCCTGCTCGACGACGCCGAGGTGCTCGCCGTCGCCGTCGGATTACAGTCGGGGGCAACCGCTTCGGTCACCGGTCTCGACGATGCCGCCGCGCGGGCGGTGGCGAAATTGCGACAGGTGATGCCGTCGCGGCTGCGTCATCGGCTCGATGCGCTCCAGGTGGACACCGTCGCATCGAATCCCCCGCGATCATCGGTCGACGCGACCGTGCTGTCGGACCTCGCTGCCGTGTGCCACCGCGCCGAGCGACTGCGCTTCGATTACGCCGACCGTTCGGGTACGCGCTCACGGCGCGAGGTGGAGCCGTATCGATTGGTGCGCAATGGTTCTCGCTGGTATCTGTTCGCCTGGGACCTCGGTCGCGCCGACTGGCGGTCGTTTCGCGCCGATCGGGTCAGCCCGGTGATACCCACCGGTCCGCGGTTCACACCACGGCCTCTCCCCGAGGGCGGGGCGGCGGCGCACGTGGCGGCGAGTCTCGGGGCGATCGCACGGGCCGCGGTGGCGCGGGTACGCGTGCACGCCCCGGCGAGCGAGATCGCCCCGATGGTCTACGACGAGTGGGGGACGATCGAGGCCTCCGACGAGACCTCGTGTGAGATAAGACTGTTCGGCTGGTCGATCGAGTCGATAGCCTGGTGGCTCCACCGCTTCGAGGCGGGGTTCACCGTGATCGAGCCGCCCGCGCTACGGGACGAGTGCCGCGCATTGGCGCAGCGCCACCGCGACATCAGTCGACGCTACCTCGATGCGGTTGAGCTGGAGTGAGTCTCAGCGTCGGTCCGACGAATCGTGCCGGGCCTTGGTCGAATCGGAGTCGGAGAACACCGGCATGTGCGCCGGTGCGTCACCGGTCGTCGCCGGGGCCTCGGAGACCGAGGTGTGCGAGAAGAGTTCGGTGTAGTCCATTGGTGTCCTCACGGGCGTGCCCTCGTCGTGTCGACGTACGAGCGTGATCCGACGGGGCGTACAGGCGGCGATCGAAGGATTTCCATCGCCGGCGCAATCGGTTCGATCCTGACTCCGAACGAACCGTGTTCTGTCACTCACGCTACACCCGCACCGGCCGACGGGGATCGATTGCGTGTGATGCGCCGATACGGCGCGTCGAGGCGATGGGCTCCGGCGCATCGTGGACCGGCGGCGACGCATCGACCCGGGGTGCGCGCAGAGGGATTCGAACCCCCGACCGCTGGTGTGTAAGACCAGAGCTCTAACCACTGAGCTATGCGCGCTCATGCCGCCGCCACCGGGCCACGACGCAGACGAATCTAGCGTGCGTCGCGGGCGAGCCGAAATCGGCGGACCGGGCCGGTCAGGGCCGCAGCGCCTCGACAACGCGGGTCCACAGGGCGTCGTCGCGCGCCTCGCCGGGACCGACCATGTCGGAGAACGCGATCACACCGTCGAGACCGACGACGAAGGTGCCGCGGTTGGCGTACCCGGCGTGGGCGTTGAACACCCCGTAGTCGCGCGCGGTCGCGCCGTGCGGCCAGAAATCGGACAGGATCGGGAAGAGGAATCCCTGCGCCGACGACCAGACCTTGTGGGTGGGCGGCGGACCGACCGACACCGCGACCACGGTGCTGCGGTCGTTGTCGAACTCGGGCAACCGGTCGCGCAGGGCGCCGAGTTCGCCCTCGCAGGTGCCGGTGAAGGCCAGCGGGAAGAAGACCACAACGACCTTCTTGACGCCCGCGTGGGCGCGCAACGACACCTTCTGGTTGTTCTGGTCGCGGAGCTCGAAATCCGGTGCGAGAGCGCCGGGTTGCAGTGGACCCACGGGGAGCTCCGCGTCGTCGACGATGCGGGACACGGGATCGAGGAACGGCGTCGCGGGCGGGCTGGTCATGGACGCTTTGGGGTGCGCGCCTTGGGCTGCACCAGCCGCGAACCCGACCAGTCGCCGAGGTTCATCGCGGAGGTCTGCGTGAGTCCGGCGGTGGGTGCGGCCTCGGCGATCTCGGCCGGGTCGACGTAGCCGTCGGTGCCGGTCTTCGGCGAGAACACCCACACGTAGCCGTCGTCGGCGAGGGGGCCGATCGCGTCCATCAGGGCATCGACGAGGTCGCCGTCGTCCTCCCGCCACCAGAGCACGACGACGTCGATGACGTCGTCGGAATCCTCGTCGAGCATCTCCGCCCCGACGACATCCTCGATGTCGGCGCGTAGTTCGTCGTCGGTGTCGTCATCCCACCCGAGCTCCTGCACCACCATCCCGGCGGTGAACCCGAGCTTCTCGGCGCGACTTCCGTGCGCGGCGGCAACCAACGCGAATGACCTCCTGTGGCGTGTCATGACCGTGTGTTCCACCCGGTCGGTTCGACCCGACAACGGTGTACCGGTTCGACTTCTTCTAGAGAACAGTCTGCATGGCGAAGTTGCAAGCCGAGTCACAGTTCGCGTGGCGCGTCCCGCCGGGTCGCCGCACCGCCGGTCTCGGTGCGGCGATCAGCCGCCGGGCGTCGCGGCCGACGGCTGCGCACCGACGGGCCCGCCGCCGGAGACGGGACCACACGCCGACAACGCCGTGTCGCGGGCACGCTCCCACGCCGTGGAGGAGGCGTTGAGCGCGTCACGCTGCTTTCCCGCCACCACACGGGCCAGGTCGGTGCTGCGCGCGGCGAACCCGCCGGCGGTGGAGCGGACCTGGTCGGAGGTCGATCCGGTGATCGCACCGGTCACCGCGGATCCCGCCCGGTTGAGCGCATCGACGGCGCCACCGTCGGTCCGTGCGAGGTCGTCGAACGATTGTGTGGAGTTCAGCCGCGCCACGAACGCGTTGTACGCGCGCGAGGCGGAGGCGGCCGCCGACGTCACCGCGGCACAGGTCGCGTAGTCGGCCGCGGTCTGCGCGTCGGCACTCGCCCGCGCCGAGGCCGAGGACCGGGTGGCCAGATAGTCCGACACCTGCACCGGATCGACCCGACCGGACCCGTCGACCGTGGTCGCGCACGCCGAGAGCACGACGACCAGCGCGCCCGTCGCAGCACCGACAGCGCATGCGCGGACCCACCCGCACCCCCCGAGTCGATTCACACAGGAGATAGTGCCCCAGCGCTCACCGCGCTCACAACACCGCCGCCGAGCGCGCCTCACCTGGGCGATCGGCGTCCGCACCGGCGAGGTACGCCACACCTTCGCCAATCCTGCGTCACATACGGCACGATTGGTGACGTACCTCCCACTCGGGCGCACCCATGCCCGCACCGAGGCCACACCGGCTCCGATACACACACCATCCGCGCCGGACCACCGCACGCCCCGGCCGTCACTCCCCTGCGCCGGACGACTTGAGGAGACACTCACCAGTGACCGAGAAAAGCACCCAGGACGCACCGAAGACGACCGGCAGCGATCGGGTGCGTGTCATCCGCGAGGGCGTCGCCTCGTACCTTCCCGACATCGACCCGCAGGAGACCGACGAGTGGCTCGCCTCGTTCGACGGCCTGCTCGACCACGCGGGCCCGGGTCGCGCGCGCTACCTGATGCTGCGGCTGCTCGAGCGCGCCAGCGAACGCCGCGTGTCGATCCCCGCGCTGACCTCCACCGATTACGTGAACACCATCCCCACCGAGAGCGAACCGTGGTTCCCCGGTGACGAGGAGGTCGAGCGTCGGTTCCGCGCGTTCATCCGCTGGAACGCCGCGATCATGGTGCACCGCGCACAGCGACCCGGCGTCGGTGTCGGCGGGCACATCTCCACCTACGCGTCGTCGGCCGCGCTGTACGAGGTCGGCTTCAATCACTTCTTCCGCGGCCAGGACCACTCCGGCGGCGGCGACCAGATCTTCATCCAGGGCCACGCCTCCCCCGGCATCTACGCCCGCGCCTACCTCGAGGGGCGCATCGACGAGCACCGCATGGACGGCTTCCGTCAGGAGCACAGCCACGCCGGCGAGGGCGGCGGCCTGCCCTCGTACCCGCACCCGCGACTGATGCCCGACTTCTGGCAGTTCCCGACCGTCTCGATGGGTCTGGGCCCCATGAACGCCATCTATCAGGCGCGGTTCAACCACTACCTGCACGATCGGGGCATCAAGGACACCTCCGAGCAACACGTGTGGGCGTTCCTGGGCGACGGCGAGATGGACGAGCCGGAGTCGCGCGGCCTCGCGCACGTCGCGGCCACCGAGGGCCTCGACAACCTCACGTTCGTCGTCAACTGCAACCTGCAGCGGCTCGACGGCCCTGTGCGCGGCAACGGCAAGATCATCCAGGAGCTCGAGTCGTTCTTCCGCGGCGCCGGATGGAACGTCATCAAGGTCGTGTGGGGCCGCGAGTGGGACGCCCTGCTCCACGCCGATCGCGACGGCGCCCTGGTCAATCTCATGAACACCACCCCCGACGGCGACTTCCAGGGGTTCAAGGCCAACGACGGCGCGTTCGTCCGTGAGCACTTCTTCGGGCGCGACCCGCGCACCAAAGAGTTGGTCAAGGACATCAGCGACGCCGACATCTGGAAGCTCAAGCGAGGCGGACACGACTACCGCAAGGTGCACGCCGCCTACGCCTCGGCGATGGCCCACAAGGGGCAGCCGACGGTGATCCTGGCGCACACGATCAAGGGCTACACCCTCGGCAAGCACTTCGAGGGCCGCAACGCGACGCACCAGATGAAGAAGCTGACGCTCGACGACCTCAAGGACTTCCGCGACAGCTGCCGCATCCCGATCACCGATTCCCAGCTCGAGAAGGACCCGTACCTGCCGCCGTACTACCACCCCGGTGCCGACGCACCGGAGATCCAGTACATGCTCGATCGCCGCAAGACGCTCGGCGGATTCCTGCCGGTACGACGCACGCAGAGCAAGGCGCTCACGCCCGCGACCGACGGCGTCATCAAGGCCATGGCGAAGGGCTCGGGCAAACAGCAGGTCGCCTCGACGATGGCACTGGTGCGCATCTTCAAGGAGCTGATGCGCGACAAGGAGGTCGGCAAGCGCGTCGTGCCGATCATCCCCGACGAGGCACGCACCTTCGGTATGGACTCGTGGTTCCCGTCGCTCAAGATCTACAACCGCAACGGTCAGCTCTACACCTCGGTCGACGCCGACCTCATGCTCGCCTACAAGGAGAGCGAGGTCGGTCAGATCCTGCACGAGGGGATCAACGAGGCCGGTTCGACGGCGTCGTTCACCGCGGTCGGGACCTCGTACGCGACCCACGACGAGCCGATGATCCCGCTGTACATCTTCTACTCGATGTTCGGCTTCCAGAGGACCGGCGACGGCCTGTGGGCCGCCGCGGACCAGATGGCGCGCGGCTTCGTGATCGGCGCGACCGCGGGCCGGACCACGCTCACCGGCGAGGGGCTGCAGCACGCCGACGGACACTCGTTGGTGCTGGCGTCGACGAATCCCGCTGTGGTGGCCTACGACCCGGCCTACGCCTACGAGATGGCGCACATCGTCGTCGACGGACTCGGGCGGATGTTCGGCGACGACCCGGAGAACATCTACTACTACATCACCGTCTACAACGAGCCGATCTCCCAGCCGCCGCAGCCCGAGGACCTCGACGTCACCGGCGTGCTCAAGGGCATCTACAAGTGCCACGCCGCGCCCGAGAAGAAGCAGTACCCGGCCAACATCCTGGTCTCCGGCGTCACGATGACCGACGCGGTCCGTGCGCAGGAACTGCTCGCCCAGGACTGGGACGTCGCGGCCGACATCTGGTCGGTGACCTCGTGGGGTGAACTGACCCGCGACGGTGTCGCCTACGAGAAGGCGTCACTCCGCGATCCCGACGGCGAGCACGAGCAGCCGTTCGTCACCTCGGCACTGTCGTCGGCGCAGGGACCGTTCGTCGCGGTCAGCGATTTCATGCGGGGGCTCCCCGAACTGATCCGCGCGTGGGTGCCCGGCACCTACCTGACCCTGGGCACCGACGGGTTCGGTTTCTCCGACACCCGGCCGGCGGCGCGACGCTTCTTCAACGTCGATGCCGAGTCGATCGCGGTGGGCGTGCTGGCGGGGTTGGCCCGTGACGGCCACCTCGACACCTCGGTCGTGGCGGAGGCGGCGCAGCGCTACGACATCACCGACGTCCTGGCGGCACCCGAGCAGACCAGTGATCCCGGCGTGTCGTGAGTCGGTGCGACGTGACCTCGGGGCGCACTAGTGTGAACCGGTGACCGAGACCCCCCACGCCCCCGAACAGAGTCCGGGTGACCTGTTCAGCGAGCGGGGGGCTCGGGTACCGGCTCCGGCCGACGTCCACGACGCGTTGCCCGACACGCTGCTCAAGCGGGTCAAGCAGTACAGCGGTCGTCTGGCCACGGAGGCCGTCCACTCGATGCAGGACCAGCTGCCGTACTTCGCCGAGTTCGAGGCGGGGCAACGCGCGAGCGTGCAGCTGGTGGTGCAGACCGCGGTGGTCAACTTCGTGGAGTGGCTGCAGGATCCCGACGGCAACCTCAAGTTCACCGTGCAGGCCTTCCAGGTGGTCCCGCAGGACCTCACCCGACGCATCAGCCTCCTGCAGTCGGTCGAGATGGTGCGCGTCGCGATGGAGTTCTTCGAGAAGTGGCTGCCCCTGCTCGCCCGCAACGACGCACAGCTGCGGGCACTCACCGAGTCGGTGCTGCGCTACGGCCGCGAGATCGGGTTCGCGGCGGCCGCGATCTACGCCTCGGCGGCCGAGTCCCGCGGCGCCTGGGACTCGCGGGTGGAGGCACTGGTCGTCGACGCCGTCGTCCGCGGCGACACCGGCCCGACCCTGCTGTCCCGCGCGGCCGCCCTCAACTGGGATTCCGACGCGACGGCCACCGTGGTGGTCGGCTACCCGCCGCCGGAGCAGAACGTGTCGGTGCCGCTCGCGATCCACAACAGTGCGCGTCGGCACGACCGGTCGGCCCTGTCGGTGGTGCAGGGTACGTTGCTGGTGGCCATCGTCAGCGGTGAGATGGACTCGTCGGATCCGTTCGTGACGACCCTGCTGACGCATTTCGCCGATGCGCCGGTCGTGATCGGTCACACCACCCCGTCGCTGGGTGCGGCCCACAGCAGTGCCGTGGAGGCGTTGGCCGGCATGGAGGCGGTCGCGGGATGGCCCGGTGCCCCGCGGCCGGTGCACAGCTGGGAGCTCCTGCCCGAGCGTGCGTTGCTCGGCGACCGGGCCGCGGTGCGGACTCTCAACGACTTCTTGGTGACGCCGTTGGCCAAGGGCGGCGACACACTCACCAACACCCTCGATGCGTATCTCGATTCGGGCGGATCGGTCGAATCGTGCGCGCGGGAACTGTTCGTTCATCCGAATACTGTCAGATATCGACTAAAACGGATCGCCGAGGTGACCGGTCGGGACCCGACCAACCCGCGCGATGCGTACGTGCTGCGGGTCGCATCGACGGTCGGGCGTCTGGCGCAAGTGCACCAGGGAACGCTCTCATGAGCCCCATGAGTAACGTGCGTCACAATTTTGTGTGTATTTTCCCATCGCGTGCGAGATGAGTCTGTTGCGGATCACGAATCTCGAACCGGTGACGAAGTGGATACGTCCGCACAGTCGTTTGTAGGAACCGCACAAAAGCCGGCGACAAGGTTCGGTGCCCTCCACACCAGCATCGGGCGCCCGAAGGGTGTTCTCTGATCAGGTGCTCTCATTGCTTGCGCCCGGACAGGGCTCCCAGACTCCCGGAATGCTCGAGCCGTGGCTCGAGCTCCCCGGTGCGGCCGACCAGGTCGCCACGTGGTCCAAGCTGACCGGGCTGCCCCTCGAGCGGCTCGGGACGACCGCGACCGCCGAGGAGATCACCGACACCGCCGTGACCCAGCCGCTCGTCGTCGTCTCGGCGCTGTTGGCGTTCGACGAGCTCGGCAAGCGTCACCGGATCCCGGCCGACGTCGTCGTCGCCGGGCACTCCGTCGGCGAACTGGCTGCCGCCGCGATCACCGGCGTGATCACCCGCGACGAGGCCGTCTCGCTCGCGGCGATCCGCGGCGCGGAGATGGCCAAGGCGTGCGCCGAGGTGCCCACCACCATGGCCGCGGTGCTCGGGGGCGACGAGGAGCAGGTGCTCGCCCGTCTCGCCGAACTCGATCTGGTGCCCGCCAACCGCAACGCGGTCGGGCAGATCGTGGCCGCCGGCACCGTCGAGGCGATCGACACGCTGATCGCCGACCCGCCGGAGAAGGCGCGAACCCGTAAGCTGTCCGTGGCCGGAGCGTTCCACACGCACTTCATGGCGTCGGCCCAGGATGCGGTCGCGGCAGCGGCCGCGGCCATCACCCCGCAGGATCCCACCGCTGTGCTCCTGTCCAACTTCGACGGCAAGCCCGTCACCTCCGGTGTCGAGGCGCTCGCGCGACTCGTCTCGCAGGTGACCAACCCGGTTCGATGGGATCTCTGTTCGGCGACGATGCGTGAACTCGGCGTCGACTCGCTCATCGAACTGCCGCCCGCCGGAGCGCTCACCGGGATCGCCAAACGCGAGCTGAAGGGGACGCCCACGCGCGCCCTGAAGACGCCCGACGACCTCGAGGGCATCACAGAACTTGGATAGTTGCTCCCGCACACGCGGGGGTACCCGGAAAGGCGCCGCAGGCGCCCGTCCAGACGGTGGCCAGGCCACCGTTCCGGAACATGTCAGGACGAACACGACAAGAAGGGAGCCACCCCGTGGCGACTCAGGAAGAACTCATTGCCGGCATCGCGGAGATCATCGAAGAGGTCACCGGTATTGAGCCCTCCGAGGTCACGCTCGACAAGTCCTTCGTCGACGACCTCGACATCGACTCGCTGTCGATGGTCGAGATCGCGGTGCAGACCGAGGACAAGTACGGAGTGAAGATCCCCGATGAGGATCTGGCCGGTCTGCGCACCGTCGGTGACGCGGTGGGCTACATCCAGAAGCTCGAGGCCGAGAACCCCGAGGCCGCTGCCGCCATCGCAGCGCAGGTGGAAGCCAACAAGAAGGCTGAGTGACGTAATTGACCTCCACTCTTCGTGAATTCTCCACGGCAGCCGGGAACTTCCCCAGCGTCGTCGTGACCTCCATGGTCGCGACGACGTCGGTCGGTGAAGATCTCGACTCCACGTGGAAGGGTCTTCTGGCCGGCGAGACCGGTATCAAGGCCCTCACAGACGACTTCCTGACCAAGTACGAACTCCCGGTTCGTATCGGCGGGAAGTTGGTCAAGGACCCGACCGAAGAGGTGTCCCGCGTCGAAGCCCGTCGCATGAGCTATGTCGAGCGCATGGCCCACGTGATGAGCAAGCGCCTGTGGAAGCAGGCCGGCGAGCCCGATGTCGACAAGGACCGCCTCGCGGTCGTTCTCGGCACCGGCCTCGGCGGCGGCGATGCGCTCATCGCCGCACACGACGCGATGACGCTGACCGGCAACTACCGCAAGGTGTCGCCGTTGGCCGTCCCGATGACCATGCCGAACGGACCCGCCGCGGTCATCGGCCTGAACGTCGGGGCCCGCGCGGGCGTCATCACCCCGGTCTCGGCGTGTTCGTCGGGCTCGGAGGCGATCGCCCACGCATGGCGGCACATCGTGCTCGGCGACGCCGACATGGTCGTCACCGGTGGTGTCGAGGGATTCATCGACGCCGTGCCGATCGCCAGCTTCGCGATGATGCGGGCGATGAGCACGCGCAACGACGACCCCGCCGCGGCGTCGCGACCGTTCGACAAGGACCGCGACGGTTTCGTGTTCGGCGAGGCCGCCGCGCTGATGATCCTCGAACGCGAGGATCACGCCCGGGCCCGTGGTGCGCACATCCATGCGCGTCTGCTGGGTCAGGGCATCACGTCCGACGGGTACCACCTCGTCGCACCCCATCCCGAGGGACTGGGTGCGGCACGCGCGATGGCGCGTGCACTGGAGACCGCAGGTCTGCAGCGCACCGACATCACGCACGTCAACGCCCACGCGACGTCGACGTCGATCGGCGACACCGCCGAGGCGCTGGCGATCAACTCGGCAATCGGCGAGCACGCTGCGGTGTACGCACCGAAGTCCGCGCTCGGGCACTCCATCGGCGCGGTGGGTGCATTGGAATCGGTCCTGACGGTCAAGGCCATCGAGGACGGGGTCATCCCGCCCACGCTGAACCTCGACAACATGGACGCGGAGTGCAATCTCGACGTCGTCGCCGGTGAGCCGCGGTACGGGCACATCGACTACGCCATCAACAACTCGTTCGGATTCGGTGGGCACAACGTGGCGCTCGCCTTTGGGCGTTACTGACACCCGTCACCAACACACAGTTGCCTGTGGTGCGTGACTCGCCGGAACTGTTAGGAGAATCGATGACAACCATGGCTCCGATCACCTCGCACGAGGACTCGGCAGATCCTCGTGATCCGCTGCTGCGACTGACGAACTTCTTCGACGAGGGTTCGATGTCGCTGCTGCACTCCCGCGACAAGTCGGGCGTGCAGGCGGCCGTCGGTCGCGTCAACGGCGTGCGCACCATCTCGTACTGCACCGACGGCACCGTCATGGGCGGCGCCATGGGTGTGGTCGGGTGTGCGCACATCGTCAACGCCATCGACACCGCGATCGCCGAACAGGCCCCCATCGTGGGGATCTGGCACTCGGGAGGCGCGCGCCTCGCCGAGGGCGTCGAGGCGTTGCACGCCGTCGGCAAGGTGTTCGAGGCCATGGTGCGTGCCTCCGGGTACGTCCCGCAGATCTCCGTGGTGGTCGGTTTCGCCGCGGGTGGCGCGGCGTACGGCCCCGCGCTCACCGACATCGTGATCATGGCGCCGGCCGGTCGGGTGTTCGTCACCGGACCCGACGTCGTCCGCAGTGTCACCGGTGAGCAGGTCGACATGGAGTCGCTCGGCGGACCGCTGACGCACGGCAAGAAGTCGGGCGTCAGCCACATCACCGCCGACTCCGAGCCCGACGCCCTGTGGCGTGCCCGTCGCCTCGTGGCGACGTTCAGCCAGCAGGGCCACTTCAGCAGGCAGCGCGCCGAGGCCGGCGACACCGACCTCAAAGCGCTTCTGCCGGAGTCGAACCGACGGGCGTACGACGTCCACCCGGTCGTCGCGGGCCTGCTCGACACCGACCTCGCCGCCGATGGCGAGACCGAGATCTCCAGCTTCGAGGAGATCCAGGCGAAGTTCGCGCCGAACATCGTCGTCGGTTTCGGCCGACTGTCGGGACGCAGCGTCGGCGTCGTCGCCAACAACCCGTTGCGCATGGGTGGGTGCCTCAACTCGCTCAGCGCCGAGAAGGCGGCCCGGTTCGTGCGTCTGTGCGACGCCTTCGGGATCCCGCTGATCGTCCTCACCGACGTCCCGGGGTACCTGCCCGGTGTCGGCCAGGAGTGGGACGGCGTCGTGCGTCGTGGCGCGAAGCTGCTGCACGCGTTCGCCGAGTGCACCGTTCCCCGCGTCACGCTCGTCACCCGCAAGATCTACGGCGGGGCCTACATCGCGATGAACTCCCGCGCGCTGGGGGCGACCGCGGTGTTCGCGTGGCCGGGATCCGAGGTCGCGGTGATGGGCGCCAAGGCGGCCGTCGGCATCCTGCACAAGAAGGCGCTGGCGGCTGCGGCCGACGACGAGCGTGAGGCCCTGCACGATCGCCTCGCGGTGGAGCACGAGGCCATCGCCGGCGGCGTGGGTCGCGCGCAGTCGATCGGTGTCGTCGACGAGATCATCGATCCGGCGAAGACCCGCAGCATGATCGCCGAGGCCCTGGCCTCGGCACCGGCACGGCGAGGACGTCACAAGAACATCCCGTTGTGATCCGATCCTGAACACGAGAAAGGCCCTGGACCTCAGAGGTCCAGGGCCTTTCTCGTCGTATGGATCGCGTCGAGAGGGTCCGGTCAGCCGACGCGCTGGTGCAGCCAGGTGACCTCGGCGCCGGCGCCACCCATGCGGAACTCCTCGAGCGCGGAATCCCAGGCGGTGCCGAGCGCGGCGTCGAGACGTCCGGCGAGTCCGATGCCGTCGGCCTGGGCGTCGAGCATGGCGCGCAGCTGCATCTCGCCGATCATCACATCACCGTTGGCGCTCATCGAGCCCCGCCACAGACCGAGTCCGGGGACATGGCAGAACCGTTCGCCGTCGACGCCGTCACTGGCGTTCTCGGTGACCTCGAAGCGCAGGGGCGACCACTCACGCAGGGCGTTGGCCAATCGTGCGCCGGTACCGACCGGACCGGTCCAGTCGACGGTCGCCCGTTGCAGGCCCGGCGCCGCCTCCTGCGCGGACCACTTCAGGTTCGCGCGGGCATCGAGGGTCGACGACAGAGCCCACTCCACATGCGGGCACAACGCGGTCGGCGACGAGTGGATGTAGACCACGCCCGTCGTCCGGTCCGCGAACTGTTCGAGAGTGCGCACTGTTCCAACCTCCGGGATGTCGACGAGGAGCGTCTTCCCCAACGACCTTGCGACATCCGGCGATAGCACACTGCGCACCACAAGTGTGCCTCATGTGACCCGTGTTGCGCCAGTGCACAGTGTTATCGATCGTGAATCGCTGCGACAACCTCGTCGTTGAACTCCGACCACAGGGGCTTGGCCCACGCCCCGAAGTCGCGGTCGGTGAGCACCACGCAGGCGGCATCGATCGTGGGATCGACCCACAGGAACGTCCCGGACTGTCCGAAGTGGCCGAACGTCGCGGGCGAGTTCGACGTCCCGGTCCAGTGCGGCGACTTCTCGGCCCGGATCTCCATCCCGAGACCCCAGTCGTTGGGCCGATGCCTCCCGTACCCGGGCACGAAGCCGTCGAGGCCCGGGAACTGCACCGATGTCGCCTCGGAGACGGTCGACGTGGCGAGCAGTCGGGGTGCGAGGAGTTCGGCGGCGAACACGGCGAGGTCGTCGACCGACGACTCCGCACCGTGACCGGCCGGCCCGCTCAGCGCCGTCGCCCCCAACCCGAGCGGGGCACACACCGCCTCGTGCAGGTAGTCGGCGAACCCGATGCCGGTCGCGGTGGCGACCTCGTCGGCGAGCACGGCGAAGCCCGCGTTGGAGTAGATCCGCTTCTCCCCCACGCCGGCCTCGATCGCCGCGGTGTCGCCGTCCACGGCGTCGAAGGCCAGACCGGAGGCATGCGCGAGGAGGTGGGCGACCGTCGACCCGGGTGGGCCGGCCGGCCGGTCGAGGGTGACGGCCTCCTCCTCGACGGCGACCAGCACCGCGTACGCGCTGAGCAGTTTGGTCACCGACGCGAGGCGGTACGCGCGTCCGGTGTCCCCGTGGCGCGCGACGACCTCGCCGCCGACCACCACCGCGGCCGACACCGAGTCCACCGGCCATCCGTCGAGCTGATCGAGTACGGGCACGCGATCATCGTGTCAGACGGTTCAGCGATCCCCCCGTCGGAGACGGGTTCAGCGGTCCTCGTCGGTGAAGCGGATGACGCCGCGGATGTTCCTGCCGTCGAGCATGTCCTGGTAGCCCTCGTTGATCTGCTCGAGGCGGTACTGCCGGGTGACCATGTCGTCGAGGTTGAGCTTGCCAGTCTTGTACAGCGACAGCAGCATGGGGATGTCGAGCTTGGGGCTCGAGCCGCCGAAGATGGTGCCCTGCAGGTTCTTCTGCAGCAGGGTGAGCATGGCGAGGTTGAGCGTCACGTCGGTCTCCATCATGGAGCCCATGCCGGTGAGCACGCAGGTGCCCGCCTTGGCGGTGATGCCCATCCACAGGTCGACATCGGAGCCGTGCACCTCACCGACGGTGACGATGACCTTCTTGGCCATACCGCCCTCGGTGACCTCGGCGATGGTCATGGCCGCCTCCTCCACGCTCGCGAAGGCGTGGGTGGCGCCGAACTTCATGGCCTGCTCGCGTTTCCACTCGACGGGGTCGATGGCGAACACGTTGCGGGCACCGGCGAGCACCGCGCCCTGCAGGGCGGAGATGCCCACGCCGCCGCACCCGACGATCGCGACGTCCTCGCCCACCTGCACCTTGGCGCTGTGGGTGGCTGATCCGAACCCTGTGGGGACACCGCAGCCGACGAGGCAGGCGACCTCGAAGGGGATCGACGGGTCGATCTTCACCACCGAGGTCTCGTGGACCACCATGTACGGCGAGAACGTCCCGAGCAGTGTCATCGGGTAGACGTTCTCCCCCGCCGCGGTGTGCACGCGGAAGGTGTTGTCGGACACGGCCTCGCCCTGCAGGAGCATCGCGCCGAAGTCGCAGAGGTTGCTGAGCCCCGAGCGACAGGACGGACATTTGCCGCACGAGGGGATGAACGACAGCACCACGTGGTCGCCGACCGCGAAGTCGGTGACACCCTCTCCGACGGCCTCGATGACGCCCGCGCCCTCGTGTCCGCCGAGGACGGGGAACCCGGCCATGGGGATGCCACCGGTCACGAGGTGGTGATCGGAGTGGCACATCCCGGCCGCCTCCATGCGGATGCGCACCTCGCTGGCGCGGGGCTCGCCGATCTCGATCTCCTCGATCGCCCACTTCTCGTTGAAGTTCCTGAGCAGTGCACCTTTGGTCTTCACGAACAACCTCCACATCGTCGCCGGGGTGATGACCCGACGTGTCCTAGCGGTGACACTAGTCACTCCGGGGCAAAAATGGAACGTGTTCTATTTCCGCATCGGCGAGTCGTCGCGCCGGGCCGGGGCCGGTCGCCGGTGACACCCGTCGTGGCACGCCGGTAGTGTCGCGATCGATCTCGTCGCGGGCCGAGTCTGGAGTGGATGATGGCGCCCCTGATCGAGCGATTCCCCTCGCACTGCCCGCTCGGCCACCGTCTGGGCGGCCGCCGGATGCTGGTCGGCTGGGACAACCGGAGCGATCCACCGCAACGCATCTGGATCTGCGGTCGCTGCGACATCGTCATGCACAGCACGGATTACCCGTGGCCGTCGGCCGACTGACTTGTGCGCGGTCACAGCGTCGGCGACACCGATATGGAAAGCTCCGGTAACGATGGGTGACACCGTCCCACCACCCCGGGTGTCCGGCATGCGGACCTGTGACGAAACCGCGATGAACAGGGCATAGTTGTCGGCGTGCACACGGACCCGGAGACGCCGCGCGGCCGTGCGGCGAGCACCGATCCGCCGCCTCCCGTCGTGTCCCCGCGCCTTCCGTCAGCCCCGCCTCGGGAACCGGACAGGCGCGCCGATGCGGCGGTCGACGAGTCGCGGCAACGCCGGATGCACTCCATCGCCGAACTCGACAGCGATCCACGCACCGAGGTCGTCGCCGGGCGGGGTCGCGGTTCGGCCACCGCGAGACTGATGCGCCGGTTCGACGCCCGCTCGGCCGCGGTCCTGCTCAGCACCAGCGGATCACTCCCCCTGCCGGTCCTGGCCTTCCTGCAGCCGGCCTTCATCCGTGAGGGCGGGCTGCCCTGGCTCGTGACCGTCTGGTTGTTCACGCTGCTGGTCTTCAGCACGACGCTGGTCGTGGGACGCCTGGGCGACCGACTGTTCGCCGCCTTCGGCTTCATCGGGATGGTCGGGATCGCGGTGGCCGCCTACGTGGTCACCGAGCCCGCCGCGTCGGGGGTCATCATCACCCTGCTCGCGGCGATACCGGCGATCGCGGCGATGTCGTCCTCACGCCGCGTGGTCGTGTCGTTCGCGATGTTTGCCGTCGCGCTCGCCATCGGTCTGGCGTTCATCGACGTCACCTCGGTTGTCGGCGTCATCGTGCGGTGCGGTGCCGGTGTGGCCAACGTGATGGTCCCGGTGTTCATCGTCGCGGCGCTGCGCAACTCGCTCGAGGTGACGATGCAGCGGTACGCCGTCCTCGGCGACACCGACCCGCTGACGGGTCTGCTCAACCGGCGCGGATTCCTCGCCCGCAGCGGCGATCTGCTGACGACCGTCGCGACCGCAGGTGACCAGGTCGGGTTCCTGCTCATCGACGTCGACCACTTCAAGGCGATCAACGACCGCCTCGGACACGCCGTCGGCGACACCGTCCTCGTCGACACCGTCGCCGCGATCACCGCCTCCGCACCCCGCAGCAGCCTCATCGGGCGGTTCGGCGGCGAGGAGTTCGTCGTCCTGTGCGGCACCACCGGTCAGGCCGCATTGTCGGCCACGGCCGAGCGGATCCGCGAGGCGGTCGCCGCGGGGTCGACGGTCACGGTGAGCATCGGTGCCGTGGCGGCGCCGCTGTCGAGCACGCGATCGGGTCGCCCGAACATCTCGCACGTGATCGATCACCTCACCCACCTCGCCGACCGGTGGGTCTACGTGGCCAAGAGCGCGGGACGGGACCGCGTGGTGTGCCTGTCGTCGTCACCGATCCACTTCGTGGACGGCGACGCCGTCGGCACCGCGGCCCCCGCCCGCCGGATGGCGTGAGGGATCAGGCTGCGTGACGGCTCCGGTCCACCGCGTCGATCCGCTCCGCGCTACCGAGCAGGGCGTCGGGACCCAGCAGACCCGCGGTGTCGTGACGCATCTGGGCGTACACGGTCGGGTCGGCGTTCCGGGCCAGTGTCGTGGCGTCCCACCACATCAGACTCGTCCGGTAGCGGTCGTCGGGGTACGGCGACGCGGGGACGGTCCGGTCGACGCGGCCACCCGACGACGACCACCGACGCAGGACGTGCTCGGCGGCGGTGGCCATGAGGTACCGCACGCCCATCGCCGAGACGACGGGCAGGGCCACGCGGGCGAGCAGCGACGACACCGCCGACGGATCGTCGGCGAGCGGGTTGACCCATGCGGTCTTCAGCTCGACGACGCCGGCGTCGAGGCGCCGGTCGATCGCATCGATCAGCGCGTCGCGGCCGTCGCACCCGGCCCATTCCTGCACCGCGTGGGTCTGGTCCACCGAGACGTAGGCGCCCTGCACCCGCAGTCCACCGAGCAGGACGTCGTGGTCGTCGGTCACCGCGAAGAACACGCTCGTCGAGGTCCCGTCGGCGACGGCGTCGTAATCGAGTGCGGCGGAGACCCGATGTGCCCGGTAGACCGCGCGGGCTCCGTCGAGATAGCGGATCCACAGGTCCGGTGCGGCATCGGGGGTGGCCATGGTGAGTCGACACCCGCTCGACGGGTCGGTCATCGTCGTCAGTCCGACCCCGGGAAGTCGGTCGGTCAGACGGGATGAGGACTGCACAGCTGTTGCGAGGGACATCGCACACCTTTCTGCAACGTGAGAACTCCGAGCTCGGGACACGGAGACGACGTCGACCGAAAGACCATTCTTCAATGTCGAATAATGCACAGAATTCATCGGAATACATACGCCATACGCGTTGGTGAATGCCCCCCGACAACCCCTGTACGACTGTCGATGATGATTCTCGACATCGCCCCCGAGAAACCATTAAACACGCTTTCGGAAAAGAGGGATCGACATGTCCGATCATTCATCGACGAGTTCTTCGCGCCCGACGTCGGATCTCGCATCGGTGGAGATCCTCGACCCCTCCGACGATCGCGACCGTCTCCGCATCGCCGCCCTCCGAGACGATTCCGCCGTACAGGTGACCGACACACTCGCGGCGCAACGGATCTCGTTGAGCGAGGTGGTCCCCGCCCCTGACGACCATCACCTGCGCGACTCGCGGTGGGTCTTCTATCCGTGGCGGTCGACTCTCGTACACCTGTTGGGGCCCAGCGGGTTCCGGCGCCTGCGGCTCGATCGGAACCAGAACAAGATCACCCTCGCCGAGGACGCCGTCCTGCGCTCGCGCCGGGTCGGTGTGGTGGGTCTGAGCGTCGGACACTGTGTCGCCCACACCATCGCGATCGAGGGACTCGCAGGCACGCTGCGGCTCGCCGATTTCGACGAGATCGACCTGTCCAATCTCAACCGTGTCCCGGCCACCGTCTTCGACATCGGCGTCAACAAGGCGGTGGTGGCTGCGCGACGCATCGCCGAGATCGACCCCTATCTGACCGTCGAGATCATGCCGGTCGGCATCGACGAGACCACCGCAGCGCAGTTTCTCGACGGCCTCGATCTCGTCGCCGAGGAATGCGATTCCTTCGACGCCAAGGTGCTCATCCGCGACCGGGCACGCGCCGCCGGGATACCCGTGATCATGGAGACCAGCGACGGCGGGGTGCTCGACGTGGAGCGGTTCGACCTGTCGCCGGACCGCCCGCTGTTCCACGGACTGCTCGGCGACATCGATGCGGCCGGCCTGACCGGCCTGACCGCGGGCGAGAAGGTGCCGCTGGCGCTGGCCCTGCTCGACCCCACCCGTGTCACCTCGCGGATGGCCGCCTCGGCCCTCGAGGTCGGGGCGACGCTGGCGACCTGGCCGCAACTCGGCGGCGACGTCGCGCTCGGTGGCGCATCGTGCGCGGCCGCGGTGCGTCGCCTCGGGTTGGGCCTTCCCCTGCCGTCGGGACGGGTGCGCATCGACATCGAGGCCGCGCTCGATCGCGTGTACGACCCCCTCGACGACCTCCCGACCACACCGCCCCCGACACCCGCCACGCCCGCGACCCCGGACCTCGCCGCGATCTTCGACCGACTGCCCGACGACGAGGCTGTCGCGTTCGCCGCGTCGCGCGCGCCGTCGGCCCACAACGGGCAGCCCTGGTCGATCGGGATCGACGGCGACGGGATCGACGCACGCATCCGGGAGACCGCACCGCCGCGCACCACCGACCTCGCACGCAGGATGAGCGCGGTGGCCCTCGGTGCGCTCGCCCACAACATGGAGGTCGCGGCCTCTGCGCGAGGTCGGCTGGGACGCACGACGATCCACGACGACGGGATGCGTGTGCGCCACGAGATGGGCACCGGCGCCGACGGCCGCGCCCACGACATCGGTCTCGTGCTGCGCCGCGCCACATCTCGACTCCCCGGTGACGGCTCGCCGCTGCACCCCGCCGAGATCGAGGCGCTCACCGCGGCCGACGCGCGTGTGCACCTGCTGACCGACCGGGCGCGACTCGAGACGTGTTCGGCACTGCTGGGCGACGGCGCCCGGATCCGACACCTCACACCGGCCCTGCACGCCGAGATGACCGAGGCGCGGCGACGACCGGGATCGGCCGATCCCGACACCGGTGTCGACATCGAGTCCCTCGGTGTGCCGGTCGCGGCGCGCGGGATGCTCGACCTCGTCTCCCGACCGGACGCGATGGCCCACCTCGAGGCCTGGGGCGCCGGATCGGTGCTCGGCGCGCCCACCGCGGGTGCGGCACGCTCGTCATCCGCCCTCGTCGCGATCAGCGTCGAGGACTGGGGCCGGGAGAGTTTCGTCCGCGGCGGGATGGCGACCGAGGCGGTGTGGCTGTGCGCCACGGCCCTGGGGCTCGCGGTGTCACCCGCGGTCCCCCCGTCGCTCTATGCCGCGAACGACGATGAGCGACAGCAGATCTCACCCGCCCACGCCCACACGCTGGGAGTGATCGACCGAGGGGTGCGACAGTCGTTCGGACTCGACGACGACGCTGCGGTGGCGGTGATCCTGCGGGTGTTCCGCAACCCGACGCCCGTGCCGGTCAGTCGGCGAAGGCCACCCCTGGCGTGAGGTGTTCGTCGCGACAGCCGCGACGGGCGGCGCGGGTCAGTAGGCGCCGTCGCGGGAGACGACGGCCTTCGCGGTGCGCCACAGGATGAGGATGTCCTGCATGATCGACCAGTTCTCCACGTAGGAGAGGTCCAGACGCACCGACTCCTCCCACGAGAGGTCCGAGCGACCCGAGACCTGCCACAGTCCGGTGATGCCGGGACGCACGAGCATCCGGCGCGTCACGACGTGGTCGTAGGTCTCGACCTCCTCGCGGAGCGGCGGACGCGGTCCGACGAGGCTCATGGAGCCGCCCATCACGTTGAACAACTGCGGCAGTTCGTCGAGGCTGTACTTGCGCAGGAACTTGCCGACGCGGGTGACGCGGGGATCGTCGGCCATCTTGAACAGGACGCCGTTGCCTTGACTCTGGCCTGCCAACATCTGACGCTGCGCATCGGCGCCGACGACCATGGACCGGAACTTCCACATCGGGAACGGCTCGTTGCCCAGTCCGACGCGTTCGCCGCGGTAGAAGACGGGCCCCGGCGAGCTCAGCTTGATGGCGATCGCACACGCGAGCATCACCGGCGAGAGCAGGATCAGCAGGACCGCGGTGGCACTGCGGTCGAAGGCCGACTTGAGGAAACGGTTCGCGCCCTCGTAGGCGGGCTTGTCGATGTGCAGCAGCGGGAGTCCTGCGACGGGCCGCACCATCATGCGCGGGCCGGCGACGTCGGTGACACCGGGCGACACCAGCATCTCGACGTCCATGTCGTCGAGATCCCACGACAGTTCCCGCATCGCGGAGTGCCCGAGGACCTCGGCGGAGGTGACCGCGACGGTGGTGGCACCCGACAGGGCGACCGCGCTGCGGGCGTCGGAGAAGTCCCCGAACACCGGGATCAGCCGTCCGCACGACTCGATGATCTCGGGATCGGTCGGCTTCTCGACCGGCACGCACAGACCGACGACCTCGAACCCCAGCTCCGGACTGGCCTCGAGTCGGTCGATCAGCGGTCGGGCGGAACGCACGCCGCCCATGATGAGCACGCGTTCGAGGTACTTGCGGGATCGACGCATGCTGACGAGGTAGCGCCGCATGCTCCAGCGGCTCAGCAACAGCAGTGCCGTGCCGAGCGGGAACGCGATGGCGAGGAAGCCGCGCGCGACGCTCAGGGCCATCAGCTGATCGACGATCGCGAACACGCCGAACGTGGTCACCGAGGAGGTGAGCACCCGGCTGTACTCGTTGGGGCCGCTCCCCAGCACACGACGGTCCGAGCTCTGGGTGATGCGCAGCATCCCGAACCACCACACGACGATCGCGCCCGCGACGAAGATGGCGGGCCAGCTGAAGCGACCGAGGGTGTGGGTCAGGTGATATCCGAAACGCACGATGAGAGCGGTCGCGACGGCCACCGTGATGACGACGAGGTCGACGATGCGGGCGCGGGCGGCGTACTTGTACATCCAGTGCCGGGAACGCGGCTGGACGAAGCGGGCGTCGGTCACGGGGACGGTGGAGCGTGCGTGCGGGCGGAAGGGCAGCGAGGTCACGACACTCCTCTCCTGTCGAGCACCGGCGTGCCGGTGTCCGACCTACTCCGATGGCGACGAACTGGTTTGACAGCCTAACTGGTTTCCCCGCGCGGTGAGCGTGCTTGTACGGGGTCTTGACGGCTACATCTCATTCTGCGGGACCGGCGTTACGTACAGACGTCCATCAGGGGCGCCGCCAGGTGAACTGGACCCACCGATCGGGGAGGTCAGCTCCGCTGCTCGGCGGCGGCGCGCGCCATCGCGACGAGCAGATCGCGCACCCGCGGGGTGGGCACGTCGCGCAGCCGTGGCGAGGAGTTGATCAGACCGAAGACCGCGTGCGCCCTGGTCCGCGCCTCGTCTCGGGGCACCTCGAGGTGCTCCACGAGGACGTCGGCCCAGATGTCGACGTATTCGCGCTGCAGTCGGCGCACGAGGTGCCGTGCGTCGGTGTCGAGCGAGGACAGATCGCGGAACTGGACCTCGATGAGATCGGGTTCGGACACCGCGAAATCGACGTGCCGGTCGATCAGGGCTCCCAGGACCTCTGCCGCCCCGGGCGCGGCGCGCGCGGCCCGTCCGCCGTCGAGCAGCCGACGCGACACGTCGATCAGCAGCTGCGCGAGCAGGTCGTGTTTGCCGTCGAAATGCCGATACATGGCCGGACCGCTGATACCGACCTCGGCGCCGATGTCCTCCAACCGAACGGCCGCGTACCCGCGGCGAGCCATGAGATGGGCTGCGGCGCGCAGGATCTCGGCACGGCGTGCCGCCTTGGCGACATCACGTGCGGTGGGCTCGGATCGACCGTTCCCGACTACCGCCGACACAGCGGTTCAGCAGTCCTGCTCGGAGGTCGCGCCGGCGAACCGCGACTGCAACCACGGCAGCGCGTTGTCGAGGTCGATGTCGCCGTGCCCCTTGCCCGCCTGCTCACTGATGGTGAGGCGGTCGCCGAGCGCGCAGGCCTTCGCGACCGCGGCCTTCGTCCAGGCCTTGTCGATGTAGGTGTCGGCATCGCCGTAGAGCACGTACATCGGTGCACTGATGGCCTTGCGTGGCAACGCGTACGACCTCAGGAGGTCGGTGAGACGCGCGGCCGCCTCATCGGTGCGCGGGGCGAGGTCGAACGGCCCGAGCGCGTCGGCGGCGGCGTTGCGTCGACTGACCAGCGGGCCCGCGCACGCCGAGAGCACGTCCCAGTTCGTGACCGCGCTGCCGCTGCGGTAGTCGTCGCGGACGATGTCGGGGTGTGATCGGGCGGCCGCCTCGACGATCCATTGCAGGGCCGGGGCCTGATCACGGGTGAGGGTGCCGGCGCGGGCCTTCGCGACGAGTCCCACGACATCGGCGGCGGGGACGCCGGCGACGACGCCGACGAGATCGAGCTCGGGTGCGTAGGTGCGCGCGCCCTCGTCGGCGGCCCAGATCGCGCCACCGCCCTGCGAGGATCCGAAACCTCCCCATCGAGGGGAGATGTCGTCGAACACCGAGCGCAGTGCACGCACCGAGTCGATGACGTTGCGGCCCGCCGTGTCCGAGTCCAGGTAAGGGTGGACCCCTGCTGCGCCCAGTCCCTGGTAGTCGGCGATCGCGACGGCGTACTTCGCGCCCAGGAGTCCCTGCGCGAGGCCGATCAGCCCGTGCAGGTCGCTCGACAACGACGGTCCGCACTCGGTGTTGATGCCGAGCGTCCCGTGCGCCACCGCCACGACGGGCCACCCGCCCGCAGGCGCCTCACCGCCGGGTTTGAAGACGGTGCCGCTCACGCGGGTGCGCTTGCCGGACGAGTCGGTGGACACGTACTGGATCACCGAGCCCTTCACCTTGCCGAGCTTCATCAACAGCGGGAGGTCGTCCATCGGCTTCGCCGAGAGCACCGAACCGGGGGTGTCACCGCCGCGGGCGGGATTGTCGGTGCCGTCGGGGGTCGACAGCCCGACGACGAGAACGACCACCACGGCCACGACGAGCACCAGGATGATCGCGATGCTCCATGTGACCGGTCGGGTGAGCCCTGCGGGCCTCTTCACACCGGGTCCACGGTCACCGAGCCACGACCCGGTCTGCGCAGGGTCGCGAACTGGCACCGGACCACGGTGGTGTCGCCGTCGCGGAACTCATCGGTCATCGGTAGTCCGAACTGCGGTCGCCATGCGTCCAGCATCTCACCCGACAGCGGGTGCGCGCCGGTCTGCGGTGACCAGAAGTACTCGGTGGGCACCAGATCGTCGACGGGCTGCCGTCCGTCGACCATCGGACCGGTGGGCGTCGATCCGGCCCGGTCCATGGCGGTCACCACGGCGGTCGGCGAGGCGAAGCAGCGGTCCATCCAGCAGGTGACCGCTCCCCCGGTGAACTCCTGCCGGATCTGTTGCGTCCCGCGCGGTGACGACTGGCGGTACCACGGGGTGACCGGGCCGCCGATCGGGAACTGGGCACGCGAGGACGCCCCCAGCACGCGCTGGTACACGACGTCGTCGTTGCGGTTGCCGGCGATGAGGCTCTTGAGTGAGGTGTAGAGCGGCTTGGCCGAGAAGTCGACGCGCATGATGCCGAAGGTGTCCTCGCGGTCGGAGGAGTCGTCTTTGCGGTCACGCAGTTCCTGGACCAGGATCGGGCCCGCGAACGACAGCTGCGACCACTCGCGGATCGACTCGGTGATGATCGCCGCCTGCGTCGCGGCGTCGGAGATCGGTGTGCCCGAGGTCGGGAAGCCCACCTCGGTGGCCCAGATCTTCTTGTCGCCGTCGCCGTGTGCCTGCATGACCGAGTACATCCCGGCCACCATCCGCATCGCCCCGTCCGGGTCGAGGGGGTCGGTGGAGTACGAGGTGGGATAGGAGTACGGATGCACCGACAGCGCGTCCATGTACCGCCCCGCCCCGGCGGCGTACATCTTCTCGACGAACGTGCGGCCGTTCATCGTCGTGGAGGTGTCGACAGCGGTGGCGACCGAGCCGCCGAGGACGGTGATCCGTGGGTCCGCCGCCTTGATCTGCCGGTAGGCCGCCTTGAGCATCGACGTGTAGAACACCGGGTCGGGCCCCGGACGGAAGAAGTACCCGCCGTTGGGTTCGTTCCAGATCTCGAGCGTGGACACCCGACCCGAGTAGTGCTCGGCCACGTCGCCGGCGAAGCGGCCGAATGCGGTGGCCGAGGCCGGGCGGCGGGTGAACTGCGTGGATCCACCGATCTGCCAGCGCGGGGTGTAGTCGATCACACCGACGACGTCGATCCCGTGGGCTCTCGCGGCGTCGACGACCCGGTCGACCGGCGCCCAGTTGAAGACACCCTCCACGGGTTCGACGAACGGCCAGGCGATGTCCAGACGCAGACTGCGGACCCCGAGGTCGTTCATCGCCGACATCGACCGCTCGAGAACGGTGTCGTCCTCGACGATCAGCATGCTGCCGCCGTTCACGCCGATGGGCACCAGTTCCGGTGCCGCGGCCACGGGTGTGGGACGGGTCGATTCGGTCGAGGTGGCGGTGTCACCGGCGGGATCGGTTCCGCACGCGGTGGTGAGCACGATCAACGCGACGAGGACAGCGACCATCGCCGACGGAGCGCCCCGGCCGTGACGTCGTCTAAATGGACGTTGATGGTCGTTAATAAGTTGACTCTAGCGAAACCTCGCTACTTGATACGCAACTTGCGGGCGTATTTCAGCCCGGGCTCCTCCACGAAGCGGTAGGTCACGGCGGCACAGGCCACGGAGAGGACGCCGACGATGGCCAGGTTGCCGAGCATGCCGCCCACGCTGTCACCCGCGAGCAGGCCCCATCGTCCCAGTGCGATCAGCAGTGGGAAGTGCCAGAGGTAGATGCCCAGCGAGATCTTGCCCAGGTACTCGAACGGCGCGAAGTCGAGGATGTCGGCCATCCGGGAGCGGCGCCCCTCGGCCAACGGCAACACGATGATGAGGATGAACAGGCCTGCGGCCAGGCCGGTCGCGGTCACCTGGAAGTTCGACTTGAGCGCGAGGAGCGCCAACATCGCGACCGTCGACACGACCAGCCCGGCGACCGACCACCGCCGCAACCGCGTGCCGAGTCGCGATCCCTCGGGGCCGTCCTCGACGGCGACGAACAGCACGGCCGCCGCCATACCGAAGGCGAAGGCGTCACTGCCGCCGAGGAAGCTGCGCAGCACCACCGCGGACCAGTTGGCCCCGAAGTTCTGCTCGGCGATGTCGGTGATGCCGGCACGGTGCGCGAGGTAGTAGGCGAACACCTTGCCTGCGATACCGATGATGACGAACAGGATCGGGGGGATCAGCCCGATGACGACGGGGTTCCACCTCATCCGCCGCCGTAGCGCGAACATCAGCGCACCCACGATCGGCAGCGCGAAGTAGAACGCGTACTCCAGTGTCAGCGACCACGACGGGTTCACGCCGGTCTGGATGAGGCTCGGGAAGTACGTCTGCACCAGGAAGAGATTGGCGACGAACGTCCACGGGTCGGTGATCATGCCGGTGCCGGCCTGCGAACCGATGACCAGCGACTTCTCCGCGTTGGTGAGGTAGGCGGCCTGCAGGGCGAAGTTCGCGATCAGGAAGATGACGATGTAGACGGGGAAGATCCGCAACAGGCGATGGATGACGAACTGTCGCACGTCGGGCTGCTTCGGGGCGCCGAGGAACAGGGCCCGGACGAAGGGCAGGAAGAGTAGGAAGCCCGAGAGTCCGAAGAAGAAGATGAGCGCCTGACCCAGGATCCCGATCTTGCTGTCCACGGTCGTGTCGGGCGAGTAGTGCGCGGCCACGTGCACGACGAGAACGGCGATGCAGGCGAGACCACGTGGTCCGTCGAGGCCCTTGATGCGACCGCGGCGACGCGGCGCCACCGTGGCCGTGACCGGTGTCCCGGAGATCGCGGAGGCCGCCACGACCGGGATGTGTCCGGTTCGGTGCGGGGTGTCGGCGGTCACGGCGTCGGCCCCGCCACACGCCACACGGTGGCGGGTCGAGCGGTCGTCGACGAACTGGCGGCCCCGGTCTCGAGCTGCGCTGAGGTGTTCACCGTCACCGTCCGTTTCGTGGTCTGCGGGCCCCGGCACAGGTGTACGCGGAGACGAGCTGGCGTCACGGACCGGCACACACTGCCGATGCATCACCGCGACGAGGTCACGAGAGTGATGGTAGAAGCCGTCGCACGGTTTCGCAGGCCCCCCGGCCACCCCCTGTGGGAGTCGGTGTACCCGGCCCCACGCGGCAACCCTAACCGCCGTACGACACGGTCACCACTCGGACGAACCGCCCGACTCAGGTCAGGCGACCGCAGTCGTTGACGACGGCCCGGTTGTTGAACCGGTTCTGCAGCCAGCTCGTCGCGATCGAGATGTCGATGTCGGCGTGGCCGCGGTCGGGCTGGAGCACCGACTGGATGGTGTCGCCCAGACGGCACGCGCGCACGACGGCGTCGGTGGTCCACTGCGGCGTCACCAACTGATCGCGTCCGCCGTAGAGCACCAGGATCGGTGCCGCGGCCCGGCGCACCGGCAGGCTGCGCCGCGCGAGGAGTTCGGTGAGCGCGGCGGTGGCCTCGGTAGACGACGGCGTGAGGTCGTCGGGAGTGATCTCCTTGATGACCGCCGCGCGACGCCCGGTGAACGCAGGGCTGCACTGCGACAACAGATCCCAGTTCGATTCCACGACACCACGACGGTACGAGTCCAGGTCGAGGTTCGGGTTCTCGTGCTTGAGCACCAGCAGCATCCACTGCATGAGGCCGCGCTGGTCCTCGGTGAGCTTGCGCTGTGCCGCAGCCTGCGCCAGTGGCGCGATGTCGAGCGGCGGCGACGCGGCTGCGGTGCCGAGGAGGTCGAGATCGGGGGCGTAGGTGCCGGCGAGCTCGTTGGCCGCGAACACCGCCTGCCCGCCCTGCGAGGTGCCGAGAGCCGCCCATCGGTTGGACACCGACGGCGACAGACGACGAGCGGCGCGCACCGAGTCGATGACGTTCATGCCCTCGGTCGCGGCGTCGAGATACGGGTGTGTCGGTTCGGTCACACCGGGTGCGCCGAGGCCCTGATAGTCGGAGACGGTGACCGCGAAACCCTGGCTGACGAGACCGCTGGCGATGATCGAGATCCCCAGCAGGGTCGGATCGAGGGTCGGTCCGCACTCGCCGAGCACACCGGTGGTGCCGTGGCCGAGCGCGATGACCGGCCACCCACCGGCGGGAGGCGTTCCCGACGGGATGAAGATGGCGCTCGAGACCTCGGTGCGGCTGTCGTCGATGCCCGAGGTCGAGCGGTAGACCACGCGGGCGGCGATCGACGACGCGGCGCTCACGCGCCGGTCGAGCAGCGGCATCTCGTTGGCGCTGACGATGGAACCGACCCCGGTGTCACGGGTGTCGACGGCCAGTGGCGCGCCGATGGTCGACTGGGCGGGATCGGAGTCGGCGCTGTCGGAATCCGAGCCACAGGCCACGGTCGTGGCGAGCACCGCTGCGACACAACCGATCACGGCGAGTGAGCGCACCCGCCCGACCACCGGTCCGCGCGATCGGTCGGTGTCGCGCTTCGTCACAGGTCTCCGCATCGTCATGTTTTCCTCAGTCCTCGGACATCGCGCAGTGTGTGCAGGGCGTCGCGGCCGTCACCGACCCGGTTGCCGATCATGTTCGCCCCGATGAGCGCGATCGCCGCGACGGCGAACCCGATGGCGCCGCCGAGTCCGATCGCCTGCGTCAGGCTGGTCTCGGTGGCGGCGCCCGCCGGGGTGGCGGCGTCGACGACGAACAGCTCCGACTGCACCGACTCGGTGCCCTCGGGTTCGAGTTCGCTCACCACCTGTCGCATCTGATCGGCCATCGACGAGGCCAGCGTGGTGGCCGCCTGCGCGGTGTCACCGGTGGTGACGATGCGGAACACCGCGCTGTTGGGCACCGGGAAGACGGTGATGCGCGAGGCGAGATCGGCGGTGGTCGCGCCCTCACCGAGCACCTTCGCCCGGTCGGCGACGAGAACCCGCGACAAGACCTGTTGCGACAGCGCGAGGTTGCGCATGGTCTCGATCTCGGCGCGACCGGACAGATCACTGGCGTACGCCGCGACGACCGACGGCGGTCCGGGCGCCTTCGCGACCATCACGGCCTGGCTCGTGTACTCCGGCTTCTCCATGCTCTGGGCGAACCATCCGACGGCCATGCCGCCGACGACGGCGATGAGCACGGTGATCCACGACCGGCGCAGGATGCGGCCGTAGTCGGTCATGGTCGACGTGGAGGGGGACTTCACGGGCGATCCCCGCAGTTCGTCACGTTGCCGCCGCCGAGTCGCAGGGTGTTGACGAAGTCCACGGCCTGGTCGGCCTTGAGGTCCTCCTGGGTCTCCCCCGCGCGCCGGACCACGAACAGTCGCTGACCGTCCTGGCAGGCCTGGGTGATGGCGGCCTCGGTCGGACCGACGTCGGCGACCTGATCGTCGGTACCGTAGATGATCAGCGCCGGCTGCTTGTTCGCCCCCACGGGGAGTGCACGGGCGGCGATGCGCGACTTCAGGAACGCCGCGGCGGCGATCGAGTTCGGTTTGAGATCGTCGGGGCCCAGCGAGGTGATCGCCCGCCCGATGTCCTCGACCGACGTGCGCGCGGTGGGCAGACACTGCAGCAGGGTCGGCCAGATGCTGCGCGCATACGGCGAGCGGTAGTCGTCGAGGTTCATCGACGGGTTCGAGTCGGCGATCGACTGCAGGGTGTAGATGTACACCGAGTACTGCGCGGGGTTGAGGGTTCCGCTGACCGCGCGGTCGACCAGTCCGGTCATGTTGGCCCAAGGGGCGATCGACGCGGAGCCGAGCAGGTCGAGCCCCTGGCCGTAGGCCACCGAGCGGTCACCGGCGGCCCACGATGCCAGACCGCCGAGGGCGCCGCCGTAGGAGATCCACTTGGTGCTGATCACGGTCGGGTTGAGGGCGTGTGCGGCGCGCACGGCGTCGATGAGGTTGTTGCCGTAGGTCGTCGCGTCGAGGAACGGTACGACCGGACCGCTCTGACCGATGCCCTGGTAGTCGGACATGACCACGACATAACCGGACACGGCGATGTTGGCCATGACCTCGGCGTTGCCGAGCATCGACCCGAACAGCGACGGCGCGCACTGCGGCTGGATGCCCGAGTTCGGGCGACCGTAGGCGACGACCGGCCAGCCACCGTCGGGCGGAGGACCGTTGGGCACGACCACGATGCCCGACACCTCGGTCGGCGAGTTGTCGAGTCCGGAGGTCGAGCGGTAGACGATCCGCCGGATCGACACCCCGACCGAGGTGAGGTCGGGGTCGACGGGGGTGGGCGGGTCCTGGAGTGCGACGACGCCGCCCGGGCCGCGCGAATCACGCGGAGCCGTGAGCGTCACGTTCGGATACTGCGACACGAGCGCGGGCCCCGACACCGAGGGGTTGATGGGCACCGAGGTGTTGTCCGGCGGCGACACCGAGCAGGCCGCGGTCACCGCGACCACGAGCATCGTGGTGGCACCGAGCAGGATCGACCGAGCCGTCCGACGATGCGGACGGCGCCGCACCGATGCGGCGTCCGTCGACCGCCGGTGCGGTCGTGTCATGCCCGTGACCCGCTCATCCACGCTCCGAGCCGGCGGTGGCCTTCTCCGATGCACCCGACACCGTGGCGTGGGTGACGGCCACACCGACCACCTGGACACCGAGCGCGACCAGCGACTCGACCGACGACTTCAGGCCGGGTCGGGTGGTCCGGTTGAGCCGCGCGAGCACCACGGTCGCGTCGGAGAGCGCGGCGCACACCGCCGCCGACGTCGAGGCGTCGGTGGCGGGGGTGTCGAGCACGACGAAATCGAAACGGCGACGGGCCTGGGCGAGCACCTCGTCGAAGCCCTCCGAGGAGATGAGCTCGCCGGCGGTCGGCGGTCGCTTGCCCGCGGGCAGCACGGCGAGGTTCTCGCGCAGACGCACCACGTTCGACACGAGGTCGCCCTCGCCCACCACGGCCGACGACAGACCCTTGTCGGAGGTGATGGAGATGGCCCGGGCGATGCCGTTGCCCGCGAGGTCGGCGTCGATGAGCAGGACGTCGTGGCCGGAGTCGGCGAGCACGCCGGCGAGTCCGAGCGCGACGGTCGTGCGACCGACACCTGCGCCGGGGCCGGTGACGGTGATGACGCGCGGCGAGGTCCCGTTGGCCGACGCGGCGGCCCCGATGAAGCGGATGTTGGTGCGCAACGTGCGGAAGGGCTCCATGCCCTCGCCACTGCCGGTGACGGCGGCCTCGACGTAGAGGTCGCTCGTCGGGATCTCGGCGAGGAGGTGGTGTCCGCTGCTGGTGGTGACCGCGGCGCTGTCGCGCACCCGGCGGTCGAGCAGGGCCAGACCGACCGCGACGAGGATGCCCACGACCAGACCGGCCGCCACACCCATGATCAGCAGGATCCACACCGAGAACCCGACGGGGGTCGACGGCAGATCCGCGTCGTCGAGGACGATGGCCGTCGCCGCGGCGCCACCGCCACGACGTGACGTCTCGAGTTCCTGGACCACGACGGCGGTCTGCTGCGCGACGGCGTTGGCATAGGACTGCGCGCGGCGCGGCGAGGCGTCGGTGACGGTCACGGCCATGATGACCGTCTTGTCGATGGCCGCCGCGGTGGTGTGGGCGCGCAGGGTGTCGGCGCTGACCGCCCCACCGAGTGCGGCCGACGCGCGGCGCGCCACCTGATCGCTGGTGGCGATCGCGGCGTAGGAGTTGACGCGCTCCTGTGCGAAGAGGTTGTTCTGGTAGGACTCGCCCACCGACGACCCACCCTCGGCCGTCGCGAACAGTCGCGACGTCGCGGCGTACCCGGAGTCCTGGAAGAAGACGCTGTAGGCGTATCCGCCGGCCGCGCCGATCACGGCGAACACCACGATCACCCACCAGAACTTCACGAATATCCGTACATACTCGCGAATAGCCACGCGATGGACTCCCTTCAGGCCGGATGGAGATCCGGCCAGAAAACTGATGAACGATTCGTCGTCGACAGGAACATGGTCCATCTCCGACGGGGCCACGATCGAACACGACCACCGACCCGAACGATACGACAATGCGCAATGGAGAGCTCGCCTGCCATGCCCGGACAACCCTAACCCGACGTTCACCGACGCGCCGGGGATGCCCGAACGACCATACCGACTTGCACTCCCGGATCGAGATGCAAAGATTGCCCACGTGAAGGTCGTCTATCGCGTCATCGTGGTCGCAGTTGCTCTGCTCGCCGCATTCGGTGCGATTTACCTCGGCGGGTCGGCCCTGAAGGCGACCCTGGCCGGTCTGGCGATGATCGTCGGCGTGTACGTGGGATTACGTCACCCCATCTGGCTGCTGTGGCTCCTGGCGTTTGTCGCCGGGATGTTCCCCGCCGGATACCTGCCGGGTGTACACGTCCCCATGGTCTTCAGTTTCGCGATGGGTTCCCTGCTCGCCACGATCATCCATCCGTGGGAGGTCACGGGGTTCAGCACCCTCGAACGCTGGGTTCTGGCCCTGGTCGGGGTGTCGTTCGTCTCGCTGGTGGCGAGCGGTTTCAACCTCATCGCCATCATGGAGTACGTCAAATGGACCACCGCGACGCTGCTGATCATCGTGCTACTGCGTCTCCCCCGTGACCAACTGCGCAGGTTCGGTCAGGTCTACGTGGTCTCGGCCACCGCGGCCTCCCTGCTCGCCATCGGCATCGTGTTCGGCGACTCGGGCGGTCGCGTGCTCAAGGCACTGTCGATCCTGGGTTACGGCGTGAAGGACAACAACTTCTTCGTCTACACCGAGAGCGGTGCGGTGGCCCGCCTGGCGGGCACCTTCCTCGAGCCGAACTCCGCGGGCATCGCCATCCTCGTGGCCGCGCTGATCTGTGCCGTCGTGTTCGACGGCTGGCGACGGGTCGCCTGTGGCGCGATCCTGCTGCTCGCCCTCGCGCTCACATTGAGCCGCGCGTCGCTGTTCGCCGTGGTCGTCGGCGTGGTCCTCATGCTGGTGTTCGCGAGCCTGAGCGCCCGCCAGCGCATGGCGATCGTCGGCGTCTTCTTCCTCGGGTTCTGCGTCGCGATCGCGGTACCCAAGATCCGCAACCGCATCTTCAGCTCCTTCGGGTCGCAGGACGCCGGCTCGAACGCGCGTCTCGACGCCCTCAAGGACTTCCCCGGCTACATGGGTGGGAAATGGGTGTTCGGGCGCGGATGGGGGCTCATCGAATTCAAGGACCCGTCGAAATCGATCGCGACCAATTTCGTGGCGAATGCGCCCCTTTTGGCGACATATCGCGGCGGCGTGATCGTGGCGACAGTATTTGTGCTGACATTCCTCTATGCGAGTTATCTCGCATATCAGTGTCTGCGGACGACCCATTGGAATCTGGCTTTCTACGGCGGCGGTTTCATCGGATTCTTCTTCCTCACCATGCAATTGGACATCGGCACGGTCACCATTCCCGCCACGGTCGCGGCGCTGTCATTGTTGGTGACTTTCTTGAAATACACGCATGAATTGGCGATGGACCTCGACGACGTCGGACGAGGCAGACCCGGCCCCGTCTCGCCGCCGCTGCCGAGACCCGCTCCGCGGACACCCGTCGTCGACATCGTGCCCCCGCGCGTGCCCGCGCACGCCCGGGCGCAGTGAGGCGTCGGGCACCCGCACACTCACCTCCAGCGCGCGGGCCTCGGCACCCCACCTCCATCGTGGCGCTGCTCGTGTCGATGGTCCTCGTCTGTCTGACCGCGGCCGCATGCGGCAGCGATCCGACCGCCGTCCCCGGGGTGCTCATCGCACCGAGCGACCGTGTCGCGTCCAACCCGATCGCCGTCGACGAGTCCAGGACCACCCAGGGCATCGCGCTGTCGACAGCTCCCTACTTCGACTCCGCCGAGCAGACCCGCAGCAGCTATGACCTGGCTGCTCGCACGGGACTGGACTCGATCCGACTGCCCATCCAGTGGGGGCTGATCCAGCCCGACAACGAGAACTCCTTCGACTGGACGGTCACCGACCGCATCGTGGACGACGCCGTGCGAGCGAAGGTGAAGATCCTCGCAACCCTGTCCTCGACCCCCGCCTGGGCCGCCGCACCCGGGGGCAGCGGACCCTACGTCCGGCCGCGTGACCCCGGTCAGTTCGCGGCGTTCGCCGGCGCGGTGGCCCGTCGCTACCAGGGGAAGATCGCCGACTACGAGATCTGGAACGAGCCCAACGCGGAAATGTTCTACGGGCCGCAGCCGGATCCGGTCACCTATACCGCCCTGCTGACGGCGTCCTACAAGGCGATCAAAGCGGTGGATCGATCTCTCGTCGTCGTGGCCGGCGGCCTCGGGCCGGTGATCGATTCCGCATCGACGATCAACCCTGTCAAATTCTTGGGCGCGATGTACGCCAACGGTGCGGCCGGCAACTTCGATGCGTTGTCGTTCCATCCCTACAAATACGACCTCAGCCTCGCCGACGGGTGGCGCCTGCCGAACTCCCCCGGCCGACAACTGTCGGGACTCCGACAATTGATGATCGCTAATGGCGATGAGAGAAAAAAGATCTGGGCGACCGAATTCGGCATCCCCACCGTCGACGTCTCCGAGGCCGAACAGGCCCGGCGGATCCCCGAGTTCATCCAGAAGTGGATCGAACTGCCCTACGTGGGCCCGGTGTTCTACTACACCGACCGCGACCGGGCGACAGGCGACGGCGACACCGAGAACAACTTCGGCCTCGAACGCTCCGACGGGACCCCCAAACCGGTCGTCGCGACCCTCTCGGCCTACGCGCGCAACGGGATACCCGACGCCGTCGTCGACCGCCGGATCCGTGCGGCCGCCGCCGAACCCGGGTGGGGCCGCATCCTCAGTCCCGTCGTCCCGGTCACCTCGACCGGCATCCTGGGGCGCTACTACGAGAACGTCACCGTCTTCTCGACACCGATGGGGCTGATCTCCTCGCCCGCGGAGATCGCGGCGCGGATGGCGGCCTACGACACCTATCCCGTCGCGTTCTTCGTCGACGGCTACCAGGACACCGCGGCGGCACTACGGATCTACAGCTCACCGTCGACCGGCACCCACGTCATCGGCAACGGGATCGTCTCGGCGTGGGATCCGCGCTACGGGCTCGCGACCACCGACGAGATACCTCTGCCCGGCGGGGGCGTCCGCGTGCAGTTCCAGAACGGATCGATCACCTGGACCCCCACCCGGGGAGGGATGGGGATGCTCCAGCGCTGAGGCCATGGGGATGGTCGACCGCTGAGCGGTCAGGGGCAGATGAGGTCCTGCACGGCCCGCTGGGGGACCCCGTCGGCCCATCGTTGCGCGTTGCGGTCGTGCAGTGTGCGCGACTGCGTCTCGGCGTGGGCCGCATCGCGCAGGTAGCGGCGGGCCTGCTCGACGAACTGCGCCTCGTCATCGAACGGGTCGAGGTCGAACACCGGACCGAGTGACCCGATGGCCGCCGACGTACCGATCACCGGCAGCCCGCGGCTGGCGGCGTCGAGGATCTTGACCCGCACCCCGCCGCCGGTCGCGACCGGCGCGATCAGTGCCCGGCAGGTGGAGAGGAACGACTGCAGGTCGTCGACGAATCCGAGGTCGAAGACCCCGTCGGGGTAGGTCACCTCCGGCGCGTTGGCCGCCTTCGCGCCGACGATGTACAGCTCGGCGCCCTCGATCCCCTCGGCGATCCGGGGCCACAGCCGCAGCGCGATCTCGAAGGCCTCCTGATTCGGCGGCCAGTCACGGGTGCCCATGAACACCAGCCGTGGCCCGGCGTCGGCGAGCGCGAGTCGCGTGGCCGGCGGCATCGTCAGGTCGATCCACCGCGCACCCGTCGCACCCTCGTCGCGGTACATCTGCGCCTCGTCGGCGTCGTAGGTGCCGACGGCGTCGGCCGCGCGGGCCACACGGACCTCGTCGCGCAGGATGAACGGGCTCTGGAGACGTCCGATGATGCCGCGCGTCGCCTTCCACACCTGTGACTCGGTGTTGACGGTGTTGATGACGAACCGCACGCCGGGCTCGCGGGCCCGGAGATAGCTCTCGGCCATGTAGCTGTGTTCGGCCACCCACACATCCGACCGGCCGTGGTGGGCGGCGATGGTGGCCCGCAGCTCGGGGTGGTCGTAGCGCTCGTGCACGATGCTGCGACGGTGCGCCAGGCTGCGCGGCACCAGACGCATCGACGGCGCGGGCTTGATGACGCGGGTCAACCCCGGCACCGACGGCGCGTCGCCGGCGGTCGACAGGCAGATGGTCTCCACGTCGGCGAACGTCTTCGTGATCTCGATCATCAAGCGCGACAACGCTATGTCGCCGCCGTGCTCGACGACCGGATCCTTCGACAGCAGGTAGGTGACGCGCGTCATCGCCTCGTGGGCCCCTTCTCGTCGTCTGACTGTGACACGGCGTCGTCTGTGCCGCCGCCTGCGATCGGGTCCGCCGTCGTGATCGGGTCGGCGACGGGCCTGCGGAGCGCGATGGTGAACACCGTCAACAGGATGATGTCGGCGATCACGGTCGCGATCGCCGCGCCCACCGCTCCGGCCCACACCAGGCCGGCGACCATGGCCAGCTTGATCACGACCACGATGGCGTAGGCGCTGCTGCGCACGATGTCGCGTCGCTGCATCGACAGGATCACGGTGTCGACGAAGATCACGACGCGCAGGCACACGAACAGCGACATGATCATCATCGCGGCGGCGATCTCGGTGGCCACCGGGAGGAACAGCGCCACGAAGCCGGCCACGAACAACACCGAACCGGCCGCGGCGGCCAGGATCACGGTGTGGCGCATCGGCGGACCCGAGCTCACCCGGCCGTCACCGTCGCGCAGTTTCTCGTGGTAGGTGCTGCCCAGGGCCGCACCCACCTGTGCCAGCGCCCATGCACAGACCACGGCGATCGAGTAGTAGCCGACGGTGGTGCTGTCGGTGAGGAATCCGAGCAGCAGGACGTCACCCTGCAGGTAGAGCGCCACGGCCAGGTTCTCCCCGAACAGCACCGCGGCGATCTTCGGCGGGCCGGGGAACTGGGGGCGGTCGCCGCGGATCGTCCAGACCGCCAGCACCGCCACCACGAGATACGGGATGACGAACAGGATGCTGGCGATGGTCAGGGAGGGATCGGGGGCGAGATAGAGGTACGCGCCGCCGAGGACCACGGCCGACACCTGACGGATGGTGTCCCAACGTTGGACCACGTCGGGATGACCATCGCGCAGCCGCCGACTCTTCAACGCGCTGAAGATCATCTCGCCACCGCTGGCGACCAGACCGAACCAGACGATGTACGAGAACGGCGTCAGCAACAACCCGGGGATGATCATCGCCAACGCGATGAGGACGCGCAGCGAACGCTCGCGGACGAACCGGTCCTCGCTCTCGCGGATCGCCCGGACCGCGAAGGGGTTGTCCAGGGGCGCGGAGAGGATCGCGCCCGCGGCGTACGCCATCGCGTACTGGCCGTAGGCGCCGACACCCACCTGCCCGATCAGCGAGGCGGTCCACAGCAGTCCGGTCCCGCGTCCCCCGTAGGTCCACAGGGCCGCGATGAGCGCCTTGGTGATGTGCTGACGACCGGACAGGACCGGCACCCCGGCGTCGGGTGCACCGGTGTCGGGTGCCGAACTCATCGCGACCAGACGTCGACGAACCGGTTGACCACGTTGCGCGGGCTGCGGTCGGTGCGCACCACGGTCAACTCGTCGACGAGGCGGCGCAGCCGCGCGTCGTCGTCGACGAGGGACTGTGCGGCCGCACTCAGTGCCGGGATGGGGTCGGCGTCGTCGGCGGGACCGCCGACGACCACCGCACCACCGTCGTCGGCCATCTCCGCCAGCGCGCCGTGGGCGGTGCTGACCAGCGGGGTCAGGTAGGCGATGGCATGGGCGGCGACCGAGGAGGCCGGGAACACCGGACCGTAGAGGGTGCGCTGGCCGTAGGGCACGAGCAGCGTCCGCACCGAACCGAAGAAGTCGTCGAGATCGGACCCGTCCAGACCACCGAGGATCTCGACGCCCTCGACCGGCGGCAACGCCTCGGTGCCCCGCCCGGCGACGCGGAGGGCGATCGACGGGTCCAGGGCGGCCCGGATACGCGAGATGTGCTCGAATCCCTTGCCGCGGTACACCAGTCCGAACATCCCGACCGCGCGCGGCCGCTCGTGGGCCGGGGCGATCTCGGGACGGTCGAGCACGAGGAGGGGCACGTGGTGCACCGTCGCCCGCGGGAAGGCCGTGCGCAGTGAGTCGGCTCCGGCGTGGGTGAGCGCGAACATCGAGCGGTCACCGATCACGCGACGCTCCACGGCCCGGGTGACCGGGCGCCCCGGATAGTGCAGGGCATGGCTCGCCACACGCGACTTCGACAGCAGGCGCGTCCGCCCGGGCAGCCACACGACACCGGGTGGATCGTGCACCGTCGCGGTGCTCACCACCGACGGCACCCTGCGCTCGACGAACGCGGTGGGCCAGAACGACTCGACCGACCCGCCGGACAGCTCGGCGTGCAGGGCGACCGGGCCCGGGACGTCCACCGCCTCGAGGATCGCGCGGTGTCGGCGGCGCAGCGTGGCGACCGTGTCGGTGCCGGGGCCGGGATGGCGGAACTCGATGACGTCGTCGATCTGGCGCCGGAGTTCCTCGACGAAGACGTCGCTGTAGTGCCCGACACCACCCGCGGTGGATTCCGGGGCGACGTAGACGACTCGGGACGGCCGACGGCGGGTGGACGCCGTCGGCTCCTGTGTGGGGTCGACCATGTTCGTGCGGCCGCGGCCCGTCAGAAGAACAGCGGTCGGTAGTACGGCGTGTACTGCAGGGCGTCGGGGTCTCGCATCGACTTCACCTTGGCGGGCACACCGGCGACCATCTCGAGGTCGTTGACCGGGCGCGTCACACAGGCGCAGGCACCGACGACCGCGCCGCGGCCGATGTGGGCACCGCCGAGCACGGTGGCACGGGTCGCGACCCAGGCGTAGTCGCCCACCTGCAACGGCGCGAACACCGGCGGGAAGTCCTTGTGGTTGGGGTCGTGGCCGCCGGCGATGAACTGCGTGTCGCTGGCGATGACGACGTTGTCGCCGATCGCGATACCACTGCGGGCGTCGAACAGCACCCGGAAACCGATCGAGCAGTTCTCACCGATGTTGAGCAGGTCGATGTCGAACACCTGCAGGCCGCGCAGGAAGGTGGTCCCCTCGCCGATCGTGGCGCCGAACAGCTTCAGGTAGTTGCGACGGATGAAGTGGAACGGGATGTGGGTGACGAACGAGTTGAACAGCAGGCCACCGATCCGGTTGCGGATCTTGTAGCCGACCGACAGTTCCTCGAAGCTCCAGCGGGTCTTCCACCCGGGCGGATCGGGAAGCGTGAGGGTCTTCGCGGGCTCGCCTGCCGCGCTCGACTTCTCGGCATCGGACTGCTTGCTGACGGTCACACCTTCTCCTTGTTCGTCACCGGGTGTCGTCCACCCGACGGGCTCGGCATGGTCACGCCGTACTCGGCGGACTCCAACTCATCGGGCGGCGACCGACTGCGCCATGTGCGATTCGACCATGTTCCGGACGATCTCGCCGAATTGCACGGTCGGCGCCCAGCCGAGGACCGCCCGGGCATGTCCCGCGTCACCCACGAAGTCCGACGGGTCCACCGGGCGGACATGCGCGGAGTCGATCTCGACGAGGTGCTCCCAGTCGTCGATCCCCACCGCGGCGAAACCGGCGGCCACGAAATCGCGCACCGAGTGCGAGGTGCCGGTGGCGATCACGAAATCGTCCCCGCGGGCATCCGAACGCACCGCCATCCGGTACATCGCGTCGGCGTAGTCCGGGGCCCACCCCCAGTCGCGGCGCGCGCTCATGTCACCCAGCGACAAGCGGTCGCGCTCACCCCGGGCGATGGCCGCGACGCCGTGCGCGATCTTCCCGGTCACGAATTCTGTTCCGCGACGCGGGGATTCGTGGTTGAACAGGATCGCATTGTTCACCGCGAGACCACGATCGCGGTAGACCGCGCCCAACAGGTGCGTGTAGGCCTTGGTGGCGCCGTAGGGCGACGAGGGTGCGATGGGCGTCGACTCGTCGAGGCGGCCGGCGTCGGTCGTCCCGAAGATCTCGGCACTCGAGGCGTTGACGAACACGACGCGGTCACCGGTCCGGTCGGCCACGCCCATCGCCGCGTCGAGCAGGGCGGTGGTGGCCACGGCGTTCACCCGGGCGGTCGCCACGGGCGCCTGCCAGGAACGTCCCACCGAGGAGGCACCCGCGAGGTGGAAGATCACGCCGGGCGTCACCTCGGCGACGAGATCCGCGGCCGCGGTGTCGTCGACGAGGTCGCATCCGTGCAGATGAGCGCCGGTCAGATCGGCCGGTGCGGTCTCCGACATGGACGTGCCGGGGCGGTAGGCGCCGTGCACCTCCCACCCGTCGGCGAGGAGACGTTCGGCGAGGTACGAACCGTCCTGCCCGTAGATCCCGGTGACGAGGGCTACGCGCGGGTCGGGGCGAGCGTCATCGAGCATGGACAGCCGGAGGCGCAGACTGTGCTCGGGTGCGCTCGGACTCGAGATCACCGGCCACCATCATCCGGACCAGCTCGGGGAACGAGACGCTCGGCGTCCAACCCAGCTTCTCGCGCGCCTTCGCGGAGTCCCCGATCAGCAGATCGACCTCGGCGGGCCGGAAGAACTGCGGATCGATCGTGACGTAGCGCTCCCAGTCGTCGATGCCGACCTCGGTGAACGCGATGTCGAGGAATTCGCGGATGGAGTGGGTCTCGCCGGTGGAGATGACGTAGTCGTCGGCCTCGTCCTGCTGCAGCATCAGGTACATCGCCTCGACGTAGTCGCCGGCGAAGCCCCAGTCGCGCTTGGCGTCGAGGTTGCCCAGGGAGATCGAGTCCTGCAGGCCCAGCGAGATGCGCGCGACCGCGTTGCTGATCTTGCGGGTCACGAACTCGATGCCGCGACGCGGCGACTCGTGGTTGAACAGCACACCCGAGCTGGCGTGCATGCCGTAGGACTCGCGGTAGTTGATGGTCATGTAGTGGCCGTAGACCTTGGCGACGCCGTAGGGCGACCGCGGCCAGAGCAGGGTGGTCTCCTTCTGCGGGACCTCCTGCACGCGGCCGAACATCTCCGAGCTCGACGCCTGGTAGAAGCGCACCTCGTGGTCGGAGATGTCCTGGTAGAGGCGCACGGCCTCGAGCATGTTCAGCACGCCACCACCGGTGACGTCGGTGGTCAGGCGCGCGTTCTCCCATGAGTACGCGACGAAGGAGATGGCACCGAGGTTGTAGACCTCGTCGGGCCGGGCGAGCGTCATCGACTTCATCAGGCTCGACAGGTCGAGCAGGTCACCGGTGACGATCTTGACGTCGGGGAACTCCTCGCGCAGCGCCCCCACCTTCGGGTTGTTCTGTCCGCGGACGAGGCCCCAGACCTCATAGCCCTTCGTCTGCAGCAGTTCGGCGAGATAGAGGCCGTCCTGTCCGGTGATACCGGTGATCAGGGCGCGTTTCTGGGTCACCAGATGTCCTTCGGGTCCGGCGCGAGACGGTCGACGATCTCGTGCAGTTGTGCGGCGAAGTGGTCGTCGGAGAAGCGCGTCACGTGGTCGGCGATCTTCTCCGAGTCCCAGTGACGCTGTTCGACGCGGGTCACCGCGGCACGGATGGCCTCGGGCTCGGGCTCGTCGAAGTACTCGGCGGTCACGTGCTCGACGGCGGTGTCGAGGAAGCCACCCCAGCGGAGCAGGGCGGCAGGCTTACCGTAGGCCGCACCCTCGATCGGGGTGAGACCGAAGTCCTCGTACGAGGCGGCGACGACGGCCGAGCAGTGGCGGTAGAGCCACGCCATCTGGCGGTCGCTGAGATCGGACACCATCGCGACGTTGTCGGGCTTCAGTGCGCGCAGACGCTCGGCCTCGGGGCCGCGTCCGACGACGACGAGGCGACGATCGGTGCCGCGGAAGGCCTCGATGACCTTGTCGACGTTCTTGTAGGCCAACAGGCGCGAGATGCAGAGGTGGAAGCCGTCGGTAGCCCAGTCGGCGACCTCGTCGACGACCTCGGGCTCGGGCTCCACGGTGATGGTGGCCGGCGCGGGCAACACCGTCGACGGCCGGTCGTAGGCGGCGGTGATCCGACCCTGCACGGCATGGCTGATGGCGAGGTATTCCTCGCACGAGGCCGCGGCCCGGCGATCCCAACGGCGCAGGAAGGGCGTGAGCACCGACAGCGCGAGGCGCTTCTTCCAGCCCGCCGACTCCCCCAGGTACGCCTCGGCCTGGTAGAGCCAGCGTGCCGGTGAGTAGCAGTAGACGAGCTTGGTGCCCGAAGTGCGGAAGCCGTGGGCCCACCCGCTGGAGCTGACCAGCACCAGGTCGGCGTCGATGTGCATCGACGACGCGGCGGCGGGGAGCAGCGGGAGGGCGGCGCGGTGGCTGCGACGCAGGAAGCCGACCTTGTTCAGCGGAGAGACCCGGATGTCCATGTCGGAGAACTCGGGATAGGTGTTCTCCGGGTCGAACAGTGTGGTGTAGATCACGGCGTCGGGGAAGGCCCGCGCCATCGACAGCACGACCTTCTCGGCGCCACCACGCTGCGTGAGGTAGTCGTGGGCGATGGCCACACGGGGACGGGACCGCTCATCGGAACCCGCGCGACGGCCGGCACCAGCGACATCGGCCCGCGTGTTCACGCCCTTCGTGTCCGCTCGGTCGATCACACTCACCGTGAGACTCCCATTCTGTGCGAAAGGCGTGGAACTTTCCGAGATTTCTCGTCGTGGAACTCGAGGCGAGCCTGTCGTCTGCTCACTCGACTGTCGTCAGCTTCGGGCGGATCGTTACGGGCTTGTCGGCGATCGGATCGGAGATGACCGCCCTGTGACTGCGGCTAAGGATAACCGCTGCCGCTCCGCGGAGTGCGATCAACGGCTTGTTGATTACCCCACGTCATTAGCTGCACACATGCACGAGGCACCGTGCCCGACCGCGTCCGGGGACGCTCGCCGAGGTCACGAGCGAGACCGACGTGGCGTGGCGACAGGCCCATACCGACAGTTCGTCGCCGACGGCGCAGCGGATGGGAGCAAGATCACCGGGGAGGAGAGAACGCGCGGTGGGGCGGGCGGGGCTCGAACCCGCGACCAAGGGATTATGAGTCCCCGGCTCTGACCAACTGAGCTACCGCCCCGGGTCGGCGCGACCACCGGCTCCCCCAACTGGACTCGAACCAGTAACCGTCCGATTAACAGTCGGAAGCTCTGCCAATTGAGCTATGGGGGAATGCTGTCGATCGACGACGGGGCGAACCCCGCGGCCGAACCGCTGGAGTGACTTTATCCCATGGGGTCGGCCCGGCACCAAATCGGCTGTGCCGAGACGCCGACCCGGCTGCGACACGATGCCTGAGCGGCTGCGACACGATGCTTCACCGGCTGCGGCGAGACGCCTCATCGGCGGCGCGGGGCCCGCCCGGAGGTGTGGACACCACCCGCATCGGGCAGGATGGACCCCGACATCAGGCCCGGCCGGTGCCCCTGCGCCGCCCCGCGGCGCGGCGTGCGCCACCGCTGTCCGGGACACGAGTGCTCGACACGGAAGGCTCAACCGCATGTTTCGACTGCTCGCCCTGCTCGGCGTCGGTTATGTGCTCGGCGCGAAGGCGGGACGGCGTCGCTACGACCAGATCAACGGCGCCTATCACGCGGTGACCGGGTCCCCGGCCACGCGGAAGGCGATCGAGATCGGCCGCCAGAAGCTGTCGGAGAAGATCAACCCCGAGCCCCCGCTGACCCGCGTCCACCAGATCGATGACTCCACCACCGTCTACGCGCCGCGCGACCCGCGCGACTGATTCACCCGACGGGCGCGTTGGGGTCCACGGCCTGTTCGAGAAGGCTCCGGCGATATGCCTCGAGCGCGACGAGATCGCCGAACACCGTGTTGTAGGCATCGGGATCGTCCCCGGGTGACATCCGCCGCAGCCGCGACTTGATGTCGGCGATCTGCTCTCCGACCCAGATCTCCTGCAGCCGCGCCAGCACACTGCCGATGTAACGCGGGATCGCGTTCTCGTCGGCCGGCATCGGCTCGACGGCGAGTTCGGTCAACAGCGACGCCAGAACCGGGTTGTCGAGTTCGCGCCCGACGGTCTCCACCCACTGCGCACCGCTCAAACCCGATGCGGTCCCCCCGACCGCGGCGATCGCGGCACGGATCAGGGCGTACGCCGGTTCGGGGAAGCACTCGACGGGCAGCGAGTCGAACACCGTGCCCGCGATCGCCGGGTGCTGCAGTCCCGCCTTGAGGGCCTCGCGTTGCGGCCACAGTCGGGGGTCGGTGGGCGACGGACGTGCCGCGCCGCCGGCGCCCGGTCCGGCGAGTTGGGCCCCGGCCCGGGTGCGGGCCTGCGATCGGGCGGCGGCACCGGTGCTGACCGCGGTCGACGTCGACTGTTCGCGGACCCGGCGCAACACCTGACCCACGTCCTCCCAGCCGACCCATCCCGCGAGCTGCCGGGCGTACTCGTCGCGCAGGGCCACGTCCTTGATGCGGGCGACGACGGGGACGGTGTCACGCAGCGCGTGCACACGCCCCTCCGCGGTGTCGAGATCGTGGCCGGCGAGCACGGCGCGAATGGCGAACTGGAACATGGGGATCCGCCGGGCGACGAGGTCGCGGACGGCGCCGTCGCCGCTGCGCTGCCGGAGTTCACAGGGATCCATGCCGTCGGGTGCGATGGCGACGAAGGTCTGCCCGGCGATGCTCTGCTCCCCCTCGAATGCCTTGAGCGCGGCGGCCTGTCCCGCCGCGTCGCCGTCGAAGGTGTAGATGACCTCGCCGCGGAAATAGGAGTCGTCCATGAGCAGCCGTCGCAGCAGGGCGAGATGGTCCTCGCCGAATGCGGTGCCGCACGACGCGACCGCGGTGGTGACGCCCGAGAGGTGCATGGCCATGACGTCGGTGTAGCCCTCGACGATCACCACCTGGTGCCCCTTGGCGATGTTCTTCTTCGCATGATCGAGTCCGAACAGCACCTGCGACTTCTTGTAGAGCATGGTCTCGGGCGTGTTCATGTACTTGCCCATGGTGTCGTCGTCGAACAGCTTGCGGGCGCCGAAGCCGATGATGTCGCCGGCGAGGTTGCGGATGGGCCACAGCAGTCGCCGCCGGAAGCGGTCCCGGGGACCACGCTGACCCTGTTGGGACAACCCGGCGGCCTCGAGCTCGGCGAACTCGAAACCCTGCGCGAGCAACGCCTTGGTCATCGAGTCCCACGACAGCGGCGCGAACCCGCAGCCGAACTGCACCGATGCCGCCTGATCGAAGTCGCGCTCGAGCAGATAGTCGCGCGCGGGCTTGGCGTCCGGGGTGAGGAGCTGCTCGGCATAGAACTTCTGGGCCGCGGCATTCGCGGCGACGAGACGGGCGCGTGTGCCGCGATCGCGGGCGACGCTCGTGCCGCCGCCCTCGTAGTTGATCTGGTAGCCGATCCGGTCGGCGAGCTGCTCGACCGCCTCGACGAAGGTGATGTGCTCCTGTTTCTGCAGGAAGGTGTAGACGTCACCGCCCTCGCCGCACCCGAAGCAGTGGAAGTGGCCGTGGTTCGGACGCACGTGGAACGACGGCGACTTCTCGTCGTGGAAGGGACACAGTCCCTTCAGACTGTCGGCGCCCGCGCGGCGCAACGCGACGTAGTCACCGACGATGTCCTCGATGTTCGTGCGTTCGCGAATCGCCGTGATGTCACGATCAGGGATTCGGCCGGGCACCATCCGAGTGTATCGGTGAGCGGGCCACCCCGGCCCCGCCCGTGTCGGACTGTGGATACGCGGGCACCGGCGCTGCGGCCGCGGACATGCCGCGATCGTGGGCTCCCGGGTGACCTGCGACGACGCCGCACACGGCGAGCGGCACCATCGTCGCCGCGAGGGCGATCAGCGGTACCGACCATCCGTCGGTGAGCGAGTGCAGCACGCCCATGGCGATCGGACCGGTGGCCGCGAGCAGGTAACCGACGGTCTGGGCGAAGGCCGACAGTGTGGTCGCCTCGGCGGCCGACGCGGTGCGCAGGTTCATCAGCACCAACGCGAGCGACAGGGCGCCGCCCTGTCCGAGTCCGATGAGCACCGCCGACGGCCACGCTCCCCAGGTGCCCGTGGTCAGCACCCCGAGGATGCCCGCGGTGGCCAGGACGACGACGGCGACGGCGAGAACCCGCTGCGAACGCATACGCGTCGCGAGGACCGGCACGCCCAGCGCCGTGACGATGCTGCTGACACTGAGAACCGCGAAGATCAGTCCCGCCTTGTCGGCGCTCACGCCGCGGTCGCGGTAGATCGTCGGGACCCACGCCACCGTGGCGTACGCGAGCAGCGACTGGATACCCATGAAACCGGTGATCGCCCAGCGCATCCGGGCGCGCAGGCCCACGGTCGGCGCGGGCGTGGGCACGACGGCTACCTCTGTCATCGCCCGGGCCTCACGACGGAGACCACGCGCACGGCCGACGGTGAGGACGGCCATGGCGGCCGCGGCGAGCACCGCGGGGATCGCCCACGCCCCCAATCCCGTGCGCCAGCTGTCACCGACGGCTCGCGTCAGGGGCGGGGTGATGCCGGAGGCGATGCCCGCGCTGACACAGATCAGTGCCGTGAGCAGTCCGGTCATGGCACCGATACGACGCGGGAACAGCAACCGGATCAGGACCGGACCCAGCACGTTCGCGACGGCGATGCCGAGGCCACCGAGGAGTGTGCCGACCAGCAGGATCGGCCACCCCGGCACCGCGCGCAGAGCCGTGCCGACCGCGAGCACGGCCATCGCGACCGTCGCCACCGACAGCACCGAGAACCGGCGCGCCAGCCGCGGTGCGACACTCGCGCCGAGGCCGAGGCACACCACCGGGCCGGTCGTGAGGAGCGCGACCTCGACCGCATCGAGGTGGTAGCCGTCGCGGATCTCGTCGATGAGCGACGACGCGCTGCCGAACATCAGGCGCAGGCTCACCCCGAACGTGATGATCGCGGCCACCGCGAACGCGCCCGCGCGCCAGACGGCGTCGGGGGCCGTCGGGCTCCCCGCCCCGTCAGCCAAGGTGCGCCTGCGCCCCGGAGTTCTGGCGATCGGTCCGTTCGAGCCGGCCCTCGGTCATCGACGCGATCTGGTCGACGACGACGCGCATCCGCGCGGCGTCGTCGGTGGCGGCGGTGAAGGCGGGGACGAGGATCGGGTCGAGGCCCCCGGGCGCCGCCCGCAGCAGCCATGCGGCGACGCGATGGATGCGATCGCGTTGGCGCTGCTGGTGGGCGCGGTGGCGGACGTCGGAGAAGATGAACCGCAGCGCCACGGTCTTGAGGACGGCCACCTCGGAGGCGACCAGTGCGGGCACCGACAGGTCGGTGTCGTAGCGGTGCAGCGGCCCGTCGCCGGACTCCGCGCGTGTACCGGCGATCGCGGCGGAGGCGAAGCGTCCCACCAGTTCACTGGTGAGCTGTTTGAGGATCACCGAACCGGTCAGCGTCCCGTCGTAACCGTGTGCCGCACGGACGATCTCGAGATCGGCCAGACGCGCGGCCGCCTCGATCAGCGCGTTGGCGTCGAGCCCGTCGAACTCGCGCACACCGATCTCGGCGAGGTCGCGCTGCTCGGTCGGGTCGGCGAGGCTGCGCAGATCGATGCGGCCGCCCATGATGCCGTCCTCGACGTCGTGGACCGAGTACGCCACGTCGTCCGACCAGTCCATCACCTGCGCCTCGAGGCACTGCCGGGTTCCCGCGACACCGTCGCGCACCCAGTCGAGCATCGGCGAATCATCGCCGTAGGCACCGAATTTCGCGCCGGGTTCGGGTCGCGTCCACGGGTACTTGAGGGTCGCGTCGAGCGAGGCGCGCGTCAGGTTGAGGCCCACGGAGTCACCGCGGGCGTCGAGCAGCTTGGGTTCGAGGCGGGTGAGGATGCGCAGGTTCTGCGCGTTGCCCTCGAACCCGCCGTGGTCCTCGGCGACCTCGTCGAGCGCACGTTCCCCGTTGTGCCCGTAAGGCGGATGCCCGATGTCGTGGGCGAGACCGGCCAGTTCGACGAGGTCGGGATCGCAGCCAAGACCGATGGCGATCCCGCGACCGATCTGGCCCACCTCCAGTGAGTGCGTGAGACGGGTGCGCGGGGTGTCACCCTCGCGAGGTCCGACGACCTGGGTCTTGTCGGCCAGGCGCCGCAGGGCCGCGCTGTGCAGGACACGGGCGCGATCGCGGGCGAACTCGCTGCGGTGGTCGGTGTGGGTGCCGGGCAGGATCGACGACTTCGGCGCCTCGACGACGATGCGCGCCGTCGCGTGGTCGTCGTAGTCGGCGATCGGTGCGAGCACGGCTCAGTCGACGACCCAGCCGCGTGCGACGGCGAAATCGGCGACGCGCCCGCGGATGGCGATGATCTGGGTCGCGGTGAGGTCACCCGAGGCGTCGAGCAGGATCTCGGTGAGTTCCTCGACGAACGTGGTGGCGTCGAGCACCGCGGCATCGGTCGGGCGCGGCGCACGGCGCGGGGCGCGCTCGCTGCGATCGTTCCGGTCGGTGCGCTCGCTGCGATGGTCGCGGGTGTCGCGCTCGCCGTGATCGCCGTGGTCGTCACGTCGACCGCCGCGGGGTGCGGTGTCGGCGGCCGCGCCGGTGACCGCGACGTTGACCGCCTTCGATCCCCGCTCGGTCGCCTCGACGTCGAAACTCACCTGGGCGCCGGGCTTGAGGGCGGCCTCGTCGATGTCGATGTCGTTGATGTGCAGGAACACATCTGCGCCACCGGCATCCGGCGCAAGGAACCCGAATCCACGGTTGGCGTCGTAGTGCACGACCTTGCCTGTCACCGAACCACTCACGACACACCCACTTCTCTCGTCTCGCCATCTCTCCCGCCGACCCCGTGCCGGCATGGCGACTCCTGACCCCGACTATGGCAGAGATCAGCGGCATCATCCATTCCCGGGACCGCCGCCTCGACCGACGCGGTCAGCAGCCGAGCAGTTCCCCGGCCAGATACGACGTCACCTGACCGATCGCGATCCGCTGCTGGCTCATGGTGTCGCGTTCACGGATGGTCACGGCGTCGTCGTCGAGCGAGTCGAAATCGACGGTCACACAGAACGGTGTCCCGATCTCGTCCTGGCGGCGGTACCGCTTGCCGATGCCCTGCGCGTCGTCGAACTCCACGTTCCAGTGCTGCCGCAGCTCGGCGGCGAGTGCCTTGGCCTTCGGTGAGAGCTGCTCGTTGCGCGAGAGCGGCAACACCGCGACCTTGATCGGCGCCAGACGTCGGTCGAGTTTGAGGACCGTACGGGTGTCGGTGCCGCCCTTGGCATTCGGCACCTCCTCGTCGACGAGCGCGTCACACAGGAACGCCATGAACGACCGCGTGAGTCCGGCTGCGGGCTCGATCACGTACGGCGTGTACCGCTCGCCCGACGCCTGGTCGAAGAACGACAGGTCCTCCCCCGAGTGCTTCGAGTGGGTGCTGAGGTCGAAGTCGGTGCGGTTGGCGACACCCTCGAGCTCACCCCACGGGCTGCCCGCGAAGCCGAACCGGTACTCGACGTCGACCGTGCGCTTGGCGTAGTGCGACAGCTTCTCGGCGGGGTGCTCGAACAGGCGCAGGTTGTCGGGGTCGATCCCGAGATCGACGTACCACTGGCGACGGGTGTCGATCCAGTACTGGTGCCACTGCTCGTCGTCACCGGGCTTGACGAAGAACTCCATCTCCATCTGCTCGAACTCGCGGGTGCGGAAGATGAAGTTGCCCGGGGTGATCTCGTTGCGGAAGCTCTTGCCGATCTGGCCGATGCCGAACGGCGGCTTCTTGCGAGCGGTGGTCATCACGTTCTTGAAGTTGACGAAGATGCCCTGCGCGGTCTCCGGACGCAGGTAATGCAGCCCCTCCTCGGACTCGACCGGTCCGAGGTAGGTCTTGAGCATCATGTTGAAGTCGCGCGGCTCGGTCCATCGTCCGCGGGTGCCGCAGTCGGGACACACGACCTCCGTCATGGGGACCGAATCGGGATCGTCGAGACCCTTCTTCTCCGCGTAGGCCTCCTGCAGATGGTCCTGGCGGTGTCGCTTGTGGCAGTTGAGGCACTCGACGAGCGGGTCGTTGAAGACGCTCACGTGGCCCGAGGCCTCCCACACCGCGCGCGGCAGGATGACCGACGAGTCGAGGCCGACGACGTCATCGCGCGAGGTGACCATCGACCGCCACCACTGCTTCTTGATGTTGTCCTTGAGCTCCACGCCGAGTGGGCCGTAGTCCCATGCCGATCTGGTGCCGCCGTAGATCTCACCGCACTGGTACACCAGCCCTCGCCGCTTGCACAGGTTGACGACGGCATCGACTGTTCCGGCCACGATGAACGCACACTCCAGCTTCGGTCTAGGGGAAGAAGTACCGACTCAGACTAGCCCCGGCGGTGCGGCCGCCTTGACATGGCCGACGGCGCATATGAAAATGATTGCAATTAAGCCCGCGGTGTCCCACGACGCCTGCGACCACGAGAGAGGTAGGCCATGGTGGAGAACTCCGGCGAGGTCGCGACCGGCGGGGTGCGGGCCGATCGCGCCGCGCTCGAGGCGGCCGGTGAGCTGTTGCGCGCGTTGGCCGCGCCGGTACGGATCGCCATCGTGTTGCAACTGCTCGAGCGCGAGCAATGCGTCCACGAACTCGTCGGCCATCTCGGTGTCACCCAGCCGCTCATCAGCCAGCACCTGCGGGTCCTGAAGGCCGCCGGCGTGGTCCACGGCGAACGCAACGGACGCGAGATCCTCTACCGCCTCGTCGACGACCACCTGTCGCACATCGTCACCGACGCGGTCGCACACGCCACCGAACACGGCGAATGAGCGCCCACGACACCGAGGCCGAGGCCGCACCGCCGGTGACCGGCGTCCGGTCCACCCGACAGCGCCATGCGATCGCGTCGTTACTCACCACCGTCGACGAGTTCCGGTCGGCGCAGGAGCTCCACGACAGCCTCAAGGCCGACGGTGAGTCCATCGGTCTGACCACCGTGTACCGCAACCTGCAGGCGTTGGCCGACGCGGGTGAGATCGACGTGCTGCGTACCGATTCCGGCGAGTCCCGCTACCGGCGCTGCTCGGCCGGCCACCATCACCACCTGGTGTGTCGGGTGTGTGGGACCACGATCGAGGTGCAGGCCGACCCGGTCGAGGAATGGGCCGCCACGATCGCGGCGAGTCACGGCTACACCGACGTCAGCCACACCGTCGAGATCTTCGGGCGCTGCCCGGACTGTCGCAGTACCCCCTGACCGCCCGATCGACGGTCAGGCGGTGAGGGCGGCCGAGAGTTCGGTTCCGGTGGAGAGCACGAGATGCACCATGGTCAGCAGCGCCGCGTCGGAGAGGGTGCCCGCGGGAAAGGTGTAGTGCGCCAACACATCGGTGGTCACATCGGTCGAGGCGCGTTTGATGGCGCCGAAACTCATCTGCGCCGAGAGTCGCTCGATGTCGTCGCGCAGGGCGTCGGTGTTCGGCAGATCCCATGCCAGCACCTGGGTCACCGACAGGACGTCGAGTCCCTCCGACAGCGTCATCGACTGCACCGCGGCGCGCGTGCCCTCGAACGCGACGGTCATCGACGTCTCCCCCGTCACGTGGTCGACCGCGCCGATCGCCGCGATGAGGACCGCGGCACGGTCCATCAGCGCGACGGCGGGTACGGGTGTCGACGCGGTGTCACTCACGCCGGGTCCCCGGCCTCGCGTACGCCGCCGAATCTGCGGTCGCGCGAGGCGTATTCGATGCAGGCGGCCCAGAGATCGCGGCGGTCGAAATCGGGGAACAGCTTGTCCTGGTACACCATCTCGGCGTACGCCGACTGCCACAGCAGGAAGTTCGAGATGCGTTGCTCCCCCGATGGCCGCAGGAACAGGTCGACGTCGGGCATGTCCGGCTCGTCGAGGTGACGGGCCACGGTCTTCTCGTCGATGCGCTCGGGGTCGAGTTGCCCTGCGGCCACCCGGCGCGCTATCTCGCGTGCGGCGTCGGCGATCTCGGCACGTCCTCCGTAGTTGACGCACATCGTCAGGTTCATGACGGTGTTGTCCTTCGTCATCTCCTCGGCGACCTCGAGTTCGCGGATCACGCTGGCCCACAGCCGAGGTCGACGACCGGCCCATCGGACCCGGACGCCCATCTCGTGCATCTCGTCGCGACGACGCCGGATCACGTCGCGGTTGAAGCCCATGAGGAAGCGCACCTCCTCGGGGCTGCGGGACCAGTTCTCGGTGGAGAAGGCGTACGCCGAGAGCCACGTGACGCCGAGTTCGATGCACCCGCACACCGAGTCCATCAGCACGGCCTCGCCGCGCTTGTGGCCCTCGGTCCTCGGCAGTCCGCGGTCGGTGGCCCACCGACCGTTGCCGTCCATCACCAGCGCGACATGGCGCGGGATGAGCTCGGTCTGCAGCAGCGGCGGTCGCGCTCCGGACGGATGCGGGTCGGGTGGACGGATCACCCGGTCGGCGACCGGTTCAGCGGACCGCTTCGCGGGGCGACGCAGAGCCATCACGGTTGTCCTCTCCCAGTCGGTGCGGCGCCTCGCGCTCGATCAACGGCAGCGTGCGCAGCTGACGCTCGAGATGCCACTGCAGGTGCGCCGCGGTCAGGCCACTGGCCTGTCGGCGCAGCGAGTCGTTGACGTCGACGGTGTGCTCCCAGCGTCCACGGTAGAGGTCGTCCATGAGGTCCATCACGCCCGGTGACGGCGTCGCCGACCCCGCGGGCCGGCAGTGCAGGCACACCGCCCCGCCCGCGGCGACATGGAACGCACGGTGCGGGCCCGGCGCACCACACCTCGCGCAGGTGTCGAGCGCGGGCATCCACCCCGCGAAATCCATGGCCCGCAACAGGAAGGCGTCGAGGACGAGGTCGCGCGGGCGGACGGCGTCGGCGATCGCACGCAACCCACCGACGGTGAGTTTGTGCAACCGGTCTGCGGGTGCGCGCTCCTCCCCGGCGAGGCGCTCGGCGGTCTCGAGCACCGCGCACGCGCTGGTGTAGCGCCCGTAGTCGGCGACGATGGACGACGCGAACGCGTCGATGCTCTCCACCTGCGTCACCACGTCGAGGTTGCGCCCGGGGTAGAGCAGCACGTCGACGTGGGCGAACGGTTCGAGCCGGGCCCCGAACTTCGACCGGGTGCGTCGGACACCCTTGGCGACCGCGCGGACGAGACCGTGCTGATGCGTCAGGAGCGTGACGATGCGATCGGCCTCGCCCAGCTTGTGCTGGCGCACGACCACCGCCTGATCCCGATACAGCCTCACCCGGTCATTCTCGCACCGTCGGCGACTCCCCCGCCGCCACCGACACTCCTCCGGCGGCAACGGAGGAGACGTCGTCGGCGCGCGGAGCGCGCTGCCACCCCTTCGCGTCGTAGACCCGCACGACCACCGATCCCAGGATGAGGCCGATCGCGAGCCCGACGAGGGTGGCGACCAGGGAGTGCCCGAGCCCGGCGGCGAAGTCGCCGTTGAAGTAGAGGATCGACCGGACCCCGAGATAGATCTGGCGCATCGGTTCGATCTCGGCGAGCCACGCGAAGATCCGCGGACTGGCCTCCAGCGGCACCGCGCCACCCGAGGAGGGCAAGCCGAGGATCACGAAGAAGACGAGGTTGACGATCATGCCGGGTGTGCCGAACAGCGCCATGACCGACGACGCGGTGACCCCGACCGCGGTGACGGCGAGCGTCGAGTACATCCACAGCGTGAACGGCGCGGGGTTGTCCATCCCGACCGCGGCACACACCGCGATGTAGAGCGCCGACTGCACCATCGCGATGAGAAACATGATCCACCACTTCACGACGAGCGTGCCGCGGCGCGAGATGGGCAGTCGCCTGCGCAGTCGGTACAGCGGCCCGATCTCGATGGGGATCGCCCCGAGCATCCCGTCGACGAGCGAATGCACGATGAGCGCGCCGGTGAACCCGGCGAGCACCAGCAGGATGGTGAAGTAGAACGCCGACAACCCGTTCGCCGCGCCGCCCGGGAGCGGTTGTGCATCCGACACCGAGAACACCACCGGCGCGGAGAACGCGTACGACGCCAACCCCACGAACGGGACGTCGTTCTGCGCCAACCGGTCTCGGACCGTCTTGGTGAGCTGAGCGCCGAACTGTTGGTTCACCGACGTCTTGATGCGGTCGACCGCGGTGGTGAGGATCGACGAGGCGAACGTCCCCGACCGCCGGTTGGTGAGCACCTCGATGGTGGGCGGCGACGGCGTGTCGCGGCCCACGACCGACCCCGCGAGATCGATGGCCGACTGGGAGAAGTCGGCGGGGATGACGATCACGCCGTAGGTCTGCGCCGAGGCCAACCGGTCGAGCGCGGTCCCGCGGTCGGTGGTGCGCAACGACAGGCCGGTGCCCTTCGTGCCGTCGACGATGCCCTCGGCGACCTGGCTGCCGAACTGTGCACGCGGCGCGTCGGGGCCCTGGGAGGCGCCGGTGTCCTCCACGACGAGGTCGACGGAGAACTCGTGAAGATTTTTCTCCGGGTTGACGATGGCGCCCATGTACATCGCGGCGAGCAGACACATGATGCCCACGACGGCGGCGATCGGTGCGACCCAGAACCGCGGGGTGGCCAGCAGCGCGCGCACCGCGTGCGTCGACCCGCCGTCGGGCGCCGCCGTCTCGGGCGCGGTAGCGGCGACGTCGGGCTCGGTGCGATCGGACCCGGTGGGGTCGGGCTGGGTGGGTTCGGGCTTCTCGTGCGCGCCGGACACCGGTCTAGAAGCCCATCTTGCGGAGCTGTCGGGGGTCGCGCTGCCAGTCCTTGGCGACCTTCACGTGGATGTCGAGGTAGACGCGGGTACCGAGCAGCCGTTCGATCTGTCCCCGGGCGGTGGTGCCGACGTCTTTCAGACGAGAACCCTTGTGACCGATGACGATCCCCTTCTGGCTGTCCCGCTCGACGAACAGCGTCGCGTGGACGTCGACCATCGGGGGGCGGTCGTCGCGGGTCGGCTCGCGCTCGATGACCTCCTCGATGACGACGGCGAGCGAGTGTGGCAGCTCGTCGCGCACACCCTCCAACGCCGCCTCGCGAATGAACTCGGCCATCAGGACCAGCTCGGGTTCGTCGGTCAGTTCCCCGTCGGGATAGAACGCCGGACCGGGTTCCATCATGGAGACGATCACGTCGGTGAGGATGTCGAGTTGCTGCCCCGACTTCGCCGACACCGGCACGACCTCGCCCTCGGGCCCGAGCAGCTTCGACAGCGCCAGCAGTTGCATGCCGACCCGGTCGGGGGTGACGCGATCGATCTTGGTCACGACACCCAGCAGCGGCGTCTTCGGTGCGACCTGGCGGATCTGCTCGACGATCCAGCGGTCACCCGGACCGATGGTCTCGTCGGCCGGGATGCACAGGCCGATGACGTCGACCTCGGAGTAGGTGTCGCGCACCAGGTCGTTGAGACGCTGCCCCAGCAGCGTGCGGGGTCGGTGCAGTCCGGGGGTGTCAACCAGGATCAGCTGCGCGTCGGGACGATTGACGATCCCGCGGATGGTGTGGCGGGTCGTCTGTGGGCGATTGGACGTGATGGCGATCTTCTCGCCGACGAGGGCATTGGTGAGCGTCGATTTCCCGGTGTTGGGGCGTCCGACGAAACACAGGAAACCCGAACGGAAATCGGCGTCGTCACGCGTCCCCATCGACGATGTGGTCACGACACCCCTTCCGACGAGCGCGAGCGTCCGCCCGTCGCCTCGACATCGTCCCCGGTCGACTCGACGGCGTCGTCGTCGGGTCGGTGTTCGCGTTCGACGACCACCGAGGTGATGCGCAGCCGGCCCTGCCGGTTGGGTCCACCCTCGGCGAGCAGGATCAGACCGTGCGAGGTGACCCGTGCCCCCGGCAGAGGGACGCGACCGAGCGCGAGACCGACCAGGCCGCTGACGGTGTCGACGTCGTCGGCGTCGATCTCGATGTCGAACAGTTCACCGAGATCCTCCACCGGCAGCCGCGACGACACCCGGTACCGGCCGTCACCCAGGTCGTCGATCGGCGACAGCTCGTCGGTGTCGTACTCGTCGTTGATCTCCCCCACGATCTCCTCGAGGACGTCCTCGATGGTGACCAGTCCGGCGATGCCGCCGTATTCGTCGACGAGCAGCGCCATGTGGTTGCGGATGCGCTGCATGTCGGCGAGAACGCGGTCGAGCGGCTTGGAATCGGGGATGAACTCCGCGGGGCGCATCGCCTCGGCCACCGCCACCGGCGGGTCGGACCGGTCGGCCCGGATGGAGCGCTCGACCAGATCCTTCAGATAGACGACGCCGAGGATGTCGTCGGGGTTCTCGCCGATCACCGGGATGCGCGAGTGACCGGAACGGGTCGCGAGGCTCATCGCCTGCGCCACCGTCTTGTCCGACTCGATCCAGATCATCTCCGGCCGGGGCACCATCACCTCCCGCGCGCAGGTGTCACCGAGATCGAAGACCGACTGAATCATCCGTCGTTCGCCGGCGTCGACGACGCCACGCGCCTCGGCCATGTCGACGAGTTCGCGGAGTTCGACCTCGGTGGCGAACGGCCCGTTGCGGAATCCCTTACCGGGGGTGATCGCGTTGCCGAGCAGGATCAGCAACCGTGTGACCGGCCGGAGCAGGAACCCGATGGCCTGCAGGACCACCGCCGACGGCAGGGCGATCGAGTAGGCGTTCTGGCGGCCGAGGGTCCGAGGTCCGACACCGACCATCACGTAGCTGACGACCGACATCGCCAGCACGACGGTGACGATGGCCCACACGCGACTGAGCTGTTCGGCGGCGAGCACCGCCACGAGCGTGGTCGCGGCGATCTCGCAGACGATGCGCATCAGGGTGGTCAGACCCACGTAGGTGGCGCGGTCGACGAGGACGGCGCGCAGTCGGGTCGAGCCGCCGCGGCCCTCGCGGATCATGTCGTCGACCCGGGCCACCGAGACGGTCAGCAGGGCGGCGTCGATCGCCGCGAACAGACCGCCGAGCGGGATCAGGGCCAGGGCGAGCAGCAGGAGCCACACGTCGGTGGGCACGGCCCTCAGAGCTCCTTGCGGTCGGTGGACTCGCGCTCGGGAGTGTGAGCAGAGGTGAAACCTATGCGGTTGAGCAGGGTGGCGTCCTTGGCCGCCTGCGCCCGCGCGCGATCGGCGGCGCGCCGATCGGCGTACCACTCGTCGATGATGCGGCCCTGGATGCCGAACATCTCCTTCTCCTCGTCGGGTTCGGCGTGGTCGTACCCGAGGAGATGCAGCACGCCGTGGACGGTGAGGACCGCCAGCTCGTGTTCGACGGGGTGGCGCGCGGTGGCCGCCTGCACCGCCGCGAACTCCGGGCACAGCACGATGTCGCCGAGCATGGCCGGTCCGGGATCGGGGGTGTCGGGACGACCGCCGGGGGTCAGCTCGTCCATCGGGAAACTCATCACGTCGGTCGGGCCGGGCAGGTCCATCCACCGCAGGTGCAGTTCTGCCATCGTCTCGTTGTCGACGAGCACCATCGACAGCTCGGCGCCGGGATGCACATCCATCTGGCCGAGCGCGTACTCGGCGACGTCGACGAGCATCCGCTCGGGGACCTCGACGCCCGACTCGTTGGAGACCTCGATGCTCATCGGGTCACGACCGCCGACCGTTGCCCGCGGCGCGACGCCCCGCGCGGTTGGCGCCGGGTGCGATGTCCTGGTTCGCCTCGAAACGACCGTAGGCGTCGACGATGTCGGCGACGAGGCGGTGTCGGACGACGTCGGCGCTGGTCAGCGTCGCGAAGTGGATGTCGTCGATGTCGGTGAGGATGCGACTGGCGGCGCGCAGCCCGCTCTCGGCGCCGCCGGGCAGGTCGACCTGGGTGACGTCTCCGGTCACCACGACCTTCGACCCGAAGCCGAGGCGGGTGAGGAACATCTTCATCTGCTCGCCGGTCGTGTTCTGGGCCTCGTCGAGGATGATGAACGCGTCGTTGAGGGTGCGGCCGCGCATGTAGGCCAGCGGCGCGACCTCGATGACCCCGGCCGCCATGAGCTTGGGGATCGCGTCGGGATCCATCATGTCGTGCAACGCATCGTGCAGGGGTCGCAGATACGGGTCGATCTTGTCGTGCAGCGTGCCGGGCAGAAAGCCGAGGCGTTCGCCCGCCTCCACCGCGGGACGGGTCAGGATGATCCGGCTGACCGACTTCGTCTGCAGGGCCTGCACGGCCTTCGCCATCGCGAGGTAGGTCTTGCCGGTACCGGCGGGACCCATGCCGAAGACGATCGTGTTGACGTCGATGGCGTCGACGTAGCGCTTCTGGTTCACCGTCTTCGGGCGGATCGACTTACCGCGCCGGGAGATGATGTCGAGGCTCAGGACCTCCGCCGGCGACTCCCCCGAACCGTCGGTGAGCATCGACACGCTCTGTCGGACCAGGTCCGGGCTCAGCGCCGTACCGCGGCGCACCACCGACACCAGTTCGGCGATGACACGTTCGGCGGTCGCGACGTCGGCCGGGGCACCGTGCAGGGTGATCCGGTTGCCGCGGACGTGGACGTCGGCCGCGAGGAGCTTCTCCAGCTCCCGCAGATTACGGTCACCGGTACCGAGCAGCCCCATGACGACGTCCGGTGCCACCTCCATACTGGATTCCGCCGACGGTCCGGCGGCTGCGCGGGGACCATTCCCGGCTGTGTGGGCATCGGTCACGTAGTGGAACTCTCATCTCGTCGGCGAACCGCGGGTACGGCTCGGTCGGGGTGCGGCATGCGCTGCTTCACTCTATCGCTGATGAACGTGGGATCTCGCGTCGATATTTCGTCCGCGCATCTCGCGTGCACCGATCCCCGTCGCCGGGAAGGGGCACGTCAGATGCCCAGGCGTCGCAGCGTCTCGCGGTGGCAGCGGCTCGCCGGATCCATGAAGGAGTCGTGCCCCTCACCGCCGACGGTGACCAGTTCGACCGACTGACCCGCCCGTCGCGCCCCGTCCACGTAGGCCATCGACATCTCCAGGGGCACCGAGGTGTCGAGTTCTCCCTGCACCACCGCGACGTGGGCGGGGAACGGCGACAGGTGCGCCGGTGAGGCGTCGCGATACCGGTGAGGGGTGGCGGCGTACTCGGCACCGATGAACGCCGCGAGCGCGGCGTGCCCGTCGGTGCCGGCACGCACGAGGTCGGAGGCGGGCGCCTGCACGACGACGGTGCTGATGGTCGATCGATCGGTGCGGGCCTGCAGCCGGGCCGCCGCCCAGAGCGCGAGCTGGCCACCCGCGGAATGACCGATCACCGAGACCCGCCCGAAATCGGCCCGGGTCGCGAGGTCGGCGGGCAGGGCTGCGCGCACCGGCCCGTCGAGCGCACGGATGGCGTTGACGACGTCGTAACCCGTTCGCGGCCAACCGCCGTCGGGTTCGCCGACCCGCCGGTACTCGATGTTCCACACGATCGCACCGCGGGCGGCGAGATCGCGCGCGACGGGCGTCTGGACCACGAGTTCGAAATCGGTCGACCAGTAGCCGCCGTGCACCATCACCACGACCGGGACCCGGGGCGGGTCCTCGCCGGCGGCGACCGGCGCGACCGTCGGGAGGTGCAGGTGTCCGAACTGCGAGTTGCGATCGCCGTAGGCGATCTTGACGCGCTCGGCAGCGGTGGACCGTACGCCGTTCACGACCGCTCCCACCGGCTCGACATCGCACCGATCGCACCCAGGGCGACGGTGCCCGCAGTCGAGGTGCGCAGCACCTCGGGTCCCATCCGCACCGACCGAGCACCGAGCGCGGTGAAATCGTCGAGCTCAGATGGGTCGATCCCGCCCTCGGGCCCCACGATCACGATCACCTCGCTCGCGTCGGCGACACCGACGGCGGTCAACGACTCGACAGCACCCTCGTGCAGGACCACAGCGACTCCTCCGGATTCGATGGACCCACTGATGATCGCGCGGATGTCGACGGTGTGCGCGACACCGGTGATCTCGGGGATGTGCGCACGCCGACTCTGCTTGGCCGCGGTCGCGGCCGCCGAGCGCCATTTCCGCAGGCCCTTCTCCTCCCGGGGCCCCACCCAACGGCTCACGCAGCGCGCGCTCTGCCACGCCACCACCCGGTCGACGCCCGCCTCGGTGGCCAGTTCGACCGCGAGCTCGGAGCGATCCGACTTCGGCAGCGCCTGCACCAGGGTCACCAGCGGCGACGGCCGCGGCACCTCTCGGCGGTCGAGCGCGGTGAGGCGCAGGCGATCCTTGGCGAGGGTGGCGACCACCTCGCAGTCGGCGACCGTACCGGCGCCGTCACCGACGGTGATGCGGTCGCCGGCGACGATCCGGGTGACGGTCACCGCATGGTGACCCTCGGTCCCGGTGAGGTCGGCGAGTGCGCCGACGGCCGGGACCTCGTCGATCCAGAACAGCGGCGGCGTCATCGTCGGCGCGGTGTCATCGGCGGCGGGTCAGCGACCCGCGAAGGCGTTGCGGAGGCGGGAGAACAGGCCCCCGTTGGTGGCTGACTGCGAGTCGACGAGTTCGAGATGCTCGTGCGTCGCGACCTCTCTGTACTGCTTGAGCTTCTGGGTCTGCTTGTGGTCGAGACGGGTCGGGACCACCACGTCGAGGTGGACGTGCACCGAGCCCCGCACCCCGGTGTGCAGGTGCGGCATGCCCTGGCCCTTGATGCGCGTGACCTGTCCGGGCTGGGTGCCCGGCTCGACCGTGACCGTCGCCGTCCCGCCCAGGACGGTGTCGATGTCGAGGCTGGCGCCGAGTGCGGCGTCGACCATGGGGACCTTGACGGTGCAGTGGAGGTCATCACCGTCACGGACGAAGACGTCGTGGGGCTTCTGGACGACCTCGACGTAGAGGTCACCGGCGGGGCCGCCGCCGGGGCCGACCTCGCCCTGACCCTGCAGACGCACCCGCATCCCCTCGCCGACGCCGGCGGGGATCTTCACCGTCATGGTCCGACGCGAGCGGACACGCCCGTCGCCCGCGCACTTGCGGCACGGGTCGGGGATGGTCTGGCCGGTGCCGCCACAGGTGGGACACGGCCGCGAGGTCATGACCTGGCCGAGGAACGACCGCTGCACCGACTGGATCTCGCCGGCGCCCTTGCAGGTGTCGCAGTTCACCGGCTTGCTGCCGTCGTGGCCACCGGAGCCCTTGCACACGTCGCACAGCACGGCGGTGTCGACGGTGACCTCTTTGCTCACACCGGCGGCACACTCGTCGAGATCGAGCTGCATCCGCAGCAGTGCGTCCGAGCCGGGCTGCACCCGACCGCGGGGGCCGCGACCACCGCCACCGGCGCCGGCGCCGAAGAACGCCTCGAACACGTCGCCGAGGCCACCGCCCCCGAAGCCCCCACCGAACCCACCGCCGGAACCGGCGGTGGCGAGCGGGTCCCCGCCGGCGTCGACGATGCGACGCTTCTCCGGATCCGACAAGACCTCGTACGCGGTCGACACCTCGGCGAACCGCTGCTGGGCGGCCTCGTCGGGGTTGACGTCGGGGTGCAGTTCGCGCGCCAACTTCCGGTAGGCGCGCTTGATCTCGGAATCACTGGAACCCGGGGCGACGCCCAGGGTCCCGTAGTAGTCACGTGCCACGCGCAGCGGTGTCCTTCACTCGTTCGAATCGTTCTTCGGGTGGTCTCGCGGTCCCGTCGCCGAGCGAGTCAGCGCTCGGCGAGGACCTCACCGACATATCTGGCAACGGCGGCGACCGACGCAATGGTTCCCGGGTAGTCCATGCGTGTGGGGCCCAGAACCCCCAGACCACCGAAAACGGTGCCCGAGGCACCGTACCCCGTGGACACGACGGCGGCGCCACGCAGGTTGGCGGTGTTCGTCTCCTCGCCGATCTGCACGGTGACCGTGCCGGGCAGCTGGGTCGCCGCGAGCAGTTTGAGGACGACCACCTGTTCCTCGAGCGCCTCGAGGACCGAGTCCATCGACCCCTGGACCGGGGTGAAGTCGGCCGCCGAGCGGGCCAGGTTCGAGGTCCCGCCGAGCACGAGGCGGTCGTCGGAACGTTCGACGAGGGTCTCCACGAGCACCGAGGCCATCCGGATCACGGCCTGACGCAGATCGTCGGGCGCAGAGTTCGCCAGTTCGGCGACCGCGTGGGACGCGACCTCGAGTCGTTGACCGTGCAACGCCGCGGAGAACATGTCGCGCAGGCGCACGATCTCCTCGTCACCGATGTCCTCGGGGACGTCGACCATCCGTTGCTCGACGCGACCGGTGTCGGTGATCACCACCAGCAGCAGACGCGACGGGGTCAAGGCGACCACCTCGAGGTGACGGACCGTCGCCGTGGACAGCACCGGGTACTGGATCACCGCGACCTGTCGAGTGAGCTGGGCCAGCAACCGCACCGACCGTCGCAGCACGTCGTCGAGGTCGACGCCGGTGTCGAGGAAGCTCAGGATGGCGCGTCGCTCCACGCTCGAGAGCGGTTTGACCTCCGAGATCCGGTCGACGAAGAGGCGATAGCCCTTGTCCGTCGGCACCCGACCGGAGCTGGTGTGCGGTTGGGCGATGTACCCCTCGGCCTCGAGCACGGCCATGTCGTTGCGGATCGTCGCGCTCGACACCCCGAGGTGGTGTCGCTCCACGAGGGCCTTCGAGCCGATCGGCTCCTGGGTCGCCACGTAGTCGGTGACGATCGCGCGCAGGACCTCGAAACGGCGTTCGTCGGTGCTGGACAAGGTGATCACCTCCATGACTCGTGCAGACCCGTGGTCTGCGGTGGTGGGTCGCGGTCGTGTCCGTCGACCACGGTGTGGCCGGGAGTCCAGTTTACGGAGGAAACAGCTCCCGGTGACCGACCCGCCCGAACGGTCCTCGCGACGCCTACGGTGGTGGCGTGATCTTCAAGGGCGTACGCAACGGCAAGCCGTATCCCGACCACGGGCTGTCGATGCGTGACTGGGCACAGATCCCGCCGAGACAGTTCCGCCTCGACCAGCTCACGACGGTCACCACGGCCCTCGCGCTGGACAAGTTGTTGTCGGAGGACAGCACGTTCTATGGCGACCTGTTCGCCCACGCCGTGCGGTGGCAGGGCGAGATGTACCTCGAGGACGGGCTGCACCGCGCGGTGCGCTCGGCGTTGCGCAACCGCCACGTCATCCACGCCCGGCTGCTCGATCTCGACGCCCTCAGGATGGACGCGGTGACCGAGACCGCACCACCCGCGCGCACCGCCGACGGCGAACCCGTGGACGCCACCGCGACCACGGCGCCCATCCTCGCCGCGCCGGCCGACACCGGGTCCGTCGACGCCCCCACCGACCCGGCTATGGGTCCGTCAGCACCTGACGGACCACCCCGTCCGCGAGCAGACGCCCACGGTTGGACAGCACCACCCGATCGCCCCCGAGCCGATCGCTCACGAGCACGGTGAGTCCCGCCTCGACGGTCTCGAGGACCCGTGCCCGCTCGGCGGCGTCGAGTTCGGACAGGGGCAATCCTGAGTCGCGACGGATCGCGAGCATCACGCGCTCGGTGTGCTTCTCGGTCTCGTCGAGCACCTCGACCGCGGCCACCGGCAGCCGACCGGCCGCCAGCGTCGACGCGTGGCGCCCCGGATGTCTCACCGTCGACCACCGCACCCCGCCGACGTGCGAGTGTGCGCCGGGACCGATGCCCCACCAGTCGGCGCTGTCCCAGTAGCCGATGTTGTGGCGACACCGCGCCTGCGGATCGCCGGCCCGCGCCCAGTTCGACACCTCGTACCACTCCATTCCGGCGGCGTGGAGTCGGGCGTCGATGGCCTCGTAGCGGTCGGCGAGCACGTCGTCGTCTGGTGCGGGCAGCTCGCCGCGCCGGACGCGTCGGGCCATCGCCGTGCCGTCCTCGACGATCAGGGCGTAGGCCGACACGTGATCGACCCCGGCGGCGAGCACCGCGTCGAGGGTCGCGTCGAGATCGGCGTCGGACTCCCCCGGCGTGCCGTAGATCACATCGAGATTGACATGGGCGAAGCCCGCCGCGGCCGCCTCGCGCGCTGCGTCGACTGCACGGCCCGGTGTGTGCACCCGATCCAACGTGGCCAGCACATGCGGTGCGGCCGACTGCATCCCGAGGGACACCCGGGTGAACCCGGCGGTGAGCAACCCGTCGAAGAACCGCGGCGACGTCGACTCGGGGTTGGACTCCGTGGTGACCTCCGCGCCGGGTGAGAGGTCGAAGTGATCGCGGACGGCGTCGAGCACCGACGCCAGTCCGGCTGCGCCCAGCAGCGACGGCGTCCCGCCGCCGACGAACACCGTCGAGACCGGTCGGGCGGGGGTCATCGCGGCCGCAGCGAGCGCGAGCTCGGTCGCGATGGCGGCATGCCAGGTGTCCGGCGAGGAGTCCGATCCCAGTTCACCGGCGGTGTAGGTGTTGAAATCGCAGTACCCGCAGCGTGTCGCACAGAACGGGACGTGGATGTAGAGACCCAGCGGCGTCGCCGGATCGCAGGCGGGGACGACCAGGTCGTGCGCCCCCGACTCGCCTCTCGTCGCGCCCGTCTCGTCCCTCGTCATCACGGCCACGTCCCCATCATCCCTCTCCGGCGGGGAATGACCGGCATCACGCATGGCGTTGGCACAGAGGACACCGCTGTGCCGATCGGTCGAGCATCTCGAGTTGCGCTCACCGTGAATCCAAATAGTCCCAAGTAGACGCCGTGAGGAGGGCCGTGGCACTATGGCGACCGTGATCTTCCCCGGGGTGTGGCTGGCCGAGCGGCGCCACATCGATCTCAAGCGCGTGTGCAGCGCTTTCTGTCTCCCCTGACGCGTCACGCCCGCAGTCTGTCCGCGATCTCACCCGATCGCCTCCTGCGCCGAGCCACGCGAAACGTCGATGGGTCCTCCGTGACCCGCCACCCCGTGGGTGCTCGCATGTCGAGCGGAGCACCGCGACCATTTCCAGGAGCCACTCGATGACCCCGACACCCCCCGCCACCGGACCCGACGCGCCCGCGCGGCGTGCCCGTCCCGTCAAACGTCGCGCCGAGGGCCAGTGGAAGCTCGGGTACCGCGAGCCGCTGAACGCCAACGAGCAGTCCAAGAAGGACGACAACCCGCTCAACGTCCGCGCCCGCATCGAGAACATCTACGCGCTGCGCGGGTTCGAGTCGATCGACAAGAGCGACCTGCGCGGGCGTTTCCGCTGGTGGGGTCTCTACACGCAACGCGCGCAGGGCTACGACGGCACGTGGACCGGCGACGAGAACCTCGACCTGCTCGAGGACAGCCATTTCATGATGCGGGTGCGCTGCGACAAGGGCGCCCTGTCCGCCGAGCAGCTGCGCACCATCGGTGAGATCTCCACCGAGTTCGCCCGCGACACCGCCGACCTCTCCGACCGCGAGAACGTCCAGTACCACTGGATCCGCATCGAGGACGTCCCCACCATCTGGAACCGCCTCGAGGCCGTCGGCCTGCAGACCACCGAGGCCTGCGGAGACTGCCCGCGTGTCGTGCTCGGGTCCCCGCTCGCCGGTGAGGCGATCGACGAGGTGCTCGACCCCACCGAGGCGATCGACGAGATCGTCCGGCGCTACATCGGCGACCCCGCCTACTCGAACCTCCCGCGCAAGTTCAAGACCGCCATCTCGGGCCTGCAGGACGTCGCCCACGAGATCAACGACATCGCGTTCATCGGGGTCGAGCACCCCGAGCACGGTCCTGGTCTCGACCTCTGGGTCGGTGGCGGACTGTCGACGAATCCGATGCTGGCCCAACGGGTCGGTGCCTGGATCCCGCTCGACGAGGTGCCCGACGTGTGGCAGGGCGTCGTCTCGCTGTTCCGCGACTACGGGTACCGGCGTCTGCGCGCCAAGGCACGCCTGAAGTTCCTGCTCAAGGACTGGGGCATGGAGAAGTTCCGCCAGGTCCTCGAGGACGAGTACCTCGGCCGGAAGCTGATCGACGGACCCGCCCCCGCGCCGCTGACCGCCCCGCGCGACCACGTCGGCGTGCAGCGACTCAAGAACGGGCTCAACGCCGTCGGGTTCGCGGCCATCGCCGGACGCGTCTCGGGCTCGACGCTGACCGCGGTCGCCGACGCCGCGGCCCGGATCGGTTCCGACCGTATCCGTTTCACCCCGTACCAGAAGCTCGTCGTCCTCGACGTCGCCGACGAGCACGTCGACGGGCTCATCGAGGAGCTGGCCGCCCATGGCCTCGACGGACGGCCGTCGCGCTGGCGCCGCAACCTCATCGCCTGCTCGGGCATCGAGTTCTGCAAGCTGTCGTTCACCGAGACCCGCAAGCGTTCCCAGAAACTCGTGCCGGAGCTCGAGGAGCGGCTCGCCGACATCGACGCCCAGCTCGATGTCCCCATCACGATCAACATCAACGGCTGCCCCAACTCGTGCGCGCGTGCCCAGATCGCCGACATCGGCTTCAAGGGCATGTTGATCGAGGACGACAAGGGCGACCACGTCGAGGGTTTCCAGGTCCACCTGGGCGGAAGTCTCGGCCAGGACGCGGGTTTCGGCCGCAAGGTCCGTCAGCACAAGGTCCCCACCGGTGAGCTCGGTGACTACGTCGACCGTGTGGTGCGCAATTTCGTCAAACACCGCTCGGAGGGGGAACGCTTCGCGGAGTGGACCCTTCGGGCCCAGGAGGAGGATCTGCGATGAGTACTGCCGTACGCATCGAGGCGCATCTGCGCGAACTCGCCGAGTCCGGCGCCCGTGACCTCGGGCCCGACGCGACCCCCGAGGAGCTGTTGCGCTGGACCGCCGAGACCTTCGGCACCGATTTCGTGGTCGCGTCGAACATGCAGGACGCCGCGCTGGTCGACCTCGCCGTCGACGCGATCGATCCCGCCTCGCTCGATCACGAGAAGCTCAAGGTGCTCTTCCTCGACACCGGCTACCACTTCGCCGAGACCCTCGGCACCCGTGACGCCGTCGAGCAGGTCTACGGCGTCGAGATCGTCAACGTCACCCCCGAGCAGACCGTCGCCGAGCAGGACGAGCTGTTGGGGCGCAACCTGTTCGCCTCCGATCCGGGAGAATGCTGCCGGTTGCGCAAGGTGGTCCCGCTGCAGCGTCAGCTGTCAAACTACAGCGCCTGGGTGACCGGTATCCGACGGGTGGAGTCACCCACCCGCGCGAACGCGCCGCTGATCTCGTTCGACGAGGGCTTCGGTCTGGTGAAGATCAACCCGATCGCGGCGTGGACCGACGAGCAGATGCAGGACTACATCGACCGGCGCGGCGTGCTGGTGAACCCCCTCGTCGACGAGGGGTACCCGTCGATCGGGTGCGCGCCGTGCACGGCGAAACCCGCGCCCGGTTCCGATCCCCGCAGCGGCCGCTGGGCCGGCCGCTCCAAGACCGAATGTGGGTTGCACGCCTCATGACCATCGAGCAGAGCACACCGACGACACCGTCGCTGGGCGGCACTCCGACGACACCGTCGCTCCACGACGGGGAGCAGTTCAGCACCCTCGACGCACTGGAGTCCGAGGCGATCCACATTTTCCGTGAGGTCGCCGGCGAGTTCGAGCGTCCGGTGATCCTGTTCTCCGGCGGCAAGGACTCGACGGTCCTGCTGCACGTGGCGATCAAGGCGTTCTGGCCGGCCCCGGTCCCGTTCTCGCTGCTGCACGTCGACACCGGGCACAACCTTCCCGAGGTCCTCGCGTTCCGCGACGAGGTGGTCGCGCGCCACAACCTGCGCCTGCACGTGGCGAGCGTCGAGGACTACCTCGCCGACGGCCGCCTGACCGAGCGGGCCGACGGCGTCCGCAACCCCCTGCAGACCGTCCCCCTGCTCGACGCCATCAACGACCACCGCTTCGACGCGGTGTTCGGCGGCGGGCGTCGCGACGAGGAACGGTCGCGGGCCAAGGAGCGGATCTTCTCGCTGCGCAACGCCTTCGGGCAGTGGGACCCCAAGCGCCAGCGACCGGAGCTATGGAACCTCTACAACGGCAAGCACGCCCCCGGCGAGCACGTCCGTGTGTTCCCGCTGTCGAACTGGACAGAGCTCGACGTGTGGCGCTACATCGCCCGCGAGCAGGTGCTGCTCCCCGGCATCTACTACGCGCACGAGCGTGACGTCTTCGAGCGTGACGGCATGTGGATGACCCCCGGGCCGTGGGGCGGTCCCCGCGACGGCGAAGAGCTGCAACGACTCTCGGTGCGGTACCGCACCGTCGGCGACGGCTCCACGACCGGCGCGGTGCTCTCCGACGCCGCCGACAACGACGCCGTCCTCGCCGAGGTCGCGGCCTCCCGGCTCACCGAGCGCGGCGCCACCCGTGGCGACGACCGCGTCTCCGAGGCGGCCATGGAAGACCGAAAGCGTGAGGGCTACTTCTGATGACCACCACCGCCTCCCCCGCCGACACCACCGGTGGGCGCGTCGAGAACTCCGATCTGCTGCGCATCGCGACCGCGGGCAGCGTCGACGACGGCAAGTCGACCCTCGTCGGCCGCCTGCTGTTCGACACCAAATCGGTTCTGGCCGATCAGATCGACGCGGTCACCCGCGCCTCGGTGGACAAGGGACTCGACACCCCCGACCTGTCGCTGCTGGTCGACGGCCTCCGCGCCGAACGCGAGCAGGGCATCACCATCGACGTGGCCTACCGCTACTTCGCCACGCCGCGACGGTCGTTCGTGCTCGCCGACACCCCTGGTCACGTGCAGTACACCCGCAACACCGTGTCGGGCGCGTCGACCGCACAGCTGGTGATCCTGCTGGTCGACGCGCGCACCGGGGTCGTCGCCCAGACGCGACGCCACGCCGCCGTCATGGCGCTGCTCGGCGTGCCGCGGCTCGTGCTCGCGGTCAACAAGATCGACCTCGTCGACGACGCGGCCACGGTGTTCGCCGAGATCAGCGCCGAGTTCGCCCGACTCACCGGCACCCTCGGATGGGACGAGGCGGACGTGCAGGCCATCCCGGTCTCGGCCCTGCGTGGCGACAACGTCGCCCACCGGTCGGCGCTGACCGACTTCTACAGCGGCCCGACCCTCATCGAGCACCTCGAGTCGGTACCGAACGTGGCCGACCGTGCGCCGGTGGGCTTCCGGTTCCCCGTGCAGTACGTCATCCGTCCCCGCACCGCCGAATACCTCGACTACCGGGGATACGCCGGTCAGGTCGCCGCGGGTCGCGTGGCCGTCGGCGACGAGGTCGTCGTGCTGCCGTCGGGCATCCGCACCACGGTGTCGGGAATCGACACCGCCGACGGATCGCTCGAGTCGGCCCACACCGGTCGCAGCATCACGGTGCTGCTCGCCGACGACATCGACATCTCGCGCGGTGACATCATCGCCGCGGTCGCCGATGCGCCGGAACCGATCTCGTCGTTCACCGCGACGGTGTGCTGGCTCGGTGACAAGCCGCTGGCGCCGGGCGCTCGTCTGCTGCTCAAGCACGGGACACTGTCGACGCCGGCGATCGTCGGGTCCCTCGACGCGCTGTTCGACGAGCAGGATCTGTCGGTGCACGACAGCCCGGAACGCCTCGAGCTCAACCAGATCGGGCGGATCACCGTGCAGACGGCCGCTCCGGTCGCGGCCGACGACTATCTCGTCAACCGCGAGACCGGCAGCTTCCTGCTGATCGATCCGCAGGGCGGCAACACCCTCGCCGCCGGCCTCGTGGGCGACGCACTGGCACCGTTGCACCTGTCCGCCCTGGCGTGACCGACGCGCTCGTCCTCGCCGCGCACGGCAGTCGAGACCCCCGTTTCGCCGTCACCGCGCGCGAGGTCACCGACGCCGTCGGCGCGGCGCTGCCCGGGACCGACGTCCACCTGGGGTTCCTCGATCTCGACGAGCCATCGGTGGCCGAGGTGCTCGCGGAGGTGGCCGGGCCGCACGTGGTGGTCGTCCCGTTGTTGTTCTCGGCCGCGTTCCACACAACCGTCGATCTGCCCGCCGCGCTCGATGCCGAGCGCGGTCGGCGTCCGGAGGTGAGGTTCACCCAGGCACCGCCGCTGGGGTCCGACCCCCGACTTCTCACCGCGCTCGCCGACCGACTGCACGCGGCGGGTCTGGCACCTGACGACGGTGTCGTGCTGTGCGCCGTGGGGAGCCGCGATCGCGATGCCGACGCCCAGTTCCACGCGGTCGCGGCAGATCTCGCCGAGCGTGTCGCATGCCGCGGTGTCGAACCACTGTTCGCCACGCGTCTGGGTCCCGAGGCCCGGTACCTCCGCGAAGCCGTCGATCGCCTCGAGGCGACGGGTGCCCGCCGGATCGTGGTGGGCCCGTACTTCCTGTCTGCGGGAACACTCACCGATCGGGTCGAGAAGGCCCTGGCCGACCTGACGGTCGGTGTCGCGATCGCCGAACCGATCGGCGCGCATCCGGGACTGATCGACACCATCTGCGACCGCTACCGCACCGCGGCCACCGGGAATCCTGGGCAAAGCCTCAGCTGATTCCGGTCGGAACACTCGGGCTGCGCTCAGGTTCGGCGCGGACGGTGGTGTCATGCACGAGAACCCCGACGACCACCAGAACCCGCACGACCACAATCCCGCCCACGCCGACGGCGACCCGTACCGGTCGAACCCGGCCTACGCGGCACCCCCGGTATACGGGAGTTTCCCGACATACGGTGCGCCGCAGCCCGACCCGGGGGCGACCGCGCCCTTCGGGACCACGCCGGCGGCCACCGCCGCCACCCCGCCGGCACCCACACCCCGGCATCGCTCCGGCACGCCGGTTCTCGTCGCCGTCCTCGCGGCCGGATTGATCGGCGGCGGTCTCGGCGCCGGCGGTGTCGCACTGCTCGACCACCGCGACTCCACCCCGGCCGCCCTGACCTCGGTCCCGTCGTCGCCGGGCACGGTGAACGCCAGCCCCGGCTCGGTCACCTACGCGGCCAAGGTCGCCTCGAAATCCACCGCCGACATCGCCGTCTCCGGGGCCCAGGGCACCGCGGTCGGCAGCGGGATCATCCTCACCGCAGACGGATACACACTCACCAACAACCACGTGGTGTCCGGCGTCGGCGACGGCGGCCGGATCCAGGTCACCCTCCCCGACGGCAGCACCCACGCCGCAACCGTCACCGGTGTCGCACCGTCCTACGACCTCGCCGTCATCAAGGTCTCCGGCGTCAGCAACCTCACCCCGGCCACCCTCGGACAGTCGAACGGACTGCAGGTCGGCCAGCAGGTCGTCGCCGTGGGCAGCCCCGAGAATCTGTCCAACACCGTCACCTCCGGCATCATCAGCGCCCTGAGCCGCACCGTGACCGCCGGCGACGAATCCGGTTCACAGGTCGCGGTCTACAACGGACTGCAGACCGACACACCGATCAACCCCGGCAATTCCGGTGGGCCACTGGTCAATCTGCAGGGTCAGGTGGTCGGCGTGAACTCCGCCGTCGACACCGGGCAGGCCTCCAGCGGCGGCGTGCAGGCCTTCGGCCTGGGGTTCTCGATCCCCGTCGACACCGCCAAGCGTGTCGCCGAACAGCTCATGCAGGACGGCACGGCCACCAAACCCGTTCTGGGCGTCTCCGGTTCCCTGTCGCAGGCCACCAACGCCTCGCAGACGAGCGTCAACGGAGCCCGCGTGGGATCGGTGTCGGCCGACGGTGCCGCCGCCCGCGCCGGCTTGCGCGCCGGCGACGTCATCACCGCCATCGACGGCAGCCCGATCAGCAACTACGCCGACCTGATGGCGCAGGTCCTGCGCCATCAGCCCGGTCAGCAGATCCCGATCACCGTCACCGACACGAGCGGGAAGTCGGAGAAACTGACCGTGACGCTGGGCAGCGCCAAGGACGACGCCACCACGACGGTGTCGACACAGTCGGCTCCGTCGCAGCAGGGTTCGCCGGATCAGGGTTCACCCGACCAGGGTTCACCCGACCAGGGGTCGCCGTTCGGGGAACTGGATCCGTTCGGGCAGTGACGCGGTGCGCCCGCTCAGCCGGCGATCGTCGGGACGCGTGTGGCGCGGACGTAGACCTCGTCTCCGTCCGACAGCGACAGCGCCTCGGCGTCGCCGCGGGTGATCTGGGCGTGGAAGTCGTCGCCGGTGGCGGCGTTGACGAGCTCCACCCGCACCTCGAAGCCCAGGTGCACGACGCGCGCCACAGTGGCCTTGAGGACGCCGGTCGCAGCGGCGGCCGAATCTGCGCCCGCCAGGGCCAGATCGGGTGAGCGCCCTACACGGATGTCGTGGGGCCGCACCAGAGAACCGTTGAGCCGGGCGACCGAACCCAGGAAGCCCATGACGAACTCGTTGGCCGGGCGGTCGTAGAGGTCGTCGGGGCTCCCGACCTGCTCGATCCGACCGCGGTTGAGGACCGCGATGCGATCGGCAACGTCGAGCGCCTCCTGCTGGTCGTGGGTGACCAGCACCGTCGTCACGTGGACGTCGTCGTGCAGTCGTCGCAGCCACTTGCGAAGATCCTCACGGACCTTAGCGTCGAGCGCGCCGAACGGCTCGTCGAGGAGCAGCACCTGCGGGTCGACGGCCAGCGCCCGCGCCAGCGCCATGCGCTGACGCTGACCGCCGGAGAGCTGTGCGGGATACCGGGTCTGGAACCCCGCCAGGCCCACCACCTCGAGCAGTTCGTCGACCTTGCGGGTCACCTCGGCCTTCGGCCGCTTGCGGATCTTCAGACCGAACGCGACGTTCTCGCGGACCGTCATGTGCTTGAACGCCGCGTAGTGCTGGAACACGAACCCGATGTCGCGGTTCTGCGGCGAGACCCGGGTGACGTCCTCGCCGTTGATGCTCACCACACCCGAGTCGAGGGAGTCCAGGCCCGCGATGGACCGCAACAGGGTGGACTTGCCCGAACCCGACGGGCCGAGCAGCGCGGTGAGCGACCCCGCCGGGATGTCCAGCGACACGTCGTCGAGGGCGGCGAAATCGCCATAGCGCTTGTTCGCGCGGGAGACCGAGATCGTCATCGTGCGTACTCCTTGTCGGCGGTGGTCGTGTCCGGCACCTGTTCGGCGGCGGGGTCGATCGTGGGAACGGGGTCGTCGGTGCTGCCGCGCCGGGCACCCTTGGCCAGTCGGCCGGCGAGTCCGCGGCGTTCGATGAGCGTCATCGCCACCAGCACCAGCAATGCGATGAGCATGAGCAGGGTCGCCGCGGCGTAGGCGCCGTACTCGTTGTAGTCGTCGGTGTAGCGCGAGGAGACCAGCAGCGTCAGGGTCTGGGAGATCCCCGGGAACCCCGACGACACGATGATCACCGCGCCGTACTCGCCGAGGCTGCGGGCGACGGTGAGGACGACCCCGTAGGTGAGTCCCCACCGGATGGCGGGCAGGGTGATCCGGCGGAAGGTCTGCCACCCGTTGGCACCGAGGGTGGCCGCGGCCTCCTCCTGCTCGGTCCCGATCTCACGGAGCACCGGCTCGACCTCGCGCACCACGAACGGGAGCGTCACGAAGATGGTGGCGAGCACCATGCCGGGCAGGCCGAAGATCACGCGGAAGCCGAGACTCTCGACACCGCCGAACCAGCCGCCGTAACCCCACAGGAGCACCAGCGAGACACCCACGACGACGGGCGAGACGGCGAACGGCAGGTCGATGATCGCCTGCACGATTCCGCGGCCGCGAAAACGACCGCGCACCAACGCGATCGCGGTGGCGATGCCGAACACGACGTTGAGCGGCACCACGATCACGACGATCAGCAGACTCAGCTGCAGCGCCGATATGGCCGCCGGCGTGGTGATCCAGTCCCAGAACTGGCCGAGGCCGTGTTCGAAGGATCGCCAGAAGATCAGCGCGACAGGGACCACAAGGAGGACGAACAGGTAGATCAGCGCGAGGGCGCGCAGACCGTAGCGCGAGGTGGGTGACAGTTTCATCGGTCGGCCCCCTCACGCTTGGCCGAGCGACGACCGACGATCCGCAGCACGAAGAGCACCACGAACGCGATCAGCAGGAGCACCACCGACACCGCCGAGGCGTCGACCGGTGCGTCGACCTCGAGTTGCTGCTGGATGTACTGCGAGGCGACCTGGGTGTCGCCGGGGATGTTGCCGCCGATGAGGACGACCGACCCGAACTCGCCGATGGCGCGGGTGAAGGCCAGACCGGCGCCGGTGAGGATGGCCGGGGCCAGCGACGGCACCACGATCTTCGTCCAGATGGTCCAGTTCGAGGCGCCGAGCGACGCGGCGGCCTCCTCGACCTCGCGGTCGACCTCGATGAGGACAGGCTGCACCTGGCGCACCACGAAGGGCAGGGTCACGAACGCCAGCGCGATCACCAGGGCGGGTTGGGTGGCGTTGAGCTGGATGTCGATGGGGCTGTTGGGTCCGTAGAGCGACAGCAGCACCAGGCTCGCGACGATGGTGGGCAACGCGAACGGCAGGTCGATCAGCGCGTTCACGATCCCCTTGCCGGGGAACTCGTCACGGACGAGCACCCAGGCGATCACCGTGCCCATCACGACGTTGATCAGAGCGACCACGATCGACACCAGCACGGTCACCCGGATCGATGCGACCGCGTTGTCGGCGGTGACCGCCGTCCAGAAGCCACTCCATCCGTCGTCGAACGACTTCGTCGTGATCGCCGCGAGCGGCAGCAGCACGATGACGGTGAGCCAGAGCCCGGCGACGCCGATACCCAGGGGGCCGGCGCCGGTGATGCGTCGGCCGCCGGCGAGTGTCGGCGCGGGCGGGGTGTCGGGCGGTTCGACCTGCACCGTGGTCATGCCTTGCCTCCTGCGTCGTAGATCCTGCTGATGGCGCCCTTGGTGCCGAACAACTCCGCGTCGACGGCCTTCCACCCGGTCAGGTCTTTCCCCTTGTTCTCGGCGGCGGTGCCCTTCCCGAGCACCTTGCCCAGGGCGGAGATGGTCCACAGCTTGTCGATGGTGCCGGGGAACAGCGAGCGGGTCGCGGCGATCACCGACGGGGTGACCGGTCGGAAGCCCTGCTGGGCCCAGATGCGTTGTCCCTCATCGGTGAAGAGGAACTCGACGAACTTCTCGGCCGACGCCTTGTCGTCGCTGGTGTTCACCACCGCGACCGGGTTCTCGATCTTGAACGTCTGCGGCGGGATCACGTAGTCGACGCGTTGGGACGCCGGGGCCGTGCCGTTCTTGCGCTGCAGCATGATCGCCTCGTTCTCGTAGCTGATGAGGACGTCGCCCTGACCCTGCTCGAACGTGGTGGTGGCCTCGCGACCCGACTTCGGGTTGACGCGGATGTGGTCGCGCACGAGGTCGCTCACGTAGGCCAGGCCGGCCTTCTCGTCGACGCCGCCGTCGCTCTTGGCCGCGAACGGCGCCAACAGGTTCCACTTGGCCGAACCGGAGCTTCCCGGGTTCGGGGTGATGACCTCGACGCCGGGCTTGAGCAGGTCGTCCCAGTCGCGGATGTTCTTGGGGTTGCCCTGGCGGACCACGAGCGCCACCACCGACCCGAACGGGGTGCTGTTGTTGGGGTGCTGGGTCTTCCAGTCCTCGTCGACCACGCCTGCCTTCACCAGTCGCGTGATGTCGGGCTCGACGGAGAAGTTGACGACGTCGGCGGGCACCCGTCGGGCGACCTTGCGCGACTGGTCACCCGACGCACCGTAGGACTGGGAGAACCCGATGTCGGACCCGGCGTCGGTGTCGCGGAACGCGGGGATGATCTTGTCGAAACCGGGTTTCGGGGTCGCGTAGGCGATGAGGTTCACGTGGTGGGAGCCGCTGGAGATGTCACGGCCGCCGGGGGTGTCGGTGGAGCCACCACCGCAGGCGGTCAGCGTCGCCACGAGGCCGACGGCCACGAGGCAGGCACCATAGGCGCGTCGGTGAGCACGCCATCGGTGGCGGCGCGGGGGACGGAGTTCGGGCACGGACACACCCTTCACGAGTGGGACGGGATTCGGCGGGGCCGGATGTCGGCGGGAGGCGGCCACGTTCGAGAGGCGACGGGCGCCGAGGGCAGCATGCGCGGGGCGCGGGGAGGACCGGGTGTCAGCGACAGTGAATGTCTGCGACACAGCGGTATTCCACTGCGAAGAGGGCCATCCGGAGGTGTGTCCGGTAGCGCGGCGATGCGATCACAGCCGGAAGATTATCAGCAGAGCAGTACGGTGCCCCGCGCTGCGAAGGCGGCGACGGTCGAGCTTCTGAGCAGGACTAACGGGTGGCGAGCCAGGCGACGAGCACCAGCACGAGGAGTGCGATCAGCGCAAGGGTGACGCGGGAACGCGGCACCTCAGGGCTCTGTCCGGGTGGTGCGCCAGGGCGCGAACCGGTCGACGAGATGCAGCACGCCGTTGACCAGTGCGTTGAGCACGATGGCGGCGAGGATCGCCAGCGGGATGAGCACCGCCAGGCTGACCAGCAGCTGCGGCACGAACGACAAACCGGTCAACCACGCCTCGACGCCGTCCCACCACGTCCGGATCCCGTTCACCGCCACAGCGTAGCGCGAACGATTTAACTCACCGTGGTTCTAAAGCGGACGGCGCCCACACCCGGCCGACCCGACGAGGTCACGCGACCCGACGCCTTGCTGTGGCGCACGGCGTGTCCCCTCACCCATGATGGACCGATGACAACCCCTGCCCACGAGGGCGCGGCCACTGCGGTCCCCGGTGCCACCGACTCGGGCCGTCCCGTACCCGGCACCCCGGGACTCGCCCACGCCTCCGACATCAGCGGCTTCACGCCGGCGACGGCGACGCACAACGCGTTCCCGCCGATCGACGACTACGCGTTCCTCTCCGACTGCGAGACGAACTGTCTGATCGCCCGCAACGGCGCGGTCGAGTGGATGTGCGTACCCCGACCGGACTCCCCGAGCGTCTTCGGCGCGATCCTCGACCGTTCGGCCGGGCATTTCAAGGTCGCACCGTACGGCGTCAACGTGCCGGTCGATCGCCGCTACCTGCCCGGCAGCCTGATGGTCGAGACCACATGGCAGACCGACACCGGCTGGATGATCGTGCGCGACGCACTGGTCATGGGCCCCTGGCACGACAACGACACCCGCTCGCGCACGCATCGGCGGACGCCGACCGACTGGGATGCCGAGCACATCCTGCTGCGCACGGTGCGCTGTGTCAGCGGCACGGTCGAGGTGGCGGTCAGCTGCGAACCGGCCTTCGACTACCACCGCGGCACCACCACGTGGGAGTACTCCGGCCCGGCCTACGGCGAGGCGATCGCCACCGCGTCCGACACCACCCACCCGTCGCCGACGTTGAAGCTGACCACGAACTTCAAGCTCGGACTCGAGGGCCGCGAGGCCCGGGCCCGGTCGCGACTGAACGAGGGCGACAACCGGTTCATCGCGCTGAGCTGGTCGTCGCAGCCCGCGCCGCAGAACTGGGAGGAGGCGGCGCAGAAGATGTGGGCGACCTCGGAGTCGTGGCGCCAGTGGATCAACATCGGCTCGTTCCCCGACCATCCGTGGCGGGGACACCTGCAGCGCAGTGCGTTGACACTCAAGGGGCTCACCTACTCGCCCACCGGCGCACTGCTCGCCGCGGCCACCACGTCGCTGCCGGAAACGCCCGGCGGCGAACGCAACTGGGATTACCGCTACGCCTGGGTACGCGATTCGACCTTCGCCCTGTGGGGGCTCTACACCCTCGGGCTCGACCGCGAGGCCGACGACTTCTTCTCCTTCATCGCCGACGTGTCCGGAGCGACCAACGGCGAACACCATCCCCTGCAGGTGATGTACGGCGTCGGGGGCGAGCGCACCCTCGACGAGGAGGAGCTGCACCACCTCTCGGGATACGACGGCGCCCGACCGGTCCGCATCGGCAACGGCGCGTACAACCAGTCGCAGCACGACATCTGGGGCACCATGCTCGATTCGGTGTATCTCAACATGAAGTCGAACGAGACGATCTCGGAGACCCTGTGGCCGGTCCTCAAGGCGCAGGTCGAGGAGGCGGTGAAGCACTGGCGCAAACCCGATCGCGGTATCTGGGAGGTGCGCGGCGAACCGCAGCACTTCACCTCGTCGAAGGTGATGTGCTGGATCGCGCTGGACCGCGGGGCACGGCTGGCCACCATGCACGGCGAGAAGTCGTATGCGCAGACGTGGGCGCAGATCGCCGACGAGATCAAGGCCGACATCCTCGAACACGGCGTCAACGACAAGGGCGTGTTCACCCAGCGCTACGGCAGCGACGCCCTCGACGCGTCGCTGCTACTGGTGCCGCTGCTGCGATTCATGCCGTCCGACGACGAGCGGGTCCGCAACACCGTCCTCGCCATCGCCGACGAACTCACCGAGAACGGCCTGGTGCTGCGCTACCGCGTCGAGGAGACCGACGACGGACTCTCCGGCGAGGAGGGCACGTTCACCATCTGCTCGTTCTGGCTGGTGTCGGCACTGGTGGAGATCGGCGAGCTGACCCGGGCCAAGCACCTGTGCGAGCGGTTGCTGAGCTACTCGAGTCCGTTGAAGCTCTACGCCGAGGAGATCGACTCCAACACCGGACGCCACCTCGGCAACTTCCCGCAGGCGTTCACCCACCTGGCGCTCATCAACGCGGTCATGCACGTCATCCGCGCCGAGGAGGCCGGCTCGCACGGCACGTTCGTGCCCGCCAACGCCTGAGACCGCCTCGAGCGCGCCGCCGTCAGTCCAGACGCCACGGTTCGTAGGCGCGGGGGTCGCCGATCGGCTCGAGGTGGATCGCGACGTGCAGGTGCTCGAGGGCGTCGACGAGGTCGGTCTCGACCCGTTCGACGAGGTCGTGGCCGCGTTGCACACTCCACTCGCCGGGCACGAGCATGTGCAACTGCAGGAATCGCTCGTGACCGGCCTCGCGGGTGCGGACGTCGTGGAAGTCGATCTCGTCGCTGCGGTGGCCGTCGAGGACGGCATCGAGCTTCGCGCGTTCGTCGTCGGGGAGCGCGGTGTCCATCAGCCCGGCGCCGGACTGCCAGACCAGTCGCCCTCCGACGACGAGGATGTTCACCGCGACCGCGATCGCGATGAGCGGATCGAGCGGCAGCCACCCGGTGAGCGCGACCAGCAGGACACCGATCACGACCCCCGCAGTCGTCCACACATCGGTGAGCAGGTGCTTGCCGTCGGCCTCCAGCGACAGCGAACGATGCCGGCGGCCGATGCGGATGAGGTAGAGGCCCACCACGCCGTTGATGACCGTCGCGACCACCGAGATCACCAGACCCAGTCCGACGGACTCGAGTTCGGCCGGCGACAGGAGTCGGTCGACCGCGGCGACGATGATGATCCCGGCCGCGACGACGATCATCACGCCCTCGAACACCGCGGAGAAGTACTCGGCCTTGGTGTGGCCGAAGTTGTGGTCGTCGTCGGCGGGTTTGACGGCGACCTTCAGGGCCACGAACGCCGCGATGGCCGCGACGACGTTGACCAACGACTCGGCGGCGTCGGAGAGCAGGCCCACCGAACCCGACACCTGCCAGGCGATCACCTTGAGGGTGATGACGACGAGCGACGCCGCGAGACTGAGCAGGGCGAATCGCGACAGGTCGGCGCGGGCTTCGGAGGTCACCGGACCATTCTGTGCCCGGCCCGATCCGTGAGCGTCACCGCATCGCCGATCGGTGTGTCAGACGCGCACGAGACCCTTGCGGGAGAGCAGCGGGGCGATCTCGGCCGGACGGCCCAGCAGCGCCTCGTGTGAGGCGATGGGGTCGACGCTGTCACCGCGCGAGAGCGTCGCCTCGGCGAACCGACGGCCGTTGGCGCGCGTGAGACCGCCGTGCGCGAGGAACCACTGTTCGGTCTCGGCGTCGAGCACCTCCGACCAGATGTAGGAGTAGTACCCGGCCGCGTAACCCCCGCCGAAGATGTGGTTGAAGTAGGCACTGCGGTAGCGCGGCGGTATCAGTTCGCTCGCGACACCGGCGCGGCTCAGCGCGTGGGCCTCGAACGCCTCGACGCCGACCTCCAATGCGCCCGCGGCGATCTCGTCGTGGGTGATGCGGTGCCAGGCGAGGTCGAGGGCGGCGGCCGCGAGGTACTCGATGGTGCTGTGCGCCGATTCGACCGATGTCGCGGCGCGTGCGGCCTCGGCGAGTTCGGCGGGGATCGGTTCACCGGTCTGGTGGTGCCGTGCGTAGTTGGCGAGGACATCGGGGTGCAGCGACCACATCTCGTTGACCTGTGACGGGAACTCGACGAAGTCGCGCGGCACCGAGGTACCCGACTGCGCCGGGAAACGCACCGCCGACAGCAGCCCGTGCAGGGCGTGACCGAACTCGTGGAACAGCGTGGTGAGCTGATCGAAGCTGAGCAGGCACCGTTCGTTCGCCTGCGGACGGGTGAAGTTGCAGACGTTGACCACGATCGGCTGCTCGCCGAGAAGCGTGGACTGGTCGACGATGTTGTTCATCCACGCGCCGCCACGCTTGCTGGATCGGGCGAAGTAGTCGCCGAGGTAGAGACCGATCGACACGCCCTCGGCGTCGAACACCTCCCACGTGCGCACGTCGGGGTGGTAGGTCGGCAGATCGCCACGTTCGACGAACTGCAGGCCGTAGAGCGATCGGGCGGCGAAGAAGACGCCGTCGGTGAGCACGCGGTCGAGATCGCAGTAGTCGGCGAAATTGTCGAGCGAGACCGCCGCACCGCGCCGTTGCTCGACACCGAGCCAGTAGGTGATGTCCGACGGTGCGATGTGCTCGCCGGCCAACTCGCGCAACCGCGTCAGCTCACGCCCGCCGGCGCGCATGGCCGACGAGATCAGGTCGCCCAGCATCGTCTCGACGGCCTCGGCGTCGGGCGCGGTCTGCTCGGCGATCACGAACTCGGCGTGATCGCGGTATCCGAGAAGCGCGGCGCGACGGGCCCGCAGCGTGACGATCTCGATGATGGTCGCGCGGGTGTCGTGGTCGTTGCCGCGCAGGCCACGGGAGATCGAGGCCTCGAACACCCGAGCACGCGTCGCGGGATCGGTCAGGGAGGCCACGGCGGACTGACTGCTGGGCAACTCCAGCGCCAGCAGATGACCGCTGTCGTGACCGGCGGCGCGCGCGGCGTCGGCGGCCGCGGCGATCGACGACGCCGACAGGCCGTCGAGTTCAGCGGCGGTCTCGACGAGGACCGCGGCGTCATTGCTCTCGTCGAGCACGGCCTGGGTGAACGTGGTCGTCAGCACCGACAGCCGCGAGGAGATCTCCCGCATCTGCTGCTGCTCGTCGGGGTCGAGTCCGGCACCGGCGCGGATGGCCTCGCGATATCGCTTGTCCAGCAGTCGGATCGACGGCTCGTCGAGACCGAGATCGGCGCGACGGGCGTGCAGCGATGCGATGCGGGCGAACAGCTTCGGATGCAGCGCGATGGTGTTCTGGTGATCGGTCAGCGCAGGCGCGAGTTCCTGCGCGATCGCGTTGCGCTGCGGGTTGGTGTCGGGGCCGACCAGGTTGAAGAACGTGCCGACCGCGCGCCCGAGGAGCCGACCGGACCGTTCGAGCGCCTCCACGGTGTTGGCGAACGTCGGGTCCTGGGTGTCGGTCGCGATGGCCTCGATCTCGACGAGGTGTTCGGCCATCGCGATGGTGAACGCGGGCAGGAAGTCGTCGTCGGAGATCGACCCGAAATCGGGCAGCCCGTGGACATGTCGGCTGGGCGCGAGGACCGGGTTCGTTGCCATGACCTCGAGCCTAGTGCGCGGCCCCACCGGTGTACCGGTGGCGAGTCACTTGCCCTTCGGCTTGTCCCCGCCCGCCTCCGACGACAGCGCCGCCACGAAGGCCTCCTGCGGGACCTCCACACGACCGATGGTCTTCATCCGCTTCTTGCCTTCCTTCTGCTTCTCGAGGAGTTTGCGCTTACGGCTGATGTCACCGCCGTAGCACTTGGCCAGGACGTCCTTGCGGATCGCCCGGATGTTCTCGCGCGCAATGATCTTCGACCCCACTGCGGCCTGGATCGGTACCTCGAACTGCTGGCGCGGGATGAGCTCCTTGAGTTTCAGGGTCATCTTGTTGCCGTAGGCGAAGGCGCCGTCCTTGTGCACGATCGCGCTGAACGCGTCGACGGCCTCACCCTGCAGCAGGATGTCGACCTTCACCAGCGCCGACTCCTGCTCGCCCGCCTCCTCGTAGTCGAGGCTCGCGTAGCCGCGTGTCCGTGACTTGAGGGCGTCGAAGAAGTCGAAGATGATCTCGGCCATCGGCATCGTGTACCGCAGTTCGACGCGCGTCTCCGACAGGTAGTCCATGCCGCCGAGTTCGCCGCGGCGGGACTGACAGAGCTCCATGATGGTGCCGACGAACTCGCTCGGGGCGATCACGGTCGTCTTCACGATGGGCTCGAAGATGGCCTTGGCCTTGCCATCCGGCCAGTCCGACGGGTTGGTCACCACCATCTCGGTGCCGTCCTCGCCGACGAGTCGGTAGATGACGTTGGGTGCGGTGGAGATCAGATCGAGGTTGAACTCCCGCTCGAGGCGTTCGCGGGTGATCTCCATGTGCAACAGACCCAGGAACCCACAGCGGAACCCGAAACCGAGTGCCACCGACGTCTCCGGCTCCCACGTGAGCGCGGCGTCGTTGAGCTGGAGCTTCTCCAGGGCATCGCGCAGGTCCGGGTAGTCCGACCCGTCGACCGGGTACAAGCCCGAGTACACCATCGGGCGCGGCTCGCGATAGCCCGTCAGCGCCTCGGTCGCACCGTTGCGCGCGGTGGTGACGGTGTCGCCGACCTTGGACTGCCGCACGTCCTTCACACCGGTGATGAGGTAGCCGACCTCGCCGACGCCGAGGCCCTTGGTGGGTTTCGGTTCCGGGGAGACGATGCCGACCTCGAGGCATTCGTGCACGCTGCCGGTCGACATCATCTCGATCTTCGCCTTGGGCTCGAGCCGCCCGTCGACGACGCGCACGTAGGTGACCACGCCGCGGTAGGTGTCGTAGACCGAGTCGAAGATCATCGCCCGCGCGGGGGCCGCGTCGTCGCCGACCGGCGCCGGGATCAGCCGGACGACCTCGTCGAGCAGTTCACGGACACCCACGCCGGTCTTGCCCGACACGCGCAGGATGTCGTCGGGGTCACAGCCCACGATGTGAGCGATCTCCGCGGCGTAGCGGTCGGGATCGGCGGCGGGCAGATCGATCTTGTTCAGGACCGGGATGATCGTCAGGTCCTTGTCCATGGCGAGATAGAGATTCGCCAGCGTCTGGGCCTCGATGCCCTGCGCGGCGTCGACGAGCAACACCGCTCCCTCGCACGCCTCCAGGGCGCGCGACACCTCGTAGGTGAAGTCGACGTGTCCGGGGGTGTCGATGAGGTGCATCACGTACTCGGTGGTCACACCGTTGTCGGTGACCTCCCATGGCAGCCGCACGTTCTGCGCCTTGATGGTGATGCCGCGCTCGCGCTCGATGTCCATCCGGTCGAGGTACTGCGCGCGCATGGCCCGCTCCTCCACCACACCGGTGAGCTGCAGCATCCGGTCGGCCAGGGTCGATTTGCCGTGGTCGATGTGGGCGATGATGCAGAAGTTCCGGATCCGGGCGGGATCGGTGAAGGTCGTGTCGGCGAAGCTGGGAATCGAACTCACTCCTCGTGGGGCGATGACGCGTACCTGCAAGTTTCGCACGTCCGCGCCGGCAGCCCTTCCTCGCGAGTCGTCGCACCCGCCGTGGGACTAGCGTGAGGCTCGTGGCCGACCGTGTCCCCGCAGGATCCCCGGGTGCTCTCCCCGCCCCGGAGGATCTGCGTGGCGACGGTGTCGTCGGTGTGCTGCACCGTCCGGTCGGCACGCCGATCGCGGCGGCCGTGATCACCCACGGGGCGGGCAGCGACCACGACGCGCTGGTGCTGCGACTGCTCGCGGCCGAGCTCGCCGATCGCGGACTCCTCGTCGCCCGCATCGACCTGCCCTACCGTCAGAAACGGCCCAAGGGTCCGCCGAGTCCGTCGGGAGCGGCCGCCGATCGGGCCGGGATCGCCGCGGCCGCGCAGGTGGTGCGCGGCCTGGGCGTCGACGCCGGCTGCACCGGCCCGCTCATCGTGGGCGGGCACTCCTACGGCGGACGGCAGGCGTCGACGGCCGTCGCCGAGGATCCGTCGGTGGCCGACGCGCTGCTGCTCACGTCGTACCCGCTGCACCCTCCGGGCAAACCCGAACGCGCACGGACCGAACATCTCCCAACGATCAGCTGCCCGACCGTGGTCGTGCACGGACCGTCGGACCCGTTCGCCACCACCGACGAGATCACGGCGGCGCTCGACCTGATCCCCGGCGCGACCACGCTGGTGGAGATCCCCGGCACCGGTCACGATCTGCGTCCCGACCGCAAGCCGACGGCGGCGATGACGGCCGACGCCGTGCTGGCCCACCTGCTCCACACGGTGACTGACTAGATTCGTCGTATGGCTCCCTGGACCACCACCGCCCTGCGCCTCGCCCGTCAGTACGGCCCGCGTCTGTACCGCGAACTGCAGAAGTCGGGTGCGATCGACAAGGGCCGAGAGGCGATCACGGCACGGATGAACGGTGGCGCGAACACCGGTGCCGGTCGGCCGATCACCGACACCGACCGCCCCACCGCCGACCGGGCGCGCCGGATCGAGTACTCCCCCGCGCTCGACGGCGCGGCCGACCCCGGCGAGATCGTGTGGACATGGGTGGCGTTCGAGGAGGACGCGTCACAGGGCAAGGACCGTCCGGTGCTGGTGGTCGGCCGCGACGGGGAACACCTGCTGGGGCTGATGCTGTCGAGTCAGGGGCACCGCGCCGACGACGCCAACTGGATGGAGATCGGCACCGGCGGCTGGGACGGCGGCCACAAGACCAGCTACCTGCGCCTCGACCGTGTCCTCGACGTGCCCGAGCAGGGCATCCGTCGCGAGGGTGCCGTCCTCGACCGTGACCGTTTCGACCGCGTCGCCGCCGCCCTGCGCTCCACCTACGGCTGGTCCTGACCCGACCCCTCACCGGGCAGACACCTCCGCCGTCAGCGGAGGGCGACCAACTCGTGCAGCGTGGTGCCCGTCCGGACGTCCACGCGCCCGTCGTCGCGGGTGACCGACAGTCGGAAGTCGGACTCGAACCGGAAGTACCCGGGATGCCCGACGAGGCGGCTCACCAGCGGCCGCAGCACCTTGCTGCCGACGACGGGGATGTCGCCGAGCAGGTCGTGACCGTGCAGGACCGTGCGCACGTCGAGTCGCAGTTCGAGTCGTCCCGGGATGGTCAGCGAGATCCACGACGGGTAGTCGCGGCCGGCGTCGGCGTCGGGCAGCAGGGGCCCCTCCTCGAGGACGGCCTCACCGCTGCTGAGGATCACCTCGGCGCCGTCGGCCACCATCACCGGGGCGATCTGATGGGATCCGTACCCCTCCTGGGTCAACACCACCGCGTAGAGGAGCGAGTAGTCCTCGACGTAGAGGCGGCCCCAGTGCCAGCGGTCGATGACCTTGCGCATGTCCCCGACGCCCCAGTTGTGATCGGCGTACCCGGTGCCGGTCACCTCCCACCGCTTCGCACCGATCGACAGGCGACCGGTGACCTTCGCCCGCGGTCCCCCGACACACCAGCCGAACACCTCGCCGTTGCCGAAATGCGTCTCGCCCTGCCCCGGCATCCAGGGCGCGATCTCGTTCGCGAACTCGAGATCGATCACCACGTCGTCCTCGGCGAAATGTACGGTGTAGGTGGGCAGCTCGTCGTGGAACGTCACGTAGGCGAAGTTCTCCCCAACCGCGACGTCGCACTTCTCGACCGAGAAGTGGCATGCACGCGCCGGGTAGCGCTGCGCGATCTGTCGGCGGCTGCCGTCGGGCCCGTAGAGGATGATCTCCACCCACGGGCGGCTGCGCGGCAGGTCTTCGGGGCGACGCTTGGTGAGGAAGCCGACCACGGTGTAGCCGTTGTCGAGGGCGGCGTCGAAATACCAGTGCTCGAACGCCGTCAGCTTCGTCGACGCGTGCAGCGCATTGTGTTCCGGGCGTACGTCGGTCAACGACCCGTCGGCTCGTCCGGGGCCGTTCCAGGCCTCGACCAGGTCGGTTCTGCTCACGATGGGCTCCGTTCGTGGTGGTGTACTGGTGTGGTCATACGATCCCCTCGCGGACGAGGGCGCCGAGGTCGGCGTCGGTGAGTCCGAGCAGCTCGGTGTAGATCTCACGGTTGTGCTGGCCCGGTCGCGCCGAACCCGCCGAGCGCACCGATCCCGGCGTTCCGGTCAGGCGCGGTATCACGCCGGGGCCCAGCACTTCTCGCCCCAGCCGCTCGTCATCGTGCGCGACGAGCATGTCGCGAGCCCGCAATTGCGGGTCCTCCACGAGTTCGGCGACGGTGTTGACGCGCCGTGCGGGTACGCCTGCGGCGGAGAGCATCTCGACGATGTCCTCGGCGTCGCGGGTGGCGACGCGTTCGGCGATCATCTCGTCGAGCAGATCCTGGTGACGCCCGCGCGCCAGGTGGTCGACGAACCGGGGGTCGGTCGCCCATCCCGGCACACCGAGAGCCGTGCTCAGACGGCCGAAGACCGAATCCTGATTCGCCGCGATCACCAGCCAGACACCGTTTCTCGTGCGGTAGAGGTTCGAGGGTGCGATGCCGTCGAGTCGTGTGCCCGACGGCTGCCGGATCACACCGGCGACGTCGTAGTCGGGGATCGTCGACTCGACGACGGCCAGACATGCCTCGGTCAGGGCGACGTCGACCACCTGGCCCACACCGGTCCGGGTGCGGGCGTGCAGCGCCGCGAGGACGCCGTTGGCGGCGAAGACGCCGGCGAGGGTGTCGCCGAGCGACAACGACAGCCTCGGCGGCGGACCACCCGGGAACCCGTTGAGGTGACGGAGGCCGCTGACCGCCTCGGCCACCGACGCGTACCCCGCACGCTGCGCATGCGGGCCGGTCTGTCCGTACCCCGACACCCGCGCGACGATGATGCGCGGGTTGCGTTCGGACAGGACGTCGTAACCCAGCCCCCACCGCTCGAGTGTGCCGGGGCGGAAGTTCTCCACGATCACGTCGGCGTGCTCGGCGAGGTCGAGGAACAACCGTCGCCCGGCGTCGGTCCGCAGGTCGAGGGTGGCGGCGCGCTTGTTGCGCGCGTGGACCGTCCAGAAGACGTGCTCGCCGTCGACCTCCGCCTGTCCCCAGGTACGGAGCGGATCGGGTTGGCCGGGGGCCTCGATCTTGATCACGTCTGCGCCCATGTCGCCGAGGAGGCGGGCCGCGAACGGCCCTGCGATCAGCGAACCGAGCTCGAGAACGCGGACACCGGCGAGTGCGCCGGTGTCGTCGGTGGTGGTCGTCATCAGAAGGCGAGGTGGACGGTTTTCTCCTCGGTGTGTGCCGTGACCCCCGACAGACCGAGTTCGCGACCGAAACCGCTGGCTTCCCGTCCACCCCAGGGCAGATGCGGTTCGGGGACACCCCATCCGTTGACCCACACCGTCCCCACCCGTAGCCGCGGGATGACCGAGTGCGCGGTGGAGAGATCCGAGGTGTAGATCATCGCGTTGAGTCCGAAGCGGGTGTCGTTGGCGATCCGGATCGCCTCGTCGGTGTCGCGGAAGGTGATGACGGTGGCGACGGGCCCGAAGATCTCCTCACGCGCGATGGTGAGATCGTTGGTGCCGCGGAAGACGGTGGGTTCGACGAAGAATCCCGGTCGGTCCACGCGCGCGCCGCCGGTGATGAGCTGCGCACCTTCGGATTTCCCGGTCTCGATGTAGCCGAGGATGCCGTCGAGCTGCTTGGCGTTGACGATGGTGCCCATCGTCGAGGCGGGGTCGCGCGGATCGCCGATCACCGAGCTCTCCGCGATGGCGACCAGGCGCGCCACGACGTCGTCGGCGATGGACTCGTGCACGAGGACGCGGGTGCCGGCGGCACACACCTGCCCCTGGTGATAGAAGTTGCCCATCGCGATCCAGGGCATGGCGGCGTCGAGATCGGCGTCGGGCAAGACGATCTGGGGCGATTTCCCGCCGAGCTCCAGGGTCATCTTGCGGAACTTGTCGCCCGCGAGCGGGGTGATGCCGCGCCCGACGCGCGGGCTGCCGGTGAAGGTGATCTTGTCGAGGCCCGCGTGTCCGGCGAGCGCGGCGCCGGCGACCGGCCCGAGGCCGGTGACCACGTTCACCACACCGTCGGGCAGGCCGGCCTCGGTGAGCAGCTCAGCGAGGCGGATGGTCGACAGCGCCGCGTCCTCGGCCGGTTTCACCACCACGGTGCAACCGGCGGCGAGCGCGGGGGCGAGCTTCCATCCGGCGATGACCGCCGGGTTGTTCCACGGCGTGATGGCGCCGACGACACCGACCGGTTGGCGCATCGTGAAACCGAACCGGTGCTGGCCGGCAAAGTCGGGAAGTGCGGTGGTCTGGCCGGTGATCTTGTCCGCCCACCCGGCGAAGTGTCGGAACGTCCCCGCCGTGACGGGCATGTCACCGGCGACGCTGTGCTGGTACAGCTTTCCCATCTCGACGGCCTCGAGCGCGGCCAGGTTCTCGGCGTCGGCCTCGATGAGGTCGGCGGCGCGCGCGAGGATCCGGCCGCGCTCCGATCCCGGGAGTTCCGACCAGACACCGCTGTCGAACACCGCACGCGACGCCGCGACGGCCCGGTCGACGTCGTCGGTCGTCGCCGCTGCGATCTCGACGACCAGCGACTCGTCGGCCGGGTTGATCGAGGTGTAGGTGCCTCCGTCGGAGGCCGCGACAGCGACACCGCCGATGCGCAGTGTCGGGTCCGATAGTACCGGATCGACGACGGGGGCGAGAGCGGGTGCGGTCATCGTGTCCTCGGATCTGTCTCGGTGGCGACTGTGGTGCCGGTGGCCTGGGCGTCGAAATGCGGTGTGAGGCCCGACCAGACGGCGTCGTAGTCGGGTTGGCGGTGAGCGGCCGACATGGCCGTCGGGGTGGTGACGAGCGGGAAGCGCGTCTCGAACATGATCGCCATGGTGTTGGCGAGGTACTGCGGTTCGAGGTCGGCGTCCGTACCCATCTCGAAGGTGGCGAGATCGGGGCCGTGCGCGGCGAACATGTTGTGCAGGCTGGCCCCACCGGGCAGGAAGCCCTCCGCCTTGGAGTCGTGGACGCCGTAGATCAGACCCATGAACTCGGTCATCACGTTCCGATGGAAGTGCGGCGGACGGAAGGTCCGTTCGGCCACCATCCAGCGGGGCGGGAAGGCGACGAAATCGACGTTGGCCTGCCCGGGATGCCCCGACGGTGAGGTGAGCACGGTGAACACCGAGGGATCGGGGTGGTCGACGTTGGCGTTGGTGATGGAGCTGAACGACTCGAGATCGTAGACGTGGCAACCGTGGTTGCCGTGCCAGGCCACCACGTCGAGCGGAGAGTGGTCGAGTTCGGTCGCCCACAGGTGACCGCCGAACTTCACGACGAGCTCGACCGAGCGGGTCCCCTCCTCGAATGCCGCGACCGGGTGCCGGAAGTCGCGCGCGTGCGCCAGTCCGTTGGCGCCGATGGGGCCGAGATCGGGCAGAACGAACGGAGCACCGTAGTTCTCGCACACGTACCCGCGGATCGGTCCGTCGAGGACGTCGACCGCGAACTTGATGGCGCGCGAGATCAGCACGACCTCACCGGGACGGGCCTCGATGACACCGAGTTCGGTCCGCACCCGGATGCTGCCGGTCTCGGGCACGATGAGCAGCTCGCCGTCGTCGTCGGCGAGGTAGCGGTCGGTCATGGAGCGCGCCGCGGTGTACTGGTGGACGCCGATACCGGTGCGCGCCAGCACATCACCGTTCGCGCCGATCGTGTACAGACCGTCGAGGAAGTCTCCGGTCGAGGTCTCCTGCGGCAGCGGGTTCCACCGGAGTCGGTTCGGGTCGGCGTCGCCGGCGATCGGCGCGGTGGCCAGGTGGCGGTCGTCGATCCGGTGGTACGCGCCGTGCGCGGCGGTGGGCATGATCCGGTACATCCAGGTGCGGCGGTTGATCCCGCGCGGCTCGGTGAACGCGGTACCGGAGATCTGTTCGGCGTAGAGACCCATGGGGGCTCGCTGCGGCGAGTTCTGCCCCCACACCAGCGCGCCGGGCACGGCCTCGGAGTGGTGCTCGTTGCCGAAGCCGTGGAGATAGTCGAGCGACGTGCGCATCCGCGCCGGGGCTTGGGTCGCAGGGCGGTCGGTGATCTGGGTCATCGTGTCGGTTCCTTCACGGGGTGGTGACGGGTACGGGTCGGGTGCCGTCAGCGACGGAGTGCGCCCGATGCGTCGAATTCGGCTTCACGGCCGTCCATCTGGGCTCGGTACCAGCTCTCGCGGTGCCACCGCATCCACTTCTCGTGCACGCGACCGATCGGGGGCACGCGCCGCGCGAGTTCGACACCGGCGATGAGCGGTACGCGTCCGAGGACCCACAACAGCCACGGGAAGGCCGAGGGCATCTCGTATCGGCGATAGGTCTGCGGGAACATGAACAGTCGCGCGTAGGCGGCGTAGACGCCGCCGTTGTAGACCTCCCGCAACCGCCGCACACCGGTGTGGCCGTCACGGGCCGCGAACGCCTTCGGGAACGAGGTGATCAGTTCGGCGCCGTGATCCCCGGCGTCGTGGCTGCGCGCGACCGACACCAGCGCCAGCAGTCGCAACGAGTCGGGGATGGTCTGGGGATACCAGCGGCTGCGCACGCCCACCACGTGGCCGAGGTAGCGCTGGAAGGCAATGAGGTCGTAGATCTCCGAGCGGGTCGTCTGGATACCCGTGGTCCAGAGCGCGAGCGCGGGTGCCACGCTGCCGCCGAGAAGCGTCATCATCATGTACGACTGGCTGATCGGGATACCCCACTTCGAGGTGTCCCACTCGGGGTGTTCGGCGACGCGACGCCGGACCGAGACGTGCATGACGCGCACCATCATGGCGGTCGCCCGTCCGGTCGATCCCGGTGTGAACAGTGCACCCGGCTCGGACACGTCGATCCAGAACCGAGCGGTCTCGAGGAATCGGCGCAACGCGTTGTCGCCCGCGTACCCACCCGCCAGCGACAGCGGTGTCGCGACAGCTGCCTCGGTGTACATCTCGAGGGTGATGCCGCCCGCGACGCTGAACAGCATCGTCCCCCACCGCCGCCAGATGCGGGCACCGGCCTCGACCACCTCGGGGTCCACCCAGTCGGGTACCGACTCGAACTCCTCGAACAACGCGACCATCGACGGCGGGGGGTTGTCGATCGACGACAATCCCTCGGCGAGTGCCTTCTTCAACATCGCGCGACCCTCGACTGGGCCGATGTCGCCGTAGAAGACCTCGTCGACGAACCGCTCGGCGACCGGGTCGGCGGTGAACATGTCCGCACAGAACGCGTCGATCTGGTCCTGGGTCGGGAAGATGTCCTTGCCGGTGAGCCGACGCGCGAGCGTGCGTGCGCGACGCATCCCGGGGGTGTTCATGCCCTCGCGATACGGGAATGCCGTTGCGACGTCGGGGTGTACGAGGTCGTCGAAACCCGAACGTTCGGCCGGGGCCCCCGTCGGGGCAACAGCCGGGGCAACGGTCGGGTCGTCTGCGTGGGTGGTCATGCGATCTCCGCTGCGTGGTGGTCTGGGCGGTGGTTGACGTACTCGCCGACGCCGAATCCCCGCGTGGGGAGCCAGTCACCGATGGTCTCGGCGATACGGGTCACGCCGTCGGGCTGGTCGACGAGGTAGTGGTTGAGGTCGTCGAGTTCGACATGTGACACGTCCGGGTCGCCCGATGCCCGGGCCATGTCGTCGGAGTCGCTGACGAAGGCCGCCTGATCGGCGCGCAGGCACACGATCTGGGTCGGGGTGGTGACCGTGGTGAGGTTGCGCAGGGCATCGGCGTGGGTGTGGTCGAAACTCCAGGTGCTCAACCAACTCCGCGCCGTCGCGAAGCGGGCGAGCCCACCGGCGGCGGAGTTGGCGGCCTGCGGGTCGCCGTACATGCTGCCGACCAGGCGGTCGCTCGGATCGAGGGTCACGTCGACGAAGCGGGGATCGCCCACGGTGTAGTGGACCACGAACGCTCGATCGGACGCTCCCGTCTTCTCGAGACGTTCGATCTGTTCGAGCGCCCACGCGTCGATTCGACGGACACGGGCGAGCTGCGCGTCGCGGTAGGCCGACACCCACTCACGGTCGAGCGGGACCGTGCGATCCGGCGCGTACAGGTCGAGGTCGGGGTCGGTCGCGTACGGATCGGCCTCGTCGGTCACCGCGGCGTCGATCCAGTGCCGGAGTACGCGCGCACGACCGGGGTGCGCACCGACCAGGACCAGTCCGTCGGCCGGTTCGCACTCACCGAGGTCCAACGGATCGCCTGCCGGCGTCCGGGCGACCGTCGGCGAGAGTGCCTGCGACTGATAGAACGACGCGAGCGATCCGCCCCCGGAGAACCCGAGCAGGATCACCTTCTCGAATCCCAGCTCCTCGCGCATCCACCGCACGCCCTGACCGAGGTCGTCGGCGGCGCGTTCCATGATCAACGCCGGCTCGTTAGTGGTGTAGCGGGTGTTCACCGCCATCATCGGCAGACCGCGCTCGGCGAGCCCGCGGAGCAGGAAGTGGGTGATGAAACTCGATGCCGGATGCGCCATGAGGATGCCGACCTCGCGCGAATATGTCTCGCCGGCAACGAAGTTCGCCGCCAGGGTCGGATAGTGGCGGGTGAGGCCCGAATGACTCTCCACGCGACCGTCGTTCGCCGGACGAAACGGTATGCGCTGGAACCGATCGACGAGAACTGCGATCACCGGCGACGTACCTCCCTCTCGATGGGGGTCGCGTTCTGCGACCTGAATCACAGGCATACTGTACCATACCGGATGGTATGTGATTCGACTTCGAGGAGACAGCCATGACCAGAACAGGCGCCGCCGAGGCACCCGGCGACGAGACCACCGACGACGAGGCGACCGCCACTGTCGACGGCAGCGCCGACACACTCGACGAGCCCACGCCCGAGCGGGGTTCCGCTCACCGACTCCGTCGTGCGGTGGTGCCGCTGGCGGCCGCGCTGCTCGTCGCCGGCGCCGGTGCGACGACGTGGTGGACGCACGCCGAGACCGTGGCCGACACCGAGCGGGTGGCACTCGACGGGCGCTATCTCTCGGCGGCACGTCAGATGGTGCTGAACCTGATCACGGTCGACCCCGCGGACGCCTCGGCGGTCACCGACCGCATCCTCGACGGCGGGACGGGTGAGTTCCGGTCGGAGTTCGCCTCCCGCGCGGACAGTTTCGTGTCCGTGGTGCGTCAGGCCGCGGTGAGCACCAAGGGCTCGGTCACCGAGGCGGGGATCGAGCGTTCCGACTCCCGCACGGCGAGCGTATTGGTCGCGGCGACGTCCACCGTCACCAACGGCGCCGGCGCCGACAACGAACCCCGCGTATGGCGTCTGCGACTCACGCTCGCCCACGACGGCGACCGCATCCTCACATCGAAGGTGGATTTCGCGGTATGACCACACACGACGATCTCGACGCGCCGACCATCGACACGACCGACGAGCCCGACACCGACATGACCATCGACACCGACAGCGCTCCGGACGGAGCAGAGGAAGCGGTGGCCATCGAACGCCCCGAGGCAACCGAGAGAACTCCGCGGCGCACACGACGGCGTACGGTCGTCCTCACCGGTGGGGCCGGCGCGGTGGTGGTCGCACTGGGCGCCACCTCGCTGTACTTCCATCTCGAACACCGTGACTCGGCCGCGGTCGCCGCCTCCCGCGCCGACGTGATGACCGCGGCGACCGACGGCACCCGCGCAGTCCTGACCTACCGCGCGGGCAGCGTGGATGCCGATCTCGCGCGCGCGGCAACGTTTCTCACCGGTGATTTCCGCGACTACTACACCAAGCTGGGGACCGATGCCATTGCCCCGAACGCACGCTCACGCGGGTTGTCGTCGGAGGCCGCGGTCGCGGGTACCTCGACCATCCGCGTCGACCAGGGCTCGGCCGGGGCCCTCGTGTTCGTCAACCAGTCGGTGACCCCGGCATCGGGCGCGGCGTCGGTGACGTCGACCGCGATCCGGGTGCATCTCACCGAGGTCGACGGGCGGTGGCTGATCGATCGCTTCGAACCGATCTGACGCGGCCGCCACCGGCCACGTCAGGCCGGCGGGACCAACAGATCGCGGAGCGGGATCGGCCCGTGCGCGCTCACACCGGTCACCCGGGTCACGCGGGCGTCGTCGGCGACGAACTCGCCGCGGCGCGGATCGTATTGGCGCGCGGCGACAACCGGCCGGGGTGCCGACACCGGATCGGACGCAGGCCCCACGACGGGGGCCGTCGGCAGTCGTGGAGCACGCCCGCCCGCGAGTTGCCGACACAGTGTCACCGTCGCGGCCCGGTATCCGGGGTACTCGAGGCAGGGGAGGTTACGGGCACCGCGTAGCGACCGCGGATCGCTCGGGTCGACCTTGCAGTACAGGTTCTTGGGGGCCGGTGCCGGTGACAGGTCCGCCGGCGACCGTCGCTGGGACGGGTCGAGGAAGCCGGTGATGCAGGGCGGCGGGTCGTTGAGTCCGGCCGCGGCGAAGAACGTGTTCTGACCGGGATCGTCGGCGTTGACCAACCCGGTTCCCTGGGTGGCGGCGATCAGCGGCGGATAGAGGACGAGCACCTGCTCCAACGCCGGGTTGTAGACGGCGAGAACCTGTTCGACGGTGGTCAGGTTGGCCAGGAGGATGCCCACGGTGGGGGCGACGTCGTCGAAGAGTGCGGTGGCCTCCGACGCCGCTCCCGGCGCCCTGGCCAGCACACCGCGCAGTGCTGCGTCCGAACCGGCGAGCGACCCGGTCACCCGGGCCAGCGATGCCGCCCAGGCACCGATGGCGTCGGCGCTGTCGACCTGACTGTCGAGAACCGGACCCAACCGGTCGATCACCGTGGCGGTCGGGGTGATCGTGTCCGCCGCCTCGGCCATGATGTCGCTGACGGAATCGACCAACGACCGCAGAGCTGGCCCCTGTCCGTTCAGGGCCGTGAAACTCTCGTCGATGACGACACGGAGATTCGTCGCATCGACCGACGCGAGCAGCGACTGCACCTGCGCCACCGCGTCGGAGACCGGTGTCGGCAGGCGCACCCGGTCGGCGCCGATCACCGCACCGTCGGTCAGGTCGCGGTGCGGATCCGCCCCGCTGCGCGGATCGAGGGCCACGTACATCTCCCCCACCGCCGACATCGGCGCGATCGTCGCGTCGAGGTCGGCGGCGATGTGGGCGTCGGACGAGATCGACAGCCGAGCACGGGCACCGGTGTCGGTGGCCTCCACGGCGGTGACCCGTCCGACGACGCTGCCGCGGTAGGTGACGTTGGCGTTGGGATAGAGACCGCCCGCCGAGGTCATGTCGACGGTCACCGCGTAGCGGCCGATCCCCGCCTGCTGCGGCAGTTGCGCGTAGAGAACGCCGACGACCGCGACGGCGATCACCGAGATCACCGCGAAGACGACGAGCTTCCACCGGATCGTCCGGGTCAGGTTCACGGTGTGCCTCCCGGCGACGGACCGACCGCCGGTCGGGGTGTCAGCAGATCGGTCAGACCGGGCGCCGGGCGCGACGAGGAGGCCGGCGCCGCACGCCCGACGATGCCCTCGACCCCGGAGAGCATCCCCTGCAGCGGGGTACCGAGCAGCAGCGCGTTGTCGAGCGTCTTGAGTCGGAGATCGAGGGTGACCTCGCCGTTGGCATAGTCACCGCGGACGGCGTTGGCGTAGGTGTCGATGGGGAACGGATAGGTCAGCAGGTACCGCGTCGACTCGGTCAACGACTTCCCCGAGTCGGCGAGAGAACCGAGAATCGGTGGCAGCGCGGCGAGATCGGCACGCAACGCCGAACCCGACGCCGTGACGATCGACGTCGCCGTGCGGGAGAGGGCACCGAGCGAGTCCAGGGCACGGGTCAGATCGACGCGTCGCGTGGCCAGCACCGACAGCGCCGGTCGCAGCGACTCGATCGCGTCGGCGAGCGTCTCCCGCTGGGCGGCGACCCGGGTCGTCAGGTCGTCGAGACCCTCGATGGCCCGGGTGATCTGGGCGCGTTGTCCGTCGAGATCGCCGAGGAGGGTGTCGAGACGACCGATCACCGACCGCGCCGCCGATTCCCGCCCGCCGAGCGCGGCGTTCACCTCGCGGGTGATGTCCTGGATCTGGTCGATCCCGCCCCCGCCGAGCACCATCGACACCGTCGCGAGGGTCTGTTCGGTGGTCGGGTACGCACCCGCGTGGGCGAGGTCGATGGTGTCGCCGGCTCGCAACGACCCGTGCGCCGCCTGCCCGGACGGCACGCCGAGTTCGATGTGCGCCGACCCGAGCAGGGTGGTCTGTCCGATGGTCGCGGTCGCATTGGCCGGCACCCGGGTGTGCGCGTCGAGCGACACCGTCACCAGCGCGTGCGAACCCTGCACCTGGAGATCGGCGACGCGTCCGACCTCGACGTCGTCGACGAGGACCTGCGAGTTCCGTTGCAGCGTCACCACGTCGGGCATCTGGATCCGTACCTCCCAGGCGCCGTCACCGCGGCCGTGTGTGCCCGGTAGCGCGATCGAGTTGATCCCCTGCCATCCACACGCCGACGCGGTGCACGCCAGGACCAGCGCGAGGGCGGCGACGACGGGCGACCGACGCCGGAGTCCGCGGGCCGCCATCATCGACCACCCTGTGGCACCAGCATCGACGGCAGGTCGGGTGTGGACGGCGTGGCACCCTTTCTCGCCGAGGGGGTTCCGGGCCGCAGCGACGGTTCGCTGTAGACGAGTTGGTCGGGTAGCGCGCCGACGCCACGGGTGGGATTGAACGCGATCGGCGGGTAGTCCGCGGTGAGCAGCGACAGCAGTGGACCGAGATACCGGACGCACAGCGAGGCACCGCGTTCGGCGCTGCTCTGTTGGGCGGCCGCGATCGCCGAACACACGAACTGCACCGGGTTGGCGAAGTTGCTCAGCGCCAACGCCGAGGTGATCGAGTTGTGCGCGGGTTGGTAGATGTTGTTCAGGTTCGCCAGTGCGGTGGGCGTGACGTGCAGCACCTGGGCGAGATCGTCACGGTGTGAGGCCAGTTCGCCGGCCACCAGGTTCAGGTTCTTCAGCGCGTCGGACAGGCCGGGCCGGTTGTCCTTCACGAAGGAGCGCACCTCACCCAGTGACACGTCGAGATCGCCCAGTGCCGAACCGATGTCGTCACGGTTGCGGTCGAGGACCGCGGTGACCGACGCCATCCGTCGGTTGAAGGAGACGATCTGCTGGTCGCTGTCGGACAGTGCCTCGACGAACACCGCGAGGTTCCGGACGACACCGAACAGGTCGGTGCGGCCGTCGGAGATCGTGCGCAGCGCGGCGGAGAGGGATCCGAGGGTCGAGTTCAGCGCGCCGCCCTGTCCGCGCAGGTTGGCGGCGGCGGAGTCGACGAGTGCACCGACGGCACCCCTGGTCTCGCCGTTGCGGGGTGCCAGTGCTTTCGACACGCGTTCGAGTTGCGCGGTCACCTCGTTCCACTCGACCGGGACCGCGGTGCGTGCGATGGGGACGACCGCGCCGTCGGTCATCCGCGCCCCACTCGTCCATGCCGGGGTGAACTGGACGAACCGACCGGACACCAGCGACTGGTTGAGCACCACGGCGGTCGCCTCGGCGGGGACGGGTCGTGCGCGGTCGAGCCGCAGCACCACCTCGGCGTGGTCGACCCGCGGGTGCACCTCCGACACCTCACCGATCCGAACACCCACCACGCGGACGTCGTCGCCGACGTAGAGCCCGGTGGCCGAAGCGAGTTCGACTCGCACCGAGTAGGTCGTCAGTCGTGGGACCACGGCATAGGACACCACCGCCGCGAGCGCGACGATCGCGGCGAGAATCGCCCATGTGCGACGAGCTGTCATCGTCCGCCCTGTCGTCCGGGGGTCGGGAGACCCTGCCGTGCCATCGCATCGCGGATGAACGGCTCGATGATCTGGCCCGGGATCAGGTTGGTGATGTACGAGCTGAAGAACGGCCCGCTCGCCACCGCCTCACCGAGTTCGGTGACGTAGGGGCCGAGGTCGGCCAGCGCCTTGCCGATGTTGTCGCGGTTGTCCCGCAACACCCCCAGCACGGAATTGACCCGGGTCAGGGTCGGGGTGAGCTGGGCTCGGTTGTCCCGCACGAGATCGGTGAGGCTGCGCGCGAGCGCGGAGACGTTCGCGAACAGGGTCTCCACCGTCTGGCGCCGGCGATCGAGCTCGCCGAGTATCTCGTCGGCGGCCAGGACGAGTGTGTTGATCTGCTCGCTCCGCAGGGCCAGGACCCCGGTCACCCGCCGGGCCCGGTCGAGCAGGGACCGGAGATCGGCGTCGCGGGCGGCGACGGTCTGCGACAGGCGTCCGACACCGTCGACCGCCGAACGCAGGTCGTCCGGGGTCTGCGACAACGTGAGGTCCAGGGCGCGGAAGGAGTCGGCGAGCTGATCGGTGTCAGTCGCGGCGGTGCTGCGCGCGAGGTCACCGAGGATGGTCGACAGGTCGTACGGCGACGTCGTCCGCGCCAACGGGATCTCGCTCCCCGCCCGCAACGCGCCGCCACCCTCGCTGGTCAGCCGCAGGTTGCGGGTGCCCAGGACGGTCGCCGTCGCGATGGAGGCGCGGGTGGACTCACCCAGGCTCGGGTTGCCGGAGACGGTGAACGCGATCTCGACGTGGGCGCCGTCGAGATCGATCGACCGCACCCGTCCGCTGGCGACACCCGCGACCTCCACCTCGGCGCCCACCTGCAGGCCGCCCGCATCGGCGAACTGTGCGGTGTACTCGCGTTCCGACGACAGGAACGGCAGGGTGGCGACGTTGCCTGCGGCGACGGCGACCAGGACGGTGACGATCAGTCCGACCGCACCGGTGCGTACGGTGTCGACGCGGTCGTATCGGTTCATCATCGCGGCGCGCACCTCCCGTGGTCCTGGCCGATGAGCGGTGTCGTGAGGTCGTTGCCGTCGGGTCCGGTGAGCTTCAGTCGGATGCCGCACAGGTAGTAGTTGAAGAAGTTCCCGTAGGCGCCGAGTCGGGTGAGTGCGGTGTAGGTGTCGGGCAGTCGTCCCAGCACGCTGTTCACCGTGTCGCGTCCGGCGTCGAGTTGGGTTGCGGTGCGCCGTAGTTCGCCGATGGTGTCCCGGACGGGGTCGCGGGTGTCTCCCAGGAGGTCGGCGAGTGAGCCCGCAGCCGTGTCGATGCGGGTCAGTGCCGTCCCCACGGTCGCGGAGTCCGCGGCGAGGCCGGCGGCGAGCTGCGAGGCCGACGACAAGGCCTGCGAGAAGTCGTCACGGTGATCGTCGAGGGTCCCCAACACCGCGTTGAGGTTGGTGATGAGACCACCGATCACCTGATCGCGGTCGGCGAGGGACGAGGTGAGCGACGCGGTGCGCGCGAGCAGTGAGGCGACGGTGCCGCCCTGGCCCTGCAGGACCGCCAACACCTCCGAGGACAGTTGGTTGACCTGGTCGGGGGCGACCGCACGCAACAGCGGACGGAAGCTGCCGAGGAGCAGGTCGAGATCGAGGGCGGGCGTCGTCTGCCGCAGCGGGATCGTGCCGCCCGCCGGCAGGGGTGTGGGAGCACCCGGACCGTCGAGCAGCTCGAGATACCGGTCGCCGGTGAGATTGAGGTAGCGGACCATGGCGCGGGTCCCACGAGTCGGTCGGTAGGAGTCGTCGACCCCGAGATCGACACGCACACGGTTCTTCCCGGTGATCCGAACACCCGAGACCGAGCCGACCTCGACCCCGGCGACGGTGACCCGGTCGCCCGATCGCAGCCCGGACACGTCGGAGAACTCGGCGTGGATTCCGCGGGTGCTGGTGAACCGTACGTCACCGAACACCACGAACAGACCGCCGAGGACAAGGGTCGTGACCGTCACGAACACACCGAGCCGCAGCCACCGCCACCGCGTCATCATCGCCGACCCGCCCAGTCACTGCCCAGGAGCAGCTGCAGGATCGGACCGTTGACCAGGCGCGGGGACGTCGGCCGGTCGGCGTACGGGTTCGCGCCGGTGTCGGCCACGACGTACGGCGCCGGGATGTCGCCGGCACCGAGCCGCGGCAGGGCCCCGCAGCGTGGTCCTCCCCCGGCCGAGACCTTCGGCAGGTTGCCGGGGTAGGTGTACGGCGCGGCACCCAGGACGATGGTCGAGTTGAGCAACATGGTCGAACCGTTTCCGCCACTGACCTTCTCGGCGTTCTCCGAGGCGAGGTCGGCGCCCTTGAGGAAGCAGCTGAACTCCGGCGAGTATCGCGCCAGGAGTTCCGCGGTGGGTTGCAGCAACTGGATGGCCGAGACCAGCGCACCCGAGTTCGGTGAGAGCACGCGGTTGCCGCTGTCGCCGAGGCCGATCGCCGACATCAGCACCGCGTCGAGATCGCCGGATCGTTCGTCGAGGGTGCGGGCGGTCGGCGTGAGGTTGCGCAGCGACGCCATGAGGTCGTCGGCCGAGCCGGCGTAGATCTCCGCGGTCGTCGCCCCCGACCGCAGGTCCCGGTTCAGCGCGGGCAGTCGTGCGTTCACCGACCGGACCACCGCGTCGGTGTCGTCGATCGCGGCACCGAGCCGTGCGCCGTTGCCCCGCAACGCCCCGGCCAGCGCGCCGAGCACGGAGTTCAGCTTGGCGGGCTCCACGGCGCCGAGAACCCGCGTGAGCGACTCGAAGACGGTGTCGACCTCGACGCTCACGGAATCGGCGTCGATCGTCTGGCCACGGGTCAGTCCCCGGGCCCGGGTGACGGGAGGATCGGTCAGCGCAACGGCTTTCGCGCCGAAGACCGTCGGTGAGGAGATGTCGACCCCGGTGTCGACGGGGACCGAGCGCGCGGCGTCGGCGGCCACCGCGATCCTCACGACGGCGCCGTCACCGGTGTCGGCGACGGAGGTGACGCGACCGACGGCCACCCCGTGGCGCGTGACGAGCGAGCCGGGACTCATGGCGAGTCCCGCGCGAGGGGTGTGGACCGACACGGTGACGGTGTCGGCGAGATCGCCGCGGAACGAGGCGACGGTGACGTAGCCGACGGCGACGAGGAGACATGCCGCGGCGAGGGCGCATGCCCTAGTGATCAGGGTGTCGGAGACCCTGGTTCTCGAGGTCGTGGCGGTGGTCATGGCGTCATCAGGCGAGACGCAGTTGACGTGCACTGCCGTACAGGGCGAGCGCGATGACGAGGGTGACCGTGACGACCGCGAGCAGCGACAGCCGCACCGCACGCCCGGTGGCCATGCCGACCCCCTCGGGTCCGCCGGTGGCGTGGAACCCGTAGTAGGTGTGGATGATCATGACGATCGCGGCCATCACCAGTGCCTGCAGGAACGACCACATCACGTCGGTCGGGATGAGGAACGTCGCGAAGTAGTGGTCGTAGACGCCGGGCGACTGGCCCATCACGACGACGGTCACCACCCGGCTGGCGAGGAACGACGTGATGAGGCCCAATGCGTAGAGCGGGATGATCGTCACCATCCCGGCGACGATGCGGGTGCCCACGAGGTAGGGCACCGACGAGATGGCCATCACCTCCAGGGCGTCGATCTCTTCGCTGATCCGCATCGCACCGAGTTGGGCGGTGGTGCCGGCGCCGATGGTCGCGGCGAGACCCACGCCCGCGGTGACCGGGACGACGACACGGACGTTGACGTAGGCGGCGAGGAACCCGGTGAGCGCGTCGACGCCGACGTCGCCGAGTGTGCTGAACCCCTGTACGGCGACCGTCGCGCCGGCGAAGAGGGTGAGGAACCCGATGATGACGACGGTGCCGCCGATCATCGCGAGAACCCCTGTCCCGAGGCTCAGTTCGGAGATGATGCGCAGGGTCTCGACGCGGTGGCGGCGGACGGCGCGCCCGGTCGAGGCGACCGACACCACGGTGAACCGCGCGAGCGCGCCGAACCGGTCGATCGAATCCCCCACGCGTCGTAGCTGTGTGGTCATCATGCGTGCGGACGGCCGCTGTGCGAGCGTCACAGCACCGTCCCGCCGAGGGCGACGCCGATCGCGGTGAGGACGAGATTGAGGACGAACAGGGCGGCGAAGGCGAACACCACGGTCTCGTTGACCGCGTTGCCGACGCCCTTGGGGCCACCCGACACCGAGAGTCCGCGGTAGCAGGCGATGAGCGCCGCCACCAGACCGAACAGAGCGGCCTTCACCTCCGACAGCACCAGCTCGGGGAGCCCGACCAGCAGCGTGACCCCCGACGCATAAGCACCGGCCCCCACGTGTTGGACGTAGACGGAGAAGACGAACCCGCCGACGATGCCGATCGCGCAGACGGTTCCGTTGAGCAGCACCGCGACCACCGTCGAGGCGAGCACGCGAGGCACCACGAGGCGGGCGACGGGATCGATGCCGAGCACCTCCATCGCGTCGATCTCCTCGCAAATGGTCCGTGACCCGAGATCGGCGGTCATCGCGGTCGCCCCGGCACCGGCGACGACGAGAACGGTGACGAGCGGGCCGATCTGGGTGATCGCGCCGAACCCGGCTCCCGCACCGGCGAGGTCCTTCGCACCGATCTCGCCCAGCAGCGAGTTGAGGGTGAACACCACGAGGACTGTGAACGGGATGGACATGAGGATGGTGGGGATCAGCGACACCCGCACGAGGAACAGCGCCTGCGCACCGAACTCGTCGACCTGCACCGGTCGCCGGAAGATCGCCCTCGCGGTGTCGGCCGACAGGGCGTAGAACTCTCCGATCGCACCGAAGGCGCCCCGTGTCGCCGCCACGACCGACGTCGAGGATGCGGCCATCAGGCCCTCACGCGGTAGCGCAGCATCATGTCGTGGTCCTCGTGGTCGAGGATGTGGCAGTGCCACACGTAGCCCTGCAAGGTGGACGGGTGCATGTGCGGTCCGGAGGCGGGATGCATGCCGTCATGCATCGAGTGGTCGGATGGTGGGGTCACCGATGGTGCCGGCGCGGAGGGCATCTCGGCCGGCGTGGTGCCGGGAGCCATGGGGGCCGGCGGCGCGGACACGGGTGCCGCGGGCGAACGCCCGCCCGTGGTGTCGAGGGTGCCCGCGGGGGGGTCGGCGGCGAAGGTGGCGTCGGGGTCGAAGCCGAGTTCGTCGGCGGTCGGGAAGCGGACCACCACCTGGGTGACCGTCCCGCCGTCGGTGCGCACGGTGTCCTTCCAGCCGGCCTCCCACGGTGCGGGGCCCTGACTCGGCCCTGCGTGGAACCTGTCGGGGGCCGGCGCCCAACGGGTACCGATCGCCGGTTGTGGATGGGCGGCCTGGTATTCCACGGTGCGCAGGGGTCGCCGCCCGAGGATGCGGAAGGTGACGAGATGTATGTGGATGGGGTGCGGATCCGGGGTGACGTTGATGATGTTCCAGATCTCGGTGGCCCCTGTCTCGGCATCTCCATCTGCGGGTCCGAGTAGCGGAGATTGTTGAGCGACATGATCGCCGGCGGCAGTCGCAGCGCGTAGGGCTGGCTGACCGTCACGTTGCGCACCGACGTGGCGGTGGCGAGGGGCGGCAACACATCCGGCAGCCCGGGACGGCCACGGAGTCGGCTCGGCACCCGCCCACGGAAACCCGTGCGGGGCGACGCCACGAACCGTCCGAAGACCGGCATCCGGACCTCACCGAGCATCGCCGCCTGGAACGGCGGGTCCTCGCGGTTGCAGAGGTCGACGGTGGCGCCGGGGCGGAGACCGGAGAAGTCGACGAGGACGTCGTACCGCTCCCCCGGCGCGATGCGGAACGAGCGCACGCGGACCGGCGCGTCGAGCACCCCGCCCTCGTTGCCGATGACCCACATCGGCGTGGCGTCCGAGAGGTGCAGGGTCCACACGCTGTACGACCCGGCGTTGAGGATCCGGAACCGGTACAGCCCGCGGTCGACGGTGATCTTCGGCCACACGGTCCCGTTGATCATGCCGACGTCGCCGACGGCCCCGCCCTCCCAACGGCCCTGTGGCACCACCGGTGTCGAGCGCAGGCTCATGTGGCCGTCGGCGGTGAAGATCTTCTCCTGCAGGATCAGCGGGAGCTCGTACTCGCCGGACGGGAGCCCGAGCCGGTTCGAGGCGTCGCCGGTGTCGTGGTCGTCGCGCAGGAGGAAGTTGCCCGCGAGTCCGGCGTAGACGTTCGTGCGGGTGATGCCCATCGAATGGTCGTGATACCAGAGGTGTCCGGCCTCCTGCCGGTTCGGATAGTGGTGCACGGCGGTTCCGACCCGCGGCATCAGCAGCCGTTCGGGGTTGCCGTCGCTGTCGGGTGCGGTGACCGCGCCGTGCAGATGCAGGCTGTTCGGCGGGCGGTCCCGGTAGCTCTCGCTGACGCCGTGCAGCGTGGTGTCGATGTCGGCGGCGAACGGGTGGCGCAGGAGTTCGTTGCGGTACCTGAAGGTGGTCGGCTCGCCGACCCTGCCGTCGATGGTGGCGCCGAGATAGGGCATGTCGGAGTAGCCGAACGACGGCACCGACGGCAGGTCACGGTGCATGCGCGCCCTCCCGGATCGAGCGGTCACCGACAGGTCGCCGACCCCGGATCGCACCGGCGGCGGGACCATCTCGTCGACGAACTTCGCCAGCGGCGGTGAGTGGAAGATCGTGGGCAGCGGGAACGGGTACGCCGGCGGATAGTCGGGACGGGCAGCTGCTCGTGGCGCGAGTCCTCCGACGGCGGCGAGGCCACCGATGGCCGCGGTCGTCCGAAACAGCTTCCGCCGACTGATCTCCTGTGACACCGAACCCTCATCTCGTCGATCCGAACTCGATTGACAGTACCATTCGGTATGGTCTGGTTCGTGACGTATCGAGAACTCTTCCGTGACCTTCGACGATCCCGCCGACGTGCCCGCCGGTGGCTGGTGTTGCTCCCGATCGCGGTCGTCGTCGTCGTGTCGAGCCCGTCGGGGTACGGTCCGGCGGCCGCCCGCCCGTCGTCGTGCGACCGCCCGGTGGTCCTCGTCGGCGAGGTCGCCTCCGACACCGCATCCCTGGCGGGCCTGCGCCGTGATCTCGACCGAGCCGGTATGTGCGCGACCGTCCTCGACTACGGGAGAACGCCTCTCGCAACAGATCTCGCACGCGCCGGCGGGCTGCGGTTGAACGGCCTGACGTCACTGGAGGACTCGGGCCGCGAGCTGGTGGGCCTCCTGCGGTCGGCGAGTCCCGACCGACCACTGACCGTCGTCGCGCACGGCGGTGGCGCGCTCGCCGTGCAGTACGCGCTGACCCACGGCGTCCCCACCGGACGCGTGGCCCGGCTCATCACCCTCGGACCCCTCTGGAACGGCACCGGGGTCGCCGGGCTGGCCGACATCGAACAGATCAGTCGCCGCCTCGGAACCTACGACACCGTCCTGCGACTCGAACGACCCATCGTCGACCCGATCTGTGCGAGCTGCCGACAACTCGTCACCGGATCGGACTTCCTCGTCGCGATGCGACGCGCCGCGTTCCCCACCCCCGGCGTGTCCTACGTCGACATCGTCTCCCGCTCCGACGGTCTCGCCGGCGACCCCCGCACCTCCACCGCACCGGGGTCGCGGGTCGTCGTGCTGCAGTCGATCGACCCGCGGGCGAACGTCGATCATTTCCGTCTCCCGGCCGATACGCTGGTGCGATCGCTCGTCGTCGACAACACGCGCGGGTGAACCACCGACGTGACCGCGACCGAAAGCGAGAGACGTGACCACCGCTCCGTCGACAGGGCGCAAGAGCCCGCGGCTCAGCGCCGACGACTGGATCGCGGCCGCTTTCGACCTGCTGACCGAAGAAGGTGTCGCGGCGGTCAAGGTCGTCACCCTCTGTAAGCGGTTGCGGGTGACCAAGGGCAGCTTCTACTGGCATTTCGCCGACATCAACGGATTGTTCGAGGCCATGTCGGCGGCCTGGACCGCCGAGTCCGACGCCTATCTGCGCGGTCTCACCGAACTCGGCGCCGCACCGCCCGCCGAACGCATCGAACAGATGACGCGACGCCTCGTCGACCACCAGACCTGGGCGCGGGAATCGGCCGTACGCGAATGGGCCCGCACCCACCCGGTCGTCGCCGACGCGGTCGCGCAACTCGACAACCGGATCTTCGAGGTCGTGCAGCAGACCCTCACCGAACTCGGACTGACCCCCGAGGACGCCCGTATCCGCGCGGGACTCCTCGTCTACGCCGGCATCGGCTTCGTCGAGAGCAGGGGAAGTCTTCCCACCCCCACCCCCGAGGACATCCACAAGATGATCGAGGTCATCTTCACCTGACCCGCGCCACCCTCTCCCTACGTCAGACGGGTGATCTCCACTGTGACAACCCTTTCGGTGGCGATCACGCCCGTACCCCGGCCCCTACGCCAGACGGGTGATCTCCACCACGACATCGAGGTCGGTGGCACCTCCACCGGTGTAGATCCCCTTGAGCGGCGGCACATCCGAGTAGTCGCGACCGATTCCCACCGACACGTGCTGCTCGTTGATCGGGACGTCGTTGGTCGGGTCGTACCCCCACCACGCGCCGGTCCATGCCTCGATCCACGCGTGGCTCTGCCCCTCCACGACGTCGTCGATCTCCGCGTCACGGTTCGGGTGCAGGTACCCCGAGACGTAGCGGGCGGGGATGCCCAGGCTGCGCAACATCAGCAGCGTCAGGTGCGCGTAGTCCTGGCACACACCCTTGCGCTCACTCCAGGCGTCGACCGCGCTGGTGTGCACGCCGGTTGTGCCGGGTACGTACTGCATCTCGGCGTTCACCCAGCTGCAGATCGCGACCACCGCCGCCTCGGGATCGAGTCCCTTGGCGAGCTTGCGGGCCGTCGTGGCGAGCGGACGGTTGCGCGGGACGTAGTCGGTCTTGCCCAACACCTCGTCGAAGCGGTCGATCACGTACTCCGACTTGAGGTCGTCCCAGTCGGTCTGCTCGGACTCGTTCGGGCGCTGACCGGCCTCGGTCTCGACCACCGACGACCCCGACACCTCCAGCTCCTCGTGCGGCGCATGGAGATCGAACGCCGTCACCGCGGTACCCCAGTAGTCGGTGTAGCGGTAGGAACGGGTGGCCGGGACGGTCTCGACGCGGTTGACGATGACGTTCTGTCGGTTGTCGCTGCGCGGGGTCAACCGCGCCTCGTTGTACGACGACGTCACCGGCGCGTTGTAGGCGAATCCGGTGGAATGGACGACCCGCAGACGCCAGCTCACAGTTCACTCTCCTCGATGAAGTGCTCCTCGGCGGAGCTCGCGCGCACGTCGGCCCACGCCACATAGGGCGAGACGTGGAAATACTGCAGCGTGACAGCCTCGTTCAGGTCGCGGCACGCCTCCTGCAGGGCCAGCAGTCGATCCTGGAGGTCGTCGAGCAACAGGCCCGGCTGCATGAACTCCAGTGAGCTGCGGGCACGTCCGAGGACGCGCTGGGCCTCCGCGCGCGCACCCACACGACTGTTCGGCCGGTTGTCGAGTTCCATCAACGACTGCTCGGCGAGCGTGATCGCATGGAACACCGACCGCGGGAAAAGCCGGTCCAGCAACATGAACTCGACCACGCGACTCGCGTCGAGAGCGCCGCGATAGGTGCGCAGATACGTGTCGTGTGCCCCGGCGGACCGCAGGACCGTGACCCACGCCGGCGAACCCGACCGGTCCCCCGCTCGCGACAGCAGCATCCGGACGGTCATGTCGACCCGCTCCACGGAGCGACCGAGGAGCAGGTAGCGGTACCCGTCGTCGCGGCTGAGCGTCGCGTCCGCGAGCCCGGCGAACATCGCCGCACGGTTCTTCACGTACGAGAGGAACTCGTACGGACCGAGTTTGCGTGCCGAGCGCTCGGCCTCCGACAGCCCGTTGTAGGTGGTGTTGAGGCACTCCCACATCTCGCTGGAGGTGACCTCGCGTGCGCCGCGGGCGTTCTCGCGTCCGGCGGCGATGCAGTCGACGATCGAGCCGTGGCCCTTCTTGTCGTAGGCCACCCGCTCGGTCAGCGACCACACGTCGAGCTCGACGTCGTCGTCAGGAGCCTCCATGCCCAACACCTGCAGCACCAGCCGACAGGTGCGGTCGGGGTTGACCGTGGCGTCCTCGAGCAGCTGGTGCACGGCCACGTCGAGGATGCGCGCGGTGTCGTCGGCACGCTCCACGTATCGGCCGATCCAGTACAGCGACTCGGCATTGCGCGCCAACATCATTCGGTGACCCCCTGCGAACGGAAACGGGTCTGCGACCGGCCCTGTTGCTGTTGCTGTTGTTGCTGTTCCATCGGATTGGCCGTGGCCTCGGGACCCTGCTCGGTCTGCTGTGCGGGCGGGAGGTCCTTGCCGCTCACCAGTTCGTCGCCGCCGAGTTCACGTTCGGACTCCGACGCACGCGACGCGAGCACCCAGGTGTCCTTCGATCCACCACCCTGGCTCGAGTTCACCACCAGCGACCCCTCCGGCAGCGCGACACGCGTCAACCCGCCGGGCAGGACCCACACCGACTCACCGTCGTTGACCGCGAACGGCCGCAGGTCCACGTGGCGCGGCTGCAGCCGGTCACCGATCTTGGTCGGCACGGTCGACAACTGCACCACCGGCTGCGCGATCCAGCCGCGCGGATCGGCCCGCACCTTGCGGGCCAGCACGTCGAGTTCATCGCGGGTGGCGTCGGGTCCGAACACGATGCCGTAACCACCCGAACCCTCAACGGGTTTCACGACGAGTTCGTCGATGCGGTCGAGGACCTCCTCGCGCTCGTCGTCGAGCCAGCACCGCAGCGTGTCGACGTTGCCGAGGCTGGGCTTCTCGCCCAGGTAGTACTCGATGATCTCCGGGACGTAGGTGTAGACCAGCTTGTCGTCGCCGACGCCGTTGCCCACCGCGCTCGAGATCACCACGTTGCCCGCGCGTGCGGCGTTGAGCAGTCCCGCCACCCCCAGCATGGAGTCGGGCCGGAACTGCATGGGGTCGAGGAAATCGTCGTCGATGCGTCGGTAGATGACGTCGACGCGCTGCTCGCCCTGGGTCGTGCGCATGTAGACGACGTTGTCGCGGCAGAACAGGTCGCGACCCTCGACGAGTTCGACACCCATCTGCCGGGCGAGCAGCGAGTGTTCGAAATAGGCCGAGTTCGCGACACCGGGTGTCAGCACCACCACGTTGGGATCGGCCTCGTTGAACGCCGCCGAGGCACGCAGCGCCTTGAGCAACTGGCTCGAGTAGTCCGCGACGGCCCGCACCCGATGACTCGAGAACAGGTCGGGGAACACGCGTGCCATGGTGCGGCGGTTCTCCATCACATAGGAGACGCCCGACGGCGACCGCAGATTGTCCTCGAGCACACGGAAATCGCCCTGCTCGTCGCGGATCAGGTCGATCCCGGCGACGTGGATCCGGACACCGTTGGGGGGCTTGATGCCGACGGCCTGCCGGTGGAAGTGCTCACACGAGGTGACCAGGCGCTTGGGGACGACACCGTCGCGCAGGATCTCCTGCTCGCCGTAGATGTCGTCGAGGAACATCTCCAACGCCTTCACGCGCTGGGTGATACCCCGCTCCAGCTTCGCCCACTCGGCGGCCGAGATGACCCGTGGCACAACGTCCAACGGGAACGGCCGCTCCTGGCCCGAGAGCGAGAACGTGATGCCCTGATCGACGAACGCACGCCCGAGGGCGTCGACACGGTTGTTCAGGTCGGCGCGGTCCGACGGCGCGAGCGCCTTGTGGATCCCCTTGTAGGGCGTGCGCACTTCGCTGTTCGCGTCGAACATCTCGTCGAAGGCGTTCTCGTAGGGGCCCTTGGCGTAGCCCGAGAAGATGCCCGTCGCACCGCCTGCGGTCTTCGCACCCGACTTCTCGATGCGACCGTTCTTCGGGCCGACCGATCGACGCGCCGCCGGGGCGCTGCTCGGCTTGCGGTCGGGGGCGGCGATCTTGCCGGCCTTGGCGGGCGACGCCTTCCTCGCGCCGCCGGACGCCGATGCCTTGGTGGGACGCTGTCGTCCGTCCGAGGACCGTGTGTCGGTGTTCTCGGAGGAGGTTCCGGGGCTCATAACCAACCATGTTGCCCCACATGGGCCGACTCGGCAGGAGGTTGCCGTGCGCGCAGGGTCGCGTCGCAGGTGAACACGCTGTTCGCGGCGCCGTCACCGGGCGCGGCGGCGCAGCGCGAGGGCCGCGGCCCGTCGCCGACCACCGCGGACCACCGATCCCACGCGGGAGCGCATCCGACGCCGCTGCGCGGGCATCGGCATCGTCGCGAGGATCCGTGCCAGCGCTGCGGCCGCCACCTCGAGGGTCTCCTCCGGTGTCGGTTCACCCGTCGCGCCGGTGTCGGTGGTGGGGACGACCCGGAGATCGCCGGTGTCACCGACGATGTCGAATCCGGCATCGTCGACGGCCGCGATCATCGCCTCGGATCGTTCCGCCGCCCATCGCGACTGGTCGGCGGTGAGGGTCCGGCCGTGGCGGTCGACACTGTCGAACAGGATGTCGCCGATGAGGTGTCGTTTGACGGCCCACTCGTACCGGTCCCATGCGACGGTGTCGGGTTGCAGGTGGGCGTTGAGTCGGCGCAGCAGTTCCACCTGCGCCGGGGTGAGGGCGGCATTGCTCGGCGGCACCGGGACGTCGAGGTCCGCGCCGTCCACCCCGAGAACCGAGGTGAACCGGTCCCACAGCGACGGCGTCGGGCCGGACCCGGATCGCGGCACCGTGACGAGATGGACCCGTTCGGCCGGCAGTCCGTCACCCCATGTGCGCAGGATGCGCACGAAATCCTGGAACTCCCAGAACGGTTCCTGCTCGTCGATCGGGTCGTGGCGCAGCGATCCGATGAACTCGTCGAGAGTGCTGGTGTGCTGGTTCTTGACGTTCTCCTGCCACACCGACGGCAGCTGTCGGGCGAGATCACGCACGGTCGCGACGACGTGGACGTCGGCGAAGTCGAGATCGGCGAGAAGCCTCCGCACCTGCTCGGACGTGGCCGTCGAGAACAGCTCGTGCGATACCAGCGACGTCCCCGGCCAGGCCCGCATCTGGGCGACCATGCGGCCCCAGGCGTCGGCGTGCGCCGGGTCGACCCAGTCAAGGTAGCGCTCCGGCTGCAGGTGCACCGCGGCGTGGAAGTGATCGCTCATCTCCACCCCGGGGTAGAGCAGACCACCGACCCGCAGGGCGGTGTCGCGGTTGCGCCACAGTCGGTCCTGCAGATAGGTCGTGCCCGTCTTGGGCAGACCCACATGGATGACGACGGTGGGACGGCTCATCGGGGCGCGACCCACAGGGTCCGCACGGCGTGGTCACCCGACACGGCGAAAGCGGTCGAACCCCGGGAAAAGGACATTGCCCTCGACTGTATCGGACACTCCGGGCCCCTCCCGGGGGCTGCGCGGACGCCTCGCGGATTTGGGTGGTCACGCAGCGTGCGGTAAAGTCCATCGCTGGTGCTCACGACGTGTCCGGCTGGTCCGGAGAGGTCGGCGAGAGCAGGTGAGGGATCACCACATTCTTCGCAGTACGACACAGAGTTTTCCGTAACTGATGCGCATCCCGTGGGGCGCCGCATCGAAGATCAAGAGGTAGTGACGCGTGGCAAACATCAAGTCGCAGGTGAAGCGCAACAAGACCAACGAGGTCGCCCGTCGGCGTAACCAGTCGGTCCGGTCGGCGCTGCGTACCGCGCTCCGGAACTTCCGCGCGGCCGTCGACGCCGGCGAGAAGGACAAGGCGACCGAGCTGCTCGCCGCCACCGGCCGCCAGCTCGACAAGGCCGCCAGCAAGGGCGTCATCCACGCCAACCAGGCCGCCAACAAGAAGTCGGCCATGGCGCTCTCGCTCAACAAGCTCTGACGCGCCGCGGCGCACCCTCGTCGGGTGCGTCGTCGGTGGGTACGACCCCGGATGGTGCAGTCCGACCGTCCGGGGTTTTTCGTGTCCGGACGGCGGGGTGACACCTAGCGGCGGGCTCCCGACGGCTTGAGCTCGGCCACCTCGACGACCGCGCGCTGCAACGCATAGTCGGCGTTGGCGGCCTGACCCTTCACGTCGCCGTTGAGGGTCGCCACCACCGACATCGCCCTCGCGATCGACGGCGCGTCCCAGGCCTGGGCCTGCGACTGCACCTTCCGCACCCGCCACGGGGGCATGCCGAGCTCGGCTGCGGCGGAGTTCGCGTCGCGACCGCCCACGCTCTTCACCCGGGCGATGCCGTGCACGGCCTCCGCCAGTGCATCGGCGAGCAACACATGCGGGACACCGTGATGGCCGGCCCACGCCAACGCCTCCAGGGCGCCGGCACGATCGCCGGTGACCGCGCAGTCCGCGATCTCGAACCCCGTGACCTCCGGACGACCCGAGTAATAAGTGGCGACGGCGGCGGCGTCGACCTTGCCGCCGGTGTCGGACACCAGCTGACTGCAGGCGGCGGCGAGCTCACGGAGATCGGCGCGAACGGCCTCGACGACCTGAGTGACTACGTCGCCCGAGACCCGCACCCCGTGGGAGGCGAACTCCTTCTTCACGAAGTCGATGCGGTCGCCGACGCGGGTCGAGCCCACGCAGTCATGGGTGCGAGCTCCGGCCTTGCGCAGCGCCGCGACCATCGACTTCGCCCGGCCACCACCGGAGTGCACCACCACCAGGGTGATGCCGTCGGGGAGCTCTTCGGCCGCCGAGGTGACCGCCGCGGCGGGTTCCTTGCCGGCGTCGCCGGCCGCCTCGACCACCACCATCCGCTCATCGGCGAACAACGACGGGCTCAGCAGCTCGGCCAGTTCGTGTTCGCTGACGTCACCCGCGCGCACGCGGGTCACCGGGAGGTCGGCACCCCCGGCCGCGGCGATCGCCTCGGCGCGGACGGCGGCCGTCGCGCGTTCGACCAGGAAGTCGTCGTCGCCCAGCAGCAGGTGCAGTCGGTCGCTCACGCCGGTCATGCTGCCAGACCGCTGCGACACGAGACGAACAGCGGACAGGAGACCATCGACGCTCTCCCGGCGGCGACCCCCGTGCCGACCGCGAGACCGCGCGGGCGACGGACCGCACCGCCAGCACGACGACCAGGACGACCACGGCCGCCAGGGCGGCTCCCCCGACACCGTCGGGCACTGCGATCGTCGCACCGGGGACGTGCGCGGCGACGTCGGCGACCCGGACCATCCACCACAGCGACGGCTCGCACAGACGGATCAGTACCGCCGCGGCGACGGTCGACACCCCGGCCACCGCCGCGGCGAGGGACCCCAGGACGGTGATGAGCGGAACCGCCGGGGCGACAGCGATGTTGGCGAGCACGCCGACCGGCCCGATCGAGCCGGCGATCATCACCACCAGCGGGATGGTGACGATCTGCGCGGCCACGGCGACCGCGAGGGATTCGGCCACCACGCGGGGACATCCGCGGTCGCACAACCAGGTTCGTATCGGCGGTGCGAGCGCGATCAGGCCCGCGGTGGCCGCCACCGACAGCGCGAAGCCGGGATCGACGGCCATCGCGGGCCAGATGATCAGAACGCCCAGGACCGCCACGGCGAGGGCGGGCACCGCGGCGGTCCGTCGCTCGGCGACGAGCGCGATCAGGCCGACGAGCCCCATCAACGCCGCACGCACCACACTCGGCGACGGACGCACCACCACGACGAAGCATCCGAGCACCGCCATCGTGAGGAACGCCGCCGGAATCCGCGGCGTGCCGCACACTCGCAACACGAGCAACACCGCACCGGCGATGATCGCGAAGTTCGCACCCGACACGGCGAGAAGGTGAGTCAGGCCCGCGGTCCGGAACTCGTCGGCTACCTCGTCGGGCATGCCCTCGGTGTCCCCCACCGCGAGACCGGGCAGCAGTCCCGATTCGGCGGCGGGCAGCTGCCGTCGGGCGAGGCTCGCCAGTCGCGTGCGGACCCCGGTGGCCCAGATCTGATGTCGTGGAGGCGGGGCCACGGCCTTCGGTGGCGTCGTGGTGCGCAACGCAGCGGCGGTGAGGTCGGACCGGAACGGACGGTCGACCGCGACGACGGCAACCGCCCGCTGGCCCGGGACCAGATCGGCCCATCCGTCCTGCGGTGCGGTCAGCGTCGCGGCGACCGGGGCGTCGCCCGAACGCACCGGCGCCGCCCGCACCGCGATCCTCACCCGGGGTGGCCCCGGGCCACGCAGGGTGCGGGCATCGTCGACGACGGTCATCACGGCGGTCACTTTGTGGCCGAGGAGTTCTGGTGCGGCCAGGGGACTCGCCGCGACATACGCCGCGCGGATCGCGATCGCCGTCCCGAATCCGGCGGTGATGCCCGCGGTGGCGACGAGGACCAGCACCACCTCCGCCACCGCCGGTCGCAGACCGCCGCGGCGGACCGCCATCGCGCCCACCCCCGCGACGATCCCACAGACTGCGGCGACCGACCCGGTCACGACGGGTGCGGCGACGACGCCGATCACCGTGACGGCCCAGCACCCAACCGCCGGGGCGATCAACCGGAGGTCGGTGACCGAGGGTGCGGCCTCCGGCGACGACGAGCGGTCGGAGTCGGTCGTCACCCCGCGCCGACGGTGACACGGTCGCGCAGCTTGGCCAGACGCCCCGGCCCGATGCCGTCGACCTCGGCGAGCTGGTCGACGGAGGTGAATCGCCCGTTGCGCGTACGCCATTCGATGATCGCGGCCGCGGTGACCGGCCCGACGCCGGGCAGGGTGTCCAGGGCCGCCTCGTCGGCGGTGTTGAGGTCCACGGTTCCCGCCGACCCCGATGCGCCCGACCCGGCCGCGCCCACGGACGGCGCCGTTCCCGCCGTGGCCGTCGGCGGCCGATCACCGGGCGTCGCGGGTGACGACGCACCACCGCCCGACACCACCGCACTGCGCAGCCGCGTGCCGCCCGACGGGTCGGCGAACCCGACGAGGATCTGGTCTCCGTCGCGTACCGGTTGCGCCATGTTCAGGCTCAGGAGGTCGGCTCCCGGGCGACCACCACCGGCCGCGGCGATGGCGTCGGCGATCCGCGCGGTCGTCGACAGGTGGACCAGGCCCGGTGTCCGCACGAGACCGACGACACTCACCACCATGGCCGCACCCCCGCCGGCGGGTGCCTCCGACGACGGGGGTCCCGTTGCGCGCGAGGGGTTCGCAGCGGTGACTCCCGCGGTGGCGCGATCGGACGGTGCCGCCGCACCCGCACTCGACGGGAACGCGACGACCGTCGGGACGTCGTCCGACGACCCCGACACGACGGTGTAGACGGTGACCACGCACGCGAGCACGCCGACCACCACGAGCGCGACCGCCGCCGGCGGTGCCATCAGCAGCCCCCGGCGACGCCGACCTCGAGGACGGGATCGTGGTGTGGCAAGCGATGTGTCGGCGTCGGGGTCCGCGGCCGGGTCGAGCCACCGCGGCGTCGCCGGCTGATCCCAGCGGGGTGACGGCGCGCGATCGGGCGTGTCGAACTCGCCATCGGGCTGCCGCGTCAGGTCGTCGGGTCCGAGCGGCCAGTCGGTGACGCGATCGGGGTCGTCGAGGTCGAGATCGGGGCCCGACACCACGTCGTCACCCAACCTCGCCCACGGCGCGGCGGGAGACTGCAGGCGCGCGAGACCATCGCCGCCACGCGGAGACCGGGAGCTGAGTGCCATGGCACGACGCTAGGACCACCGCGTCGACCCGGAGCCGTTCATGACCCGACGCGACCGCCGCAGCTGTGGATGACCACGCAGCTGTGGACGGATCGGTCAGGCCGGGGTCTCGTACCCCTCGACCGGATCGAGCTCGGTGCTGATCACAACACCCACCGCGCCGCTGCCGACGTGGCTGCTGAGCACCGGCCCCATGTCGGAGGTGATGACCGAGACGGTGCGCACCCGCTCACTGATCCGGGCCACGATGTCGGCGGCGGCCTCGGGTGCCTCACAGTGCAGTACGCCGATCGTGGCGGGGCGACGGTGGGTCGCGGCGACGGCGGCGTCGACGAGTTTGGTGACCGCCTTGCTCAGGGTGCGTTGCCGTTCGGCGACCACGAGCGTGCCGTCGACCACACGCAGCACCGGCTTGATCGACAGCGCCGACCCGAAGAGCTTCGTCGCCGCGCCGATCCGACCGCTCGCGCGCAGGTTGTCGAGTTGCGCGACGCAGAGCAGGGTCTCGCTGGTGGAGCCGGCGCGGATGGCTGCCTCGTAGACGCGATCGAGGTCCGCGCCCGCCACGGCGGCCTGCGCCGCGGCGATGGCCGCGAACCCCACTGCGAGACCCACCGACCGCGAGTCGACCACACGAACCCGGCCCGGGAACTTCTCCGCGGCCACCCGCGCCGAACCCCACGTACCGCTCAGTCGTCTGCTCATCAGCACCGCCACGACACCGTCGTCACCGCTGTCGGCGACCGCCTGGTCGAACGCGGCGGCCAGATCGGCGGGCACGGCACCGGAGGTGGTGGTGGTCGGATCGTTGTAGATCTCGGGACCGATGTCGTCGACGTCCTCGGACAGATCGAGGTCGCCGTTCATCACGTGCAGCGGGACCTGACGGATGTCGTAGTGCTGACGGATCGGCGCGGGCAACCGCGCCGAGGAATCGGTCACCACCACCACGGTCACGCCGCCCAGCGTAGGGGGCGGGGATCAGCGAGGTGTCGGCGGTGCCGAGACGGTTCGATCGTCACCCGTCGCATCGCGCACGGCGTCGGTCATGAGGGCACCGATCGCGGTGTGGCACGCGAAGCCCCAGTGGATGCCGTCGGGGTTGTGGTCGGCGGCGATCATCGCCACCGGTCCGGCGGCGCGGTCCTCGGCGGCGAAATGCGCCGCCGTCACCGGATAGAAGTCGACCGTCGGCATCGCATGGTCGGCCGCCCACCGTCGCATCGCGCTGGTGTGACGGGCGCGGGCGCTGTGCACGAACCCGTAGTACGGGCTGCTGTGCGTCGAGGGCAGACACAGGATGACCGGCAGGTCGGGACGCACCATCGCCAACGCCGACCGGATCTTCTCGAGGTACTCCACGGTCACCGGCGCCGGCAACGCCACGGGCCAGCCGAGCGGCGACAACAGCGGCTGCAGCCGGCCGTACGCGGCACGTACCGCCTGTCGCAGCCACGACGGTCGCAGGTAGCGGATCTGCTCGCGCACCGCGGTCGGCAGCGGCGAGGGCAACGTGTCCATCCCGCCGATCGCGATCACCACCACACGAGCTGTCGGGATCGCCGCCCAGATCCGCGGATCCTGGGTGATCGCCCACCACACGTCACGGGTGGTCCACCCGATCCGACCGAAGAGTTCCGACCGCAGCCCGACACCCTCGGCGGCGATGGTCGGCCAGATGCGCGGATCATCGGCGGGCAATCCGCCCTCGGGTCCGTAGTAGGCGAGGGAGTCCGACAGCACCAGCATGCTGTCGCCGCCTCTGGCCTGTGCCGTCATCGCACGGCCGTCACTGCACGGCGGCGTCGGCGATCTCCGCCGAGGCGTTCCACACGTCCAGACGCCAGGTCGGTGCGTCACCGTGGCCGCTGAGCTGCACCCAGCTGGTGTTGGCGAGGCCACCGAAGACCGGCCACGACCGCTGCGGGAGGCCCAGGAGGCCGGCCGTCATGGCGGCGATGACCCCACCGTGTGCAACGAGCACCACAGGGTTGTCCGCGTCGGGACCACTGCCCCAGTCGGGGAGGTCCGCGACGAGTTCGGTCACCACCGGGATGGAGCGCTCGGCGACGTCGACCCGGCTCTCGCCCTGCGGCGGACGCCACGTCGAGTCGTCACGCCAGTCGCGTCGGGCGCCGGGCATCGCGTCGTCGACCTCGTGATGGGTCAGGCCCTGCCAGTCGCCCAGGTGCGTCTCCCGCAGCCGCTGGTCGGTGGTGATCGGGAGGCCGACGACGTCGGCCAGGGCTTTCGCGGTGTCGTGGGCGCGCCTCAGGTCCGAGGAGATGATCTGACGCGGGGATCGCTTGGCGAGCACCCGGGCCGCCGCACGCGCCTGGGCGACGCCCACCTCGGACAGGTCGGTGTCGAGCTGACCCTGCATCCGGCTCGCGGCGTTGTAGTCGGTCTGCCCGTGGCGCAACAGGATCAGGCGACGGACCACGGGGGTCATCCGCTCGACAGAACTGTCCCCGGTGTCGGGTCCGCTCACGCGAGGGTCTCGGGGTCGACCACCGGGCAGTCCTTCCACAGGCTGTCGAGGGCGTAGAACTCGCGCTCCTCGCTGTGCTGGATGTGGACGACGATCTCGGAGTAGTCGAGCAGCGTCCAACGGCCCTCGCGGGCACCCTCGCGACGCAGCGGCTTGTGTCCGACCTCGCGGAGCTTCTCCTCGACCGCGTCGACGATGGCGCCCACCTGACGTTCGTTGCCCGCCGAGGCGATCACGAACAGGTCGGTGATGACGAGCTGCTCGGAGACGTCGATGATCGTGACGTTCTCGGCGAGCTTGTCGGAGGCGGCGTCGGCGGCGACCTTCGCCATCGCGAGCGCCTCGGGTGTGGCTGTCACAGGTGTCCTCTCGAAGACGTTTGTTCGGTGGCGGGGAACGTGTCCCCGACCCGGGGTGCATCGGTGGGGTCGGCCGTCGCGGGGTGCACGGCCGAGGGGTGGACGGCACCGTCGGGATCGGCCGACGGGCCCGACACCCCGCGCGACTCGGGGCGCGGCACGCGGTAGAGACGCCGCTTGGTGATGTACTGCACGACACCGTCGGGTACGAGGTACCAGACGGGCCGCCCCTGCGCCGCGCGGTCGCGACAGTCGGTGGACGAGATCGCCAACGCCGGCACCTCGATGAGGTGCAGAGCGTCCGGCGACAACGTCTCGAGGTGCGTGCCCAGATGCGCGGCACCGAGTTCGTACCCCGGGCGGCTGACGCCGACGAATCGCGCCAGCGCGAAGAGTTCCTCCCAGTCGTGCCAGGTCAGGATCGAGCTGAGCGCGTCGGCGCCGGTGATGAAGTAGAGGTCGGAATCGGGGTGCAGTCGACTGAGGTCGCGCAGAGTGTCGACGGTGTAGGTGTCGCCCTGGCGTTCGATGTCGACCCGGCTCACCGAGAACCGCGGATTGGCCGCGGTCGCGATGACGGTCATCAGATAGCGATCCTCGGCCGGGCTGACCACGGGGACCACCGTGCTCTCGCCCTGGCGCACCGCCTGCTCGTCGGACAACTTCTGCCACGGACGTCCGGTGGGGACGAAGATGACCTCGTCGAGATCGAACCGGTCGGCGACCTCGTTCGCGGCGACGAGGTGCCCGTTGTGGATGGGGTCGAAGGTGCCGCCCATCACGCCGACCCGTCGTCGTCGGAGTGCGCCGACCGGTGCGGTCGACTCGACCGGTGCGGTCGGACGGATCTCGGGCATGTCTGCGGAGTCTACGTGCCCGCCAACCGGGGGAACCGACACGCTCAGACCGGCAGCAGGTCGGCGATGACCTGCGCCAACTGGCGCGCGTTGCGGCATTCGTGCATCTCGATGATGGTCGAGTAATCCTGGGCGACCGAATCACCGGTGTCCCACAGCGACTCGGACTCGGGGTTGAGCCAGTAGGCGTGGCGGGCACGGTCGACCAGCGTGCGCAACGCCTCGAACCGTGGGTCGTGATAGTTGTTGCGGCCGTCACCGAGGACGAGCAACGCGCCGCGGTGGGTGAGCGACTCGATGTGGTCGTCGACGAACCCGGCCAGGGCGTGGCCGTAGTCGGAGTGACCGTCGCGGGTGATCAGCCGGGCGTTGTGCAGCATCTCGGTGACGGCGGTGGAGATGTCGATGTCGTCGGGACGCCTGCTGAAGTAGTCGGTCACCTCGTCGACGGTGTCGACGAACGCGAACACGCGCACCGCGGAGAAATGCTGACGCAACGCGTGGACGAGCTGCAGCGTGAACTGCGAGAACCCCGACACCGAGCCCGACACGTCGCACAGGATGACCAGCTCGGGTCGGCCCGGACGGGGGCGGCGGTAGGTGAGGTCGATGGGGACACCGCCCGTCGACATCGAGGCCCGCAGGGTCTTGCGGATGTCGACGACTCCACGCCGTGCCCGGCGGCGCCGCACCTCGAGCTTCGCGGCGAGCAGCCGGGCGAGCGGGTCGACGGTGCGGCGCAGTTCGATCATCTCCGCGCGACCGGCCGAGAGGAACGCGATGTTCTCCGGCAGGGTCGGTACGGCGTACTCCCCCACCCGCTCCCGGCCCGACCGCTCGGTCATGCGGCGTCGGGTCTCCTCGGACACCAGGTCGCCGAAGCGCCCCACCCGGTCGGCCGCCGAACGCCGATAGCGTGGTCCGACACCGCCGTCGTCGTCGTCACCGGACGCCGCCGCCATGGCCGCCGCGATACGCGCGATGAGGGTCTGCGGCCGGATCGACGACATCGCCTGATAGGTCGAGAACGCGTCGCCCCGCGTGGATCGGTAGCCGCCGATCTGATCGACGATCAGCGAGATCAACTGCGCCAGACGACCATCGTTCTGCGCGTCGCCGTCGGCGAGCATCTCGGCGACCATCTCGCGCACCGCGTCGATGTCGACCGCGCCGGTGTCGTCGGTGGGGAGTTCGAGATCGGTGGTGCGGGTACCGGTCCCGAGGGGGAACCAGAGGTCGAACACCGCGTCGAAGACCGGCCGTTGGGTGTGATCGGTGACGAGCGTGCACGCCAGTCCCTCGCGGAACCCGGTGCGGTCGAGCAGGTCGAGCACCTCGGTGGCACACGCGGCGTCGATCAGCGACGCCGGACCCACCACGATCCCCCGGTCGCGCAGGTCGTCGACGAACCCGGTCAGGTGGTCGACGAGGTGGGCCCCCGCGTCACCGCGACGCGGTCCACCGCGGCGGCGACCGACGAGGGGGGACGTCATCGGTCGAGCTTCAACTCCGCCGCCGCGGCCTTGAGGTCGGGGCGGTGCTTGAGGACGACCCCCAGGGTGCGACTGAGGATCTCGTCGTCGAGCCGCCCGCGCGGCTTCTCCCCGATCCCCAACGCCAACAACGTGTTGCCCCAGTCGATGGTCTCTGCCACCGACGGCTTCTTGCGGAGATCGAGTGACCGCAGGACACCGATCACGCGGATCATCTCCCGCGCGATCGAGTCCGACAGGGCCGGCACCCGCGAGGCGAGGATCTCCCGCTCACGCGCGGGGTCCGGGAAGTCGATGTAGAGGTACAGACACCGACGCTTGAGCGCCTCGGAGAGTTCGCGGGTCGCGTTCGAGGTCAGCAGCACGATCGGACGGCGCACCGCGGCAACGGTTCCCATCTCGGGGATCGTCACCGCGAAGTCGCTGAGCACCTCGAGGAGCAGGCCCTCGACGTCGACGTCGGCCTTGTCGACCTCGTCGATCAACAGCACAGTGGGGTCGGTGCGGGAGATGGCACGCAACAACGGTCGCGGCAGCAGGAACTCCGCGGAGAAGATGTCGGCTTTGGTCTCGTCCCAGCCTCGTTGCCCCGTCGACTGGATGTGCAGGATCTGCTTGGCGTGGTTCCACTCGTAGAGCGCGCGCGCCTCGTCGATGCCCTCGTAGCACTGCAGCCGGACGAGCTCGGCCGCCGACGTCTGCGAGATCGCCCGCGCCAGTTCGGTCTTGCCGACGCCGGCCGGGCCCTCCACGAGCAACGGCTTGCCGAGACGGTCGGCGAGGAACACCGCGGTCGCCGTGGCGGTGCCGGCGAGATATCCCGTCGCGGCGAGTCGGGTGCGGACGTCGTCGGTGTCGGTGAAGACCGGCGAGACGGCCGGACCGCCGAGCCCGGGCGGGGTCGTGGGGGCTGATGTGTCGGTCACGGGCGCGTCTGTCCCTGGCCCCACACGATCCACTTGGTGGAGGTGAGTTCGGGCAGACCCATCGGGCCCCGTGCGTGCAGTTTCTGTGTGGAGATGCCGATCTCGGCGCCGAATCCGAACTGCTCGCCGTCGGTGAACGCCGTCGACGCGTTCACCATCACCGCCGCGGCGTCGACCCGCTCGGTGAACTCGGAGGCCACGGCGAGATCGGTGGTGACCACGGCCTCGGTGTGGCCGGTGCCGTAGCGATCGATGTGCGCGATCGCCTCGTCGATCCCGGCGACGACCTTGACGGCGATGTCGAGGGAAAGGTACTCGTCGGACCAGTCGGCGTCGCCGGCCGGTTCCATGCCCGGTTCGTCGCCGTGGATCACCACACCGTGCGCCTGCAGCGCCGAGACGAGCCGCGGCAGTGCGACATCGGCGACGGCGGCGTCGATCAGCACGGTCTCGGCCGTGTTGCAGACGCTGGGCCGCCGGGTCTTGGAGTTCACGACGATGCTCTCGGCGACGTCGAGATCGGCCGACGCCGCGACGTAGACGTGGCAGTTGCCGGTCCCGGTCTCGATGGTGGGGACGGTCGCGTCGCGGACGACGGCCTCGATGAGACCTGCTCCGCCACGGGGGATCACGACGTCGACGAGCCCGCGGGCCCGGATGAGGGCGGTCACGCTGGCGCGGTCGTCGGACGACAGGAGCGACACGACGTCGGCGGGAAGGCCTGCGCGGGTGAGCACCTCGCGCAGGATGCCCACCAGGGCGGCGTTGGACCGCGCGGCCGACGACGATCCGCGCAGCACCACGGCGTTCCCCGATTTCAGGGCGATGCCGAAGGCGTCGACGGTCACGTTCGGGCGCGCCTCGTAGACCATGCCGATGACCCCGAGCGGCACCCGGACCTGTCGCAGCATCAGCCCGTTCGGGAGCGTCTTGCCCGTCACGACGTCGCCGACGGGGTCGGGCAGTGTCGCGACCTGACGCAGACCGTCGGCGATGGCCCCCACCCGCGCCTCGGTCAGTCGGAGTCGGTCGAGCAGGCTGTCGGCGGTACCGCTCGCGCGGGCGCGGTCGATGTCCTCGGCGTTCGCGGCGAGGATCTCCGCGGTCCGCGCGAGCAGTTCGTCGGCCGCGGCGAGCAGCACGCCGTTCTTCGTGGTGGTGGTCTGGCGGGCGAGCACCCGCGCGGCCGCCTTCGCCGCCCCGGCCGCGGCGTGGACCGCGGCAATGATCGGATCCCCGGCCGCCGACGGGGTCGTCGCGGACGGACTCGTCGGGCGGGCGACCGCGGCGTCGGCGGTGGGTGCGCTCATCGGACCAGCCTAACGCGGGGCCATCACCCCCGGTCAGCAGCGGTCGAGTGACCGACGCAGCACCGGGACCGACCCCGCGTCGACCGACAGCCGGTAAGTCGCGAGGACGGTGACGAACTGCACCGCGTACTGGCAGGCGAACGACGTCCGCCGCGGCATCCACGCGGACGGCGGCGAGTCGCTCTTGTCCTGGTTCGAGTCCCCGTCGACCGCGACGAGGTTGGCGGGGTCGTTGGCGAACCGCAGGCGGGTCGACGCGTCCCAGCCTGCGGCGCCCATGTCCCAGGCGTAGGACAGCGGGACGATGTGGTCGATCTGGACGTCGGCACCGCTGCCGCGTCCGCGCCGGAAGTCGATCCACTCGCCGGTGTACGGGCTGCGCAGTTCACCGCTGCCGACCGCCCGGGGACACGACGCGACCTCGACGTAGGTCTTGTCGCGGAGATCGCGGTCGAGGATGTCGTTGCGGGTGTCGCAGCCGTTGCCGGCGTCCTGGGCATCGGATCCGTCGGCCCAGGCCGTCCCGAACGCGGCGCGGTCGTAGTGCTCCGGGCGGGCCCGGTGTGCGACCACCGGAACCGCGGCCAGGGCGGTCCGCACCGCGGCGACGTCGCGGTGCGGCATCGGTGGCCGCGTGGGCCACACCGCGATGACGGCGACGGTCACCGTGATGGCCACCCACGCGATCAGGGTCGTCCATGCCCGCACCGACAGCGCCATCGGGCCGATCACCGCATCGCCTGCGCACGCCGGGACCGGATGTGCCGGGAAGCGCCGTCAGGGTTTGGCGAGGAACGCCGCGCGTGACGGTCCGAGGACCGACTCGACGAGCAGGGCCAGCGGACGGTGGCGGGCCAACGTGATGTCGCCGGGCACGATCTCCGCGGCCAACACCCGCGCATCGGCGATGACGTCGACGTCGTCGATGAGCGAGAGGAACCGCAGCGAGGACGACTCTCCGGACTGCAGGGCACCGAGGACGTCTCCTTCCCTGCGTGCGATCAGATCGATCCGAGCGAGTTCGAATCCGTCATTGGACGCCTCGACGGCCCTCAACCGTTCCATCGCCGGCGAACCCGCTTTCGTGGCGGTCCGCAGGAAGCATCGACCTGGCAGCCCGCCGCGGCCCACGCGACCGCGGAGCTGGTGGAGCTGGCTCACCCCGAACCGCTCGGCGTCGACGATCACCATCGTGGTCGCGTTCGCCACGTCGACACCGACCTCGACGACCGTGGTCGAGACGAGGATGTCGATCTCGCCACGGGTGAACGCGTCCATCACCGCGGTCTTCTCGTCGGCGGGGAGTCGACCGTGCAGGAGTTCGACGCGGTGGCGGCCCAGGGGTCCGGAGGTGATCTCGGCGAACATCTCCACCGCCGAGCGGGTGGGCATCCCCTGTCCCCGCTGTTCGCGTTCCTCCGACTTCGCGCCCGCCGCGGTGCCGTCGTCGCCGATCCGCGAACAGACGACGTAGACCTGTCGGCCCGCGGTGACCTCCTCGTCGACGACCTCCCAGAGTCGGCTCTCGAACTTCGGCAGGTACTGCGGCACCACGTTGGTGGTGATCGCACGGCGCCCCGCCGGCAGTTCGCGCAGTGTCGAGGTGTCGAGATCGCCGTAGACCGTCATGGCGACCGTCCGGGGGATCGGGGTCGCGGTCATCACCAGCATGTGCGGGACGAGGTCGTCGCGGCGGCGCGAGCGCAGGGTGTCGCGCTGCTCCACGCCGAAGCGATGCTGCTCGTCGACGACGACGAGGCCGAGGTTGAAGAAGTCCACCCGGTCCTCGAGCAGTGCGTGGGTGCCGATGACGATGCCGGCGGTGCCCGTGACCGCCTCGAGCAACGCCGCGCGTTTGCCGGCGGTCTTCATCGAGCCGGTCAGCAGGGTCACACGCGTCGCGGGATCCTCGGCGTCGAGTTCGCCGGCCCGCGCGAGACCGCCCAGCATCGTCGTCAGCGTCCGATGATGTTGGGCGGCAAGGACTTCGGTCGGCGCCAGCAGCGCGCACTGGTAGCCGTTGTCGATCATGCGGAGCATGCAGAGCAGCGCGACCAGGGTCTTGCCCGACCCCACCTCGCCCTGCAGCAGCCGACTCATCGGCTCCCCCGACCCGAGTTGATCGCAGATCTCACCGATGACGGTCTGCTGGCCGTCGGTGAGGGTGAACGGCAGCCGCGCCCGCAGCGCGTCCTCGAGCCCGTGTTCGACGTGGTCGCAGGTGGGACCGGTACGTCCGGAGTCGGCGAAACGCCGCCGCGCCAACGCCACCTGTAGGGCCAGCGCCTCGTCGAACGTCAGACGTGTTCGCGCGGCGTCGATCTCGTCGGAGGTCTCGGGTAGGTGGATGGCCCGTAACGCCGCGTCGGCGGCGATGAGGCCGCGCGCGTCGCGTTCGGCGTCCGACAGCGGGTCCTCGACGGTGTCGACGGCGTCGAGCGCGGTGCGGACCGCCCGCCAGATATCCCACGTCTGCAGGGCTTTCGTGGCCGGATAGACCGGGATGAACGGGCGGTCGAACTCACCGAGGTCGGCGGGGTCGGTGGCGTCGGTCGGCGAGGACGTCGCGGCGTCGCCCGCCATCGACAGCATCATCGCCGATCCGACCGAGTCGATACCGCCGGCCTCGTCGGGCAGCACCATCCAGTTCGGGTGGGTCAGCTGCATGGTGTTGTTGAAGTAACCGACCGTGCCGGCCACCATCATCCGCACTCCGGGCGTCAGCGCGCGGGCGATCGCGTAGGGATTGAAGAAGGTGACGCTGAACGACTGTGATCCGTCGGTCGCCTTGACCACCAGCATCTTTCCCTTGCGGGACTTCATCGACCGCATGTCCGCCTTCTCCACGCGTGCCACCAAGGTGACCCATTCGCCCGCCTCGGGTCGCGACTGCGCGGAGAGCTGACCCTGTTTGACGTAGCGGTGCGGGATGTAGCGGATCAGCTCACCGACGGTGTGCACGCCGATCTCCTCGGCGAAGGTCGTGGCCTTCGCATCCCCGAGCAGGCCGCCCAGCGGATCGTCGGTACGCGCGCTCATTCGACCCCCACCTGCAGCACCTCACCGGCCTGTCCCGAGGCGTAGGAGACGAACTCGACACCCGGATGTGCGGTGGCGACATGGCGTTCGAGGCCGTCGAGCACATCGGTGCCGATGTCGGCGCCGGCCAGCACGGTGACGAGTTCACCACCGGTACCGAGCATGAGGTCGACCAGGGCGGTGGCGGCGGCGAGCTGGTCGGGCCCGATCACGAGCACGTCGACCCCGATGAGTCCCAACAGATCTCCGGGTTCACACGTTCCCGCGAGCGTCAGCGCCGATTCGGTGGCCGTGGTCACCGAGCCGCGTCGGGTCGAGGCCGCCGCCTCGGCCATCGCGTAGGCGTCGGCGTCGGCGTCGGCCGACAGGTCGTGCACGGCCAGCGCCGAGAGACACTGCACCATCGACAGCGTCGGCAGGAACACCACCGCCCGATGCGCCGATCGCGCGTCGGCGGCGACGGTCACGAGGTCCTGTGCCGGGATCGCGCCGTTGGCCATCACGACCACATGGGCGGCGTCGAGATCGACGATCGCGCGGGCGAGCGTCGCGGCGTCGAGGCCGTCGTCGGCGCGCACCACGCGCGCTCCCGCGTCGGCGAACAGTTCCGCGGCACCGTCGCCGGTGACCACCGCGACGACCCCGCGATGGCGGCTCGGCAGTCGGTCGTCGGGACCGGTGGCCGCCCGGTGGGCGTCGAGCACGAAGCAGCTGATCCGGATGTCGGCGACGTCACCGGCGTCGAGACCGGCCTCCACGGCGGCGCCGGGGTCGTCGGTGTGGACGTGCACCGAGAACCGTTCGCCGGTCGACTGTGAGCTGTCGCCGACGATGACGACCGCGTCGCCGAGCGTCTCCAACGTCGACCGCAGCACGGGGATTCGGTCGGCGGTGGCGCGGGCGAGGATGTACATGACCTCGTAGTCCATGTCGGACCCGACGGCGTCGCACCCGTCGCCCGCCGGCGCGTGGCCGATCGGATCGCCGCCGCCGGCGAGCACCCCCTGGTACCGCCGGCGCTGCGCCGAGACCCCCGTGAGCACCTTCACCATCGCGTCGAAGAGCACCAGCAGACCGCGGCCGCCCGCGTCGACGACACCGGCGCGGGCCAGCTCGGGCAGTTGTTCGGTGGTCCGTTCCAGGTCGTCGGCGCAGGTGTCGGCGACGGCGCGGGCCAGATCGGCGGGTGTCGAGTCGGCCACCGCGACCGCGGCCGCCGCGGCCGTCCGCAGCAGCGTCAGGACGGTGCCCTCGCGGGGTTCGCTCACCGCGCGGGTCGCGGCCAGCGCGGCGAGACCGAGCCCCGAGGTCCACAGCCGGTTGAAGGACACGTGACCGTCGACGGCGTCGATGCCGGCCGCGTCGGCGAGACCCAGCAGCACCTGCGACAGGATGATCCCGGAGTTGCCGCGGGCCTGCCCGACGGCGCCGTCGGCGGCCCGACGCAGGACCTCCGGCGCGTCGGCGTCGGCCGGGGCGTCCGCGCAGGCCGCCGCGGCCGCGGTCATGGTGTGCAGCATGTTGCTGCCGGTGTCGGAATCGGGGATCGGGAACACGTTGAGGTCGTTGATCTCACCGCGCACCGCGGTGAGGCCCCGCACGCATTCGTCGGTCCAGTCGCGCAGCAGCCGCGGGTCCATCGGGGTCGACCGGCCACCGGACGCGCCGGCCGCCGAGTCGGCGGGGGCGTCGGTCGGCGCCGCACCGCGCGGTGCGCGTGCCTCGGCGTCATTTGGCCCGATCGCGTTCATGCGGCTATCCTTGCAGGGTTGTCGTGAGGCCGTTTCGACGCATGTCGCCGCGCACCGACACCACCCTTTGTTCCCACACTTGAGGAGTTCGACGATGGCTGCCGTCTGTGACGTCTGCGCCAAGGGCCCCGGCTTCGGCAAGTCGGTCTCCCACTCGCACCGCCGTACCAACCGACGCTGGAATCCCAACATCCAGACCGTGCGCGCACAGGTCGCCCCGGGTAACCGGAAGCGTCTGAACGTGTGCACCTCGTGCCTGAAGGCCGGCAAGGTCGTGCGCGGCTGACCGAGGTCATCCCATGACCTCCCCGGACAGCGACCCCGTCGACCGCGACCTCGTGCGCGTCGTCGACGGGGTTCTGCATGTCCGGATCTCGACGGAACGCGGCGGCAACGCCCTCGACCCCGACGGACTCGACCAGGGCACCACCGCACTGCGGCAGGTGGCCGCCGGGTCGCTCGACGTCGGCGCCGTCCTCCTGTACGGACCGGGCGCCAACTTCTGTGCCGGCGGTGACGTGCGGTCGTTCGCCGCGGCACCCGACCGGTCCACGTTCATCGCGGCGCTCGCCGATCGATTCCACGGTCTCCTCCTCGCACTCGCCGACGCCGACACCCCGGTCGTCGCCGCCGTGCGCGGCTGGGCAGCCGGTGCGGGCATGAGCATCGTCTGCCACTCCGACATCGCCATCGGCGGTCCCGGGACCTCGCTGCGCGCGGCCTACCCCGGTATCGGTCTGTCGCCCGACGGCGGCATGACGTGGGCGCTGCCCCGCATCGTCGGCGCGGCCCGTGCGCGTCACCTGATCCTCACCGACGCCGTCATCACCGCGCCCGACGCGCTCGAGATGGGCCTCCTGTCGCAGGTCGTCGGCTCCGACGACGACGTCGTGCCGACCGCTGTCGAGGTCGCCACCCGCCTCGCCGCCGGTCCCCGATCGGCTCTGCGCGCCGCGCGACGACTGCTCGCCGACGGCGCCACCGCGCAGCTCGTCGATCAGCTCGCGGCCGAGGCCGCGTCGATCTCCGCCCTCGCCGGCGGTCGTGAGGGCATCGAAGGGGTGGACGCGTTCGTGCAGAAGCGCCGCCCCGATTTCACCGCACGCTGAGCGACACCGCACACCGTCTCAGGGCAGTCGCCAGTCCACCGGGTCGGCCCCCAGTTCGGCCAGCGCGGCGTTCGCCCGGGAGAACGGTTTCGACCCGAAGAACCCTCGGCTCGCCGACATCGGCGACGGGTGCGCCGATGTGATCGCGGGCACTCCGGGCATCCACTGCTGCAGCGATGCCGCGTCTTTGCCCCACAGGATCGCGACGAGCGGTGCATCCCGCTCGACCAGTGCGGTGATCGCGCGTTCGGTGACCGTCTCCCACCCCTTCCCACGATGCGAGGCCGGTGAGCCGGGCGCCACGGTGAGCACGCGGTTGAGCAGCAACACCCCGGAGCGACTCCAGGGCGACAGATCGCCGGAGGTGGGACGCGGGAACCCGAGGTCGTCGCAGTACTCGGTGAAGATGTTGTTCAACGAGCGCGGAACGGGTTTCGTCTCGGGCGACACCGAGAAGCTCAGTCCCACAGCATGTCCCGGGGTCGGGTACGGGTCCTGACCCACGATCAACACGCGGATGTCGTCCATCGGGGCGGTGAACGCGCGCAACACCTGATCGCCCGGCGGGAGATAGCGGCGTCCAGCGGCGAGCTCGTCGCGCAGGAACCGCCCCATGTCGGTGATGGTGTCGGCCACCGGCGCGAGTGCCTGCGCCCATCCGGGGTCGACGAGCTCAGCCAGGGGCCGACCCGACGACGACTCCGGCGCCATCAGTCGATCCGCCGAAGATGCTCGCGGAAGTGTTGCGCGTTGTGGTGATACATCTCCACGTTGAGATCGACGTGATTCTCGGCGACCTCGAATCCGGCGCGGATCTTCGCCGGGACACCGAGCGCCATCGCCCGCGACGGCACCGCGAAGTCGAACGGCACCACCGCACCGGCGCCGACGATCGCACCGTCGCCGACCGTGGCGCCGTTGAGGACCACCGATCCCGAGGCGATCAGGCAGTTGTCGCCCACCGTCGCGCCTTCGACGTGCGCGTTGTGCCCCACGACGCAGCGCTCGCCGATCACCGTCGGATGGATGGGTGTGCAGTGGATGACGGTGCCGTCCTGGATGTTCGTCATCGCGCCGATGGTGATGGTGCCGTAGTCGCCGCGCAACACCGCTCCCGGCCACACCGACACCCCGGGTCCGAGCGTCACCGCACCGATCACGGTCGCGTCGGGATGGACGTAGGCGTCGTCGGCGAGTTCGGGTACTCGGTCGTCGAGTGCGTAGATGGCCACCGGGCCAATCTATCCGGCCCGTCGCGGGGACCGGTCAGAAGCTCTGCCATCCGCGGACCCCTGAGGGTGCGCCGTCGACCCGGACACGGGGTCCGTCGCCGGGGGCGACCACCGCACCGATCGCCGTCCATCCGGCCGGGGGTGGGCCGTCGAAGGTGGCGAGCAGCTGATGGTCCTCTCCCCCGCCGAGCTGCCATCCGATCGGATCGGCCCCGACCGCATCGGCGGCGGCGCGCAGCAGCGGGTGCGAGGGGATGGTGGCCGTGTCGATCTCGACGGCGACACCGCTCGCCGCCGCCATCGTCTCCAGCTCGTCGACGAGGCCGTCGGACACATCGGTCATCGCCCGCGCACCGGCGTCCGCGGCGACCGGACCCTGCCGGAGGTCGACGACCGGTATACGGTGCGCGGCAACCAGTTCCGCGAAATCGGTGATGCCGGCGTCGAGGAGCGCCAGCCCTGCCGCCGACGATCCCAGGGGGCCGCTGACCGCGACGGTCTGCCCCACCGCGGCACCGGCGAGTCGCACGGGCGCACGTCCGTCGGTCGTACCGAAGACGGTGACGGTCACCACCATCTCCGCGGCGGCCACGAGGTCGCCGCCGACGACACGTGCGCCGAACTCCGCGGCGATGTCGTTCATCCCCTGATCGATACCGAGGACCACGGCGGCGGGGGTCGTCGGCGGACATGCGATGGACACGACGATGCCCACGCTGCGCGCACCCATGGCGGCGATGTCGGCGCAGCTCTGGACCGCCGCACGGGCCCCGATCTGCTCGGGCGTCGACCATTCGAGCCGAAAATGCCTGTCCTGCACCAGGCTGTCGGTACTGACGACCAGGGAGCCGGCGAGGTCGAGCACCGCCGCGTCGTCACCCGGCCCCACGACGACCACGTCACCGTGGCCGGGATGGGAGGGCACGGCCCGCCGGGCGACCGCGGTCAACCGGTCGATGAGTGCGCGTTCGCCGAGGTCGGCCACGGTCGGCCCGACACCGCCGTCGGCGCCGGCGACAGCCCGTTGCGCAGCGGTTTCACCCGATCCCACCACCGCGTGCCCTCCGGTCTGCGATTCGCGCACCGGCCGGGTTGTCGGTGACAATGGGCCAGTCTATTCAGCGCCCGCGAGGGTGGGTGACCCGCGACCGCGGTTCGATCCACCCCACGCGGGGTGGTCGATCGGCCGCCGAGCGGGCATCGACACCGACGAAGGGAAGGTCATGGTCGCGGCGTTCATCCTGATCCAGACCGAGGTGGGCCGGGCCGCCCAGGCCGCCAAGGCCATCGCCGAGATCGACGGTGTCGCATCCTCGGAGGAGGTGTCGGGTCCCTACGACGTGATCGTCCGCGTCGACACCGACGACGCCGCACACCTCGCGACCGCGGTGATCCCGCAGATCCAACAGGTCGACGGCATCACCCGCACCCTGACCTGCCCGGTGGTCACCGACGCGCGGCCCTCGTGAGCGACGCCACCGGTCGCCGTAGCCCCGCCCTCATCGCGACCCTCGTCACCATCCCGGTGATGGTGATCGTGCTGTTCATCGCCATCGCGGCATTCCGTACCGATTCCTCGGGCGATTCGCTGCCGTTGGCGTCGGCCGCCGCGCCGCAGTCCGCCGATGCGAACTGCACGAAGCTCATCGCCGCCCTGCCGGCGACCTTCGCCGGCTTCGACGACCGCTCCGAATCCGGCGGGCTCGTGCAGTGGCAGCCGACCGGCGACGCCGCCGGTCCCGTGCAGCTGCGGTGCGGGGTCGACCGCCCGGCCGATCTCGCGCCGACCTCGGCCCTGCAGGTCGTCGACCCGGTCCAGTGGTTCGCCACCGGCAGCGGCGACCCCGACGCGACGGGGACGCTGTGGGTGGCCGTCGACCACCGCCCGTATGTGGCGCTGTGGCTTCCCAGCAACTCCGGCAACGGCCCGATCGCCGACACGTCGCGGATCCTCGACCGGATCCTGCCCCGCGCGTCGATCGACCTCGGGTCCTGACCCGACTCGGGGGCGGACCCGCGTCGAGGACGGGCGGACGCCCGTCGACTATTCGGGCTTGGTCGATCGACTGAGCAGCGCGACGATCGCGTCGCGGACACCGAGACCGTCGTGGCACACGCGATGCACCGCATCGGTGAGCGGCATCTCCACGTCGTGGGCCGCGGCGAGCGCGCGCACCGACGAGCACGACTTCACGCCCTCGGCGACCTGACCGTTCGTCGCCTCCTGCGCTTCGACGAGGCTGCGACCCTCACCGAGTCGGGAACCGAACGATCGGTTGCGCGACAGCGGTGAGGAGCAGGTGGCGACGAGATCGCCGACACCGGCGAGACCGGCGAAGGTCTCGGCGCGTGCACCGAGCGCCTCACCGAGTCGGATGGTCTCGGCCAGCCCGCGCGTGATGATCGAGGCGAGGGTGTTCTCACCCAGTCCGGCTCCCGACGCCATCCCGCAGGCGAGGGCGATCACGTTCTTGACCGCGCCACCGATCTCGCAGCCGATGACGTCGGTGTTGGTGTACGGCCGGAAGTAGGCGGTGCTGCAGGCGTCCTGAACCCGCTGCGCCCGCTGCTCGTCGGTGCACGCGATCACCGTCGCGGCGGGTTGACGTTGGGCGACCTCGCGCGCCAGGTTCGGGCCGCTCAGCACCGCGACGCGATCGTCGCCGGCGCCGGTCACCTCGGCGATCACCTCGGTCATCCGCTTGAGCGTGTCGCTCTCCACGCCCTTGGCCAGCGACAGCAGGGTGGCGTCGGGGCCGATCTGGTCCCGCCACCCGGCCAGGTTGGCGCGCAACGACTGTGACGGGACGGCGCACACCACCAGATCGGCGCCGTCGAGCGCGTCGCCGGCCGAGCTGACCGCGGACAGCGATGCGGGTAGATCTATCCCGGGCAGGTAGTCGGGGTTGATGTGGTCGTCGGTGATCCTCGCGGCCAACTCGGGGCGGCGTGCCCACAGCACGGTCGGTGTGCCCGCGTCGCACAGCACCGCGGCCATCGCCGTGCCCCACGACCCCGAACCCATCACCGCTGCACGCACGTCGCGACCTCCTCGTCTGCCGACCCCGCGCCCGCGGTGCCGCGCCACTCGCGCACCACCCTAGTGCTCGCCGCACACGGCCGACGTCGCATCATGGGCGGATGCAGGATCGGCGCTCGGCCATACGGCCCGACCCGCTCGGCTCGTCAGCCGGTGCGGGCGCGGGCGGTCGCGGCCTGGCCGCGGTACTGGCGGTGAAGGACCTCACCGATGCGAAGTCGCGGTTGTCGCCGGTGCTGTCGGCGGGGGCGCGACGCGACCTCGTGCTCGCGATGATGGCCGACACCGTGGTCGCGGCGCGCGCGGCCGGTGTCGACGACGTCGTCGTGGTGACGCCGGATGTGGCCGTGGCCGCCGCCGCCGCCGAACTCGGGGCCCGCGCCGTCGCCGACGACGACGAGCACCCCTCGACACATGATTCGTGGGCGCGCGACGGGGGCCCGCTGAATCGTGCGTACGCCCGCGGTGTCGCCGCCGCATCGGACCGTTCGCCCGGCACTCGGGTCATCGTCCTGCAGGCCGACCTGCCGACGGCGCGCCACGATCATCTCCGTGAGGTGCTGACGATGTCGGCCGCACACTCCCGTTCGTTCGTCCCCGACCGGTCGGGGGCGGGCACCGCCATGCTGATCCTGTCCGACACCGCCGACGTGGCGACGCGATTCGGTCTCGACTCCGCGGCCGCCCACCGCGCCGGGGGTGCGGTCGACCTGACCGACGGCGACCCGGATCGGTGGCCGGACCTCCGCGCCGACGTCGACACCGTCGACGACCTCCGTGTGGCCCGCACCCTGGGCGTCGGGACGGCCACCGCACGAGTGCTCGACGACGGATCGCTGTCGTCCCTGGGCGCGACACCGACCCCGCATGCGTCATGATGGTCGCGTGAGTTCCCCGGAAAGCATGCACACCGCCAGCACGCACACCGACAGCACGCACACTGACGGGGCGCCGGGCGCCGACGTCTCGCCCCCACCCCCCGCACCGACCGACGAGGTCACCGAGGAGTCGATCGAGGCGTCGACACTTCCCGCGGCGCCGCCGGCGGCGACCCTGCTGCCCGACGAGGCGGCCGACCTCCCCGACGACCGCTACCTCAACCGCGAACTGAGTTGGCTCGACTTCAACTCGCGTGTCCTGGCCCTGGCCGAGGACACCTCGCTGCCCCTGCTCGACCGGGCGAAGTTCCTAGCGATCTTCGCCTCGAATCTCGACGAGTTCTTCATGGTGCGCGTCGCCGGGCTCAAACGACGTGACGAGACTGGACTGTCGGTCCGGTCGGCCGACGGGTTGTCGCCGCGCGAACAGCTGTCGAAGATCGCCCGGCGTACCCAGACCATCGCCGAGCGCCACGCGCGTGTGTTCCTCGATTCGGTACGTCCGGCGTTGGCGGACAACAACATCCACGTCATGTCGTGGGACGAGCTGACCGCCGACGAGCGGGCGCGGATGTCGGAGTACTTCCACGAGGAGGTGTTCCCGGTCCTGACCCCGCTCGCGGTCGACCCCGCGCACCCCTTCCCGTACATCAGCGGCCTGAGCCTGAACCTCGCCGTGACCGTCAAAGACGTCACCGAGGGCGGCGAACACTTCGCCCGTGTGAAGGTTCCCGACAACGTGAGTCGCTTCGTCGAGGTCGGCAAACTGATGCCGCCGCAGGACGACAACGGCACTCCGCGCACCATCCTGCTGCCGATGGAGACGCTCATCGCGGCGAACCTCGAGCACCTGTTCCCCGGGATGGAGATCGTCGAGCACCACGTCTTCCGCATCACCCGCAACGCTGATTTCGAGGTCGAGGAGGACCGCGACGAGGACCTGCTGCAGGCCCTCGAACGTGAACTGGCCCGGCGCCGCTTCGGGTCCCCGGTGCGTCTCGAGGTCGCCGACGACATGAGCGAGCACATGCTCGACCTGTTGCTGCGTGAGCTCGACGTCGACCCCGCCGACGTCATCGAGGTGCCCGGCCTGCTGGATCTGTCGTGTCTGTTCCAGGTGTTCGGCCTCGACCGTCCCGCGCTCAAGGACCGCCCGTTCGTCCCCGCGACGCACCCGGCCTTCGGCGAGCGCGAGACGCCCAAGAGCGTGTTCTCCACGCTGCGCGAGGGGGATGTCCTCGTGCACCACCCGTACGACTCGTTCTCGACCAGCGTGCAGCGGTTCATCGAGCAGGCGGCGTCGGATCCGCAGGTGCTGGCCATCAAGCAGACCCTCTACCGCACGTCGGGTGATTCCCCGATCGTCAATGCCCTCATCGACGCGGCCGAGGCGGGCAAGCAGGTCGTGGCGCTCGTGGAGATCAAGGCGCGCTTCGACGAACAGGCCAACATCAAGTGGGCCCGACAGCTCGAGCAGGCCGGTGTGCACGTCGTGTACGGACTCGTGGGTCTCAAGACCCACTGCAAGACATGCCTCGTGGTCCGGCGGGAGGGATCGACGATCCGCCGCTACTGCCACATCGGAACGGGCAACTACAACCCCAAGACCGCGCGGCTGTACGAGGACGTGGGCCTGTTCACCGCCGCCCCCGACATCGGCGCCGATCTCACCGACCTGTTCAACACGTTGACCGGCTACTCACGCAAGCACGAGTACCGCAACCTGTTGGTGGCCCCGCACGGCGTGCGGCGCGGCATCATCGCGCGCATCAACCTCGAGATCGAGCGTCATCTCGCGGGCGACGAGCGGGCGCGGATCCAGTTGAAGGCCAACGCCCTCGTCGACGAGCAGGTCATCGACGCGCTCTACCGGGCGTCGCAGGCGGGTGTGCCCGTCGATGTCGTGGTGCGCGGGATCTGCGCGCTGCGACCGGGAATGCCCGGTGTCAGCGAGACGATCACCGTGCGGTCGATCCTCGGGCAGTTCCTCGAACACTCCCGGATCCTGCATTTCGGGGCTCTCGAGGAGTACTGGATCGGCAGCGCCGACATGATGCACCGCAACCTCGACCGTCGCATCGAGGTGATGGCCCAGGTCCGCGATCAGCGCCTGACCCGCGAACTCGGCGAGATCTTCTCCTCCGCACTGGATCCGACCACCCGATGCTGGGTGCTGGAGTCCAACGGGCGGTGGACGGCCTCGCCGGCGGCCGGGGAGGACGTGCGCGATCATCAGCAGCAGCTGACGCGTCGTCACCACAATCGGGCCGACACCGCGTCCTAGCACCGTCGCCCACGCGAGCCACGAGCGGACAACCGAGACGATGACATCGCAGAAGAAGTTGGTCTACGCCGCCGGAGGGGTGGTGTGGCGACACACCGGATCCGGCAACGGGAAAACCGGGAACGACGCCGGACTCGAGGTGGCGGTCATCCACCGCCCCCGTTACGACGACTGGACCCTGCCCAAGGGCAAGCTCGAACCAGGTGAGACGTTCGTCGCCGCGGCGGTCCGCGAGATCGCCGAGGAGACCGGGTACACCGTCACCCTCGGGCGACGGTTGGCGAAGGTCGACTACGACCTCACGTCGTCGTCGGGACGCAAGCATGTCCACTACTGGTCGGCGAGATGCGTCGCAGGCGAATTCGCCGTCAACGACGAGGTCGACGCCGTCGAGTGGTTGTCGGTCCCGCGCGCCCGCGACCGGTGCAGTTTCCGGGCCGACCGAAAGGTGCTGTCGGAGTTCAGTCGCCTCCCCGCCGATCTGCACACCGTGCTCGTCGTGCGCCACGCGAAGGCCGGCCGCTCGGCCCGCTACCGGGGCGACGACCGGTTGCGCCCGCTCGAACCCGTGGGGCGCACGCAGGCGCAACGCCTCGTCGACCAGTTCCTGATGTTCGGCGCCGACGACATCCACGCCGCCGACCGCACCCGGTGCCTGCAGACGGTCGAGCCGTTGGCCCGTCGTCTCGACGCCCCGATCCGCCTGGAGCCGACGCTGTCGGAGGAGGCCTACCGCGACGACCCCGACGCGGCGCTGACGCGCCTTCGGGAGATCGCGACGGACCGTTCGACGGTGCCGGTGATCTGTAGCCAGGGCAAGGTGATTCCGCCTCTGCTCGCGGCATGGACCGACGGCCACGACGTCTCGCTCCCCCGCACACGCAACCGCAAGGCGAGCATGTGGGCCATCTCGATGTCGGGTGACGCCATCGTCGCGGTCGACCACGTGGACAGCCCTCTGCGCTGAACCGAACCCCCACACAGACGACACGACCCCCGACGGTGGGAAGTCCGTCGGGGGTCGTGTGCGTCGTGCGTCGCGCAGCGAGAGATCAGCGTGCGCGGGCCTTGCGGGCCGGAGCCTTCTTCGCGGCGGCCTTCTTGACCGGAGCGGTCTTCTTCGCGACGGCCTTCTTCACCGGAGCGGTCTTCTTCGCGACCGTCTTCTTCACCGGAGCGGTCTTCTTCGCGACGGCCTTCTTGACCGGAGCGGTCTTCTTCGCGACGGCCTTCTTCACCGGAGCGGTCTTCTTCGCGACCGTCTTCTTCGCGGGGGCAGCCTTCTTCGCGGGCGCGGCCTTCTTGGCCGGGGCCTTCTTCGCGGCGGTCTTGGTCGCGGTGGTGGTCGCACCACTGCCGCGCTTGACCGCGGGACCGGTCGCGCTCAGCTTCTGCTTGCCGGCGACGACGGCCTTGAACTGGGCTCCGGGACGGAACGCCGGCACCGAGGTGGGACGCACCTTCACGGTCTCTCCGGTGCGCGGGTTGCGGGCGACGCGAGCGGCGCGCTTGCGCTTCTCGAAGACACCGAAACCGGTGATCGTCACGCTCTCACCCTTGTTCACCGCACGAACGATGGTGTCGACCACGTGCTCGACGGCGTCGGTGGCCGTCTTCCGATCGGTGCCCAACTTGTCCGTCAGCACCTCGATGAGTTCTGCCTTGTTCATTGAATCAACCTCCGCAAGCTGGATGGCTCACGTTGAGCCAGCTACAGCACACGGTAAACGTCGAGAACGAAAAGTTCCACGTCCTGGCCACAATGAATTTCGGCGTGGCGAGGCGCAATGTCGTTAGACGACATACGATACGCGGTCCTGCGACCCTGTCAGAGGGTCGCAGGTTTCCAATGGGGCCTTACCTTTTCGTACTCGGAAATGGCCTCTACCTGGCGTAATGTCAATCCGATGTCGTCGAGACCCTCCATCAGACGCCACCGCGTGTAGTCGTCAATCCCGAAGCGCACCACCAGGTCACCAACGGCCACGGTTCGATCCTCAAGGCTGACCGTGATTTCCGTCCCGGGCGTTTCTTCGAGCCTTTTCCAGATCAATTCGACATCGGATTGCTCGACCTGGGCGGCGAGAAGACCCGCTTTTCCGGCGTTCCCCCGGAAGATGTCGGCGAATCGCGACGAGATGACGACTCGGAATCCGAAGTCCGAGAGTGCCCACACGGCATGCTCACGGGACGAGCCGGTACCGAAATCCGGACCCGCCACGAGGACCGAGCCGTGCGACCACGGCTCGTTGTTCAGGATGAAATCCGGATCGTTGCGCCAGGCGGCGAACAGGCCGTCCTCGAAACCTGTTCGGGTCACGCGCTTGAGGTAGACCGCCGGGATGATCTGGTCGGTGTCGACATTGCTGCGGCGCAGCGGCACACCGATTCCGGTGTGGGTGGTGAAGGCGTCCATCTGTTACCTCGCTTCTGGGGGCGTGCGCGGTGCGCAGCGCGGGAGTTGGTCAGGCGTTCAGATCGGCAGGGGCCGAGAGGCGCCCGCGGATCGCGGTCGCGGCGGCGACGGCCGGCGACACCAGGTGGGTGCGACCGCCCTTGCCCTGCCTGCCCTCGAAGTTGCGGTTGGAGGTCGATGCGCACCTCTCACCCGGGGCCAGCTGGTCGGGGTTCATGCCCAGACACATCGAGCAGCCGGCCTGCCGCCACTCGGCGCCGGCGGCGGTGAAGATGTCACCGAGGCCCTCGGATTCGGCCTGCGCCCGCACCTGCATCGAGCCCGGCACCACCAGCATCCGCATGCCCTCGGCGATGGTGTGACCCTCGAGGATCCCGGCGACCTCGCGGAGGTCCTCGATGCGGCCGTTCGTGCACGACCCCACGAAGACGGTGTCGATGGCGATGTCACGCAACGGTGTCCCGGGCGTGAGGTCCATGTAGGCCAGGGCCTTCTCCGCCGACGACGCCGCGGACTCGTCGGCGATCTCGGCCGGGTCGGGCACCGATGCCCCCAGGGGCAGACCCTGTCCGGGGTTGGTCCCCCAGGTGACGAAGGGGGTCAGCGTGGACGCATCGATGTGTACCTCGGCGTCGTACGTCGCGCCCGGATCGGTCCGCAGCGAATCCCAGTGCGCGACTGCGGCGTCCCAGTCGTCGCCCTGCGGGGCGTGCGGACGGCCCTTCAGGTACTCGTAGGTGGTCTCGTCGGGCGCGATCATCCCCGCCCGCGCACCGGCCTCGATCGACATGTTGCAGATGGTCATCCGCGCCTCCATCGACAGTTTCTCGATGGCGGGACCGCGGTACTCCAGGACGTGCCCCTGCCCGCCGCCGGTACCGATGGTCGCGATGATGGCGAGGATCAGGTCCTTGCTCGTCACCCCGACCGGCAGCTCACCGTCGACGGTGATGGCCATGGTCTTGAAGGGGCGCAACGACAGGGTCTGCGTGGCGAGCACGTGCTCGACCTCGGAGGTGCCGATGCCCATGGCCAGCGCGCCGAACGCGCCGTGGGTCGAGGTGTGGCTGTCACCGCACACCACGGTCATGCCCGGCTGGGTCAACCCGAGCTGCGGGCCGATGATGTGGACGATCCCCTGGGAGGCATCGCCCATGGGGTGCAGCCGGATACCGAACTCCTCGCAGTTGCTGCGCAGCGTGTCGACCTGGGTGCGCGAGACGAGATCGGCGATGGGCTTGTCGATGTCGAGGGTCGGGACGTTGTGGTCCTCGGTGGCGATGGTCAGGTCGGGACGACGCACCGGCCGGCCCGCGAGGCGCAGACCCTCGAACGCCTGGGGGCTCGTCACCTCGTGGACGAGATGGAGGTCGATGTAGATGAGGTCGGGGTCGCGCTGCCCGCTCTCGTCGGCCTCGCCGGCCTTCACCACGTGTTCGGCCCATACCTTCTCGGCCAGGGTGCGCGGTCCGCTCGTCTGCGTCTCGGTGCTCATCGGGTGATCTCCACGTTCTGTGCCGTACACATATTCGCCATACCAATATTCGGGAGTCTAGTATCGACCTGTGAGACATCCTAGCCCATCCGACGAGGCCGTAGAAGCGGGTCCCGCCATGGTCGTCAGCGGGGTCGGCGTACTCGACAAATCGGTCGCCGTGCTCCGCACCTGCGCCGAGAGTCCCTGCAACCTCAACGAGCTCTGTGCGCGCACCGCGCTCCCCCGGGCCACCGCGCACCGACTGGCGATGGGACTCGAGACCCATCGTCTGCTCGTCCGCGATCCCTCGGGACGGTGGTGTCCCGGGCCGGCGCTCGCCGAACTCGCCGCCGATGCCGGCGATGCGGTGCGCGAGGCCGCGCTGATGGTGCTGCCGCGGCTCCGCGAGATCACCGGCGAATCGGTGCAGCTCTACCGTCGGGAGGGCACGCAGAGGGTGTGCGTCGCCGCGATGGAGCCGCCCACCGGTCTGCGCGACACCGTCCCGGTCGGTGCCCACCTGCCCATGACCGCGGGGTCGGGGGCGAAGGTCTTGCTCGCGTGGGCGGATCCGGCCACCCAGCGGGCGCTCGTGCCCGACAGCGCCTTCAGCGAGCGGGGCCTGCTCGAGATCCGCCGACGCGGATGGGCGCAGAGTGCCGGCGAACGCGAGGCCGGGGTCGCGAGTGTCTCGGCACCGGTACGCGACGCGACCGGCGAGGTGGTCGCCGCGATCTCGGTGTCGGGACCCATCGACCGGATGGGGCGCCGCCCGGGATCGCGCTGGGCCGCCGACCTGCTCGCCGCCGCCGAGGCCATCCACAAACGCCTCACCCACGCCTGACCGAACAGTCGCTCGGCTTGACGGTTTAGGGTCGGGACACCGACCGCGACGGGCCACGAGGGCACGCCGACCGACGAGCAGGAGTCATCACGTGGGAAGCAATCAGCGCGGACAGATCGTGATGGGAGACGACGAGGTCGCCGACTTCCTGAGCCGTAGTCGTACCGCCACCCTGGCGACCCGCTCCGCGTCGGGATCGATCCATCTCGTCGCGATGTGGTACGCGTTGCTCGACGGTGAGATCTGGTTCGAGACCAAGGCCAAGTCGCAGAAGACGGTCAACATCCGGCGTGACCCCGCGGTGTCGGTGATGGTGGAGGCCGGCGACACCTACGACACCCTGCGGGGCGTGGCCATCGAGGGGCACGCCGAGATCGTCGACGATCCCGACACCCTGCTGCGCGTGGGGATCAGCGTGTGGGAGCGCTACACCGGTGAGTACACCGATGAGATGCGGCCGTTCGTCGATCAGATGATGAACAAGCGCGTCGCGGTCCGCGTCGTCGGCACCCGCACCCGCAGCTGGGATCACCGCAAACTCGGCATCCCCGAGATGCCGGTCGGCGGCAGCACCGCCCAGTTCCTCTGAGCCGCACGACCGACCGTCACGCCGCGTGCGCGACCCCGGGCATCACGCCGCGTGCGCGATGACCGTGAAGTTGTCGGCGGAGCAGTCCTGGGCCCCCATGTCCACAGGCCGGCCGCGTTCGTCGAACACCGCCTCCGGCACCAAACCGGCCTCGGCGAGGGTGTCGCGCAGATCGGGCACCGAGGTGAAGTGCACCACCGGGGCGAAGTCGTGTGCGGCGAGCGGTCCCACCGCCCACCGGCCGTGATCGATCGTGAGTCCACGGTGCGCGCGGAAGTTCCGTACCGACCGGACGGCGCTACGCGGGTCGATCAACCACCGCAGGGTGCGAACGGCCAACGCGCGCAGCGACACCGACTGCTGCGTCGGGCGGCGTAGCTGGAACGGCGTCTCCCCGAACGACGGACCGGATTTGTTGAGCGTGGAGAACACGATCACGCCGTCGGCCGCCACGACACGACGGAACTCTTCGAGCACCCCCACCCGATCCTCGTGGGCCAGTGCGTCGATGCCGTTGTTGCTGAACAGGATCAGGCCGTGCCGCCCGGCGTCGACATCGACGAGGTCGCGGGCGTCGGCCACCCGGCAGTCCAGACCCGGGTGGTGGCGGCGGAACGCCGCCACCATGCGCGGCGAGTAGTCGATCGCCTGATAGTCGTCACTGATCAGCTGGAGCAACGCCGTGGTGCGACCCGCCCCGACGCCGACATCGAGGACCGAGGTGCCTCGGCATCGCGGTGCGACGGTCACCAGCGCCCGCTGTTCCCCGGCATCGAGGAATCGCGTGGCACCGGCATTGAGCCGTTCGTAGCCCGCCGCGATGCGTTCGTCGTCGAACACGGCGTGATTGTGTCGGTATGTGTCCACCCCGGTACCCCAGCCTTGCTGCGAGTGCAGCTCGTCGAACTCCCCCACCCACTGTACAAATCTCGACGCCGACACGAACCCGTCGACCGCGATCACCAGCAGGTTCACAGGTCCGGCACAGACGGTGCCTACCATCGGCGGCAGTCATGACCGACACACTCTTCGCCGACGTCTCCTACTTCCAGGTCCCGGTCGACGACAGCTACCCGTATCCGATCCTGTCGATCCGATCGAACGACGGCACGTTCCGCGATCCCCATTTCGCACAGAACCACGCGTGGGTGCGCCGTTCCCTCGACAGCGGTCGTCTCCGGGTCGGCATCGTCTACTGCTACGTACGCCCGAACTGGCTCGAGACCGCGAACACCCTGCGCGACATGATCGATTCCTCCGGCGGGCTGCATCCGCGGGTGGTGTTGATGCTCGACGTCGAGTCGGGCGGCAACCCGCCCGGCGACGGATCCGACTGGATCAACCGGACATACGCCAATCTCGTCGAGTACGCCGGCGGCAACGCCCGCCGCGTCATCGGTTACGCCAATGCCGCCGACTTCTTCGGCCTGTGGCGGACCCGGCCGCCGGGGCTGCAGGTGATCGGCGCGGGGTATGGCCGCAATCCGAACCTGCCGGGCCAGATCGCCCATCAGTACACCGACGGCAGCGGATACGGCGGCGGGCTACCCGAGGGCGCTCCCCCGTTCGGCAACTGCGACATGAACTCCGCCGACGGTCTGTCGGCCGATCAGTTCGCGGCGCGGTGCGGCATAGCGCCGGCGGTCGTCAACGAGATCGACGCGGCGGCGCGGATCGCCGCGAACTGGCTCGGGCGGCGGATCACCGTCGGTGAACGCACCACCCCCGACGGTCGGGGCCGGTTCGCGGAATTCGAGCACGCGCACATCTACTGGTCGCCGACGATGCCGAGGTCTGCCGACGGCCGCATCCACGCGATCCCGATCCCGCACGGCGGACTCTTCGAGTCGTGGGCCGGTGACTACGACTTCGAACGCGGTCCGCTCGGGTATCCCGTGTGGCCGCACCTCGTGCTCCCCGGCGGCGGCGTGCAGGCGTTCGCCGGTGGCGTCCTGTTCCGCCGGAACGGGTCGCCGCACGGCTACTACGTCCACGGGCTCATCGGCGATCACTATGCGGCGGCCGGCTGGCAGGACAGCGCCCTGGGCTACCCGACGTCGAACGAGTACCCGCGGGCCGGCGGTCGCCGCCAGGACTTCGAACACGGGTCACTGCTGTGGACCGCCCCGACCGGCGTGACGCGCATCGACACCCCGACAACAAGATGACCCCCTCACCCGGATGCGGGTGAGGGGGTCATCTCTATGTAGCCCCGATGGGATTCGAACCCACGCTACCGCCGTGCGAGGGCGAACCACGCCCGACACCGCCAGCCACGCCGCGGTACGCCGCAACTCGTGCGGCGTGAACGTCCACCTCAGTACTTCCAGCAGACGGTCGAGCGCGATCACTCGGCGTGCTGCGATGCGCTCAACTGTCAGCTCCTCGCGTGCCCGCAGTACCGGGTTCTGAGGGAAGGACGCGGCGCTGCCGAGCATCAGCTCGTGGGCCAGCGTTGACCGCCGTTCATCCTGCAGCTGGTGGCGCTGGATCTCGATGTCGTCGCGGTCGATGCGGCTACGGACGCCAGGCGGTAGGTGGTCAACGAGCCTGATCGCGAGGTGTCCGCGATCACGCGCATCCCGCCACGAGTGGTAAGTCGTCATGCCCAGAACGTATGAGCAGGGTGTGACAGAATCGCGTTGACCAGGGATGACACCGTTGTGATTCAACACCCGCAGACACAGACGTAGCCCCAGCCGCTGAGGCTGGGGCTACGGTGTTGGTTTCGATTCGTGCCGAACATCAGACAGATGTCAGTAACCCATCGTTGCCATCCCTCTCGGTTTTCCGATCTCTGATCACACGAACTTACACTTTTCAGGATACAACGCCACATATTTCCGCAGTGAATCCAGCAGCGGCCAGGTGTGCCAGTCCTCGATCATCAGCTCGTTGCGAGCTACTAGATCGTTCGCGAGATCGATCGCAGCGTCATACTCGTCGAGCAGAACACGACGAGCCAGCTCGAACCGGCGCGGCAGTCGAGTCACATCCCACTCGGTAACTTCGTCACGGAAAACCTTCTTACCAGCACGTTTGAGCGCAACCCACCGGTTGACCATCATGACACGACGGTAGTCCTGGTCGCTGCACACGGCCTCGACGCAGCGCACGTACTCATCAACCGCGCTGTCATGCGATCGCTCGAGCAAGCGGTAGCTGTGGTTCGCGATCAAGCCGTCGACGTCCGCTGGCTCCTCCTGATTCCCCTCGTAGTACGTCACGAAGTGCGCGAAAGCTGCGTAACCCACGGCAAGGATTAGCTCACATGCCCCCTGCAGGTACTTCCTATTCACCCTTAATCGGTCATTCAACTTCGGCCGGTGCACGATGCCCTCCGGCAACCGTGTCAAGTAGGTCTCATTGACCAGACCACCAGCATGGACGATGTTGTTCCGCCGAAGGAACACCTCCTGGAACGTCAGCGGGTGATCGGTGACTTTGCTCAACGGGATGTCTACAGCTTTATTTAGCCACTCGAACCACTCAGTCACCCCCTCGTAGGCCTTGTCGCGCACGAACTTCTCTGCGTGACTGAGAATCAGATCGTCGAGTGATGCAAATTTCGCGATGTCGCAGAGCTTGTAGGGCTTCTTGGACTCGTACATTGCGGACGGCTTGACGCAAGCGGCGGCCAACATGATTTCAGACATAAGGACGTCAAATGCGCCAACGGCACTGGTCAGCAACGCTTCACGCATCTTGGCTTGACGCGATCGCTGCGTCAGCGCAGCAGTCACATCCCTGTAGTACAGGGTTCCATAGCCGGGAGCGTCCACCGACAACTCCTCAAGCTTGCTGCGCACCCGGTTGCGGACTTCCTGAAAGACATTGCCAGGCGCGCTCGCGGAAACTGCCTGGTCCGCAGCGTCGAAAATTGCGTCAATCGTTTCGTCCGAGTCGCTGGGGTTCCATTGCCGTACAACCTTTTTGAAGTAGTCCCGCCGAGAGTCGCGAGGAAGATTGTCGTGGTGGAAGCTCATCAGATCGAACACCGCATCCATGGCGCCTTCGAACTCAGTGATTGCCTGGATGACCGGCAATCGCACGTCCGACAGGGACCGTCGAGTCTCACTCACTGCTCTTATTCCCTCGTCTCATCCTGCGACTCTTCGCGGCGCCGGCGTGGCGATCGTACTCAATCTCACCGTGCGACTTGCCCTGCCCACGGCGGTTCGCCAGCTCGAAGTCGGTCTGCTTCAGCAGCTCCGGCCGCCGCGCCTGCACCCACTGCGCGGGGTAGCGAGCCGGGTCATTCTCGTGCGAGACCACCAGCTCGGTGTCGGTCATGCGGGCTTCCCTCCCACTCCAGCGAGACGATACCGACGAGGCCCGACAGCGTCAGTCGGGCGACTGGTCCATCGCGGACAACGCCTTCTTCATCAATGACTCCAGGTCCCACCCGATGGCCACCGTCCCCGACCCGAGCGTCAAGTCGACAGATTTGCCGTCGGTCAGAGCAATTCGCAGCGTTGTCGCTGGATCGCGATCATTGTCCAGGTAGTGAAAGATGCCCTCGAGTAGCCCTGCAGTGAACGTCTTTCGAGAGTGCGCCGCTGAGAACGCGCCGACGAGCATGCCGACGTGATCAAACTTCAACTCGTCGGCGTGGATGAGCGCGGGTTGGTTGTCTTCGGTCATGTCAGCGGTCCGATCCCGTGACCTCGATGACGTACGCCGTTACCTCGGGCACCGTCGTCGAGCCACCCATGGTGGTGTCGTAGGACTTCGAGCCGTCCACCTTTACATACAGCGTCACCAGATCGTCCTCGACAACGTCATCGAAGCCACCCGACATGCCCTCGTTTACTACGGTGTTGACGTTGTACTCGAAGCCATACTCCTGCGGCACACCCTCGGTGTCGGCCCGGAACGTCGTCGTGCCGGTCGCCGAATCGAACTGGGTCACCTTGCCGTAGATCCGCACCTTCTCGCCGATGTGGCCGTCCGGGTCCTTCGCGATCAACGCCCACCCGCGATCGCCGACCTCGGTGTAGCTCGCCGGATCACGCAACGCAGCCTGCTCACGCTCACGGGCCGCAGCTGCCGCAGCCGACGCCGACGCGGCGGCGGCCGACTCCGCGACCCGTGACGACTCCGCTGCCGCGACCGCGGCGGGGTCCACCGACGGCGTCACTGTCACGTAGGTCGTCGGTGTCGATTCCTTCGCCGCGGTGCTGGTGTCGCCGTCGTCGCCACCACTGACGGCGGCGCCGATGATGATGATCACCACGAGCGCCACGCCGGCGCCGATCCAGATCCCGCGGCGGTTCTTCTTCGGCGGCTGGGACGCAACGTAGGACGGCGGTCCGCCGGCGTTGCGTGTGTCGCTGGTCCACGTGTTGTTCTTGCCGTCCCACCAGCGTTCGCGGGACGAGTCTTCAGGGTCCGGGTGCCATCCGGTCGGCGTCGTCATGAATCGGACGATAAGTCACGAATCAGACAGCGCGCAGAGAGTTGTCGTACGTTCGGACGACCAGACGACACAGCCCGCTCATCTGATGTAGTCAAAATGTAGTCACGCGGCCGACTGGCCCAGAAACGAGAATGTCCCCCTCACCCAACCTTGCAGGTGAGAGGGACATTCTCTGTGTAGCCCCGATGGGATTCGAACCCACGCTACCGCCGTGAGAGGGCGGCGTCCTAGGCCGCTAAACGACGGGGCCAAGATCTTCATTTGTTGCACCGACATCTGCCGTTCCCGACAGCGTCGCCGCCATTTTACCGAAGCGACCGTCGAGAACCAAAATCGATTCTCGCCGATCTGCTCGACGCTGGGGTACCAGGACTCGAACCTAGAATGGCGGTACCAGAAACCGCTGTGTTGCCAATTACACCATACCCCAAGGTAGGGCCACTCGAAGCTGCCGCCGAACTCTGCGGTGGCCGCGAAAAGCGCCGAGAAGGAGGGTATCAAAGGCGGGCACCCGAACCACAAACCGGCTGCTCAGGCCCCACTGCAGAAGGTGTCACGGGCCGAACGCAGGCGCACGAGTGTGCTCTCGCGACCCAGCAGCTCGATCGACTCGAACAGCGGCGGGCTGATGTGCGATCCGGAGATCGCGACCCGCACCGGACCGAAGGCCTTGCGGGGCTTCAACTCCAGACCCTCCACCAGTGCCGCCTTGAGGGCCTCCTCGATGGCCGACGTCGACCACTCCGACACGCCCTCGACGGCGGCGATCGACGCGTCGAGAACCGGCGCGGCGTCGGGTCCGAGGTTCTTCGCCGCCGACCCCTCGTCGATGGTGAGGTCGGCGTCGGTGGTGAAGAGGAACGACATCAGCGGCCAGGCATCCCCCAGCACCTGGATGCGCGTCTGCACCAGCTCGGCGATGACGGGGAACGACGAGGTGTCGGCGGTGGCCGACAGCAACCCCCGGTCGACGAGGTAGCCGAGCAGCCGTGCGGCGAAGTCCTCGGGCGTGAGTCGACGGATGTGCTCGGCGTTGATCGCCTCGGCCTTCTTGAGATCGAAGCGGGCCGGGTTCGAGTTCACCTGTCGCACATCGAATGCGGCGATCATCTCGTCGAGGGAGAACAGGTCGTGGTCGTCGGCGATGCCCCAGCCGAGCAGCGCCAGATAGTTCAGCAGGCCTTCGGGGATGAACCCACGATCACGATGATGGAACAGGCTCGACTGCGGATCACGCTTGGAGAGCTTCTTGTTGCCGTCGCCCATCACGAACGGCAGGTGCCCGAACTGCGGAACCGCCTCCGCGACACCGATGCGGATGAGCGCCTCGTACAGCGCGATCTGCCGCGGCGTCGACGACAACAGGTCCTCGCCGCGCAGGACATGGGTGATCTTCATCGCGGCGTCGTCGACCGGGTTCACCAGGGTGTACAGCGGGTCACCCGAGGCGCGGGTGAGCGCGAAGTCCGGTACCGACCCGGCGCGAGCGGTGATGGTGCCGCGCACGAGGTCGTCGAACACGATGTCGTGGTCGGGCATCCGCAGCCGCACCACCGAGGGGCGTCCGTCGGCCCGGTACGCCTCGCGCTGCTCGTCGGTCAGATCGCGATCGTGGTTGTCGTACCCGAGCTTCGGGTCACGACCGGCGGCCCGGTGCCGCGCCTCGACCTCGTCGGCGGTGGAGAACGCCTCGTACGCCTCACCCGCGTCGAGCAGGCGCGCGACGACGTCGCGATGGAGGCCGGCGCGCAACGACTGCCGGTAGGGCTCGTAGGGTCCACCGACCTCCGGGCCCTCGTCCCAGTTCAGGCCGAGCCACCGCAGCGCGTCGAGCAGCGCCGCGTAGGACTCCTCGGAGTCGCGGGCGGCATCGGTGTCCTCGATGCGGAACACGAAGGCGCCGTCGGTGTGTCGGGCGTGGGCGTAGTTGAACAGAGCCGTGCGGATCAGTCCGACGTGCGGGGTCCCGGTGGGCGACGGACAGAAGCGGACGCGGACCGAACTCGGAGTCGACATGCTCGCTAGGCTAGCGCCCGCCCCAGGAAGTCGATCAGCAGCCGGTTCACCTCGTCGGGCTGCTCGAGATATCCGTAGTGGCCCGCCCGGGCGACCTCCCGGTACTCCGCCCCGTCGATCGCGTCGGCGACCTCGCGGGCGAGATGCGGCGGCAGGGTGCGATCGTCGGCGAACCCGATGACCAACACCGGACAACGGACAGCGCGGTAGGCCTCGAGACGGTCGGCCTCGCCGTCGTGGAGCTGCAGCTGCGCCCGCACCCCGGGACTGCGCGCCTGCCCGGAGAACTCGATGATGTCGAGCCAGTCGCGGGCCTGCGCGTCGTCGACGAGGGTGTGCGGCGAGAGGTTCAGATGCGCGGTGATCGCGGCGTGGTAGGCGTCGGGCAGGGTGATGTCGCGGTCGATCAGTTCGCGCTCACCGGCGGAGATCGCGGTCTGCATCGTCCCGCTGCGTCCGTAGGTCGCAATCATGGCCGCGCATCGCACGAGATCGGGCCGCGCGAGGGCGAGTTCCTGCACGATGCGCGCGCCCAGCGACGTGCCGATCACCGCGACGGGCCCGACGCCGAGGTAGTCGATGAGCGCGGCGGTGTCGGCGACCATGTCGTCGAGGGTGAATCCCTCGGCGCACTCACTCGAGGGCGCTATGCCGCGGTTGTCGAAGGTGATGACCCGATGGCCGGCCCGGATGAGCGCGGGTTGCTGGTGGGCCTTCCACACGCGCCCCGGGCTTCCGGTCCCCATCACCATCACGACCACGGGTCCGGTGCCGGCGTCCTCGTAGGAGATCGAGATCCCGTTCACGCGAGCGGTTCTCGGCGGTGTCGGTGGCACGCTCAGCCCCGATCGGTGACGGGGTTGGTGAGCGTCCCGATCCCCTCGACGCTGACCGAGACCTCCTGGCCGGCGACCATCGGACCGATGCCCTCCGGGGTGCCGGTGAGGATCACGTCGCCCGGCAGGAGCGTCATGATCGCCGAGATCCACTCCACGATGGCACCGATGTCGTGCACCATCAGGCTCGTACGGCTGCGCTGCACGACCTTCCCGTCGAGCTCGGTGCGGATCTCGAGGTCGGCGGGGTCGAGTTCGGTCTCGATCCAGGGTCCGAGCGGACAGAAGGTGTCGTATCCCTTGCCGCGGGTCCACTGCCCGTCGGCCTGCTGCTGATCGCGCGCGGTGACGTCGTTGGCCACGGTGTAGCCGAGGATGGCCCCCGCGGCGTCGCGGGCCGCCACGTCCCGACACGGGCGTCCGATGACGATCGCGAGCTCGCCCTCGTAGTCGACGCGCTGCGAGCTCGCCGGACGTGCGATCGCCACACGCGGACCGATGATGGAGGTGTTCGGTTTGATGAAGATCACCGGGTCCTCCGGCGCGGTCCCACCCATCTCGGCGGCGTGCGCGGCGTAGTTCTTGCCGATGCAGACCACCTTGCTGGCGAGGATCGGTGCGAGCAGACGCACATCGGACAGGGGCCACGATCGTCCGGTGAAGGTGGGGACACCGAACGGGTGTTCGGCGATCTCTCGGCACCGGGCGTCCCCGCCCTCGACGTCACCCTCCACGGAGACGAATGCCACACCATCGGGACTCGCGATTCGACCTAGACGCATGACGCCCAGGCTATCCCACCGCCCGCGTCCGACCGGCCCGCGGGCGACGCGTCGCCTGTATTAGAATGTGGGCAATACTTCCCAGAATATGAGAACCACGACGATTGCCGCAGGACAGGAGGCCGATCACGATGGACACCGAACCGTCGACCACCCGCAGGTGGGCCATGCTCGTCGCGTCGATCCTCGGCGCGATGGCCACGACCTGCACCGTGAGCGGTGTCGGATTCCTCATCCCGGAACTGCACACCGGCGAGGGGATGTCGATCGCCGCGGCGTCGACGCTGGCCACCGTGCCCACGATCGGTCTGATGCTCACGATCATCCCGTGGGGTGCGGCTCTCGATCGGTTCGGTGAACGCAGGATCCTGCTGATCTCGTTGGGCCTCACCGTCGTCGCGACCACCGGCGCGGCGGTGTCGTCGGCCACCGATCTCGGACGCGGGGTACTCGCGGCGTGGCTCCTGATCGGCGGCATGGCCTCGGCCGCGACGAACGGTGCGAGTGGTCGGATCGTCGTCGGCTGGTTCCCCCCGCGCGGCCGCGGTACGGCCATGGGGGTGCGTCAGACCGCGCAGCCACTCGGGATCGGACTGTGCGCGTTGACCATCCCGGTGCTCTCGGCGGCTCATGGCGTGACCGCAGGCCTGTGGGTCCCGGTGGGGATGTCACTGGCGGGGTTGGTCGCGGTGGCGGTCACGATCGTCGATCCGCCCCGGACCAGTACGGCGACCGACGTCGGTGCGGGCGTGAACCCGTATCGCGCCTCGTCGTTCCTGCCGCGCGTGCACGCGGTGAGCGTGCTGCTCGTGATCCCGCAATCGACACTGTGGACCTTCGTCCCCGCGTGGCTGATCGTCGCCCATCACTGGGCTCCCGGTACGGCGGGCGTGCTGGTGACCGTGAGCCAGGTGCTCGGCGCGGCCGGCCGGATCGCCGCGGGTCGGTGGTCGGATGTGTGGGGATCGCGGATGAAACCGATCCGCGTCATCGCCCTGGGCGCCGCGGTGTCGAGTGCCGTTCTGGCCCTCACCGACTGGGTGTCGAGTCCCGTCGCCGCCGCGGTCATGGTGGTGGCGACGGTGATCACCGTCGCCGACAACGGTCTCGCCTTCACCGGTATCGCCGAATACGCCGGACCGTCGTGGAGCGGTCGCGCGTTGGCGGTACAGAACACCGGTCAGTTCCTCGCGACCTCGGCCACCACACCGGTGTTCGGCGCTCTCATCGGTGCGGCGGGGTTCCCGCTCGCGTTCGCCGTGATGTCGCTCGCCCCGCTGGTCGCCCTGCCGCTGGTGCCGCGTGATCCCGCACCGCGACCGAAAGAGGCCGGCGTCACGGTCGTTTCGCGCTGACCTCGCCGGTGCGGGCCGAGATGATGTGGCCACCACCGGATCCGCCGAGCGGTTCTAGCCCGAGGATGCGGCGACGGATCGCCGGTCGGTCGAGATCGTCGATCACCGTGAACCCTGCGGTGCGCAACACCCTGTGGAGCTCGGCCGGGGCGACCGGGTCCGACAGCGGCTCACCCACACGCGCGGTGCGTGCGCGCAGATCGGACGCGGCGGCGAGCGCCGCGGCATCGGGATCGGTGATGGGCGCGCTGTAGTCGAAGACGATCTCGCAGTCGGCCATGGCACCGAACGCCCCGAGTGTCGTCGCAACCGCAGGGGGCGTGAGATAGGGCATGACACCGAGCCACATGACCACGGCCGCATCATCGGGTGCGAATCCACCCACGGTCATCGCCGCGATCAGGTCGTCGCGCTCGAAGTCCACCCCGATCGTGCGCACCGATGCCGGGATCGCGATCCCCGCCTGCCGCAGTCGTTCTCGCTTCCACTTCCCCGTCGCCGGGTGGTCGACCTCGAACACCGTGACCGCCGGGTCCGGTTGCCGGTAGGCGAACGTGTCGAGGCCGGCGCCCAGGACCGCGACCTGTCGGACGCCGCGGGTCGTCGCGATGCGCGCCCGATCCTCGGCGAATCGATGGCGCGCGGCGATGAACCATCGCAGGCCGTGTCGCGACCCAGCCCGTGCGGACTCGACGATCCGCGCACGGTCGTCGACACCCAGGATCGCCCACGCGAGCGGATCGCTGAACACGACACCGCCGTCGAGATCCTGGTGCACCGCGCGGTGTCGCGCGGCGCCGAAGGCCGTCGCGCTCGGTTGCCCGTCCCGCATCGCCCCGGCGCCTGGAGATGTCGAGAGTTCTTGCGCTAGAGGCGGGCACGGATGCGGGCGGCGGTCTCCGACGTCGACGACACGGCGTCCCCGCGGGTGGCGAGGTCCGCGGCGACCGCCTGCTCGACCCGGTCGGCGGCGGCGGTGTCGCCGAGGTGGCGCAACAGGAGCGCGACCGACAGGATGGCCGCGGTCGGATCGGCTTTGCCCTGCCCTGCGATGTCGGGCGCGCTGCCGTGCACCGGCTCGAACATCGACGGGTTGGAGCGCGTGGCGTCGATGTTGCCCGACGCCGCCAGACCGATTCCACCGCTGACCGCCGCGGCGATGTCGGTGATGATGTCGCCGAACAGGTTGTCGGTGACGATGACGTCGAATCGCGCCGGGTTGGTGACCATGTAGATGGTCGCGGCGTCGACGTGACAGTAATCGGTGGTCACATCGGGGTATTCGGCGCCGACCTCGTCGACGGTGCGCTGCCACATCGACCCGGCGAACGACAGCACGTTGGTCTTGTGGACCAGCGTCAGATGGTTGCGGCGGGTACGTGCGAGGTCGAACGCGTGGCGGACCACGCGTTCGATCCCGAAGCGGGTGTTGACGCTGACCTCGGTGGCCACCTCGTGCGGCGTTCCCACGCGGATGGCGCCACCGTTGCCGGTGTACGGGCCCTCGGTGCCCTCGCGCACCACCACGAAGTCGATGTCGGGATCGCCTGCGAGCGGCGAGGTGACACCGTCGTAGCGGTGACTCGGGCGCAGGTTGACGTGGTGGTCGAGTGCGAAACGCATCGTCAGCAGCAGCCCCCGCTCGAGGATGCCCGGCGGCACCGACGGATCGCCGATGGCACCCAACAGGATCGCGTCGTGGGAGCGGATCGAGGCGAGGTCGTCGTCGGTGAGCAGTTCACCGGTGCGGTGGTAGCGGCGGGCGCCGAGGTCGTACTCGGTCGTCGACACCCCGTCGACGACGGCCTCGAGGACGGTCAACGCCTCGCCGACGACCTCGGGGCCGATACCGTCGCCGGCGATGACGGCGAGCTTCACGACAGGTCCACCTGCTCGATGAGGGTGGCCGACACCGATTCACCGATGGCGGAGACGACATCGGACGGGATCTCACGGTCGACGCGCAGGAGCACGGTCGCGCCCTTGCCGTCGGCGTCCTGCGACAGGCCCGCGGCGGCGATGTCGATGCCGGCGTTGCCGAGCAGCGTGCCGATCTTGCCCAGCGAGCCGGGCTGGTCGCCGTAGCTCACGACGAGGTTGCGGCCTTCGGCACGCAGATCGAAGTTGCGTCCGTTGATGTTGACGATCTTCTCGACCTCGCTGGGCCCGCTGAGCGTGCCGGCGACGTTGACCGTGGAACCGTCACCGAACACGGCCTTGAGGTCGACGAGGCTGCGGTGGTTGGGGCTCTCGGTCGCGGTGGTGACCTCGCTGGTCACGCCGCGGTCGGCGGCGACACCGGGAGCGTTGACGAAGGTGATCGGGTCCTCGAGCACCGCCGAGAACAATCCGCGCAGCGCCGACAGGCCGAGGATGTCGACCGAGCTCGCGGCCAACTCACCGCGGACGTCGACGGTGATGGCCGTGGGCACCTGGCCCGAGATGGCGCCGACGAGCACGCCGAGCTTGCGGGAGAGCTCCAGCCACGGCGCGACGACCTCGTCGACGGCGCCGCCGGTGATGTTGACCGCGTCGGGGACGAAGTGACCCGCGAGCGCCAGACGCACGCTCTTGGCGACGTCGGTGCCGGCGCGATCCTGGGCCTCGGAGGTGGAGGCACCCAGGTGCGGGGTCACGACGACCTCGGGGAGCTCGAACAGCGGGCTGTCGGTGCACGGCTCGGTGGCGAACACGTCGAGCCCGGCGCCGCGTACGTGGCCGGACTTGATGGCCTCGGCCAGTGCGGCCTCGTCGATCAGACCGCCGCGGGCGGCGTTGACGACGATGACACCGGGCTTGGTGCGGGCCAGTTCGGCGGTGCCGATCATGCCCAGCGTCTCGGGCGTCTTGGGCAGGTGGACGGTGAACAGATCGGCTCGGGAGAGCAAATCGTCCAGCGACACCAATTCGATACCCAATTGTGCTGCGCGCGCGGGGGACACGTAGGGGTCGTAGGCGATGATCTCGGTCTCGAATGCCGCGAGTCGGGCGGCGACCAGCTGGCCGATACGGCCCAGGCCGACCACACCGATGGTCTTGCCGAAGATCTCGACGCCGTTGAAGCTCGACCGCTTCCACTGGTGCTCGCGCAGCGTCGCGTCGGCCGCGGGGATCTGACGGGCGACGGCGAACATGAGGCTGATCGCGTGCTCGGCGGCGGTGTGGATGTTGGAGGTGGGCGCGTTGACCACCATCACCCCGCGCTCCGTTGCCGCAGGTACATCGACGTTGTCGAGGCCGACACCGGCGCGGGCGATGATCTTCACCTTCGGGGCCGCGGCGAGCACCTCGGCGTCGATGGTGGTGGCCGAGCGCACCAGGATGGCGTCGGCGTCGGTCACCGCCTCGAGCAGCTTCGGACGGTCCGGGCCGTCGACCCACCGCACCTCCACGTCATCCCCGAGTGCCTCGACGGTGGACGGTGCGAGCTTGTCGGCGATCACGACGATCGGACGACCGGTTGTACTCACGCGAGATATCTCCTGTGTGGTCGGGAACGACTTCAGCGATCAGCTTAGAGGGCTCTGCAACCGGCAAAACACCGGAGTCCACGCCCTGTACGGGTGTCACGGAGTGGCGGTGTGACAGGCGTTACGGATACATTGCGCTTGGCTCGGGATTACTCGAGTGCATCGGTGGGTCTGGTCGGCGACGGCCACGGATCGGCGTCGGTCCGGCGGACCGGGCGAACTGAGGAACTGGAGTACCAATGGTGAAGAAACTGGCGGCCCTGCTCGCGGTCGCGGCAGCAGCGACGATGTTGATGGTCGCCGGTGCCGGCACCGCCTCGGCCAAGCCGGACATCTTCCTCGGCGGCGGCTCGGGCATCGTCATCCTCAAGGGCGGCAACGACGGTTCCGCGTGCACGCTGACCACCATCGGACGCGACTCCGCCGGACGCCTCGTCGGTCTCACCGCCGGCCACTGCGGCACCGTCGGACAGCCCGTCTACTCCGAGGCCTTCCCGAGTCGCGGACAGGCCGGCCGGATCATCGTCTCGAACACCCCGCTCGACTTCGACGTCATCCAGTTCGACGCCAACCGCGTCGTCCCCCTGCGCTCGGTCGGCGGTGTCACCATCCGGTCGATCTCGACCGCGGCCCCCCAGTTCCCGTCGGTGCTGTGCAAGACCGGTCGCACCACCGGCCGCACCTGCGGTGTGACGTTCTTCTCCGACAACCAGTCGCACTTCAGCGCCGTGTGCGTCGCCGAGGGTGACTCGGGCAGCCCCGTCGTCGTCGGTGACCGCCTCATCGGCATGGTCAACGCCTACTACTTCACCGCCTGCATCGGACCCGAGACCGGCTCGAACATCGGCCCCATCCTCAACGCCATGGCGCGGTCGGGCGTGAACAACTACCGACCGATCTGACCTGACCCGCCCCGCGAGGGGTACAGACCGACCGAGGCCTCCGACGGACATCCGTTGGGGGCCTTCGTCGTCTCCGCCGGTTGGGCACGTGAGGCCGCCAGTTGGGCACGTAAAGCCGCCAGTTGGGCACGCCCCGTCGGGCCCGAGCCGGACTGGTGCCCAACTGCGGTCGTTACGTGCCCAACTGCGGTCGTTACGTGCCCAACTGCGGTCGTTAGGTGCCCAACTGCGGTCGTTATGTGCCCAACTGCGGGAACGGCGAAGGCCCCCACTCCCGTTCGGGAATGGGGGCCTTCGTGGAGCAGGTGGATCAGGCGGTCTCGGTGATCGGCCGGTCGACCCAGCTCATGAGGTCGCGCAGCTTCTTGCCGGTGACCTCGATGGGGTGCTCGGCGTTGCGCTGGCGCAGGTTCTCGAGCTCCGAGTTGCCGTTCTCGACGTTGGCGACGAGGCGCTTGACGAACGTGCCGTCCTGGATGTCCTTGAGGATCCCGCGCATACGGTCCTTGGTGCCGTCGTCGATGACGCGCGGGCCCGAGAGGTACCCACCGAACTCCGCGGTGTCCGACACCGAGTAGTTCATGCGGGCGATGCCGCCCTCGTACATGAGGTCGACGATGAGCTTCAGCTCGTGGAGCACCTCGAAGTAGGCCATCTCGGGGGCGTATCCGGCCTCCACCATGACCTCGAAGCCGGTCTTGACGAGCTCCTCGGTGCCGCCGCAGAGCACGGCCTGCTCACCGAAGAGGTCGGTCTCGGTCTCCTCCTTGAAGGTGGTCTTGATGACGCCGGCGCGCGCGCCACCGATGGCCGCGGCGTAGCTCAGCGCCAGCGCCTCGCCCTCGCCCTTCGGGTCCTGGTCGACCGCGATGAGGCACGGCACGCCCTTGCCGTCGACGAACTGACGACGCACGAGGTGACCGGGGCCCTTCGGCGCCACCATCGCCACGGTGATCGAGGCATCCGGCTTGATCAGGTCGAAGTGGATGTTGAGTCCGTGCCCGAAGAACAGCGCGTTGCCGTCGACGAGGTTCGGGGCGATGTCGTCGGTGAAGATCTTCGCCTGCGAGGTGTCGGGCGCCAGCAGCATGATGACGTCGGCCCACTTGGCCGCCTCGGCCGCGGTCATCACCTTGAGACCCTGCTCGGAGGCCTTGTCGCGGGACTTGCTGTCCTCGCGGAGACCGATCGCCACGTCGACGCCCGAGTCACGCAGGCTCAGCGAGTGCGCGTGTCCCTGGCTGCCGTATCCGATCACAGCGACCTTGCGGCCCTGGATGATCGACAGGTCGGCGTCATCGTCGTAGAACATCTCGACTGCCACTGAAAACTTCCCTTCGGTTTCGATCGGCATCGCCTACCGATGCTCGTTCGGTTGTGCCGTGCGGTGTCACCGCACGGTCGAGAAACTCAGCGCGTGGCCGAGATGCTCTTGGGTCCTCGGCCGAGCGCGACCGCGCCCGACTGGGCGATCTCGCGGATACCGTACGGGTCGAGCATCCGCAGCAGCGCCTCGAGCTTGTCCGACGTGCCGGTGGCCTCGATGGTCACCGATTCGGTCGACACGTCGATCACCTTGGCGCGGAACAGGTCCACGACGCCGATGACGTCGGCACGGCTCGAGGAGTCGGCGCGCACCTTGATCATCATCAGCTCCCGCGACACCGACGTGTCGGGATCCTGCTCGACGATCTTGATGACGTTGATCAGCTTGTTGAGCTGCTTGGTCACCTGCTCGAGCGGGAAGTCCTCGACGGAGACCAGGATGGTCATCCGCGAGATCCCCTTGAGCTCGGTCGGTCCGACGGCGAGCGACTCGATGTTGAACCCGCGACGCGAGAACAGCGACGAGACGCGTGCGAGAACACCGGGACGGTCCTCGACGAGCACGCTCAGGGTGTGGGTGGTCCTCACAGCGACTCTCCTCCGGACTTCGTGCGGGCTCCCCCGGTGGTCGGGGTGGCCGGGTCGGCGACGGCGTTGACGTCGATCGACTCGGAGGCGGACTCGTCGTCGTCGAACAGCGGGCGAATTCCCTTGGCCGCCATGATCTCGTCGTTGCCGGTGCCGGCGGCGACCATCGGCCACACCTGCGCGTCGGCACCGACGATGAAGTCGATGACCACGGGACGGTCGTTGATGGCCCGCGCCTGGGCGATGATGTCGTCGACGTCGGCCTCGTTCTCGCACCGGAATGCCGCGCAGCCCAACGCCTCCGCCAACTTCACGAAGTCGGGGATGCGACGGGAGTGGGTGGCGAGGTCGGTGCTCGAGTAGCGCTGGTCGTAGAACAGGGTCTGCCACTGACGGACCATGCCCAGGTTGCCGTTGTTGATCAGCGCGACCTTGATGGGGATCCCCTCGATCGCGCAGGTCGCCAACTCCTGGTTGGTCATCTGGAAGCACCCGTCACCGTCGACCGCCCACACCTCTTTCTCCGGTGCGGCCATCTTGGCGCCCATCGCGGCGGGCACCGCGTAACCCATGGTGCCCAGCCCGCCGGAGTTGAGCCAGGTGCGCGGCTTCTCGTAGGAGATGAACTGCGCGGCCCACATCTGGTGCTGGCCGACGCCGGCGCAGTAGACCGCGTCGGGTCCGGCGGCCTTGCCGACCGAGGAGATGACGAACTCCGGCGACATCGATCCGTCGGCCGGCCGGTCGTAGCTCAGCGGATAGGTCCGACGGATGCCGTCGAGGTAGCTCCACCACTCGGTGAGGTCGGCGGCGCCGTTGCTGGTGACCTGCTCGTCGCGGATCGCCTCGATCAGTTCACTGATGACCGCGCGGCAGTCACCGACGATCGGCACGTCGGCGAACCGGTTCTTGCCGATCTCGGCGGGATCGATGTCGGCGTGGATGACCTTCGCGTCGGGCGCGAACGAGTCGAGCTGACCGGTGACGCGGTCGTCGAACCGCGCGCCGAGGGTGATCAACAGGTCGCTGCGCTGCAGACCGGCCACCGCCGCGACGGTGCCGTGCATGCCGGGCATGCCCAGGTGCAGGTTGTGGCTGTCGGGGAACGCGCCCCGGGCCATCAGCGTGGTGACGACCGGGATGCCCGTCATCTCCGCGAGCGTCAGGAGTTCCTCCGACGCGTCGGCCTTGATCACGCCACCGCCGACATAGAGGACCGGGTGCTTGGCCGCCGCGATCATGCGGGCGGCCTCACGGACCTGCTTGCCGTGCGGCTTGGTGACCGGCCGGTATCCGGGCAGGTCGATCTGCGGCGGCCACGAGAAGGTGGTCTGCGCCTGCAGGACGTCCTTGGGGATGTCGACGAGGACCGCACCGGGACGACCGCTCTCGGCGAGGTAGAACGCCTCGGCCATGGTCTTGGCGATGTCGGCGCCGGAGGTGACGAGGAAGTTGTGCTTGGTGACCGGCATCGTGATGCCGGTGATGTCGGCCTCCTGGAAGGCGTCGGTCCCGATCAGCGAGCGACCCACCTGACCGGTGATCGCGACGACGGGCACCGAGTCCATCTGGGCGTCGGCGAGCGGCGTGATGAGGTTGGTGGCACCGGGACCCGACGTCGCGATGCAGACGCCGGCACGGCCGGTGACCTGCGCGTATCCGGTCGCGGCGTGCCCGGCTCCCTGCTCGTGGCGGACGAGGACGTGGCGGACCTTCGTCGAGTCGAGCAGCGGGTCGTAGACGGGCAGGACAGCGCCACCGGGCAGGCCGAACACCACGTCGACGCCGAGTTCCTCGAGGGAACGCACCACGGCCTTGGCGCCGCTGACACGTTCGGGTGCGACGGTCGCGGCACCGACGGTGCGGGGCCGGGCCGACAAGGGGGTGGGAGCCACGCGAGTCCCGGGCCCGGTGTCCCCGGAGGGGGAGACGCCGTCCTGGGAACGTGCTGCTGGTGCGCTCACTGCACTTTCCTCTGCTTGGTCGAGATGGAGTCGGACAACAAAAAACCCCCGACAGCTCTCAGCTGGTCGAGGGTGGCGCGTCGATGCTTGGTTCGAGGTCTCGGGAGATCCCGGTCAGGCGTTGACGCGCCGGCCGAGTACGAGAATGTCGTTGTGCATCACGCCTGCAAAGGTAGGTCGCGACCTGCGCGGCAGTCAACTTGCCCTCGAGGCGGTCCCAGATAGTGGGATCGACATGCGCGGATGCCACAATGACGTGGTGCCCGAGAACGACCGGCCCGACCAGGGCGAGAGCGAGACCGTCACCGACCAACCGGTGACCGTCGCCGACGACGCCACCCCCAGCCGTCCCAGCGAGCGGGACACCGTGACGCTGCCGATGCAGTTCCGCATCGCGCCGATGGCCTACTTCGCGCCGGTGATGATGATGATCAGCGCGGTGGTGCTCGCGGGCACCTCCCTGGTCTACCTCGGGTGGACGCTCGTGGTCCCCGTCCTCGTCGCGGTGTGGATGTTCCGCCTGCGCACCGTGGTCACCGAGAGCGGACTGCGTGCGGTCGGCGCTCTGCGCGCACGGGAGATCACCTGGGATCAGCTCGACGGTCTGTCGTTCCCCCGGTGGGGATCGGTGCGTGCCGTGCTGACCGACTCCTCGCGAATGCGTCTGCCCGCGATCTCGTTCCGGGATCTGCCGCGGTTGTCGGCGGCCAGCTCGGGCCGGATCCCGGACCCGTACGCCGCACGCGACGGCGCGTAGGCTGTTCTGCGCGCGAGGCCCGCCCACGGGTCCGCCCGCACCCGCTCGCCCACGATCGAACCGAGGTCCCACCATGCCGCCGTTGAGATCACGCACCACCACTCACGGACGCAACGCCTCCGGCGCACGCTCCCTGTGGCGCGCCACCGGGATGACCGACGACGACTTCGGCAAGCCGATCGTCGCGATCGCCAACTCCTACACCCAGTTCGTGCCCGGACACGTGCATCTCAAGGACGTCGGCGAGATCGTTGCCGACGCGGTCCGCGCCGCGGGCGGCGTGCCGCGCGAATTCCACACCATCGCCGTCGACGACGGCATCGCGATGGGCCACGACGGCATGCTCTACTCGCTGCCCAGCCGCGAGATCATCTCCGACTCCGTCGAATACATGGTGAACGCGCACACCGCCGACGCACTGGTCTGTATCTCCAACTGCGACAAGATCACTCCCGGCATGCTCAACGCGGCCATGCGGCTGAACGTGCCGACGGTCTTCGTCTCCGGCGGGCCGATGGAGGCCGGCAAGGCGGTGTCGGTGGGGGGTGTCGTGCACCCGTCGTCGGATCTGATCACCACCATCTCGGCCTCGGCGAACGACGCCGTCGACGACGAGGCGCTCAAGGCCGTCGAAGAGGCCGCGTGCCCCACGTGCGGATCGTGCTCGGGCATGTTCACCGCCAACTCGATGAACTGCCTGACCGAAGCGCTCGGACTCGCGTTGCCGGGCAACGGTTCCACGCTGGCCACGCACGAGGCACGCCGCGCGCTGTTCAGCCGTGCCGGCACCGTGATCGTCGAGGCCGCGACGAAGTTCTACCGCGACGACGATTCCTCGGTGCTCCCCCGCAGCATCGCCACCACGGCGGCGTTCGGCAACGCCATGGCGCTCGACGTCGCCATGGGCGGATCGACGAACACGGTGCTCCACGTCCTCGCCGCCGCACAGGAAGGCGAGGTCGCCGATTTCGATCTGTCGGTGATCGACGACATCAGCCGCCGGGTCGCGTGCCTGGCCAAGGTCTCCCCCAACTCCGACTACCACATGGAGGACGTGCACCGGGCCGGCGGAATCCCCGCCATCCTGGGCGAACTGCGCCGTGCGGGGCTCCTCGACGACACCACGTCCACGGTGCATTCGCCGACGATGGCGTCCTTCCTCGACGACTGGGACATCCGCGGTGGCACCGCCACCGCCGAGGCGATCGAGTTGTTCCACGCGGCCCCGGGCGGCGTCCGCACCACCACACCGTTCTCCACCGACAACCGGTGGAGTTCGCTCGACACCGACGCCGCGGGCGGATGCATCCGCGATCTCGAGCACGCCTACACCGCCGAGGGCGGCCTGTGCGTGCTCACCGGCAACGTCGCCGCCGACGGCGCGGTGCTCAAGACCGCGGGCATCGACGAGGAGCTGTGGCATTTCGAGGGTCCCGCGCGCGTCGTGGAGAGCCAGGACGAGGCCGTGCAGGTGATCCTGAGCAAGACCATCCAGGCCGGCGAGGTCCTCGTCGTCCGCTACGAGGGGCCCGCGGGCGGTCCGGGGATGCAGGAGATGCTGCACCCCACGGCCTTCATGAAGGGCACCGGCATGGGCCGCAGGTGCGCGCTGGTCACCGACGGTCGGTTCTCCGGCGGTTCGTCGGGGCTGTCGGTGGGCCACGTCTCCCCCGAGGCCGCGGCCGGCGGCGTCATCGGACTGATCGAGGACGGCGACAGGATCCTCATCGACGTCGCCACCCGCCGCCTCGAGGTGCTCGTCGACGACGACGTCCTCGCCGAACGTCGCGCGAAGATGGAGGCGTCCGAGCGTCCGTGGCAGCCGAGGGCCGAGCGCGAACGCAAGGTCACCACCGCGCTGCGGGCGTACGCCGCCATGGCGACCTCGGCCGACAAAGGTGCTGTGCGACAGGTCCGCTGAGCCTCAGCGCACCACGGCGGGATACGTGCAGCTGTCGGGTAGGTCGACGAAGGAGCACAGCGCCGGTGCGCGCGTCGGCCGATATCCGGCGGGCACGCCGCGATCGGCGATGATCTGCCGGTAGGCGGCGACCGCCGGAGTCGGCCTGCGGGTCAGTGACGGGTCACCGGCGACGTCGACGGTGTACAGGCCGAAACGGGTTGTGTAGTCACCCCATTCGTAGTTGTCGGTGAGACTCCAGTAGTTGTAGCCGACGACGTCGACACCGTCGGCAACGGCCCGTTGGATCCAGTACACGGTGTCGCGCAGGTGATCGGCTCGGCGGTATCCGTCGGGGCGGCGCCCGGCGGCGTCGGTGGCCAGGCCGTTCTCCACCACGTACAGCGGCACCCCGGGGAACTCACGGGCGACATGCCGTAGGACGTAGTAGATCGCCTCGGGCGCCTGGCTGCTGCGTGCGAAGTCGCCGGTCGCGCTCGCGGCGGTGCTGTAGTCGAGCAGGGAGACCGAGTAGTAGGCGTCGATGCCGATCACGTCGAGCGTGCCCGCCATCCGGCTCGGGAACAGTCCTTCGAGGAAGGCCTGCACACCGGGGATCGGGAAGAAGGCGAGGTTCGAGGTGACCTGCGCATCGGGCTGCACGGCATGGATGTGGGCGTAGAGCGTGCGGTGTGCGCGCACGATGCCGTCGACCATCCGGTTCACGTTCTGCGGGCGGACGCCGCCGAAGGTGAGTTCGCGGCGGACGTACTCGGTCGGTTCGTTGAACGTCACCCACGACGGGCGGGCCCAGGCGTAGCGATCGATCACCTTTGTCGCGAACCCGATCAGGTCGTCGGCCATGCCCGGCCGGTTCCACCCGCCCCGGTCGACCTCCCATCCGGGGTGGACCCAGTGGTTCAGGGTGATCATCGGGGTCATCCCGGCCGCCACGATCCCGCCGATCACCCTGTCGTAGAACGCCCAGGCGGCCGGATCGTCGCGGCCGGGTGCGGGTTCCACCCTCGACCACTCCACCGACACGCGGTAGACGGAAACGCCCAGCGCCCGCGCGTGGGCGATGTCCTCGGGGTACCGATGGAAGAAGTCGACGGCGTTCCCGACCGGCTCGACGACCTGCCCGCGCGCTCCGTAGCGCGTCCAGTTCGAGTCGCGGTTGTGCCCCTCGGTCTGGAAACCCGACGATGCCACCCCGAATCGAAAGCCCGAACTCAGCTGCGCGACTGCAGATCCGGACGACGGCGCGGCGACGGCGGCGGGCGGAACGGCGAGGAACACCCCTGCGGACAACCCGCCCACCATCAGGACCGAGAGGAGACGACGCCACGTGCTCATGAGCGATCCCGTTCGTCGAACGACCCGGACGAATGTCGAGCGTTCCCGGACTCCGACACACCGGCCACTCCGGGACTTTATCGCTCCCACCGTCCGCGGATCGGTGATCGAGACGGTAGGGTGTCAAATGCTGTACGCCGAGTTGGCGGCAGCGGAGCGGTGAGATCCAGGTCGCACCGGCTCCGAACGGTTTCGCCCGGGGGGACTGAGGCGAACAGACATTCCTGTGGGGGGAATCGGTAATGGATCGCCGCTCGTTCATGAAGCTGTCCGCTGCGTCGATGGCGGCAGCGGGTATCCCGTCGCTCGCGACGTCACTCGCGGGTACCGCCTCGGCGGCACCCCGGCGGTACGGACGCTACGAGAAGCTGGTCCCCGAGATCTTCCGCCCGGTTCCCGCACCGCGGCAGCACTCCGAGGCCATCGTCATCGGGTCGGGTTTCGGCGGCGCGGTGAGTGCACTGCGTCTGGCGCAGGCCGGGATCCAGACCACCGTTCTCGAGCGTGGCAGCCGGTGGCCGCACGACCCGCGGCGTGAGATCTTCGGCGCCGACGGCCGTCAGTACTGGCACGCGCCGCAGTCACTCGCCGACGACTCCCTCGGCCCGAACGGTCCGTCGTCCCTCACCATCCCCGCCTACGGCCAGGCGATCGGCGCGATGACCGGGATCGACGACTTCGGTGGTCTCGCCGAGATCAGCTGGCACCACAACGCGGGCCTCATCTGCGCGGCCGCCGTCGGCGGTGGATCGAACATCTACATCGGCATCACCGTCGCCTCACGGCGCGAGGGCTTCGACGCGGTCTTCCGCGGTCTGGTCGACCACGACGAGATGAGCCGCCTCTGGTACCCGAAGGCGATGGCAGGTCTCGGGGCGACGGTCGTTCCCGACGACATCTACGCCGACCGCCACTTCGACAACGGGCGTGACTTCGAACGCGTCGCGAAGGCCGCCGGGTATTCGACCTACAAGGCCGAGGGCAACTGGAACTGGGACGTGGTGCGCGACGAGATCGCCGGTCGTGCCGCACCACAGACGATCACCGGCGCCGCCTACAACTCCAACCGATCGCTGAACTCGTTGGCGTTCAGTTACCTCCCGCGTGCCGAGGCGACCGGGAAGGCGACGATCCACCCGCGCCACGTGGTGCAGGGGATCCACGTGGAGCGGTCGGGACGCTACGTGCTCGAGGTCGACTACGTCAGCCCCTACGGCGACGTCCTGTCGCGCCGCACGCTGACCACCGACCGTCTGGTGCTCGCCGCCGGTTCACTGGGCACCAACCGCCTGCTGGTCAAGGCCCGCGACACCGGCACCCTGCCGAACCTGAACGAGTACATCGGTGCCGGTTGGGGCAACAACGGCAACGGCAACATCGACGTCGGCGTAGGCCGCAGCAAGAAGGGCCCCCAGTCGGCGGTCGGCACCGTCGCCTTCTATGACACCTCCGGTCCGCTCGCCCGCGTCGTCGTGAACGGCTCGAACGGCCTGGGCCCCCTCGATCCGGTTCTGGCGCAGGCGAACACGTCGGTGTTCAAGGCCGGGATCACCTCCATCGACCCGACCCGCGGGAAGTTCGAGTACCACGCGAAGAACGATCGCGTGATCCTCGACTGGCCGGGCAACGGCAACAGCCGCGTCGACGACAACTGCCTGCGCATCGGACACAAGCTCGCGGCGCACGCCGATTTCCCGGTCGAGGCCGTCGTCTACGAACCCGACGTCCTGTGGGGTCACATGTGCGGCGGGGCGACCCTGGGTCGCGCATCGGACTCCTTCGGCCGCGTGAAGGGGTACAAGAACCTCTACGCTCTCGACGGATCGATGCTCCCCGGATCAGCGGGCGCATCGAACCCGTCGCTCACCATCACCGCTCTCGCCGAGCGCAACATGGCCGAGATCGTCTCAGCCGGAGGCTGAATCGGGTGTTCACAGCCGGAGGCTGAATCGGGTGTTCACAGCCGGAGGTTGATCGGCTAGCGCGAGCCGACGAGTCCCACGTTGGTCTCGTGTGCGGGCACGGGCGCGAGATCGAGGTGCCCGCGCAGGGTGTCGGAGGTGTACTCGGTCCGGAACAGACCGCGGAGGCGCAGTTCCGGGACGACGTGATCGACGAAGTCGTCGAACGTGCCGGGCGACTGGGCCGCCGAGAGGATGTAGCCGTCGGCCTCTCCCCCGGTGAACCCCGCCTCGATCTGGTCGGCGACATCGCTTGCCGTGCCGACGAATTGCGGCAGCAACACGCCCTGGGCGTAGAGCTTGCCGATGTCGCGCAGCGAGAGGTTGTCGCGCTGCGACAGGCGTCGCGCCACATCGAACAGCCCCTGGGTGCCGCTGACCGCGATGTCCTCCACGGGCGCGTCGAGATCGTAGGTCGAGAAGTCGTGGTTGGTGTGCACCGACAGGGTGATCAGGCCCGAGATCGGATCGGCCAACTCGTTGTGGAACGCCTGCTTCTCCCGGGCGATCGACGCGGTCTCGGCGACGAACGGGATGAACGACGGCAGGATCTTCACGTCTTCCGGTCGCCGACCGACATTCACCGCACGCGACTTCACGTCGTCGTAGTAGGCGCGCCGCCCCTCGGGGGTCGGGTCGATCTCGAAGATCGCCTCGGCCCACCGCGCGGCGAAATCCTTTCCCCTGTCCGATGATCCGGCCTGGATCAGTACCGGCCGACCCTGCGGCGAACGCGGGACGTTGAGCGGGCCCTGCACGCGGAAGAAGTCGCCGTCGTGATGGATCGCGTGGACCTTGTCCGGATCGGCGAAGAACCCGTTGGCCTTGTCCTGCACCAGTGCGTCGGCGTCCCAGCTCGACCACAGCGCGAGCGTGGTCTCGAGGAACTCCTGGGCTCGGACGTAGCGCAGGTCGTGGTCGAGATGTTCGGTGGCACCGAAGTTCACCGCTTCGGCGCTCGACAACGACGTCACGATGTTCCAGGCCACGCGACCGCGGGAGAGATGGTCGAGGCTGGCGAAGATGCGCGCCACCTCGTATGGGTGGAAGTAGGTGGTCGACTTCGTGATCGCGATGCCGAGTCGGGACGTCACCGCCGCGATGCTGGCCGCGACCACCGAGGGGTCGAGGGTCGCGCTCGCCTGCGTGCCGCGGCTCAGCGACACGTCGATACCGCTGCCGAAGTTGGTCGGCGTGGCCAACAGGTCGGCGAAGAAGACGAAGTCGAAGGTGCCGCGCTCGAGCGTGCGTCCGATCCGGTGGTAGTACTCCGGGGTCAGGAAGCCCGGATCGGAACCGGGATGGCGCCATGCGGCGTGGGAGTGGGTGACGTGCGAGGCGATCTGGAATCCACCGAGGTGCAGTTGACGGGGCATGCCGATCGTTCTACGGACCGGGGGCGGGCGCGACAACGCTTGCGATCACCGCGGGCGCAACGACTCTCGACCCGCTCGCCGGCGGCGGCGCTACGGTGGACACATGAGCATCCCCACCACCACCCGGGCCGTCGCCGCGCGAGCCCCCGGTCCCGTCGACGCCTCCGACTCGTTCGTCGAGGTCGAGGTCCCGCTCGACCCGATGGGTGAACACGACCTCCTCGTGGAGGTGGCCGCGGTGTCGGTCAACCCCGTCGACCACAAGGTGCGCTCGTCCTTCGACGCCGACGACGCACCGCGCGTGCTGGGGTTCGATGCGGCCGGGACCGTTGTCGCGGTGGGTGACTCGGTGTCGCGCTTCGCCGTCGGCGACGAGGTCTTCTACGCCGGCGTCATCAACCGACCCGGCAGCAACGCGCAGTACCAGCTCGTCGACGAACACATCGTCGGCCGCAAACCGGCCTCGTTGTCGTTCGGTGACGCCGCCGCCCTGCCGCTGACGTCGATCACCGCCCACGAATCGCTGTTCGCCCGACTGGGACTGACCGCACAGAGTTCGGGGACCCTCCTCGTGGTCGCCGGTGCCGGCGGGGTCGGATCGATGATGATCCAGCTCGCGCGGGCCCTCACCGACGTCACCGTGATCGCCACCGCGAGTCGCGAGGAGTCGCAGCAGTGGGTGCGTGACCTCGGGGCCCACCACGTGGTGCACCCGCGCGAGCTGTCGACCGCCGTGCCGGCCATCGCCCCCGGCGGCGTCGACCACATCTTCTCCCCGTACTCCGAGGGCAACGTCGAGACCTACGCCGAGATCATGGCCGTCGGCGGCGCGGTCGTCGCCATCGACGAACCCGAGGGCCTCGACACCCTGCCGTTGAAGTCGCGGTCGCAGAGTTGGCACTGGGAGCTCATGTTCTCGGTGCCGCTCTACCGGCCCACCGACGACAGCCAGCACCGGATCCTCACCGAGATCGCCGACCTCGTCGACGCCGGCCGGATCCGGACCACGGCGACCACCACGCTCTCGCCCATCGACCCCGGCACCCTGCGCGACGCGCACACCCGGTCCGAATCGGGTTCGGTCATCGGCAAGGTCGTGCTCACCCGGGGATGACGACGGCGGGCGCGGCCTCGCTATGGTGCTCCCCATGACCGAATGGACAGCGTTCTCCGTCGACATCTCCGACCACGTCGCGCAGGTGACCCTGCTGGGACCGGGCAAGGGCAACGCGATGGGTCGCGCGTTCTGGACCGAGTTGCCGCAGGTCTTCGCCGAACTCGACGCCGATCCGGAGGTGCGGGCAGTGGTTCTCGCCGCATCGGGCAAGCACTTCTCGTTCGGACTCGACCTGGCCGAGATGGGTGGCGACTTCGCCCCGCTGCTCGCCGAGCGCGCCCTCGCCGGACCCCGCAGCCGCTTCCACACGCTCGTCAAGTCGATGCAGGCCTCGGTGACCGCGGTCGCCGACAGCCGTACGCCCGTGATCGCCGCGATCCAGGGATGGTGCATCGGTGGTGGCGTCGATCTGATAGCGGCGGCAGACATCCGCTACGCCAGCGCCGACGCGAAGTTCAGCGTGCGCGAGGCCAAGATCGGCATCGTCGCCGACATCGGGTCGCTGCAGCGTCTGCCCGCGATCATCGGTGAGGGCCACCTGCGGGAACTGGCCTACACCGGCAAGGACATCGATGCCTCACGCGCGGCGTCGATCGGTCTGGTGAACGACGTCCTCGACGACGCTGATGCCGCGCTGGCCGCCGCCCGCGCGACGGCCGCAGAGATCGCGGCGAACCCGCCGCTGGTGGTGCAGGGCGTCAAGGACGTCCTCGATCGTGAGCGCGCGGCGACGGTGACCGAGGGGCTGCGCTACGTCGCGGCCTGGAACGCGGCGTTCCTGCCGTCGGAGGATCTCACCGAGGGCATCACCGCGGTGTTCGAGAAGCGCCCGGCCACCTTCCGCGGTGAGTGACGTCCACGGCGGGTGATCGACCCGATCACGCCTCGAGTTCGCCGGAGACGGTGCGTTCGAGCTGGGAGTAGGTGACCGTCGGCAACGACACCAACCCGTCGAGTTCCTCACGCGCGCGCCGGTAGGCCGCCTGCCGCTCGGCCGGGGTCGACGCGGTGTCCATGGCCATCCGTAACAGGCCTTGTGCGCGCACGAGTCGACGCTGCTCGGATTCGGAGAAGTCGCCGCGACGTCTCCGTCGCGCCTCCGATTCCGCGGTGTCGAACGCGACCGCGTAGTCGTGCACGGCCACCCGGTAGGCCTCCTGCGCATCGGCCAGTCCGACGAGGTCCTCCGCGACGTCGGGACGCAGCGAGTCGGCGGTGCGCTTGGCGCGGTGGAACGCGGCGGTCAGCGGCTCGCGCATGTCGGTGATCATGGGGAACTCGAGCAGGTTCACCACGTCGGTCTCGTAGGCGAACCAGCGGGCGTCGGTGTCGTCGTGTTCGGACAACAACCTGGTGATCGCCCGGAGATCCTGCTCACGGTCGACACGCGCCACGCCCTGGGCCTGTGCCGCGGCGATCTTTGCCTGCTGTTTGATGCGGTAGCGCTCGAGTCGTCGTTGCGCGCGCCGTTCGTTGGCCGCGGCGACGGCCTTGACGCCACCGGCCACGGGTCCGCCCACCACGAACACGAGCCACCAGTAGTGGCCGATGATGTCCCCGACGGCGCCCATCGCTCCAAACTAGCCAGTCGACGGATTCCCCGGCGACTGGAACGGGTTGGTGCCGTTGAACAGGATCCAGATCGCGACCGGTGCGGCGATGCCGACCACCAACCATGCGACCGACCCCACGAAGGGACGCGTAGCCCACCCGCGTCCGAAGTCCAGGGAGATGCGACCCGGTCCGGCGAGGATGATCGACGCCGCCGCGATGCCGAGGAACAGCTCGTATTCGACGCCCGGTCCGGCTGATCCGGAGGCGAAGAACCAGACCCCGCCGGCCAGTGTCGCCTTGTACGTGGCGGCGATGATCATCACCCCGAGCACGGCCGAACCGGCGATCGGGGTCAGGAGCCCGAGCACGAGCATCAGCCCACCCAGCGATTCCGACAACGCGCCGACGATGGCGAGGGGTTTGGCGGCGTCGGCCGAGAACCCGATGTTGGTGTTCGGCGCGTTGAGCAGGAAGTCCTCGAATCCGCTCAGACGCGGTCCGTTCCACCAGCCGAACAGTTTCTGCGCACCGTGGGCCATCGCGATGAGCCCGACCGCCACGCGCAGCGCGAGCAACCCGAGGTCGGTCGTCCCGCGACGTCGCGCGGCCTGCGCGGCGGCGAGTTCGTCGTCGAGGGCGTCCCGGCCGAGCCGTTCCGGATCGGACCGGCGTCCCGATCGCGAGAAGCGTCGCGAGCGGCGATCCGACACCGGGTCGTCGAGTTCGTCGCGACCGGTGGTGTCGAGTGCCCGGGTCTGCGAGTCGTCGGCGTCGATGTCGTGGTCGTCGAGGTCGCGGTCGGCGACCCGGTCCGAGCGGTAGGTGGGGACCGCGTCGTCGTCGGCGTAGGCGGCGCGACGGTTGTGCTCGCGGTGGAAGGCATCGCGGTCGACCGGGATGGCCGTGGTCTTCGGTGCCGTGTCCTCGGCCGCGGTGCTGTCGTGCGCGGTGTCCGACGACGCGGCGGCGGCCGGGATCGCGGTCGTGGCGTCGTCGTGGCTCTCGGTGTCGCCACCGTCACGGCGGTACGGCTGGTAACCGTGCACGCCGGTCGAGGTCCCCTCGGGACCCGGCGGCGGAGTCTGGGGCATACGGAAGGTCTCGGTCGGCTCGTCGTACGGGCTCGAGCCCTGCGGACGCTGCTCACGATCTCGTTCACTCACCTGGTTCACCCTAGGTGGTCGAGCGGCGCTCGCCGGTGACGTGACACCGCCGCGTCGCGCCGATCACCTACCCTGGGGCGCATGTCCGACCGAGCACGCCGCACACGCATCGTCGTCGTGACGACGGCGTTGCTGGTCGTGGCCACGCTGCTGGGCGGCTGTGCGGATTTCGGTGATGAGGATCGTGCGCGGGCCGCCGGAGACTTCACCTCCGAGACCGTGACGCCGGTGGTCCCGACACCGACACCGCCGAGTCAGTCGCCTCAGGAGGGGCCGGCACCCACGGGTCCGTGCGTCGATCCCGATCCGGCGGTCATCGCGACCTGTCTCGGCGCGACGAGCGCGGTGATGCCCGGCGGCGACGCCCAGGGCGAGTCGACGGTCGTCGCCGAACGCACCACCGGCCAGATCATCGCCACGCGGCGCAACGGACCCAAGCGGGTCATCGCGTCGATCCCCGTCGACGCCGACGGCGACGGCGGTCTGATGGACTTCGCGCCGTCCCCCACCTACGACCAGGACCGCCTGATCTACGCCTACATCTCGACCGCCTCGGACAACCGGGTGGTCCGGATCGCCCCCGGTGACACACCGAAACCGATCCTCACGGGCATCCCGAAGGGCGCGACGGGCAACGTCGGTTCGCTGCACTTCCGTTCGCCCACCGAGCTGTTGGTGGCCACCGGCGACGCGGGGAACCCGGCCTCGGCAGGCGACCCCGGTTCGCTGGCGGGCAAGCTCCTCTCGGTCACCGCCTTGACCTCGGGCAGCACTGCCGCGCCGCGGGTCCTGGCGTCGGGGCTCGGGGCGAACGCGACGATCTGCGCGAACGCGAGCAGCGGTCAGCTGTACCTGACCGATCGCGCGCCGACCGAGGACCGCCTGCAGATCATCGACACCACCGGCACCCTGCGCCCGCTGTGGACGTGGCCCGACCGGCCGCAGATATCCGGTTGTGCCGCAGCCGGATCGAGCGTGCTCGTGTCGACCGCGCGCACCCAGCGGGTCGAACTGCTCGGCGAGCCGACGCGCGAGAAGCCGACGGTGTCGCCGCCGGTCGTCGTGTTCGAGAAGCGCTACGGCGCGTTGGGGCGGATGACGGCGCTGCCGTCGGGACTGTTCCAGGTGGGCACGATCAACAAGCAGGGCGGACGCCCGGTCGCCACCGACGACCGCGTCGTGCGGTTCCTCCCGCCGACCAGTTCCGAGAGCAACGTCTGATCCGGACGCGCCGTCGCGCCGAAGGGTCTCAGCGAGACAGGCGCTGCCCGATCAACATCGAGGTGACGAGATCTCGGCGACGCGCCAGATCGGCCATGGCGTCGTCGATCTCGGACAGTTCCTCGCGGATCAGCGACGCCACCTCCGGGCACATCTCGACCCGGTCACCGTTTACACAGGGCAGCACGTCGCGAATCGTCTCGAGGGTGAAACCCGCCTCGATGAGCCTCTTGATGCGGACGACCTGTTGCACCGTTCCGTCGGCGAACTCGCGGTAGCCGTTGCTGTGGCGGCTCGTCGCCAGCAGACCGTGGGCGTCGTAGTGGCGCAGCGATCGCGCGGAGACGCCCGTGAGTCGTTCCACCTCACCGATTCTCATGGGCGACCTCTCCTCACGACCGTGGACCCGGCCACACCTCCGCGTCGATGCGCGATGAACGCTTGACCTTCACACCGGTGTCAGAGTTTAGCGTCGGTCACCATGACACGTGCAGCAGGCATCGACCGACCCGATGTGATCGCCTCCGGTGCCGGCAGACCCCTTGTGCTCGCCCACGGCGCCGGTGGCGCGGTGGACCTCAACTTCGGTGACGTGATCGCGGCGTTGTCCGCGCGGCGTCGACTGGTCGGGGTGAACTATCCGGGATCGGGGTCCACGCCGCGGCAGTCGCGTCCGCTCGAGCTCGAGGCGCTCGCCGACGGACTGGTGGCCGCCGCGGTCGCCGACGGGCACGACCGCTTCCCGATACTGGGGCTGTCGTTGGGGTGTGCGGTGGCCGTCACCGCGGCGCAGCGCCATCCCGACCGGGTGTCCGGACTGTTCCTCACCGTCGGTTTCGCCCGAGCCGACGCGCAGATCCGCCTCGTGGTCGATGTGTGGCGACATCTCGCGGCCACCGATCCGACGACGCTCGCCCGGCTGCTCGTGGCGTTGTCGTCGCCCCATGTTCTGAGCACACTGGACCCCGCCGCCACCGAACGGGCGGTCGTCGACACCGCCGCATCGCTCCCCGACGGTGGACCCGATCAGGCCCTCCTCGCCGCGACGCTCGACATCACCACCGATGCCGCGGCGGTGTCCGTCCCGACGACGGTGGTCGTGGCAGGGCAGGATCGCATCGTGCTCCCGACCACCACGCGCGCGCTGGCGCGGACCATCCCCGGCGCCAGGGTTCTCGAGTACCCCGACGCCGGCCACATCTTCACCCCGTCGGAGGCCTCGACCTGGATCGACGACATCGGCGACTTCCTCGACACGCACGGCCTGTGAGCGCCGAGCGTCGCGGCCGATCCGGTGACGCGGGATGGAACCGCGCGTCGATCACCTTGACCGGCGCGTTGTTCGTCTACATGACCGCGGAGATGTTCCCCGTGGGCATCGTGCCCGAACTCGCCGCCGGACTGCGGTGTTCGCAGGCCGCCGCGGGCACCTTGCTCGCCGTCTACGCCATCGCCGCCGTCGTCGTGATCATCCCGGTGGTGGCGCTCACGCGTCATCTCGACCGACGCCGCCTCATCGTCCTGTCGCTGCTCGTCCTGGCGGTGTCGCAGGTCGCCTTCGCGCTCTCCGACAACCTGTGGTGGGCCTACGCCGCCCGGGCGGTCGCGGCCGTCCCGCACGGATTGCTGTGGTCGGTGGTGCCGACGGTGGCGGCGTCGATGAGCCCGGGTGCGCCGGGTCGGGCTACGGCGCGCGTGTTCGTGGGCGGAGCACTCGGACTCGTCGTGGGTGCTCCCCTGGTGACCGCGACGACCGGTCTCGTCGGGTGGCGACCAACGGCGATGGCGGTGGGTGTGGTGGCCGTCGTCCTCGCGGTCGCGGCGCGTGCGACCCTCCCGGCGGCGCAGACCCGGCCGCGGGTCGGGTCCTCTGGTTCCCGTGGCCGCCGCGCGCGTCGACTCCCGACCATTCCCGCGCAGGTGTTCGGCCTCAGTACGGCGACGGTGGCGGTGGTGGCGGCGTGCTACATCCCATACACCTACCTGTCGCTGCTCGCCGACGACGTCGGTATCCGATCGACGTCGCTGTCGGCCCTGCAGATCGGTTACGGCGCTGCAGGTCTGGTGACGGTGTCGCTCGTGGGGCGATTCCTCGACCACCGCTTGCGCGCCGTCCTCAGCGCGATCCTCGGCGGGATGGCCGTCGCCATGGTGATGATCACGACCGGCGGCGCGGCACTGTTCATCCTGGCCGTGCTCCTCTGGGGCGCAGCGTTCGCCTGCGCTGCACCGGCACTGCAGAGCGCGGTGCTGCGAGCGTCGCACGCCGACCCCCTGGTCGACCGCCTCGCGGCGTCGGCGGTGTACGTGCTGGCGTTCCAGGTCGGGATCGCCGGCGGCTCGTGGGCCGGGAGCGGCACCCTCTCCACGATCGGCGAGGCGTGGTTGGCACCAGCCGGTCTGATCGCGGTCGCAGCGTCGGCGATGGTGGTCCTCGCCCTGCGTTCGCCGACGACCGTGACCGACACCGCCTAGCCTCAGTCTTTCACCAGCGTTGCGCTGATTACTGATTCTGTTGTGTGGCTGCTGGTTTGGTGATGTGGGCATGCGGAGGTTGCCGGCTGGCTGTGTCGGTGGGCGGGTCTTCGGGTCCTTGGGTCGGTGGCGGTCGGGGTGTTTGTGCTGGTCAGGGTGGTGTGAGCGTGGTGACGTCGGTCCACGCGGAGATGATGTCGGCGGTCCAGGGCCAGGTGTCGGGGAGGCGCATGAGGCGTTTTCTCGCGGTGTGGACGAGGTGGGCTGGGGTGTGTAGTAGCCGGTATCGCAGGGCTTTGGGGGCGCACGAGCGGAGTTGGGGTAGCTGGTGCAGGGCGAGGAGCCGGAGCCAGGCGACGAGGTCGGCGGCGAGTTGCACGCAGGTCAGCCA
>NZ_JXYP01000028.1 GCF_000964005.1 Williamsia herbipolensis
CGTGGGACACGAAGGCCTCCTGGTGGTGAAGCGGTGAACTAGACAGCTCCACTTCACACCCGGGGGCCTTCTTCCGTCAGCCCGACTCACCGCCGCGAGGCGGGACAACCTCCCTGGACATCACATCTAGACCTTCACGCTCCCCTGGTCCATCGAGAAGGTGGACGCGGTGATGGTGCGCGCGTCGTCGCTGCACAGGTACATCACGAGCGAGGTCACCTCGTCGCGGGTGGAGAAGAACGGTTCGTTGAGGATCGGCGCGAAATGCGGCTGGTACTTCTCGATGGTGAAGGCGTGCTGGGCGGAGGTGTCCTCGAACGCCATCGGGGTGTCGACCGCGTAGGGGTGGATGGTGTTGACCCGGATCTTGTACTCCCCCACCTCTTTCGCCACCGTCTGCGCCATACCGGTGAGCGCGAACTTCGAGGCGGTGTACGAGGCCTGCAGCGGCATGGCCTTGAGGCCCGCCGACGAACTGACCACCACGATCGAGCCACCGTTGCCCGCGGCGATCATCGTCGGCAGGGTCGCCCGGAGGGTCTTCCACGTACCGCCGACGTTCACGTCCATCACGTCGGCGAACTGCGCCTCGGTGAGCTCCCACGACTGGCCCCAGGTGAGGATGCCGGCGTTCGCGATGACGAGATCGATGGACCCGAACTGCTCGACCCCGTCGGCCACCAGTTGCTCCTGGAAGGCGAGGTCGCGTGTGTCGCCCTGGCGCGCAAGGATCTTGCCGCCCACGCCCTCGACCGCGGCGATGGTCTCGGCGAGGTCGGAGGCGGTCGCGTGCGGGTAGGTCGTGTGATCGGCCACCGGCCCGGCGATGTCGAGGCCGATGACCGCGGCACCCTGCTCGGCGAAACGGATCGCATGGTTCCGACCCTGCCCACGGGCGATACCGGTGATGTAGACGACCTTGCCGTCGAAACGTCCCATCGCGTCAGACTACCCCAAACTGAAACGTGTTCTAGTTTCTTTCCGCGGAGACGTCGGCGGTCTCCCGGTCGGTGGTGTCACCGAAACGACGTTCGAATCCCTCGGGGATGATGATGTCGCCGCGGGTCAGCTCGTGGATGCTCTTGCGACCCAGCCCCATCAGGGCGGAGTCGATGCCGCCGCGCAGGATGTCGAGGACGTTCTCGACGCCGGTCTGACCGTTGGCGGCCAGACCCCACAGATAGGCCCGGCCGATCATCACCGCGTCGGCGCCCAGGGCGAGGGCCTTGACGACATCGCTGCCGCGACGGATGCCGCCGTCGAGCAGGACCTGCATGTCGCCGCCGACCGCGTCGGCGATGGGTCCCAGCATCCGGATGGTGGCCGGCGTGCCGTCGAGGTTGTTGCCACCGTGATTCGACACCGACAACGCCGTGGCACCGATGTCGCGCGCACGTTTCGCGTCGTCGAGACGGGTGATGCCCTTGACCATGAACGGCCCACCCCACTGCTCACGCAGCCACGCGAGGTCCTCCCACGACGGTGGCGCGGTCGCCATCCACTGTCCGTAGGCACCGAAAAACGTGGGGCCGGTCTGCCCCTTGTCGACAACGTTGGGAGCGGTGAGGTCCGGGATGATCGGCTTGCCCCTGTTGAACCAGTCCCACGCGTAGCGCGGACGCATCGCGATCTCGGGCGCCAACTTCAGCAGCGCCTTGAGGTCGACCTTCTCGGGGATCTCCGGCGAACCCCAGTCGCGGCCCATCGAGAACGACCAGTCTGTCGTCACGATCAGCCCCTTCGCGCCCGCCGCGCGAGCGCGTTCGGCGCGTTTGAGGATGTCCTCACGCGAGTTCAGCCAATAGGCCTGGAAGAAGATCTTGTCGTTGACCGCGGTCACGTCCTCGATGGGCTTGCTGGCGAAGCTCGACAGCCCCATCGCGGTGCCCCGGGCCGCCGCAGCACGGGCGACGGCCACCTCCCCCTCCTTGTCGACGGCCTGCACTCCCGTCGGCGAGATGAGGACGGGCATCGAGATCTCCTGGCCCATGATCGATGTCGCCTGCTCACGCTCGGCGTGCGCGCCGACGACGTGCGGGGCGAAACCGATCTCGCCGAACGCCTCGACGTTGTCGTGCAGCGTGATGCCCTTCTCGCTGCCGGCCACCAGCGATGAGTACACCGACTTCGGCAGCCGCTTCTTCGCGCGGCGCTGCGCCTCGAGGACGGTCTCGAACCAGGGATTGACCATGTGGATCAACTACTTTCGTGTACGGCGGAGTCAGACGGGCGCGAAACCGGCGAGCGGATTCTCGTCGCAGTCGCGGCTCGGGGGCCGAGTCATCCCGGCGCCGGGAACGGAGTGAGCGGGCCGAGTCATCAGCGTCAGGGGCACACCGCGGGAGTGGTCCTTGTTCGCCGTCGGGGCCGTGCGGTCGCCGGCGAGCAACTGCTCACCGAACCCCTGCACGCATTCCGGGTCCGGACCGGCGAGCGGCAGGCCGGTGAAGAACTTCGCCGCCATGCAGCCACCGCGGCAGGCATCGAAGTGCGCACACTTCGTGCACGCACCGGCGTTCTGCGGTTCGCGGAGCTCCAAGAACAGATCCGACTGCTGCCAGATGGTCCGGAAACCGCCGTCGGACAGGATGTTCCCCGCGAGGAAGTTCTCGTGGATCGCGAACGGGCAGGCGTAGACGTCGCCGATCGGGTCGATCAGACACACCACGCGACCGGCGCCGCACAGATTCAGACCGGGAAGTCCGCCCTGTCCCGGCTCGGCGAACGCCGCGAGGTGGAAGAACGAATCGCCGGTCAGCACACCATCGCCGTGCGCCACGAGCCAGGCGTAGAGCTCACGCTGCTGAGACGGCAACGGGTGCAGGTCATCCCACACATCGGCGCCACGACCCGACGGCCGCAGGCGCGTGATCCGCAGCGTTGCACCGAACTTGTCGGCCATCGCCTTGAACTCATCGAGCTGGGAGACGTTGTGGCGGGTGACGACCACACTGATCTTCGCGTCGGAGAAGCCGGCCTCGGCGAGGTTCTCCAACGCGCGGATGGCCATGTCGAACGACCCCGGCCCGCGCACGGCGTCGTTGACCTCGGCGGTCGCACCGTCGAGCGAGATCTGCACATCGACGTAGTCCGACGCCGCGAGCCGCGCGGCGACGGCCTTGTCGATCTTGAGACCGTTGGTGGAGAACTTCACCCCCACCTGGTGCGACGTCGCGTAGTCGACGAGCTCCCAGAAATCCGAACGGACCGTCGGCTCACCGCCGCCGATGTTCACGTAGAACACCTGCATCCGCTGTAACTCGTCGATGATCGCCTTGCACTGTTCGGTGCTCAGTTCGCGCGGATCACGCTTTCCCGACGACGACAGACAATGCACACACGACAGGTTGCAGGCGTAGGTGAGCTCCCACGTCAGGCAGATCGGGGCATCGAGCCCCTTCTCGAACTGATCGACGAGGCGGCCCACCGGTGCCGGTGCGGGGCGGTCGAGCGTGGCGGTCATGCGGACTCCCGGGAAAGGTCGGCGGGCACGATCGTCGCGGACGCCGCGAGCGAGGTGAGCGCCTGGAGGTAGAGGGGGCGATCGGCGTCGGCGATCGGCGCCGCGGCGAGCGCCGACTCGGCACTCGCGTGGTCGGCGAGCGACCGCACGAGGTCGACGACCGTCAGGTTCTTCAGGAACGACAGCTTGCGCGTCCCGAAGTGGTACAGCAACGCCCCGAACGGCTCCGGTCGCAGCGCCACACTGGGATTCAGCATCCAGGGGGCACTCAGATCGAACTTCTCGGTCGTGACGGCGGCCGTCATGTCAGTAGACGCCGCACATGCCGTCGATCGAGACCTCTTCGACAAGACTCTCGGTCACGAGTTCTGCGTCGTCGGTGACAGGCGCGGTGACGTCGGCGGACGGGACGGTGGTGTTCTCGCTCATGATGTCCTCTCGATGGTGACGTAGGTCACGTCGGACTATAATGGCACCGAGTGCAGAAAAGCTAGACCCGAGCGATCACTCGCACGGATTCGGACGCGGCGAAAGGTGTGGGCGTGGTGTCTCCGCAGCTCGGACGCCGTCCGAGTACCACGCGTGCGGTGATCAGCGAGGTCGCGATCGACCTCTTCACCCGCCGGGGATTCGACGAGACGAGCGTCGACGATGTCGCCGAGGCCGCGGGGATCGCCCGCCGTACCCTGTTCCGCTACTACCCGTCGAAGAACGCGATCCCCTGGGGTGACTTCGACGTGCACCTCGAGGCGATGCGCACCCACCTCGACGCGCTCGGCGACGACCTGCCCGTCGCCGTCGCCCTGCAGACGGCGCTGGTCGAGTTCAACCGCGTCGACGCAGATCATCTGGACAGCCATCGGCGTCGCATGCGGCTCCTGTTGGAGGTACCTGCGCTGCAGGCACATTCGATGCTGATGTACACCGGGTGGCGCGACGTGATCGCCGACTTCGTGGCGCGGCGCACCGGGGCGTCGCGCGACGACCACCTCCCGCAGACCGCCGGGTGGCTGATGCTGGGCGTGGCACTCGCTGCCTACGAGCAGTGGTTGACCGACCCCGCGGCCGACCTCGCAGCCCTGCTGACCGACGGCAGCCGTATTCTCGGTCGGGGTCTGCGGGCGCTGTAGTCGACGGCGCCGGCGGTGGTCGTCGGCGCTCGGGTCGATCGGGCCCGCGAACCGCCGGTGGCGGATGCCACCGCACGGTGGGTACCCTCAAAACTAGAACGTGTTCTCATTTTGCGAGAAAGGTGGCCGATGACGGCGATCACGCCCCACAGCACCAGGAGCGTCGTCCTCACGATCGCCGAGGTGATCGAGGAGACCGCCGACGCCCGGTCGCTCGTCTTCGACGTGCCCGCCGAGCACACCGACCGCTTCGGCTACAAGCCCGGCCAGTTCCTCACGCTGCGGATCCCCAGCGACCGGACCGGATCGGTGGCGCGGTGCTACTCGCTGGCGTCGTCGCCGACGACCGACGCCAAGCCGAAGGTGACCGTCAAACGCACCGCCGACGGATACGGGTCGAACTGGCTGTGCGACAACGCCTCCCCCGGCGACGAGGTCGAGGTGCTCCCACCGTCGGGTGTCTTCACCCCCGCCGACCTCGACACACCTCTGCTCCTGCTCGCCGCGGGCAGCGGCATCACGCCGATCGTGTCGATTCTCAAGGCCGCGCTCGCGACCGGATCGGGACCGGTGGTGCTGTTCTACGCCAACCGCAGCCAGGACGACGTGATCTTCGCCGAGGAGATCCGGACCCTGCACGCCGCGCACCCGGAGCGCCTCACCGTCATCCACTGGCTCGAGACCGTCCAGGGTCTGCCGGGAGTCGCCGCGCTGACCGCGCTGCTGCGTCCCTACGCCGCCCACCACGCGTACATGTGCGGACCCGGACCGTTCATGGACGCCGTGCACACCGCGCTGGCCGACGCCGGGTTCGGCCACAAGCAGGTCCACGCCGAGGTCTTCACCTCGCTGTCCGGAGACCCGTTCGACGATCCCGACGTCGCCGTCGTCAGTGCCGAGGAGACCGCTGACGCCGCGTCGGTGTCGGTCGCGCTCGACGGCACCGTCCACGAACTCTCGTGGCCCCGCAGCCAGACACTCGTCGACATCATGATGGCCGCAGGACTCGACGTGCCGTATTCGTGCCGTGAGGGCGAATGTGGTTCCTGCGCATGCACCGTCGTCGACGGCACCGTCGAGATGGCCCATGTCGGCGCCCTCGATCAGGAGGACATCGACGACGGCTACATCCTGGGCTGCCAGGCCCGCCCCACCTCAGACCACCTCACGATTGAATTCTGAGCCGGCCCGCCGGCGCGAATTCTGAGCCGGCCCGCCGGCGCGAATTCCGAGCCGACAGCTCAGCGGGTGGTGAGCCAGGTCAGCACGGACTGCGCGGCCTTCGGGTCGCCGTACTGCGTGCCGATCGCGCCGGCCACGGTCGCGCCGATCGCGGCACCGGCGGCGGCCGCGGGGATGATCAGGAGACAGGCACCGAGGACAGAACAGCCCACGACGAGCCCCACCGCGGCACCCACGACCGTGCCGACACCCGCTCCGGCGGCGGCCGACACGGTGCCCGCACGGTTGAGTCCGTTCGCGACGTGGAACAGCATGGCGTAGTAGGCGCGGTCCTTGCGCGCCGAGACCGGGTGGGCGCCCCGCTTGATCGCGGCGGTCACCGTCGGTGTGAGGTCCGGTGCGATCGTCGCGCTACGACCGTCCGCGGCGACCGTCGTCCGCATCGGGACATCGACCCCGTCGAGCGGGATCGACGCGGGGACGCGGTCGATGGCGCGACCGCGGCCGTCGGTGACGACGAGGCCATCGGGCGTGCGCGTGAACGCGGCGCCGGACAGCGTCGACGTCATCGCACCGCCCTGTCCGACCGTCACCCGGTAGCTCGGAACCGGGTCGGCGTTCGCCACCGCCGTCGCGCCACCGGACACCGCCACGACCGCGGTGACCACGAGCGCGGCGATCGAACCCGCCCGCCCGGTCACATGCACGAGTCCACCCCGCATGATTCCCCCTCAGACATACCCTCGGATCGGATGTTATCCGACGCGACGAGCGCCGGTGGGGACGCGGCGCGAACTATCGCATCGCCCGCAGCGCGGCACGGTGATCGGCATCGAGGTGCTCGGTCGCGTACGACAGTGCGGTGCGACCCATCGCGGCAGCATGGGTCTCGAGAAAACGCACCAGTTCGTCTCGATCGCACCGTTTCCCGGCCTCCCGCAGCATCCAGCCGAACGCCTTCTGGATGAGATCGCGGCGATCGGCGACGACCAGCGGCCCGATCTCGTACAGCGCCGAGGGGTCACCCCGCCGGATGAACGCGAACGTGGCGACGATGCCGACGCGTCGACACCACAGGTCGTCGTCGGAGGCGAACCGCCCCAGCAGGTCCCGCGGACGGTCGAGGAGCCACACGCCGAGGATCGGATCGGCGGAACTGTCCACGAGATCCCAGTTGTTCACCCGGCCGCGTGTGACGGCGTCGAGATAGAGCTCGACCCAGTCCCGCCGCGCGGCCTCGGTGTCGCTGCGCTCGAAGCCGTCGCGCAGCAGGAACAGGCCCATCAGTCGGTGTTCGTGCATCGGACTGTCGAGCAGGTCGACGACTCCGCGCGCATCGAGGCCGCGGAACGACGCCACCAGGGAGCGCAACCGTGGCACCGGTACCCCGACGAATCGGTCCCCCTCGCCGTACTGCCCGGGACCGGACTTGAAGAACCGCGCCGACCCGGCGGCCCGCTCGGGGTCGGCGAGGGCATCGACCGCGGCCATCACCGATGGCGCGTCCACCCGATCGGCGACCACCGCGCTGCGGTCCTAGGAGATGAGGTCGGCGATCGGGGTGTCGGCGGCGACGGTGGCGCGCATCTTCATGACCGCGCCCGCGCGGCCCGCACCCAGGACGCCGGTGAGCACGCCGTCGCGACTGAAATAGGCGAGGAACTTGTCGCCGTCGGAGTCGATCATGTGCACGTCGTCGTCGGCGGCGGGGGTACCGAGGCACTGGATCTTGATGTCGAACTGGTCGGTCCAGAAGTAGTGCACCACCGGGGTCGTCGAGGCCCGGTCGCCCCCGACGAGCGTGTCGGCGAGCACCTTCGCCTGCTCCACCACGTGATTCCAGTGCTCGACCCGGTGGCCGAACACGCCCGACTCGTCGGACCAGATGGCGACGTCGCCGAGCGCGTAGATCCCGTCGACCGACGTCGCCCCCCGTGCGTCGCAGGCGATCCCACCACCGTGCGCGCGATCGGCGAGATCGAGACCGATCGACTCCGCGAGTCCCGTCATCGGGGTGGACCCGATGCCCAGGACCACGATGTCGGTCTCGATCCGGGTGCCGTCGTCGAGCGCGACCGCGGTCACGCGACCGGACTCGGCGACGATCTCGTCGACACCGACCCCGGTGCGCACGGTGACGCCGCGGTCGGTGTGCAGCTTCTCCACCCGCTTGCCGATCACCGGTCCGAGCGCCGCGTTCAGCGCGGTCTCGGCGGGTTCGACGATGGTCACCGTCGCGCCGGCGGTCGACAGGCTCGCGGCGACCTCGCACCCGATGAAGCCGGCCCCGACGACCACCACGCGCGCGCCCTCGGTCGCCGCGGCGCGCAGGGCGACGGCGTCGTCGTAGGTGCGCAGCACGTGCACGCCGGTCAGATCCGCGGTCCCCGGGAGCATGCGCGGGTCGAGACCTGTTGCCAACACCAGGGAGTCGTAGTCGACGGTGACGCCGCCGCCGACCGACACCGTGCGGGCCTCGGGGTCCACGTCGGTCACCTCGACGCCCAGGGTGAGGGTGACGTGGTTGTCGGCGTACCACTGCTCGGGCTTGAGTTCCACGAGGTCACGGTCGCCGCGCAGCACGGCCTTCGACAGCGGCGGACGGTCGTACGGGATGTGCTCCTCGCGACCGATCAGCGTGATGGCGTCGGAGAATCCCGCCTGCCGAAGGTTTTCCGCGAGACGGGCACCCGCGAGTCCCGCACCGACAACGACCACTCCACCGCTCATGCGCGTCTCCTCGAATCGGGGGCGTGCGCACGGCTCACCCGACCATCGGCTCATCCATCGACACCGACGGGGTACAGATCGGCCATGCGCCACCCGTCTCCGACTCTACGCATCACGACCCACCGCGCGATCGGCACCGTGGCGCGTGACGGTGAGGCCGTGGGGATGTCGATCGTCTGGGTGGCGAACACCAACAGCCGCATGGTCTGGCCTCCGGTGGTGGCGGCCGGGGCGACCCCGACCCCGGTCACGGCGATCGACGACGAGGCGCCGGTCTCGACAGCCGAGGCCAGCGCGACATTCGGTCCCTGGCTGCGGTAGTCGGCGAGCAACCGGCCCGTCAGCAGCGGCGTGATCCGTGCGGCGCGGCGGGTGGCGGGGTCGGCGGCGAAATCGGCCGGGCCGAAGTCGAACAGCGCGGTCATCGTCGACCGCGCCGCTCCGAGCAGGGTCGGATCGGGTCCGGCGTCGTCGCGGGTGGGGCGCAACGACGCGCCCGCGAGGGTGGTCGCCAGAGCCACCAGCGCGACGGCCGCGACCACCGCATCGCGTCGGTGGACGGGGACCCGATCAATGGGGCCCTGATCTGACGGGTGCCGCCGCACGACACCGGTCCACAGGTGCGCGAGCACCCCGAGCGCGACGGCGACCGCGGGCGGCCACACCCAGGTCGGCGCACCGAGGACGACCAGCGCGGAGACGATGCCCGCGACCGCGGCCAGGCAGATCACGCCCCGGGCGGCGCGGGTCGGGGTCGACGCCGATGTGGCGGCGGTCATCGCAGCTGCGCCCGGTCGATGGTCCACCCGCGCGCGCCGTGGATCATGCGGACGTCGAGCACGAGTCGTCCGTCGGTCGCCGATCCACCGAGCAGCGCGGGGTTGGTGGCCTCGGCGACGACGAGCAGGTCGACCGGGGATCGAGCCGCATCGCCGACGACGCCGGCCGCGACGACCTGTCCGGTACCCGGTAGCCGTTGTGCCGCAACCGCTGCGGTGATCTCGGCGGCCGAACCGTCGATCCTGCGGAGGAAATCCCCGCTGCTCACCCGGCGGACCGACGCGAGATACCGCTCGGGGTCGGCGGGGTCGGCGGTGAGCACCGTGGCCACGGCCGCGCGCGTCGCGACGACCACGGCCTCGGCCCGGCCGCGTTCGTCGTCGGCCCGGACCGAGAAGACGCAGACGACGATCCCCGCGACGGTCGCGGCGACCACCACGACGATCGCGATCAGGACCGCGACGCGGCGTGTGCGCCGAGTGCCACCATCGTCGCTCGATCGCCCCGGCCCCGTGTCGACCTCCGTCGCCGCCACCGCGGCCTCGGCTCGTTCCAGGCGTTCGCGCGCGGCGGTGACCCGGGCCGATTCGGATGCGCTCACCGCAGCACCTCCAGCGTCGCGACCCGCCAGCGATCGTCCACGCGGCGCAGGTGCGCGGCGAGAACCCTTCCCACCGTGGACGTGTCGGTCCCCTGCCGCTCGGTGACGTTCACCGCGACCACCACATCCGCACCCTCGCCGGACACGGCGGTGACTCCGGTCTCGACGGGTACGCACCCGGCGGTGACGTCGGCACCGGACGGCTGCGGGCCGTCGAGGGCGCCCGCGCCCGACCGCAGTCGGTCGGCCAGATCGGCGGTGGCGGCATCGAGGGCCGCGGCACGGGCGGCATCGGTTCCGCGGTCGACGACCCGGCACACCAGCGGCCCGGCGTCGCGCGACGCGGTGTCGGCCGCGCGATCGACCGCACGTCGGTCGACAAGGTGCGTCGCGCTCACCGCGACCACCGCTGCGAGGGTCACCGCGAGCACGAGAGTCGTTGTCGCGAGCAGGTTCCGACGTCGGCGGGACACCGAACCGATGCCGACGACGACGGCCGCGACAGCGACGACCGTCACGACCGACGACACCCACCACGGGGCCCACCCGACCAACGCCCCGAGCCACACCGCAGCCGCACCCGCCGCGATCACCGCGCCGGGCAGCGACAGCCGGGACCCGACGGCGGTCACGGGGGTCACGGGGGTCACGGGAGGAACTCCACGCGCGACAGTTTCAGCTCGCCCGCGTTCGGTGTGCTCGAGTCGGGTTCGATGCGCACCATGAGTCGGAAGCGATTCGGCGCCGTCGCCGTGTCCGCCTCTCCTGGGGTGGATTCGCCTGTCCCGGAACGGGTGAGGACCACGGCGGTGACCAGGACCTCGGCGGTGTCGCCGTCACGACCGGCCAGCGCGACTCCGTCGACACTGCCGGTCGCAACGGTGCCGAGACGGGTCACGAGGGTGCGGTAGGCGCCGGTCGACTGCGCGAACTCGTCGCGGAACGACCCGGTCGAGGCGTCCAGGATCTGCCGCGCGCGATCGGGGTCCCGCGCGTCGGGCAGCAGGAGCGCCGACACGGTGGTCTGCGCGGCGGTGGTGAAGTCGGTGTCGCGGTACACGGTCTGTGTCCCCCGCACCACGAGGACGACGAACGTGGCGATCACGAGCGAGACCACGAGGACACCCGCGGCGAGAAACCATCGGGGGGTGCGGGCGTGCGGATCGCCGGTGCCGAGGAGTCGGTCGAGGTCCCGACGTGCCGCCGACAACTCGTGTCGAGCCTGTCGGCGGGCAGAACGAGACGAACGCGCCACGATCACCTCCACGCCCACCTGCGGTACCGACCCCGCGCCAAGAGTAGCGGCGCGGGGCGCACCCACTGTCGCATCCACACCGCGCCGACGTCCCCGCGATGCTTTGATGGTCTCTCGACCGTCGTCGAGCTTCCCGTCGGAGGAGTCGCAGTGGCCACACGATCACCCCACCCCGCACCCCTCACGCGCGCGACGTTGCTGCGCCGCAAACCGATCCCCACCGGATGGAAGGCCGAGGCCGACACCGGCCTCAAGCGGAACATCACCACCGTGCAGCTCGCGAGCTTCGGCATCGGCTCGACCATCGGCACCGGCATCTTCTTCGTCATGGCCGAGGCCGTGCCCGAGGCCGGACCGTCGGTCATCATCTCGTTCGTGTTCGCGGGTATCGCCGCCGGGCTCGCCGCGCTCTGCTACGCCGAGATGGCGTCGTCGGTGCCGGTCTCGGGGTCGACCTACTCCTACGCCTACGCGACCCTCGGCGAGTTCGCCGGCATGGCCGTCGCCGGCTGCCTCCTCCTCGAGTACGGGGTGTCGACGGCAGCGGTGTCGGTCGGCTGGAGTGGCTATCTCAACGAACTCCTCGGCGACCTGCACATACCGCAGATCCCGCACGCCCTCACCGCGGCACCCTTCGACGACGATCCCGGCGCGATCAACCTCCCGGCGATGATCCTCGTGGGGATGTGCGCGATCCTGCTGATCCGCGGGGCCAGCGAATCGGCCCGCGCCAACGCGATCATGGTGTTCATCAAGATCGGTGTCCTCGCGATGTTCGCGGTCATCGCCTTCACCGCGTTCAACGACGACAACCTGACGCCGTTCTTCGCCGACGGGGCGCACGGGGTGACCCTCGCGGCGGGCACCATCTTCTTCTCCTTCATCGGACTCGACACCATCTCGACCGCCGGCGAGGAGGTGAAGGATCCGCAGAGGACTATGCCGCGCGCGCTGATCGCGGCGCTGATCACCGTCGTCCTCGTCTACGTGCTGGTGTCACTGGCCGCCGTCGCGGCCCAGCCGTCGAGCGAGTTCGCCGCCCAGCAGGACGCCGGCCTCGCCCAGATCCTCAACAACGTCACCGGGGCGACCTGGCCGTCGCTGGTCCTCTCCGCGGGTGCGGTCATCTCGATCTTCTCGGTCACCCTCGTGACGCTGTACGGCCAGACCCGCATCCTGTTCGCGATGGGTCGCGACGGCATGCTGCCAGAGTTCTTCACCCGGGTGAACCCGCGGACCCTGACCCCGGTGAACAACACCATCGTCGTCGCGATCGTCGTGGCGATCCTCGCCGGCTTCATCCCGCTGGACTACCTCGCCGACATGGTGTCGATCGGCACCCTCGTCGCCTTCATCGTGGTGAGCCTCGGGGTGATCATCCTGCGTCGCCGCGAACCGGATCTGGACCGACCGTTCCGGGTGCCGCTCTACCCACTCACCCCGATACTCGCCATCGCCGCGTGCGGCTACATCCTCTACGGATTGCACTGGTACACCTTCGTGTTCTTCGGACTGTGGGTGTCGGCGGTGCTCGTGTTCTACCTGGTGTGGGGGCGTCACCACTCCGCACTCAACACCGGCCGTCCCGATCCCCTGCAGGCCGCGCCGTGACCGTCGTCGTCGGGTACCGACCGGGGGTCGGCGGCGAGGCCGGTCTCGCGCTGGCGACCGAGCTGTGCCGGTCGCTGCGGCGCGACCTGGCCGTCGTGATCGCGCTCCCCCGCCCCTGGTCGGTGCCGTCGATGGCCAAGGTCGACGCCGAGTTCGCCGCCTACGCACAACGTCTGGGCGACGATGCCGAATCGTCGGCACGCGCCGCCCTGGAACGGCACCCGGTCCCGACGGCGGTCACGGTGCACCGCGTCGCCGAACGGTCGGTGAGCGCGGCCCTGGCCACCGCCACCCGCCGACTCGGCGCGACGATGCTCGTGATGGGCACCCGACGCCAGACCGGCGGCCACATCACGCTCGGCTCGACGACGGGGCGGATGGTGCACTCCAGCGAGATCCCGCTCGCGCTCGCCCCGCCCGGACACGAGGTGGCGCCCGATCGACCGGGCATCGCCGGCATCACGTGCGCCTACTCGGCGACGTCGGAGGGCAACCAGGCCGTCGCCCGCGCCGCGGAGATGGCGGCCGACGCCGGGGTTCGCCTGCGGGTGGCCAGCTTCGGCGTCGCGCCGACCGACATGTATCCGCCCGAGGTCGGTCTCGGTGCCGAACGCGGCGTGCTCGCCGCATGGCGAGAACAGGCGGGTGTCGCTCTGACGCGGCTGGTCTCGTCCGGCGTCGTCGACGCCGACACCGAGACCGTCGTCGCCACCGGCACCGATTACGCGGCCGCCCTCGCCGCCGTCGACTGGCCCGCCGGGGAGGTGCTCGCGCTGGGCACCACCCCGCGCAGCGGCGTCAAGCGCGTCTTCCTCGGATCGACCGCGACCCGGATCCTCGGCGGCGCAACGGTTCCCACGATCGTGCTGCCCGGCTGACGAGCGGCTGGGCCCGTCAGCGACAGGTCGGTCGGTAGGTGTCGACCGGGAGGAACCGTGACCACTCGGCCTCGGTGATCGGCGCCGTGCCCGACGCGCAGACCTGTTCCACAATGGCGTCGGGGTCGACCAGCCACGATTGGACAACGCCGCGAGCACCCACCGCCAGAACCGTGCGGTCGTCAGGCCCGAACACCACGTCGTAGATGCGGCCCGGGTACGCCTGCAGCTGCGCCCTCACCTGCGCCTGGCCCGGCTTGCGCACATCCCAGATCCACACCTTGCCGTCGGCTCCGGCAGCGACGACCCGCGTGCCGTCGCGCGAGAACGCCCCACTGTAGAGAGAGCTTCCGGGGCCGGTGATGGTATCGGTCACCACCGGGGCCCGCGGGTTGCCTATGTCGAGGATCTTCACCTCCTTCGTCGACGAGGTGACGACCACATGGCGCTGATCCGGACTGAATCGAGCGGCGAGCGCGTACGAGGCGAACAACCGCGTCTTGGACAGGATGCCGGGCTTCGCCGGATCGGTCAGATCGACCAGAACCGCATCCCCGGTGAGGGTCGCGACGATCGCACGTCGTCCGTCCGACGACAACGTCGCCCACACCATTCCCGAGCCGACGTCCACCCCCGACACTCGACGGGGCCGCGAACGGTCGGCGATGTCGATGACGACCAGCGAGGTGGACGCCACCGTGCCGGCCACCGCGAGACGGGATCGATCGCTGACGTCGACGGTCTCAGTGAGTCCGGGAAGGCCCATGGGGGTCGAGCCGACAACCTGCGGGCGAGCCGGATCGGCGAAATCGACAACGTAGAGTTCGCCGTCGGCCGAACCGACCGCCGCGGTGGTGCCGTCGCCGGTGAGCGACAGGGTGCCGAAGGTCTGGCCCGGCGGAGGGGGAACCGACGGTCCGCGTCGGCTAATCACGGCACCTGGGCCGACCGCCCACTGACTGAGCGAACCGTCCTCCGCAGCGAAATGCGTGACGAAGTGGGTTCCGTTCGCGTCAGGTGCCAACTTGAAGGTCTCGGCGACGCTCGCCTGCACCGACGGATGCCCGGACGGCCACACCTTCAGCGTCCCGTCCTCCGACGCCGCGACCACGGTGTTCCCCACGAACACCGCGGAATCGACCACGGCCCCGCTGCGCAGCACCCGGGTGTCCTCACCGCCGGTCAGGTCGAAGACGCGGGTGGTGTTGTCCGAGCTCGCTCCGAGCAGGTATCGGCCGTCGGCACTGTACGCGACGCCGTTGACATAGCTCTCGAATGAATCGAAGTCGCGCTGCAGCAACGGCCGTGTGGGGTCAACCATCGAGTAGGTCTTGATGTCTCGACTGTTGATGCCCACGGCCAGGTCGCCGTTCGGGGAGAACGCCGTGTCGGTCGCGGCGACGTTCTTCGCGCCGGGTAGACCCACCGACGCGACGATGCCCGGGCTCGGAGTGTCGAGGGAATAGATGTCGAACCGGTTCTTGCCGCTGGCCGCGGCGAGGTGGCGCCCGTCCGGCGAGAACGCGACCGTTGTGCCGTCGCCGACCGCATCGGCGGGCATGCGCACCGGGTCCCAGCGTGTCCGCGAGACCAACGCAGCCGGCGACGAGCTCGCCGGGATGGCCGCCGAGAGCCGGAACAGGAGCACCCCCGCGCCGTCGACGGCGACCGCGAGGAGATTCCCCCGGCGGTTGACGGCCACGTCGCGGATGACACCGCTGACCGGCGGGGCATCGGTGGTGACCCGGGGGTTGGCCGGATTCGACAGGTCCCACAGAGTCAGGGTGTCGCCGCCCCCGACGAACAGCTGCCGGGAGTCGGCGCCGAAGGCGACGCCACTGAGTGGCGTGTCCTTCCGTCCGGCTCCGAAGGTCGCGATCTGTCGGTCGATCCCCCGGGAGCCGGTGCGGTAGAGCCGGATGCGGTCGTCGGAGCCGACGACCGCGACGAGCGATCCGTCGGGGGATGCCGCGACCTTGGCGGGCCCCTCGGCGGTGAGCAGTCGGGTCGGGATGGGCGCGGCGGTGTTGTCGATCAGTGCCGATCGCGCCTCGACCGTCGGCGAGATGCGGTAGGCGACCATGGCCAGCTGCATCGACAACGCGGGGTCGATGAGGCGCTGCTGGTCGGACTGCACCGCGAGGCGCGTCGACAACGCGTCCTGCCGTAGCGTCTCGGCGGTCTCCTTCTGGTCGACGGCGTCGGTGCGGGCGACGACGGCGACCACCGCGGCCAGCATCGCGACGACCGCGAACACCGTCGCGGCGGCGGCGTAGGTGCGGAGCTGTCGGATGCGTCGGCGATCGACCGACTGCAGGCGGACGCTGCGGGCGTTGGCGAGATCGAGGAAGCGCTGTTCGTCCGCACTGATCCGCGCACCGTTCTCCGGCGACCGCGCGAACTCGTTGAACAGGTCCAGGCGACCGCCGTACGGGAGCAGCTCGGGGGCCTCGTCGGCGTTGGACCACACCGCCAGCACCGCCTGCAGGCGTCGGTGCTCGAGCAGGTTGTCACGATCCTCGTAGATCCACTGGCGCAGGCGTGGCCACGCCGACAGCAGCGCCTCGTGGGTGACCTCGGCGTAGGTGTCGCCGACGGTGACCAGTCGGGCGGCGGCGAACCGGTCGAGAACAGCGGCCGCGCGTCGTTCTCGGACGTCTCGCCGCGTCTCGGGCAGTTCGACGTTCGGCGGGAACCCGAGTTCGGACAGTGGTGCCCGGCGGCGTGACGCGGAGTCCTCGTCGACGTGGGCCATGGCGAGCAGCTGACGTCGCGCGACGCCCTTCTCGGCGTAGTCGAGTTCGGCGTACACCCGCTCGGCGGTCTGCTCCACCGCGCCGCTGATCCGACCGGTGGCGAGATAGTCGCCGACGGTGAGGGTCCGTTTGTCCGACTGCGTCCAGGTCGACAGCAGCGCGTGCGACAGCAGCGGCAGCGACCCCGCACCGATCCCCGCGGCCCCGGGACGAACATCGCTCAGCAGGAGGTCGACGAGGTCGTCGGCGACCTGGAGTCCGGCCACCCGAGCCGGTTCGAGGATGACCTCACGAACCTGCCTCTCCGCGAGGGCTGGTACCAGGATGTGTGCGTTCTGCAGCGGGCGCGTGAACCGGGGCAGGGAGGCCAGGACGCCGTAGAAGTCGGCGCGCATCGTGGCGACCACCACCAGTACCTCGCACTGCGTGCTCAGCTCGACCAGACCCGCCTCGAACCGGCTGCGGCGGGCGACGTCGTCGGAGAGCGTCCACACCTCCTCGGCCTGGTCGACGGCGAGGAGCACCGGACCGTCGCCCGGCGGCAGCTCCGCAATCGCGGCCTCGAGGGATCCGACGGGGTCGGCGCCAGGGGTCATCAGCAGGTGCCGCCAGCCCGCGAAACCGCTCTCGGTCTCCATCTGGGCGAGCAGTCCGGCCCGCAGCACCGACGACTTGCCCGCGCCCGACGGACCCATCAGGGTGACGATCGGCATGCGGTCGGCGCCCGGCATCGTCGCCGTCGGGTGGTCGGCCTGCTCGAGGACGGTGCCGATCACGAGATCGGTGATGTCCTCACGCCCGAAGAACCAGTCGTGGTCCTCCACGCCGAAGGCGGCGAACCCGAGATACGGGGTGGGGGTGGACGCCGCCCGTCGTCCACCCGGTCGGCGGGCGCGTTCGGCGGCGGCGATCCACGGCGCCTGGTCCTCGGGCCCCTCGACACCGCAGACCTCCAGCACCTTGCGCAGGACGGGCTCGCTCGACGCCGTCGGGGCGTGCTGGCCGGAGAACCACCCGCCCACCGTGGGGGTCAGGGCCCCCGCCCGCGCCGCGGTCTCACGGATCGAGAGACCGGCCGCCGAGCGGATCTCGGTGAGGGCGCGGGCGAGGTCCTCACGTGTACGGACATCGTCTGGTCTCATGACCCACCCTCCCCTGACGTGCAGCGTTCCCGCAGGAGACGTATGGACCTTCGTATGGACTTGGCGTCAAACAAGCGTCCGGCTGGCGCCTCGAACGACCTCGAAGGATCATTTCCCCATCGCACATGTGTGCAGCAGAACAATCGGGAGGATCGTACCCATGTCCGTCGCTCACGACTTCGACGACCAGGATTCCAGCGCGGAGGCGCACCGGCCCCAGCGCACCCTGCGCGTCGTCACCGATGACCGCCCGGCGCTCTCGCGCCGCGAGATCGAGGTGCTCCTCGGCTGGCTGGCCGCGGACTCGAAGGCCGAGGCCGCCGAGCGCCTCTACATCACCGCATCGACGGTCAACACCCACCTGACGCGTATCCGCGCGAAGTACACCGCCGCCGGTCGTCCGGCGCGCTCGAAGGCCAACCTGTTCGCCCGAGCGATCCAGGACGGGTACACCACCCTCGATCAGTGGTGACGCTCCGGCGCTGACGCACACGCAGACGAGGCCCCCTCCCGATGTCCGGAAGGGGGCCTCGTCTGTCGCGATGGTGCCTGCGGTCAGGACTTGCCGGGGGCGGCGGGGACGCCGTTGACCCGCTTGAGGTACTCGGCACGCTCCACGTCGTCGTAGCTGAGGAACATGCGGTCCATCCCGGTCAGCTTGCTCGAGGAGCGCTTCATCGCCGGCGGCATCACCGCGTTCGCGTGGACCCATGCCATCGACCGCGGGACGGTGAGGTGGGTCTTGGTGCCCTCGATGCTGTTGACGACCTGTTCGGCGACCTGCTCGGGTCCCACGGTCTGCACGAAACGGTTCGTGGTGATCCCGGAGATGAGTGCGGTGCGGGTGAACGTCGGGTTGACGGTCTTCACCCGGACGCCCTGCGGCGACAGCTCGTTGTCGCACGCCTCGGAGAAGACGATGACGCCCGCCTTCGCGGCGTTGTAGATGGTGAGTCCGGGCACGGGCAGCCGGCCGGCCACCGATCCGATGTTGATGATCTGGCCGCCACCGCGCGCGATCATCCGCTTGGCCGCCTCCTGGGTGCCGATGACGACACCGAGCAGGTCGATGTCGAAGTTGCGCTTGACGACGTTGAGGTCGTAACTCAGGAGCGGACCGGTCGGCATGATGCCCGCGTTGTTGATGAGGACGTCGATGGGTCCCGCGGCGGCCTCGGCGGAGTCGAGGAACGCGGCGAACGAGGCCGGGTCGGTGACGTCGAGGGAGAAACCGTCGTGACCGAGATCGGCGGCCGCCTTGCCGACCGCGTCGGTGTCGATGTCGCCGATGACGACGGTCGCGCCGAGGTCGCGCAGCCAGGTCGCCGTCTCGAACCCGATGCCGCGGGCGGCGCCGGTGATCGCGATGACGAGGCCGCGTACGTCGGTCGTCTTCTTGTTCCTACGTGCCATGGGTGACTCCTTGTTCGGCGCGCGACGACGCGTCGCGCGCGGTGGGGTGGGTGAGGGTGCGGTCGTCCGGTGGGACCGGCGGGTCAGGTTCGGCAGGTCACCAGATCATCGGCGCGAGGTGCGTGGCCGCGAAGGCACGGACCCATTCGGGCTCCTGCTTCATCGGGTCCGACGCCGGGACCTCCAGTTGCGAGATCACCAACCGCACCACGATCTCGACCGCATCGCGCAGGTCGGGATCGGGACGCGTCGCACCGACGCTGCGCAACGCGCGGACGGTGCGGTCGGTGACCGCGTCGATGAACATCGACGTCACCGACGATGACGTGATGCCCTTCATGTCGGCGTCCTCGATCACGAGGCGATGCATCAGCGGATCCTTCTGGATCAGCTGCGCCCCGACCGAGAACGCCTCGGCGATGGCCTCTTTCGGCGACAGCCCGGTGATCGAGAGTTCCAGCGCGTGCATCCCGTCCTGATAGAGACGCGTCGCGACCGCGAGCAGCAGCGACTCCTTGTTCGGGAACCGTCGGTACAGCGTGCTGCGACTGACGCCCGCGCGCTTGGCGATCTCGTCGACCGAGGCGCGCCGCACACCGGTCTCGGTGAACTCCGCGGCCGCGGCGGAGAGGATCGCGTCCTCCTGGTCGCCCGGACTGTCGGTGTTGCGGGTCTTGCGACCGGACGCCGAGACGTCCGAGCTCACCGGCGGCGCAGGGTGACGGGGAGCCGATCCTTCGGGATCGGCAGCGAGCTGTAGTCCATCGGCATCTCGTAGTCGGCGGGGACCGACCACTCGAAGTCGCGGACCAGCTGATGCATGATCGTCTTGATCTCCATCTGCCCGAAGTAGAGGCCGATGCACTTGTGCACGCCACCGCCGAAGGGGCTCCACCCCATGCGGAACTTCTTGTCCTCCGCGCGGTCGGGTCCGAAGCGCTCCGGATCGAAGGTCCACGGGTCGGTGTAGATGCGCTCGTCGTAGTGGTTGAACAGCGACGGCACCGTCACCATCGACCCCTCGGGCACGAAGTAGCCCTGGATCTCGGTGTCGGCCACGGCCATCCGCGGATGTGCGGGCACCGGGGTGCACATGCGCAGCGACTCCTTGAACACCGCGTCGAGCACGGTCAGCGATCCGAGGTCGTCGTAGGTGAGTTCGGAGTCGAGGGTCATCGACTGCTCATGTGCCTTCGCCTGCCACTCCGGCGATTTCGCCATGCGGTAGCACATCTGGGTCATCGAGATCGTCGAGGTGTCGTGCGCGGCCATGAGGATGAAGATCATGTGGTTCACGATGTCCTCATCGGAGAACGTCGCGCCCTCTTCGCTTTCCGCGTGACACAGCACCGAGAACAGGTCGGGGGTCGCGGTGGCCCGCTTGGCGGGGATGTGGGAGTAGAAGAACTCCTCGAGGATCTTGCGCGAGCGGATCCCCTTCCACCACCGCGTGCCGGGGACCGGCTTGCGGATCACGGCGACACCGGCCTGCACGGTGTCGAGGAAGGCACCGTTGATGCGGTCGGCCTCGGCCTTGGGCAGTTCGAGTCCGAGGAACACCTCGAGCGCGACGTCGAGGGTGAGGGCCTTGAACTCCTTGAACAGCAGGATCTTCCCGGTCGGGAAGTCCTGCATCCGCTTGGCGATCATCGGCTGCATGAGATCCATGTACTGCCGGATCGCGACCGGGCTGAAACCCTGCTGCAGGATGAGCCGATGGCTGCGGTGCTCCTCGAAGTCCATCAGCATCACACCGCGGTTGAAGAACGGGCCGATGAGGTACGACCACGCCGGCGCATTGGCGAAGGAGCGCTTCTTGTTCATCAGCACCTCCTCGGCCGCCTCGGGACCGGACGCGACGACCCACTTGCGGCCGAACGCGCTCATGCCGGACACCTCGCCGAACTCGGCGACGCGCTTCTCGTGGAAACCGAAGGGGTCGCGGCGCATTCCGAGCACCGTCCCGATACCGCTGCGGGTCGAGAACGGCACCTTCTTCAGTTCGCTTCCGGCCGGGACGTCCGAGTCAACCGTTGTCATCGCTGTGCACCTCCATTGGAACAGATACCAGCAACTGTATCTTTGGGCCCGGCGAATGTCTACTGGGTCACATCACGACCGCGCGGCCGGATGGCCGTCGGCGAGCAGAGCGTGCACCCGGCGGACCCGGTCGATCCACCAGTCGCGACGGTGCTGCGCAGCCAACGGGGCGCGTCCGTCGGGCACGACGGTGGGGGTCGCGAGCACTCCCCCGACCGACGGCGGCGTCGCCGCGACGTCGACCTCGAACAGGCTCCCGGTGCCGAGACCGCACGCGGGCGGGGCGGTCGGCAGGGCGGCCGCGGTCGCGATCCCCGCCGAGATCCCGACGGCGGTGTCGAGCGCACTGGAGATCACGATGTCGAGGTCGATCTGTTCGGCGAGCGCCAGTACACGGCGCATGCCCCCGAGGGGCGCCACCTTGAGGACCGCGACATCGGCCGCCCCGGCACGCACCACACGCAGCGGATCCTCGGCACGACGGATGCTCTCGTCGGCCGCTATGCGGGTCGTGACCGCGGCGCGCACGGCGGCCAGTTCCTCGATCGACGCACACGGTTGCTCGACGTACTCGAGCTCACCCAGCGCACGGATCGCGGTGATCGCCTGCGACACCGACCATTTCCCGTTCGCGTCAACCCGGACGGTCGGCACGACCGCGCGCACGGCCTCGATGCGCGCCACCTCGTCGTCGAGGGTGTCACCGGGTTCGGCCACCTTGACCTTGGCCGTCGTCACGCCGGGGTGACGAGCCAGGATCGCCGCCACCTCGTCGGCCGCGACCGCCGGCACGGTCGCGTTGATCGCCACCTCGTCGCGCAATGCAGCGGGAGGACCCTGGTGTGCGGCCTCGATGCCGGCGGCGAGCCACCACGCCGCCTCGGCGTCGTCGTATTCGGTGAACGCACCGAACTCCCCCCAGCCCCGGGGGCCCTCGAACAGCAGGGCCTCGCGCACGGTGATGCCGCGGAACCGTTGCCGCATCGGGAGGGCCACGACGACCGCGGTGTCGAGGATCGCCTCGACCGGGGGGATGTTCACACCGCCCACGCTGCCACATGAGACGAATGCTAGGATTCGTCTCATGAGCGACGGTGTGGCCTCGGCACGCAGTGACTTCGACACACGGATCCGCGAGGCGGAACCGGTGCTCGCCGATGGGGGCGCGCAGTCACCCACTGCGACACGCCTCGGTCCGGACACCCTGATCTGGAAGTTCTACGGCGACATGCGCGGACTGCTGGGTATCCAGCGACTCGCCGGCACCGAGAACTGCATCGAACAGCTCGGACAGGGCGTCGCCGACCACTCGGTGATCTTCGACGACTTCCTCGGTCGGGCACGACGCACCGGACCGCCGATCATGCGCACGGTCTATGCCGCCGACGCACAGCACTGGGGTGCGACGGTGCGTGATTTCCACCGCGACATCAAGGGCACCATCAGCGACGGGTCGCGGTATCACGCGCTCAATCCCGAGTTGTTCTACTGGGCGCACGCGACATTCGTCGATCAGGTGCTCTACGTGACCGACACCTTCATCCGGCGCCTGTCGTACGAGGAGAAGTGCCGGATCTTCGACGAGAGCAAGACCTGGTACGCGCTCTACGGGATCAGCGCCCGCGACCAACCCCAGAATTACGACGAGTTCTGCGCCTACTGGGATCGCATGTGCAAACGATTCGTCCCGCACAAGACGATCGTGTACGCGACCGGCTATCTGCGACAGGGTCTTCCACGACCGCGTCGAGTACCGGCGCCGGTCTGGCGGGTGCTGTCGGTGCCGCTGAACTCCGCACTGCGCACGATCGTCATCGGGACACTGCCGCAGCAGATGCGGGCGGTCTGCCGTCTGGACTGGTCACCCCGTCAGGAACGTCGGTTCCAACGATTCGCCGCGTTCATGCGCGCGATCAACCCCGTCGTGAACCGACTGCCGCAGAAGTGGCTCTACACGCCCTGGGCCCACGAGGCCTGGACCGCGGCCGGTATCGACCCGCGCCCCCTGCACAACCGCGCCGACCACTGACCGACGCGCGCTCGCCGTTCACCCGCACGCCCGGCTCGGTGCGCGTCGGGACATTCGGCGCGCGTTCGCTCATCGGCGCGGTCGGCGCAGACTCATCCCTGCCGGAAGACCGCGAGCTCGTCGGCCCGCGGATCGGTCACGACGGCGTCGGCACCGAGTGACGCGTCGCCGAAGGTCCGCACCGGGCGCGTGTCGCCGACACGGTCCCACCCCGGATCGCCGGTGGTGGCGAACCGCACCCAGGTGGCGTGCATGTCGTCGGCGAGGTCCTGCGGCGGAGTGGGGCCGGTGAGCTGCGCCGATCCGCCGAGGTTGTCGAAGACGAAGGCCAATTCCAGTGCGTGACAGGCGCGCAGATCGCGGACCGGGGTGGGCCACGCGAACTCGTACTGCCAGGCCGACTGGTCTCGCGCCGCAATCGCGTCGACGAGATCGGCTGTGCCGGAACGGAACGAGTAGTCGGTGAACATCGCACACATCACGTCACCGGGCGATTCGTCGGGTCGGTTGCGAGTGTAGGTCGCCACCGCATCGGATCCCACGCCGAGTCGACCGACGATCCCCGGCAGCATCTCAGCGGTCACCACCGCGGCCAGGCCGCTGGGGACGAGGAAGAAGCGCATCTCCTCCCGTGTCGTGCCCGCGAGCACCTCGACACCGCGGCCGGCCCCCGCGCGGATCGCATCGATGGGGAGCGCGGGCAGGATGTCGCCGTCGACGGTCGGGAACATGCTCATCACCCCGAGTCCGCGAGCGACGGTGCTCGCGCCCCACCGGTTCGGGTTCGGGTCGCCGACGAGTGCGAGACCCACCGCGTCCTGCGCCCTCTGCAGGGCGTCGGTGGGCAGGTCGGCGACACCGACGACGGTGGGCGGCAGGCCCAGCGTCTCGGTGAACTCACTCGCGACGAGCCGCGCGTCGCCCAGATCCGACGCCGACACCGCGTTGCCGCTCTGCACGATCGCGCGACGGAACAACCCCTCGGCGTACGGCGACGACAGCAGCGCCGCGATGCTCATCGCGCCCGCCGATTCGCCGAACACGGTGACCTGGTCGGGGTCGCCACCGAAGGCGGCGACGTTGTCGCGCACCCATTCCAGGGCCTTGATCTGATCACGCAGTCCGCGGTTGTCGGGCGCCCCGGCGAGGCTCAGGAACCCCAGCGCCCCGAGCCGGTAGTTGATCCCGACCACCACGACACCGTCGCGGGCGAACGCGGCGCCGTCGTAGGTGGGCAACCGGTGCGTGCCGCGGGTGAACGCACCGCCGTGGATCCACACCATGACCGGCAGTCGACCGGTACCCGGTTCGGGTGTCCACACCGACAGGTTGAGCGATGCGTCGCCGTCGACGATCACGCTGGGCAGCAACTCCGAGGTGGGCGCCGGGTAGGGCCCCTGCGGCGGGGTCGGGCCGTGTTCTGTCGCGGGACGTTCGCCCTCCCAGGGCTCGACCGCGCTCGGCGCCGCGAATCGGGCGGCACCGACCAGCGGCCCCGCGTACGGGATGCCCAGGAAGGCATGCACCTCGGCGTCGCCGGTGCGGACGCGGCGACCCCGCACCACACCTGCCGTCGTGGACACGCGGACACCGGTCATCGTCTCGTCATCGCTCACACGGTCCAGCCTGCCATGCGAGAGTGACCCGATGATCGTCGAACACGCTCTGCTGCAGGTGACACCGGGCCGTGGCGAGGAGTTCCTCGCGGCGTTCGCGGAGGCGAAGTCCATCATCTCTGCCATGCCCGGGTTCTCCGGTCTGCGACTGTCGCGCGGCATCGAGAGCCCCGACACCTACCTGCTCCTCGTCGAGTGGGCCACGCTCGCCGACCACACCGAGGGGTTCCGCGGCTCACCCGAGTACGCGCGGTGGCGCGAACTGCTGCACCACTTCTACGACCCGTTCCCTGAGGTCACTCACTTCGACCCCGTCGTCGCGGTCTGATCGCGCGACTCGGTGAAGCGCCGGTCGACGCGAGCGAGACGGTAGTAGAGCAGCGCGCCGATCCACACGACGACGAACGTGCCGACGACGAGCTGTCCGATGCGCTCGAGATCGAACGACGCGACCACGTCGAAGACTCCGCCGGCGAGACCGAGTTCGTCGGCCAGCAGCGTGAGGATCTGCAGTGTCCCGACGACGAGGGCGAGGAAGACCGTGAGCCCGGTCATGGTGATGTTGTAGTAGATCTTGCGGGCCGGCGTCACGAACGCCCAGCCGTAGGCCTTCGACATGAACACGCCGTCGATGGTGTCCATCGTGGTCATCCCGGCGGCGAACAACACCGGTAGCGCGATGATCGCCAGCGGCGGGAGCCCGCCGGCGATGGCGGTGGTGCCGGCGATCGCGAGCAGCCCCACCTGGGTGGCGGTGTCGAAGCCCAGCCCGAACAGCAGTCCGAGCGGGTACATCTGCCACGAATGGTTGATCAGCCTGTCGTAGCGTCCCCGGAACAGGCGGTTCATCAGGCCGCGCCGGGCCAGCAGTTCGTCGAGCGACGACTCCGAGAACTGGCCGCGCCGCGCCCGTCGCCACACCCGCACGATGCCCACGAGCACGACGATGTTCAGCGCGGCCACGAGATAGAGGAACGTCCCCGACACCAGCGTCCCGATGATCCCGCCGGGACCGGCGAACGCCTCCCCGACAGCGGTGGCGCGGCTGGCGAGGAAGGCGATGGCCGTGACGAACACGAGGACCACCGTGGAGTGCCCGAGGGAGAAGAACATGCCCACGGCCAGGGGCCGCCTGCCCTTCTGGAGGAGGAAGCGGGTGGTGTCGTCGATGGCGGCGATGTGGTCGGCGTCGAAGGCGTGCCGCATGCCGAGCGTGTAGGCGAGGAGGCCGGCACCGGCGTAGACGAGCCCGCCGTCGGGGCCGGTGAGGTGATGGATCCGCGGGATCGCGTTGTAGTGGGCGAACAGCCCCCACCCGATGAGGTGCAGCACGACGAGCACGCCGAGAAGGGCGAGCAGACGCGGTACCTCGTCACGCGTGAAGCGGCCCACCGATGGCGTGATGACACCCACCTCGGGGCCGTCGACGTCGGAGAGGGTCACGGTTGTCGACACTATTCGACGTCGCCGTCGTCGGCGCGGCGTCGGCCCCGACGCACAAGAACGCCCGACCCCTCGGAAGGGATCGGGCGTTCTCGGTGGTGCGTTCCCGCGCCAGGCGCGGGAGGGTGTCACGTGTCGAGCTGTGTCACTTGTTGATCCGTGACTCAGGTCCGCGCCAGCGGACCTGCCGTCACTTGTTGATCTTGGTGACGCGGCCGGCACCGACGGTGCGGCCACCCTCACGGATCGCGAAGCGCAGGCCCTCGTCCATGGCGACCGGCTGGATCAGCTTGACGCTCATCTCGGTGTTGTCACCGGGCATGACCATCTCGGTGCCCTCGGGCAGGGTCACGACGCCCGTCACGTCGGTCGTACGGAAGTAGAACTGCGGACGGTAGTTGTTGAAGAACGGGGTGTGGCGACCGCCCTCGTCCTTCGACAGGATGTACGCCTGGCCCTCGAACTCGGTGTGCGGGGTGGTGGTACCCGGCTTGATGATGACCTGGCCACGCTCGACGTCCTCGCGCTTGAGGCCACGCAGCAGCAGACCGGCGTTGTCGCCCGCCTCGGCCGAATCGAGCAGCTTGTGGAACATCTCGATACCGGTGACGGTGGTCTTGGTCGACTTCTCGCGGATGCCGACGATCTCGACGTCCTCGTTCACGTTGACCGAGCCACGCTCGACACGACCGGTGACGACGGTGCCACGACCGGTGATCGTGAAGACGTCCTCGACGGGCATGAGGAAGGGCTTCTCGGTCTCGCGGACGGGGTCCGGCACCGAGTCGTCCACGGCCTGCATCAGCTCGGCGATCGACTCGCCCCACTTCTCGTCACCCTCGAGGGCCTTGAGAGCGGAGACCTTCACGACCGGAGCGTCCTCGTCGAAGTCCTGGGCGGCCAGCAGTTCGCGGACCTCCATCTCGACGAGCTCGATGATCTCCTCGTCGTCGACCATGTCGGCCTTGTTCAGCGCGACCAGGATGTAGGGCACGCCGACCTGGCGGGCGAGCAGCACGTGCTCACGCGTCTGGGGCATCGGGCCGTCGGTGGCCGCCACGACCAGGATCGCGCCGTCCATCTGGGCGGCACCGGTGATCATGTTCTTGATGTAGTCGGCGTGACCGGGGGCGTCGACGTGCGCGTAGTGACGCTTCTCGGTCTGGTACTCGACGTGGGAGATGTTGATCGTGATACCACGAGCCTTCTCCTCCGGCGCCTTGTCGATCTGGTCGAACGCGAACGCGGCGTTGAGGTCCGGGTACTTGTCGTGCAGAACCTTGGTGATGGCCGCGGTCAGCGTGGTCTTGCCGTGGTCGACGTGACCGATGGTGCCGATGTTGACGTGCGGCTTGGTCCGCTCGAACTTCGCCTTACCCACTTGATGTCCTCCTGGACTGTCATGCGCCTGAGGCTTTCTCAGCCGCAAAGTTTGTGTTTGATAACTGGTGCGCCGCGACGGGTGTCACGACACGGTGCGAGTGCTCGCGTGTCGCGAACTACTCGCCGGTCGCCTTCGCGATGATCTCCTTCGACACGTTCGCGGGAACCTCCGCGTACGAATCGAACACCATGGAGTAGTTCGCCCGGCCCTGGGTCTTCGACCGGAGGTCTCCGATGTAGCCGAACATCTCCGACAGCGGGACCTGCGCCTTGACGACACGGGCACCGCTGCGCTCCTCCATGGCCTGGATCTGGCCACGGCGCGAGTTGAGGTCGCCGATCACGTCACCCATGTAGTCCTCGGGTGTGATGACCTCGACGGCCATCAGCGGTTCGAGGATCACGGGGCCGGCCATGCGGGCGGCCTCCTTGAGTGCCTGCGAACCGGCGATCTTGAACGCCATCTCCGAGGAGTCGACGTCGTGGTACTGGCCGTCGAGAAGCGTGAACTTCAGGTTGACCAGCGGGTAGCCGGCCAGCACGCCGTACTGCATGGCGTCCTGGGCTCCGGCGTCGACCGACGGGATGTACTCGCGGGGCACGCGACCACCGGTGACGGCGTTGACGAACTCGTAGGTCGCACCGTCCTCGGCGTCGACCAGCGGCTCGAGCTTGACGATGACCTTCGCGAACTGGCCCGATCCACCCGTCTGCTTCTTGTGGGTGAAATCGTGCTTCTCGACGGTCTTGCGGATCGTCTCGCGGTAGGCCACCTGCGGCTTGCCGACATTGGCCTCGACCTTGAACTCCCGCTTCATGCGGTCGACCAGGATGTCGAGGTGGAGCTCGCCCATGCCGCCGATGACGGTCTGGCCGGTGTCCTCGTCGAGCTTGACCGAGAAGGTCGGGTCCTCTTCGGCGAGCTTCTGGATCGCGGTGCCCAGCTTCTCCTGGTCGGACTTGGTCTTGGGCTCGATCGAGACCTGGATGACCGGGTCCGGGAAGCTCATCGACTCCAGGATCACCTGATCCTGCGGATCGCACAGGGTGTCACCGGTGGTGGTGTCCTTCAGTCCGATCACGGCGTAGATGTGTCCGGCGGACGCGGTCGGGACCGCGTTCTCCTTGTTGGAGTGCATCTGGAAGAGCTTGCCCAGACGCTCCTTCTTGCCCTTGGTCGAGTTGATGACCTGGGCACCGGAGTCGACCTTGCCCGAGTACACCCGGACGTAGGTCAGCTTGCCGAAGAAGGGGTGCGTGGCGATCTTGAACGCCAGCGCCGCGAACGGCTCGTCCGACGACGGCTTGCGGGTGAGGAGCTTCTCCTCGTCGCCCACGGCGTGGCCGGTGACCGACTCGACGTCGAGAGGCGACGGGAGGTAGTCGATGACCGCGTCGAGCATGGGCTGCACGCCCTTGTTCTTGAACGCCGAGCCACACAGCACCGGGTAGATCTCGGAGTTGACCGTCATCTTGCGGATGGCGCCCTTGATCTCCTCGATCGTCAGCGGCTCGCCGCCGAAGTGCTTCTCGAGAAGCTCCTCGTCGGACTCGGCCACCGTCTCGAGCAGCTCCTCGCGGTACTGCTCGGCCCGCTCGACCAGGTCGGCCGGGATGTCCTGGGTGTCGTACTTCTCGCCCAGCTTGGTCTCGCCCGACCAGACCTTCGCCTTCATCTCGACCAGGTCGACGATGCCCTCGAAGTCGTTCTCGGCACCGATGGGCAGCTGGATGACCAGCGGCTTGGCGCCGAGGCGGTCCTTGATGGTCTGCACCGTGAAGTAGAAGTCGGCGCCGAGCTTGTCCATCTTGTTGACGAAGCAGATACGCGGCACGTCGTACTTGTCGGCCTGACGCCACACCTGCTCGGACTGCGGCTCGACACCCTCTTTGCCGTCGAACACCGCGACCGCGCCGTCGAGGACGCGCAGCGAGCGCTCGACCTCGACGGTGAAGTCGACGTGGCCCGGGGTGTCGATGATGTTGATCTGGTTGTCGTTCCAGAAGCAGGTGGTGGCAGCAGAGGTGATCGTGATGCCACGCTCCTGCTCCTGCTCCATCCAGTCCATGGTGGCTGCGCCGTCGTGGACCTCACCGATCTTGTACGAGATACCGGTGTAGAAGAGGATGCGCTCGGTGGTGGTGGTCTTGCCGGCATCGATGTGGGCCATGATGCCGATGTTGCGGACCTTGTTCAGGTCGGTCAGCACGTCCTGTGCCACTTATCTGCCTCGCTCTTTCGCGTAGAAGATGTTGATAGGGATTGTCACCAGCGGTAGTGCGCGAACGCCCGGTTGGCCTCGGCCATCTTGTGGGTGTCCTCGCGACGCTTGACTGCTGCGCCGAGACCGTTGCTGGCGTCGAGCAGCTCGTTGGCCAGACGCTCGACCATGGTCTTCTCGCGACGCTGCCGGCTGAAGGTGACCAGCCAGCGCAGGGCGAGGGTGTTCGCACGGTTGGGCTTGACCTCGATGGGCACCTGGTAGGTGGCACCACCGACGCGGCGGCTCTTGACCTCGAGCGCGGGCTTCACGTTGTCGAGAGCGCGCTTGAGGGTGATGACCGGATCGGTGCCGGTCTTCTCGCGAGCCTGCTCGAGTGCGCGGTAGACGATGCGCTCCGCGGTCGACTTCTTGCCGTCGAGGAGGATCTTGTTCACCAGCTGGGTGACCAGCGGCGACCCGTAGACCGGGTCGTTGATGAGGGGACGCTTCGGGGCGGGTCCTTTACGTGGCATCAGCCCTTCTCCTTCTTCGCGCCGTACTTGCTGCGTCCCTGCTTGCGGCCCTTGACACCCTGGGTGTCGAGCGAGCCGCGGATGACCTTGTACCGCACACCCGGGAGGTCCTTCACACGACCACCGCGGACGAGCACCATCGAGTGCTCCTGCAGGTTGTGACCCTCACCGGGGATGTAGGCGGTGACCTCGACCGAGCTCGTCAGGCGCACGCGGGCGACCTTGCGGAGCGCGGAGTTCGGCTTCTTGGGGGTGGTGGTGTACACGCGGGTGCACACGCCACGCCGCTGCGGGCTGCCCTTCAGCGCTGCCGTCTTCTGCTTGGCAGGCTTGTCGTGGCGGCCCTTGCGGACCAACTGATTGATTGTTGGCACTGGTTGTTCGTCCTTAGGTTCGGCGGTGTTCGTTGTCCACTGTGGTTGGTGCTCCGGGCAGGTGAACCGGAGATGAACTCCGACGCAACTCCACAGTTCGCCCCACCAGACTCGAAAGCGCTGGTCAGTACTAGTTTGTTCACCCCACTGTCGGGCGTGTCGAATCTGCCGACAGGTGGTGGTCGTGTCACCCGCACACTGCCCTCGCCGGCGGAAACAGACCGGCGATCGATGGCATACGGATCAGCCCGGCTGTTGCCAGGCACCAGCGGTCAACTGTACCGACCGCATCAGGTCAGGTCAAAAACGATCCCCCGACCCCTCCGCGCACGATTCCACCTCGGCGTATGCGCTGTTGGACGTATGTTTCGGACATGTCCGAGATCGTGCGCGCCGAGATCGCCAGCTCGTGGCAGCGGGCGCGTCGGGCGGGGTTGCGTCCCGCCGACTCGGCGACCCTGTTCAGTGTCTCCGAGGTCGACCGGCGCAGTCGACTCCTCGCGGCCGCGACGCCGGTGCTCGACCGGATGGAGAACATGCTCGCCGGCACCGGGTTCTGCGTGCTGCTCGCCGACCGGGACGCCCGCCTGGTCGACATGCGGTTCGGCTCCCACCAGGTCCACGATGTGGTCGCCGAGGTCGGTGTCCAGATCGGGCGGTCGTTCACCGAGGAGACCTCGGGGACCAACTCGATCGCCACGGTGCACGCGCTGCGGTCGCCGATCGCCGTGCGTGGCGGCGAGCACTACATCGACGAACTGAAACGCTTCGGCTGCTACGGCCACCCGCTGCACCACCCGGTGAGCCACCGCATCGAGGGCATCCTCGACATCACTTTCCTGCAGTCCGACGACAACCCGCTGCTGGCTCCCCTGCTCGCGCAGGCCGCCCGCGACATCACCGAGCGCCTGCTCGAGCAGACACAGACCGGCGAGCACCTGCTGCTCCGGCACTTCCAACGCGCCGGCGCACGGCGGCGGGGCGCACCGGTCGTCGCGATCGCCGACGAGATCGTCCTCGAGAACGCCTCGGCGGGCCAGCTGGTCGGTCCGGCGGACCACACCGCCCTGCGGGCCCTCACCGACGGCGCCATGAACCGCCGCGGACACGTCCCCCGCGTGATGCTGAGCTCGGGATATGCGGCGTCGTTGCGGTGGGAGCGTCCCGAGGGCGGTGGCTTCGTCATCGAGATCGACCTCCTCGACGACGGGACCGCGGTGCTCAACGCACTCGACCGCGCGACGCGCGACGCCATCGTCTCCGAACTCGACCGCCACGAGGGCAACAAGCGCGGCACCGCCGAGGCCCTGGGGATGAGTCGCACCACCCTCTACAAGCGGATGCACGAACTCGGCATCGACGGCTGAGCCGACCTGTCCAGAAGTTGGACACCTCACGACAGTGACGCGCGTCACCATGGGCTGCAGAGCGCGCACACGACACCGCCGGTGCGCCGATGAGGAGGGACTTCGACGATGAAGACCAAGGCAGCCGTTCTGTACGACGCGGGCAAACCGTTCGAGATCATCGAGCTCGACCTGGACAAGCCGAAGGAGGGCGAGGTCCTCATCAAGTTCGTCGCCGCGGGCCTGTGCCACTCCGATCTCCACCTCACCGACGGCGACCTCCCGCCGCGCTTCCCGATGGTCGGCGGCCACGAGGGCGCCGGGATCATCGAGGAGGTCGGCGCGGGCGTCACGAAGGTCAAGCCCGGCGACCACGTGGTGTGCAGCTTCATCCCGAACTGCGGGACGTGTCGCTACTGCTCGACCGGACGGCAGTCGCTGTGCGACGTCGGCGCGACCATCCTCGACGGCTGCCTGCCCGACGGCACCTACCGGTTCCACGCCGGCGACGACGATTTCGGCGGCATGTGCATGCTCGGGACGTTCTCCGAACGCGCGGTCATCTCGCAGTACTCGGTGGTGAAGGTCGACGACTGGCTGCCCCTGGACAAGGCCGTCCTCGTCGGATGCGGCGTGCCCACCGGCTGGGGGTCGGTCGTCTACGCGGGCAACGTGCGCGCCGGCGACACCGTCGTCATCTACGGCATCGGCGGCATCGGCATCAACTCGGTGCAGGGTGCCGTGCACGCCGGAGCCAAGTACGTCGTGGTGGTCGACCCCATCGCGTTCAAACGCGAGACGGCCACGAAATTCGGTGCGACGCACACCTTCGCCGATCCCGCCGAGGCGCAGGAGAAGATCACCGAACTCACCTGGGGTCAGGGTGCCGACTGCGCGATCGTCACCGTCGGCACCGTCGAGGAGGACGTCGTGTCGGCGGCCATCGGCGCGGTCGGCAAGGGCGGCACGGTCGTCCTGACCGGGTTGTCGAGTCCCGAGAAGTTCACGGTGCACTGGCCCGGGATCGACCTCACCCTCAACGAGAAGACGATCAAGGGGTCGCTGTTCGGGTCGGCCAACCCGCAGTACGACATCGTGCGGCTGCTGCGCCTCTACGACGCCGGTCAGCTCAAACTCGACGAGCTGGTGACCTCGACCTACACGCTGGAGCAGGTCAACGAGGGCTATCAGGATCTGCGCGACGGCAAGAACATCCGCGGGGTCATCCTGCACGACAGCTAGACCGCGACCACTCGATCCCCCCGCGGGGTTGTGTGCCCCGGGACCACCCACGGGTTCCGGGGCACATTCCTGACACCTGTCCAGACACCGTTATTGACACCTGTGCGGATCAGCGGTTCCATGGCGGTGTGACCTACGACACGATCATCCGCCGCGGCCGGTGGTTCGACGGGACCGGTGGCCCCTCCGGCGTCCGTGACATCGGCATCAGCGACGGTCGGGTCGCGGCGATCAGCACCGACCCGCTCGACGATCCGGGTTGTCCGCATGTCGTCGACGCCGAGGGGCGGTGGGTGTTGCCCGGGATGGTCGACATCCACACCCACTACGACGTGGAGATTCTCGACGGTCCGGCGCTGTCGGAGTCGCTGAGGCACGGTGTCACCACGATCATGGTCGGTTCGTGTTCGCTGTCGACGATCCACGTCGACGCGACCGATGCGGGCGACCTGTTCGGACGCGTCGAGGCGATACCCCGGGAGCACGTCATCGGCGCGGTCGACAGACACAAGACCTGGTCGACCTGCGAGGAGTACATCGCCGCGCTCGAGGCACGTCCGCTCGGGCCGAATGTCGCGGCGTTCATAGGCCACTCCGACATGCGTGCGGCGACGATGGGCCTCGACCGCGCGACCCGGAACCGTCAGCGGCCCACCGGCGCGGAACAACGCCAGATGGAACGGTGGCTGGAGGAGGCACTCGACGCCGGGTTCGTCGGCATGTCGTCGCAGCAACTGCTGTTCGACAAGCTCGACGGGGAGATCTGCCGGTCGCGAACGTTGCCGTCGACCTACGCCGGACCCCGCGAGCTGCGGCGGCTGAAGTCGGCACTGCGCAGGCGCGGCCGCGTGCTGCAGTCGGGCCCGGACCTGACCCACCCGCTCGATGTCGCCTCCCAGCTGGTGCAGTCCCTGGGCATCGGCCGCAGACCCCTCAAGACCAGCCTCCTCTCCGCTGCCGACATCAAGGCCAACCCGCAGGCGATCCGGATCATCGGCCCGCTCGCCCGGCTGATCAACCGCCTCGGCGGCAACTTCCGCTGGCAGCATCTGCCGGTACCGTTCGAGGTCTACGCCGACGGCATCGATCTCGTCATCTTCGAGGAATTCGGTTCCGGCGCAGCCGCTCTGCACCTCAGCGACGAGATGGCACGCAACGAGTTGTTGCGGGACGAGGGCTACCGCCGCCGGTTCCGCGAGGACTACGAGAGCAGGTTCGGCACCCGCGTGTGGCACCGCGACTTCTTCGACGCCGAGATCGTCGAGTGCCCGGATCCCGCGGTGATCGGGAAGTCGTTCGGACAGGTCGGACTCGACCGCGGCGGGATCCATCCCGTCGACGCGTTCCTCGACCTGGCCCTCGAACACGGGAAGGCGCTGCGCTGGCGGACGACGATCTCCAACCACCGTCCAGAACTGCTGAAGAAGATGGCCGCCGAACCTGGCATCCAGATGGGCTTCTCCGACGCCGGCGCGCATCTGCGCAACATGGCGTTCTACAACTTCGGACTCCGGCTGCTGCGCCACGTGCGTGACGCACAGGCCGCGGGGACACCGTTCCTGTCGATGGAGCAGGCGGTCCATCGACTCACCGGAGAGCTCGCCGACTGGTATCGCATCGACGCCGGGCACCTCCGGATCGGGGATCGCGCCGACCTGATGGTTCTCGACCCGACCCGACTCGACGAGTCCCTCGACTCCTACCACGAGGATCCCGTCGAGCAGTTCGGTGGACTGTCACGCATGGTCAACCGCAACGACCCGACTGTCGAGGCCGTGTTCGTGGCGGGCGAACCGGTCTTCGTCGACGGTGCAGCGACCGATGTCGTCGGTCGACGTCGGACCGGTCGCTTCCTCCGCGCCGACGCCACGCCGGCGCGCGCCTCCTCGACGAAAGTGGTGACGAATGTCGGTTGACGACACCGTGCTGGGTCTGTGGAACGCGCTGTCGCAGCGGGATTGGGACGGCGTGAAGACGTTCCTCTCCGATGACTGCATCTACATCGACATGCCCGTGGGCCCGACACTCGCCGCGCGCGGCCCCGACGACATCGTCAAGCGGCTCAAGGTCGGCCTCGAGTCGCTGGCGACGTACGAGAACCACCCCGGACTGCTCGTCAGCAATGGCGCGGACGTGATGTTCGAGCACTCGGAGTCGTGGGCGTGGACCACCGGCGAGACCGCCGAACTGCCGTTCGTGTCGGTGCACCGGGTCGTCGACGGCCGGGTGTCGCTGTGGAAGGACTACTGGGACTTCAACGCCATCCTCGGCAGCGCACCCTCGTCGTGGATGGACGACTTCGCCGACGCCGACGTCTCCTGGGTGTTCGATGCCACCGACCACATCCGCGCTTAGAGTCGGGTGATGGCACCCACCCCGCTCGTTCCCGGCCCCGATCACCCCATCACCGTCGAGCCCACCGGTCACCATGTGACCGTGAGTGTCGACGGGAGGCGGATCGCCGCGTCCGACAGCGCGCTCACATTGCGCGAGGCGAGCTACCCACCCGTGCAGTACATCCCGATCGCCGACGTGGATCCGGAGGTGCTGCGGGCATCGGACGCGCACACCCACTGCCCCTACAAGGGTGACGCCTCGTACTACGACATCGTCGTCGACGGCACCGAGCGATCCGACTCCGTCTGGGTCTACCGCGAGCCCTATCCGGCCGTGGCCGACATCGTCGACCACGTCGCGTTCTACGCCGATCGCGTGACCATCACCGTCGGCGTCTGAGCTCGACCCCGTCACCGCGCGGGAAGGTTCGACAGCGCCCCGACGTTCTCCCCACTGTCGCGTCCTCCAGGACGTGGTCTGTGCGTCCGTCGACCAACCGCGGGGGGACCTCCAGTGAGTCAGACGGTCATCGTCGCCGGCACCGACGGGTCGAGTCCGCGCGCCCACCGGGACGCGACATGGTTGGTCGCCGTCTCGGCAGCGCTGTGGGGTCTCGACGGACTGCTGCGCAAGCCCCTCGCCTCCGACCTCGCCGCCGGGACGATCGTGCTGTGGGAACACATCATCCCGATCGTGGTGCTCGCACCGTTCCTGCCGGCCGCGATCCGCGCGTTCGCTCGACTCGGTCTGCGGGACAAGGCCGCGGTGGTGGTCATCGGCATCGGGTCGTCGGCGGTCGCGACGGCGCTGTTCACGCGGGCGTTCACGATCGCCGGGAGCAGCGGCGACTTCATCACCCCGCTCGTCCTGCAGAAGTTGCAGCCCGTCCTCGCGATCGCCCTGGCGGTACTGCTCCTCGGTGAACGCCTGCGCCCGCGCTTCGCGCTCTACGCGGTGCCCGCCCTCGTCGGCGCCTGGCTGCTCTCGTTCGCCGACCCACTGCACCTGAGCGTGTCCGAGCTCGAGCCGGCACTCCTGGCGCTGGGCGCCGCCGCCCTGTGGGCGGTCGGGACGGTCCTCGGGCGGCTCGTGTCGCCGTCGGTGACACCGCGCGACCTCACCACCCTGCGACTCGGCTTCGGCACGGTCGGGGCGTTCGGCGTCGTCGGCGTCACCGGTGCGCCCGTGCTGCCTGCGTGGGGCGATGCGGTCGGTCTGGTCCTCCTGGCTCTCATCCCCGGTCTGCTCGCGCTCACGCTGTACTACCGGGCGTTGCGGTCGACCCCGGCGTCGCGAGCGACGCTCGGCGAGCTCGCCTTCCCGGCCACCGCCGCCGTGATCGGGGTGCTGGTGCTGGGCACCAGCCTGGCGTGGTCGCAGTGGCTGGGGCTGGCGATCGTCGCCGTGACGGTCACCGCGATGGGCGTCCGCGAGGCCCGCGCCCGACACCGCGGGCCCGCAACCGTCGACCGGTGAATCAGGTCGGATCCGGACCGGTGCGTGCGCGCCACACCGAGATCGAATTCCCCTCCGCGCGAACGATGTCACCGCCGGAACCCGAGACCGAGGTCAGGCTGATCGCGCCCGGGGACGGCGATCGCGACACCACCGACCACACGATCCGACCGCTGACCGCGTCGATCGAGTGCATCCCGGTGGTGTCGCCGAAGACGAAGAAACGCCCGTCGGTGATCCCGGACCGGACGGAGAAGGCAACCGGCAACGGAGTGGTCCACATCCGACGGCCGGTGCGGGTGTCGAGACCGATCAGGTTCCCGTCCAGCGACGCCGCGATCAGCGTGGAGCCGACGACGGCCGGGCTGATGCCGCCGTCCTGCTTGCCCCAGTCGAGCACCGGATCACGCCAGAGCAGGGCACCGGTGCGCGGGTCGAACACCCCGTTCCCCATCACCACAGGGGCGAAATCCGTTGCCGTCACCTGGGGTTGGAAGGAGCCGTCGGGAAGGCTCAGGCGCTGGGTCACGACGGGCGCGCCGGTGTCGCCGAGCAGCCGTTCGATCCCCTGGGGATAGGTCTCCGAGCGGAACAGTGTGTCGCCGAGCGCGGTGACGATGCCGTCGGCGGCAAAGCGCCGCACCCCGGTGTCGAGGGAGTACACCGCCGAGGCGAACCCGATGTCCTGACCGGCCGTGGCGCGGACGATGACGACGTCCCGGTCGGGCACCACGTCGCTGATCGACGCCCCCGGTGTGGCATCGGCGATGGTCCGGGTGCTCGCGACCGGCGCGCCGACAGTGCCCGTGGCCAGGACCATCGATGCCGCGAATCCGGTCCCCCGGGTGCCGCTCACATAGGTCGCGTCGCCGGCCACCGTCACACTCGCGACCGTGAAGTCCGTTGTCGCAGAGCCCCGTACGTCACCGGTCGCGGTGTCGACGATGGTCACCTTCGTCGGCGACCAGCAGGCGATCGACTCCGTGACGGGATCGTCGGTGCAGTTCGCCACCGGTCCGACGGGGCGCCTCCAGATCGGATGCCCGTCGGCGCGATCGATCCCCACGAGCGTGACGTCGGCGATCTCGTTGAACGCTCGCGGTCGACCCACCGCCGCGATCAGGTTGTCGTCCGTGTCGACGAGGACCCCGTACCCGTTGGTGTCGGTGCCCGGGTTCGCCACTGAGAGGAGAACCTCACCCGGCCCGGTCGCCACGCGCGCGGTGTCGAGCGTCCAGAGTGGGGTCGGTCGGACGCCGAGTCCGAGCGAGCGCATCGCCTTCGCCTCACGGCGCTCGTCATAGTGATGGCCGACCACGTAACTGGTCACGCCGGAGGCGACGGTGGCCAGTGCGACGAGGGAGATCACGAGGATGCGTTTCGTACGCACGGACAGTGTCGCCATGTCGGTGAACCTAGCCGGTGAAAATCGATTGCCCGCCCGCGGTCGGCATGTTCACACTGTTCGGCGATGACACTCGGTGAGCACGACCTCGAGACCTTCGCCCGCGACGGGTACGTCGCGATCCGCGGCGCGGTCGATACCGCGACGATCGACGACTGCCGCGCGCAGCTGTGGGATCTCCTCGACGAGTCCCCCGACGACCCGACGTCCTGGACGGAGCCGGTCCGTCGCGTCGACAGTCCGATGACGCCGTCGTTCGCGGCCGCGGCACGCGCGTCGGCGCTGACCGAGGCCTACGACCAACTCGTCGGCCGGGAGCGCTGGACGCAGCGGATCGAACTCGGCAACGTCGCGATCCGCTTCCCCTCCGACACCGACGCGAACGACACCGGGTGGCACATCGACGCGAGCTACCTACCACCTGGGGCGAGTCGGTACTTCGTCAACGTGTCGTCGCGCGACCGCGGTCTGCTGATGCTGTTCCTCCTCTCCGATGTCGGTGACGACGACGCGCCCACCCGGATCCGGGCCGGTTCCCACCTCGACGTGCCGCGCCACCTGCTCCCCTACGGCGACACCGGGATCGACATGTTCGACCTCGCCGGCGTCCTCGACACCATCGGCTCCCACGAAACACCCGAACGCCGCGAGGTCCTCGCCACCGGCACCGCGGGCGACGTGTTCCTCTGCCACCCGTTCCTCGTCCACGCGGCGCAACCCCATCGCGGCACGCGGCCACGCTTCATGTCGCAACCGGGTCTGATGCTCACCGAGCAGTTCGATCTCGACCACCCGCGGTCACCGGTCGAACGCACGATCGCCGCGGCGCTCGCACAGCACTGACGAAGCCGAACCACCTGTAGGCAAACAGGTTTCGCCAACATCGTTGTCCACAGACCTGCTCGAGCAGAGAGTGTTGTCGGAGTGATCCGCTAGAATCGTCCCTACGTTCGACGATGGGGGATCGTGTGGATGCGGGGGCGAGAAAGTCCGACACCGAGCTGGGTGCCGTTGCGTTGCAACTGATGCTGTCGTCAATCGGCGAGCTGACCCCCGCCTCCACCGAAGCCGACGCTGTCGATCAGATCGCGACCCTGGAGTCGATGAAAGCGGCATGTGCTGCAGCGCAGGCGAAGCAGACGATGCGACTCGAAGAACTACGCATCGAATCGGAGTCCGCAGCGGGTGTGCCGGTCGCCCGGCAGGGGCGCGGATTGGCCGCCGAGGTGGCGCTGGCCCGCAAGGCATCGGGGTCTACCGGTGGCAGGCACCTCGGGTTCGCTCGCGCGGTGATGCGCGAGATGCCGCACACGCGAGCCGCGTTGGCTTCCGGTGCGCTCACCGAATGGCGCGCCACCATCCTGGTCCGCGAGACCGCGCACCTCACGCCACGCGATCGCGGCGAGATCGACCGTCGCATCTGTGCTGATGTATCCGCACTGGAGGGCGTCGGGGACCGGGCGCTCGATGCTGAGGTCAAACGGCTGGCCTACGAACTCGACCCGCAGGCCGTGGTCGACCGGCACGCCCAGGCAGCGAAAGACCGTCGCGTGTCGACCCGACCCGCACCCGACGGGATGGTGCGCCTGTCCGCGCTCTTGCCGCTGGTGTCGGGTATCTCGGTCTATGCCGCGCTGAAGAGGCACGCCGACGCGACCGTCGGCGCCGACGACCGTACCCACGCGCAGGTGATGGCGGACGCTCTCGTCGAACGGGTGACTGGTACCGCGACGGTCGGCGCCCTACCGATCGCGGTGAACGTGGTTGTGCCCGATGACGTCCTCCTCGGAGACAGCACCGCCGCTGCCCACGTGAGCGGCTACGGCCCGATTCCTGCAGACACCGCTCGCGGCCTCATCGCCGATTCCCTCGACGCCGACGCGGCCACCACCCTGCGGCGCCTCTACAAGTCCCCGACGAGCGGCGCCCTGGTCGCGATGGACTCGACCGCACGCCTGTTCCCGACCGGACTCAAGCTCTTCCTCGATCTACGCGATGAGTCGTGCCGCATCCCCTATTGCGATGCACCGATCGCCGAATACGACCACGCCGACCCCTACTCACGAGGCGGTGACACCTCGGCTTCGAACGGCGGCGGTATGTGCCTTCACCACAACCGCGCCAAACAGAACCCCGGCTGGCAGATGACCACCGCCGACCACACCGACTCCACCCGGCACACCGCGACCGTGGTCACGCCCACCGGGCACAGTCACGTTTCACGCGCCCCCGCACCACCAGGCCACCACGACTCCCAGGCTGCATGATCACTTAGTGCCGCTAAGCTTTGACGTCATGCGGATCCTGTTCTCGTCACTCGAGGCCTACGGCCACACCTTTCCGCTCGTCCCGTTGGCGCTCGCCGCGCAGCGCGCGGGTCACACGGTGCACTGGGCGGTCGGCGAGCGAATGCATCCCGTGCTGGCCGAACAGGGCTTCACCCCGTGGGCGGCGGGGATGTCGATTCGCGCCGCTTTCGATCAGGCCGTCTCCGAGGACCCGTCGGTGTCCTCGACCGAGGCGGTCAAGGCCGACACGGTGGCGCACCGCGACCTGGTACGGCGGGCGTTCACCGAGCTCATCCCGCAGGCGTTCGAGACCGACCTGGTCCCCGTCATCGATCGGGTCGCACCCGATCTCGTCGTGTCGGAGGCCGCGTCGTTCGGCGCCCTCAAGGCTGCGCAGGTCGCCGGGATCGGCGTGGTCACGCACGGGTTCGGTCGTGGGATCGCCTTCGACCGCGACACCCCCGAGGTGACACTTCTCGACATCTGCCCACCCTCGCTGCAGGAACCCGAGGTGCTCACACGTCGCGGTCGTGTGCCACTGCGTCCCGTCGCCTTCGCCGCCGACGGTCCGCTACCGCCCATCGCCGCCGACGGTGACGACCACCGGCCGCTCGTCTACGTGACTCTCCGCACCGAATTCGGCAATGCGCGCGTCCTCGGCGAGGTGGCCACCGGGATCGCGTCGCTGGGCACCCGGGTCCTCGTCGCCGTCGGTCCGTCGGTACCTCTCGACGCTCTGGGCCCGCTCCCCGACGGAGTCGTCGTCGAGGCGTGGGTGCCGCAGGCCGAGGTGCTCCCCCACGCTTCGGCGATCGTCCACCATGGCGGGTCGGGCACCACGCTGGCCGCACTCGCCGCGGGACTCCCCCAGTTGCTCCTACCGCAGGGCGCCGACCAGTTCGACAACGCCGCCGCACTCGTCGCCGCCGGCCTGGCCACACAGCTGGTCGGGCCTGCGGCCCACCCGGAATCCATCCGAGCCGCCGTCGCGGAGCTCCTCGCACCGACGGCCGCGGCGGCGGGACGTCGCCGCGCCGTGGTCACCGAGATCGACGCGATGCCGTCGCCCGACGCGATCGTCGCCGATCTGCGCGACCTGGCGAGACCCGTCACCGACCTCAGTTCAGTGCCGCGGCAAGAACTTCCGACCACGTGGCGATGACCTGCTTGCGTCGCGCCGAATCGTCGGACAGCGTGTCCGCGAGGCCCAGGCCACGCGCCATGTCGAGGGTGGCCTGAACGAGTCGGTGCACGGCCGGGTCGGTGGAACCACCCGCCAGCGACTGCATGGTGAGTCGGTGTGCGGCGCGGGCGAACTTCCGTTCCATCGGCAGGATCGTCTCGCGCAGAGCGGGATCGGACGCCGCAGCACTCCACACCTGCAGGAGCGCCTTGAACTGCGTACCGGTGTAGACCTCCACGGCGCGGGTCACCACGGCCTCGACCCGCCCCGGACCCTCGGGCAGGGTCTCCTCGCCGTCGGCCGCACGCGTGGTCAGCTCGTCGAAGGTCTGCTCCAGGGTCGCGATCACCAGTGACTCGCGCGTCGGGAAGTGGTGCTGCGCCGCACCGCGCGACACCCCGGCACGTTCGGCGATCACCGACACCGTCGCCGCGGCCCATCCATCGGACGCGAGGACGTCGATCGTCGAGGCGATCAGTCGCTCCCGGGTCGCGCGCGACCGATCCTGCTGGGGAAGCCGGGTGTTCACGACACCGCCGGGTCGAGTGCCCATCGAGGCGAGCGCTTCTCGAGGAACGCCGACATGCCCTCGCGGGCCTCGTCGGAGGCGAACAACTCGGCCGATTCGGCGCGTCGCTGATCGGCGTACCGCTCGAACATCTCGGTCACCACGCTGTTGACGACCTTCTTCGACTCGCGCAGACCCTGGGGCGAGGCCTTCGCGATGTCGGCGGTCAATCGTTCGACCGTCGCCGCGACAGCAGAGGATTCGGATTCCGTGATAGTGACCAGACCGATGTCGGCGGCCTCGCGCGGCCCGAACTTCTCCCCGGTGAGGAAGTAGCGGCTCGCGGCTCGCGAGTCCATCTTCGTCAGCAGGGTCAGCGAGATCATCGACGGCGCGAGGCCCAACCGTGCCTCGGTCAGCGCGAACGTCGTCGCGGGACCGACGACGACGATGTCGCAGGCCCCCACGATCCCGAGGCCACCGGCGCGTACGTGGCCGTCGATGCGGGCGATCACGGGTTTGGTCGACGTGATGATCGCCCGGAGGATGGCGATCATCGCCTCGGTGCCGGCCGCCGACGCCTCCTGCGGCGAGAGACCCGACGAGATGGCCGCGGCGAGATCGGCTCCGGCACAGAAGGTCCCACCGCTGTGGGTGAGCACCACCGATCGCACCGACGGATCGGTGTCGACCGCCGCGAGGTGCTCGCGCAGCTGACCGGTCAGCGCCGGTGAGAGCGCGTTGCGGTTGGCCGGCGAGTCCAGGGTGATGGTCGCGACGCCGGACTCGTCGGAGCGAGTGACGACGACCTGGGTCTCGGCGGTGGTGGTCGAGGGTGTGGTCGACACGGCGCTCAGTACGACTTCGGCAGGCCCAGGCTGGTCTGCGCGACGAAGTTGAGGACCATCTCACGGCTCACCGGGGCCACCCGGGCGACGCGACAGAGGTTGAGCAGCGGAGCGATGCCGTACTCGGTGGACAACCCGTTGCCGCCCATCGACTGCACCGCCTGGTCGACGATCTTCACGCACGCCTCGGCCGCGGCGTACTTGCTCATGTTGGCCGGCTCCGCGGCACCCCAGTCGTCGCCCGCGTCGTACATGGTGGCGGCCTTCTGCATCATCAGCTTCGCCATCTCGAGCTCGATCTTGCCCTGTGCCAACGGATGTGCGATCGCCTGGTGCGCACCGATGGGGGTCTTCCACACCGTGCGGTTGTTCACGTAGTCGACGGCCTTGCCCAGCGCGAAGCGCGCCATGCCGATCGCCGACGCGGCCGCCATGATGCGTTCGGGGTTCAATCCGGCGAAGAGCTGGCCGAGCGCGGCGTCCTCCGACCCCACGAGCGCATCCGACGGCAGCCGCACGTCGTCGAGGAACAGCTGGAACTGCTTCTCGGGGTTGATCAGCTCCATGGCGATCTGCTTGTACTCGAAGTTCTCGGCGTCGGTCGGCACGATGAACAGCGCGGGCTTGAGCTTGCCGGTCTTCGCGTCCTCGGTGCGCGCGACGATGAGCACGGCGTCCGCCTGGTCGACCCCGGAGATCCACACCTTGCGGCCGGTCAGCAGCCAGTCGGACCCGTCGCGGCGGGCGGTGGTGGTGATCTGGTGCGAGTTCGATCCCGCCTCGGGTTCGGTGATGCCGAACGCCATGGTGATCGAGCCGTCGGACAGGCCGGGCAGCCAGCGCTGCTTCTGGTCGTCGGTGCCGAAACGGGCGATGATGTTGCCGCAGATGGCCGGTGAGACCACCATCATGAGCAGCCCCACACCCGACGCGGACATCTCCTCCATCACGATGGCGAGCTCGTACATGCCTGCGCCACCGCCGCCGTACTCCTCGGGCAGGTTCACCCCGAGGAACCCGAGCTGTCCTGCCTCACGCCACAGTTCGTCGGTCTTCTTGCCGGTCCGGGCGCACTCCATGAAGTACTCCTGGCCGTACCGCTTGGCCAGGGCGGCCACCGAGGCGCGCAGCGCGGCGCGCTCGGCGGTCTCGACGAACGGGTTCACCGGTGCGGCGTCGGTCGGGGTCTCGGCGAATGTGGTCATGGGGTCTCCTTCGGGTCGGACTGTTCGATACTGCCTGATGCCTGGTGTGCGCGGTCGCCGATCACGGCCAGGACGTCACCGACGGCGAGCTGTTGCCCGGCGGTCACGGCCAACTCGGTGACGACCCCGTCGGACGGGGCTGCCACGGTGTGTTCCATCTTCATCGCCTCCAGCCACAGCAGGGGCTGGCCCTGGGTCACCTCGTCACCGACGGCCACCGCGATCCGTATGACCGACCCCGGCATGGGGGCCAGCAGCGAACCCGGTGCGCCCACCCCCGACGGGTCGACGAACCGGGGGCGGGCGACGAGCGTGACCGATGACGTGTCGGAGTCGACGAACCACACCGTGCGGCGCTGGGCGTCGGTGTGGCGATCGGCGGTGAACCGTGTGCGCACACCGTCGATCTCGAGGGTCACCGCGGTCGGCTGCACGTCGACGACCGTCACGGTCGGGTCGTCGGGCAGCTCGACGCCGGATCGGGCGAACCGATACCGCACCTCGATGTCGGTGTCGGGGTCGGCGGGGTCGGCGAAGCGCTTCGACGCGTACTGGGAGAACAGGTTCCGCCACCCGGCGGGGACCCGCGGTTGCACCGACGCCTGCTCGCGGTTGGCCTGTGCGGCGGCCACGGTCGCCGCGACCGCGGCGAGGCGGACCGCGGCGGCATCGGCACGGGGACGTGCGAGCACGTCGAGACCGATCTGGTCGATGAAGCCGGTGTCGGTGTCGCCGCCGAGGAACTGCGGATGCCGCAGGATCGTCACCAGCAGATCGCGGTTCGTCCCCGGACCGTGCACGCGGGCGCGACCCAGCGCCCCGGCGAGCATGGCGCTCGCCCGCCGTCGATCGGGTGCCCAGCTGATGACCTTGGCCACCATGGGGTCGTAGAAGACCGAGATCTCGCTGCCCGACTCGATTCCGGAGTCGACGCGGACACCCGCGCGCGACAGCGGTCCGAAGCGGACGTCGGCCGGCAGGTCGAGATCGAACACGGTGCCCGACTGCGGAGCCCACCCGTTCGCCGGGTCCTCGGCGTAGAGACGCGCCTCGATGGCGTGGCCGGTGGTGGGCAGGGGCGTCTCGCCGAGCCGCTCACCGTCGGCGATCCGGATCTGCCATTCCACGAGGTCGAGCCCGGTGGTCGCCTCGGTCACCGGGTGCTCGACCTGCAGGCGGGTGTTGGTCTCGAGGAAGTAGAACCGTCCGGTGCCGTCGGCCAGGAACTCGACCGTGCCGGCACCGACATAACCGATGGCGGTCGCCGCCGCCCGCGCGGCGTCGTAGAGCCGCTCACGCAGGTCGCCGCCGAGTCGTTCGACCAGGGGCGCCGGCGCCTCCTCGATGATCTTCTGGTGTCGGCGCTGGATCGAGCACTCGCGCTCGCCGACCGCCCACACCCCGCCGTGCGTGTCGGCGAGGATCTGCACCTCGATGTGGTGGCCGCGTTCGACGTAGGGCTCGCAGAACACCGTGTCGTCGCCGAACGCCGAGGCCGCCTCGCGGGCGGCCGCGGTCAGTTCGCCGGTCAGCGCGCCGATCTCCCGGACGATGCGCATGCCGCGTCCACCGCCTCCGGCCGAGGCCTTGATGAGGACGGGCAGGTCCGAGGGTTCGAGGGTGTCGGGGTCGAGATCACCGAGGACGGGAACACCCGAGCCCGCCATGATCTCCTTGGCGTTCACCTTCGACCCCATGGCCGCGATCGACTCCGGCGGCGGCCCGATCCAGGTGAGTCCGGCGTCGATCACCGCCTGCGCGAAAGCGGAGTTCTCGGAGAGGAACCCGTATCCGGGGTGGATGGCGTCGGCTCCGGCCGCGATCGCGGCGACGATGATGGCCGAGCCGTCGAGGTAGGTCTGCGCCGAGGTCTCCCCGGGAAGGCGGACCGCGCGGTCGGCGGCGGTGACGTGCGGGGCGTGCGCGTCGGGGTCGGAGAAGACCGCGACGGTCGACAGACCCATCCGCGTGCATGTGGCGAAGACGCGTCGGGCGATCTCGCCTCGGTTGGCGACGAGCACGGAGGTGATCGCAGAGGAGTCCATCACGGCGCTCACATCCGGAAGACGCCGAAGTTCGACGTCCCCTCGACCGGCGCGGAGTCGATGGCGGACAACGCGATCCCCAGGATCGTGCGGGTGTCACGGGGGTCGATGACCCCGTCGTCGTAGAGCATGCCCGAGAGGAACGCGGGTACCGACTGCGCCTCGATCTGCGCCTCGATCATCGCCCGCATCCCCTTGTCGGCCTCCTCGTCGACCACGCCGCCCCGGGCCTCTGTCGCCGCCCGCGACACCATCGAGATGACACCGGAGAGCTGGGCGGCGCCCATGACCGCCGATTTCGCACTCGGCCAGGCGAACAGGAAGCGCGGGTTGAAGGCGCGCCCGCACATGCCGTAGTGGCCGGCGCCGTAACTGGCACCGACCAGCAGGGAGATGTGCGGCACGGTCGAGTTCGACACGGCGTTGATCATCATCGATCCGTGTTTGATGATGCCGCCCTGTTCGTACTCCTTGCCGACCATGTAGCCGGTGGTGTTGTGCAGGAACAGCAGCGGCGTGTTCGATCGGTTCGCCAGCTGGATGAACTGGGTGGCCTTCTGCGCCTCGGCGGAGAACAGCACGCCCTGGGCGTTGGCGAGGATGCCGACGGGATAGCCGTGCACGCGGGCCCATCCGGTGCACAGCGACGAGCCGTACTCGGCCTTGAACTCGTCGAAGTCGCTGTCGTCGACGACCCGGGCGATGACCTCGCGGGGATCGAACGGGATCTTCAGATCGCCCGGCACGATGCCGACGAGTTCCTCTGTGTCGAAACGGGGTTCGATCGGCTCGGCGACCGGTCCGGGTCCGGCCTTGCGCCAGTTGAGCCGTTCGACGATGCGGCGGCCGATGCGGATGGCGTCCTGTTCGTCGCGGGCGAAGTAGTCGGCCAGTCCGGACTGGCGGGCGTGCATGCCCGCGCCGCCGAGTGACTCGTCGTCGCTGTCCTCACCGGTCGCCATCTTCACCAGCGGCGGACCGCCGAGGAACACCTTCGACTGGTTCTCGATCATCACGACGTGATCGGACATGCCCGGAACGTAGGCGCCACCGGCGGTCGAGTTGCCGAAGACCAGCGCGATGGTGGGGATCCCGGCCGCCGACAGCTGGGTGAGATCGCGGAACATGCGTCCGCCGGGGATGAACACGTCCTTCTGCGTCGGGAGATCGGCGCCACCGGATTCCACCAGCGAGATGCACGGCAGACGGTTCTCCATGGCGATCTCGTTGGCGCGGAACCCCTTGCGCAGGGTCCAGGGGTTCGAGGTGCCGCCGCGCACCGTCGGGTCGTTGGCGACGATCATGCACTCCACACCGGCGACCACGCCGATGCCGGTGATGATCGATGCACCCACCTGGAAGTCCGAGCCGTACGCCGCGAGCGGGCACAGCTCGAGGAACGCCGAGTCGGGATCGATGAGCATCTCGATGCGTTCGCGGGCGAGCATCTTGCCGCGTTCGTGATGGCGGGCGACCTTCTTCGTGCCGCCGCCCTCGAGCGCCGTCGCGAACTCCGCCTCCAGTTCGGCGAGTTTGGTCTCCATCGTCGCCGCGGCGTCGATGTATCCGGGGTCGGCGGGGTCGAGCCCGGAACGCAGTGCGGTCATGCCTGATATCCGAGTCGTTTCGCGGCGAGGCCGGTGAGGATCTCGGTGGTGCCGCCGCCGATGCCGATGATGCGCATGTCGCGATACTGCCGTTCGATCTCCGACTCGGCCATGTAGCCCAGCCCGCCGAACAACTGGACCGCCTTGTTGGCCACCCATTCGCCCGCCTCCACGGCGGTGTTCTTGGCGAAGCAGACCTCGGCGATGAGATCGTCGGAACTGCTGACCTTCCGGTCGACGACGGCGCGGGTGTAGGTCCGGGCGATGTCGATGCGGCGTGCCATCTCGGTCACGCTGTCCTGCACCGACTGTCGGGCGATCAGCGGTTTGCCGAAGGTCTCGCGCGTGCGGACCCATTCGAGGGTGATGTCGAGGCACCGTTGCGCGCTGGCGTAGGCCTGGGTGGCGAGCCCCGCGCGTTCGGTGACGAACGCCGCGGCGATCTGGGTGAAGCCGCTGTTCTCGGTGCCGACCAGATTGGTCACCGGGACGCGGACATCGACGAAGCTGAGCTCGGCGGTGTCCGAGCAGCGCCAGCCCATCTTGTCGAGCTTCCGGCTGACCGAGAATCCCGGTGTGTCGGTGTCGATCACGAGCAGCGACACCCCGCCCGCACCGGGGCCGCCGGTGCGGACCGCGGTGACGATGAAGTCGGCGCGGACCGCGGAGGTGATGTAGGTCTTCGCGCCGTTCACCACGAAGTGGTCACCGTCGCGGACGGCCTTCGTGGTCAGGTGGCCCACGTCGCTGCCGCCGCCGGGCTCGGTGATGGCGAGGCTGCCGATCTTCTCACCGGCCAGCGTCGGCCGGACCCAGCGATCGATCTGGTCGGGGTCGCCGGCGGCGATGAGGTGCGGCAGCGCGATGCCGTGGGTGAACAGCGACGCGTAGATGCCGCCGGCCGCACCGCGCTCGTGCAGCACCTCGCCGGCGATGGTCGCGTCGACGAGGTCACCGCCCGAGCCGCCCACGGCCTCGGGGAACCCGACGCCGAGCAGTCCGAGCTTGGCCGCCTCGAGGTGCAGTTCGCGCGGGATGAGTCCGTCGCGCTCCCAGTCGTTCTGGAACGGCAGGATGTGCCGCTCGACGAATCCGGCGACGGTGCTGCGTAGTTCGCGGCGTTCCGGGGTGTCCCAGGCGGGTGTCGCAAGACTCATTCAGATGACCTCGAATCGTTGGGGGATGTCGACCACGCGGGAGCGCAGCCATTCGCCGAGACCCTTGCCCTGCGGGTCGAAGCGCACGTTGTCGGCGACGCCGCGGCCGAGGATCTCCTCGATCACGAAGTTCACCGCGAGCAGGTTCCGAAGGCGGTATCGGGCGATCCGCAGGTGCTCGGTCTCGGGGAGCAGTCGACGCAGTGCCTCGACGGTGAGGGTCTCCTCGAGCCACGCGAAGTGTTCCGGATCGCGCACCCACACACCGATGTTGGCGCTGCCGCCCTTGTCGCCGCTGCGGGCGCCGGCGATCAGGCCGAGCGGCGCGGGCGTGGTCGGGCCCCAGTCGCGGGCGGGCGACGCCGTCTCGGGCGCATCCGGGGTCGACGGGCCGCGCAGCGGACTCGGCTCGATCACCGTCACCGAGCCGTCGGGAAGCGTCACCCGGTGGTGCACGGCGTCGGCGGGGACGTATCCCGGCTCGAACACACCGTAGGGAGCGCCCTTGCCGGGCGGGGCGGTCATGGTGAACCCGGGGTAGCTCGCCAACGCCAGTTCGACTGCAGCGGCCGAGAAGTGGCGACCGACGACGTCGGCGTCGCGGCTCTTGCCGATGACCCGCAGGAGTGCACTCGACTGCGCCTCGGTGGTGCCGTCAGCGCGATCGGTGCGCGACAGCTCCCAGGTGAGGGTCTCGGGTTTCGTCGCCAGCGACGACTCGAACTGTTCGGTGACCAGGCGCGCCTTGGCGTCGATGTCGAGGCCGGTGAGCACCATGGTGACCTCGTTGCGGAATCCCGCGAGCATGTTCAGCGACACCTTGAGGTGCTCGGGCGGCGCCTCGCCCCGCACGCCGCTGATGCGGACGCGGTCGGTGCCGACCTGTTCGAGCGCGATCGAATCCATCCGCGTGGTGACGTCGGGCCCGAGGTATCGGGGGCCGGTGATCTCGTAGAGCAGCTGGGCGGTGACGGTTCCCACGGTGACCGCGCCCCCGGTGCCGGGGTGCTTGGTGATGACCGAGCTGCCGTCGGCGGCGATCTCGGCGATCGGGAACCCCGGTCGTGAGAGGTCGTCGATCTCGGTGAAGAAGGCGTAGTTGCCGCCGGTGGCCTGGGTTCCGCACTCGATGACGTGCCCGGCGGCAACAGCGCCGGCCAGTGCGTCGAGATCGTCGTGACGCCAACCGAAGTGGCTCGCCGCAGGGCCGACCGCGAGCGACGCGTCGGTGATGCGACCGGTGACCACGATGTCGGCGCCGGCGTCGAGCGCCGTGGCGATCCCGAAGGCTCCGAGGTAGGCGTTGGCGGTCAGCGGCGTCCCGAGGCCGAGTTCGTCGGCCCTGTCGACGAGGTCGTCGCCGTCGACGTGGGCGATGGCCACCGTCACGCCGAGGTCGGCGGCGAGTTCGCCGAGATCGGTGGCCAGGCCCTTCGGGTTGAGGCCGCCGGCGTTCGCGACGATGCGGACGCCGCGTTCCTGTGCGAGGGCGAGGCACTCCCGCATCTGCCGCAGAAAGGTCGAGGCGTATCCGCGGGACGGGTCGCGCAGCCGGTCGCGGCCGAGGATGAGCATGGTCAGCTCGGCGAGATAGTCGCCGGTGACGAAGTCGAGCTCACCGCCGTCGAGCATCTCGCGCATCGCCGAGAAGCGGTCGCCGTAGAAGCCCGACGCGTTGCCGATCCGTACCGGTGCGATGGTCGTGTCGTGGGTGGTCATCGCTGTCCTGCCGTCGAGTCGGCGCCCAGCGGTGCGCGGCCGGTGCCGGGTGCCCCGGCGAAACACTGTGCGATCTGCGACCATTCGACGGCGTCGGCGCCGCTGATGGCGAGATCGAGGTCGGCCGCGGCCCGGCGTTGGGTGACCAGGCGGCAGAAGTCCTCGGCGCTACCGATCACGCGGTTGTCGGCGTCGGCCGGACCCCACTCCCACGTGGCGCCGTCGGGTGCGGTCAGTTCGACGCGAAGCGGCGTGGTCGGCGGCGTGCGCCCGTGGAGGATGTAGGCGAAGTCCCGTGTGCGGACGCCGATGTGGGCGACATTGCGCAGTCGCGCCGTCGGCGGGCGTCGCACGCCGAGCGTGTCGGCGACATCGAGTCCGTGGGCCCAGGTCTCCATGATGCGGGCCGTCGCCATCGACGCCGCCGACATCGGTGGCCCGAACCACGCCAGTTTCGTGCCGTCGGGAACCGACACCAACGCCTCGGCGACGGCCGCACGGCCTTCTCGCCAGCGCGCCAGGAGGTCCTTCGGAGCGATCTGCGCGGCCTCGGCGGCGCCGTCGTCGACGAAGGTCGCCGGCTCGTTCGCGGCGACGAGGAGCATGTCGTCGAATCCGCTCGGATCGATTGCCGAGAGTGTCGCCATCCGGTCGGTCCACCAGAGGTGGCCGATCTGGTGGGCGATGGTCCAGCCCTCAGCGGGGGTCGGGGTCGCCCACCCGGCGGCATCGAGTCCGGCGACCAGGTCGTCCAGCGACGCGGCCTCTGCGGACATGTCGGCCACGAGGTCGTGCACAACGCTCATGGGTTGAGGGTCACAGGTGTCCCCATAAAAAGCAAGCACGCTTGCTTGTTTTGGCGCTGGGCCGGCTCGATCAGCCGAAACGCACGTTCGCGGTGGCGCTCGCGAGCAGCGTGCCATCGGCCTGGGTGAAGGTCGCCGAGACAGCGCCGAGACGTCGACCGATCCGCTCGGGGCGGGTGGTGACCAGCAGGTCGCCCGCGTCGAGAGGCGGCGATCGGAAGAAGTCGACCGCGAAGTCGGTGACGGTGTGGGTCTGGCCGGGCGCGGTGTGGGCCTGCCCGGCGAGCGAGCAGCCGTGGGCGACGACAGCGGCGATGACCCCGCCGTGCATGGTGCCCAGTGGGTTGGCCATCCATGGTACGGGCGTGCACACGACGCCGGGCCCGGCGCCTCGGGCGGCATCGCCCGGCGTGATCGACAGCGAGAGGAGTTCGGCGAGAGGACCGGCGGCGAGCCGACCGGCCGCGACGGCCTCGACGACCTGGGCGCCGGTGAGGGCGGGATCGATCCGCGGTGGCACATCCGACGGGCTGCCAAGGGTCTCGGGGATCGCCCGTCCGGCGTCTGCGCCGTGCGGGCTGCGACCGCGGGCGAGCAGATCCGGATCGAACACGCGCCCTGTGCGGGCGTTGCGGACGAGGACCGATCCGCGCAGGCGACCCGCCGGATCGGTCACATCGACCGTGGTGAGGCCGAACTGTCCGCCGTCGTCGCGAAGCGTCGCCTCGGCGGTGAGCAGCCCCTCGGGCTCGATCGGGTCACCGGCGGTCGCGAACGCCAGGCGCGCCTGCACCACGCCGCGGTCGGGGCCGGTGGCCACCACGAACGGACCGCCGCCGACGGTGTCGACCAGGACCGCGTAGGCGGCGAGCTCGATCCGTCCGCGGTGGTCGACCAGCGCCGGGCCGAGACGTTGGTGCATCGTCGCGACGTTCCCGGAGGGAGCATCCCCACCGACTCCGAAAGCGGCCAGGGCGTCCACGGGGGATGTCATGGCTACACTCGTATCCCACAGCGGTTCGGACCGACGATCGGGGAGGTGGCGAATGAGGGGGAGAACACATCCGCCCGCGCCCCGCACACCCGCCGCACTCCTGCCCGCCACGTCCGCGATCGCGACCGCGGTCCTCGCGAGCGCGTGGTGGCTGACCATGATCGGCCTCACGGCGCCGACACTCCCCCACATCGGTGTCGCGGTGACGTCGGCCGCGTTCGGAGCCGCCGTCGTCGCGGTCGCGTCGCACCCGCACGTGCGATCGTTGTTGTCGCGCTGGGTGTTCCGACAGATCACGCGAGGGAGAGAAGTCCTCCCGCCGGGCGTGAGCCAGAGGTGGGCCCGCGCGCACACCGCGGCCCGCACGCCGGCATCTCATGAGCTCGCACTCGTGCGGGTCGCCCGTCCCCGCGCGCCCGGTCAGGGTTCCGTCACCGCCTGACCACGACTCTCGCTGCGTCAGGCGGTCTCTCGCCCCCTGATCCCACGCACCGAAAGTCCTGCCGTGTTGCACATCGATCGTCTCTGCCTGTCCGCCGGTGACAGTGACCTGTTCACCGATCTCACCCTTCATCTCGAGGCAGGTCGCTGCCTCGCCGTCACCGGAGCCAACGGTTCCGGGAAATCGACGCTCCTGCGCGCCATCGCCGGTCTCCGGCATCCCGATTCGGGGACCGTCACCCTTCGCGCTTCCACCACCGACGACGTGGTCGCCGACGACACCGACAGCCGGTTCCGCGCCCTCGTGGCCGTCGAACTCGGGGACGACGCCACGTTCGCCGAACTCACGGTGGCCGAGCATCTCCGGTTGCTCACCTCGGCCCATGGGGCCGGCGGCGGCGCCGTGGCCGACATCCTGTCCGATGCAGGCATCGACCATCTCGCAGATCGCTTCCCGCACACGCTCTCGACCGGTCAACGACAGCGGTTCACCCTGTGCGCGGTGTGGATCCGTCCCGCACGGCTGATCGTGCTCGACGAGCCCGAGGCCGGCCTCGACGTGGCCGGACGTGACTGGGTGGCGCACCGGATCGAACGGACTGTCGCCGAGGGACGTTCGGTCGTCGTCGCCACCCACAGCGCCGAGCTCGTGGAGCGGTGCGCCGATTCGACGGTGACGGTGGGCCGATGAGCGTCACCCGCGACGACGCCCCCGGGATCGTGCTGACGGGCGCGGTCGTCGCCGGTCTCGGGTGGTACCTCCTGCAACCCGAGCGCGTCGCATCGGTGATCGGCGTCGCTCACGGCATCGGCCATCCGACGGCGGTGCTCGTCGGGTGGGCGATCGCGCTCTGCGCGTCGGTGGTCGGGACCGCGGTCTGGTGGTGGGGCCCGATCCGACTCTCCCGCGCCGAGGCGACGTGGCATCTGTCCGGGCCGGGCGAGCGCGGACCCGTCCTCGCGGGGCGCCGTCGTCGAGCCGCGATCGTCACCCTCGTGGGGTGCCTGGCCACCGCGACCGTTGTCGCTGTGCTGGACTGGTCGGCGACACCGACTGTTCTCGGCGCGGGTGTCGGTGCTGCCGTGGTGATAGTCACGATCGTCAGCGCACACCAACATCGTTCGAGCGATCGTCTGTCGGGTCGACGGCGACGGGGTCGTCAGCGGTGGTCGCCGGCCCTGCTGCACCGCGACGCGTTCGCACCCGACGACGGCTTCATCGCCGCGGCGCGCATGGCCGCGGTGACGCTCGATCTCGGGTGGATCGACACGGCGCGAGTCGTGCGGTGGCAGCTGGCGCATGCGTGGGCGCGCAGTCGACGCCTCGGCGGCGGCCGCATCCGCGTGATGATCCTCGCCGACGTGCTCCGATTGTCCCGCCGACGAGGCGATCTCGCGGTCGGTGTCGTCGTGCTCGCGGTGGCCGTGGCCCTGCCGGCGACGCTGTATCTGACCTCGATCGCACCGGTGGTTGCGACGGTCCTCGCCTATCGCGCCGGCTGCGCGTGGGCCTGCGGATTGCGGCGACTCACCGAGGTCCCGGCGTTGCGGCGGGCGCTCGGCGGGTCGGACCCGGAGGTCACCGCGATCCACGCCGTGGTCCCGGTGTCGGGCGTCGTACTGTGTTGTGCTGTCATCGCTCTCACCTGGCACCTGTCGCTACCGGCGGTGCTCGTCGTCGCCGTCGGATCGTCATTCGCGACGGTGCGTCGCGCCACCCGCCCCGACCTCCCGTTCGACGCCCCGGTGTACGTGATCGGGCAGGGAGGCGCGACGCAGCCACTCCTGCTGCTGGCAATGGTCCGCGGACTGGTCGCCGTGGTGGCCACAGGCCTCTTGGCCGCGCTCGTCGGGTGACCCGCCGGCGGATCGGTAGCAGTTCGTGTCTTTGCGCGGGACGAACTGCTACGCCTGGTCGGCGAAGGCGGCGTGGATCTCGTCCGGGGTGTACGGCGGGGTGTCGGTGTGGTCGCGGTAGGCGATCAGCGACATCGGCGAGGGCCCGTGGCGGCCGATGACGTTGCCTGCGGCGGTGAAGGTCTCCCCCGTCACGTCGGCGGCCGCATCGGAGACGAGATAGGCGTAGAGCGCTGCGACGTAGTCGGGCGGCGCGGGGTCGGCCGCCATGGCGTGGACGCCGGGATCGAGCACGCCGCGGGCCCGGAGATCGTCGATGTGCGCGTGGTAGTCGGGACCCGTCGACAACCGGGTGCGGGCCCCGGGCATCACGACGTTGACCCGCACACCGGTCGAGCGGAGATCGGCGGCCACCGCCGAGGCGAGCGCGGCCACACCACCTTTCGCGGCCGGGTAGCCGGTGCCGCCGAACATGCCCGACGCCGCGGCCGATCCCGACAGCACGATCGAGCCGTGGCGCTGGGCCACGAAGACCTCCGCGGCGGCGCGGGTCAGTTCGAAGGCGCTGACGAGGTGGGCGTCGATCTGTGCCGCGAACTCCTCGGAGTCGATCGTCAGGATGCTCGAGCCGAGCGGCTCGGCGACACCCGCGCAGTTGACAGCGCCGTCGACCCGTCCGAAATGCTCACGCGCCGCGTCGAGCATCGCGAAGGCCACACCGGGCCGGGCGAGTGACCCCACGACACCGACCGCACGACCCCCGCCGGCCGTCACCTCGGCGACCGCGGAATCGAGCACATCCTGTTCGCGTCCGTTCATCACCACCGAGGCGCCCTCGGCGATCAGCCGATGCGCCACCGCGAGGCCGATACCGCGGCTCGAACCACCGATCACGACGACGCGGTCGTCAGTCGCCACGATCGTCCCGCGCCGGGTTCTGTGATGTCGAGACCGACTGCGCCCAGCGATAATCGGGCTTGCCACTGGGAGTCCGGCGGATGTCGTCGACGAGCCACCACACGCGGGGAACCTTGTATCCGGCGAGTGTCGTGCGCAGGTGAGCGGCCACGACATCGAGGTCGATGGGGCCACGCGCGGCGACCACCGCGGCCACCCGGTGTCCGTAACGGTCGTCGGGCACACCGAGGACCGTGGCGTCCCCGACCGACGGGTGCGACTTCAGCACACCTTCGACCTCTTCGGCGAACACCTTCTCGCCGCCGGTGTTCACCACCTGCGAAACGCGTCCGAGCAGGGTGATGGCGCCGTCGGCCTCGAGGCGCGCACGGTCACCGCTGACGACCATGCGGACGCCCTCGTGTTCGCGGAAGATCGCGGCCGTCTTCACCGCATCGCCGTGGTACCCGATCGGTAGGTGACCGGTCTTGGCGAACCACCCCTCCCCCGGCCCGGTCAGGGGTGTGCCGTCGTCGTCGATCACCGTCGCGCCCCGACCCGCGGGCACCCGCGGACCACCCGCATGATCGGCGGTGACGAACCCCGTGTCGGCCGCCGAATAGACCCGAATGCCACCGAAACCCGTCTCCGACGAACCGATGGAGTCACTGATGGCCACAGTGGGCACGAGCTCCAGCAGGCGCGCCTTGAGTGCCGGAGAGAACAGTGCGGCACCGGAACTGACCGCCAACAGACTCGACGTGTCGACCGGATCGCCGGCGTCGGCGCGGGCCACGAGTTCATCGATCAGGGGCCGCCCCATCGCGTCACCGGTGATGACCAGGATGTTCGGCCGACACCGGTCCACCACCTGCCATACCCGCGACGCGTCGAATCGGGCCTGCAGGATCACGGTGTTCCCGGAGAACAACGCGCCCAACGTCGGCATCAGACCCGAGACGTGGATCAGCGGCGGCAACATGAGGAACCGCATGCCGTCGGCATTCTCGGCCGCACGCGCCGACTGCGCCCACTCGTCGGGCAACGGCTCCCCCGAGTAGAAGTCGATACCGCCTCCGAGGACCCGCCACATGTCCGACTGACGCCACATCACGCCCTTCGGGGCCCCCGTGGTCCCACCGGTGTAGAGCAGGAACAGGTCGTCGTCGCTACGATCGACGGGCTCCCGGTCGGCGGAGTACCCCTGCAGGTGCTCGTCGAGATCAGGCCCGGTGACGATCACCGTCGGTCGGATGTCGCCCGCGAGCGTGGCGGCCTCGTCGGCCACCTCGGCCCATGCGCGCTGGGTCGCCACCGCCACGAGTCCGGCGTCGGAGTAGATGTGGGCCGCCTCGTCGGGTCGGTACCGGTAGTTGACGTTCACCGGGACCGCACGGATCTTGTAGGCGGCGAGGAACACTGCGAGAGCATCGATGTCGTTGTGCATGTGCACGCCCACGTGATCGCCCCGACGGACGCCACGGTCGGCCAGCAGACGCCCCCAACGGTTGGCCCTGCTCTCGAGCTGCCCGTAGGTGTACCGGGTGTCGCCGTCGATGACCGCCAGCCGGTCGGCGACGGCATCGACGGCGTGCTCGAACAGATCGGCCAGGTTCTGCGCCATGGGAGACCTCTCCTAGACCGGGGTGATCGACAGGGGCGTGATCGATCCGGGCGCACCGCGATCGTCGAACCGGAAGCTCGCGCCACCGCTGAACCGGACCACGGCGACCTCCTTGCGTTCGCGTTGCTCGGCGCCCCACCCGATGTCGACGGTGAGGAAACCGTCGTCCACGCGGGCACCCTGCACGACCCAGTGCGGATCGACCGCGGTCGCGATCGCCTGCAGTGGCAACAGGTTGTCGGGGTCGAGATGGACCAGCCAGCTCCCGTCGGCGACGGCGGCGCTGCCCCGGGGGATGCGCACCGACACGATCGCTTCAGCGCCGTCACCCTCGGCGATCACTCCGAGACCCACGTACTGCTCCGGTCCCAGAGCCGGGTGCAGCGACAGGACCTGCGCCAGACCGGCTGCATCACTTGTGATCCCGAGGGCCGCCCGGATGCGCTCCGCAGTCAACCCGGCGATACCGGTCACCGCCTTCACCACGAGTTCGCGGGCGTGTTCGGCCGATGTGCGCCGCGACACTGCGCCGATGAAGCCCATGATCAGCAGCTGATGCTGCACCGCCACCTCCTCGGCCGTGCGCACGAGTGTGCTGTGCGCCCAGTCGCGGAACTGGAGATCGTCGAGCAGATCACCCGAGTAGTCGTTCCACCCCGTCTCCGAGTGGTCGATCTCCGACAGCTCGAGATCGGCGGCACGGGTGGCGAACATCGCGTGGGTGTAGTCCGGGAGATCGAGTTCCTCGCGGTCGGGTTCGATGGTGACGAGCCACTCGCAGTGCGGCGTCCGGTTCTCCGGACGGCGGGGCGGCCGATGCACCGGACGGATGCGGGCCCGACGGTTGGTGGCGATGGCCGTCGCGTCGAACGTCGGGTCCTCGATGTCGTGGCACATCGCGGTCACGTAGTCCTCGCCCATCGGTTCGACGTCCATCAGGGCGCCACAGTGGTCGAGGACGAAACTGCCGTGGTACTCGTCGACCACCGAGTAGCGGAAGTCCATGAACTGCGGTGGGGCACCGATGTCGAGCTGCAGGCACTTGAACATGTCGACGACGCCGTCGCCGTCGACCCCCATGGCGCGACGCATCCGCGCGGTGTACACGGGGCTCGCGGCCATCCACTCCTCGATGGCCACCTGCGCCATCACGTCCCGGCCGAAGTCGCCGATGACGTGTGCCATCGCGCTGCGGTCGATCAGCTGTCCCGCCAACAACAGTTCGGGGACGAGTGTCGCGAGTTCGTTCTGCGACAGTTCGGAATACGACACGTCAGGCGTTCCTCACCACATCGGGACGGGGGTCTTGCCGAGCGGGTACCAGCCCGGCAAGCGTTCGGTGGCGTTCGCGACGCGGTTCATCCGCGCGCTCATGCCCTCGGTGAGGACACCGTCACCGATCATCTCCATGAACAGCGCGACGACGTTGCCGTAGTCGAAGAAGTCGCGTTGCCAACGGAACTGGAAGTCTCCGCCGTACTTGAACCAGCTGCCCTGGATGCCCTCGAGCGCGTAGCGGGTACCGTCGGCGCGCTGCCCGTCGAACACCTGCTTCCACAAGCCCAGCATGTCACCGGTCTTCTCGTCGATCACCCACGACTGGTAGGGGTAGGTCCAGCCGTCGAGCCCGTCCATCTCGTAGCCGATGGCGAAATCGCGGATCTCGTCGCGACCGACGGCCATGAAGTCGTCCTTCGGTCCGTAGTTCCACCCGTAGGTCGCGTCCTCGGTGTAGAACTCGGCGAGATTGCGCCAGTCCCCGGCCTTCTCGCCGTCTCGGTTGGCCTGCAGCCAACGCTCCACCATCTCGTCGAGCTCTGCGCGTTCGAATGCCATGATCGTCAATCCTTCTCATCGTCGATGATGCGTAGGGCCTGGGTCGGGCAGTACTGGACCGCGCGCTCGACGGCGTCGCGGTGCGAGGCGTCCGGCGACGCGTCGAGGATGTCGACGGTGTCGACCTGTGCCCGGAAGATGTCGGGGGCTTCCATCTCGCACATGCCGTGCCCCTGACAGATGTCGCGATCGACCTCGATCCTCACCGTCGCCTCTCCCGTCACCTGGTGCGCCGCCGGTACCGGACCCGGCACGGCTGCTGGAGCTGGACCACCATCTTCGAGTGGTCGTTGCGGTAGGAGTCCGCGGGTTGCGCCATCTCGAACTCGTAGTTCTGCAGCAGCACCGAGAAGATCGCCTTGAGCTGCATGATGGCGAACTGCGCTCCGACACAACGGTGTCGGCCGGCGCCGAACGGGATCCAGGTCCAGCGGTTGGCGATGTCCTCCTGGCGAGGCTTCTGATAGCGGTCCGGGTCGAAGGCGTCGGGGTCCGGGAAGTCCTCGGGCAGGCGGTTGGAGATCGCGGGCGAGACCGCGATCGACTGCCCGGCCGCGATCTCCACGTCCTCGATGTGGATGTCGTTCTGCACCACCCGCATGAGGATGATTAGCGGCGGGTGCAGGCGCAGAGCCTCTTTCAACGCGGCCTCCACCTTCGGCATCTGCCGGGTGTGGGCGAACGTGTACTCCGGACGCTCGCCGGCGGGTGTGTCTCCGTAGATGTCGTCGAGCTCGGAGACCACCTGCGCCATGTAGTCGGGATGGCGGAGAAGCTCGATGAGCGTCCACGCAGCGGTGCCCGAGGTGGTGTGGTGCCCCGCGAACATCATCGAGATGAACATCCCGGTGATGGTGTTGGAGTCGAAACCCACCGACACCAACACGTCCATCAGGTCGCGATCCTCCTTGCTCTCCGGAGGGTTGGCGATCCGCTCGTTCATCACGCCCTGGATGAACTTCTGCAGCTCGGTGCGGGACTCGTCGCGCTTGCGGAAGCTCTCGATGTCGGCGTGGTAGTCGACGTAGGCGATGGGGTCGGTGCCCTTCTCCAGGTCGTGGAAGAGATGGGCGATGCGGCCGTTGAGCTCATCGCGGAACTTCCGTCCGATGAGGCAGGCCGACGACGTGTACAGCGTCAGTTCGGCGAAGAACTCCAGCAGGTCGACCTCGCCCTCGTCGCCCCACTCGGCGATGACGCGCTCCACCTCGTTGGGGATGGTGATCGCGTGCTGCTTCATGTGTTGCGCCTTGAGCGCCGAGTTGTGGATCGCCTGCGACCGTTCCTCGGGACTCGCGTCGAACACGACTCCCTCACCGAAGATCGGCGTCATGAACGGGTAGGCCGCCGCCTGATCGAGATCCTCCTCCGGGGCGCGGAAGAACTCCTCGTTGGCCGTCGCCCCGGTGACCAGGACGACCTCACGGTCGGCGAGCTGGAACTGCCCGACGTCGCCACACTCCTCGCGGATCCGCCAGAACAGGCCGATGGGATCCGAGGCGAGCTCGTCGAGGTGGCCGTGCTCACCCTCTCCGCCGGACACACGGGCGGGTTTGGTCAACGTCATCAGTTGTCTCCTTGCTGAGGGTCGCCCTGGCGGGCAGGAGCGACGATGGGCGCCTCGGCCTCGACCTCGACCAGGCGCATGTGCGAACCGCGGGGCATCGTCACGACGGTCGTGATCGCGGTCGCGAGGTGGACCGGCTTGAGGAAGAATCCGTGTCGCGCGAAACCGAACGCGACCCAGTCGTTGAGCATGGCCGCGGCGGTCTCGGCGTCGAAGTTGGTGCCCATCCCCGTCATCGTCTGACCGGGCCGGACCTGGCTGGCGCGAACCCCGGTGCCCTCGAGCTCCTGACGGGCCACCAGGGCGAACGCCTCCACCCCGGCCTTGGCAGCGGCATAGGCACCCATGTGCGGTCGCGGATCGGCGGCCACGTCGGAGCTGATGAACACGAAATCCCCACGGCGGCGGTCGATCATCTCCGGCACGATGCGGCGGTAGAGTTGCTGCGCCCCGAGCAGATGGATGGCGACCTGGTCGGCGAACGCGTCGTCGGACATCTCGTAGGTGCGGCCCGGCCACAGATCGCCGGCACCGGACACCACGATCTCCAGCGACCCCAACTCGGCCTCGGCCTTGGTCACGCACTCGTCGATCGAGGCGGCGTCGGTGATGTCGAGCGGGACCGCGATCGCCTCACCACCGGCGGCGATGATCTTCTCGACGAATTCCTGCGACTTCTCGACGCGGCGGGCGCCGAGGGCGACGGGATGTCCTGCGGCGGCCAGCATCACGCCGGTTGCCGCGCCGATACCCGACGAGCCTCCCGCGATGAGCACGGGACGACGCTCGGGGTGTCCTGGATAACGGGGCATCTACCGCGCCTTCACGGTCATGGGGAGGTTGGCGAAGCCGCGGACGTTCACCGAGTGCACGCGGACCGCCCGGTCGAGATCGAGATCGATCCTCGACGCGGACTTGACGATCTCGGCCAACGCGACGTTGGCCTCCAATCGAGCGAGATGGGCGCCGAGGCAGAAATGCGTCCCCAGACCGAAACTCGTCAGCGCCTGCGAGCTGTCCCGTCCGATCTGGTAGGAATCCGGGTCGTCGAAGACGTCGTCGTCCCGATTGGCCGAGCCCAGCAGCAGCAGGACACGTTGCCCGGCCGGGATCGTGTACCCGCCGTACTCGACATCGGACAGCACACGGCGCAACACGATCTGCGTCGAGTTGTCATAGCGCAGGGTCTCCTCGGTCCACGCCGGGGTCTCCTCCGGGTCGGCCAGCACCTTCGCGAACTCGTCGGGGTTGACGTAGCCCCAGTAGATCGCGTTCGCGAGCAGCTTCGTCGTCGTCTCGTTGCCCGCGACGATCATCAGGATGAGGAACCCGATGATCTCGTCGGCGGTCAACCGCGTCGGCTCACCGGTGGCCTCGTCGATGATCTCGGCGTCGATGAGGACCGAGACCATGTCGGCGCCCGGGTTCTTGCGCCGGTCCTCGATGAGGTCCGAGTAGTACTGGGCGAGGGCGAAATACGCCTCGACGGCGGCCGGCGGGACGTCGTAGACCCCTTCGTCACGGTGGATCAGGTCGTCGGAGAGTTGACGTAGCCGGGCCCGGTCAGCCTGCGGGACCACCAGCAGCTCCGAGACCACGTCCATCGGCAGCAGACCGGCGAAGTCCGACACGTAGTCGAAGTCGCCCTTCTCCAGGCACACATCCCAATGCTGGTGCGTCAGTGCGGTGATCCGCTCGGTCAGCTGGTTCACGCGGTTCGGCGTGAACCCCTTCGACACCAACTTGCGGATACGCATGTGCTTCGGGTCGTCGAGGGCCAGGAACGACATCGACATGTGCGCGTCCGGCCCGTAGGCCGCGGGATCCATCGACACACCCCAACTGTTCGACAACGCCGGGGTGTCGCGGAACGCCGCTCGGACGTCGGCGTGCTTCGACAACGCCCAGAAGTCCTTCTCCGCGTTGTAGTAGACCGGCGCCTCGCTCCGCAGCCGGGCGTAGGTCGGATACGGATCCTCGTGGAACGCATAGTCGTACGGATCGAACGGGACCCGGCTCTCCATCCCCGCGGTGTCGGTCCCGCCGGTGCCCACCGTCACGACAGGTCCTCCAGCAGCAGCTTGGCGGCGTCGCCCAACCGATCGGCCATGTCCGAGTAGGAGCCGTAGCCCATACCCGCCCGCACCAGCGCGCCGGAATAGAGCATCTCCAACAGTTCGATGCGCCGGTCGTCGGAGTCCATGGGTACACCGAGCGCGGTCGCGAGTCGCTCACGGATGAAGCCACCGACGCGCAGCCGCAGGTGTTCGACATCGGGATCGGTGCCCAGCAACGCCACCGTCACCGCGCCGGCGAGTTGATCCTCACCGGCGACCACGAGCGCGACGCGACGCAGCACGTCGGCCGCACGTGCCGCGGGCGGCGACGACGTGTCGGGTTCGGGCACGGAGGTGACCAACATGCGCCAGAACAGCTCGGCCACGATGTGGTTCTTCGAGCTGAAGTAGGTGTACGCGGTCGCCGGGGCGACGCCGGCGCGCTTGGCGACCGACCGGATCGTCATGCCCTCGAAACCGTCCTCGCCCAACACCTCCCGCGCCGCCTCGGTGAGCTTGGCGACGGTCTCGGCCTGCTGGTTCGTCAGCCGACGACGCGTGGACTCATGCGAACTGGGGCCGGATTCACCGAATACGGGGGTGGACATGTCGGCAACGCTACATTAGCTTTGAACGCGAGTCCAGACACGTGTCCAGATAGGAGTTCGGCCCATGGTGCAGCCCGACGTCGCCGTACGGAACCTCCGCCCGGCGGTGAGCTCGGACCTCCTCATCGACGGGGAACTCCGCCCCGGTTCGGGCGGGACGTTCGAGATCGTCAACCCGGCGACGGAAGAGGTCATCGGCCTCGCCGCCGACGGCACCGCCGACGACATGGACGCCGCGATCGCCGCCGCCCGCACCGCGTTCGACACCACCTCGTGGTCCCGCGACCACGCCTTCCGCGCCCGCTGCCTGCGTCAGCTGCGGGATGCGTTGCAGGGCCACATCGAGGAGCTGCGCGAGATCACCATCGCCGAGGTCGGCGCGCCGGCGTTCCTCACCTCCGGCCCCCAACTCGAGGGGCCCATCAACGACCTCGGGTACTGCGCCGACCTCGCCGAGAACTTCGCGTGGGAGACCGATCTCGGGCGCGCCGAACCGATGGGCATCCCCAACAGCCGGGTCATCAAACGTGAGGCCGTCGGCGTCGTCGGCGCGATCACGCCGTGGAACTTCCCGCACCAGATCAACTTCGCGAAGATCGGGCCCGCCCTGGCCGCGGGCTGCACGGTCGTGCTGAAACCCGCGCCCGACACCCCCTGGTGTGCGGCCTTGGTGGGTACGGTCATCGCGACCGAGACCGACATCCCCGCGGGCGTGATCAACATCCTCACCTCCAGCGACCACGAGGTCGGGGCGCAGCTGTCCACCGATCCCCGTGTCGACATCGTCTCGTTCACCGGCTCGACGGCCACCGGCAAGGCCGTGATGACCGCCGCCGCGGCCAGTTTGAAGAAGGTCTTCCTCGAGCTCGGCGGCAAGTCCGCGTTCATCGTGCTCGACGACGCCGACCTGAAGGCGGCGTGCTCGATGGCCGGGTTCAGCGTGGTCACCCACGCCGGGCAGGGCTGCGCCATCACCACGCGGCTACTGGTGCCGCGCGAGCGCCACGACGACGCCATCCGGTACACCCGCGAGGCCATGGCCGGCCTCGAGGCCGGTGACCCCACCGAACCGGGCACCATCTGCGGCCCGGTCATCTCGGCAGTGCAGCGCGATCGGGTGGAGTCCTACATCGCACTCGCGAAGGACGAGGGCGGCACCGTCGAGATCGGTGGCGGCCGACCGGAGAAGCAGCCGAAGGGGTTCTTCGTCGAACCCACCCTCATCTCCGGTCTGGACAACTCCGCGCGCGCGGCGCAGGAGGAGATCTTCGGTCCCGTGCTGGTGATCATCCCGCACGACGGCGACGAGGACGCGATCCGCATCGCCAACGACTCCCCCTACGGGCTGTCCGGCGCGGTGTGGGGAACCGACCCCGACCGGATCGCGCACGTCGTCGACGGCGTCCGCACCGGGACCATGAGCGTCAACGGCGGCATCTGGTACAGCGCCGACGTCCCCTTCGGCGGCTACAAGCAGTCCGGTATCGGACGGGAGATGGGTGCACTGGGCTTCGAGGAGTACCTCGAGACCAAGGCCGTCGCCACCCCCGCCTGACCGTCACCGGAGCATGACCATCCCCACGAGACAGGACATTTCATGAGGTTCGAAGGAAAGACCGCCATCGTCACCGGAGCCGCCGGCGGCATCGGTGAGGGCTACGCACGAGCACTCGCCGCCGAGGGAGCCCACGTCGTGATCGCCGATCTCTCCGACGAGGCGGGCGAGAAGGTCGCCGCCGACATCGGCGGGCACTACGTCCACACCGACGTCGCCGACGAGGCGTCGGCGCAGGCGCTGGCGCAGGCCACCCTCGACGAGTACGGCCAGATCGACTACCTGATCAACAACGCCGCCATCTACGGCGGCATGCAGCTCGACTTCCTCATCACCGTGCCGTGGGACTACTACAAGAAGTTCATGAGCGTGAACCTCGACGGCGCACTCAACGTGACCCGCGCGGTCTACGGCCACATGAAGCCCGGCAGCGCCATCGTCAACCAGTCCTCCACCGCCGCATGGCTCTACAGCGGCTTCTACGGTCTGGCGAAGGTCGGGATCAACGGCCTCACCCAGCAGCTCGCGACCGAGCTGGGTGGATCCGGGATCCGGGTCAACGCCATCGCACCCGGGCCCATCGACACCGAGGCCACCCGCTCCACCACGCCGGGCAAGATGGTCGCCGACATCGTGAAGAAGCTGCCGCTGTCGCGGATGGGCACCCCGAAGGACCTCGAGGGCACGTGCCTGTTCCTGCTCTCCGACGAGGCCTCCTGGATCACCGGGCAGATCTTCAATGTCGATGGCGGACAGATCATCCGGTCATGACCACACCCGACACCGCGTTCGGGGTCGGGTTCATCGGCCTGGGCAACATGGGCGCCCCCATCGCGCAGCGGTTCGTCGCGTGGCCCGGCGGGCTCACCGTCTGTGACGCACGCCCCGAGGCGACCGAGAAGGTCGTCGCGGCCGGGGCGAGCGCGGTCGCCACCGCCGCCGAGGTCGCCGAGCGAGCCCGCGTCATCTCCATCACCGTCCTCGACGACGCCCAGGTGCGGTCAGTCGTCACCGGCCCCGGCGGCATCCTGGAGACCGCGACACCGGGGACGGTCGTCGCGGTGCACTCGACGATCGCCCCCGACACCGCCGTCGAGCTCGGCGAGATCTGCGCCGCCCGCGGTGTCGATCTCGTCGACGCACCCGTCTCCGGTGGCGCCTCCGGAGCCGAGCAGGGGCGGCTGGCGATCATGGTCGGTGGTCCCCGCGCCGCCTACGAGAAGGTCAAGCCGGTGTTCGCACTCGCGTCCGACATGACCATCCACGCAGGTGATGTCGGTGCGGGTACGCGGATGAAGTTGGCGCGCAACCTGCTCCACTTCATCTCCTTCACCGCGGCCACGGAGGCCAGTCGGCTCGCCGAGGCCGCGGGTGTCGACATCGTCAAGCTCGGCAAGGTCGTCCGACACACCGATGCGATCACCGGTGGAGCCGGCGCCATCATGTTGCGTGACACCACCGCACCCATCGCCGACGACGACTTCTGGCATTCGGTCTTCACACACGTCCGCGGTCTCGGCGAGAAGGACGTCGCGCTCGCCCTCGAGCTCGCCGCCGACCTCGACGTCGACCTCCCCCTGGGGCGCATCGCCCTCGAGCGACTCGGCGACGGTCTCGGCGTCGGTCCCGGCGAGATCGCCGCCTCCCACCCGAACGGAGTCACCCGATGACCGAGATGAGCGAACAACGCCGCAAGGGCCTGGCCAAGATGGCGGAGGTGTACGGCTTCGATCTGTCCGACGGGCCCGGGGACTACTTCGCCCACACCGCCGACCACCTGTTCGGCGAGGTGTGGACGCGCGAGGGACTCACCGTCCGCGACCGGCGTCTGCTGCTGCTCGGCGCACTCGCCGCGTCGGGCCTCGACGACGTCGCCGAGATCCAGGCCGGGGCCGCGTTGGGCAACGGCGAACTCGAGCCCGATCAACTGCGCGAGATCGCCCTGTTCCTCTGCTACTACATCGGATGGCCGTTGGGCACGAAGCTCAACTTCACCTTCGGCAGGGTCATCGACAACTTCGAGAAGAATCGTTGAGGCAGTTCGTCTTCGAGGACATCACCGCCGACGAGGTCGCCCGGCGCGCAGAGCTGTACACGCCGCTCACGAACTCGGTGCGTGAGCTGGTCGACGCCACCATCCGCACCGAGGTCGATCCCGACACCATCGGTGCGGCGCGGGAGCTGATCGATCGGGCCACCGCTCTGCTCCGTGCACAGCAGTGCGACGGTCCGCACGGGGTGCGCTACACCGCCGACGGGACCGGGATGCCCTGGGGCAACCCGGCGATCGGGATCCGCAACGCCATGGCGCCCCCGATGGTGGTGAACCGCGACGGCGATCACCGGCGCGTCGCCGACGTCGTCCTGGGCGCGGCGTACGAGGGACCGCCCGGGCTCGTGCACGGCGGGATCTGCGCCCTGCTGCTCGACCACATCCTGGGCGAGGCCGCGAGCGCCATGACCGGCACCCTGACACTGCGGTTCGAGCGGGCGACCCCGCTGGGGCCGGTTCATCTCGAAGCGGCGGTCACCGGGACGGACGGCCGCAAGAAGACCGTTCACGGTTCGCTGTCGGACGCCGACGGCATCACCGTCACCGCCGAGGGCATCTTCATCATGCCCCGGACATTCGACGACCCGGAAGGATCTCCATGACCACCGATCTGCCCACCCGCTGTCCGTTCGGGGCCGGCTGGGACCTCACCGATCCCGCCCTGCTCGAGAACGGCATGCCCCATGCCGAATTCGCGCAGATGCGGCAGACGCGACGCATCTTCTGGATCGACCAGGATCCCGAGGTCGGGCCGTTCCGGGACAGCGGGTACTGGGTCGTCACCCGACACGCCGACATCCGCGCCATCTCGAAGAACTCGGTCGACTTCTCCAGCAACACCCAGGGTGCGGTCATGCGGCTGCCGGACATGATGACGCCCGAACTGCTCGAGTACACCAAGGCGATGTTGATCAACCACGATCCGCCGGAGCACACACGTCTGCGCAAGGTGGTGTCGCGGCTGTTCACCCCGCGCGCGGTCAACGCCCTGCACGAGGTGCTCGACGCCCGCGCCCGCGAGATCGTCTCCGCCGCGATCGCCGGTGGCACCGGCAATTTCGTGGACGATGTCGCCGTGGACCTCCCGCTCTCGGCCATCGCCGATCTCATCGGGGTACCCGCCGAGGACCGGGAGAAGTTGTTCACCTGGACCAACGCCGTGATGAACACCGACGACCCCGACTACGGCGACATGGACGCCGCCGAGGCCAACGCGCAGCTACTGGGCTACGCCTACGCGATGGCCGAGGACCGCCGGAAGAACCCGGCCGAGGACATCATCACCACGCTGGTCAACGCCGACGTCGACGGGGAGGCACTCGACGAGGCCGAGTTCGGCTTCTTCGTCATCCTCATCGCGGTGGCGGGCAACGAGACCACCCGCAACGCGATCACCCACGGCATGAACGCGTTCCTCGACCACCCCGAGCAGTGGGAACTGTTCAAGCGCGAGCGCCCCGCGACCGCCGCCGACGAGGTCATCCGCTGGGCCACACCGGTGCACTGCTTCCAACGCACCGCCATCAACGATGTGACGCTCGGCGACGTCACCGTCCGCGCCGGCGAACGGGTCGGGATGTTCTACAGCTCGGCGAATTTCGACCCCGAGGTCTTCGACGACCCGCGAACGTTCGACATCACCCGGAATCCCAATCCGCACCTGGCGTTCGGGGGCAGCGGCGCGCACTACTGCGTGGGCGCGAACCTGGCCCGGATGGAGGTCGACATCATGTTCAACGCCATCGCCGACCTCGCGCCCGACATCACCAAACTGGCCGACCCCACACGACTGCGTTCCGGGTGGATCAACGGTGTGAAGGCACTTCCGGTCGACTACCGCGGTTGACCGGCCGCGCGGGCCGCGATGCGCGCCTGCACCTCCGGCCGGCGCAGGGGCGGCACCGTGCGGGGCGGCTGGCGTCGGGCCGGCAGCGCGTCGAGAAGTGCGGTGGTCGCCGCGGTCACGGTCGCCACCGCCGTCTCGAAGGCCTCGGCGTTGGCCGGGGAGGTCTTGGCGATCCCGCTGACCTTGCGCACGTACTGCCGTGCCGCGGCCTCGATCTCGACCGACGTCGCCGGTGGCTCGAGCCCGCGGAGCTCGGTGATGTTGCGACACATGATGTCTCCTGCCCCACTGAGAGATGTGACTAGTCGGCGATGTGGATGACCGCCTTGCCGAGGATCTGCCCGTTCTCGAGGTCCGAGAGTGCCTGCGGCAGTTCGGCGAGCGGGTAGGTCCGGTTGACCGGCGGGCGCATACCGTCGGCGATCATGGTGGTCAGCTGCTCGTGCAGCTCGGTCGGCAGGTTCGGGTGGGTACGCAGGTACTCACCCCAGGCCGCGCCGACGACCGCGATGTTGCGGAACAGCACGCGGTTCAGCTTCACCTGCGGGATACCGCCGGCGGCGAACCCGATGACGACGAACCGGCCGTCGGTGGCCACCTGCCGCAACGCCTCGTCGAACACCTCGCCGCCCACGGGGTCGATCAGCACGTCGACCCCGGCACCACCGGTGAGCTCCTTGACGCGGTCACCCCACCCGTCGGTGAGGGACACGACCTCGTCGGCCCCGGTGGCCCGCAACATCTCCTCGGCACCGTTGCGGTGCACGATCGCGATGACCCGCGCACCGAGTGCCTTGGCGACGGCGATGGTCGCCACGCCCACGCCGCCGGCGCTGCCCAGAACACCGACGGTCTCACCGGGCTGCAGGTGCGCACGTGTCTGCAACGCGAACAGGGCGGTCTGGAAATTGATGCCGAGCGCTGCGCCCTCGTCGAACGTCAGCCCCTCGGGGATCGGCAGGAGTTGCGCGGGTGCCGCGGCGACCTTCTCGGCGAAGCCACCGACCACCGACATGACCAGCACCCGGTCACCCACCGCGTACCCCGATCCCTCGGGCGCCTCGGCGACGACGCCGGCCACCTCGGTACCGGGTGTGAACGGTGTGGGCAGGCGGAGCTGGTATTTGCCCTGCGACATCAGCAGGTCGGGGAAACACACCCCGCAGGATTTGATGTCGACGAGGACCTGCCCGTCGGCGGGTGTCGGATCGTCGACGTCGGTCATCGCCAGCCCGCCCGGGCCGGTCTCGGAGTTGAGCACCTGTGCCTTCATGCGGGTAACCCTACGCGGGCTCCGCCGATAGGATCAGCGCATGACCACACCCCGTGTCGACGCCGGCGTCGCACCCACCGAAGCCCAGATCACCGCCGCCGACGCCGCCCCCGGCTTCATGCCCGCCGACGAGGCGATGGCCCTGTACGACGTTGCACGACAGTATCTGTCGAACGATGACGCGGTGGGCATCGGCGTCGAGATCGGCACCTACTGCGGCAAGTCGACGGTGTACCTCGGCGCCGCGGCGCAACCCCTCGACGCCACCGTGGTCACCATCGATCACCATCGCGGATCCGAGGAGCACCAGCCAGGGTGGGAGTACCACGACACCGCGCTGGTCGACCCGCACACGGGCACACTCGACACCTCGGCGCGGTTCCGCCGCACCATGTTCGACGCCGGTCTCGAGGAGACGGTGATCGGCATGCTGACGCGGTCGACCACCGCCGCACGGGTGTGGGGTCGGCCTGCGGACTTCGTGTTCATCGACGGCGGCCACAGCAGCGAGGCCGCCCAGGGCGATCTCGCCGCGTGGTCACCCTGGGTACGCCTCGGTGGCGCCCTGCTCATCCACGACGTGTTCCCCGATCCCGCCGACGGCGGTCGACCGCCGTTCGAGATCTACGAGAAGGCCCTGGCCTCGGGCGATTTCACCGAGGTCGGTGTCCACGGCTCACTGCGCGTGCTCGAACGGATCCGCTGACATCGTCCGACCAGGGGCCCGCCGTGGTCGATATGTCCACGGCGGCCTGCTCCTCGGACGATGTCCGTCGAGATCAGCCGAGGCCGAGCTGACCCGCGCGCTTCGCCAGATATGCACGGGCGGTGTCGACGTCCTGGTCGGGGACGCCGTACAGCGCGAGGGTGACCCCGAGATCGTCCCAGCGGGCGAGCTTCTCGGGGTCGGGCCTGCCGTCGAGCGCGACGATCTGCGGCGTCCCGGTCCGCCCGTGATCGGCCCAGATCTTGTGGAGCAGGCGCACCGAGTCGTCGATGTCGGTGTCGGTGGGGGTGGTGAGCCAGCCGTCGGCGTTCTTGGCGATCCAGGTGAAGTTCTTCTCGGTGGCACCGGCGCCGACGATGACCGGGACACCGGGCTGTTGAGCGGTCTTGGGCCACGCCCAACTCGGCCCGAACTGCACGAACTCCCCGGAGTACTCGGCCTCCTCCTGCGACCACAGCGCACGCATCGCCTCGAGGTACTCGCGCAGCATCGTGCGGCGCCGACCGGCGGGCACATGGTGGTCGCCGAGCTCGTCGAGGTTCCACCCGAATCCGACACCGAGGGTGACCCGGCCGTCGGAGAGGTGGTCGAGGGTGGCGATCTGCTTGGCGAGGGTGAGCGGATCGGACTGCACGGGCAGCGCGACCGCGGTGCCGAGACGGATCCGCGTGGTCACCGCGGCGGCCGCGCCGAGCGACACCCACGGGTCGAGGGTGCGCATGTAGCGATCGTCGGGCAGCGAGGCGTCACCGGTCTGCGGGTGGGCCGCGTCGCGGCGCGTCGGGATGTGGCTGTGCTCGGGCACGAAATACGCGGCGAATCCCGCGTCCTCCACGAGCGGGGCCAGAACCGCGGGGCGCAGACCGCGATCGCTCGTGAACTGCACGATTCCGTATTCCATCGGTCCTCCGGAGTCCGCACCCGTCAGCTTGACGCGCGTCTGGACACCAGTCTAGGCAATTGTGCAGTCGCAGGAAAGCCCGGGCACGTCGCCGGCCGAAACGGTGACGTCGCGCAGTGGATCGGCGTCGCGGAAGATGCCGTTCGCCGCCGATGTACGGCTCAGCGCGTCGGCGGCGAGCACCACCGCCGCCGAGGTCCAGCAGCTCTTCTCCACCGGCCAGCGCTTGCCGTCGGAGAACACCAGACCCGTCCAATAGGAACCATCGGGGTCGCGCAGGTGCTGCATGTCAGCGAACAACCGGCAGGCGTCGGCGTCGTCGCCCAGACAGTTCATCGCCAACACCAGCTCGCACGTCTCCGCGCCGGTCACCCACGGACGGTGGTCGACGCACCGGATACCGAGACCGTCGACGACGAACTCGTCCCACCTCTGTGCGATCAGCTCCTGACCTGCCCGCCCGCGCACCGCGCCCCCGAGCACCGGGTAGTACCAGTCCATGGAGTGATCCGACGGCGGCAGGAAATGACCGGTGTGCCGGCGCAGCGCATGCCCGAGTCGCATCTGGGCATCGCGCCAGGCCGGGGCCGGCTGACCGACCGCCTCGGCGATGAGCGCCGCGCATCCGAGCGCCTGGTGGATGCTGGCGCTGCCGGTGAGCATCGCCGACTCGAACACGCCGTCGGCGAGACCGAACTGCCCGCCGGTGTGCGGCAGGGGATGCCCGCCACCCCAGTACATCTGGCCACTCGGCGCCTGGAATCGCAGCACCAGTTCGATCGCCGCCCACACCGTCGGCCACATGTGGTCGAGGAACGCCCGATCACCGGTGATGAGGTGGTGATGCCACACCCCGACGGCGATGTAGGCGCAGAAGTTCGCGTCGGTGTTGGGATCGGCGACGCGACCGTTCACGAACTTGATGGGCCACGACCCGTCAGGGCGCTGGGTGCGCCGCGACCACTCGTAGGCCTTCTCGGCCTCGGCGAGCATTCCCGTCACCGACAGCGCCATCGCCGACTCGATGTGATCCCAGGGGTCGGTCTGGCCGCCGGGAAACCACGGCAGTGCACCCGACGGCTCCTGCATCGCCGCGATCGCGGCGCCGGTCTCGAGGCACTGTTCGGAGGTCAGGACGCCCGGTACCGAAGGTGTCCGGGCCATACCTCAGGCGGGTTTCGTGAGGTACAGGACGACGGACTTGCCGACCAGGGGGTTGAGCGCACGCTCGGCGACCCGCGTGAGCGCCGGGGCACTCATCATGTCCCACACCAGCATCCGGTGATAACCCTTGACCAGCGGGTTGTCGTTGTTCTCCACCCCGACGGCACATTTGAGCCACCAGTACGGCGCGTGCAACGCGTGACGGTGGTCGGTGCCGGTCACCTGCAGGCCGGCGGCGCTGAGCTTGTCGGCGAGTTCGGAGGCGCGGTAGATGCGCACGTGCCCGCCCTCCACCTCGTGGTAGGCGTCGGAGAACGCCCAGCAGATCTTCTCCGGCCAGTACCGGGGCACGGTCACCGCGGCACGCCCGCCGGGCTTGAGGATGCGCACCATCTCGGCCACGGCCTCGGTGTCGGCGGGTACGTGCTCGAGGATCTCCGACATGAGCACGACGTCGAAGCTGTTGTCGGCGTACGGGAGATGCAGCGCGTCACCGACCTCGGTGCGCGCCTTGGCCGATGCCGGGACCTGCTTCTCGGCGATCATGGCGTCGAACATCTCCGACACCTCACCCATGTCCGACTCGGACTGGTCGAAGGCGATGACGTCGGCTCCGCGCCGGAACATCTCGTAGGAGTGCCGTCCCTGGCCGGCACCGATGTCGATCGCCGTGGTTCCCGACGTCACGCCGAGGCGATCGAAATCAACTGTCAGCACGAGCATCTCCTGTTGTCTTCGCGGCTATCGCACGCGTGTAGTGGGCGGCGGTCCGCGCGGCGACGGCGGACCAGCTGTAGCGCGACTGCACCCGGGCGCGCCCTCCGGCGCCGAGCCGGGTCCGCAGGGCGGGATCGTCGAGCAGTCGTCCGATCGCCGACGCGAGGGCGCCGGAGTCCATGGGCGGCACGTGCAGTGAGGCCTCGCCGTCGGCGCCGGCGACCTCGGGGATCGCGCCCGCGGTGGTGACCACCAACGGCGTGCCGCAGCTCATCGCCTCGATGACCGGCAGGGAGAACCCCTCGTAGAGCGACGGCACGCAGGCGACCTCGGCCGACGAGATCAGTTCGCCCAGTTCGGCGTCGGTCAGTCCCGACACCACCGACACGCGATCGGCGATCGCCAGATCGTTGATCATCCGCGCGCTCGGGCCCTCGGGATCGAGCTTGGAGACCAGCACCAGTTCGACGGGGCGCTCGGCCCCGAGCTTGGCGACCGCCTCGAGCAGGTACGACACCCCCTTGAGCGGGGCATCGGCGCTCGCGACACACACCACGCGACCGGCGACGCGCTCTCCGCGCGGCCGGAAGATCTCGGTGTCGACGCCGAGCGGGATCGTCTCGATGACACCGGGTTCGATGTCGAAGGCCTTGCGGATGTCGACCTCGCTGCTCTTCGACACCGTGAGCAACGCGGGGATCCTCCGCGAGACGCTGCCCTGCATGCGGGCGAAGGCATGCCAGCGGATCGCGGTCAGCTTCCGCCATCCGCGCGCGGCCTTCACCGCGAGCGTGCGGTCACGCGTGATCGGGTGGTGGATGGTCGCGACGACGGGCAGCCCGCGACGCTGGATGTCCAGCAGACCCCAACCGAGACACTGGTTGTCGTGCACGACGTCGAAATCGTCGCGGCGCGCCTTGAGGATTCGCGCCATCCGCAGGCTGAACGTGAGCGGCTCGGGGAAACCGGCGGTCCACATCGTCGCCACCTCGAGCACGTCGATCCAGTCGCGGATCTCGCGCGGGCGCGGGGTACGGAACGGGTTCGGCTCGCCGTAGAGGTCGAGGCTGGGCACCTTCGTCAGGCGCACACCGTGGTCGAGCGCGACCTCGTCGAGGTCGGGGTAGGGCTGACCGGAGAACACCTCCACGCTGTGGCCGAGGACGGCGAGTTCACGCGCGAGATGGCGGACGTAGACGCCCTGGCCACCGCAGTGGGGTTTGCTCCGGTAGGACAGCAGAGCGATGCGCACGCACGACCCTCTTTCTGGTGGAAGTCTTTCTCGGATGGGGGGCAGTGAGATCAGCCTGCCGCGGCGCCCTCGAGTTCGTGGACCCGGACCAGTTTCACCCGACGGCGACCCGCCTCACGGCCCGCGGACTTCTCCGCGGCGTCGATGCTCTTCCATCCACTGCCGTCGATGCGGTTCGCACCACGACCGGAGACCAGCTCGGCGATCTTCTCACGCGGCGACGACGGCTCGGCCAACACACCCTCGGTGAAATCGGCGAGCACCGCGAGCGCGGTCTGCTGACCGTCGAGGCGGTTCATGCCGATACCGCCGGTCGCGCCGCGCTTGATCCACCCGGTGACATACACCCCGGGCAACACGTCCCCGTCGACCTCGGCGAGCACGCGTCCCGCGGCGTTGGGCACCACACCATGCGCATCGTCGAACGGCAGATCGGTGACCGGGACCCCGCGATATCCGATGGCGCGCATCACGATCGATGTCTCGATGTCGAAGGTCTCCTCGGTCGGGGTGACCCCGACACGCTCGCCGTCCACCAGTGCGTTGCGCACGCAGACCAGCTTCGAGACCGCACCCGCCTCGCCCTCGGCGCCGTCGGCGCTGAGCTCGGTCGGCGACACCAGGTATCGGAACACCACCCGCTTGGCCGCACCGGTCTCACCACGCTGTGACACCGCATTCTCGCTTCGCTCGGAGAACTCCCGGGCGATGCGGATCTTGGCCGCGATGGTGGAGTCGAGCGACCCGTCGGACAGGCCCGCCTCCGACGCGGCGTCGAGGGTGAGCTCGGCCGGATCGATGACGACATCGACGCCGGGCAGGTCACCCATCGCCAGGAACTCGGCGTTGGTGTAGGCCGCCTGCGCGATGCCGCGGCGACCCAGCAGCACGACTTCGGTGACGTTGCTCGACCGCATACGCTCGATCGCGTGGTCGGCGATGTCGGTCGTCGCCAGGGTGTCGGGGTCGGTCAGCAGGATGCGTGCGACGTCGAGGGCGACGTTGCCGTTGCCGACGACCACCGCACGTTCACTCGACAGGTCGAAGTCGAGATCGGCGTAGTCGGGGTGGCCGTTGTACCAGGCCACGAACTCCGTCGCCGGGATCGACCCGGGCAGGTCCTCGCCGGGGACACCCAGCTTCTTGTCGGTGGAGGCGCCGACGGCGTAGATGACCGCCGAGTAGTGCGCGAGAAGCTCGTCGTGGGTGACGTGGGTACCGACCTCGACGTTGAGGAAGTACTCGAAGGTCTTCTTGTTGGCCGTCGCCGCGAACTGCTTCTCGACACCCTTGGTCGACGGGTGATCGGGCGCGACACCGGCGCGCACCAGTCCGTACGGGGTGGGAAGACGGTCGAACATGTCGACACGGACCGCGGAGTGACGCACCAGTTCCTCGGCGGCGTAGAACGCCGCGGGACCGGCGCCGATGATCGCGACGTGGAGCTCCTTGCCCTGCGGCAGCGGTGGCTGCTTGCGCGGGGGCACCAGGCCGCCGGACACGTCGTGATCGGTGTAGTAGTCCGCGTTGATCTGCAGGTAGCGCTCACCCTTGGTGTCGAGCTGGTCGTCGGGGAAGATCGCCTCCACCGGGCACTCGTCGATGCACGCACCGCAGTCGATGCAGGTGTCGGGATCGATGTAGAGCATCTCGGCGGTGACGAACTCCGGTTCGTCGGGTGTCGGGTGGATGCAGTTCACCGGACACACGGAGATGCAGCTCGCATCGTTGCAGCACGGCTGTGTGATCACATGCGCCATGAGAGTCTCGACCTCGGCTCGCTCGGACGCGCCCACACGAGGTGGAACGTGTTCTAGTTGTATGCGTTTTGTCCACTGTAACCGGGGCCTGCAAGCAGGCCTGAACACCGGTCCGTGTCCTCGCTGAGCCTATGCTCCGAAGGTCCAGTCGGGCGTGCCGAGGGTCACAAGACACTCGTGGCCACGCCCATCCCCCAGCGGTGAAGAAGGTGTTCTGCGTGACCGAGGCCCCCCACGTCCCCGCGAATGCCGCCACCGGATCGGGATATCCGTTCGATCCCGAACTGGCCGATCGACTGGCCAAGGCGCAGTACTTCGAGGCCTCCTACCGCGTCCGGACCGGCGACGTCGACCAGGAGATGCGTGTGCGTCTCGACGGCACCGCGCGCTACCTGCAGGACATCGCCAACGACAACATCGAGGCCACCGACTTCCACGACTCCGATCCGTTCTGGATCGTGCGTCGCACGGTGATCGACGTGATCGAGCCCGTCACCTGGCCCGCCACGGTGACGCTGCAGCGCTGGTGCGGCGCGTTGTCGACCCGGTGGACCAACATGCGGGTGCGGATCACCGCCGAGCACGAGACCAACCGGTTCAACCCCGAGATGCGTCCGCCGGGGCTGATCGAGACGCAGGCGTTCTGGATCAACGTCAACGATCAGGGGATGCCGTCCCGCATCACCGACGAGGCGTTCGAGAAGCTCGCCGAGATGACCGACGAGCACCGGCTGCGGTGGAAGACGATGCACCCGGCCCCGCTGCCCGACGACGACGGCACCGACCGCGTCCACGTGCTCCGCAGCACCGATTTCGATCCGTTCAAGCACCTGAACAACGCGGCCTACTGGGAGGCGGTGGAGGACGAGTTGATCGATCACCCCGACCTCGTCGGGCGACGCCACCGCGCGATCATCGAGTACCTGCGTCCGGTGACGCCGGGCGCGCAGATGACGCTGCGACGTCGTCGTGTCGGCGACGAGTTGCTGATGTGGCTCATCGTCGACGACCAGGTCGCGGCGACGGTGAGCGTCACCGCGGCGGTGTGAACTGTGTCAGGTGATCACTGACCGCCGGTGAGCACCAGCTCCATCAGCTTGGTCGGCGCAGCACAGGGGTCGGCGGCCGCGGCGGTCGTGCGCGGTTCCACCCACCACGTGTAGACCCCGCGCGCCGGCGAGTTCGCGGTCACGCCGCACGCGGCGGGGCGCCGGGGATCGCGCTGGGTGAACGCGGCGGTGCTCGCGATCCGCACGTTCTCGGTCTCGTAACCGAGCTTCTTCGCGGTCTCCTTCTCGACCGAGACGGTGCCGGTCTCGAACCAGTTGAACGTGACGCCGGTGACGACCGCGCCGGTGACGACCCATCGGCAGATCGCGCCGTTGAAGGTCGACTCCGCGGTGGTGCCGCCGACGGTGGTCGCGATCTGGTCGAGGCTCAACAACCGGGTGCACTCCAGGGTCAGCCCGTCGTACTTGTCGGTGTCGACCGATCCGGGATCGGTCCCCGACCCGCCGCCCAGCGGAACCGCCGTGCCGTCGACCGACCGGCTGCATCCGGTGAACACCAGCAGGCACACACCGAGCAGCGCGATCATCACCGCGACGGTCCGCCGCGTCACTTCGCACGCTCGATCGACATCGTGGACAGCTGCTTGGCCGCGCCGCACACCTGATCGGTGGAGCGCGAGGTCTCACCGGGTGCGGGCAGACCGTAGCTGACCGACCACTCGAAGAAGTCGCCGCCGAACTCCATGCCGATCTCGCAGATGCCGACGTCGGAGGCGATGAAACCCTTGGCGCCCTTGATGGTCAGGTCGGAGACGGATTCACGGGAGAGCTGTTCGGTGGCGCGTTCGCGACCGATCGGACTGCCGCGATACCAGTTGAACGAGAACTGAGGCCCGAGCTGATCGGCGCTGGTGACCCATTCACATCCCGAGGAGTTGTTCGTGGTGTTGGTGAGTCCTGCGATGCCCACGATCTGCGACACCTCCGCGGTGGTGACCCCACCGCACTCGCCGAAGAAGGGGCCCGTCCCGGCCGCGGTGGCCGCGCTCGCCGACGCCGGCGAGGAGCCTCCGTCGCCGGAGTCCGAACACCCGGCCAGCAGCGCCACCGCGGCGATCACCACGGCCACGATCGCGACGAGCGACCGCGGGTCTGCTGGGGGTCGGTGCACACCGCCGAGTGTAGGGCCGCCGCCTGCGATCACGGAGAGTTCTCGCGTCCGCGCAGACGGTCGGTGTCGCGGCGTTCGCGTTTGGTGGGACGACCCGCACCCCGCTCGCGCAACGGGATCGACGCCAGGACCTCCCGCGGCGGCGGCGGCGGGCTGCGGTCGATCATCGCCGCCGCGGCCACCGGGGGTCCCACGCGCTTGGACAGCACGGTCACGACCTCGACGATGCGGTCGCGGCCACCGACCCGCAGCCGCACCTCGTCGCCGGGGGCGACGTGCTGGGCGGGTTTCGCGGGCGTGCCGTTGACCTTCACGTGCCCGCCACGACAGGCCGATGCGGCCTGCGATCGCGTCTTGGTCAGCCGCACCGCCCAGATCCAGCTGTCGACACGCGTACTCGGGGGCGGGCCGGACATGACTCCCACGATAATGCTCGCGCGATCGGTCACCGTCGGTTACGGTTCACGGCAACTGGGTCACTTGACCCACTTGCTTGCGCGTCAGGAGCCGATCATCGCCCGCGTACCCGTCGACGAACGTCGCGACCGCCTCGTGGCGGCCGCGTTCCGGGTGGTCGCCGAGCACAGTGTCGACGCCGCGACGACCCGACGCATCTGCGCCGAGGCCGGGATGTCGCTGGCGAGCTTCCACTACGCGTTCGATTCGCGGGCGGCGTTGCTCGAGGCGTTGGTGGTCGCCGGGTTGTCGAGCGAGGACACCGCGGTCCACGCCGTGCTCACCACGCCCGACGGCGCGCCGAGCGCCGACCCGACCGACCGACCCGACATCGACGACCTCCTGCGCGGCGGCCTGACCGGATACCTCGACAGCCTCGTCGCCGACCCGGCACGCGAACAGGCCATGATGGCGCTGGCCCGGTACGCGCGGCGCACACCGGGCCTCGAGGCGTTGGCCGCGCGGACCTACGAGCGCTACTACCAGCTCGCCGCCCGCGCGCTGACCGCCGCGACCGAGGTGTCCGGGCGACGGTGGCGCACCCCGCCCGAGGAACTCGCCCCCATCGTGGTCGCGGCCACCGACGGCCTCACCGTCGCCTACCTCACCACCGGCGATCTCGTGAACGCCCGTCGGATCGTCGACGCCTGTGTGACGGTGCTGCTCACCCACCTGGAACCGGCGTGACCCGGCCCGACACAGCGACACCGACCCGTGTCGACGCGCGGTGGATCGGACTGTTCGCCGTCGCCTGGCTGGGGATCTGGATGGCGCAACTGACCCCGTTCCAGCTCACCCTGCCCGAGCAGATCAACGACCGACTCGGTATCGGCGACACGATCACCGACGACACCTGGCAGCACAGCGTCACCACCTTCGGTGTCGTGTCGGGTATCTCTGCGGTCTTCGCACTGATCGCGTTCCCGCTGACCGGCGCGCTGTCGGATCGCACCAGGAGCCGCTTCGGCCGCCGCCGTCCGTGGATCGTGGGCGGGGTGCTCCTGTTCGCCGGCGCCCTGGCGATCCTCGGCACACGACACGGCCTGGTGGGCATCACCGTCTGCTGGTGTGTGGCCATCGTGGGCTTCAGCACCGCGTCGGCGGCATTGACCGCCCTGATCGGCGATCGGGTGCCGGTGGCGCAGCGCGGGGTGGTCTCGAGCTGGGTGTCGGCACCGCAGGCGATCGGCGTCATCGTCGGCATCGGACTGATCTCCGCGCTCGGGCTATCCACCGGCGCAGGCTCTCTCGTGGTCGCCGCCCTGCTGGTCGTGTGCGTGCTCCCCTTCGTGATCACCGTCGACGATCCCCCGCACCCGGCCCGGGATCGCGAGCGCCTCACTGTCGCCGGTGTCGTCGCCGAACTGTGGGTGTCGCCGCGCGAGCACCCCGACTTCGGGTGGACACTGCTCGGTCGGATCCTCGTCAACGTCGGCAACGCGCTGGGCACCTCGCTGCTCCTCTACTACCTGCAGTTCGGGCTCCGGGTCGACGACGCGCAGGGTGATCTGTTGCTGCTCACCGCGATCTACATGGTGTTCGTGATCTCGGCCGCCATCGGGTCGGGCATCCTCAGCGACCGGATCGGACGCCGGAAGCCGTTCGTGCTGGCCGCGGGTGCGCTGCAGGGCCTCGCCGCCGCGGCCATTGCGATCTCGGCCGGCGTCCCCACCACGATGGTGGCCGCAGCCCTGCTCGGAGCGGGGTTCGGCAGCTTCCTGGGCGTCGACCAGGCGCTGGCCACCCAGGTACTCCCCTCCGCCGATCACACCGGAAAGGACCTCGGCATCATGAACATCGCCATGGCCGTACCCCAGGCGCTCGGCCCCCTCCTCGGCGCCGGGATCGTCGCCGCGACAGGCGGATTCGTCGCCCTGTTCACCGTGTCGGCGATCCTCGGCATCGCAGGCGGACTGTCGGTCCTGCGCGTCCGGTCGGACCGATGACCACCGCCGCCACCCACATCGATCAGTGGGACCGGATCGACCGCGCCACCGCACACCTCGACGGTCCGGTCGTCGCACTCGACCGCGCCGCGTTCGAGGCGAACCTCGTCGACCTGCGTCGCCGTGCCGGCGGTATGCCGATCCGGGTCGCGTCGAAGTCCCTGCGGGTGCGGTCGGTGATCGATGACATCCTCGCGCGCGACGGCTTCGCCGGGGTGTTGGCCTACGACATCGACGAGGCCATCTGGTTGGCGACACGATCCGGCGTGACCGATGTGCTCATGGGGTATCCGACCGCGCGGCGCGCCTCGATCGCGGCCCTGGCCGCCGACGAGGTCGCCGCGTCGCGGGTGACGTTGCTCGTCGACTCGACCGACCACCTCGACCTCATCGATGCCGCCGCACCCGTTCGTGCACATCCGATCCGGGTCGCCATCGACCTCGACGCCTCGCTGGATGCGCCCCTCGTCGGTCACATCGGTGTCCACCGCTCCCCCGTCCACAGCGTCGACGACGCGGTCGCGTTGGCCAGGGCGATCGTGGCCCGTCCCGGGGTGACCCTGGTCGGCGTGATGTCGTACGAGGCCCAGATCGCCGGGGTCGGCGATGCCGCGCCCGGTGGCCTGGGAAGCGGCGCACCTCTGCGCAATCGGTTGATCCGCACGATGCAGACGGCGTCGATGGCCGAACTGCGTCGCCGCCGCGGTGCCGCCGTCGCCGCGATCGGCGAACTCTGCGACCTCGAGTTCGTCAACGCAGGTGGCACGGGATCGCTCGAGGTGACCGCAGCCGACCCTTCGGTGACCGACATCGCCGCGGGCAGTGGGTTCTTCGGCGGGCACCTGTTCGACACCTACTCGCATTTCCGGCCCGCACCCGCACTCGGGTTCGGGCTGCAGGTGGTGCGCCGGCCGCGCCAGGACATGGTCACCTGTCACGGGGGTGGGTGGATCGCATCGGGTCCACCGGCGCCCGACCGACTCCCCCTGCCCGTGTGGCCGCCGGGTCTGGCCTACATCGACCGCGAGGCGGCCGGCGAGGTGCAGACCCCTCTGTGCGGCGACGCCGCCGACGCGCTCGCAATCGGTGACCGGGTCTGGTTCCGCCACACCAAGTCCGGCGAACCCGCCGAACACTGCGCAGCGATCGTGATCGTCGACGACGACGAGGTCGTCGACACCGTGCCGACCTACCGAGGTGAGGGGAAGTGTTTCCTGTGACGACGACGACTGTGCCGTGGACGAACTGGGGTCGCACGCAGGCGGTGACACCCCGCGAGGTGGTCCCCGTGACCGACGCCGACGAGGTCGCGGCGGTGGTGCGTCGCGCACGCTCGGAGGGGGCCACCGTGAAGGCGGTCGGATCCGGACACAGCTTCAGCGGTCTCGCCGTCGCGCGCGACATCCAGATCGACACGACCGCGATGAGCGGGATCGTCCACGCCGACCCCGCCACCCGCCGAGTCACCGTGCGCGCGGGCACTCGGTTGCACGACATGCCGGCTCTACTCGAACCGCTGGGCCTGGCGATGCCCAATCTCGGTGACATCGACGCACAGAGCATCTCCGGTGCGACCTCGACCGGAACACACGGCACCGGGAGGAACTTCGGTGGCCTCGCCACCCAGATCCTCGGACTGACGTTGGTCACCGGCACCGGCGAGACGGTCACCGTGACCGACGACGACCGGGCGACCCTGCAGGCCGCCGCCCTCGGCCTCGGCGCACTCGGCATCCTCACCGACATCACCCTCGCGTGCGTCCCCGCGTTCGCCCTCGAGGCGGTGGAACGACCCGTGCACGTCGACGACGCCATCGGCGGCTTCCTCGACGCCGTCGCGACCAACGACCACCACGAGTTCTACTGGTTCCCGCACACCGACGTCGCGCTCACCAAGACCAATCGACGGCTACCGGCCGACACCCCGGCGCACGGCCCCGGCAAGGTCCGCCGCTACCTCGACGACCAACTGCTCAGCAACGGGGTGTTCGGGGCGATGTGTTCGGCCGGGGCCCGCATGCCCTCGCTCACACCACGATTGGCGCGGATAGCCGGTAGGGCCCTGTCGGCGCGGCGGTTCGTCGACGCCTCGCACGAGGTGTTCGTCTCCGACCGGCGGGTGCGGTTCCGTGAGATGGAATACGCGATCCCCCTCGCCGAGATCCCCGAGGCCGTCGCCGAGATCCGGCACCTCATCGGGACACGGGGATGGAAGGTGTCGTTCCCGATCGAGGTGCGGGCCGCCGCGGCCGACGAGTTGATGCTGTCGACGGCGTCGGGCCGCACCACCGGGTACATCGCGATGCACCGGTTCCACGGCGACCGCCCCGACGACTACTTCACCGAGGTCGAGAAGATCCTCTTCGCCCGCGACGGGCGACCGCACTGGGGCAAGATGCACACACGCACCGCCGACGACCTGCGCACGGTGTACCCCCGTTTCGACGAATTCCTCGCCGTGCGTGACATGTTCGATCCCGACCGCGTCTTCGCCAACGATCACCTGACAGGAGTTCTGGGCCGATGACCCCCGAGATGAGCGCCGGCGAGACCTCGTCGACCGGGATCCGACGCAGGACCGTTCTGGGTGGCCTCGCCGCGGGCGCCGCGATCGGCGCCGCCGGCTCGGTGGCCGGCCGCGCTGCCGCGACGCCGGTGACCGGGCTGCTCGTCGGGGCCGGGAAGGCCGACGTCACCGGCGCCGTCGCCGGTCAGGGGATGATGGGGTACTCCGAGCAGGAGCAGGTGTCGACCGGGCTGCTGTCGCGGTGCTGGGCGCGGGCGTACATCGTGGTCGACCGCGCCACCGGTGAGCGGATCGCGTTCGTCAACGTCGACATCGCGTGCCTGTTCCAGTCGGTGCACATCGGCGTGATCGCCGCGCTGCGAACGCGTCTCGGCGGCGTCTACACCGAGCGCAACGTGAACCTCAACGCGACGCACAACCACAATTCGTGCGGCGGGACGGCCTGGGACTACGCCTACACGCTTGCCGCATACGGCTTCAAGCAGCGGTCGTACCGCGCCGAGGTCGACGGCATCGTCACCGCGATCGAGCGGGCCCACGCCGCCCTCGCGCCCGGCTCGATCACGCTGGGCCGCACCGAACTCGGCGATGCGAGCGCCAACCGGTCGCGGATCGCGTTCGACCGCAACCCCGCCTCCGATCGACGCGTCTTCCCCCGTGCCATCGACCCGGCCGTCACCTCGCTACGTCTGCGCCGCGACGACGGCACCGACATCGGGCACATCACCTGGTTCGCCACCCACGGCACCTCGCTGACCGACCGCAACACCCTCATCTCCGGCGACAACAAGGGATACGCCAGCTACCGCGCCGAGACCGAGAACCCCGGTGTGATCGCATCGTTCCCGCAGACCAACGCCGGTGACATGACACCCAACCTGTGGGTGCGTCCGTTGCGACCGGGCGGTCCGACGGCCGACAACCGCACGAACTGCCTCATCATCGGAGATCGGCAACACCGCGCCGGCGCGACGGCCCTCGGCGGCGCCCGCACGATGTCGCGCAGCGGTGTCGCCTCGGCCGTCACCTACGTCGATCTCGCCGCGGTCGCGATCGACGGTCGCTACACACCCGACGGCCGACCGGCGCGGACCGGTGCGGCGTGTATGGGTGCCGCCGCGTTCGGGACCAGTCGCGAGGACAACTGGAATCTGCCCGTGCCGCTGTTCGACGAGGGCCAGAGGACACCGATCCCGCCGTCGTTGCGCGACATCCAGGCCCCGAAGCTGATCGTGGCGCCGTTGGGGCTGCTGCCGCCGTGGCCGTGGATCCCGCAGATCCTGCCCATCCAGCTCATGCGCATCGGTGATCTCGTGCTGGCCTGCGCTGCAGCGGAGTTCACGATCGTCGCCGGGCTACGGGTGCGGCGCACCGTCGCGACCGCCCTGGGCGTCGACGTCGACGACGTGCTCCTGCAGGGCTACGCCAACGGCTACAGCCAGTACGTCACGACGCCCGAGGAGTACGACGCCCAGCAGTACGAGGGCGGCGAGACCCAGTTCGGCCGGTGGACGTTGTCGGCCTACCTGCAGGAGTTCGACCGCCTGGCGCGATCGATGGCCTCGGGGTCGGCGATCGGCCGGGGTCCGGCACCGCTGGACAAGTCCTCGATCCAACCCGATCTGCTGCCCGCCGTCCCACCGGACACCGCCGTCACGGGCCGTCGGTTCGGCGACGTGCTGACCGCGCCGCGGGCGTCGTACTCCCCCGGGTCGACGGTGGTGACCGACTTCGTCGGCGCGCACCCGACCAACGACTTCCGCACCGACGACACCTACCTCGCGATCGAGCGATCCGTCGACGGTCGGTGGACGCGGGTGTTCGACGACGACGACTGGTGCACCGAGTTCCACTGGCGGCGACCCGCCGGATCGGCGACGGCATCGGTGGTGAGTGTGCGATGGACGGTTCCCCAGGGCACGCGGGGACGGTTCCGCGTCCGCTACTTCGGGAACCGCAGGGCCGCGAGCGGCGCGGTCACACCGATCACCGGGACGAGCAGGGAGTTCACCGTTGCGTGACCTCCCGTTCGCTGACCGCCGCTAATGTTCGCCGGATGCGTATGCGTACCGCCCTCCTGGCCGCGCTCGTCGTCGCTCTCGGCACCGTGACGGCAACCCCGGCCGTGGCCGCACCCGGGTTCGGATCGTCCGGGGAGGCGTCCACGGTGCGCGTCGCGACGTACAACGCGAGCCTCAACCGCGGCTCGGCAGGCGCCCTGCTGACCGACCTCCGATCGGGGACCAACGCCCAGGCGAAGGTCATCGCGCAGATCGTCCAGATCAACCATCCGGACATCCTGCTGCTCAACGAGTTCGACTACTACCCGGGCCTCGAGGCCGCCAAGGCGTTCACCACGAACTACCTCCAGCGGTCGCAGAACGGGCACACACCCGTCGACTATCCCTTCATGTACACCGCGCCGGTCAACACCGGCGTGCCGACCGGCCGTGATCTCAACGGCGACGGTCGCACCGACGGCCCCGACGACGCCTACGGGTTCGGGGCCTTCCCCGGCCAGTACGGGATGCTCGTGCTCTCGAAATTCCCCATCGACACCGCGAAGGTGCGCACGTTCCGGAACTTCCTCTGGAAAGACCAGCCGGGCAACCTCATCCCACGCGATTACTACGGCGCAAATGCCGGCATCCTGCGGTTGTCGAGCAAGTCGCACTGGGATCTGCCCATCGACGTCCACGGTCGCCGGATACACCTGCTGGCGTCGCATCCCACTCCCCCGAGCTTCGACGGTCCCGAGGACCGCAACGGACGTCGCAACCACGACGAGGTGCGGTTCTCCGCCGACTACATCGCCGGAGGTGCACGCGCGCAGTACATCCGCGACGACGCCGGCCGCCGTGGCGGTCTCGAATCCGGCGCCTCGTTCGTGATGGTCGGCGACCAGAACAGTGACCCCGCCGACGGTGGGCCGCCCGGACCCGGTGTCGGGGCGATCGGCCAGGTGTTGTCGTTGCCGCGGGTGCACGACCCGTTGCCCACCTCGGCCGGTGCCGTGGTCGCCTCGGTCGGCGAGACCGGTCACCGCACGCCGCCCCAGCTGCGGACCGCGGACTTCTCCGACCCGGTTCCCGGCAACCTGCGGGTCGATTACGTCCTGCCGTCGAGGGATCTCCCGGTGGCCGGTGCCGCGGTCTTCTGGCCCGCTCCCGGGCAGCCCGGCGCAGAACTGATGCCGCCGACCGTCAGCAGCGATCACCGGTTGGTGTGGGTCGACCTACGGATCTAGATCGCAGGGTCGGCGTCGATGTCCGATGAGGCTGCCACGATGGCGCGATGACCACACCGGGACCCTCCACCGACCCGATCCTGGATCGGATCACCGCCGCGGTCGGAGCGCATCGCGTCGACGGCGACCCCCGCCACCGCGACACCCTCGTCGACCTGTGGGCGGAGATCACCTCCGGTGGTGACCCGTTCCACCGGTGCGTGCTCGCCCACTACATCGCGGACATGGTCGACGATCCGGCGCAGGCGCTCATGTGGGATGTACGTGCGCTCGACGCCGCCGACGTCCTCGACGACTCGCGCGCGCAGGCGCACCACGTGAGCCTGCAGGTGGCGGCGTTCTATCCGTCGCTGCACCTCAACATCGCCGACAATCTCCGGCGGCTCGGATCGTTCGATGCCGCGGCCGATCACCTCGACGCCGCGCGGGCGCGCGCCGGTGCGCTCGCCGGTGCGCTCGCCGATCTCGGGCCGGAGCAGTCCGGCTACGTCGAGATGATGACGACGCTCATCGACGACATCGGCGTGCTGATCCGGGACCGTTCCTCGGAGGCACGCTCGACGCACCCTGCCTGATCGGACCGGCGTCGGTCACTGCGTGCGTGTGTGGCGGATGGCACGGACGAAGGCGCCGGGGTCGGCGGCCGTCACGTCGAGGCGGTCGACACCCACGCCTGCGATCTCGAGGCTCCGTAGGTGCAGGCGCACCGTCGCGTCGCCGTGGCGCAGGGTCGCGGTCCGCGCGTCCTCGTCGACCTCGACGCCGGAGAACCCGGAGCCGTCGACACGGCACACCTCGACGGTCTCGATCGCCGACACCGGTATGTCGAGACCGGAGAAGACACTGTTGCGCAGCCTGATCCGTCCGTCACCGATCTCGTGGGGTCTGGTGCGCAACGAGGCGACGATGCCGAGCAACCAGCACAGTGCATACACGTGGATGGCCGCGGCGACGATGGTCGCTGTCACCGAGTCGGTGAACAGTCCGATCAGGAAGTCGATGACGACACCCTCCACGATCGCCAGGGCGGCGACGGCGTAGAGAAGCGGCCGCACCTGACGTCCGTATCCGAACGTCCGCACACCGTCAGGCCGATCCGCGCGCGCCCAACCGAACAGCGACCGCCACATCCGGCCCTCGGCGCGGAGAACGGTCACGCCGCGGTGCGTGCGCCTCGGCGGGTGGAGATCACATAGCCCACGGTGACCCCGGCGAACCAGATCGCGCCGACGACGACCGCGATACGGCCCGAGTCGCTGAAGAACAGCAGCACGACCACCATGGCGAAGAACGCCAGCGCGATGACGGTGCTGACGGGCGCCCAGGGCAGGCGGTAGTCCGACGCCTCGACCGTTCCCGCCGCCACCCGTGAGCGATAGACCATGTGGCTGATCAGGATCGAGCTCCACACGAAGATGATGCCGACGGTGGAGACCGACGTGATGTAGGCGAACGCGCGATCGGGGCTGATGACGTTCACGATCACGCCGATCACCATCACACCGGCCGACAGGACGATGCCGCCGATCGGTACCTGGCGGCTCGACATCACCGACAGCTTCTCCGGCGCCTCACCCCGTTGCGACAGGCTGCGCAGCATGCGTCCGGTCGAGTAGATGCCGGAGTTGCACGACGACAGGGCAGCGGTCAGCAGGATGAAGTTGACGATGCCCGCGGCGCCGGGGATGCCGATGTAGCCGAACACCTCGACGAACGGGCTGTTGCCGTCGGAGAACTCGCGCCATCCGCGCACCGACAAGATGACCACGAGCGCACCGACGTAGAACAGGCCGATGCGGAACGGCAGCGTGTTGATCGCCTTGCGCAGGGTGACCTTCGGGTTGGCGGCCTCGCCCGCGGTGACGCCGACGAGTTCGACTCCCACGTAGGCGAACACGACGATCTGCAGGCTCAGGAGCGCCGACCCGAACCCGGTCGCGAAGAAGCCGCCGTCGTTGTAGAGATTGGTCAGTGAGGGTCCCGTCTCGGGGCCGATCCCCGCGATGGGGAGCAGCACCAGCGTGCCGATGCCGATCATCGCGATGATGGCGGCGACCTTGATCATGGAGAACCAGAACTCGGCCTCGCCGAACACCTTGACCGAGATGAGGTTCGCCGCGAACAGCGCGATGAGCACGACGAGAGCGGTCACCCACACCGGGATCGACGGGAACCAGTAGTTGACGTACTTGCCCGCGACGGTGATCTCGGCCATGCAGGTGGTGGTCCACACCGCCCAGTAGGTCCACCCGTTGGTGAAACCCAGATACCGGCCGAGGAATTCGTGGGCGTATTCCGAGATGGACCCGGCGACCGGTCGGTAGATGAGGAGCTCACCGAGGCGCGCATGACGACGAAGATCGCGAGTCCGGCCACGAGGTAGGCCAGGATGAGCGCCGGGCCGGCGTCCTCGATCGCGCCGCCGGCGCCGTAGAACAGGCCCGTCCCGATGGCGCCACCGAGGGCGATCATCTGCACGGTGCGGGCCGAGAGGCCGCGCTGGTAGCCGTCGTCGATCTCGTCGACCGTGTTCGAGGTCATTTTGCAAGGGTAACGGCGCGGTGATGCGCGTCACGTCGCGGGTCGGACGCCCGTGTAGACACCTTCGGGCCGGAATCGCAGCCGCGGTGCGCGGTACTCCTCGATGGCGTGGGCGACCCAGCCCGCGATACGAGCGATGGCGAAGATCGTCTCGGCGGCGTCGGGCACCATGCGGTATCGCAGCGTGAACGCGGCCAGCGCGAGATCGGAGTTGACGAAGCCCCGGGGGCGCCCGGTGACGCCCGCGCGCACCGCATCGACGGCCGCCACCACGTCGCGGCGACCACCCTCGGCCTCCAGTGCTCGCAGTAGTGCGTCGGCGCGCGGATCGTGCGTGCGATAGACGATGTGTCCGCATCCGGGGGGCAAGTCGTGACCCCGCAGGTACTCCGCGACCCGATGCTCGGGCCCGTCGGCATCGGCGAGCACCGAGGCGAGGAAGTCGTAGGCCAGGGTGGTCGCTCCGCCGTGCAGGGGCCCGTCGAACGCACCCAGTCCGGCCGAGATGACCGCGTAGATGCTGCCGCGTGCACTGGCCGCGACACGGGCCGCGACCGTGCCCGCGGCGAGGTCGTGATCGGCGAGCAGGATCAGCGCGGCGTTGAGCAGCCGGATCCGTGGGGCCGTCGGCGCCATGGGCGACAGCCGACACCACAAGCGTTGTGCCACCGTCGAACCCCCAGCTGTCTCGGCCACCATCGGCAGGGTGTCCACGACGGCGTCGATGACGCCCCTTGCCTTGTGGGCCACGTCGTCGGCACCGATGCGGCCACGGGATCCGTCGGCGGCTCCCAGGAGGTCGACGGTGACCCGGATCCGGTCCAGTCGCCGACCGGCTCCGGGCAGGGTCGGAAGGGTGACGGCCTGCGCCGCCGGACGACCGAACCCGGTCGTCGTCGTGCCCCAGAGGAGGTCGACGACCTCGAGGAAGTCCGTGGTGAAGGCGAGTTCGGTGGCGTCGTGCCCGCGGTAGTAGAGGCGGTCGTCGGCGAGCAGGGTGATCTCGGTGCGGATCCGTTCCACGACCCCGGCCGGGGGCCGTTGCTGGGTGCGGCGGCGCAGGGCCTCGACCTCGCCGACAGCGAACAGGCTGCCGCGGATGCCCGCGATGCGGACACTCTCGAGCTGCCCGCGACTGACGTACGCGTACACCGACGCAGGTTTGATCCCCAGCGCGCGGGCCACCTGAGCGGTGGTCAGGTAGTCGCGGCCGTCATGTCGCATGGCCGTGGGCCACCGGTGTGGATGGCGTCGTGCCACGGTCGGACCTCCTTCGTCGATGTTGATCCGATCAACATTGACCGGCATGCCTCGTGCGTCGAATGTAGGGCCAGAATGCCTGAGCAGTCGAGGAGAAACGAGAGATCATGAGCGTCATCGTGGCCGAACCGGGTCTGTCCAATGTGTCGGTGGCACACACCGAGATCGGGGATGTGCGCGGCGAGGAGGGCTTCTACCAGTACCGGCAGTACAACGCCGTCTCCCTCGCGCGGTACCGCACGTTCGAGGAGGTGTGGTTCCTGTTCGTCCACGGTCGCCTCCCTGAGGCCTACGAGCTCGACCGTTTCGTGAACGAGGTGCGGTCCCTGCGCACGATCGGCGACGACCTGATGTCGGTGATCCGAGTGGTCGCCGCCACCGGTGGCGGTCGTCGGCCGCTGATCGGCCTGCGTACCGTGCTGTCGTCGCTCGCCGAGCTCGAGGGGATGGCACCGCTGTGGGACGCCGATCCGGACACGCGCGTCCGGCATGCCCTGCGGGTCTGCGCGGTGACACCGACCATTTTGGCTGCCCTGCACCGCATCTCGAACGGCGACGAACCGGTGCCGGCCCGCGACGATCTCGACACCGCCGCCCACTGGCTGCACACGATCACCGGCGAGGTGCCCACACCCGAACACGCCCGGGCCGTCGAGCAGTACCTGATCGCGACCATCGACCACGGTTTCAACGCGTCGACCTTCACCGCCCGCGTGATCGCCTCGACCGGTGCAGATCTGGTGTCCGCTGTCTGCGGCGCCGTTGGCGCGTTCTCCGGGCCGCTGCACGGCGGCGCACCCGACCGCGCACTCGACTCCCTCGACGAGATCGCGCTGACCGGTGGCGCCGAGGCGGCCACCGAATGGGCCCGTGGGCAGATGGCGGCGGGTGCACGGATCATGGGTTTCGGTCATGCGGTGTACCGCACCGTCGATCCCCGTTCGGAGTTGCTGCGGGACATCGCGATCGGCCTCGGCGGCGACACGGTCGACCTGGCCGTCGAGGTGGAGCGCGCGGTGGTGTCGGAGTTGGCCCGATCGCATCCCGACCGTCCGCTGTACGCCAACGTCGAGTTCTACGCGGGCGTGGTGATGGACCGCTGCGGGATACCGCGGACCATGTTCACACCGACCTTCACCATGAGCCGGGTGGTCGGTTGGTGCGCCAACATCCTCGAGCAGGCCCAGAGCCGCAAGATCATCCGACCCCGCGCGACGTACGTGGGACCGGAGGTGGTGGAGCTCGTGAGCTGACCGACATCGATACGATGCGGCCATGACGTTGCCACCGCGGGTGAGCGCGATCGTGTTCGACTGCGATGGTCTGCTTCTCGACACCGAGAGCTGCTGGTCACGTGCCGAGGCAGCCTTGTTCGCCGAGCACGGCCACGAATTCGGGCCGGCCGAGAAGGACATGCTCATCGGACGATCGGTCCCCGCCGCACCTCGACAGCTACGTCGAGGTCTCGATGACCGCCGACGACGTCGCCCACGCCAAACCTCATCCCGAGCCCTACCTTGTGGCGTTCGAGCGGCTCGGCGCTCGACCGTCGGACGGTGTGGCCCTCGAGGATTCGTCGACGGGTGTGGTTGCGGCGCAGACGGCGGGGGCCTTCGTGATCGCGGTGCCCTCACAGGCGGGGAAGGCACTGTCCGCGGACTTCGTCACCCACGCGCTGACCGACCCGGAGATCGTGGCGTGGGGAAGGACTGTGCGGGAACTCGAATGAGGTGGAAGTGGATCGGCGGCGTGACGCCTCCTTCCACTCTCAAGATATAGCGCAGTGGGGGTCTTGCCGCAAGACCCTGTGCTCGTTGCATACTCGCTGGCCACACCGCCGATCGAGTGAATCGAGACCCTCACGTGCCTTCGCCGACCCTGTCCGCGTTCGCCCTCCCCGACAGCCGCGCCGCGAAGGCCGATCCGTGTCTCATCCGCGGCGACGAGCAGCACTTCGCGGACATAGCGGCCACGCTGGACGCGTCGATCACCGAGCTCACAGGTCGGCTCGCGGTCCTGCGGTCGAGTCCGGGTGGTACCGGACGCGCGGCGATGGATCGCGACATGGAGATCCATCGCCTCACCGCGCGCGTGCGGACTCTGCGTCGCTACGGCATCGATCTGTGTCTCGGCCATATGGTTGCCGAGGACGATCCGCAGCCGGTCTACATCGGCCGACTCGGACTGACCGACGAGTCGGGGCGGACCCTGTTGCTCGATTGGCGCGCACCCGCCGCCGAACCGTTCTCCGGTGCCACCCATGCCCGGCCGATGGGGCTGGCGCGACGGCGTCGATTCCGATGGGAGTTGGGGCGGGTCACCGACTACTGGGACGAGGTGTTCCTCGCCGACGGTGCGGAGCGTGGTCACCCGGAGCCGACGCTCGACGATCAGTCCGCGTTCATCGCGAGTCTCGGCGCGGACCGATCACCGCGGATGCGCGACGTGCTGGGCACGATCGCTGCCGATCAGGACGCGATCATCCGCGCGGGGTCGCGCGGTGCACTCGTCGTCGACGGTGGGCCGGGCACCGGCAAGACCGTGGTGGCGCTGCATCGCACCGCGTATCTCCTCTACTCCGATCCACGGCTCGGCCACCACCGTGGCGGGGTGCTCTTCATCGGTCCCCACGATCCGTATCTCGCGTACATCGGTGATGTCCTGCCCAGCCTCGGCGAGGAAGGGGTGCAGACCGCGACGCTGCGCGATCTGGTCGCCGAGGGCGCCGAAGCCGAGGTCGAGGCCGATCCCGTTGCGGTCGGGGTGAAGTCGTCGCTGTCGATGCTCGACGCCGTCGAATCCGCGGTGGCGTTCTACGAGGATCCACCCACCGTGGGCATGACGGTCGAGACCGAGTGGGGCGATGTCCGATTGCGTCCGTCGGACTGGGCGGCCGCGTTCGACGCCGTGGAGCGGGGCACACCGCACAACGAGGCGCACGAGAGCATCTGGGATGCACTGGTCGACATCGTCGGGGCCACTGTCGACGACGTGCCGCCGGCGGAGCTACGGAAGTCGTTGCAGCGCAACCGTGACCTGACCTCGACGCTCGTGCGGGCGTGGCCGATGATCGAAGCGGCCGATCTCGTCGGCGATCTGTGGTCGGTGCCGGCATACCTCCGTGCGTGCGCTCCGTGGCTCGGCGCGCAGGAACTCGCCGCGGTGCGCCGAACGGCCGGCGGGCCGTGGACCGACGCCGATCTCCCCCTGCTGGACGCCGCGCGGCGTCGACTCGGCGATCCCGAGGCGTCACGGCGTCGGTCGTCACAACGCGGCGCGATCGAGGCCGAACGCGCGCGCAGGGCCGCCGTGGTCGACGACCTCATCGCCGCCGACAGCGCGGACACCAACGGCGGGGACTCCGACGGCGACGGTGACAGCACGAGTCTGGTGACGATGCTGCGCGGTGGTCATCTCCACGAGGTCCTCATCGACGAGGCCGCCCGCCCGACGGCCGACCCCGACCGGTTGGCGGGCCCGTTCGCGCACATCGTGGTCGACGAGGCGCAAGAACTGACCGACGCCCAGTGGCGGATGCTCGTCTCCCGCTGTCCGTCGAGGAGTTTCACGATCGTCGGGGATCGGGCACAGGCTCGCGGCGGGTTCGCCGAGAGCTGGCGGCAGCGCCTCGGACGGATAGGTCTCGATCGCGTCGAGTCGGCGTCGCTGCGCATCAACTACCGCACCCCGGGCGAGGTGATGGACCTCGCCGCGCCCGCGATCCGCGCAGCGCTGCCCGACGCGAACGTCCCGACCTCCATCCGCCGCAACGGCATCGCGGTGGATCACCGGCCGCGTCGAGAGCTGCACCTGATCGTCGAGGCATGGCTGGCCGAGCACGAGACGGGTGTCGCCTGCGTCATCGGCGACCCGGCGTTCCCAGGGACCGCGAGGGTCCGGTCGTTGCCGCCGGAGCTGGTCAAGGGTCTGGAGTTCGACCTGGTGGTGCTCGTCGAACCCGAGTCGTTCGGCGACGGCATCGGCGGCGCGGTCGACCGCTACGTGTCGATGACCCGGGCGACGCAGCGGTTGGTCATCCTGAGCGACGAACCCTGAGGGTGCTGCCGCGCGGCGTAGCGTCGGGGTGTGACTCGTTTCCGCGACCTCGCCGCCCTTGATGCGGCCGTCACGCAGTGTCGGGCGTGCCCGCGGTTGGTCGAATGGCGTGAGCGCGTCGCCCGCGAGAAGCGACGCGCTTTCGCCGACGAGACCTATTGGGGCCGGCCGGTACCCGGCATCGGACCAGCCGACGCCGCGTTCCTCATCATCGGGCTCGCACCGGCGGCGCACGGCGCCAATCGCACGGGTCGGATGTTCACCGGCGACCGCAGCGGGGATGTCCTGTTCGCGGCGCTGCACGCGGTGGGCCTCGCCAACCAACCGACGTCGGTCTCCGCCGACGACGGACTGACCCTGCGCGGCACCCGGATCACCGCGCCGGTGCACTGCGCTCCCCCGGCGAACAAGCCGACGCCCGCCGAACGCGACGAGTGTTCGCACTGGCTGCACTCGGAACTGACGTTGCTCGCCCCGACGGTGCGATCGGTGATGTCGCTCGGCGCCTTCGGATGGCGGGCCGCTCTCACCGTGCTGGGCGAGCACGGTTACGCGATACCCGTACCGCGGCCGGTGTTCGGTCACGGCGTGTCGGTCGACCTCGCCGGCGACGGCCTGCCCCCGCTCCGTCTGTTCGGCAGCTATCACGTGAGCCAGCAGAACACCTTCACCGGTCGGCTCACGCCGGCGATGCTCGAGGCCGTGTTACGCGAGGCAGCCGATTACGCCGGGTTGTGACGCCGGAGGGCGCCGTCGGGGAGAATGACGACATGTCCCCCGACGGCCCCACCTTCGACCCGATCGCGAAGGCGCGCGACAACTGGTCGAACGCCGGATGGGGCGACGTCGCCGACGGGATGGTCGCCGTCACGTCGGTGATGCGCGCCCACCAGATACTGCTCGCGCGCGTCGAGGCCGCGTTGCGCCCGTTCGATCTGAGCTTCTCCCGCTTCGAACTGCTGCGACTGCTCGCCTTCAGCCGCACCGGCGCACTGCCCATCACCAAAGCCAGTGTGCGGCTGCAGGTGCACGTCACCAGCGTCACGCACGCCATCCGGCGTCTCGAATCGGCAGGCCTCGTCGAGCGCATCCCCCACCCCACCGACGGCCGAACCACCCTCGTGCGCATCACCGACATCGGGCGCTCCACCGTCGAAGAGGCCACGAACACCCTCAACGACGACGTCTTCGCCGACATCGGGCTCCCCGCCGACCAGTCGCGCGCCCTGGTCGACGCCATCGAGACGCTCCGCCGCTCGGCCGGCGATTTCTGATCCCGTTGACCGACTGACTCGTTCGGCACCACCAGCACGGTCCGTCGAACGTGCACTCATCGGCATCGACCGGGCAGGTATTCGCATCGATCGGGCCGATGTCCTGCGCAGCCTGTGGATGACGCGGTACTGACTCCCGATTCGTGTCGGTGCCGTGCGGTAGCGTGATGATCAGGGGCGTCGACCACACTCAATCCGATTGTCTGTCAACCTGATTCGCTGACTCCACCCTTGCGCTCCTGTTCGAACGTATGTACGCTTGACGCATGACCGGGGGATCATTCATCGAATTCGCCGACCGATTGGTCGACGAGTTCGGTTCACAAGGAACAGTTGTCGCCGACGTCGACCGCGAGATCGTCGCCGCCATCCGTGGCGCCGTCGCTCTCCGGGCGGTGGTCGATGGGGTGTTGGCGCGGTTGACGTCACAGGCCGAGCGTGTCGGGGTTGCGACACACTGTGGGATGTCGTTGCGAGAACTGTTGGCCGCCAACGGTGTCGCGCCGGCCGTGGCGTCACGATTGATCCGCCTCGGACGGGCCGCGGAGGTCCTACCGGTGCTCGATCGACACTCGCGTGACGGTGGCCTGTCGGCCGAACATCTCGATGCGGTCGCCCGCGGGATCGATCATGTCGCGCGTCGCACCGGAGATACCGGTCGCCGAGAACCCAGAGTCGAACGAGTTGAGCTACAGCCAGGGCGACGACGGCAGGCTCCGCGGTGAGTTCGACCTCGACGTCGCCACCGGCGAACGGCTCATCACCGCCCTCGACAGAGCCTCACGACCCCGACCGAGCCCCGACGGAAGCCCCGACGTACGAACCGCCGCGCGGCGGCGAGCCGACAGCTTCGCTCAACTCGTGGAACTCGCGACCCGCAACCTCGCACCCGATGCGCTGTCCGGGGCGCCCGCGACCGAACTCGTCGTCACCGTCCCTCTCGACCGGCCCGACCCGGCACGACTGAACTGGCTCGGACCCATCAGCGACCTGACGACCAAACTCCTCGCCTGCGACGCGACACTCCTGGGCATCGGGGTCGACCTCAACGGTGCCCCGGTGTCCGTCGCCGCCGACAAACGACTGTTCACCGGCCACGCCCGAAAAGTCGTTCTCGCCCGCGACCGAGGCTGCGTGAAGTGTGGGGCACCCGCGGCGTGGTGCGACGTCCACCACATCGCTCACCACGCCGACGGCGGGAAGACGGTCGTGGACAACGGATGCCTGCTCTGCCGGTCGTGCCACACCGCCGTCCACACCGCCGGCTGGGACATCGTCATGGGCCACGACCGACACCCCTGGCTCATCCCACCGACCAGCGTCGACCCACGCCGAACCCCGCTACCCGCATACAACAGAAGAACTTTGACCATCATGGAACCGATGGCGGCCTAGCGGCGTCATAAGACCGACGCCCCGCCCACCCGCGGGAGCGCTACGAACATTGACAACTCCACAGTGTGAACCGCGGGCCCGCTCGTTGCGCAGCGGTCAGCGCAGGGTCTCGATGATGGCGCTGAAGTCCTTGCTGCCGTTGCTCTCCGCAAATGCGGCATAGATCTCGGCGGCATGGGTGCCCAGCGGTGCGGTGGCACCGGTGGAGCTGACTGCGTCCATGGCCAGACCGAGGTCCTTGTGCATGAGGGCGGTCGCGAAACCCGGGCGGAAGTCGTTGTTCGCGGGCGACGTCGGGACCGGGCCGGGTACCGGACAGTTGGTGTGCACCGACCAGCAGTTGCCGGTGGCGCCGGTGATCACGTCGAACAGCGATTCCGCCGACAGGCCGAGTTTCTCGGCCAGCACGAACGCCTCGCCGACGACGATCTGCTGCACGGCGAGCACCATGTTGTTGCACACCTTCGCCGCCTGGCCGCTTCCGGGGCCGCCGCAGTGGATCACCTTGCCCGCCATGGGTTCGAGCACGGGTGAGGCGGCCGCGAACGCGTCGTCGATGCCGCCGACCATGAACGCGAGGGTTCCGGCCACCGCGCCTTTCACGCCGCCGGAGACCGGGGCGTCGACCTGGGCGAAGCCGAATTCGGCGGCGAGGGTGTTCATGTCACGGGCGTCGTCGACGGAGATGGTGGAGCTGTCGATGAAGACCGCCCCGTCCTGGGCGACGGGGAGGATCTCCGCGTACGCCGATCGCACCAGTGCACCGCTGGGCAGCATCGTGATCACCACCGCCGCGCGTTCGACGGCCTGGACGGCGGTCTCGGCGAGCAGGACACCGTTCTCGGCGGCGGCGGCCGCCGCCGCGGGCACCGGGTCGTATCCGGCGACGGTGTGCCCTGCGGCGACGAGATTGGCGGCCATGGGTCCACCCATGTTGCCCAGTCCGAGGAACGCGATGGTGGTCATGGGTTCTCCTTGGCGATGGCACGGCCTATGACCATGCGCATGATCTCGTTGGTTCCCTCGAGGATTCGGTTGACCCGCAGATCGCGGACGATCTTCTCCAGCCCGTAGTCGTGCAGGTAGCCGTAGCCGCCGTGGAGCTGCAACGCCTGGTCGGCGACGGAGAAACACCGCTCGGTGACGAAGCGTTTCGCCATCGCGCAGCTCGTCACCTTGTCGGGGTGGTCGGCGTCGAGGGCTGCCGCGGCGTTCCACAGCATCAGCCGTGATGCCTCGAGGTCGATCGCCATGTCGGCCAGAGCGAAACGGATGGTGGGTTCGTCGATGAGACTGCCCCCGAACGCCTCCCGCTCACGCAGATACCGGCGCGTACGGGCCATCGCATCCTGCGCTCCGCCGAGCGAACACGCCGCGATGTTGATGCGGCCGCCGTTGAGACCGTTCATCGCGATACGGAAGCCCGTTCCCTCACCGGCATCGCCGCCGACCATGTTGGCCGCGGGGACGCGGACGTCGTCGAACACGACCGCAGCGGTCGGCTGGGCATGCCAGCCCATCTTCTTCTCCTGCGCGCCGAAGGACAGCCCGGGTGTGCCGTTCTCGACGATGAAGGTGGAGATGCCCTTCGGGCCGTCGCCACCGGTGCGGGCCATCACGATGTAGACATCGGATGTGCCTGCACCGGAGATGAACTGCTTGACACCGTTGAGGACGAAATCGTCGCCGTCACGGTCGGCGCGGGTCCGCAGGGCTGCCGCATCCGATCCCGCGGACGGCTCGGTGAGGCAGTAGCTGGCGATGCACTCCATGCTCGCCATCCGCGGAACCCACGTCGCCCGCTGCTCGGCCGTCCCGTAGCAGTCGACCATCCAGGTCGCCATGTTGTGGATCGACAGGAACGCCGCGGTGGTCGGGTCGGCGGCGGCGAGCTCGGTGAAGATCCGCACGCCGTCGAGGCGCGTCAACCCGCTGCCACCGAACTCCTCGGAGCAGTAGATCGCCGCCATCCCCAGTTCCGCCGCCTCGCGGAGTTCCTCGGCGGGAAAGTGTTTCTCGGCATCCCAGGCGAGCGCGTGCGGGGCGATCCGCTTCGCGGCGAACGCCGCAGCGGTGTCGGCGATCACGCGGTCGTCGGCCGACAGCGTCGCGTCGAGGACGCTCACTGCATCGTGGGGATGGAGAACTCGGCCCCGTCCTTGATGCCCGACGGCCACCTGGTCGTGATGGTCTTGACCTTGGTGTAGAACTGGATCGCCGCCGGCCCGTGCTGGTTCAGGTCACCGAATCCGGAACGCTTCCAGCCACCGAAGGTGTGGTACGCCACCGGAACCGGGATCGGGACGTTCACGCCCACCATGCCGACCTGGACCCGCGCGCAGAAGTCGCGGGCGGCGTCGCCGTCCTGGGTGAAGATCGCGACACCGTTGCCGTACTGGTGATCCGACGCCAGCGCGAGCGCCTCCTCGTAGTCACCGGCCCGCACGATGCACAGCACCGGGCCGAAGATCTCGTCGGTGTAGATCGACATCTCCTTGGTGACGTGGTCGAACAGGGTGGGTCCGATGAAGTAACCGGCCTCGAGCTGCTCGTCTCCGAAGGTGAGGTCGTCGCTGGCGCGGTCGCGTCCGTCGACGACGAGGTCGGCGCCGGCGTCGACGCCCTGACCGATGTAGTCGCGCACGCGCTCGAGCGCGGCGCCGCTGACCAGCGGGCCGTAGTCGGCCTTCGGGTCGTGGCTGTGACCGACGCGCAGCGCGGTCACCCGGTCGATCAGCCTGTCGCGCAGGCGGTTCGCGGTCTCCTCGCCGACGGGGACGGCGACACTGATCGCCATGCACCGTTCGCCGGCGCTGCCGTAACCGGCGCCGATCAACGCGTCGACGGCCTGATCGAGGTCGGCGTCGGGAAGGATGATCATGTGGTTCTTGGCACCGCCGAAGCACTGCGACCGCTTGCCGTTCGCCGCGGCGGTCTCGTAGATGTACTGCGCGATGTCCGACGACCCGACGAAGCCCAGCGCCTGGACATCGGGGTGGGTCAGCAACGCGTCGACGGCGACCTTGTCACCGTGCACCACCTGGAAGACCCCGGCGGGCAGACCGGCCTCGAGAAACAGCTCGGCCAGCCGCAGCGGGACCGACGGGTCGCGCTCGCTCGGCTTGAGGATGAAGGCGTTGCCACACGCCAACGCCGGGCCGGCCTTCCACAGCGGGATCATCGCGGGGAAGTTGAACGGCGTGATGCCGGCGACCACGCCGAGCGGCTGGCGGACCGAGTGCACGTCGATGCCCGTGCCGGCCCCCTCGGTGAACTCGCCCTTGAGCAGGTGCGGGATCCCGATGGCGAATTCGATGACCTCGACACCACGCTGGATGTCGCCGTGGGCGTCGGCGATGGTCTTGCCGTGCTCGATCGACAGCAGCTCGGCGAGCTCGTCGGCGTTCTGGTTGACCAGGTCGACGAAACGCATCATCACTCGCGCCCGCTTCTGCGGGTTCCATGCGGCCCACACCCGCTGGGCGGCGACCGACGACGCGACGACCTCGTTGACCTCCTCGACCGAGGCGAGCGGGACCGTGGCCTGCACCGCCCCGGTGGACGGGTTCATCACGTCGGCGCTTCGTCCGGACGTACCCGGCCGGCGCGCACCGTCGACGAAATGCGGGATCTCTGAGGTCATGGTGTGTCTCCGACTCGATGTGGTGAGAGTGGGCGGGGTGTGTCCCCGATCACGGTATACTTGCATATCCTAGTGTTTGCCCGCCAGGTGTCCAACCCGGCCGGGAATCCGACTCCAGAGGTGGCCCGTGTCCCATTCGCAGGAATCCAGAACCGAGACCTTCCGTTCGGCGCGCGACCTCCTGGTGCGCCACGCCGACGACTACGAGACCGCGGTCGCCGAGTTCCGGTGGCCGCAGTTCGACGAGTGGAACTGGGCGCTCGACTGGTTCGACGCGATTGCCCGCAACGCCGACGGGTCGCCGAACGACGCACCGGCGCTGTGGATCGTCGAGGAGGACGGTAGCGAATCGATCCACAGCTTCGCCGACATGAGTGCCCGCTCGACGCGGGTCGCGGGGTGGCTCGACGGACTCGGCGTCGCGGCCGGTGACCGCATCCTGCTGATGCTGGCCAACCAGGTCGAACTCTGGCAGGTGATGCTCGCCGCGATGAAGATCGGCGCCGTCGTCATCCCCGCGACCACGTTGCTCTCCGAGGCCGACATCGCCGACCGCATCGACCGCGGCGGCGTCGCCCACGTGATCGCGCGCAGCGAACTCGCCCCCACCTTCGACGCGGTCGGTGCGCGGCACACCCGGATCGCGGTCGGCGACGTCGTCGACGGCTGGACCTCCTACGCCGACTCCGCCGACGCCCCGCTCGAGTTCACGCCGAGCCACACCACCCGCGCCGACGACACGCTGCTGCTGTACTTCACCTCCGGCACCACCTCGAAGCCGAAGCTGGTGGAGCACACCCACGTCTCGTATCCGGTGGGCCACCTGTCGACGATGTACTGGATCGGTCTGCGGCCCGGCGACATCCACCTCAACGTCAGCTCCCCGGGTTGGGCGAAGCACGCGTGGTCGAACGTCTTCGCGCCGTGGAACGCGCAGGCGTGCGTGTTCATCTACAACTACGCCCGCTTCGACGCGAAGGCGCTGATGGATCAGATGCAGCGCTGCGGCGTGACCAGCTTCTGCGCCCCACCGACGGTGTGGCGCATGCTGATCCAGTCCGACCTGTCGCGCCTCACGACCCCGCCGCGGGTGGCGGTCGGCGCCGGTGAGCCGCTCAACCCCGAGGTCATCGACCGCGTGCGCCGGGCGTGGGGGGTCACGATCCGCGACGGCTTCGGACAGACCGAGACCACGGTGCAGATCGCGAACTCGCCGGGACAACCGCTCAAGGACGGGTCGATGGGCCGCCCGTGCCCCGGCTACCGGATCACCCTCGTCGACCCCGCCACCGGGACGCCGGGCGTCGACGAGGGTGAGATCTGCATAGACCTTGCGCACCGGCCGCTCGGACTCATGGTCGGCTACCACGGCGACCCCGAACGGACCGCGACGGCGATGGCCGGCGGCTACTACCACTCCGGTGACGTCGGCAGTCGCGACGCCGACGGCTACATCACCTACGTCGGCCGCACCGACGACGTCTTCAAGTCCAGCGACTACCGGATCAGTCCGTTCGAGCTGGAATCGGTTCTGCTCGAACACGATGCCGTCGCCGAGGCCGCCGTCGTCCCCGCCCCCGACGAACTCCGCCTGTCGGTGCCGAAGGCGTACATCGTGCTGGCCCCGGGCCACGGACCCACCGAGGAGACGGCCAATGCGATCTTCGCCCACAGTCGCGCCCAGCTCGCCGGCTACAAGAGGGTCCGCCGAATCACCTTCGCCGAGCTGCCCAAGACCATCAGCGGCAAGATCCGTCGCGTCGAACTGCGTGGGCTCGAGACGGGAGGCGGCGACAATGCACTCGTCGAATTCCGCGAACCCTCGTCGGCGACGATCGATAGCGTGGGGTCATGACGCGCACACTCGCCCTCGACGATCTCATCGCGGCGCTCCCCGAGGGGATGGTCGTCACCGATCCGGACATCTGCGGCGGGTACCGACAGGACCGCGCACTCGACCCCGACGCGGCGATCCCATTGGCCGTGGTGCGCGCGGAGTCGACCGATCACGTCGTCGCGGCCGTGCGATGGTGCGCGGCGAACCGTGTCGCGATCGTGCCCCGCGGCGCGGGCACCGGACTCTCGGGTGGGTCGGGCGGCGTCAACGGGGCGATCACCATCTCCACCGAACGGATGCGCGCCATCGAGATCGACACCGTGATGCGGGTGGCCGTCGTCCAGCCCGGGCTCCTGAACGGCGAGGTGAAAGCCGCTGCCGCACAGCACGGCCTGTGGTATCCGCCCGATCCGTCGTCGTTCGAGATCTGCTCGATCGGCGGCAACGCGGCAACGAACGCCGGTGGGTTGTGCTGCGTGAAGTACGGCGTGACGACCGATTACGTGCTGGGCATGCAGGTCGTGCTCGCCGACGGTCGCGCCGTACGGCTCGGCGGTCCGCGCCTGAAGGACTCCGCCGGGTTGTCGTTGACGAAACTGTTCGTCGGCAGCGAGGGCACCCTCGGCATCATCACCGAGGTCACGCTGCGACTGCTGCCGCCGCAGCCGGCCGCGTCGACGGTGGTCGGCAGCTTCGCCAGCGTCCACGACGCCACCGAGGCGGTGCTGGCGATCACCGATCGGATCCGTCCGGCGATGCTCGAGTTCATGGACTCCGTCGCCATCAACGCCGTCGAGGATCACCTCAAGATGGGCCTCGACCGCTCGGCAGGCGCGATGCTCGTCGCCCAGAGCGACTCCCCCGGTGCTGCGGCCGCCGAGGAGATCGCCGTCATCACAGCGGCATTCGAGGCGAACAACGCCACCGAGGTGTTCGCCACCGACGATGTCGCCGAGGGTGAGGCGTTCACCGTGGCCCGACGCATGGCCATCCCCGCGGTGGAGAAGCTCGGTTCACTGTTACTCGAGGACGTCGGGGTGCCGCTGCCGACACTGCCCGACCTCGTCGACGGGATCGCGGCGATCGCCGCCCAACGCGAGGTGATGATCTCGGTCATCGCCCACGCCGGCGACGGGAACACCCACCCGCTCATCGTGTTCGACCCCGACGACACCGACCAGGCCGCCCGCGCGCAACTCGCGTTCGGCGAGGTCATGGATCTCGCGATCGGGCTCGGCGGCACCATCACCGGCGAGCACGGCGTGGGTCGACTGAAGAAGCCGTGGCTGCCCGATCAGGTCGGCGCCGACGTCATGGACATCAGTCGTCGCATCAAGGACGCCCTCGACCCTGACCACCTGATGAACCCCGGCACCATGTTCTGACCGGCCGGGTCGGTCGTTCACACCTAGTAGCCGAAGTACTTCTCCAGCAGTCGAAGCCAGATCTCACTGCCCGTCGGGTACGACGGGACGGCGTGCCAGAGATCGTCGACGGTGACCTTCCCGACGATGGCGATGGTGGCCGCGTGGATGAGCTCGCCGACCTCGGGGCCGACGAACGTGGCGCCCACCAGCGTGCGTGTCTTGTCGTCGACGACGATCTGCGCGGTGCCGGTCGCGTCGTCGCGCAGCAGTCCGATGCCCGATGCGGCCGTGATCGGCTGGCTCACCACGGTCACCGGCCGTCCACGCTCGCGCGCGTCGCGGGCGGTGAGCCCGGTGCTGCCGACCTGCGGATCGGTGAACACCGCCTGCGGCACCGGCACGTCGCCGCGGACCGGCGGCGGCGTGCGGCCCTCGGCGCGGGCGGCGATACGCGCACCGACGACACGCGCCTGGTACTTGCCCCAGTGGGTCAGCATCGGCCCGAACGACACGTCGCCCACGGCGTACAGCCAGTCGTGGCCGCCCGGGTCGACCGCGGACAGATCGGACGGATCGTCGATGCCGACCGAGTCGAGACCCAGTCCGTCGGTGGCGGGCGTGCGGCCCGCGGCGACGAGGATCTCGGCGGCGGTGAGGTCCTCACCGTCGACGGCCACGGTGACCGGACCGCCGTGGGAGACACCCACCGACGAGCCGTCACCGGCATCGGGGGTCACGTCGTCGCGCCGGGGGTCGGAGATGCTGACACCGGTGCGCACCTCGACGCCCGCCGCGCGCAGCCCTTCGATCACCGCCTCACCGACGAAGTCGTCGAGGGCGCCGAGCACCTGCCCGCGGACGAGCATCGTCACCGCGGTGCCCAGTGCGCTCATCCACGTCGCCGCCTCGCAGGCCACCACGCCGCCGCCGATCACGATGAGCGACTCCGGTACCTCGCGAACGCCGGTCGCGTCGCGCGACGTCCACGGGTGCAGGTCGGCGAACACGCCGGGGACGCTCGCGGTGCTCCCCGTTCCGAGGACCACCGCCTGCCGCGCGGTCAGGGTGCGTTCGCCGTCGTCGGTGGTGACGCGGACGGTGCGGTCGCCGACGAGTGCTCCGCGGCCGGAGATGACGTCGATGCCGGCACCCTGGGCCCAGGACCGCTGCCCGGAGTCGTCGTAGCCGCTGACCCAGGTGTCGCGCCGTGCGAGCAGGGCGGCGGTGTCGAGATCACCGACCGACACACCGTCGAGGTGTCGACCCGCGGCGACCACCTCCACCGGCCGTAAGAGCGCCTTGCTCGGCATACACGCCCAGTAGGAGCACTCACCGCCCAGGAGATCGGCCTCCACGATGGCGGCGGTGCGATCGGATCCGGCGATGGCGAACTGGGCGGCCACCTCACCGGCGGGCCCACCGCCGATGACGATGACGTCGTAGGTGTCGTTCATCGACCCAGCCTGCTACGCGATGAGCTCGCTGTCACGGGGGGCCGTCGACGCGGGCGTGTCGACACCCCGCACCGCCGAGAGGGTGGCGAGGGTGATGACCGCGCGGACCATCACGACGAGCACGATCACCATCACGGTGGTCTGCCACCAGCCGACGACGACCGCCTCGCCCAGCAGTGTCACGCCGAGCGCCATCGACACCGCGGGTTCCATCACCGTCATCGCCGGGAACGAGGTCTGCAGTTCACCGGCGACGAAGCTGCGCTGCTGGGCGACGACGCCGCCGATCGCCACGACGACGAACAGATAGACCTCGGGGCGCGCGTAGAGGTTGAGCGGATCGTGCAGCGCCACGTAGACGACGGTCTTGATGAGCAGTGCGCCGATACCGAACAGTGTGCCGGCGACCAGGCCGTAGAACAGGGCGCGGTTGTGGTCGCTGGATCGTTCGGCGATCACGACCAACACGATCAGCAGCGCGATGATGGCGGCGATCGTGGCGACGATCAGGGCGTGGTCGGGTCGGCGATCGACCTCGCGCGGGTCGGCGATGAGCAGGAAGATGCCGACGCAGGCGACGAGCGCGCCACCCCATGCCCACTCGTAGCGGCTGGGGTGCCGGTGATCGAGCCACGCCTCGAGCGGCAACGCGAACAACACCGCGAGGACCACCAGCGGCTGCACGAGCAGGATCGATCCGAGGCCCAGCGCCGCCGCGTGCAGGCCGAACCCGCCGAGCGCGATGCCCGCGCCGAGACACCACACGAGCGTGATCGCGCCGCCCTCGCACGAGGCGCGTTGACGCAGCACGGTTCCCGCCGCGATCAGCGCTGCCGCGCCGACCGCCAGCAGCGCGGGGAGCCAGGTGTGCACGTGTTCGAGGTTAGTGGCCGGCCCGGGATGTGCCACCCAGGGAAACGCCCGTGGCGTTCGCGGACACGAGTTCCGGAGGCGCCTCGAACTCCGTTTCGCGAGCTGCGGCGTGCTTGGCCAGCACCACCACCGCGTAGAACATGAGGATCAACACACCACCGGCGAACACGCCCTCGACGACGTCGACGTCGGCGCGCTCACCGAGCAGCAGCACGCCCAGCGCCATGGCGACCGCGGGTTCCATGACGGTCATGGCCGGGAACGACGTCTGCAGGTCGTGGGCGGCGAAGGCGAGCTGTTGCGCCCACACCGACCCGCCAGCGACGACGATGATCAGGTAGAGCTCGGGGTGGACGAAGATGTGCGCGATCCCGTCCCCCATCTGGTTCGTGACGCCCTTGACGAGGAACGACTGCACGCCGGTCAACAGCCCCGACGCCGAACCGAAGAGCAGCGCCCGGTAGTGCAGCGACACGAACTTCGCGCCCACCACCAGTCCGGCGAGGACGACGAGGACCGCGACGACGGTGCCGACGAACACCCACGGGCCCGGGGAGGACTCCGACGGTGTCGGCATGGCGATCAGCACGAACGCGGCGATGCACAGGGTGAGGACGATGCCCCACTTCCACTCCTGGAACGTGAGCCGCCGATGGTCGAGGTAGGCCTCCATCGGCAACGCGAACAACACCGACAGCACGATGAGCGGCTGCACCAACAGCAGGGTGCCCAGCCCCAGGGCGACGGCCTGCAGCGCGAACCCGCCCGCGGCGATGAGCACGCCCAGCCACCAGCGCCGGGTGATGCCACCGGTCGGCGTCGACGACCGCTGCCGCACCAGAGTTCCCGTCGCGACCAGCAACGCCGACAGCACGGCGAGCGTCGCGGGCAGGAACAGGTGCATCGCGCCCACGCTACTGGCCCACACGGGGCGCCGCGCCGTCCTCGGGGGCCTGGGAGCGGATTCTCAACGAAGTCTTATCGAGCACCCCGGACAGGTGTGCGACCGATCACCCGACGATCGGCAGGACCGGCAGGCACGGCACGGATCGCGGGTGTGCGGGATCGAGTGCGTTGAGGACGTAGGTCGCCGCCCGGCGCGAGGCGGCGACGGCGACATGGTCACTGTGGTCGGCCGAACACCCGTTCTGCACAACGAAGTTGGTGACGTCGTCGCCGGGCCGCCCCGCCACCTGACCGGAGGTGTACGGGATGACCGCTTCGTCGTACATGGTGGAGATGTTCGTGTACGCGATTCCCGGGACGTAGGGACCGCCGCCGGCGTTGACCTCCGCCAGCAGCGCCGACCCGGTCTGCATCTGGCCGCACGCCGCGCACACGGGCAATCCGGTCTCGGTGATGCCGAGACGCCGCGCCACCACGCCCGCCTGCGCTCCCACCGCACCGCCGGTGCCGTTCCACAGCGGCGCGAGCGACACGTACCGACCGACCGAGGACGCACCGTCGAGGTATCGGACGAACCAGGTCGGCATCAGGGTGCCCTGCGAGTGGCCGACGATGTCGACCTTGGCCGCTCCGGTGGCCTGACGGACGCGGTCGACGAAGGTGCGCAGCTGCGCGGCGCTGGTCTCGATGCGCCCCATGCCCCCGACCTGGTCGAACGGCGCGATCGACGTCACCGTGCCGTAGGTGAGGGCGAACACGCAGTAGCCCTCGTTGCGGAGCAGCGGGACGTAGGTGCCCCAGTTGGTCATGCTGCCGCCGCCGGTGCCGTGGACCAGGACCACCGGATTTGGGTGTTCGGCCGTCGGTCGGCACCGGAAGTCGTTCGATCCGGGCAGCGATCCACCGGGGTGGCCCAGCGCGTAGGGGATGCCGGAGAAGAAGTTGTACGACACCGGGAGCGGGGCCGCGCTCGCCGGCACGACCGACGCGGTGACCGCGCCCGCCGCGAGCAGCAGACCGACGAGCGTCCGCACCACCACCGAAGTAGAACGTGTTCTCATGAGCGGAACGTAACACCTCGTCAGCCGGGGATGGCGTCGTTCGAGCGAGCGACATCGCGACGACTTCGCCACGCCGCAGGAGGTGTTTCGCCGATGTCGGTCATCGGATCTACCGTCATCGGGTGGCATCACGCAGGACGGGGACTCCCAGGACGGGGACTCGCGGGATCTCCGACGAGTTGGAGCAACTCCTCACCCTGTCGCGCGCGCAGATCGACAGCGCGTTGACCGACGACGGTGCCCGTGACGACCTGATCGAACTCAGTCTCGACGAGGATCTCGAACTCCGTGAGGCCGCGGCCGCGGCGCTCGATCGCGGCGACGACGAGCACGCCCGGGCCTACGAGCAGGAGGCGTCGGCGTGGCGACACACCGCGCGGCTGCTGCGTGGGGAAACCGGTTCGGATCGTTCGGCGCGGTCGCGCAGCGCATGACGCGCACGCTGATCCTCATGCGCCACGGCAAGTCGGGATACCCCAAGGGCGTCGGCGACCACGAACGTCCGCTCGCCGAACGCGGCATCGCGCAGGCGACACTCGCGGGCGAATGGTTCGCGCGTGACGGCCTCACCGTCGACGCCGTCGTCTGCTCGACCGCGACCCGCACCCGCCAGACGCTGCAGTGCACGGGCGTCGACGCCGCCTCGGTCGATTTCGTCGACGACGTGTACGGCGGCATGCCCGAACACATCCTCGCCGCCATCCGCGACCACGTGCCCGCCGACGCCGAGACGGTGTTGGTGGTCGGCCACGAACCGGGGATGCCCGCGACCGCCATCACGCTCGACCCGTCGGCCGACATCGACGGGTTCCCGACCTCGGCCTACGCGGTGCTGCGGATCGCGGTCCCGTGGGATCAGATCGGTGCGGCCGCCGGATCCGACACCGCGACACTGGTGTCGATGAACATCCCCCGCTAGGTCAACTCAGGCGTCGCGGCGCGCGATGATCGCGGCCGCGAGATCGGTACCCGACCGCCACGCACTCTCGACCCGCGGCGACCCCTCCGGGCACCACTGGTCTCCCGCGAGACCGACGAGCCGACCGTCGATCTGCTGCAGGGAGTGGGTGGCGTCGTGGGCGCCGGTCGGCTTGGCGAAGGTCCAGCGGTGCGCGTGGGTCCACTCGATCGCCGACCGGCCGATCCCGAGCAGCTCGGTCACCGCGTCCTCCACCTCTCCGATCACCTCGGCGGGATCGTCGAGGTGGGCGGCCGCGAGGTCGGGCGTGGTGTGGGCGACGAGCACGGCGGCACCGTCGCCGCGGCGCGAGCCGTCGTCGGCGATGAACGACACCGACGGGTGGTCGTTGACGAACGCGGCGTGGGTGAACGGCAGGTCCCGCATCGACTCCGGCTCGAATCCGACGGCGACCGCGATGACCGGGTCGTAGCCGACCGACTCGTCGATCTCGGTCAACCGCGCGGCCTGCGGATCGGGCATCGCGATCACGACGTCACCGTCGGGCAGCGCGTCGAGGTCGGCGGTGGTGACCTCGATGTCGCCGAGGACGTCGCGGACGAGTGATCGCAGGCCGCCGGGGGTCGCCCACCGCATCGGGCCGGTCGAGGTCGAGGGCGGCGCGTCGGCGGCCAGCACCCCGAAGGTGTCGGTCCACTCGCGGGCCAGGCCGCGACCACGCCACTCCCCGACCACCGCCTGGAAACCGTTGTCGCGCACGGTGAAATACCCGGCCCCGACATCGACCCGGCGGCCGTGCAGCTCAGGTGAGGCCATCCGTCCCCCGGGGGCGCGCCCGCGGTCGAGCACGCGCACCGGCACGCCCGCGGCGACCAGCGCGGCGGCACACGCCGCGCCCGCCATCCCCGCCCCGACGACGGTCACCGGCGTGCCCACGGTGTGTTCGGTGCTCATTAATTCACCGTACGTGCTCGGGCCAGGGGTTCTCGCCGTCGACCAGCCAGCGCACCGAGTCGGCCCAGAAGTCGTCGCGATGGCGGCTGTGGAACAGCCCGAAATGGCCGATGGAGCTGTGGCCGAGCGCATCCGGTGACAGCTGGACGAACTCGTGTGACGTGGCGGGCAGGTAGGCGAGCACCCGCCGGACGGCCGCGGGCGTGGCGTACTCGTCGTCGGTGGTCGCGACGGCGAGGACGGGTGCGGTCAGGGCTGCGGCGACGGCCACGACGTCGGCGCGTTCGGCGCGGGGGTAGTTGTCCTCCATGCGCGGGCGACGGCGCGCGCACTCCATCGCGACGCCGCGCGGCAGATCCTCCATCCAGCCGAGACGCCGCGCCGGGAAATACCCGCACACGAGGGTCAGCAGCGGACCCACCACGCGCCAACGCCAGATCAGCCGACGCCGTGCCCATGGCGCGAAGTCACCGCGCCACGCGTACTGGCCACCGACGCTGAGCACGCGCACGATCTCGGTGTTGCGCGGCGCCCACAGCGGGACCACCCCACCGACGCTGTGTCCGACGACGGAGACCGGCGCGCCGGGCCATCGGCGCCCGGCCTCACCGAGCACGGCGTCGAGGTCCTTCCGGCCCCAGTCCTGCCAGCGACATCGCATGCCGCGCAGGCGGCTCGGCCGCGAGTCCCCGATACCGCGGTAGTCGAAGGTGACCACGTCGAACCCGGCGTCGGCGAGGAACGCCGCATAGCGGTGGTAGTAGCGGGCGAGCACGCCCGTCGCGGCGGTGATGACGGCGACCCCGGGGCGTCGCGGGGCGGTCGCGGAGGCGGGCCAGTGGTGCCCGTGCAGCACGAACCCGTCGGCGCAGGTGATCTCGATGGGGACGGCGGTCATGCGCGCGAGGACGCCGGTCGGTCTCTCGCGGTGGTCACCGGTTCAGCGTATCCGCGGCCGGTGTCGCGTCGGGCTCCCTAGGATCGCGGCATGACGATCACCCCCTCCGCCGTTGACACCGTGACGAAGAAGCTGTCCCGGAAGTCCCGATCCACCGACCGCGCCAAGACGGCGCTCCCCCTGGTCCTCGGCGGTGGCCGTGCCGCGCTGGGGCTGTCGATGCTGCTGGCACCGGCCAAGACCAACGCACTGCTCGCCGGCGCCGACGCGAAGCTGCCGATGATGAAGGTGACCACGAGGCTGTTCGCCGCGCGCGAGGTCTTCGTCGGCGGCGGCGTGGTGGCGGCGACGTCGGCGAGTCCGGCGGTGCTCACCTCCACGATCGAGGCCGGCGTCGCGCTCGACGCCGTCGACGCCGTGTCGTTCGCCGTCACCAAGGGGGTGCCGCTGACCACCCGTCTGCTGACCGTCACCGCGGCGGTCGGTTACGCCGCACTCGGGATCTACACGCTGCTGGTCCTCGAGGACTGAACCCTGCCCGTCGCGGGTGGTGCTGCGAGGATGGGGCGGTGACCACCGCACTGTTCCTCGCCCACGAAGACGACCGTGAACGCGGACGCGTCGAGGCCGGATCACTGGCCGACAACACCCGCGCCCGCGGCTACGACGTCGTCGTGGCCCATCCCGGCGACGACCTCCCCGACCCGACGAGCATCGATTTCGTGACGGTGCTCGGATCCGCGCACGCCGCCGACGACGACTCCCTGCCGTGGCTGGCGCCCGAACGCGCCTACGTGGCCGCCGTCCTCGACGCCGGCACCCCGGTGCTCGGGGTGTGTTTCGGCGGTCAGCTGCTCAGCCGCGTGCTCGGTGGTGTCGTCACGCGGTCACCGCACCCGGAGGTCGGGTTCGCGACGGTCGAATCGACCCGCGACTTCATCGATTCCGGGCCGTGGATGCAGTGGCACTTCGATCACTTCACCGTGCCGCCGGGCGCCGAACTGATCGCCCACAACCCCAACGGCGCACAGGCATTCGTCTCCGGCCGCAACCTGGGCCTGCAATTCCACCCCGAGATCTCCGCGGGGTCGTTCGCGGCGTGGCGCCTGGGCTGGACCCGCGAGTCCGAGATCGAGGTCGAACGCGACTTCGGCATCGACGTCGACGACCTCGCCGACCGCATCGCCCGCGACGCGGCGAACCTCAGCTCCCGGTGCGGGCGACTGCTCGACGGGTTCCTCGCGCTGTAGATCGGGGCCTCAGGCGAACAGCGCGATGCTGATCCCGCCCGCGACGAGGCAGTAGGCGACGAACGGGTAGAGCGTGCGCGTGCGGAAGAACCGCGCGAGGAACGCGACGGCGGCGAGGGCGGCGACGAACGCGCACACCGACCCGACCATCACCTGCCCGCCGATGCCGTCGCCGGCCGGCCCGAACAGCTCCGGGATCTTCAGCACGCCGGCGGCCAGGATGACCGGCGTGGCGAGCAGGAAGGCGAACCGCGCGGAGTCCTCGTGGTCGAGTCCGCGCAGGATGCCGCCGGAGATCGTGGCGCCCGACCGCGAGATGCCCGGCAGCAGTGCGAGGATCTGGAACGCGCCGATCAGCGCGCCGTCGGGATAGGTCAGATCGGTGACGTCGTCCTTCGCATGTCCGGACCGGCCGGCGCCCGAGGTGGCGTGTCTGCCCGAGCTCGCCGATGTCCGGCGGCGCAGCACCTCGGCGGCGAGCAGCACCAGGCCGTTGAGGAAGAGGAAGACCGCAGCGATCAACGGCGTCGCGAACACCTCGCGCAGCGGCTTCTCGGCGACGAGTCCCACGACGCCGACCGGGATCGTCGCGATCACGATCAGCCATCCGAGCTTCGCCTCGGGAGTGTCCACCGAGCGGGTTCGCAGCGAGCCGATGAGTCCACCGATGATCGCGACCCAGTCGCGACGGTAGAACACGATCAGCGCGAGCGCGGTCGCCACGTGCAACGCGACGAGGAACGCGAGGAACGGGGTGTGCCCCGGGCTGTTCGACTCGGTGACGAGCTTCTCCCAGCTACCGCCGATCCAGGCCGGGACGATCAGCGAGTGCCCCAGGCTCGACACCGGGAACAGCTCGGTGACGCCCTGGAGGAGCCCCATGACGACGGACTGGGTGTAGGTCAGCGTGCTCACGGGAGTCATCGTGGACTCCGGCCCGCGTCGATGTCATATCGCCGGGGCGACTTGTCGCGAAGGTCGCGATCAGGTGTCCGGATCGGTCAGTTCGAGTCGCACACCGAGCAGTCGGACGGGTCGGTCGAGATCGAATTTGTCGAGCAGGACGTGCACGGCGGGAGAGATGTCGGCGAGCGACGTCGTCGGCGCGGGGAGCTTGCGCGACTTCGTGCGCGTGAAGAAGGTCGTGGTGCGCACGGTGACGGCGACGCGGAACACGACGCGCCCCTCGCCGACGATCTCGGCGAGCAGGCTCTCGGTGAGCTCGGCGAGCCGGTCGTGCATCTGCGCGACATCGGTCAGGTCCGTCGGGAACGTCTGCACCTTCGAGTGCGACCGTGCCGGTTCGGGTTCGGTGGTGATCGTGGCGTCGCCGCCACCGCGCGCGAGCACGTGGAGCCAGGTGCCCTGGTGCGGACCGAACATGTCGATCAACGTCTGCCGAGGTGTGGCCGCGAGGTCGTCGACGGTGTCGACGCCCGCGGCGGCGAGCTTCGCCGCGGTCTTCGGTCCGACGCTGTGGAGGTCGCGGGTGGGGCGCTCACCCATCTCGGCCCTCCAGTTCTCGCCGGTCAGCACGAACACCCTCGCCGCGGGGTCGCCGTCGACGGGGCGCTTCTTCGCGATGTTGGTGGCCATCTTCGCGCGCTGCTTGTTGTCGCTGATCCCCACCGCGCTGCGCAGCCCGGTGACCGCGGCGACCGTCTCGCGGATCGCCGCGGCGACCGGCACCGGATCGTCGGCGTCGACACCGACATAGGCCTCGTCCCATCCCCAGACCTCCACCGGGTGCCCGAGGGACGCGATCGCCTCCATCACCCTCGCCGACGCGGCGTCGTAGGTGGCGTGGTCGGTGGGCAGGAACACCGCGTCGGGTGATCGCTTCAGCGCCGCCCGCATCGGCATCCCTGCGCGCACCCCCTGCTCACGGGCCTCGTACGACGCGCAGGTCACCACCGTCCGGGGTTGTTCCGGGTCGCCCGAGCCGCCCACGATCACCGCGACCCCCACGAGTTCGGGGTCGCGGATGCGCTCCACGGACACCTGGAACTGGTCGAGATCGACGTGCAGGATCCAGCGGTGACGTGACGCGGCGGGGGACGACGGACTCCCTGTGACATCGGGGACCTGCACGGCCCGATTGTCCCCCGTATGCGACCCTTCACGGGGAAGTCCGTACGGGTGGAGATGCACGAACGCGGACGCATCGTGGAAAAATCGACCTGCGAATCGAACAGGAGTGGTGTGTGTGATGACGTCTGAGGGTGGTCGAACGATGAAGCCAACCGGTGTGATGACCCGACCGCGGCCGGTCGTCGGCCTGATCGTGTCGCTGCTGCTGGCCGTCGGCATGCTCGTCGTCGGAACCGGCACCGCCTCGGCGTGGGGCCCGAACCCCGCTCCCACCTTCCGCGCCGCGAAGATCAACGGCTACGGCATGGGCGACCCGGTCATCCGCACCTGGGCCTCGACCACCACGAAGCCGTCGGCCGCACCGACCATCATCTTCCTCGACGGTCTGCGTGCCACCAATGACGTCAACGGCTGGGAGAAGGAGACGAACGTCGCCTACCTCAGCCAGCGCGGATACAACGTCGTCATGCCCGTCGGCGGCCAGTCGAGCTTCTACGCCGACTGGGACAACCCGAGCCCGAGCGCGGGCCAGACGCGTCCCTACCGCTGGAACAGCGTGCTCACCGGCAGCCTGCCCGCGTACATGGACTCCCTGGGATTCTCGCGCAACCGCACGCTGGTCGGCCTGTCGATGGCGGCCAGCCCGGCGATCATGCTCGCGACCACCCGCCCCGACCTCTACTCGCGCGCCGCGTCGATCTCGGGCTTCCCGCACCCGACCGCGCCGGGCATGCAGACCATGCTCCGTGCGGCGGCGTTCGATTCGGGTCGCTTCGACCTCAACGACATGTGGGGCATCTTCCCCAACGTGCGCGCCTTCCAGAACGATCCGTGGCTGAACCTCGGCGCGATGCGCGGCAAGCATCTCTGGGTCTACGCCGCCGCGGGCGTCTGGAACGGGCCGCCCACCAGCGTCGCCACCTTCGGAACCGGTCTGTCCGGCTCGGCGCTCGAGGTGGTCTCCATGGAGCAGTCGCAGACCTTCGCCCTCGCCGCCCGCGCGGCCGGCGCGAACGTGCGCAGCAGCTTCTGGCCCGTCGGCATCCACGCCTGGCAGTTCTGGCAGACCGAGATCGGTCGGATCGAGCGCGCCGGCTGGTTCCGCAACGGCTGATCCGGGCACGTCTCGAGATCGAGTTCATCGAGGACCGTCACTGTCCTCGATCGCCGAGAGACTGGTCACACCAGTTCAGCGACGAGAGGACCCGATCATGACCAGCAGTGTCGACAGCCCGATGAATGCACCTACGATCCCCGGCGGCCCCTGGACGCTCGAGGTGATCACGCTGCCCGTGTCCGACGTCGACCGGGCCAAGGACTTCTACGCCCGGGTCGGCTTCACCGCCGACCACGATCAGGTGGTCGCCGCCGGCTCCCCGGGCAACGCCGGTGACACCGACATCCGGTTCGTGCAGATGACGCCGCCCGGTTCCGGCTGCTCGATCACGTTCGGTGTCGGGCTCGTCGACGGCGAGCCGGGATCGGTCAAGGGTCTGATGAATGTGCGTGACCGACATCGAGGCCGTTCGCACCCATCTGCTCGACGCCGGCGTCGACGTCAGCGAGATCGCGATCGAGCCGTGGGGCCACTTCGTCCACTTCGCCGATCCCGACGGCAACGCGTGGTCGGTGCAGTATCTCCCCTACAGACACGGCTGAGCGGGCAGACTGTGGCCCATGGCATCCACCACTGATGACGCCCTGGGCCGACTCCGCAGCGCCGGAACGCAGTTCCTCGTCGGGACGGTGGTGAACCCGGCCGGACTCGTCCACGCCAAGACCGTCCACATCGACCGCGCCGAGGGTTTCGCCGCGACCGGTCTCGGCGTCAGCCCGGTGTGGCATGTGTTCACCACCGATCGCGTCGGTATCGCCTACACCGATCGCTTCGGCGCCGTCGGTGACGAACGCATCCGCGTCGATCTCGGGGCCGCACGCGTGATCGGCGACGGGATGGCCTGGGCACCGGCCGATTTCGTGGACCAGGACCTCGCGCCGGTCGCCGCGTGCGCGCGAACCACGCTGCGGCGCATCACCGATCGTCTCGCCGAGCGCGGGCTGACGGCCCTGGTGGGTCACGAACTGGAGTTCGGGTTGTTCGGCCCCGACGCCGAGCCGATCCCGGCGACGATGTGGGCGCAGTACGGCCTGGCCGGGGTGCTCGAACACGAGGGCTTCGTGCGCGACGTCCTCGCCGCCGCTCGCGACGCCGACATCGAGATCGCGCAGCTGCACCCCGAATACGGCGGCAACCAGTTCGAGGTGTCGCTCGCCCCGCTGCCGCCGGTCGCCGCGGCCGACCAGCTCATCGCGGCCCGACTCGTCATCGGTCGGGTCGCCCGGCAGCACGGACTGCGCGCGTGCTTCTCGCCCAAGCCGATCGCCGACGGCGTCGGCAACGGCGCGCACCAACATTTCTCGATCGCCGGCTCCGACGGTCCGCTGTTCTCCGGGGGCGACGGTCCGCACGGTCTCACCGACACCGGCGCCGCGGCCATCGGCGGTGTCGTGGCCGGACTGCCCGACATTCAGGGCATCCTGTGCGGCTCGATCGTGTCGGTGTTGCGGATGCTGCCGGGCTACTGGGCCGGGGCCTACGCCTGCTGGGGCACCGAGAATCGCGAGGCCGCGGTGCGGTTCATCGAGGCCCGCCCGGCGAACCCCCACGGGGCGAACGTCGAGGTGAAGATCGTCGACCCGTCGTCGAACCCCTATCTCGCGACCGCGGCGATCCTCGGGACGGCGCTCGACGGCATCGACCGTGGTCTCGCCCTGCCCCCGGAGACGCTCGTCGACCCGGCGTCGCAGACCGACGCGCAACGGGACTCGGCGGGGACCGTGCTGCTGCCGGTCGATCAGGGCGCCATCATCGACGCTCTCGACGCGTCGAATGTGGCCCGTGCCGTCCTCGGTGACGACGTCGTCGACGCCACGGTCGCGGTGCGACGGTACGAGACCGAGAACTTCGGGCACCTCTCCCCCGGCGAGATCGCCGAGACATTCCGGATGACCTGGAGCGTCTGATGGGTGCGATCGCCGAGCACGCCGCGGCGGTGTCGCTGATCGACCACCACGTGCACGGGTTCTGGGCCTCCGCCGCCCCCGGTGATCCCGATGCCTCCGACATCCGGTTCGCCTCGGCGCTCCTCGAGGCCGACACCGCCGGAGTGCGGTCGATCGACGACGGCTTCGACACCCAGGCGGGTTTCGCGGTCCGTGCACACTGCGCACCGCTGCTGGGCCTGGAGCGTCACTGCTCTCCGGTCGACTACCTGCGCCGCCGCCGCGAGGTGGGCGAGACCGGTGTCGCGCGCACACTGCTCCCCGCCGCCGGCGTCGCACAGTGGCTGGTGGACACCGGCTTCGACATCGGCCTGGTGTCGCCCGACGAGCTCGCGGCGGCCGGCGGCGGTGTCGCACACGAGGTGGTGCGCCTGGAACAGATCGCCGAGGAGGCCGCAGCCGGTGCCGGTGGCTACGCCGACGAGTTCGTCGAGATCCTGCACCGCCGGGCCGCGGGCGCCGTCGCCACGAAGTCGATCCTCGCCTACCGGGGCGGGTTCGGCGGCGACCTCTCCGACCCACCGCCCGCGCTGGTGGAACTCGCCGCCCGGCGCTGGCGCGACGAGGGCGGGCGACGGGTCACCGACCGGATCCTGCTGCGGTTCGGGCTGCATCGCGCACTCGAACTCGGGTTGCCGCTGCAGTTCCACATCGGCTTCGGTGACCGCGACGCCGACCTCGCGACCTCGAATCCGTTGCTGCTGACCGACTTCCTCCGCGGCAGCGGCACCACACCGATCATGCTGCTGCACTGCTATCCCTTCGAACGCGAGGCAGGGTATCTCGCGCAGGCGTTCGGCAACGTGTATCTCGACGGCGGCCTCGCCATCCACCATCTCGGTGCACGGTCGGGGGCGTTCATCACTCGTCTGCTGGAGATGGCGCCGTTCTCGAAGCTGCTCTACTCGTCCGACGGCTGCGGCCCGGCGGAGTTCCACCACCTCGGCGCGGTGTTGTGGCGGTCCGGGATCGCCCGCGCGGTGCAGGGTTTCGTCGACGCCGACGAGTGGTCTGCCACCGACGCGACACGCGTGATCGACATGATCGCCCACACCAACGCCAGGCGCGTCTACCGCCTCTAGCCCCCAGTTGGGCACGTAACGACCCCAGTTGGGCACGTAACGACGCCAGTTGGGCACAGGCGGGTGATTCACTGCTCCACCGAGGTGGTGACGTGCCCAACTGCGGGCGTTTGGTGCCCAACTGCGGGCGTTACGTGCCCAACTGCGGCGGTGACGGGCGGCGAATGCAGAACGACCCCCACCCGGAGGTGAGGGTCGTTCTGGTCAGATCTCTACCGACTAGCGGTAGTCGCTCGAGAAACCGTAGTCGTCGAGCGGCACCGCAGCGCCGGCAGGAGCACCGAAGGTGCCGTCCGGGCTGTAGTAGGTGTCGTCGTACGACGGCACGGCGTACGCCGCGGCGCGCGCCTCCTCGGTCGGCTGCACCGTGATGTTGCGGTAGCGGTTGATACCGGTACCGGCCGGGATCAGCTTGCCGATGATCACGTTCTCCTTGAGGCCCACCAGCTTGTCGCTGCGGCTGTTGATGGCCGCATCGGTCAGCACGCGGGTGGTCTCTTGGAACGACGCCGCCGACAGCCACGACTCGGTGGCCAGCGATGCCTTCGTGATACCCATCAGCACCGGACGTCCGGCCGCGGGCTCGTTGCCCTCGGACACGACGCGACGGTTGGCCGCCTCGAACTCGGCGCGCTCGGTGAGCGAACCGGGCAGGAACTCGGTGGCACCGGAGTCGATGATCGTCACACGACGCAGCATCTGACGAACGATCGTCTCGATGTGCTTGTCGTGGATCGACACACCCTGGCTCCGGTAGACCTCCTGGACCTCGTTGACCAGGTGCACCTGCACCTGACGGGGACCCATGATCCGCAGCACCTCGTGCGGGTCGGCAGCACCTTCCATGAGCTGCTGTCCCACCTCCACGTGGTCGCCGTCGGTCAGCAGGCGCTCCGAGCCGTCCTCGTGCTTGAACACACGCAGACGCTGACGCTTGGAGATCTTGTCGTAGACGACCTCCTCCGAACCGTCGTCGGGAACGATGGTGATCTTGTAGAAACGATCGTCGTCCTCGAGGCGGATGCGTCCGGTGACCTCGGCGATCGGGGCCTTGCCCTTGGGGACACGGGCCTCGAACAGCTCCTGGACACGCGGCAGACCACCGGTGATGTCGTCGCCGACACCACCCTGGTGGAACGTACGCATGGTCAGCTGGGTACCGGGCTCACCGATCGACTGGGCGGCGATGATGCCGACCGCCTCGCCGATGTCGACGAGCTTGCCGGTGGCCATCGAGCGGCCGTAGCAGGACGCGCAGACACCGGTTCCGGTGGTGCAGGTCAGCACGGAGCGGACCTTCACCTCGGTGATGCCGGCGGCGAGCAGGGCCTCGATCGCGGGGTCACCGAGATCCTGGCCGCGCTCGACCACGACGGTGCCGTTGGCGTCGACCGCGTCGGTCGCCAGGGTGCGCGCGTACGAAGAGGTCTCGACGTGGGCGTCCCGGATCAGCGTGCCGTCGGCCTGCTTCTCGGCGAGCGTGGTGATGATGCCGCGCTCGGTGCCACAGTCGGTCTCGCGCACGATGACGTCCTGCGACACGTCGACGAGTCGACGGGTCAGGTAGCCCGAGTCGGCGGTACGAAGCGCCGTGTCGGCCAGACCCTTACGGGCGCCGTGCGTGTTGATGAAGTACTCCGCGACGGTCAGACCCTCACGGAACGAGGACTTGATCGGGCGCGGGATGAACTCACCCTTCGGGTTCGTCACCAGACCCTTCATGCCCGACAGGTTACGAACCTGGGTCATGTTGCCCGTCGCACCCGACTTCGGGATCATCGCGATCGGGTTGTCCTCGGGGTAGTACGCCTCCATCGCGGCACCGACCTCTTCGGTGGCCTGCTTCCAGACCTCGACGAGGGCGTCACGACGCTCTTCCGGCGTGAGCGCGCCGCGGGCGTACTTCTTCTCGAGACCGTCGGCCCGCTCCTCGTACTTGTCGAGGATCGCGCCCTTGGTCGGCGGCACGAGCACGTCGGCCATCGACACGGTGACACCCGAACGGGTGGCCCAGTAGAAGCCGACGTCCTTGAGCTTGTCGACGGTCTGGGCGACCACGATCATCGGGTAGCGCTCGGCAAGATCGTTGATGATCACGGCCTGACGCTTCTTCGGCATCTGCTCGTTGACGAACGGGTACTGCACCGGGAGCAACTCGTTGAAGAGCACCCGACCCAGAGTGGTCGCGATCGTCCACGGCTGACCGAACTTCCAGCCGTCGGGGAACTGCTCGGCCTCGATGTCGGCGGGCGGACGCTGATCGGTCAGACGCACCTTGATCGGCGCCTGCACCGACAGCGCACCGCGGTCCATCGCCATGGTGGCCTCGGCCGGGGTCGAGTACACACCGCGCTCGACGTCGTCGTTCGACGACGCCGTGTACGCGCCGACCTTGTCGTCCTTGAGTGCGGTCAGGAAGTACAGACCCGTGACCATGTCCAGACGCGGCATGGCCAACGGACGACCCGATGCCGGCGACAGGATGTTGTTGGACGACAGCATGAGGATGCGGGCCTCGGCCTGCGCCTCGGCGGACAGCGGCAGGTGGACCGCCATCTGGTCACCGTCGAAGTCGGCGTTGAACGCCTCACACACGAGCGGGTGCAGCTGGATGGCCTTGCCCTCCACGAGCTGCGGCTCGAACGCCTGGATACCGAGGCGGTGCAGCGTCGGCGCACGGTTCAGCAGAACCGGGTGCTCGGCGATGACCTCTTCGAGGACGTCCCACACGGCCGGGCGCTGACGCTCGACCATGCGCTTGGCCGACTTGATGTTCTGCGCCTGGTTGAGATCGACCAGACGCTTCATCACGAACGGCTTGAACAGCTCGAGCGCCATCAGCTTCGGCAGGCCGCACTGGTGCAGCTTGAGCTGCGGGCCGACGACGATGACCGAACGGCCCGAGTAGTCGACGCGCTTGCCGAGCAGGTTCTGACGGAAACGACCCTGCTTGCCCTTGAGCAGATCGCTCAACGACTTCAGCGGGCGGTTGCCCGGCCCGGTGACGGGCCGGCCACGACGACCGTTGTCGAACAGGGCGTCTACCGACTCCTGCAGCATCCGCTTCTCGTTGTTGACGATGATCTCGGGCGCACCCAGATCGATCAGTCGCTTGAGGCGGTTGTTGCGGTTGATCACGCGGCGGTACAGATCGTTGAGATCCGAGGTCGCGAAACGACCACCGTCGAGCTGGACCATCGGCCGCAGCTCCGGCGGGATCACCGGCACCGCGTCGAGGACCATGCCCAGCGGCGAGTTGCCCGACTGCTGGAACGCCGCGACGACCTTCAGTCGCTTGAGCGCGCGCAGCTTCTTCTGGCCCTTGCCGTTGCGGATGGTGTCGCGGAGGATCTCGCCCTCGGCCTCGATGTCGAAGGTCTCGAGAAGCTTCTTGATCGCCTCGGCACCCATCGCGCCGGTGAAGTACTCACCGTAGCGATCCTGCAGCTCACGGTAGAGCCGCTCGTCGATGATCATGTCCTTGGGAGAGAGCTTGGTGAACTTGTCCCAGATCTCCTCGAGGTCGTCGAGGGCACGCTGCGCGGTGTCGCGGATCTTGCGCATCTCGCGCTCGCCGCCGTCCTTCACCTTGCGGCGGGCATCGGCCTTCGCGCCTTCGCGCTCGAGCTCGGCCAGATCCTCTTCGAGCTTCTTGGCGCGCTCCTCGAGGTCGGCGTCACGGGTGTCGGCGACACCCTTCTTCTCGACCTCCATCTCGGCCTGCAGCGTCGACAGCTCGTTGTGACGGAGCTCGTCGTCGACCGCGGTGATGACGTAGGCGGCGAAGTAGATGATCTTCTCGAGATCCTTCGGCGCCAGGTCGAGGAGGTAGCCCAGACGCGACGGGACACCCTTGAAGTACCAGATGTGGGTGACCGGTGCGGCGAGCTCGATGTGGCCCATGCGCTCACGACGCACCTTGGCGCGAGTGACCTCGACGCCGCAGCGCTCGCAGATGATGCCCTTGAAGCGCACACGCTTGTACTTGCCGCAGTAGCACTCCCAGTCGCGAGTCGGTCCGAAGATCTTCTCGCAGAACAGGCCGTCCTTCTCGGGCTTGAGCGTGCGGTAGTTGATCGTCTCGGGCTTCTTGACCTCGCCGAAGCTCCACTTGTGGATGTCGTCGGCGGTCGCCAGACCGATCTTCAGTTCGTCGAAAAAGTTGACGTCGAGCAAGTTGTAACCTTCCTAGCTCTTAATCAGAGGTGATCAGTTGGCGAGATCGTCGACTGTGGCGGATTCGTTGCGCGACAGGTTGATGCCGAGGTTGGCCGCTGCGCGCTCCAGGTCCTCGTCGTCACCGTCACGCATCTCGATCGCGGCACCGTCCGAGGACAGGACCTCGACGTTCAGGCACAACGACTGCAGCTCCTTGAGAAGCACCTTGAACGACTCGGGGATACCCGGCTCGGGGATGTTCTCGCCCTTGACGATCGCCTCGTAGACCTTCACGCGGCCCACCACGTCGTCGGACTTGATGGTCAGCAGCTCCTGCAGCGTGTACGCCGCGCCGTAGGCCTGCATGGCCCAACACTCCATCTCGCCGAAACGCTGGCCACCGAACTGGGCCTTACCGCCGAGGGGCTGCTGGGTGATCATCGAGTACGGACCGGTCGAACGGGCGTGGATCTTGTCGTCGACCAGGTGGTGCAGCTTGATGATGTACATGTAGCCCACGGCCACCGGGAACGGGAACGGCTCGCCGGAGCGACCGTCGAACAGCGTCGCCTTGCCGTCGCCGTTGACCATCACCTCGCCGTCGCGGTTGGGGAGCGTAGAGGACAGCAGTCCGGTCAGCTCCTCGTCGCGAGCACCGTCGAACACCGGGGTGGCGGTGTTCGTGTCGGGACCGTTGGACAACATGTCCTCGGGGAGTCCCTGCGCCCACTCCGGCGTGCCCTGCGCGACGTCGATGTTCCAGCCGGTCTTCGAGATCCACCCCAGGTGGGTCTCGAGGATCTGACCGATGTTCATACGACGCGGCACACCGTGGGTGTTGAGGATGATGTCGACCGGGGTGCCGTCGGGCAGGAAGGGCATGTCCTCGGCGGGGAGGATCTTGCCGATGACGCCCTTGTTGCCGTGACGGCCGGCGAGCTTGTCGCCGTCCTGGATCTTGCGCTTCTGCGCCACGTACACGCGCACGAGCTCGTTGACACCGGGGGGCAGATCGTCGTCGTCATCGCGCGAGAACACGCGGATGCCGATGACCTTGCCGGTCTCACCGTGGGGCACCTTGAGCGAGGTGTCGCGCACCTCGCGCGCCTTCTCACCGAAGATGGCGCGCAGCAGGCGCTCCTCGGGCGTCAGCTCGGTCTCGCCCTTCGGCGTCACCTTGCCCACCAGCACGTCGCCGTCACGGACCTCGGCACCGATGCGGATGATGCCGCGCTCGTCGAGGTCGGCGAGCACCTCGTCGGAGACGTTCGGGATGTCCCGGGTGATCTCCTCGGCACCGAGCTTGGTGTCGCGGGCGTCGATCTCGTGCTCCTCGATGTGGATCGAGGTGAGGACGTCCTCCTCCACGAGGCGCTGCGACAGGATGATCGCGTCCTCGTAGTTGTGGCCCTCCCACGGCATGATCGCGACGAGCAGGTTCTTGCCCAGCGCCATCTCACCCTGATCGGTACACGGACCGTCGGCCAGGACCTGGCCGACCTCGACACGCTGGCCCTCGTCCACGATCGGACGCTGGTTGGCGCAGGTGCCGTGGTTCGAGCGCGCGAACTTGCGCATCCGGAACGTGTCGCGGGTGCCGTCGTCGGCCATCACGGTGATGTAGTCGGCGGAGACCTCCTCGATCACGCCGGCCTTCTCGGTGGTGATGACGTCGCCGGCGTCGATCGCGGCACGCAGCTCCATGCCGGTACCGACCAGCGGCGACTCGCTGCGGACCAGCGGCACCGCCTGACGCTGCATGTTCGCACCCATCAGGGCGCGGTTGGCGTCGTCGTGCTCGAGGAACGGGATCATGGCCGTGGCCACCGACACCATCTGGCGCGGCGAGACGTCCATGTAGTCGACGCCCTGGGGGCCGACGAACTCGACGTCGCCGCCCTTCTTGCGCACGAGGATCCGCGACTCGGTGAAGCGGTTGTCGTTGTCGAGGACGGCGTTGGCCTGGGCCTTGACGTACCGGTCCTCCTCGTCGGCGGTCAGGTAGTCGATCTGGTCGGTCACCTGTCCGTCGACGACCTTGCGGTACGGCGTCTCGATGAAGCCGAACGGGTTGACCCGCGCGTACACCGACAGCGAACCGATCAGACCGATGTTCGGACCCTCAGGGGTCTCGATCGGACACATGCGGCCGTAGTGCGACGGGTGGACGTCACGGACCTCGAGGCCGGCACGCTCACGCGACAGACCACCGGGACCCAGCGCCGACAGGCGACGCTTGTGGGTCAGACCCGACAGCGGGTTGTTCTGGTCCATGAACTGCGACAGCTGGGAGGTCCCGAAGAACTCCTTGATCGCGGCCACGACGGGACGGATGTTGATCAGGGTCTGCGGCGTGATGGCCTCGACGTCCTGGGTGGTCATCCGCTCGCGGACCACGCGCTCCATGCGGGACAGGCCCACGCGGATCTGGTTCTGGATCAGCTCACCCACGGTGCGCAGACGACGGTTGCCGAAGTGGTCGATGTCGTCGACCTCGACGGGCACCTCGACGCCGCCGGGGACGGTCATCATCGCGGGCACGTTGGGCTCGGACTCGTGCAGGCGGACGAGGTACTCGACCGTCGCGACGATGTCCTCCTCGGTGAGCACCGAGGACCCGACCATCGGGTTGTCGGTGAGACCGAGCTTCTTGTTGAACTTGTAGCGACCCACGCGGGCGAGGTCGTAGCGCTTCTCCTTGAAGAACAGGTTCTCCAGCAGGGTCTGCGCGGACTCCTTCGTGGGCGGCTCGCCCGGACGCAGCTTGCGGTAGACCTCGAGGAGCGCCTCGTCGGTGCCGGCGGTGTTGTCCTTCTCCAGCGTCGACATCATGATCTCGGAGAAACCGAAACGCTCGGTGATCTGCTCGGTGGTCCACCCGAGCGCCTTGAGCAGCACGGTGACCGACTGGCGACGCTTGCGGTCGATGCGGACGCCGACGGTGTCGCGCTTGTCGATGTCGAACTCGAGCCACGCGCCTCGACCCGGGATCACCTTGACGCTGTGCAGCGTCTTCTCGGTGGCCTTGTCGATGTTGGCGTCGAAGTAGACGCCGGGGCTGCGGACGAGCTGGCTCACCACGACACGCTCGGTGCCGTTGATGATGAAGCTGCCCTTGTCGGTCATGATCGGGAAGTCGCCCATGAAGACGGTCTGCGACTTGATCTCACCGGTGTTGTTGTTGATGAACTCGGCGGTGACGAACAGCGGCGCCGCGTACGTCATGTCCTTGTCTTTGCACTCCTCGACCGAGGCCTTGACCTCGTCGAAGCGGGGATCGGAGAACGACAGCGACATGGAGCCGGAGAAGTCCTCGATCGGGGAGAGCTCGGCGAGGATGTCGTCGAGGCCTCCGCTGGGGTTCTCTTCGCCGCGCGCGAGTGCGCGGGCGTGCCACTCCGGTGCGCCGACGAGCCACTGGAACGACTCGAGCTGCACGTCGAGCAGACCGGGAACTTCGAGAGGCTCGCTGAGCTTTGCGAACGATGCACGGCGCGGAGCGCCGGGAATGGTTGATGTGGACTGGCGGGAGACTGCCAAGATGCGTCCTTCCAACACGAAATCTTTGAGGTGCCGAGCTTCTGTGTGCCGTACGACGCGGAATGCGTCTGCGGGCGTTGGTGGCGGCGCCGGAAGCGACCTTGGTCGTCATCGGCGACGCCCGAACGCAGCACACAGAAGTGGCCGAGAAAGGAAATCGTGATGTGGACAGGAGGCAGCCAGCGCAACGTCCAACTGTATCAGAAAAAGAACTCCGCGTGTCAAGCCGCGGGAAGGTCGTCAGAAGACCTCGTGCGCTGGGGCTCTACCAGTGGCTGCCGGTGATCCGTCGCTGCAGACAAGCGTGCAACCACGGGGCGTGTGAGTCAAGAGGAACGCGCAGGTCGGTGTGGAGAAATTGCGTCAAGACCTTCAGAAATCGGCGAAATTGCTGATCAACCATTTGCCGTTGACCTGCTTCATCGACACCTGGTAGCGCTTGGTGCCGCTGCCTGCGGCCTGCTGGTCCTGCGTCTGACTGATGATCAGGTTCACGATCAGCAGCGCGTTGCCGTCCTGGATCGACTTCACACCGACCGAGTCGACGCGACAGTCGACACCGCCCGCGGTGAGACCCGTCTGCTGCAGCGCATCGCGCACCGCGGTGTTGTACTGCGAGAACCGCTGGGCGGCCTCACCGGTCACGTTGGCCGCGGCCGTCGCCTGCCACTCGTCCATCTTCGCGTAGTTGACCGCGAACACCGAGCAGATACGCGACTTGGCCTGCGAGGTGACCTCGCTGGTGATGCCGGGGTCGACGAAGGCCTGGTTCGCGCTCAGTGACACACCGGGCTTGGCCGCCGAGATCGCGGCGATGATCCCGAACACGACCGCGAGCGCGGCGACGATCGACACCGCGCGCCATCCGGGCGCGGCGAGTCGGATCCGGCGCGACGAGGTCGTCGTGTCGCTCGCGGCGGCGGGACGGGCCGCTGCCGTCCCGGCCCGCTGGGGCTTGATGGTGGACACCTTCGCCGCGGGGGGTCGCTTGCCCCGCGGACCGGTCGCCGACTCGGCGCTCGTGTCGGCGGTGGCCGTGTCGGCGCTCGCGGTGGTGTCCGTGTCGGCGGTCGCGGTGGTGCCGGCGTCGTCGGCCGAGGTCCACTCCCCCGCATCGGGCGTCTCGACCACCGACGCCGCAGTGGCCGTCGCGTCCGGCGTCGGAGTCGGGGCGGGCGCCGGCGGGGTCTTCTCCGCGGTCGTGTCCCGCGTGGTCGGCTCGACCTTCGCCGCCTCGACCTTCTTCGGCTCGGGCTTCTTCGACTCGGCCTTCTTCGGGCCGGCCTTGGCCGGCTGCACCTTCTCCGGGACCGCCTTGGCCGGGGTGTGGCCGGCGACCTTCGGGACGCGTTTTCCGGTGGTTCCGCCGCGCGGCGGACGAGGGGTGGTCATCAGTTTCCTCCGGGCGCGGGGGTCGCGGGTGCGGACGCGGCCGGGGCCGAGGGGGCACCCGAGGCAGCGGGAGCGGCACCGCCGGCGGCCGGGTCGGTGCTGTCGATGGCGACGGCGTCGAGCGGCTGGATGTTGCTGGCCTTCCAGATACCGCCCTCCTTCGTCACCTCCACCTGGAATCCCATGGTCTGGCTCGAGGACGCCTCGTTGGGCCGCGACGACGTCACGGCGATGAACACGAGGGTCTTCGCGCTGTTGTCGTCGGTGTTGAGCTCCACGACCGAACTCCGGAGCAGTTTCGCGCTGAGCGTCGCCGCCTTCGACGGGTCGCCGGCCTGCTTCTGCAGCTCGGTGAGACCGGTGCTGCCGAGCAACTGTGTGCGGGCGTTGCCGGTGACCGAGTCCTGCAGCCGGGCCTGGTAGCCCTTGCTGTCCTTGAGATCGATGTTGAGCACGTTGAGCATGGCCTGCTCGGCGCCACCGAGGGCGTCGTCACGGGCGGATTGCACGGGCTGCTTGTTCACCGCGTCGTCGTACCAGCGGTATCCGAAGATGCCGGTGAATACGATGGCGGCGATCAGACCGGCCACGGCGACGACGCCGGCCACCGGTAGTCCCGCACGGGCGAGGCGTCGGCGCCACACCGACTCCGTGGCAGCCTCCGGCTCGTTCGGTTCAGGAGAGTTCACACGCTTCTTCGACTTCATCGGGCGCCACTGTAGTCAGTCAACCTGTGTGCACCGTCACCCGCGGTTGCGCGGGTGACGGTGACGCCTCAGCGCGGGGCGACGCCGAGCAGGTAGGACAGCTGCGTGGCCAACGGGTTCAGGTTGAGCTTGTCGGGATCCTTCTTGGGATTGCGATCCCAGGGCTGCGTGTAATAGGGGTCCGCGTACTTCGCGTTCTGGGCACCACGCACCGCGGTCGGATTACCCTGCGCCACGGCACACTTCGCGTCCTTGTTGAACGGGAAGTCGTCGTAGTTGATGTCGAAGTTCGGGTTCTTGCGTTTCTCCTCGGCGATGATCGCGTCGGTGCCCTCGTAGCCGATGGTGCACGCTGCCGGGTTGTTGGTCTCGAGCACCGCACCGAAGTGGATGGTGCCGTCGCCGGGCGCCGGGGTGTAGCTACCGCTCGACAGCGCCGAGAGCATCGCGAGCCCGGGACCGACACCCTGGTAGGTGCCCTTCACGTTGCGGACGTCGAGCGCGAGGTTGCGCACGACCGACGTGAGGTCGCCGCCGCTGCGCTGCAGCAGCGCCGAGATCTGCGTGGCGCTGGTCTGACCCGTGGTCAGCAGGCGTCGGAGATCGGGATCGCTCGAGGCGAGCTGCGCGGTCACCAGGCCCAGGTTCTTCGACCAGTCGAGGATCGCGTCGGACTGATCGGCCTGGGTGGTCAGCACGGTGTCGCTGTTGCGGATCAGCGAGATCGTCTGCGACAGGTTGTCGTTGCCCGACTTCGACAGGTTCGCCAGCGAGTCGACGAGCACCCGCAGGTTCTGGCCGTTGCCGTTGAACGCCTTGCCGAGTTCGGTGATGACCGTGTTCAGATCGCCCAGCGGCACCGATTCGGTGAAGTCGACCGCCGAGGCGATCACGTCCTGCACCGGGGTCGGGATGGTCGTGTTCGAGATGACCGATCCGTCCTTCAGGTACGGGCCGCCCACGCTCGAGGGCCGCAGGTCGACGTACTGCTCACCGATCGCCGACCGGTTGGCCACCACGGCCTGCGCCGTCGCCGGCACCTTCGGACCACCCGAGTCGAGCTGGAGGTTGACGCGCACACCGTCGGGACGCAGCTGCAGTGAACCGACGCGCCCCACCGGGACACCCTGATAGGTGACCTCGGCGTTGGTGAAGATGCCGCCGGAGTCCTTGAAGTCCGCGTGCACGGTGTAGAGCCCCACACCGACGAGCTTGTCGAGACGGGCGTAGGTGGCACCGACGTAGATGATGGCCAGCACGCCGACGAGCGTGAAGACGATCAACTGCCATTTGACGAGCCTCGACATCATCGGCCGGTCCCCCCGTTCGCACCCTGCAGCATCGCCATGGGACCGGTCAGCGCCGTCTGCCCCTGCTTCGGCGAGGGCAGCAGGGCGTACTGACCACCCGACGGCGGCGTGTTCGGTCCCGGCCGGGAGTTCAGCAGCGGGAGCAGCGTGATGGTCGGGAAGCCCAACCGTGCGCCGTTGCCGTTGTAGTACGGGTTGCGCGGATCGATCCGCGGCTGGATGCCTGAACGAACCGGGGTGTACTTCGGCTCCGGCTGACCCACACCGAGCGCCTCGAGCTGATTGAGCAACCGCAGGTCGACGCTGAGGAACAGGTTCGTCGAGCTACCGCGCACACCGGGCAGGAGATCGTCCGGGAACGGGTAGGTCGGCAGCAACGGCAGGGCGGTGATGATGTCGGGCGCCGCGGAGGCGAGCGCCGACAACGTCGGCCGCAGCGACCGGAGATCGGTGATGATCTCCTGGCGCGCCCGCCCGAGGATGTCGACACCGACCTGACCGAGACCGTCGAGCTTCTGCAGCAGGTTCACGAACTGCGGACGCTGGTCCTCCAGCACCTTCACACCGGCGGGCAGCTGGTCGAGGATGCGGTTGATCTGCGCGGTCTGCGCCTCGGTCCGTGTCGACAGTGTCGCCAACCCGTCGATCGCCCGGGTGATGTTGGTCTTCTGGTCGTCGAGGGTCTTGATCAGCCGCGACGTCTGGTTGAGCAACGACTTCACGGTCGACGTACGGCCGTCGAACGCGTTGTTCAGCTCGTCGACGATCGGCTTGATCTGCGCGATGCCGCCGCCGTTGAGCAGCATCGACAACGCACCGAGCACCTGCTCGATGTCGGTGGCGGTGCGCGTGCGGGCCACCGGGATCGCCTGCTGCGACGACTGCCGCGGCGCCGACGCGTTGTCCTTCGGGTCCACGAGAGCGATGAACTTCTCGCCCAGCAGGTTGGTCTGGGAGACGTTCGCCTCGGCCTTGTCGGAGAGGTCGATCCTGTTCTTGACCTCGACGGTGACCTGCGCCGACCACTGATCCGGCGCGATACCGATGTCGGTGACCTTGCCGACGGTCACGCCGTCGAACTTGACCGCCGACTGCGGCACCAGGTCGAGGACGTCGGAGAACTGGATCTTGTAGGTCCGCGGGTTGTCGCCGACATCGGCACCACCGGGCAGCGGCAGCGAGTAGACGCCGTTGGAACACCCGGTGAGCACGATCATCGACGTCATCGCGGCGGCACCGGCCGCGACGAGACCACGACGGCTCAGGACCGACGTCAGGTGGATCGGTGACTTCAGAGAGGACATCGGGTCAGCCACCTGTCAATCCGGGCGAGGGCGTACCGGGACGGGTCCCGGGGACCGGTCCACGCCGCTGCTGGTTCTCGCCGCTCATGATGCCGAACGGGAGGTTGAGCGTCGGGGTGGTGATGCCCTTGTTGATCTGGTCGGTGATGTTGCCGCACTGGTCGAGCAGCGGACGCAGCGTGTTGCTGAACTGCGTGAACGCGGGATCGCCCGGCTTGAGCTTGCCCAGGTCGAGCAGCTTGCACCCGGCACCGGCGAGGTTCTGCAACTCCGGCAGGTCCACACGCAGGTCGAGGGTTCCCGACTCGGCGTTGTAGGCGTTGATCAGGTTGTTGATCGTCACCGGGAGCACCGTCAGCAGTTCCTTCTGCTGGTCGGTGGTGTCGGCCAGGGTCTGCGCGGTCGGGATGAGCTCCTTGACGCGGTCGCCGAGCGCGATCCGGTTGTCCTGCACGAATCCGGCGACGTCACCGAGGGCGACCGACAGCTTGTTCAGGGCCTCACCGAGCTGGGAACGCTCACCGGCGAGGAACGAGGAGAACGAGTCGAGCTGGGTGTTGAACTGGCGTACCTGCGCGTCGTTCTCGGCCAGCGCACCGACGAACACGTCGAGGTTCTTCACGGTGTCGACGAGGCTGCCCCGCGAGTCGCTCAGGGTGAGCGCGGCCTTGGAGAGCTGGTCGATGGTGGCACCGAGCTTCTCGCCGTTGCCCTTCAGGTTCTTCGCGCCGGTCGTGATGACCTGGCTCAGTGCGCCGGTCTTGTTGGCGCCCTGCGGGCCGAGCGAGTTCGACAGCTTCTGCACGCTCGAGTAGAGCTGGTCGATCTCGACCGGGACCATCGTCTGGTTGAGGCTCAACGTGATGTCGTCGCCGGCCTTGGCCATCCCCTTCTGATAGGTCGGGGTGAGCTGGATGTAGCGATCGGCGACCACCGACGGGGTGATCTGCACCGCGCGCACGTCCTTGGGCAGATCGTGTCCGCCGTCGACGGTGAAGGTGATCTTCACCTTGTCGCCCTGCGGCTCCACGGTGTCGACCGAGCCGACCTTGACGCCCATGATGCGGACATCGCTACCGGAGTAGATGCCGACACTCGACTTGAAGTAGGCCGTCACCTTGGTCTGGTTCAGCGAGGTGAACAGCCACCACAGCGATCCGGCGATGATCAGCGCCACCACGACACCCACCACCAGGAAGGCGATGTGGCGCGGGGTGAACCAACGACCGGGGCCCGAGGAGTCGCGCAGGTCGTGGCGGGGGGCGTTGGTCGTCATCATCCTGTCGCCCCCGTTCCACCGTTGTTGAGCTGCGGGTTCTTGCTCGGCGGCCGCGTGGTGTTCTGCGCGGGCAGACCCGGCGGCAGGATGTTGGTGACCACCGTGTCGAACCAGCGGCCGTTGCCGAGCACGTTGGCGTAGAGCCGGTAGAACGGCGCGAGATTGGTGATGGAGTCACGCAGGTTCTGATCCTGTTTCTGCAGCAGGTCGGTCACGCCCTTGAGCGATTCCAACGCCGGGCCGATCTGCTTCTCGTTGTCGCGGACGATGCCGGTCAGCGTCGTCGACAACTGCGACGTGCTGCTCAGCAACCGGGAGATGGCCGACTGGCGGGTGTTGAGTTCCTGCAGCAGGTCGCCGGCACCGGCGATGAGGCGGGTGAACTCCTGGTTGCGATCGGCGAGGATCTTCGAGGTGCCCTTCGTCGCGTCGAGGAGCTTGCGCACCTCCTGATCGCGGCTGGCGATCGTCGTCGACAACCGCGTCAGTCCGTCGAGCGAGTTGCCCAGCTCCTGCGGTGTCCCGGAGAACGCGGCCGACAGGGTCCGGAAGCTCGTCGCGAGCTGGTCGGTGTCGATCTCCTGGATGTTCGACGACGCGTCGTTGAACGCCTCGATGACGTCGTAGGGCGACGTCGTCTGGGTGATGACCTTGTCGGGATCGGCCAACTTGTCACCCCGCGGCTCGATGGCGAGGTACTTCTGCCCGAGCACGGTCTTGATCTGGATCGACGCCGAGGTCTGGTCGCCCACCCAGGTGTCACCGACACCGAAGGCGACCTGCACCTTGTTGTCGACGATGTCGACGCTCTGCACGGTGCCGACCTTGACGCCGGCCACACGGACCTCCGCACGCGGCTTGAGCCCCGCGGCCTCGGTGAAGTCGGCCTTGTAGACGACACCTGCGCCCACCAGCGGCAGGTTCGCCAGGTAGAACGACGACAGCGCCGCCATGATCAGGATCGCGAGCCCGAGTGCACCGACGGTGACCGGGCTCCGCAGAGGAGCGTCCGGACGACGGTTTTCTTTCTTGTCAGCCATGGTTTCCCTCCCCTCAGCTCGGCGGATCGTCGTTGGCCCAGCATCGCGTCGCGACGTTGGTGTAGAGCACGTAGTTGATGTCGGGCAGCGGGATCAGCGGCTGGCTCAGCATCGTCGACTTGCCGTTGCCGGCCACCAGGTCGATACCGCAGAGATAGAACTGGAACCACGAACCGAAGGTCGCCGCACGGCCGATCTTCGCCGCCTTGATCGGCAGGTTGGTGAGCGTCTTCTCGACCTCGCCGCGACGCTCGTTGATCCGCTGCGACAACTGATCGAGGCTCGCGATCGAACCCTGCAGCGACGGACGGACCGGCGTGAGGATCGAGCTGGTCACCGCGGTCAGGTTCGACACCGACGTGATTGCCGAGCCGACCGAGTTCTTCTGCGCGGCGAGGCCGGTCACGAACTTCTCGGTGGTCGTCAACAGCGAGGTCAACTGATCGTCGTGGGCGTTGATGTTGTCGAGCACCGTGGTGAGGTTCGTGATCAGCTCGCCGATCACCTTGTCCTTGTCGGCGATCGTGTTGGTCAGATCGGCCGTGTCGGACACGAGGTCGGTGATGGTGCCGCCCTCGCCCTGGAACACCTTGATGATCTCGTCGGAGAGCTTGTTGACGTCCTCGGCGGTCAGCTGCTGGAACAGCGGACGGAAGCCGTTGAACAGGTCGGTCAGGTTGACCGACGGGTGGGTGTTGGCGATCGAGATCGTCGACCCCTTCGACAACATCGCGCCGTTGTCGCCGGGTCCGCGCTCGAGCGCCAGGTACCGCAGCCCCGTCAGGTTGCGGAACTTGATGTAGGCCTGCACGCCGTCGGGGAGCTTGTCGCGGTTGATGGAGAAGGCCACCATCGCCTTGTCGTGGTCGTAGACCTCGACCGACTTGACCTGACCGACACGGACACCGGCGATACGGACGTCGTCACCCTGGTTGAGCAGCGACGCATCCGAGAAGACGGCCTTGAAGTCGTTGCTGCCGCCGGCACCGGAGTTGGCGATGGTGATGCCCAGGGTCGCGGTCGCGATCACGGTGATCACCGCGAAGATGATCAGCTTGATCAGCGGCGAGTAGAAGTTGTTCTTCACTTGACGGTCACCTGCGCCCCCTGCATGCCGGGGGCGACGATCTGCGCGATCCAGCCGGGGATCTGATCGGGCGTGGTGCCCGCCTCCGAGGCCATGATCGCCTGGAGGGCGACCTTGTTCTGCGGGTCGTCGTAGACGCTGGGCGTGATGGTGCCCGCCGGGGTCCCGGAGAAGTCCGGCGTCGGCAGTTCCTGCACGTTGCGCGGGCCGGGGTTACGCGACGGCGGCTGGTAGGAGCCGTCGTTGAGCGATCCGCCCGGGTACTGCGGGAACGGACGACCCGACTGGTAGTGGTACGGGTAGCAGATCGGTCCGCGGCTCTCTAGCAGTCGCGGCTCGTCCTGGTTCGGCAGGTAGCGTCCGCGCGGGTTCGAGAACGTCAGGCTCACGCGCACGCCCGGGTTCTTCGTCCCCTTGCCGACGATGTTGCCGACCTCGGGGATGAGACCCGCGAAATTCTTGAACGTGCACCCGAACGCCGGCGACTGCTCGGCGATCGCCGACAGCAGCGGCTCGGAGTCGATCGCCAGGGTCAGCAGGTCGCGACGGTTCGTCGCCAGGAAGTTGGTCGTGTCGACCGCCGCCTTGGTCACCGTCGAGATGAACCCGCGCAGATCGCCCTGCTTCTCCACCAGGGTGTTGGTGGTGGTGCGCAGCGAGTCGAGCGCGTCGACGATGTCGGGCAACGCCTGGGAGTAGGTCTGCGAGAACGACGCCAGGCCGCGCAGGGTCCCCTGCAGCTCGGGCATGTTCCGGTTGAACTGGGTGAAGATGTTGTTCAGGTCCTCGAAGCTGGTCCCCAACCGCTCACCGTTGCCGGTCAGCGCCTTCGAGAGGGATCCGAGCGTGACGCTGAGGTCCTGCGGCGGGATCGCCTCGAGGACCGGCAGCAGCTTGTCGAACAGTGCCTGCAGCTCCAACGCGTTGCCGCTGGAGTCGGTGCGGATGGTCGAGCCGTTGGTGAGGGTCGGACCCGCGGTGTCGGCGGGCAGCTGCAACGCCACGTACCGCTCGCCGAACAGCGTCTTCGGCAGGATGCGGGCGGTCGTGCCGGCCGGCAGCATCTTCGCCTTGTCGGGCTGGAGCCCGAGCTCGACGGTGACGGCGCCGTTGTCGGATGCGGTGACCTTGTTGACCTGTCCGACGATGAGGCCGCGGACCTTCACGTCGGCCTTGTCGGGCAGCGCGTTACCGGCCGAATCGGTCGTCAGGTTGACGTCGGTGAACGACTGGAAGGTCTGGTTGAACTTGAGGATGGTGCCGCCGATGAACAGCGCGACCACGATGAAGAACACCAGGCCCAGCAGGCGGGTACGGATGACACTCATGGATCAGCCCGCCACCCTCACGCTCGTGCTGGTTCCCCAGATCGCAAGACCCAGGAAGAAGTCGAGGACCGCGATCAGGACCAGTGCCGATCGGACGGCACGTCCGACCGCCACGCCGACACCGGCCGGGCCGCCGCTGGCGTAGTAGCCGTAGTAGCAGTGCACCAGGATGATCACGAAGGCGAAGACCAGCACCTTGCCGAATGACCACAACACGTCGGCCGGTGGCAGGAACAGGTTGAAGTAGTGGTCGTAGGAACCCGACGACTGCCCGTTGAACTGGGTGTTGACCACTCGCGTGGCGATGTACGCCGCGAGGAGACCCAACACGTACAGCGGGATGACGGCGATGAAGCCTGCGATCACGCGGGTGGTGACGAGGAACGGCACCGACGGGACGGCCATGACCTCGAGGGCGTCGATCTCCTCGGAGATGCGCATGGCGCCGAGCTGGGCGGTGAAGCCGCAACCGACCGTGGCCGACAGGGCGAGACCGGCGACCAGCGGGGCGACCTCACGGGTGTTGGCGTAGGCCGAGAGGAAGCCGGTGAGTGCCTGCGAGCCGATCTGGTCGAGGGCGGCGTAACCCTGCAGACCGACGACGACACCGGTGAAACCGGTGAGCAGCACCATCACGCCGATCGTGCCGCCGATGATCGCGAGACCGCCTGCGCCGAAGGCGACCTCGGCGAGCAGACGCAGCAGCTCTTTCGGATAGTGCTTGATGGTCCGCGGCGTCCAGGCGACGGCGCGACCGTAGAACGACATCTGCGTGCCGGCGCCGTCGAGCACCTTCAGCGGTGCCGCGACACCCTTGCGGATGCGGTAGTTGAGCAGGTCGGCCCGGCTCTTGGCGATGGTCATCTATGCACTCCCCTACGAACCCTTGGCGGGGACGATCTGCAGATACACCGCAGTGATGATCAGGTTGGCAAAGAACAGCAGCAGGAAGGTGATGACCACGCTCTGGTTGACCGCCTCGCCGACACCCTTCGGGCCACCCTTGGGGGTGAGGCCCTTGTAGGCGGCGATGACACCGGCGATGACACCGAAGATCGCGGCCTTGAGCGTGGCGACGTACAGGTCGGGCAACTGCGCGAGCGCGCCGAACGATGCGAGATACGCACCGGGCGTGCCGTTCTGGACGATCACGTTGAAGAAGTAACCGCCACCGATGCCGACCACACACACCAGGCCGTTCAGCAGCGCACCGACGAGCACCATGGCCAGCACGCGGGGCACCACCAGACGCTGGATCGGGTTGATGCCGAGCACCCGCATCGCGTCGATCTCCTCGCGGATGGTGCGCGAACCGAGGTCGGCGGCGACGGCCGAGCCGGCCGCACCGGCGATCAGCAGCGAGGTGATGATGGGCGCGGCCTGCTGCAGCACGATCAGGACGCTCGCGGCGCCGGTGAACGACTCGGCACCGAGCTGCTTGATCAGCGACGACGTCTGCAGCGAGACGATGGCGCCGAACGGGATGGCGATGAGCGCCGTCGGCAGGATGGTGACGCTCGCGATGAACCAGGCCTGCTGGATGAACTCCCGCAACTGGAACGGGCGCACGAAGATGTTGCGTGCGACGTCGATGAAGAGCTGGACGATGTTGCCCGTCTGCGTGAGCGCGGAGTTACCGGCCTGCTGCACCTTCTCGACGCCACGCGTGGTGGCTGAGCTCATCGACGACCCTCGATCGAGCGAAGGCGCGGTGACGCGACGGTCATTCAGTTCCCTCCGCGGTAGGCGGGGAACTGCTCGGTGTTGTCGTTGGACCCGGCGAACTGCTTGCTGGTGTCCACCTTCTGCGACCCGCCGGACTGGCCCGAGCGCTCCTGGGCCTCGGCGTTGTTGCGGCGGACCTCGTCCTCGGCCTCCTGCGACTGACGGATCGCCTTCTGGGCGCTCTCGGGCAGCTCGTGCATCATGTCCTCGACACGCTGACGATGACGCGCCGATGCCTTGCGCTCGGGCATACCCGGGTTGGGCTGCACCTGCGGGATGATCTCCGAGAAGTCGTCCTTCGTGCCACCGCCACCGATACCGGCATCGGCCAGTTCCTGCTCCTGGGCGGCGGTCGCGTCGTCCTTCTCCTCCGACATGCCGATCGGACCGAAACGGTCACCGGAGAGGAACTGCTTGACCGCGGGCTCATCAGAGGTCAACAGCACCTCACGCGGACCGAACATGACCAGCTCCTTGCGGAACAGCATGCCGATGTTGTCCGGGATGGTCCGGGCGATGTTGATGTTGTGCGTCACGATCAGGATCGTCGCGTCGATCTCGGCGTTGATGTCGATCAGCAACTGCGAGATGTAGGCCGTGCGCACCGGGTCCAGACCCGAGTCGGGCTCGTCGCACAGGATGATCTGCGGATCGAGCACGAGCGCGCGGGCCAGGCCGGCGCGCTTGCGCATACCGCCGGAGATCTCACCGGGCAGCTTGTCACCGGCGTCACCGAGACCGACCAGGTCGAGCTTCTCCATCACGATCGAGCGGATGTCGCTCTCGGACTTCTTGGTGTGCTCACGCAGCGGGAAGGCGGTGTTGTCGAACAGGCTCATCGACCCGAACAGCGCGCCGTCCTGGAACAGGACACCGAACAGCTTGCGGATCTCGTAGAGCTCCTTCGACGAGCACTTGGTGATGTCGGTGCCGTCGACGATCACCGAACCCTGCTCCGGGTGCAGCAACCCGATGAGCGCTTTGAGGAACACCGACTTGCCGGTACCCGAGGGCCCCAGCAGCGCACTCACCTCGCCCTCGGGGAGCGTCAGAGTGACGTCGCGCCAGATGTTCTGCGATCCGAAGGACTTGGTGAGTCCCTCGACGCTGACCTCAACACCCACGTAAAACTCCCTCTGCTGTGCCACCCCGGCTTGTGGTTGGAGTCACTCTAACCCACGGTTCGCCATCGACGAACATCAACTCGACAATTGGTGCGCTCGCCGGAAAATACCGTCGTGACCTGCAGATACGACAAGGCCACCCCGCAGCAGCGGGGTGGCCTTGTGCAGTCCGACGGAATAGACCGTCCAGACGGGACTACTTGACGGAGACCTTGGCGCCGGCCTCTTCGAGCTTCGCCTTGGCGGCCTCGGCGGCATCCTTGTCGACCTTCTCGAGGATGGCCTTGGGGGCGCTCTCCACGAGGTCCTTGGCTTCCTTCAGACCCAGACCCGAGACGACCTCACGGACGACCTTGATGACCTGGATCTTCTTGTCGCCCGCGCCCTCGAGCACGACGTCGAACTCGTCCTGCTCGGCAGCGGCCTCGGCGCCACCGGCGGCCGGGGCTCCGGCAGCGGCAACGGCGACCGGGGCGGCCGCGGTGACCTCGAAGACCTCTTCGAACTTCTTCACGAAATCGCTGAGCTCCAGCAGGGTCAGTTCCTTGAACTGATCGATGAGCTCGTCAGCACTGAGCTTCGCCATGGTGGCGTCCTTCCTGTTGTCCCCCGTGGGGGTGATCCCACACACGGGGAATGGTGTGGTGTCGGTGGGTGGTGCCTGTGGGGTGATGCGCGAGTCGGCGAGTTACTCGCCGGCCTCGGTCTTCTTCTCCTGCAGGGCCGCGGCGAGACGCGCGACCTGCGATGCGGGCTGGTTGAACAGCCCGGCAGCCTTCGCCAAATTGCCCTTCATGGCACCGGCGAGCTTTGCCAGCAAGATCTCTCGGGTCTCGAGGTCGGCGATCTGCTCGATCTCGGCCACGGACAGCGCGCGGCCGTCCATGTAGCCGCCCTTGATGATGAGAGCCTTGTTGTCCTTGGCGAACGTCTTGATCGCCTTGGCGGCGTTGACCGGTTCACCTTCGATGAAGGCGATCGCGGTCGGGCCGACGAACAGCTCGTCGAGTCCAGCGACGCCCGCTTCCGCTGCGGCGCGCTTGACCAGGGTGTTCTTGGCGACGGAGTAGGTTGCGCCCTCGCCGAGTGAACGACGCAGGTCAGAGAGCTGCTTGACGGACAGGCCACGGTATTCCGTGATGACTGTCGCCGTGGAGCCCTTGAACTGCTCGGTGATCTCCGCGACTGCGGTGACCTTGTCGGACTTGGCCATACTTCGCCTCCTCTCATGTCGATTCGGTGTCGGCCGGAAGGGCCCACTCACGACGAACGCCCCGAGCGCAGGGCATCGGGGCGTAGAGGAAAGACGGCCGCGAACGGCCACCGAACTTCACACGTCCACCCTGCGTGGGTCGCCGGCGATGAGCCGGACCTTCGAACACCTCCCGGGTGGGAGACGTCGACCGACGGTCTCTGGTTGAACAGATGTTCCCGCGGGCGTGAGCCCACGAACGTCATCGAGGACCAGAGTAGCGGCGCGGGCCGCGACGGACCAAATCGATGCAGGTCCGGGCCCGTCCCCCGGCCGACGACGCCGCAGAATCCGGTACGGATGTCCCAAGGTGTAGACATCGTTACCAAAGCGGGGACGTCCATCCCGCTCTGGTCACAAGTTCCTACGGTGCCGTATCCATACCCCATAGGCTGGGTTACATTCTGCTGGAGCAGCTGACGTGACCTGCGCCACAACGGGGTGCACACGCCAGACCACGACGGAGTGGACACAGCGAGATCCCGGCCTACGCCGACCTCGCTTCCCACAGCGAGGCGACAGCGATGAGCGTGCAGGTCGATCCACCAGAACTGCCCATGACCGAGGGCCACGGCGGCTCGGCGATGCCCGCCCCCGCCC
>NZ_JXYP01000023.1 GCF_000964005.1 Williamsia herbipolensis
CGCCGGGGCGGGTCGGCGGTGCACGCCGCGGTCGAGAGCACCGCGACACAACCGAGCACCACCGCCCACCTGGGCGCGCGTCTGCGCATCGCTGCGACGTCCACCGCCACCGGCCTCGAGATCAGCTGACGCTCTGGTTGCGTGCCTTGGCGCGCGAACGCTCACGGCCGCGGGCGGTCGCGTCGAGCTCCACCTTGCGGACGCGCACGACCTCCGGCGTCACCTCGACGCACTCGTCGCCGGCACAGAACTCCATGGCCGCCTCGAGATCGAGCTGCATGGGCTTGGCGAGGGTCTCCATCACGTCGGCCGAGGACTGACGCATGTTGGTCAGCTTCTTCTCACGGGTGACGTTGATGTCGAGGTCCTCCTGGCGCGGGTTGATGCCCACCACCATGCCCTCGTAGGCGTCGGCGCCGGGCTCGACGAAGAACGTCCCGCGGTCGGCGAGCTGGATCATCGCGAACGGTGTCACCGAACCGGAGCGGTCGGAGACGAGCGATCCGGTGTGGCGTGCCCGGATCTCCCCGGCCCACGGCGCGTAGCCGTCGAAGACGGCGTTGGCGATGCCGGTGCCGCGGGTCTCGGTGAGGAAGTCGGTGCGGAAGCCGATGAGGCCGCGCGAGGGCACCACGAACTCCATGCGGACCCAGCCGCTGCCGTGGTTGGTCATCTCCCCCATGCGTCCCTTGCGGGCCGCCAGGAGCTGCGTGACCGCGCCGAGGTACTCCTCGGGCACGTCGACGGTGAGGTGCTCGAACGGCTCGTGCAGCTTGCCGTCGACCTGGCGGGTGACCACCTGCGGCTTGCCGACGGTCAGCTCGAAGCCCTCGCGACGCATCTGCTCCACGAGGATCGCCAGCGCGAGCTCGCCACGACCCTGGACCTCCCAGGCGTCCGGGCGACCGATGTCGAGCACACGCAGCGACACGTTGCCGACCAGTTCCTGGTCGAGGCGCGACTTGACCATGCGCGAGGTCAGCTTGTGGCCCTTGACCCGACCGACGAGGGGTGAGGTGTTGGTGCCGATGGTGACCGAGATGGCGGGCTCGTCGACGGTGATGCGCGGCAGGGCGACCGGGTTCTCGAGATCGGCGAGGGTGTCGCCGATCATGATCTCGGGCATGCCCGCGACGGCGACGATGTCGCCGGCGACGGCCTTCTCGGCCGGGGTGCGCTCGACGCCGACGGTGGCGAGCAGTTCGGTGATCTTGGACCGCTCGATGACCGGCGCGCCGTCGACCTCGCGCATCCACGACACGGTCTGTCCCTTGGTGAGGGTGCCGTTGTGGATGCGGACGAGTGCGAGGCGACCGAGGAAGGCCGAGGCATCGAGGTTGGTGACGTGGGCCTGCAGCGGGGCGTTCACGTCGCCCTTGGGGGCGGGGACGTAGCTCATCAGCACGTCGAAGAACGGGTCGAGGTTCTCGCCCTCGGGCACGTTGCCGTTCTCGGGTGCGACGGTGCTGGCGATGCCCGCGCGGCCCGAGGCGTAGAGCACCGGCAGGTCGAGCGCGAGTTCGGCGGCCTCGGCCGCCTCGTCGTCGACGTCGGAGGCGAGATCGAGCAGCAGGTCGTGGCTCTCCTCGACGACCTCGGCGATGCGGGCGTCGGGACGGTCGGTCTTGTTGACCAGCAGGATGACGGGCAGCGATGCGGCGAGCGCCTTGCGCAGCACGAACCGGGTCTGCGGCAGGGGGCCCTCGGAGGCGTCGACGAGCAGCACGACACCGTCGACCATGGACAGTCCGCGCTCGACCTCGCCGCCGAAGTCGGCGTGGCCGGGGGTGTCGATGACGTTGATGATCACCTCGGTGCCGTCGGGCTGGACCCGGTGCACCGCGGTGTTCTTCGCGAGGATGGTGATGCCCTTCTCGCGCTCGAGGTCACCGGAGTCCATCACCCGGTCGACCACTTCCTCACGCTCGGTGAACACGCCGGATTGGCGAAGCATCGCGTCGACCAGGGTGGTCTTGCCGTGGTCGACGTGGGCCACGATCGCGACGTTGCGGAAATTCGGAACAGCAGTCACTGAGATTTCTTTCGGGTGGTGGACTCGAGGGTCACGACATGGCAAAGAAGGCCGGACTGGTGCGCGACCGCATACCAGGGTATCGGTACCGCGGGTGAGATGACGCTCACGCCCACATCGCGAAGGTAAGGCTCTGCTAACATGACGCTCGTGTCGAAGAAGATCACGCCGACGACGCTGCACACGGCGAAGTCCAAGAAGAAGTGCTGCCGCAAGTCCATGCGGTGCACCAGCTGCCCCGTCGTCCTGCACCGTCTGCGCAAGATCGACGCCGACGAGTTCACGAACAAACAGTTCTCGAAAGCCCTGAAGAAGGCACGCGCGGCCTGACCTCGGGCCGAAGTCCCCCGAGAAGCCCGTTCGCATGGGTGACATCGCCCGGACGTTCATGGGGAGGGTCCAATCGTGCGATCGCGTTCGCTTCTGGCTGTCATCACCACCGCCTGCCTGACCGCATCATTGGCGGCGGCGGTCGGCGTCACCGCGCCGGCCTCGGCGGCGCCGTGTGGCAACAAGGGAATCTTCGGCTCCAGCCTGGCCTTCGGGAGCAGTTTCGGCGGGCTGCTGGGCAGCCGGAGCGACCAGAAACCGTTGCCGCGCATCAGCACCGGGACCAGCCGCACCATCGGATGGGTCACCGGCGCGCTGTCGAACAATCGCACCGACACCCGCTTCGGGATCTCCGGGACCGATCTCGGCATCTCGTGGGACAACGGCTCGGGTCAGACCCTCATGGCCTTCGGCGACACCTACGGCGATTGCAACGCGCCGGGTCAGCAGTGGCGCCACAACACGATCATGCGGACCACCGACACCGATCCCGACAACGGGCTCGTCATCGGCCCCGGTATCCCCGGTGACATCCGCTCGGGCGTATCGGTGTCGGCGGCCGCGCCGCGTACGGCGTCGGAGGCCGTCGGCTCGCCCGGCGTACCGGGGGTGGCCATCACCTCCATCCCCACCGCGGGTATCGCCATCAACGGCATCCAGTTCATGAACTACATGTCGGTGCGGTCGTGGGGCGCGGCCGGGCGCTGGGTGACCAACTACTCGGCGATCGCGGTGTCGCGGGACAACGGGCAGACGTGGACCACGGCGCAGAGCACCGTGCGCCCCAACCTCCCCGCGCCGTCGCCGGGGGTGCGCGTCGTCGACGACAGCAACGGCAAGTTCCAGCAGAGCGCCTACGTCGACGGGCGCGACGGCTTCATCTATCAGTACGGCACACCCAACGGCCGCTTCGGCGCCGCCTTCCTGGCGCGCTTCCGTCCCGCGGACATCCTCGACCTCGGCAAGTACGAGTACTTCACCGGCGATCGCAAGACCCCGTGGTCGCCCGACAAGACGAAGTCGAACTCGGTGGTGCGCGAGCCGGTCGGCGAGCTGTCGGTGGCGTGGAACGCCCGGATCGGACGCTTCGTGATGCTGACTGGCGACGAGAACCGCGGATCGATCACCCTGCGCACCTCCCGGACGCCGCAGGGCCCGTGGAGCGGCCCGACCACGCTGCTCACCTCGGGGCAGCTCAGCGGCGTGTATGCCCCGTACATCTACGCCGGGACGTCGCCGGACAGCCCGTACCTCTACTTCACGGCGTCGCGGTGGCAGGACTACAACGTCATGATGATGCGCACCGATCTCTCGCTCATCCGGGTGCCCTGACCGAACCCTCACGGCCGTAACGATCCGATGACCGTTCGGCCGCAAACCGATCCTGGATTCCCGCTGCCGTACGGAAGTCGTGGATAGTCGGCGGGTAAACCCCACCGCCTCACCAGTCACACACGCACCATCATCGGTGTCGGCTCGTGGCCTGGGGTCCCGCCTCTCGAGGAGCGTCATGCCCGTCCTGCGCCGCAGTGCCGTCCTGCTGACCACCGTGTGCACCGCAGCGGCGACCCTGGTCGGCCTCGGGGTGGCGGGCACCGCGTCGGCGGCGCCGTGCGGCAACGCCGGACTGCTCGGATCGAGCCCGCTGGGCAACGCCATCGGCAACGCGTTCGGCAGCTTCGGCAGCAGCGGCGGCCCGCTGTTGGGCAAGAGCAGCTCGCAGGGGCCGCTGCCGACGGTCAACGGCGGCAACACCACACCGGTCGCATGGGTGACCGGGGCGAAGTCCCCCAACAACACCGAGGCGCGCTTCGGCATCTCCGGCACCGACCTCGGGATCGCCTGGGACAACGGCACGGGTCAGACCCTCATGGCCTTCGGCGACACGTTCGGCAACTGCAACGCCGCCGGCCAGCAGTGGCGCCACAACCTGATCCTGCGCACCACCGACACCAACCCGGCCGACGGCGTGACCATCGGCAACGGCGTCCCCGGTGACGTCCGCTCGGGCGCCGTGGTCGGTTCGGGCGCACCCACGTTCGCCACCGAGTCGATCCCCGCACTCGAGATCGCGGGGGTCGAGGTGACCACCATCCCGACCGCGGCCATCGCGATCGACGGCAAGCAGTACATGAACTACATGTCGGTACGGCAGTGGGGCGGACCGGGGCGGTGGGTCACCAACTCCTCGGCCATCGCGGTCTCGAGCGACAACGGTCAGACGTGGGCGACACAACCGCAGACCGTGCGCCTGAACCTCCCGGTCACCGTTCCGGGGGTCGAGCAGGTCGACGACAGCAACGGCAAGTACCAGCAGAACGCGTACCTCCGCGGGCACGACGACCCGTACATCTACCAGTACGGGACACCCAACGGACGCTTCGGCGCCGCGTTCCTCTGCCGATTCCTGCCCGGGAACATCCTCGACCTGAGCAAGTACCAGTACTACACCGGCGACAGCGACCCCACCAAGACGTGGTCGCCCGACACCACGAAGTCGAAAGCCGTTGTCACCGAACCGGTCAGCGAACTGTCGGTGGCGTGGAACAACCGTCTCCAGCGTTACGTGATGCTCTACGGCAACGAGACCACCGGCAACCTCGTGATGCGCACCGCGACGGCACCGCAGGGACCGTTCAGCGCACCGACCACCCTGCTCACCAGCCAACAGCTCGGCGGGGTCTACGCGCCGTACATCTATCCCTCCAACGGCGGCAACGACCAGTACCTCTACTTCACGGCCTCGCGGTGGCTCGACTACAACGTCATGATGATGCGCACCGACCTGTCGCGGATCCCCGTCGGCTGAACCGACGCCGACCCGTTCGGCGACAACCGTTCCTAGCAGGGGTTGGGCTCGTCGGTCTTGACCACCGACAGCACCGCGTCGCCCTCGCCGATGCGCGCACCGGCCGCCGGTGACTGCGCGACGACGATCCAGTTGCGGTCGAAGATCTGCGCGCGCCCGGCGCCGGTCGCGTCGCGGCTCCGGGAGTAGAAGACACCGGTGCGCTGGATGAGATCCTGGGCCGCCTGAAGGTTCATGCACACGACCTGCGGCATGATGCCCTCGCCGGACGCCGCGGTCGTCGACCGTGGCGCGTCGGTGGTCGAGGCCGGGGACGCCGATGAGGGGGTCGACGACGGGGCGCTGACCGTGGTACTCGGCGCGACGGTGACCGTGACCGGCGGCGCGGCGACCGGATCGTCGGATCCGCCCGTCCCCACCACCACGGCGATCACGATGACGAGCAGGATCACCGCCGCTCCCAGGATGATCCAGGCACCGGTGTTCGGCGACCGACTGGGGGGTTTCGCGAACGGATCGGTGTCGTCGCCGGGATCGAATCCACGTGTCGGGGGCAGGGACATGGTCGCTGATCCTTACTGGGCGTCGGGCGCGTCGAGGAGCGCGAGGAGGTCTGGGAGCCACGCGGTGTCGGCGGGGACCACCGCCCCGGCGTCGGCGAGGGCGCGCAGCCAGTCGGCGTCGACCCACCGGACGGCGAGATGTTCGGTCGCCGTGGGTGTCCCGTCGCGCAGCACGCAGCGCATCGCGATCAGGTCGACACCCGGCGCCACCTCGACGCGACCGCCCACCGTCTCGTGGACGGTCACCTCGATGCCGAGTTCCTCGCCCAACTCGCGGGCCAGTGCCTCCTGCGGCGACTCCCCCGGCTCCACCTTGCCGCCGGGCAGCTCCCACAACCCCGCGAGCTCCGGTGGTCGGGAGCGCTGCGCGACGAGCAGCCGCGGCCCGTCGATCACCGCGCCGGCCACGACCGTGCGGGTCATCCGATCACCGCGACACGGTCGGGATCGATGCCGACCCCGACGGTCTCACCCACCGACAGAGCGGGTGTGGACACCGCCGACACGATTGTCCCGTCGTCGAGGGCGACCGACAGGAGGTGCTCCTCGGGCAATGCCGCGACACTGCGCACAATCGCGCGCACCCCGCGCTCCTCGCCGCACACCACCACCGATCGCGGTCGCAGACCCACGACGACCTCCCCACTCGCACCGTCGGATCCACCGTCGAACAGTCGCCCGGCGAGGGCGACGGTTCCGAGCACGGTCTGCACCGTCGTCGCACCGGTGTCGGCATCGCGCACGAGGTGCCCGCCGATCAGGGTGGTGCATCCGACGAACCGGGCCACCCACTCGTCGACCGGTCGACGCCAGATCGTCTCGGGCGCACCGGATTGCACGATGCGGCCCTCCGACATGACCGAGATCCGGTCGGCGATGACGGCGGCCTCCTGGTGATCGTGTGTCACGAGGATCGCCGGGGTCCCGGCGACGCGCAGGATCTCGGCGATCTCGGCGGCGAGCCGCTCACGCAGCCGGCGGTCGAGCGAGGAGAGCGGTTCGTCGAGCAGCAGCAACCGTGGGCGCGGCGCCAGCGCGCGGGCCAGCGCCACACGTTGGGCCTGCCCGCCGGACAACTCGGTGACCGCGCGATCGGCGAGACCGGAGAGCCCGACGAGATCGAGCAACTCGGCGACCCGTTCCGCGCTCGCCGCGCGTGACCACCGGCGCGCGCGCAGGCCGTAGGCGATGTTCTGTCCGACCGTGCGTCCCGGCAGCAGCTGGCCGTCCTGGAAGACCACGCCGAAGTCGCGTCGGTGGGTCGGCACGGCGGCCAGGTCGACACCGTCGAATCGCACGGTGCCGCCGGCGATCGGTTCGATCCCCGCGATCGCACGGATGAGCGTCGACTTCCCGCACCCCGACGGGCCGAGCAGAGCGGTCACCGGCGCATCGGCGGTGCCGATGTCGAGGTCGATGTCGTCGATGACCACCTCGTCGTCGTAGGTGACGCGCAGCGAACGCACCTCGAGCGTCACAGGTCACCGCCCGAGACGGTGCGGAACGACTCCATCACGACCACGGCGATCGCGGTGACGACGATCATGAGCACCGAGCACGCCATCGCGGTCGCCAGATTGTCGGCGCCGGGGCGGTTGAGTGCCGAGCCGATCAGCACCGGCAGCGTGGTGGTGCCCGGCCGGGCCAGGAATCCGGTCGCCCCGAACTCGCCGACGGCGATGATGAAGGCGAACGCCCCCGACGCCGCCAGCGGACGCCAGATGAGCGGCAGGTCGACCGTGCGCCACACCCGCCACGGTCCGGCACCCAGGGTCGCCGCCGCATGGCGCAGCCGAGGCGGGATCGCCGCGAGCGCGGGGGCGATCACACGGATCACCACCGGTACCGCGATGAGTGCCTGTACGGCCGGGATCAACCCCGGCCACGACGCGACACCGGCGGGCAGCGAGGCGAGCACGATGAGATAGCCGAAACCGACGGTCACCGCACTGACACCGAGCGGGACCAGGGCGAGCGCCGAGCCCACCGTGGCCGCCGTCCCCCGGGCGCGTTGCAGCGCGATCGCCGCGAGCAGGCCGATCACCACCGACAGCACCATCGCCCACAGTGCACTGACGACGCTGTACTGCAGTGTCTGCAGGGGTGTCTGACCGTTGACCGCGCGGGTCAGCGACCGATAACCCGACAGCGTCCACTCCCCTCCGGCGGTGGGACGCAGCGATCGGATCACCACCACCGACAGCGGTCCGACCAGGACGACCACCGCCCACACCGCGACGACCGCTTGCGACGCCCGGCCGCGGACCCGCGCCGTGGCCTCGCGCGCGACGACCGCGACGGTCCGCGGCGTCACCCACCCGGAGATCGCGACGACGACGATCACCACGACGATCTGCAGCAGCGACAGGGTCACCGCCGCGGGGAGGTCGAAGTAGCCGATCGCCTGGGTGTAGACGGCGGTCTCGATGGTCTGCCAGCGGCCGTTGCCGAGGATGAGGACCACGCCGAAACTGGTGGAGCAGAACAGGAACACCAGCGCCGACGCGGACAGGATTGGGACGATCAGACGCGGAAGCACCACGGTGGTGAAGGCGCGCCACGGGGTGGCCCCGAGGGTGCGGGCGGCCAGTTCGGCGCGAGGATCCTGCGTGCGCCACGCCGACCCGACCACGCGCACCACGACAGCGATGTTGAGGAAGGCGTGGGCGGCGAGGATCGAGGCGACGCTGCCGTCGAGGCCGAGACCCGACAGCGGCCCACCCGGGGACACGATGGCCCGAAACGCCATGCCCACCACCACCGTCGGCAGCACGAAGGGAATGGTCACCCCGACCATCAGCAAGGTCGAGGTGCGCGCGCTGCAGGTGGCGACCAACCAGATGATCGGCGCCGCGACCACGAGGGTCACCAGCGTCGAGCCCGCGGCCTGGGCGAGGGTGAACCCGAGCAGACCCCAGGCGTCGGTGCGACGGGCCAGGTCGAGCAGACCCTCACCGTCGGACACCCCGACCGCGCGGACGACCAACGCTCCGACCGGCCACACGAAGAAGACGCCGATGAAGGCCAGGGGGATCACGGTCAGGACCGCGACGACGCGGCGGTGGCCGGTGTCGCCGGTCTCGCCGCGGCGGTGGCCGGTGTCGCCGGTCTCGCCGCGGCGGTGGCCGGTGTCGCCGGTCTCGCCGCGGCGGCGCCGGACCGGTCGCAGCCGTCCCGCGCCGGTCACCGCGTTCGCGGTGGCCGTGACCTCAACGCCCCAGGATCGTGCGCCACTGCTTCTGCCAGTCCTCGCGGTTCCGTGCGATCGAGGCCGCCGACAGCTCCACCGTCGAGGTGGGCAACGGCGCGTACTTCTGCCACGTCTCCGGCAACGTCACGCCGTCGCGGACGGGATAGACGTACATCGAGTCCGGCAGCGCCTGCTGCACCTGCGGACTCAACATGAAGTCGACCAGCTTCTTCGCCCCGTCGGTGTTGGCCGCACCCTTGAGCACGCCCACGTACTCGACCTGTCGGAAGCATCCGTCGAGCAGCGCCTTCGTCGCGGGGTTCGCCGCGGGCGACGAGGCGTACGACACGACGATGGGCTTGGGGCCCTTGCCTTCTCCGCCGGAGAACTGCTGGTTGTACCCGATCTCCCAGCCCGACACGACGGTGACGTCGTTGGCGCGCATGGCGCGCCAGTAGTCCTGCCAGTTCGACGGGTCGGCGGCGATCGTGGCGAGCAGGAAGCCCAGACCCGGCGACGAGGTCGCCGGGTCCATGACCACGGTGTCACCGCGGTAGCGGGCGTCGGTGAGCTGGGCGATCGAGGTCGGGGCGGGGATGTTGCGCTGCGCGAACCATGCCGTGTCGACGTTGACGCAGACGTCGCCGCGGTCGACCGGCGTCAGCTCGTCCTTGTCGCCGTTGAGCGCGTACTGCGCCGCGCCGCCGACCAGCGCCGGTGAGCGATAGGACTCGAGCGCGCCGGCCTGGATGGCGCGCGAGGCGAAGGTGTTGTCGATGCCGTAGACCGCGTCGGCCTTGGGCCGCCCCGGGGTCAGCGACACCTCCGAGGTCAGCTGTCCCGCGTCGCCCGACTGCGACACCTTCAGCTCCAGGCCGGTCTGCTTGCGGAAGTCCGCGATCACCGAGTCGGGTAGGGCGAAGGAATCGTGGGTGAGCAGCGTGACCGACGCCGTCGAGTCGGAGTCACCGCACGCTGTCGCCATCGACGCGGTCAGCGCCGCACCCATCACCACGATCATCGCCCTGCGACCCCACCGCTGCACCCCGATCGACCTCCTCCACCACCAGCGCTCCGGACACGGCGTCCGGGCGCGGAGTTCTTCTTCCGCGATCTAACCAGCACGCTGCAGGCGGGGCGGGGTGCACCATGGATGCATGGCATCCGACGACTCCGCCACCGGACCTCGACCGCTCGATCCCGACGAGATCGAGGCAGCGCGCCCGACCCTGCCCCTGTGGGAGTGGGGCGACGGCGTGATCCGACGGTCGGTCGAGGCACCGTCGTTCCCCGCGGCGATCGATTTCGTGCGGCGGGTGGCCGAGGTGGCCGAGCGCCGCGACCACCATCCCGACATCGACATCCGCTGGCGCACGGTCACGCTGGCCCTGAGCACACACTCAGCGGGAGGATTGACCGTTCTCGACCTGGAATCGGCGCGGGAATACGACTCCCTCGCGCCTGGGCCGAGTGTCTGACTGCCGGTGTCGATCGTGTGTGCAGCGCGTAACAATCGCATCACCAGTCACATGGGTCACTCTGGTATCACGCTATGGTCCCTGGACGGTTGTCGACACGCGGCGACCGCCTAGACTCACCCGCGGCGCCCCTCGAGGTCGCCGACGGGGACGACAAGATTCGACGGCGACCACGGTTGTGTCGCCACAGACGGGAAGTACCACGCTGTGAAGGGTGTTCTAGTGCGAAACGCAGGCGCGCGTCCCGGGTCGTTGACCCGTCGGGCCGTCTCCATCACGGCGTTCGCCGTGATGACCGCCCTGGCCGCACCGGCGGTCGCCACCGCCGCTCCGTTCGCCGCAGCTCCGGCCGCCGGCGCGCCGAAGGTCGACCAGCAGACGCTCGATTCGGTCGGCGCCTTCTTCCCCGCGATCATCGGATCGGTCGCCACCCCCGGTCCCGACGGCAAGGCCAATCCGGCCCTGATCTCGCAGGCCACCGCGCTCGCGACCGCGAAGGGTGTGCCCCCGCAGGTCGGGGCCATCTGGGACCAGGTCGTCGGATTCCTGAACAACACCGCCAAGCCGTCGCAGGTCGCCAAGGTCGCCGCCGCGAACAACAAGGCGGCGAACAACGATCCGATCATCCCGACGGGCCCCAACGCCCCGAAGATCCAGCAGTTCCTCTACCCCACCATCGGTTTCGGTTGCACCCCCGCCGGGAACTCGGTCGGCACCGCACTGGTGACCGCGGGTCCGCAGGCCGCCCCGGCTCCGGGCCCCGCCCGCGGACAGGCCGGCTACGTCTACACCAGCCTGGGCACCGGCCCCGCCGTCGACAACGCACGCAACCCGCTGATCGCGATCTGGATCAACATCGACACCGGCAGGACCGGGCAGATCAACCTCAAGCGCAACGCGAAGATCAACGCCGTCAACGGTCCCGGCACCTTCACCGCGATCGCCAACACCGGCCGGGGTCGCGTCCTCTCCGCCATCTACGGCGCGGTGACGACGAAGAACAACAACCGCGTGAACAGCTGCACCATCGTCCCGACCGTGGGCCTGTCCTACATCTGACCCAGCGCTCGACGAACTCCCATTCACCCGCCACGGCACACGCCTTCGGCGGGTGAATTGTTGTGCGCACCAGTACCAAACGCGATTCGGTCCCGGTCGCGTCTCATCTCGATCACGTGCATTGCGGCTCGCGGACACTCGTGCGAATGTTCACTCGTACCCCCCTGGCCACTTCTGTCACACTCCCTCGGCGCGTCGACCGACACCTCGCCGAGACCGGCCATGAGCTTCGAGGAGCCCGACCCCATGCCGATCCACACCCGCGCGCGCCGCGCCGCTCTGCGCACCGGCGTCGCCGCCGCGATCAGTGCCGCGGCCATCGCCGTCGCAGCCGCACCGGCCGGCGCCGTGCCCACCACCACCACCGTGCCGGCCGGCCAGAGCACGCCCGTCGACTCGGTCGCCGCGGCTGCCCTCTCGGCGCTGACCAGCAACTCCACCGCGACCCAACAGCAGACCCCCACCGCATCGGGTCAGGACATCGGCGCACTCCTCGCCCAGGCCAACGACACCCTGCGCAAACTCGGCATCCAGCCGTTCCTCAACCCGTCGGTGGCGTTCAACTGCGTCGCGCCGACCTCGACCAACCCGTTCGGCCTCGCCCCCGCTGTGGGCGGCGCGGTCGCCGGGCCCTACTCGGCACCGGGGCTCCCGGCGCTGCCGATGATCAACGGGATCGACCCGAACATCGTCAAGAGTGGTGAGACGCTCTACGGCTTCGTGCCCGCCGGCATCACACCCGACGCGAACACCGCGGGCATGCAGGTCGCCTGGTTCAACATCAACTCCGGCAAGGGCGGCTTCGCCCAGATGGGTGACGCGTCGCAGACGATCATCGACCGTTACCTCGCGGGGGTCCCGGCCGGGCCGATCCGCGACGTCGCCGTCGCCACGGTGAAGACCGTGCTCACCACCATCGCGCCCGCAGGAACCCGGCTGGCCCCGGTGGCCACCGGCAAGGGCACCGTTCTCTCCGCGGTGTTCGGAACGGTGAACAGCGGCGGTCGCAGCTGCTTCTTCCTCCCGATGGTGGGCATCACCAACGCCTGACGCACGACGACGACGGCCGGTCGAGGGAACCCCTCGGCCGGCCGTCGTCGTGTCGGGAACGGGTCGCGATGAACCCGGGTCAGGAGACCTCGGTCGGAATCGTCTTCCCGCTGCGGAGGTCGCCCATGTCCTCGAGTTCCATACCGTTCGTCTCGGGCACCTTGAACTGCACGTAGAAGTACGAGATCGCCGCGCACAGCGCGAAGAACCCGTACACGTAGGCCAGGCCCAGGCTCTCGCTCAGCTGCGGGAACAGCAGGGAGATCGCGAAGTTGGCGATCCAGTTCATCGCGGTGCAGACACCGAGGGCGACACCGCGGATGCGGTTGGGGAACATCTCGCCGAGCATCACCCACATGACCGGGCCCCACGTCGCGGCGAAGGCGACCACGAAGAGGTTGGCGCCGATCAGGGCGAGGGTGCCGTAGGTGTCGGGCAGCGTGACCGAGTCACCCGAGCCCTGCTGCTGGGTGAACGCGATCGCCGCGAGCACCAGGCCGATGAACATGCCGACCGAGCCGATCTTCAGCAGACGGCGACGACCGATGCGGTCGACGAACAGGATGGCCCCGAAGGTCATCACGACGTTGATGACACCGGTGATCACCGATGTCTTGAACGACTCGCTCTCGGAGAACCCGACGGACTGCCACAGGGTGGTCGAGTAGTAGAAGATCGCGTTGATGCCGACGAACTGCTGCAGCACGGCGATCCAGATGCCCACCCACACCAGGGGGTGCAGACCGAACGACGGGCCGCGGATGTCCTTGAGCGACACGTTGGACTCACGCTTGAGCGTCAGGCGGATCTCCTTGACGCGGTTGAGCGGATCCTTCTCACCGGTCACCTCGCGCAGGATGCGGGCGGCCTCCTCGTCGAGGTTGTTGCCGACGAGGTAGCGCGGCGACTCGGGGATCATCAGGGCGAGGACGCCGTAGACGATCGCCGGGATGACGCCGACGAAGAACATCCAGCGCCAGGCCTCGATACCGAACCACAGGTCGTTGGACGCGCCGCCGGCACTGTCCTGCAGCAGGGAGTCCGAGAGCAGGGCGATGAAGATGCCGATGGTGATGGCGAGCTGCTGCATCGACCCCAGCGCGCCGCGGAACTTCGCGGGCGCGATCTCGGCGATGTAGGCCGGCGCGATCACCGAGGCGATACCGATGCCGAGGCCGCCGAGGATGCGCCAGACGATCAGATCCGGGACGCTCCAGGCGAATCCGGTCCCGATCGAGGAGATGAGGAACAGGAACGAGCCCACGAGCATCACCGGCTTGCGGCCCCACTTGTCGGCGAGGCGACCGGCGAACCACGCGCCGAGTGCGCAACCGAGCAGGGCCACGGCGACGGCGAAGCCCTTGAAGAACTCGCTCAGCTCGAAGTGTGACCCGATGGAGTCGACGGCACCGTTGACCACGGAACTGTCGAACCCGAAGAGGAAGCCGCCGACCGCCGCGGCGACGGTGACGCCGATGACCTTGGCGAGGTGTTGGTCTTGTTTGGTGTCCTGAGCCGATGTGCTCACCTGACCACCCCGATCTGCTTCGTGGAGAGTGGGATCGGCGCCGAGGGCCCCGCCGTTTCCGGACCACCCTGTGCCGTGGGGAACGCTACTCCCCACCCACCCCGCCGAGTCGGCGATCGACGCAGGTGTCGCGAGGCGGACCGGTGCGGCGGCAAAAGTTAGACTCCCGACATGGTCACACTGCAGATCGCCCAGGACCCGGCCGCCGACGAGCTGTTGTCGAACGATCCGTTCGCCCTGTTGGCCGGCATGCTGCTCGATCAGCAGTTCCCGATGGAACGCGCGTTCGCCGGGCCGGCGAAGGTCCTCGACCGGTTCGGCACGCTCGACCCGGAGAAGATCGCGACGGCCGATCCCGACGCGTTCGCCGAACTGTGTGCCACTCCCCCGGCGATCCACCGCTACGGGCGGTCGATGGCCAAGCGACTGCAGGACCTGGCGAACGTGATCGTCGCCGAGTACGACGGCGACACCACGCGTATCTGGACCGAGGCCACCAGCGGCGCCGATCTGGTGAAGCGGATCAACGCACTACCCGGATTCGGTGAGCAGAAGGCCAAGATCTTCACCGCCCTGCTGGCCAAGCAGCTCGACGTCAAGCCCAAGGGCTGGACGACCGCGGTCGGCGACTACGGCAAGAAGGGATTCCGCTCGGTCGCCGACGTCGTCGACGAGGAGTCCCTGAACAAGGTCCGGGCGTTCAAGAAGGAACAGAAGGCCAAGGCGAAGTCGGAGGCCTGACCGCCCGCTTCGGCGAGCCCGGACAGGGGAACCCGGTGATGAGTTCTCCGTCACACCGCGATGGCATAACCTGTCATCCATGGATGTGAGAGTCGGTTACACGCTGCCGTTCAAGGTCGGCTTCGCCGTGACCGGTGTGGCACTGGCCGCGGTCGAGTCGAGCGTGACCATCGCGCGCCTGACCTTCGAGAACGTCGCCCACGAGGTCAACAACGTCTTCGGCGTCGAGGACACCACCAACTTCTCGGCGCGGACGCCGCTCGCCCTCATCGGGCAGATCGCCGAGATGCTCGGCCCCGACCGTCCCATCGGCAAGATGCTGGCGCAGGACGGCGCCCTCGACCGCCTGTTGTCGCCCGGCGGCGTCGTCGATCGGCTCACCGAGGCCGACGGCTCACTCGAACGCCTCACCGCCCGCGACGGTCTCCTCGACCAGATGGCCGAGGAGGACGGAATCCTCATCCGCCTGGCCTCCAAGGGCGGACCGCTGGATCGTCTGTCCCGCAAGGGCGGCGTCATCGACCAGTTCACCGAGAACGAGGGCATACTCGAACGCCTCACCGGCGAGGGCGGGGTGGTCGACAAGCTGACCGCCGAGAACGGGCTGCTCAACAAGATGACCGAGACCGGCGGCATCATCGACCGACTCGTCGACGACGGCGGACTCCTCGACCAGCTCGTCGGCGAGGGCGGTGCCGTCGAGCGCGCGATCGCCCCGGGCGGCACCATCGACCGCATCACCGAGCTGACCGAGGTCATCAGCCAGCTCGCCCCCAGCATCGTCGCGATCCAGGAGACGGTGCACGAACTGCGCGACGCCGTCGACGTGCTGAACAACGCTGTCACCCCGCTGTCCGACCTCGCCGGCCGCCTGCCCAAGCGCCTCGTCCGCGGCAACGGCAAGCAGGCCGAGCTCAACGGGCACCAGCACTGAATCGACGCGAGCGCTTGACCTGAACAAAGGTCGAGGTTGCATCGTGGTCCCATGACCACCACGACACCCCTGGGTCGTCGCGACCTCACCGCGCTGATGGCGCGGATGACCGGCGACGAGAAACACGACGCAGCCGCACTGTCCACCCTCGACGTGGTGTGGACGCTCTACCACCACGTCCTCGACATCTCCCCCGACCGCCTCGACGATCCCGACCGCGACCGGTTCTATCTGTCCAAAGGTCATGGGCCCATGGCGTTCTACGCGACGCTGGCCGCACACGGCTACTTCCCGGTCGAGTGGCTCGATCACTGGACGTCGGTCGACTCCCCGCTCGGCGCCCACCCCGACCGGGCGCTGATCCCCGGATGCGAGATCTCCTCGGGATCGCTCGGCCACGGGCTGCCGCTCGCCGTCGGCACCGCACTCGCATTGGGTGCCCGCGGGAGCCGTGCCCGTGTGTTCGTCCTCGTCGGCGACGCCGAACTCGACGAGGGGTCCAACGACGAGGCCATCGCCTTCGCCGGCGCCATCGGGCTCGACGGTCTGACCGTCATCGTCATCGACAACGCCTCGGCCACCCATCGCCGGCCGCACCGCCTCGCGGCGCGATTCGCGCTCGAATCGTGGTCGACCGCCGAGATCGACGGGCACGATCCGACCGCGATCCTCGGCGCGCTGCAGCCGTCCGAGCCGGGTCCGCGGGCGGTCGTCGCCAGGGTGGAGGCGAAGTCATGACCGATCCACGAACCCGATTCGCGGACACCGCTGTCGACCTCGTCGACCGCGACCCCGACACCGCACTCGTCTACGCCGAGATCGGCGGACAGTTCTTCGGCGGCGCAGCCGCGCGCCACCCCGACCGCGTCGTCAATGTCGGCATCCGGGAACAGCTCCTGGTGAACGTCGGTGCCGGGATGTCGCTGGCCGGCATGTTCCCGATCGTGCACACCTTCGCGCCTTTCCTCGTCGAACGCGCCTACGAGCAGATCAAGCTGGGCTTCGGCCACCAGGACGTCGACGGGCTCCTGGTCTCGACCGGCGGATCGGTCGACATGTCGACCACCGGACGCACCCACCAGACCGACGCCGACGTCGCGCTGATCGACGCGGTCCCCGGAATCGCGATCCACGTACCGGGCACCGCCGCCGAGGTCGAGGCGGTGATGCGTGCGGCCCACCGGCGCCGCGGACGCCACTACGTTCGCGTGACGGCACAGCAGAACTCGGCCACCTTCGACGCCGCCGACGGTCAGCTGCACATCGTGCGGCCCGGATCGTCGAACCTCGTGATCCTCGCCGTCGGCCCTGTTCTCGACGCCGCACTGGCCGCCGCGGCGGAGATCGCCCACACCGAGGGCGTCGAGGCGACCGTCTGCTACACCGCGACCGTCCGACCACTCGACACCGTTGGGCTGTCGAGAGCGTTGGCGCACAACACGTCCGGCGAACACCCCGACGTGGTGTTGGTCGAGCCGTACCTGGCCGGAACGTCGGCGCACGTCGTGTCGGGTGCCCTCCTCGACCGGCCGCACCGACTCCTGTCGTTGGGTCACGGCCGCGCCGAACGCCGGCTCTACGGAACCCCCGAGCAGCACCTGCAGGTCTCCGGGCTCGACGCGGCAGGGGTGGCGCGATCCGTCCGGGCCCTGATGAGGGCACACGCGGCGTAGCGTGAACGGCACACGCCTGCGACGGGAGATGCACATGGGACAACCGATACCTGCGCCTTCGCCACCGGAACCGCCGGATCCCGGCCCGCCGATACCGACGCCCGTGCCCGAGCCCGGTCCCCCGATGCCGGATCCTCCTGCGCCCACTCCTCCTGGGCCCACTCCCCCTGCTCCGCCGTCCCCGGGGCCGACGCCGGATCCGGCACGGCCGACGGTGATCTGACCGACGTGGTCTAGGTGTTCAGTCGCGCGGCCAGACGGTCTCGGTAGGCGTCGACGTCGGCGAGACCGGTCGGTGACGAACAGATCGAGATGACCACGCGGTCACCGATGCCGTGGACGCCGTGCGTCAGCGTCTGCATCGGCGACAGCGCCGGGAAACCCGTCGTGAACGCCACGCGCCCACCGCCGAGAACGAGGTCGGCGGGTCCGCGGTTCACGCTGGACACCACGACATTGCCGGTCATCGTGTCGGGGACGACGTCGGCGTCGAAACCCGCCACACCCCAGCGGATCAGTGCCGCCGGTACCGACGCCATGGCTCTCGACTCGGCCACGGTGGCGGGGTGGGCGGCGCGCAGGACCGCCGCGTCGATCTCGTCGCCGATGCGTCGCGCACGAACGGCACGGTCGGGCTCGGTGATCCACAGGTCGATTCCCGCATTGCGGAAGTGGTTGCGCGCCGACCGGACACCGGGTTTCGCGACGGTGATCTCCGCGCGCAAGCCGACCGACGGGTCGACGTCGAGGTGCTCGGCCAGGGCTTCGGAGATCACCACCAGGGCACCGCGGGTCACCGATCCACCGATCGCCCGCAGCGCGTCGCGGTCGGTGTGGACCGTGCGCAGCTCACGGCGGTGGTCGGGTCGGGTGTTGACGGCGACCAGCGGCCCGCCGGCGGGGGCGGCCGACACCCGCCCCTCGGCGATGTCGTGCTCGCGCCGTCGATGCGCGCGGTGGGCGCCGACGGCGGACACCGCCAGACGCCCGGCACGTACCGGCATCGAGGCCACCGCGCGGGCGACCGCCCTCGTGGGCGAGAAGGTCCCGATGTCCGCGACGGAGCAGTGGGAGTCGGACACGAGGGGGTCGGGGCCGAACAGTCGCCGGGCGATGTCGGAGGCGAGGAGGCCGTCGGCCAGGGCGTGCGCGATCTGCAGCACCGCGACGACCGTGGCGCCGTGCACCCCGGGGGCATCGGAGATCGGATCGAACAGATGTACCCGCCAGCCGTGGTCGGTGAGGTCGATCTGGTCAGCCATCTCGGCGCCGAGGATGCGCAGACAGTCGTCCCATCCCTGGGCCCGATGCCGTCGCAGCTGCCGCGTCGACACCGGCGCGTGCACCCAGTACGGGAAGTCGAGACCGTGCGGGACCTCGACGATCCGCAGCATCAGATCGTCGATGCCGGCCGCCCGACCGAGGAGCGCCGACCCGATCTCGTCGATCGAGTCGCCGGGTCCCACACCGCGGTCGAAACAGTAGAGCAGGAACTGGTCGCTGGGGATCGTGGCCGACATCCAGTACGCCTGGGCGTCGGTCGCGGTCATCAACTCCACGCGCCGCACGCTAGCAGCGCGGTGAACCGATCAGCTGGTGGGACGCTTGCCGGCACTCCACGCGTACGGCAGGTCGTCGCCGTTGAGCTCGAACGCCCCGACCGCCTGCAGCTTGTAGATGAGCGGGTTGTGGGTGGCGATGGTCCGCGCGTTGCGCCAGTGTCGATCGAGACGCAGCCGCTCGGACACGATCGAGGCGCCGCCCACCTCGAACAGCTGCGTGGTGGCCTCGAGGACCTGTGGGATGACGGTGGCCTGCGCCTGCGACGACGCGAGTTCGGCCGCGTCGAGGAGGGCGTCGTCGAACTGCCCGCGGGCCTGCGCGTCGTCGAGCGCGGCGTCGAGGGTGTCGGCGACGGCGAGCACCGTGGCGCGCGCGGCGAAGGCGGCACTGGACAGGCGGCCGACCACCTGCTGGACCAACGGATCCTCGCGGGGCAGGTCGGCGGCGGCGTGGGTGTAGCTGCGGGTACGCGACCGCACCCAGTCGATCGCGTCGTCGGTGGCGCGGCGGGCGATGCCGGCGAGCACCGCGAGCTGCACCAACTGCAGGTACGAGGTGCCGTAGGTGCGGCCCGCCTGGCCGTAGCCGGCGCCTAGGAGGCGATCCTCCCCGACGCGGACGTCGGTGAACTCGGTTGTGCCGCTGGCGGTCAGGCGCTGGCCGAAGCCGTCCCAGTCGTCGTGCTGGCTCACGCCGTCGGCGTCACCGTCGACGAGCACCGACACCCGCTCGCCGTCGAGGTCGGCGGCGACGAGGATGTGGTCGGCGTAGAGGCTGCCGGTGCTGTAGTACTTCGTCCCGTTGACCACCAGCCCGTCACCATCACGGCGCACGGTGGTGCGGTACCGGTCGACGGCCCCGACACCGGGCTCGGTGATGGCGTTGCCGACGAGTCGACCGTCGGCCACCGCCCGCAGCCAGCGTTCGCGCGCCTCGGAGTCGGTCGAGAGCCGCTGGTCCTCTACGAAGCTCCAGTGCACCCGAAGGGCCTGCGGCAGGTTCGATTCCGCGGCCGCGAGATCGATGAGCAACCGGAACAGCTGACGAACCGTCGCGCCCGAGCCGCCGAACTCGACCGGCACACGCAGCGCCCCGAATCCCGCCTCCTTCAGCCATCCCGCCTCGTCGAAGGCGAGGCGGCGATCCACCTCGCGCTCGAGTGCACCCTCCGCGATGCGGGCGAAGACGGGTGCGAAGCGTGCGTCGAGATCGGCGTCGGACGTGGTGGTCGCGCTGGAGGCGAGAGAGCTGGTCACGCGGCCACTCAACTCCGGGCGCGCGGGCGCGGGAAGAGCTGGACTCACGATGGGCCTAATCATCCGCACACCCCGTGCCGGCCGGGCGGTAGCGTCGGGACCCATGCGCCACGGAATCGCCATCCTGCCCGAACACCCCTGGCGCGAGGCCCGTCCACTGTGGGTCGAGGCCGAGGAACTCGGGTTCGATCACGCGTGGACCTACGACCACGTCGTGTGGGGCGGTCTCCCCGAATCGCGGTGGTTCGGGGCGATCCCCACCCTCACCGCCGCCGCGACGGCGACCTCGCGCATCGGGCTCGGGGTGTTCGTCGCGTCGCCCAACTACCGGCACCCCGCGCCGTTCGCGCGCGACCTGCAGGCGCTGGCCGACATCTCCGACGATCGACTCCTGCTCGGACTCGGTGCCGGTGGCGACCCCGACTCCACCCTCCTCGGCGGCCCGGCCCCCAGTCCGCGCGATCGCGTCGACCGCCTCCAGGAGTTCACCGATCTCCTCGACCGGGTGCTGTCGACCGACCACGTCACCACGAACGGACGGTGGTTCTCGACCACCGACATGCGACTGCGCGACGAGCCGATCCGACCTCGCAACCCGTTCCTGTTGGCGGGCAACGGCCCCCGATCGATCGACTACGCGGCACGCACGGGCGACGGCTGGATCACCACCGGACCGAAGGCCGACGACATCGAGGCGTGGTTCGCCGGCGTCGCGACCTCGGTGGGGCATCTCGAGGCGTCCCTGGAGCGGGCCGGTCGCGACCGAGCGTCGTTCCCGACCTACCTGAGCATCGACACGTCACCCGCCGTCTCCCTGTCGAGCACCGAGCTCTACATCGAGATGGCCGGGCGGGCAGGGGAACTGGGCTTCAGCGACGTGATCTGCCACTGGCCGCGGGACACCGCGCCCTACGACGGCTCGCTCGAGGTGCTCCATGACATCGCCGACCGGGTCATCGGGAGGTGACACCGATCGGGTGTCGATGATTCCGCGACGCGCGGGCACATCGGGTTGACACGACCCCGCGTTACCTGTTGACTTGTCGTCGGTACAAGTTTTTGTGTTCGATAGTCGCTCGCAAGAATTTACACGCGAGGGCGTCGGGACATTCGCAAGATTTCCTTCCGCACCCGTAGTTGTAACCCGAGATGGCGTGAGCTGCGCCTTCTCGCACACTGGAAACAAAGGAAATCTCCCATGACTCAGGGAACTGTCAAGTGGTTCAACGCTGACAAGGGCTTCGGCTTCATCACCCCCGACGACGGCGGCAAGGATGTCTTCGTCCACTACAGCGAGATCCAGGGCGGCGGATTCCGCAGCCTCAACGAGAACGATCGCGTGAGCTTCGAGACCGAGCAGGGCAACAAGGGCCCGCAGGCCGTCGGCGTCACCGCGCTCTGATCTCCACCTGATCTCTCCCAGTCAGCCCCGTCCCGAACCGATCTCGATCGGTGGACGGGGCTGATTGCTGTTCGGGGTGCTCACCGCGCCGCGGGCAGCCGATCGGCCAGGTGGACGAAGGCCGCGGCGCCGGCGAGCGGCGCCTCGTCCCCCAGGCCGGCCTCGATCACCCGGACCCGTGACACGTAGTCCAACGGGTGTCGCGCGACGTGCGCCCCGATCCGGTCGATGAGATCCGGCGCCACCCGCGAGAACCCGCCCCCGATCGCGACGACCTCGATGTCGAGCAGCGCCGCGGCACTGCAGACGCCCTGGCCCACCAGCGCCGCCAACCGTTCCACGGCGCGCACCGCGACGTCGTCGCCCGCGGCGAACGCGGCTGCCAACTCCTCACCGGTGGTCCCCGGCCACCCCTGGCCGCGAGCCCACGCCACGGTGTGCGGCCCCGAGGCGACCGATTCCAACGTCGTCCGACTCCCCAGGCTCAACTCCCCTGTCGCACCGGACACCTCGATCTGACCGATGTGCCCGGCGTTGCCCGTGACGACCCGGCCGTCGAGGATGATGCCGCCGCCGATACCGGTCGAGATGACCATCCCGATCATGTTGGCCACACCGTGCGCCGCACCGGTCCAGTGCGCGGCGAGCGCGATCGCCACGCCGTCGCGGTGGAACTCCAGCGGAACACCGGGTAGACGTTCGGCCACGCGTGCGGCGATCACCGCGCATAGCGGATGCTCGTGCCAGGCAGGGAGATTGATCGGGCTCACCGTTCCCGCCCGCTCGTCGATCGGCCCGGCGACACCGACCCCGACCCCGACGATCGAGCCGTCGGCGACGCCTGCGGCCGCCGCGCGATCGAGGGCACCGTCGACGACCTGGAGCACCGACGTATCGAGCTCGGCCGCCGAGCGTTCTCCGCCGGTACCCGCCCGGCATCGCGTCGCACCGAGCACGGCGCCACGATCGTCGACCAGCGCACCCTCCACCTTGGTCCCGCCGATGTCGATCGCCAGCGCCCACCGATCCGTCATGCGCCCAGTCTCGCATCGCGACGTCCACCTGTGGACAGAGAACATGGTGACCCCGGCGCCGGCACCGTCGGTGTCGTGCGTCGCCGGTAGCGTCGGAAGACGATGGACACCGAAGCGAACACCTGGACCACGGCACGCGCCGCCACCGCCACCACCGTCATCGAGGCCCTGGCCGGGCCGGGCGCCACCCTGCGCGAGGACCAGTTGACCGCGGTCTCGGCGCTCACGACACCGGGGTCGCGGGTGCTTGTGGTGCAGGCCACGGGCTGGGGCAAGTCGGCGGTGTACTGGGCGGCGACGGCCATCCTGCGCTCCGAGGGTGCCGGTCCGACCCTCATCGTCTCGCCCCTGCTGTCCCTGATGCGCGACCAGGTCGCCGCGGCCCACCGGGCGGGCCTGCGGGCGGCAACGGTCAACTCCGCCAACATCGGTGACTGGTCGGCCATCGAGGACGATCTCCGCAGCGGTGCGCTCGACGTGTTGTTGGTGTCGCCCGAACGCCTCGCCAACCCCGGCTTCGGTCGTCGGGTCCTCGACGCCGTCGCCGACACCCTCGGCCTGCTGGTGATCGACGAGGCGCACGCCATCTCCGACTGGGGCCATGATTTCCGTCCCGACTACCGCCGCGTCGCCGATGTCCTCAAGACGGTGAATCCCGCGATGCCGGTCCTGGCGACCACGGCCACCGCCAACGCCCGCGTCACCGACGACGTCGCCGGTCAGCTCGGTTCGGCCACCCTGGTGCTGCGCGGCCCCCTGGCGCGACGCTCGTTGCAGCTCAACGTTCTCGACGCGATGACGCCGATCGAGCGTTACGGCTGGGTGGTCGACCACATCGACCGGCTGCCCGGATCGGGCATCGTCTACGTGCTCACCGTCGCCGACGCGCAGCGGCTCGTCGACGCGATCGTCGCGGTGCACGGTGAGGGGATCGGTGTCGCCGCCTACACCGGGCAGCTCGATGCCGATCGTCGGCACGTCCTCGAGGACGGTCTGCGGGACAACGACCTCAAGGCGTTGGTCGCGACGTCGGCCCTCGGGATGGGCTACGACAAGCCCGATCTCGGGTTCGTGGTGCACGTCGGTTCACCTCCGTCGCCGGTGTCGTACTACCAGCAGGTCGGTCGTGCCGGGCGCGCCATCGACGACGCCGTGGTGGCGCTGCTGCCGTCCGGGGCCGACGCCGGAATCTGGGACCACTTCGCGACCGCGACGATCCCCGACCCGAAGCAGATGGCGGCGGTGCTCGACGAACTCGACCGCTCCGACGAGGCGCCGTCGGCGATCGCGATCGAGGCCTCGACCGGGATCCGGCGTACGCGTGTGGAGTTGATGCTCAAGCAGCTCGCGGTCGACGGCGCCGTCGACCGCGTCGACGGCGGGTGGCGATCGACGGGCACGCCGTGGTCCTACGACGCCGAGCACTACGACGGGATCATCGACACACGCCGTCGCGAGGCCGACATCATGCGCGCCTACACCCGCGGCGAACGCTGCCTGATGGCGCTGCTCGTGGAATCCCTCGACGATCCGGATGTCGCCGCCTGCGGCCGGTGCTCGGTGTGTCGCGGAGCCCTGTCCGAGGGCCTCACGGCGGCCGCCGATCCCGAGACGGTGCGCGCGGTGTCGGCCACCCTGCGCTCGGGTGCCCACGATCTCGACCCGCGGAAGATGTGGCCGGGCGGTGCTTTCGGCGCCAAGGGACGCATTCCCGGCCATCTCGCGACCGAACCGGGGAAGGTCCTGGTCCACGCGGATGCACCGGAGTGGACCGACACCCTGACCGCGGCGCGCCGCGGTGACGCCGATGCCCTCGGGGAGATCTCCGCGGCGGCCGTGGCGGCTCTGTCGGCGTGGCGCACCACCTGGGTGCAGCGGCCCGAGATCGCGGTGTCCCTCACCACCGGCGGATCGGGACGGTCGATCGCCGACCACGTGGCCGACCACCTCGCGTCGGTCGGTTCGTTGGACCGCGCGACGCAACCGATCGACACCTCGGGCGATCCGGGTCGTGACGCGTCCGGCGCCGACGAGGCCGCCCACTGGCGGGCGGCGATGCAACCGGCCCCCGACGTGGCGGGCAGAACTGTTCTGCTCGTGGTCGATTCTTCACGGTCGGGGTGGCCCATCACCGTGGCGGGCGCGCACCTGCGTGACGCCGGCGCCGCGGCGGTCCTCCCGCTGCTCATCCACCGACCGGCCTGACCGGGCCCCGGCCCGACACGACACGGTCAGTCGCGCCAGGCGCCCCGCTGGTACTGCGGCCGGTACGGCGCGTCGTGGTGTCCGATGCCGAGTTCGTGGGCGGCGCGCAGCGGCCAGGCCGGGTCACGGAGTGCACCACGGGCGAGGAACACCGCGTCGGCCTGTCCGGTGGCCAGGATCGTCTCGGCCTGCTGCGGGTCGGTGATCATCCCGACGGCGGCGGTCGCGATCTGGGCCCCACTGCGGATCCGGGCGGCGAACTCGACCTGGTAGCCCGGCCCGACCGGGATGTCGGCGATCACGTTGCCGCCGGTCGAGGCGTCGACGAGGTCGACGCCGTGCTCACGCAGCATCCGGGCGAGCGTCACCGAATCCTCGGCGCTCCAGCCACCATCGGTCCAGTCGGTCGCGGAGATGCGGAACAGCACGGGCACCGCGTCACCGACCGCGGCGCGCACGGCGTCGGCGATCTCGATCGCGAGTCGGGTGCGGCCGGCGACGTCGCCGCCGTAGGCGTCGTCACGATGATTCGACTGCGGCGAGAGGAACTCGTGGATCAGGTAGCCGTGGGCGGCGTGGATCTCGACGGTGTCGAAGCCGGCCGACGACGCCCTCCGGGCCGCGTCACCGAATGCCGTCACCACCTCCCCGATCTCGTCGTCGGTGAGCGCCCTCGGGGTGGCGTACCCGTCGAAGGCGACGGCCGACGGTGCCACCGCCTCCCAACCACCCTCGGACTCCGGAACCGAACCCTCGCCATCGGCGAACGGCGAGTAGGTCGAGGCCTTGCGGCCCGCGTGCGCGAGCTGGACACCGATGAGCGAGTCCTGGGCGTGCACGAAATCGGTGACTCGACGCCACGCGGTGGCCTGCTCGTCGTTCCACAGACCCGCGTCCTCGGGGCTGATACGCCCGTCGGCGGTCACCGCGGCCGCCTCGGTCATGATCAGTCCGAAGCCACCGATGGCGTGCGATCCGAGATGCACGAGATGCCAGTCGGTGGGCACGCCGTCGCGAGCGAAGCAGCTGTACTGGCACATCGGCGACAGCCAGACACGGTTGGGGACGGTCAGCGATCGCAGGGTGAGGGGCTCGAACAGCGCGGGGGTGGTCACGGGAGAGATCAACGACGGCCGGAGCGACGATCATTCCGCCTGTGAGGGATCTCCCCTCGGACGTCCCCGCCGGGTGCGCCTGCGATCTCAGGCGTCGGCCCGGAACCCCACATCGGTGTCGTCGGCGAGCACGACGTAGGCGCGGCGCCACGCGGTGTCGGGGTCGAGATGCCACACGTGACCCGTGCCGGTGGTGTCCTCGGCCAGCAGCACCACCCCCGGGCGGAGCGTGAAGCCCTCGTCGTCGCGGGTCCGGAAGTGCAGCACGCCGCTGAGCGTGATGACGAGCTGGCGTCGCGGCGCCGGGTGCCACCCGAGGTCGGCCCCGGGAGCGGTCTCGGCGAAGTGCACACTCGTCGCCGACGCCGTGCTGCTGGTGAGGTGCTCCGGGTGGAGGTCGATGACCCCGCGTTCGGTGTGCGAGTCACCGTCTTCGCCGGTCCACAGACGCCAGGTCTCGATCACGACTCTCCCCTTCGGACGACACTCGGGTGCGACGCGGTCAACGATAGGCGAGCTCCGAGATCTCCATCGCGATGCGGTGTCGGATGGGTGGGACGCTCAGGCCGGCGCGGATGACGGTGTTGCGGACGGCCCGGGCACCGGTCACGTCGACGGTCGCCGCGCGGGTCATCCGGTCGGTGAGTCGCAACACGCGGCGGGCGACCGGGCGACGACGGTGTTCGTAGGAGTCCGGATCGACTCCCGTGGTGAGGATCTCGGCGAGCACCAGCGCGTCCTGGATCCCGGTGTTCATCCCCTGCCCGCCTGCCGGCGAGTGGACGTGTGCGGCGTCGCCGGCCAGGAAGACCACGCCACGACGGTAGCTCTCGGCCAGACGGTGGTGGACCCGGAACCGCCCGCTCCAGGCGACGTCCCCGACCTCCGCGGCGCCCGCGCGAGCGCGCAGCAACGATTCGATGTCGGCGCCGGTGGGGTGCTCGGACGGATCATCGGCCGTCGCGACGACGCGAAAGCGGTTGTCGGGCAGTGGCGCGACGACCGCGAGACCCTCGGGTGCGAAGGTCAACGACACGGTGTCGCGGGGAACCGGCCACGCCATCGACACGTCGGCGAGGACGAACGACTGCTCGTACCCCGATCCGGGGAAGCCGATCGCGACGGCGTCGCGCACCGCGCTGCGCATTCCGTCGGCACCGATCACCGCGTCGAACCGCGTCGTCCGCGACACACCCGCGGGATCGCGCAGGCGGGCGTGCCCGTCGGCGTCGAGATCGTCGAGTCGGGTGTTCCACTCGACCGCGACACCGCTCTCGGCGAGCCGGTCGCGCAGGATCGCCTCGGTGTCGGCCTGAGAGATCATCGCGGTGAACGGGTAGTCGGTGCGCAGCGTCGAGAAATCGAGCTGCGCAATCGAGTTCGACCCGTCACGGATGTCGAAGCGGGGCACGCGTACGGCGCGTGCGAGGATCCGACGCGTCACGTCCACCGCCTCGAGCACCTCGAGGGTCCGAGGGTGCACCACCGCGGCGCGGGAGGTGTTGGCCCCCTCGCTCGCGGCGTCGACGATCCGGACGGTCACACCGCGTGCCGCCAGAGCCGTTGCCGCGGTCAGGCCGGTCGGGCCCGCTCCGACCACCAGAACCGACGACCGCATAGAAGTCAACATGCGTTGACTTTACCTCCGGCCCACCGCCGGAGTCAACGGTCGTTGACATACACTTCTTCCCATGCCCGATCCGACCACTCGCGGCGACACCGCCCGCAACGCCGAGCGCACACGCGCCGCACTCATGTCGGCGGCTCGGCGTCGATTCGCCTCCGAGGGATTCGCCGCGACGACCGTGCGGGCGGTCGCGGGCGACGCCGGCGTGGATCCCGCGCTTGTGATGCGCTACTTCGGCAGCAAGCGCGGTCTCTACGAGGCGGCGACGTCGGTCGACCTCCACCTGCCCGACTTCACCGAGGTCCACCGGCGCCGCCTCGGCGCGGTGATCGTCGAGACGTTCCTGGACCGCTGGGAGGGCCCGCACGGCGAGTCCCTGCAACTCCTGCTGGCGTCAGCGGCCACGGAACCGGCTGCGGCCGAACAGATGCAGACCATCTTCGCCGCGCAGGTGCGGCCGGCTGTCGACGCGGCGGGCGCCGACAGCGACGTATCGGTCGAGGTGATCGCCTCGACCCTCATCGGTATGGCGATGATGCGCTATGTGCTGCGCGTCCCCAGCATCGTCGACCTCACTCCGGCACAGGTGGTGTCGATGTACGGTCCGGCACTGCAACGCCTGCTGGCCCGGCGCTGATTCAGAGCTGGGGACCCTTGGCGCGAAGGGTGTCCACGGAGTCCATCGCCTCCCGCAGTTCGGCGAGCCAGGCCTCGGTGTGCTCACCGACGAGCTTCACCGACCACACCACCGCGTCGGCACGCGACCGCGCCACGCCGGCATCGACGAGGGTGTCGAGGACCTGCCGCTCGGACTGACGCAACCGCGTCATCACCGGAACGGCCAGATGGGTGAACAGGATTCGCTGCTCGCCGACCCGCACGCCCCACGACACCTTCCGGGCATACCGGGCCTGAGCTTCGTCGGCGATGGTCATCCGCTGCTCACGGGTGTCCTCGCGGAACCGGGAGGCACGCCCTTCTGCGACCGCGCTGCCCCCGTCACCGCTCGGCGCCGTCAGCGTGCCGACGACGGTGATCTCGTCACGATCGACGACGACCTCGGGCGCGCCGTCGAACCATTCGTCGGGCAGACGCCCGACGAACCATGCCGATGCGTCGCTCGCATCGGGCAGTTCGGCCTGTTGCCATCCGCCACGACGACCGCTGCGATTGTGTTCCTTCATGTCTCCACTCCTTCGTTGAGTGATTACATGATTACACACTTACATGTCACCTCGTCGCGGTTTCGCTCACAGCAGACCCCAGTTGGGCACGTAACGACCGCAGTTGGGCACGTAACGACCACAGCTGGGCACGTAACGACCACAGCTGGGCACGAGATCACCGAGGCAGCCGATCCACCGGGACCGACGTGCCGTCGGGTGTCCAACCGGGGCATTGACGTGCCCAACCGGCGGGTTCAGGTGCCCAAGTGGCGGGGTTACGTGCCCAACTGGCGGGTTTACGTGCCCAATCGAGGGCCGGGACCGCACGTGAACGGTCATGTCGGGCGCGGCCGAATACAGTCGGCGCCATGCCCACTCCCGATTTCATCCTCGATCTCCGTGAACGGATCGGTCATGCACCCCTGTGGTTGTCCGGGGTGACCGCGGTCGTCCTCCGAGACGGGCACGTCCTGCTGGTCAAGCGCAGCGACAACGGGGCCTGGACCCCGGTCACCGGCATCATCGACCCCGGCGAGGAACCGGCCGTCGCGGCGGTGCGCGAGGTGCTCGAGGAGGCCGGGTGCGTGGTGGAACCCGAGCGGTTGGCCTCGACGCACGTGACGAAGCCGGTGACCTATCCCAACGGCGACGTGTCGCAGTACCTCGATCTGACGTTCCGGATGCGGTGGGTGTCGGGCGAACCGACGGTCAGCGACGACGAGAACACCGACTGCGGGTGGTTCCCGCTCGACGATCTACCGACCATGTCCGACGAGATGACCTACCGGCTCGATGCCGCCGTCGCCGACCGTCCCGACGCGGTGTTCCGCACCGGGCCGGCCTGACCTCGACGCGTCAGTTGACCGGCGCGCAGGTCGGCGCCGCGGACGTGCTCGCAGCGGGGTTCGCCGACGGGTCGACCGAGGTGCACACCGGCGTGCTCGCCGCGGCCGAGGCCGGGGTCGAGGCGTTCGTCGATGCCGGGGCCGCCGACGGGGTGGTGCTGACCGAGGCCTCTGACGACGGTGCCGACGACGACGTGGCCGACGATGACGCAGACGACGAGGCGGGCGAGGATGACGAACTCGCCGACGGGGCGGCCGACGCACTGCTCGACGGCGCGGACGACGCCGCCGAGGAGGAGGACGCCGACGACGGCGCCGAGGCGATACGCGCGGCGGCGAGCACCGTGGTCTTGTTCGTGACCGGCGGCGCGGCCTTCATCCCCTCGATGACGCTGGTCTTGCCTGCCTGCAGGGCACGGTTCCAGTTGTCCCAGTCGTGTCCGCCGTAGTTCGGGATGGTGATGACGGAGACGCCGGCCTGCGCGGCCTGCAGTTGGAACAGGATCGTCGAAACCGCCGAGAGCGCCTCGAGCAGGATGGCGCTGATCTGATCCTGCGGCTTCATCTTGGCCATCTCCTGCGGCGACAGGAACGCGTTCCCCGAGGAGACGATGAGGACCTGACCGTTCTCCTTGAGCTTGGCGAGGTTCTGCGAGGCGTCGTTCTGCTGCCACTGCGCGCTGCCCGGCGCACCCCACATGTTGATGATGCCGTTGGTGTAGTTCGACACCATCGTCTGTGTCGCGAAGACACCGAGCGCGCCCAGCGGGTTGTTGGTCTGGTAGTACCCCGACATGGCCTGCACGACCTTGAACTGCTCGGGATGCTTCTCGGCCAACGTCACCGCGGGACCGGCCGACATCGACAGACCGACGATCGCGTTCCCGCTCTTGGCGACACCGAACTCACGGTTGAGGTAATCGGGCAGCTCCGAGGTCAGGAAGGTCTCCTGCTTGATCGGGGTGTTCGCGGCGCCGGCGCCACCGTTCCAGTCGGTGTAGAACGATGACGCGCCACCGACCGGCATCACCAGCGTGGTGTCGGACTTGCCGTCGTAGACCTTGGCAGCCTGCACGTCGGTGGTCCAGGCCGAACGGTCGTCGCGGGCGCGCATACCGTCGAGCAGGTAGACGCCCTGGGTGCTGGTGTTCGAGGCGCGGATCTGCACGATGACCCACCGGTTGTTCGACGGCGACCACACCTTGCAGTTCTGGACGTAGTTGCCCGACGAATCCCACGTGCAGCCGGGGCGCAGCTTCTCCGGGTGTCCGATGAGCGCGCCCGCCTTGTTGTTGCTGACCAGCAGTGTGGCGAGCGCGAACAGGACGACACACACCGCGAGGACGATGGCCACCGGGCGAAGCACCGCTGGTCGCAGCCATGCCGGTCGCGTCGCGGCGCCCGAGGAGTCGGGCGTCGGGAAGTGGTCGGTGGGGATCCAAGCCATGCGTGGTGTCCTTCGAGATAGAGAACGCGTCGCACCTATCTCGTCGCGAGCCCGCAGAACGTTACCGACGAGATCGAACCCTTGCGGTCATCGCGAGCCGGAGTGCACCGGACGGGCGATGTTTTTGTCCCCATCCGGCCGGAAGGGTGATGATGAAGCCATGACGACAGCGACGGGTGCCGGCACGCATGTGGTGGAAGTGGGTCCCCGTGACGGACTCCAGAACGAACGCAAGGCGCTGTCGGTGGACACGCGCGTCGAGTTCATCCGTCGGGCGGTCTCAGCGGGGCTGAAGCGCATCGAGACCGTCAGCTTCGTCAACCCTGCGCGTGTACCGCAGATGGCAGGGGCCGAGGAGGTCATGGCCGCGCTCCCCCGGCTCGACGACGTGAACTACATCGGGCTGGTCCTCAACGAACGCGGGCTCGACCGCGCGCTGGCCGCCGGCGTCGACGAGGTCAACGTCGTGGTCGTCTGCTCCGACGAGTTCAGCCTCCGCAACCAGGGCTGCGACGTCGCCGAGGGCCTCGCCCGCTGGGAGCGGATCGCCGAGAGGTCCCGCGCTGCAGGCGTGTTCACCACCGCCACCCTGGCCGTGTCGTTCGGCTGCCCGTTCAGCGGCGAGGTACCCGCCTCACGCGTCATCGAGATCATGGACCGCGTGGCGCAATCATGCCCCGACGAGATCGCGATCGCCGACACCATCGGGGTGGGTGTGCCCGCACAGGTGCGTGAACTCGGGGCCGGGCTCGCCCGTGTCGCGCCGGGTGTCGCCCACCGCTGGCACTTCCACAACACCCGCAACACCGGATACGCGAACGCCCTCACCGCACTCGACCTCGGTGACTGTGCCCTCGATTCGAGCATCGGCGGGTTCGGTGGATGTCCGTTCGCCCCCGCCGCCACCGGCAACATCGCGACCGAGGATCTCCGCTACCAACTGGAGCGGTCGGGGGTGACCACGGGGATCGACGGCACCAAGGTGGTCGACACCGCGACGTGGATCAGCGCCGAGCTGGAGTCACCGGTGACCGCGCTGCTCGGCCGCGCCGGGCCGTTCCCCGGCTGAGCGATGTCGCCGACATCGGCCGCGGGGCCCATCGCTCTGGTGCTCACCGCCGACACCCATCTACCCAAGCGCGCCAAGCGGTTACCGTCTGCACTCCTCGAGGCGATGGACGCGGCCGACGTGGTGTTCCACGCCGGCGACTGGGTCGACGGGGCCACCCTCGACCTGTTCGAGTCACGCTCTGCGCGCCTCGTCGCGTGCTGGGGTAACAACGACGGCCCCGAACTGCGTGCCCGGATCCCCGAACGTGCCGACGTGACGCTCGGTGGTCTGCGGTTCACCGTGACGCACGAGACGGGTGCTGCGACCGGTCGCGAAAGGCGCATGGCGGCGGCCTATCCCGACACCGACGTACTCGTCTTCGGGCACAGCCACATCCCCTGGGACACCCTCGCCGACAACGGACTCCGCCTGCTGAACCCCGGTTCGCCCACCGACCGGCGACGGCAGCCGTTCTGCACCTTCATGACCGCGACCATCGCCGCGGGTGGGCTCTCCGACGTGGCGCTACACCGGGTGACCCACACCGCGACGACGGCACGGAGCTAGTCGGCGAGCACCTTCTGCACGGCGGCGGCACGCGACGTCGAGCCGAAGTCGAACACCGGGTTGGTCAGGTGCACGTCGAGCGTGTTGTTCGGTCCGGCGATCAGCGCGTTGATGATCGGCGCGAACAGACCACAATCGCCCTGGAACTCCGGGATCGTGTAGCTGCCCTTGACGTGGGTGTCAGCGGTGTTGTCCTGGAACAGCTTCGCGGCGTCGATCGACCCGGTCAGGTTCGCTGTCGTGGTCTGCGTCGCGCAGTTGCCGCCGGCCGGGACCAACGTCAGATCCGACGAACCCAGTGAACCGATGCCCAGCGGGGCAACCTTGTCGAGACGGATCTTGAACGACTGCGCGACTTTCAGATCGAGTGTGGTCCGGCCGTCGACCTCGCCCTGGGCGATGGTGCCGGTGACCTTGGTCGGCTCCACGATGGAGATGGTGAACGTCGCGAGGGTCAACGGACCGAGCTTCAAGGCAGCGGTGGTCTGTGGCAGGTTCAGCGTCCCCACCAGGTTGGTGAGATCGGTGCGGCTCGACAGCGTCGTCTTCCCGAACGTGATCGGCTGGCCGGTCTTGGAGATGACCGACACCGTCTCGGCGTCGAACGCGAGGCCGACCGGGTAGTCGTCGCCGACGTCGGCCTGCGCCGCCGTCACGCCGACACTCGACAGCACCGATGCTGCCACCGCCGCGACCATTGCGCTGGTGAGGTACCTGCGAATCTTCATGCTGTGTTTCCGATCTCGAGTGTCGACGTCCCCGTTGGCGCCGATGCGCGAGCAGAAAAATAACAATGGCGTGCATCAATAGTTCTCGATTCGACACCTTTGCTTTGACTCACTATAAAGAATCGGGTCGGTGGTTGTTCCGTGTCCCAATTGCCGGATCGTCGCCGACTAACCTCGTGGTCATGAGCCTGTTGACCCGCGCGATCGACACCGCGCTCGATGTCACTGTCATCCCCGGCTACTCGGTAATCGGGTCGGCTGTGCGGAGACGTTTCTGGGCATCCGACCCCGAGCCGTTCAGCTCCCCCACCGAGATCGTCGTCACCGGTGGCTCGTCCGGACTCGGCGCGGCGACCGCGGCGGGGCTCACGAGACTCGGAGCGCGGGTGCATCTGGTGGGACGGTCCGCGGAGCGCCTCGAGTCGTCCGCCGACACCATCCGGGGCGAGGTCCGCGACGCCGACCTCGTGATCCGCGAGTGCGACATCAGTGACCTCGACGCCGTCGCCCGGCTCGTCACCGACCTGCGCGCCGATCTGACCGGTATCCACGCGGTGGTCCACTGCGCCGGTGTGATGCCACCGGAACGCACCGAGTCGAAGCAGGGCCACGAAGCCGCGTTCGCCACCCATGTGCTCGGGCCGGTCGCGATGACGATCGGCCTGCGCGAACTCTTCGACGCGGACTCCCGCGTGGTGTTCGTGTCGAGTGGCGGGATGTACCCGGTGCCGTTGACGACGACCGATCTCGAGTTCACCGAGGGTGACTACTCCGGACTCACCGCCTACGCACGGACCAAGCGGATGCAGGTGGTGATCACCGAGCAACTCGCACGGCATCTCTCACTCCCCGACGACCCGAAGGTGCACAGCATGCATCCGGGCTGGGCCGACACCCCCGGTGTCACCGACTCGATCCCGGGCTTCGGCAAGGTGATGAAGCCGATCCTGCGCACCGCGCACGACGGCGCCGACACCATCGTCTGGCTCGCCGCCTCTCCCGAGGCGACGAGCACGAACGGGAAGTTCTGGCACGACCGCGCACCCCGACCCACGCACTACCCGTCGTGGCGCAGGGATTCACCGCAGTCGCGAGAGGCACTGTGGCAGGCGGTTGTCGCCGCCACCGACATGTGACCCTGATCGTCGGTCACCACAGGGCGCGGGCGTGGGTGAGGTCGAGGACGAACAGCGCCGCACCCTGCACCATCACCGCCGCACCGTGCCCCCGTGCCTGATCGGCGGTGATCCGGCCACCGAAACTCGGCGTCCGGGCGGCGAGATGCGCACCGCCCGCGACATAGCCGACGTCGAGTCCGGTGTTGACGAGCAGCAACCGGCGCAGCTTCGCCGATGTCGGCGGGGTCGACTGACGGGTCGAGATCGCGGCGATGGCCACGTCGATCGCGCCCCACATCGCGTTCTGGAGTCCGAAGGCCCGCGACCGCGGGGTGGGGCCGGCCACCGCGAGCGCACCACCCGCCACCGTCGAGATCCCGCCCCACACGGCGAGTCGACGGGCGAGACGTCGGGAGACCTCGGGGGCGCGATCGATGCTCATCGCTCCATCATGCCGCGCGGTCCGGCGAGTGGACCCCGAGCGACCTACGCAGTTCGACGGGTCCGACCCCGCGCGCGAGGGCGATCATGAGCACCGCGCAGCCGATGCCGGACAGGACGAACGCGGAACCGAACATCGCCGTGTACCCGAACACATCGCCCACCACGCCGGCGGCGAAACCGGCTGCGCCCTGGGAGAACACGACCGCACACGCCATGAGGGTGTAGTCGCTACCTGCGTACTCACGCTGACAGGCGTCCATCATGAGCGCGAACACGACCACCGTGGCGGCGCCGCCGAGGACGTGTTCGGCGACACTCGCCGACACGAGCAGGGGCAGTCCGCCGACGTCGAACGACGCGACGACATAGAGCACCAGCGCGGCGGTCTGCGCAATCCCCGCGACGGCGAGGGCGTGCCTGCGGCCGTGCAGGAAGGCGTACCACCCGCCGAGCGCCGCACCGAGCAGTGCCGACACCGACGACAGCGCCCCCTCGATGAGCGCGATCTGCGACAACGTGAGGCCGGCGTCGGACAGGAACGGGCCCACCAGAGCCGATCCCATGGAGTTGCCGAACTTGTAGGCGGCGACCAGGAGGATGAACGCGATCATCCCGGGACGGCGAAGGCGCGCGATCCACGCCACCGACATCGCCGGGGCCGACGGCCTCGTCGACTCCTTCGCGGCATCGTCGGCGGTTTCGGTCTGCGCGCGCAGGAACCACACCGGGATCGTCGACAGCACCAACAGTGCGGCCATCGCGACGAACAGCACGCGCCACCCGCCCAGGGAGAACAGCCACAGCAGTGCTCCTCCCCCGACGATCATGCCGACGCGGTAGGCACCGACCTGGATCGCGTTGCCGAGACCGCGTTCTCGCTCGCCGAGCAGCCGCACCGCGAGGCCGTCGGTGACGATGTCCTGCGTCGCGGAGAAGACATTGACCACCGCGATGCCGATGAACAGCCACGTCAGCGTCGTGGAGAGATCCAGGCACGCGAGGATCAGAGCGACTGCGGCCGAGGCGGATTGGAGGGTGAGCAACCATCGACGACGGGATCCGTAGCGGTCGACGTAGGGCGCCCACAGGAACTTCAACGCCCAGGGCGCGAACAGGATGCCCGTCGCGCTGATGGTGACGAGTGAGTAGCCGGACCTGCGCAGCACCACCGGTAGCGCCTGGGTGAAGAACCCGAACGGCAGACCCTGCGCGAAGTACAGGGCGGTCAACAGCACCAGGGCGCCGGCGGTGAGCGATCGCGCCCCGGCGGCGGGCGTGACGGTCACTCCGGCCACCATCGCGCGGCCTCGATGTCGACGATCCCGCGCCGCAACGGTGTCCCCTCGGTGTGCCAGTGCTCCTGCGCGTCGATCATCAGGTGCGCCGGGAGCGTCCCGTTCGCGCGGACCACCCGCCACCACGTCACCGCCTCGCCGTCGCGGGCCATCACGCCGCCGACGCCCCGTGGACCGCCGCGCTGCAGGTGTTCGGCAATGGCGCCGTACGTCATCACCCGCCCGGGTGGGATCTGGTCGACGACATCGAGCACCGCCATGGTGAAGTCGTCGCGGTCGGCGCTCATGTCGCGATGACCGCTCTGGCAATGAGTTCGGCGACGACGACGGGGGCGAGCGCAGTGGTGTCGACCACCTCCGCTTCGTGGTGCAACCACGTCCCCGCAGCTTCCTCGTAGTCCGTCAGGTATCCGAGACGGAAAGCCGACGGCCCCAGCGTGGTGTCGTTCATGATCCTGCTGCGCAGGGTTTCACGATCGGCGTGGAGCACGAAGTGCCGCAACGGAATCGAGTATGCAGCCAGTCCGGCGCTGATCTCGCGCCAGTACTCCTCGACAAGGACCGTCATCGGCATGACCAGGACGCCGCCGGTGTAGTCGACCACGCGCCGAGCGGTCTCGACCACGAGCGGCCGCCACGGCGCCCAGTGTTGGAAGTTGTCCGTCTCGGGCAATCCCGGGGTGATGCTCATCAGTGTGGCACCGACCTTCTCGGCGTCGAGCACGCGCGACCCCGGCAACTTCTGCTGCACCAGCGCAGCTGTGGTGGTCTTGCCCACCCCGTGGGTGCCGTTGATCCATACGATCACGGCCCGAGACTAGCCTCCGATCCGGCCGCTGAGCACGGCCGCAGTGGGTGATCGATCACGTCGATGCCGAACCGACGCGCTCCTGGATCTCGCGGATCGTGTCGCCGAGGATGCCGCGCGTCATCAGCCCTGGCCCGAGCGGGCCACCGGATTCGGCGCCCACCGGCGGCAGCATTCGCAGGATCGCGCGCTCACTCTCGGTGCACTCCGCCACCTGCCAGTCGATCTCGTCGGCGACCGTGCCGTCGTCACCGGGGTGCGCCAGCGACACCGCTCTCACCGCGTAGGCCGCGGCGCCGAGCGCATGGGCACCCATATGGGCGACCCCCGACGCCTGGGCCACCGACCGGGCTGCTGCGGCACCGGCGGAGGTCGTCGCGGCCCCGGCTGCCTTCACCGCGATCATCCGCTTCCCTATCTCGACGGCCGCGCTGCTCTCCCCCGCGCTGAACGCACGCGTTCGGGCCAGGGCGTCGTGAATCGCGTGCGCCGCCTCGGGGTCGGCGTCGAACAGTGGGAGCACACGCTCCGCGCAGGCGGCCGCCCACCGTGCGATCGCTCGCCTGTCGGCGTCGTCGAGGGTCTGCGTCGAGGTCACGTCTGTATGCGTAGCAGTTCCTCCCGCACAGCGGGAAGAACTGCTACGGATCTGTGTCAGGGTGGGGCACATGGACGCCGAGCGAATCCTGACCGGTGCACGTCGCCTCCGACGGGCGGCGTGGTGGGTGTATGTGGTCGTCGCTCTGGCCGCGGGGCAGGTGTCGTGGTTAAACCTCGGCAACGGACGGACGGTCACCTACAACGGTTCGTACGAACCGCTCGAGGGTGTCGAGCTGTCGAAGGCCTATTCCACCTCGCTCGAGATCGACTACGCGGTGCGCGGCGGGCTCGAGTGGACGGGGATCGTGACCGCCTGTGCGGCAGCGCTTGTGGTCGTCGCGGCGCTCGTGCAGGCCGCCTACGCGAGACAGCGACCGATGGTGGCCGTCCTCACGGTGCTCGCGTCACCCGTCGCGATCCTCGCCGTGGCCGTCGCCGTGAACGGCATCGGCGGCATCACGTTCCGCCTGTCCCTGGCCGTGCTCATCGTCCTCGCCGCGGTCGTCGTGCACGAGGCGGCGGCGATGGGATCACCCACCTCGAGCAGCGCTCGCATCGGCAGATGATCCGGGGTGTCGTGCGAGGACGAAGCCCTGCGGGTGGGCGTCAACCGAGCGTGGCGCGCGCTCGACGACGGTGACCGGAAGGAGCCCGACATGGCGCATTCGTTCGGCGACGTCGTGTGCGCGATGCAGGTGTGCGGGCATCGTGACGTCGCATCCGTATGCGCCGGCGATGACACGAGGTCCGTCTCCGGCCTGAAAGCCCGTCAACAGAACACCTCCGGGTCGAAGGACTCGCGCGAACTCACGGAGAGTTCGGTCGAGCGCATCCGGCAGCGTGTGGATGATCGAATACCAGCCGAGAACCCCGTCGACGCTGCTGTCGGGGTACGGCAATTCGGTGAGGTTGCCCCGACGGATTCGACGGGTCGGATGAGCGCGTCGCGCGTGGTCGACCATTCGGGGGGATAGATCGACACCGTCGATCACGAGTCGATCGTTCAGAGACTCCAGGTGGGTGATCATGCGCCCGCCGCCACACCCGGCGTCGAGAACCTCTCGGCCCGGCAACATCTCGACGAATTCGCTGATCAGCCGGAGATCACTGTCGGCCTCGAACGATGCGTCGGGGACGATCTCGACATACGAATCCGCCACCGCGTCGTACGCGTTCTCGAGGTCGGTCATAGCACGAACGGCATCAGTAGCAGTATGTGTCGGTAGACGACACGAACGGCCACGGGAGCGATCACCTCGGTCGCTCAGGACGAGAACAATTTGAGGTCGTCGCCGGAGAAATAGTTCTGGGTGACGGCACCGACGCGGACGAGATAGCGACCCCGGCCCTCGTCGACGTGGACCACGGTGCCGACGTTTCCGGTCATCACACTGCCCGTGATCTGCACCGTGTCGCCGATCGCGAATGCTGCCATGGGGTTGTCCGATCGATCAGACGTTGAAGCGGAACTCGACGACGTCGCCGTCGTGCATGACGTAGTCCTTGCCCTCCATGCGGACCTTGCCGGCGGCCTTGGCGGCGGCCATGGTGCCCGCGGCGTCGAGGTCGTCGAACGACACGATCTCGGCCTTGATGAAGCCCTTCTCGAAGTCGGTGTGGATGACGCCGGCGGCCTTCGGGGCGGTGTCGCCCTTGTGGATCGTCCACGCGCGCGACTCTTTCGGGCCCGCCGTGAGGTAGGTCTGCAGGCCGAGGGTGTGGAAGCCGGCACGGGCCAACGAGTGCAGGCCGGGCTCGGTCTGGCCGATCGAGTCGAGCAGCTCTTGCGCGTCCTCGGCGTCGAGCTCGAGGAGCTCGCTCTCGACCTTGGCGTCGAGGAAGACCGCGTCGGCCGGCGCGACCGCGGCACGCAGTTCGTCCTTTTTGGCGTCGTCGGTGAGCACCGACTCGTCGGCGTTGAAGACGTAGAGGAACGGCTTGGTGGTCATCAGGTGCAGATCACGCAGCGAGGCGAGATCGATCGAATCCTGCTGCGAGAACAGGGTCTTGCCGCTGTTGAGCAGCTCCTGCGCCTTCTGCGCCGCGGCCAGGGACTCGGCGAGGCTTTTGTCCTTGCGTGCGTCCTTCTCCAGGCGCGGGATCGCCTTCTCGAGGGTCTGCATGTCGGCGAGGATCAGCTCGGTCTCGATGACCTCGATGTCGGCGAGCGGATCGACGCGGCCGTCGACGTGCACCACGTCGTCGTCGGCGAACACGCGGACGACCTGGCAGATGGCCTCGGCCTCGCGGATGTTGGCGAGGAACTGGTTGCCCATGCCCTCACCCTCCGACGCGCCCTTCACGATGCCGGCGATGTCGACGAACGACACCGTCGCGGGCAGGATCTTCTCGCTGGAGTGGATCTCGGCCAGACGACCCAGACGGGAATCGGGCAGTTCGACCATCCCGACGTTCGGCTCGATGGTGGCGAACGGGTAGTTCGCGGCCAGCACATCGTTGCGGGTCAGGGCATTGAACAGGGTTGACTTGCCGACGTTGGGCAGTCCGACGATTCCAAGGGTGAGGCTCACGAGGGACCAGTCTAGTTTTCGCCGGTCCCCCAGCTCACACCCGTGGGCGTCGGCGGCTACTCCGCGGGACCGTCGGCAGGCTTTTCTGCACGATCGACGCCGTTTTCTGCCCGATTGGTGGCGTTATCTGCCCGATCGGCGGGGTCGGGGGTCGCGGCGTCGACGATGGCGGTGTCGTCGGCGAGAACCTTCACCTCGTCGGGGTCGGTCTCGCCGGTACGCAACGACACCTGCTCGCCGTAGTACCGGATGATCACCGCGGCCGAGGCGGCGACGGGAACCGCGAGGAAGGCACCGATGACTCCGAACAGGGTGCTGCCCAACGTCACCGACAGCAGCACGATGACGGCGTGGAGGTTCATCGACTTCGACTGCAGCCATGGCGAGAGCACGTTGCCCTCGAGTTGCTGCACCGCGAGGATGATCGCCAACACGATCAGCGCGGTGACGACCCCGTTGGAGACGAGCGCGATCAGCACCGCCAGGCCGCCGGCGACGAACGCGCCCACGATCGGGACGAAGCCGGCGATGAAGGTGATGACGGCCAGCGCATAGGCCAGCGGCACCCCGAGGATGACCAGCCCCAGCCCGATGAAGAACGCGTCGACCAGGCTCACCAGGGCCTGCGTGCGGATGAACCCGCCGAGGGTCTTCCAGACGCGGGTCAGCATCTCTGCGAGATGCGGCGCGGCCGGGTTGCCCACCGATCGCCGCAGCCACGGGAGGAAACGCGGGCCGTCCTTGAGCAGGAAGAAGATCACCACGAGCATCGTGAAGACGGTGACCAGGGCGGAGGTGACCGCTCCGACGCCGGTGAACAGTCCGGCGGCGATCTGCTCGCTGCTCGACTGCAACCGATCGGTGAGTGCGCTGACCGCGGTGTCGAGTTGGTCGTCGCTGATCCGCAGTGGCGGGCCCTGCAGCCAGTCCTGCACCTGCACCACACCGGCGGTGGCGCGGTCACCCAGTTCGGTCGTCTGCTCGACGATGGAGGGGGCGATCGCGGCGACCACTCCGGCGATCACGAGCGCGGCCACCAGCAGCACGAGCAGCACCGCGCCCGCGGGTGGGATGCCCTCGGAACGCAACCACCGCACCGGCGGCCACAAAACGGTGCAGGCGATGATCGCCAGCACCACCGGGAGGAGGATCACCCACAGCTCGCCGATCGACCATCCGACCAGCCACAGCGCCGCGGCGACGGCCACGATCTGCACGCCCACGACGGCGGCGAAGCGGAGATGCCGCGCGTACACCGAACCCCGAGTCGGACGGTCCCCTACCTCTGCGCCATGCGGCATGGGTCAATCGTCACATATCGCCCCACGCGCCACCGACTCGCTCAGCCCGCCACCGACCGGATCTTTCCGATGAGGTCGGACTCGCAGACGGCGAGGAACGCGTCGACATCGGGCCCGGCGTTGAGCAGGGTCAGATGATCGAACCCGGCGTCGGCGAACTCCTTCGCCGACGCGACGTGGGCGTCGATGTCGGGCCCACACGACATGGCATCGGCGACGTCGGAGGGGCGCACCAACGAGGTGGCCGCCTCGAAGTTGATCGGATTCGGCAACTCGGACTGCACCTTCCACCCCGTGAGACCGAACCGGAACTTCTCGTGGGCCGAGGCCACGGCGGTGTCGACGTCGTCGGCCCACGCCATCGGGACCTCGGTGTAGCGGGCTCCGGTGCCCCCGGCGTCGCGGTAGGCGGCGATCAGGTCGGCATCGGGCTCGGTGGTGAACAGCCCGTCACCGGAACGACCGGCGATCTCGGCGGCGTTGGTCCCACCGGCGGCCACGACGATCTCGGGCAACTCGTCGGGGAGGTCGAAGACGCGGGCGTCGTCGAGGGTGATGTGCTTGCCCTGGTAGGTGTGATAGCCGCCCGACCACAACAGGCGGATCACCTCGATCGCCTCGCGCAGCATCTCGTGACGGATGTGCGCCGAGGGCCAGGTGGCCCCGGTGACGTGTTCGTTGAGACGCTCACCCGATCCGAGACCGAGGGTGAAGCGGCCGTCGGACAACAGGGCCGTGGTCGCCGCGGCCTGCGCGATGATCGCCGGGTGGTACCGGATGAACGGACACGTCACACCGGTTGCGAGACCGAGGGTCTCGGTCTGCACGGCGATCGCCGCGAGCATCGACCAGGCGAACCCGGAATGCTTGTGGCTGTAGAGCCAGGGGTGGTAGTGGTCGCTGATCTCGACGAAGTCGAAACCCGCACGCTCGGCGGCCACGGCCTGACGGACGATCTCCTTCGGATCGAACGTCTCGGCCATGAGCTTGAACCCGATCCGGGTGGCCATCGGTGTCAGCCCGCCGCGACGACCGCGGTGAGACGCTCACAGAACGCCGGCAGGTCGTCGGGGTTGCGGCTGGTGACCAGGGTGTTGGGGCCCGCGGTGCACTCCACGACCTCCTGATCGACCCAGGTCGCGCCGGAGTTGCGGATGTCGGTCTGCAGGCTCGGCCACGAGGTCAACGTCCGGCCGGCCAGGACCCCGGCCTCGATGAGAGTCCACGGCGCATGGCAGATGGCCGCGACGGGCTTGCCGAGATCGAAGAACTTCGCGGTGAACGCGACGGCGGACTCCACGGTGCGCAGGTAGTCGGGGTTGGCGACGCCGCCCGGCAGCACCAGGGCGTCGAAATCGGCGGCGCCGACCTCGCCGACGGTGGCGTCGACGTCGAAGTTGTCGGCCTTGTCGAGATGGTTGAACCCCTGCACAGTGCCCGGGTCGGTCGACACCAGCTTCGGGGTGCCCCCGGCCTGCTTCACCGCCTCCCAGGGCTGCGTGAGCTCCACCTGCTCGATGCCCTCGGGAGCCACCAGGAACGCGATCGTCTTGCCGGTCAGGTCATTCGACATGTGTTGTCTCCTCTAGTGCGAACGGAGCAGATCGATGAGATCGCTCTTGTTCTTGTCCGAATAGTTGTGCAGGCCCAGCTCTTTGGCCCGGTCGCGCAGTTCCGCCACGGTCCACTCGTCGTAGGCCGGTGATGTTCCGCCGGAATGCCCGACGGCCGAGCGTCCGCGCTTCGCCGCCGCATTGGAGATGCGCGCGGCCTTCTCCTTGGAATTGCCCTCGTCGCGCAATTCCTCGTACAGGTCAGGGTCTTTCAGCGACGGGTTGTCCTTCTCGGATTTCTTGTCGGCCATGGGGGGCCACCTCCACGACGGATGCGGTTCGACTTCGAGACATCGCTGCGCCGGGCGAGCCGGTCCGCGGACAGTCCTCAGCGCGGGTTCTCGGCTGCGTAGCCGACGCTACACGACGGGGCTCGACGCCCGGGCGCGGTTCGCGGCCACCCGGTCGACGGCCGCGCGCGTGTACCTTCGAGGAGGTGATCGCGTATCGGACAAAGCCGACCACCCAGTCCCGCCGGGCTCTGCCCGTCGCCGTCGCGGCCCTGTCCGCCGGCCTGCTCCTCGCCTCGTGCTCCGACGCGAACCCCACCTCGTCGTCGACCTCGAACGGCACCCCCGCCGCCGGGTCGTCGACCGCCGTGGTCGACGGCCAGGTGCGGGTCACCGAGCTCATGACCGGGCTCGACCATCCCTGGGATGTCGCGATCGACCGCGCCGGCAACATCGTCACCGGCGAACGCGGTGGCCGTATCGTCGTGCGACACAATGACGGTCGTGTCGCCGAGGTCTCCGCCGACACCTCCGATGTCCGTGCACGCGGCGAGGGCGGGTTGATGGCGCTGACGCTCGCCACCGACTTCGACACCTCACGCACCGTCTACACCTGCGCGGCGAGCAACGCCGGCGACGTCCGCGTGGTCCGCTGGAACGCCGCGGCCGACTGGTCGTCGATGCGACAGACCGGCACCGTCCTCCCCGGGATCCCGCTGGGCGCGTCCGGGCGACACAGCGGATGTCGCATCCTGCCCGCGCCCGACGGCACGCTCTGGGTGTCCACCGGTGACACCGCCGATCCCACCGCCCCGCAGGATCTCCGGAGCCTCGGCGGCAAGGTCCTCCACATCAACGCCGACGGGACACCGGCATCGGGGACCTTCCCCGGCACACCCGTCCACAGCCTCGGGCACCGCAACCCGCAGGGCCTCGCGTTCGCGCCCGGTACCGATCGGCTCTACACGACCGAACACGGGCCGACCATCGACGACGAGCTGAATCTGGAACGCCCGCAGGCGAACTACGGGTGGGACCCGAACACCGGCAGCGGTTCCTATGACGAGAACGTCCCCATGACCGACGAGACGCGCCACCCGGGATCGGTTCCGGCGGTGTGGTCCTCGGGAGATCCGACGCTCGCCGTCGCCGACCTCGAGTTCCTCGGCCCGTCGTGGCGGCAGTACAACGGGATGATCGCGGTGGCCACCCTCAAGGCACAGCGCCTGATGCTCCTGCGTCTCGATGCCGCCGGTACCTCGACCACCGAGCGCGTCGACCTCCTGCAGGGTTCGCAGGGGCGACTGCGGTCGATCACCACCGCGCCCGATGGATCACTGCTCATCACCACCGACAACGGTGACGACCAGGACAAGGTGCTGCGCGTGCGCCTCGGCTGACGCCGTCAGCGACGACGCAGTCGGCGCACCCGAGCGAGCATCGAGGTGACCGCCTCGAACTCGGTCGCCTCCGTCGAGCCGGCCGGCGTCGCGTGTTCGGCCGCGGGAGCCGCATCGGAGACAGGCTGTCGCGGTGCCTCGTCGGCACATTCGGCCGCGAGGGCGTCGCGCACCTGCTGTTCGCCGTAGAGACCCATCATGATCTCCAGGCCCCACCCCGGGAACTCCGCGAGAGGTCGCTCGTCCCTCTTCTTCCGTGTTACGCGCATGTTACGAGGATGACATGCCCAGCCGGTGGGTGTCCGCGATTTCGCGCCCCCTGGCCGAAATGCCCGCCCTCGTCGGCGCCCGCCGGGCCGTCGGTATAGTGACGCGCGCCACACAATGGCCCGCGTCGATGCCCACGGCATCGGTTGCGACATCGGAGAGGACCCACGGTGACAACCACCCGAGAACGCCCGCACCACCCCGACATAGAGCTCATCACCAACGACCCCGCACTCCCGCCGGTCGCCATCGTCGACCGCTCCCCGATGACCGTCGGCAAGCGGATCCTCTTCGCGATCATCGGCCTCGTCGGCGCCGTCTCGTGGGCGGTGATCGCCATCGTGCGCGGCGAGAGTGTCAACGCCGTCTGGTTCGTCCTCGCCGCGGTGTGCACCTACGTCATCGCCTACCGCTTCTACGCGCGACTGATCGAGACCAAGGTCATCAAACCCCGCGATGACCACGCGACACCGGCGGAGATCCTCGACAACGCCAAGGACTACATGCCGACCGATCGGCGGGTCCTCTTCGGCCACCACTTCGCCGCCATCGCCGGCGCCGGCCCCCTCGTGGGACCCGTGCTCGCCGCGCAGATGGGGTATCTGCCGGGGACGATCTGGATCATCGTGGGCGTCGTCTTCGCCGGCGCCGTGCAGGACTACCTGGTGCTGTCGATCTCCACACGGCGTCGCGGCCGCAGCCTGGGCCAGATGGCCCGCGACGAGTTGGGCAACGTCGGCGGCATCGCAGCGATCGTCGCGGTCTTCGTCATCATGATCATCCTGATCGCCGTCCTCGGACTCGTCGTCGTCAACGCACTGGCCGAGAGCCCGTGGGGCGTCTTCTCGCTCGCGATGACGCTGCCGATCGCGGTGTTCATGGGCGTGTACCTGCGCTACCTGCGACCGGGCCGGATCTCCGAGGTCTCCGCGATCGGGTTCGTCCTGTTGATGCTCGCCATCGTCTCCGGCGGCTGGGTCGCCGAGACCAGTTGGGGCGAGGACTGGTTCACGCTCTCACCGGTCTTCCTGAGCTGGGCGATCATCATCTACGGATTCGCCGCGGCCGTGCTGCCGGTGTGGCTCGTGCTGGCACCGCGCGACTACCTGTCGACGTTCATGAAGGTCGGCACCATCGCGCTGCTCGCGGTCGGGATCCTCATCGCCCGACCGGTGATGAACGCACCCGCGGTCAGTGAGTTCGCCTCCAACGGTCAGGGTCCCGCGTTCGCGGGCTCACTGTTCCCGTTCCTGTTCATCACCATCGCGTGCGGCGCGCTGTCGGGATTCCACGCGCTGATCGCCTCCGGTACCACCCCGAAGCTGCTGGAGAAGGAGAGCCAGGCGCGCATCATCGGCTACGGCGGCATGCTCGTCGAGTCGTTCGTGGCCATCATGGCGCTGATCACCGCCTGCATCCTCGACCAGCACCTCTACTTCGCGATGAACGCCCCCAAGGGTGTGACCGGTGGAACCGCCGAGACCGCAGCGCAGTACACGAACACCAAGCTCGGGCTGTCCGGGCCGCCGACCTCGGCCGAACAACTGCAGGCGTTCGCCGACGGCGTCGAGGAACCGTCGCTGATCTCCCGGACCGGTGGCGCGCCGACGCTGGCGATGGGTATGTCGGAGACGCTGCAGCAGGCGTTCGGCGGGTCGTCGCTGAAGGCGTTCTGGTATCACTTCGCGATCATGTTCGAGGCACTGTTCATCCTCACCACGGTCGACGCCGGTACCCGCGTCGCACGGTTCATGCTCTCCGACGGTCTGTCGAACGTGAAGGGCGGCAAGCGGTTCGCCGAGCCGTCGTGGCGGGTCGGGGCGTGGGTGTGCACGTTCATCGTGGTCGCCGGCTGGGGTTCGATCCTGCTGATGGGTGTGACCGATCCACTCGGTGGCATCAACACCCTGTTCCCGCTGTTCGGCATCGCCAACCAGCTGCTCGCCGCCGTCGCCCTCACCGTGGTGCTGGTGGTCGTGGTGAAGAAGGGCCTGTTCAAGTGGGCCTGGATCCCGGGCCTGCCCCTGGTCTGGGACCTTGCGGTGACCATGACCGCGTCGTACCAGAAGATCTTCTCCTCGAACCCGGCGATCGGGTACTGGGCGAACCACGACGCATTCCAGAACGCGAAAGACTCCGGCGCGACGTCGTTCAAGACGGCCACGACGCCGGAGCAGATGGATGCCGTCATCCGCAACACCTTCATCCAGGGCACCCTGTCGATCGTGTTCGCGGTGCTGGTCATCGTCGTGGCGCTCGCCGGAGCGTGGGTGTGCATCAAGGCGTTCCGCGCCGGCGGACTGCCGACCACAGAGGACGAACCGGTCCCCTCGAAGCTGTTCGCGCCCAGCGGCATGATCGCGACCCCCACCGAGAAGGCGATCGAGAAGGAGTGGGCCGAACACCGCGCGTCACCGACACACGACGACCACCCCACGGAGTCGTTGCGGTGACGACACGGGGAGACCGAGCCGCGGGCAACGGACAGGCGACGTTCGCCGCGGCGGTCCGCACGGCGTGGTCGTACATCGGCGCGGTGATGGGCGATCACGACTACCGCCGCTACGTCGCCCACCACACCGCCCGGCACCCGGAGACGCCCGCGCTGTCCGAACGCGCCTACTGGCGCATGCGGCACGACGAGCAGGAGGCGGACCCCCAGGGGCGGTGCTGCTGACAGACCCGCCCCACCGGGCCGCGACCCACGTGTCCGAAACCCGCCAGTGGGCGATCGGGCGGGCTGACACAGTGGAGTCATGACACCCGCGGTGGCCACCTCGCCCGATCTGGACTTCGAACGCTGCTATCGCGCGGTGTCGGCCCGCGACAGCAGGTTCGACGGTCAGTTCTTCGTCGCCGTCCGCACCACCGGTATCTACTGCCGTCCGTCGTGTCCGGCCGTCACGCCGCGCGCCGAGAACGTCGACTTCGTGGTCACCGCCGCCGCGGCCCAGCAGGGCGGGTTCCGCGCCTGCCGTCGATGTCTCCCCGACGCGGTACCGGGATCGCCGCGCTGGAACCTCTCCGGCGACCTCGCCGCGCGGGCCATGCGGCTCATCGGCGACGGGCTGGTCGACCGCGACGGCGTCGACGGGTTGTCGGCGGCCCTGGGCTACTCGCCGCGCCAGCTCAACCGGGTGCTCACCGAGGAACTCGGGGCCGGACCGCTGGCCCTGGCCCGCGCCAACCGGGCGACGAACGCGCGGATCCTCATCGAATGCACCGCGATGCCGATGGCCGACATCGCCTTCGCGTCGGGGTTCGCGAGCGTGCGGCAGTTCAACGACACCGTGCGCGAGGTCTTCGCGAGCACACCGAGCGAGATGCGCCGCCGCCGTGCGGGCACCGCCACCGCCACGCGTGACACGACAGTCGACACCGACCGCCCCGCCTTGAACGTGCGGCTCAAACTGTCGGTGCGGCAGCCGTTCTCACCGGAATGGCTCACCTGGTTCCTCGCCGGCCACGTGATCGAGGGCCTCGAACACTTCGACGGCACCACCTACCACCGGTCGCTGTCGCTGCCCGCGGGGGCCGCGACCGCCTCGCTGACCATGCACCCCGATCACGTGAGCGCCGACATCAGCGGAGTCGACGTCCGCGATCTCGGCACCGCGGTCCACCGGTTGCGACGGTTGCTCGACCTCGACGCCGACATCGTCGCGGTCGACGAGAGCCTGGGCGGCGACGCCGATCTCGCCCCGCTGGTGGCACGCCGCCCCGGCATCCGGGTACCCGGCGCGGTCGACGGATTCGAGACCCTGATGCGCACCATGCTCGGCCAACAGATCAGTCTCGCCGCCGCGCGCACCCACGGTCGGCGACTCGTGGCCGCCCTCGGTGAACCCCTCGGCCCGGACATCGGGACCGCGCCCGTGACACACCTGTTCCCCACGCCCGCCGCCGTCGCCGAACACGGCCACACCGTGCTCACCGGACCGAAACGACGCGTCGCGTCGATCATCGCCGTCGCCCAGGCGGTCGCGGAGGACGCGATCCCCCTGCACACCGGGGTCGCGGCCGACGAGATGCGCGAACACCTCATAGCCCTACCCGGCATCGGACGATGGACCGCCGACTACGTGGCGATGCGCGTGCTCGGTGATCCCGACGTCCTGCTCGACACCGACCTCATCCTGCGACGCCGGGCCGACCATCTCGGTCTCGATCTCACCGACGCGCGGCGATGGTCGCCGTGGCGGTCATACGTGTCGATGCACCTGTGGCACGACGCGCTCCGGGAGACGGAACCGTCGCTGCACGGCGAACGTCCGAGTACGACAACCACGACACACGAGGAGACATCATGACCACCGCCCACTGGTCGACCACCACCCTGAACACGGGCGCGTTCACCACCATCGTCCGCGCGGGCACCGTCCTCGCCTCGGGCTGGACCGAGGACCCTGAGTACCTGCTCGCGCTCATCAACACCGAGCTACGTCCCGACGAACTCCTGCGCGTCGACGACCTGGGCGTCGTCACGACCGCCCTCCTCCGGTACGACGAGGGCGACCTCGCCGCGATCGACGAGATCCCGGTCCGCCAGGTGTCGGGCCCGTTCGTGACCCACGCGTGGGACGTACTACGCAAGGTCGCGCCCGGCGGCCAGGTGACCTACGCCGAGCTCGCCGAACGCGCCGGCAAGGGCTCCGCCCACCGGGCCGCGGCCGCCACCTGCGCGCGCAACGCCGCCGCGCTCTTCGTGCCGTGTCATCGCGTCCAACGCCGCGACGGCACCCTCGGCGGATTCCGCTACGGGCTCGACCGCAAGGCGGCACTCATCGCCCACGAGGCGAAGTACGCGAGCGTCGACGCGGCCTGAGTCGATCGGCCCTGTCGGACCCCTTGTGCACCATGTGACACATGAGTGTCAGCACAGTCGCCGCCGCCGTCGTCGGCATCGTCATCGGGTTCGCCGCCGGATGGTGGGTGTACGCGGCGCGCTCGGCGGCGATCCGCGAGAGTCACGCACTCCTCTCGCAGGCGCTGGCCGCCGCGAGCGAGGACGCCGCCCGCCGGCAGTCCGGCGCGATCGGGACGCAGGTCGCGTCCATCGTCGGACCCCTGCACGACACCCTCGGCCGTCTCGCCGAGGAGCTCGCACGCACCGAGCGTTCCCGCATCAGCTCGTTCGCCGGGCTGAGCGAGCAGGTGAGCGGGGTGCGGGCCGCGTCGACACAGTTGGGGTCGTACACGCAGCGACTGGCCAATGCCCTGCACACGCCACAGCTGCGCGGGCGGTGGGGCGAGATGCACCTGCAGAAGGTCGTCGAGGCGTCGGGCATGTCGCGCTACTGCGATTTCTCGCCCCAGTTCACCACCGAGTCGGGACTGCGCCCTGATCTCGTGGTGCACCTGCCGTCGGACCGCGACATCGTCGTCGACGCGAAAGTGCCCCTGCAGGCGTATCTCGACGCCGTCGCCACCGACGACGTGAGCCGCGAGCGACGCCTGCTCACCGATCACGCCGCGGCCCTGCGCGCCCATGTCACCGCCCTGGCGGGCAAGCAGTACTGGCGGGCGGTGGCCCGCACCCCCGAGATGGTGGTGCTGTTCGTCCCGGGTGACCCCATCCTGGAGGCCGCCTGTCGGATGGACCCGGACCTCGTCGAATACGCCTTCGGTCGCAATGTGGTGATCGCGACGCCGTCGAGCCTCATCGCACTGCTCAAGACCGTCGCGCTGACCTGGCGCGACGACGCCATGGCCCGCGACGCCGAGCAGATCCACGCCCTCGGCCGTGAGCTGTACCACCGACTGGGCACCCTCACCGGCCACCTCGACCGCCTCGGCGGCTCGATCGGGAAGGCGGTCGAGTCGTTCAACGCGACCGTCGGTGCGATGGAATCTCGCGTGCTGGTCACCGCACGCAAACTGGGCGAACTCGACGCCTTCTACGGCGCGGGCGACGACGCACCGCACACCACCCCGGCCGTCGACGCGACCATCCGGGCGGTGCGCAGCAGCGACGCCAGCTGACCGCGCACCGCGCCCCATGTCGCGAACGGCCACGCCACGCGGGTCGGCCGGAACCGTCATCGACGATCCACCCGGTACCGTCTACCTGTGTTCTCTGCCCAACAGACGCGTTCGGGGATACCCACCGAACAGCAATCGGTACTGCCGACGGTCCGCGGTGTGCCCTGGTGGGGCGCGGTCCTGATCGCCCTGGTGCCGACCGTCGCGGGCGCGATCATCGACGCATCGAACACCGACGGACTCTCCACCACCTACCGGATCCTGTACTTCATCGGCTGCGTCGTCGCCGTGCTCGCGGTGCGTCGTCGTTCGCTGTTCACCGCGATCTCGCAGCCCCCGCTGATCGCCTTCGGCGTCGCGCTCATCACCCTCTACCTCCTCAAGGCCGACTCCGGTTCCGGCCTGCGGCAGCTGATCCTCAACGTCATGCTGCCCATCGCGAAGACCTTCCCGCTGATGGCCTGGACCTTCATCGCGGTCGCCGTGCTGGGAGTAGGCCGGGCTCTGTTGACCCGTGGCCGCACGGAATCGACCCCCAAGCGTTCGGCCCGCCACCACGCGGCGAAGGCGACCACGCGCACCCGGACCCGAACCGCCGCCACCGCGAAGAGCGATGGCGCGACGACCGAAGCCGGCGCCCGCGCGAGCCGTCGGCCCGGCGCCCGCGGCGCTGCACCCCGCCCGGACGAACCGGACCGGACGCGCGCACGGCGGATCGCCGACGAACCCACGCGCGTCACCAACCGCAGGCCGGGCGCCGAGCGCACCCCGCGCCCCGACCGCACCCCGCCCGAACGTGGACGGTCGACACCCGCACCCCTGGCCGGTCACCGCCGCACCGATGTCGCCCCGACACCGGCCTCGCGGTGGGACGCACCTGCACCACGACGACCCGCGACCGACGACGCCTCCGCCCGCCGCCGTGACGAGGAGGCGGCCCGCCGCCGTGACGACGAGGCGGCCCGCCGTCGGCCGCCGCCGCGGGGAGAACGCGACCTGGCCGTCCCCCGGAGCGAACGCGAGGTCCCGCCGCGCAGCGACGGCACCGGTCGTCGTCGCCCCCCGCCGAGCCGCGACGAGTCACCACGGCCCGGCGATCTGCCTCCGATCCCCCGCGCCCGCTACCGCGGGGTCAATCCCTGATCGTGCTCACGACGTGAGCACCGCACGCGCCGCCTCGCCCAGCGCACGCCCGTAACCCGGCCCGTGCCCGGCGGCATGGACCGCGAGCGGGTGCATCTGGTGCAACGCGACCCGGTCGCGCCACCCCGCCCGCAGCGGATGCACCTGCTGATAGCCCTCGAGGATCGTCTCGAGCAGCGGGCACCCGAACAGCGACAGCATCGCCAGATCGGTCTCGCGATGACCCCCGTGCGCGGCCGGATCGATCATGACGACACCGTCGGGCGTCCACATGACGTTGCCGTTCCACAGGTCGCCGTGCAGACGCGCCGGGGTCTCGTCGTCGTCGAGGTCTCCCGAGGCGATGAGCTCGCAGGCCGCCCGCGTGTCCCGCTCGTCGGCGGCGGTGAGGTTGCCCGCCTCGACGGCGATGTCGAGGAAATCGGCCACCCGTTGGGTCGCGTAGAACTCACCCCACGATCGGGCGGGACGGCACGCCATCGGGCGGCTGCCGATGAACACCTGCCCCTCGAAACCGTCCGGCTTCGCTCCGAACGACACCGCTCCCGCATCGTGGACCGCCGCCAGTGCACGGCCGAACCGCTGCGCCGCGTCGCGGTCGGGTCGCGCCTGCGACAGGCGCAACAGCACGATCCGATCCCGCGCCACCTCCATCACCTCGACCACGGGCGCTCCGGCAGACCCGAGCCAGCGCAGTCCCGCGGCCTCGGCGGCGAAGAAGTCCGGGTGGGCGTCGGGGCGGGTCTTGGTGTGCACCGACGCCGGGTGATCTGCGTTCACGACCTCAGCGTGCCACGCCGACACTGGTTACCATGAAGTGATGCGGCCTCTCCAGAAGTCCATCATCGCCGAACTCGAGGTACTCCCCGAGATCGACCCCGACGCCGAGATCAGGCGCCGCGTCGATTTCCTCACGGGATACCTCGCAGCGAGCGGCGCAGCCGGTTTCGTGCTGGGAATCAGTGGCGGACAGGACAGTTCACTGGCCGGAAAACTGTGCCAACAGGCCGTCGAGGAGATCCGCGCCGGCGGTGGCGAGGCCACCTTCGTGGCGGTCCGCCTGCCCTACGGCGAGCAGGCCGACGAATCCGACGCACAGATAGCCCTGCGTTTCATCGAGCCCGACCGCACGGTCGTCACCAACATCAAACCCGGCTCCGACGCGATCGGTTCGGTCGCGGGCGACGCCCTCGGCGAACCGTTGCGAGACTTCGTGCGCGGCAACATCAAGGCGCGCGTGCGCATGGTGACCCAGTACGCCCTCGCCGGGCAGGACTCGCTGCTGGTGGTGGGCACCGACCACGCCGCCGAGGCGGTCAGCGGGTTCTTCACCAAGTTCGGCGACGGTGGTGTCGACCTCACCCCCCTGACGGGACTGAGCAAGCGGCAGGGCGCGCAGATCCTGCGCCACCTCGGAGCGCCGGACTCGGTGACCGCGAAGGTCCCGACCGCCGACCTCGAGGACGACCGCCCGGCCCTGCCTGACGAGGAGGCGCTGGGCGTGACCTACGCCCAGATCGACGACTACCTCGAGGGCCACGACGTGCCCGACGACGTCGCCGAGACCATCGAAGGACTGTTCGTCCGCACGCGCCACAAGCGGACCGTCCCGGTCACACCGTTCGACACGTGGTGGTCAGCGCCGCACTGACCGGTCGCCCCGCGGCGCCGATGTCGCGGTGACGCGGGCGAGTCGATCGAACTGGTCGTTGGCGATCCGCATGCCGATCTCGTAGGGCCACGCGAACTTTCGCGACAACCAGTATCCGAGGCGGATGTCGGTCGAGGTGTAGACCATCCATCGGTTTCCGGTGACGCCGGCGATGATCGCCTCGGCCGCACGCTCGGGTGTCACCGCGCGCTTCTCGAAACGACGCACGGCGGCCACGATCCGGGGATCGCTGGTGTCGACGCCGGCGATGTCGACGGTGCCGACCAGCGGTGTGGCCACCGCTCCGGGACACACCAGCGAGACGCCGATCCCGTGGCGGCGAAGGTCGAAGCGCAGGACCTCCGAGACGCCCCGGATGCCGAACTTGCTGGCGCTGTAGGCGGCGTGCCACGGCAGTGCCATGAGGCCCGCAGCCGACGACACGTTGACGAGATGACCACCCGATCCGCGTCGGACCATCTGCGGCACAAAGCATTCGATGATGTGGATGGGACCCATCAGGTTGATGTCCACCATCTTGCGCCACGTCTCGTGGCGGAGATTCTCCACCGTCCCCCACGCCGAGACCCCGGCGATGTTCATCACCACGTCCATCGTGCCGTGGTCGGCCTCGACCGCCGAGGCGAACGCGCTCACCCACTCGTGATCGCTGACGTCACCGGGCTGCGAGAACAGGACACGTCCGCCGCGTCCGGTGATCTCGGAGACCGTATCGGCCAGGCGGGGTCCGTCGATGTCGGTGAGGACCATCCGCGCACCGGCATCGGCCGCGGCGATCGCAGTGGCCTTACCGATCCCGCTCGCCGCACCGGTGACGAGAACCGCACGTCCGGCGAGGGTCGGAACGGGCGTGCGCATGACAAGCAGATCCCGGACGCTCATGGGCCCAGCCTATCGGCACCGATGGGCGTCAGAAGGGGAGCTTGCCGCCGAAGATCGAGTAGATCACCGACAGCAGCGACTTCAGGATCTGCGACGACGCGTCCTGTCCCTGGCCCTGCAACAGGGTGAGGATCGCGGTCGGGTCCTTGCTGTCGATGAGCTGACCGATGAGCGGGACGATCGCCTGCAGGCCGCTGAGATCGATGCCGTTGGCATTCGGAGCGGCCGGCGTCTCGCCGGTGGAGGGCGAATTCTGGCTTCCTTGAGGGAGACTCGGGCTCAACCGGTTGGCCGACGGGGTGGACAGCAGGTACTTGACGATGCCGTCGATGATGGCCACCGCGTATTTGACCTGACCCGACTTCGCGGCCAGGGCGTCGGCCTCCTGCGGGTTCGAGAGGTTGCCCATCTCGATGAACACCGCCGGGACCTTCGTGAGGTTGACCGCGGCGATGTCGGCGCGGGTCTGGATGCCGTTGACGACACCGGCGTAGTTGGCGCCGGGGAAGCCGGCCTTCAGGAACGCGTCGCGCATCAGGTTCGCCGCGGTGCGACCGGTGGTCGCCTGCACGGCGCTGACCGTGGCGTCGGGCACCGGGAGCTGCGGCACGATGATGTGGAAGCCCTTCTTGGCCGGGTCGGCGGCCGCGGAGGTCGAATCGGCGTGCACGCTCACCGCGACGTCGGCCTTCGACGCGTTCGCCGCGGCGGCGCGCTCGTCGACGCAGCCGCCCCACCCGGTGTCATCGGGACGACTGAGCACGACCTTCGCGCCCTGGCTCTCGAGGCCCGCCTTCACCAGTGACACCACGTCCCAGTTCACGGTGTGCTCGGCGGCCTTGTTCACGCCGGTCGCACCGGTGGTCTGGCAGTCCTTCTTACCGCCGCGTCCGTCGGAGACCTGCTTGCGCAGGTCGTGACCGGCCGCCGAACCCTGATGTCCGGGGTCGAGGAAGACGGTCTTGCCGGCGAGTGCATCCTTCTTCTCGGGCGCGGGTGCTGCCGGGGCCGGCGCCGGGCTCGAGGGCACCGGGGCGGGTGTGGCCGGGGCCGCCGACGCGATGGACGGTACGCAGATCATGCTCGCGGTGATCATCACGGCGGCCGCACCGATCGCCGAACGTCGGGTGCGGGTGAGCTGGCGGGGGGAAGAGATCATGGGCGGGTGCGCAGCGACTCGAACACGGTCGACTGCGGCGCTCCTCTCGTCGATCACGGTTGCCGACGGCACGTATGAGTCACACGTGCCACATCAGTAACAGTGAACCAGTAGTCGAGAGTTACTCCCCCACCCGTTCGGCGACACCGGGTTTTCGTTGCCCGGACGTGACCGAGACGATGCACGATCGTTGGCCGGAGGCGAGGGATCGGCGTCAGTCGCGCGGTCGGCGGATGCGGATCGGACCGCGCGCGGTCGTCGGGTCGACGACCTCACCGCGCTGGGTGATCTGGACCTCGCCGGCCTCCATCAGCCGCGTCGCGGCCTGCCGAACCGGCTCCATCAGCGGTCGCCAGTCGTCCGGTCGCACCGCGCGGGCGACGTCGGACGGACAGATCGACGACGTGACGGCGCGACGGTCGAGCAGGTCGCGGATCGCCTGCTCGAGGTCCGGTTCCCCATCCGCCGAACTCACGACGCCCGCCTGCGTGGTGCGCGGTAGCGGGTGACGGCGAGCATCGACTGCCGGTCGACCGGATCGTCGCCGCGGACCACCGCCGCGAGGTCGCGGCGGACCGCGTCGACGTCGAGCCCGGACCCGATGACGATCAGGTCGGTCGACCGCGGGTGGTCGGCGGGCATGTCGGCCACGGTGACGTGGCCGCCGACGGCGTGGACCGAGAAGGCGCCGCGGTGGCCCGCGACATCGAAGTGCGTCACGCCCTTCACCCGGTAGGTCCCGGCCGGCGGGCGCTCGAGGAAGACCGCGAGTCGACGGGGATCGAGCGGGTCGTCGACGGTCAGCGCGACGGACTGGTAGCCGTCGTGGAGGTGCCCGTGGTCGTGGGCGGTGTCGTCGAGGAGGTCGGCGAGCTCGAGCTGTCGCGGGCCTGTGTCGGCGGCGCGTTCGACCGGGTCGAACAGCATGGCCGCGTCGACGGCGGCGTGATCGGTCACGTGGAATGCCGCCGTGGGGTTCAGTTGCCGGAGTGAGGTCCTCACGCCGGCGAGCACCTCGGCCGCGACGCGGTCGGACTTGTTGACCAGGACGAGGTCGGCGATCGCGATGTGACGGTCGATCTCGGGGTGGCGGGCCCGCGTCTGCTCGATGTGTTCGGCATCGACCAGATAGATCAGACCGCCGTAGGCGATCCGGGGGCCGGCGGCGGCGGTCACCATCCGCACGAGCGTCGTCGGTTCGGCGAGTCCACTGGCCTCGATGACGACGGCGTCGAGTCCGGCCGTCGGCGCCACCAGGCCGGCCAGCACGGTCTCGAGGGAATCGGCGTCGACGGTGCAGCAGATGCACCCGTTGCCCAGAGTGACCGCGCCGTCGACGGCACCGGCGACCAACAGGGCGTCGATCGACACCGCCCCGAAGTCGTTGACCACCACACCGATTCGGCGACCGTCAGCGGTCCGCAGCACATGGTTGAGCAGTGTGGTCTTGCCGGCGCCGAGGAATCCCGCGACCACGATCACCGGGACGGCCCGGTTCCTCTGCGCGCTCACAGGGTCGAGGATACAAACGACATCGGCCGTATGCTCGCAGGCACCAAACCAGGTCATCCACGACGTCCGAGGAGGACGACATGACATATCCGCCCTCCGACCCCGGGTCCGACGACGCGACGTATCGCCCGTCGCTGGACAAGCAGCCCGACGCCGGTCGCGACGAGCAGACGACCGAGCAACCCGGATACGGATATCCGCCACCTCCGCCGACCGGATACGGCTATCCGCAGAACCCCGGTGCCGGCCAACCGAACCCCGCCTACGGGCAGTCCCCCTACGGCCGGCCGTACGCGGGAACGCCGTATCCGCAGGCCGGTGGCGGCGCCCCGGCGTACCTGAACCCCTATGGGGCACCGATGGGGACGACGACCAACGGCAAGGCGATCGCCGCGCTCGTCTGCGGCATCGCGTCGTTTCTCACGTGCCTGCTGTTCGTCGGCATCCCGGCGGTCATCCTCGGCAACATCGCGATCGCGGAGATCGACGCCTCGCAGGGGTCGCAGGAGGGCCGCGGCATGGCGGTGGCCGGTCGTGTGCTCGGGTGGGTCGCGATCGCGTTGACGATCATCGTGCTCGTCATCGTGTTGATCGCACTGATCGCGGCGTCGTCGAGCGCCTGAGCGCAGCGTCGTCGAGCGCCTGAGCGCGACGACCCGCTGACGCAGACGACGAACGCCCGGACCCTTGCGGGGCCGGGCGTTCGTCATGCGATCTGTTCGCGGACGATCGATCAGGCGGTACGGGCGTGATCGGGGCGACGCGAGCCCGATCCGCCGCCGTGCGACGACGCCGACCGACGGCCACGGCCACCGGCCGAGGAACCGCCGCCGCCGCCACCGCGACGACCGGAGCCACCGCGGGCGCCGTTGCGCGCCGCGCCGCCCTGACGGGGACCGCGACCGGCCGCGACCTGGGTCCGGATCGGCTCGGGGGTCGGTGCGATGCGCTCGGCGATGTCGCCCACGAGGTCGGTGACCGCGGCCGACGACGCGGTGACGCGACTCGGGGCGACGTCGATCGCGGCCCGCTTGAGCAGGCGACGCAGGTCGGCGCGCTGCTCGGGCAGGGCGATGGTGACCACGTCACCGGCGTTGCCGGCGCGCGCGGTACGACCCGAGCGGTGCAGGTAGGCCTTGTGCTCGGCCGGCGGGTCGACGTGGATGACGAGCTCGACGTCGTCGACGTGGACACCGCGGGCGGCGACGTCGGTCGCGACGAGCACCTTCACCGAACCCTCACCGAACGCGGCGAGGTTCCGGTCGCGCTGTGGCTGCGAGAGGTTCCCGTGCAGGTCGACGGCCGGGATGCCTGCGCTGGTGAGCTTCTTCGCGAGCTTCTTGGCCTGGTGCTTGGTGCGCATGAAGAGGATCCGGCGACCGGTTCCCGACGCGAGCACCTCCACGAGGTCGTTCTTGGCGCCGGTGTCGGCGACCTCGAACACGTGGTGGGTCATCGCCGCGACGGGCGAGTTCGCCTCGTCGACCGAGTGCATCACCTGGTTGTGCATGAAGCGCTTGACGAGCTTGTCGACCCCGTTGTCGAGGGTGGCCGAGAACAGCAGACGCTGTCCGTTCGACGGCGTCTTCGACAGGATGCGGGTGACCGCGGGCAGGAAGCCCAGGTCGGCCATGTGGTCGGCCTCGTCGATGACGGTCAGCTCGACCTCGTCGAGGGTGAGGTGCCGCTGCTCGAGGAGATCCTCGAGGCGCCCCGGGCAGGCGACGACGATGTCGACGCCGCCGTTGAGGGCATCGACCTGGCGCTTCTGGTTGATGCCGCCGAAGATCGTGGTGGCGCGCATCCCGTAGACGGCGGCGAGGGGCTCGACGACCGCCGAGATCTGGGTGGCGAGTTCACGGGTCGGCGCGAGCACCAGGGCGCGCGGGCGGCCACGACGACGGGTGCCACCGGTGCCGTCGGCCGCGATGCGGGCGACGAGCGGGATCGAGAACGCGAGGGTCTTGCCGGACCCGGTCTTGCCGCGGCCGAGGACGTCGCGGCCGGCGAGGGTGTCCGGGAGGGTGTCGACCTGGATCGGGAACGCGGTGGTCTTCCCGTCGGCCGCGAGAGCGGCGACGATCGGGGCGGGCACGCCGAGCGTGCTGAATTCGGTGTTGCTCACAAAATGCCTTTCGGGCAGTGGACTCCACGGCGGCACAACGGTGCGCTGGTGCGCACATGAAGTCAGTGGCGAACACGCAGGTGTGCGCGTCCGTTCGCCGTACGAAGGAATCGACTCACCGAAGAATCGGCGGTGAAGAAGCGTTCTACGACGCAAGTCGCCCGGTGACGGGCGAAGCTTTCCTCACCACGATAGCCGACGATCGGCGCGCTCCGCGATCATCGGAGAGTCGCGTGCGACACACCGCGGCGATCTGCACTATTTGCAAGAACTGATCATTGGTCCAGCTTTTCCCCACCGATTCGTACGATTCGTACGCGCAAAGATCAATTGTTCCCGATCGTTGTCGCACACTTCTCCAGCAACATCTCGAACATCAGCGACGCGCGATAAAAGCAATTGATTGCCGAAATGATTGTTGTCATCTAATCTTTTCCATGACAGACCGAAGAACTTCGAAGGGATTCATCCGAGCATGGCCAAGAAGCAGATAGTTCAGTTCATTGACGACATCGACGGCAAGGTTCTGGACGAATTCGAAACGGTGCGGTGGTCACTCGACGGTCGCCAGTACGAATTCGACACATCGCCCAAACACGCACAGCAGTTCCGTGATTCCCTCGAGAAGTATGCAGAGGTGTCGCGTTCGGTCGCGGGTCGGCGAGCACTGAAGCGTCCGACCGCCACCGGGGGCGCCGCACGTTCCAAGGAGCAGACGCAGGCTATTCGCGACTGGGCCAACAGCAATGGCTACGAGGTCAGCAATCGGGGCCGTATCCCCATCGAGGTCGTCGAGGCCTTCGAAGCCGCCCACTGAGCAACACCGCAGACCGCGACCCGACGGCGATTGCCGTCGGCGCGCACATCGGCCATCCGGCATCGTCTCCCGATACGGATGGCCTTTTTGTTGCGTGGTTGTTCTCTGCGTGGACGTCGGTGATCGCCGACCGGCCGACAATGCGCATGAGTACTGCGCCCGCAATCTCAACAGACGATGAGACCGACCGAGCAGAGGAAAAAAAGAAACCCATCGACGGGCCACGCGGATGAACCGCGGCGTACGAGTGGTTGAATCCGACGACAAAGAGTCGGAGAAGTGGAGCTAAGGGGACTCGAACCCCTGACCCCCACACTGCCAGTGTGGTGCGCTACCAGCTGCGCCATAGCCCCGTGTTCAGTTGTGTACACGCACCGTTTCCGTCGCCGTTGCGTCCGTGAAGAAATTACACCACCGCGAGTCGGGCGACCAAATCCCCGCCCCGGCGCGACCGCCGGTCTGCTCAGCTCTGGGATTTGCCGTCGACGAGCTGCGCCACCCACTGCGGACCGTCGAGGATGCCGGAGACGGCCTGGCCACCGGAGAGCACCGTCGGAGTACCAGCCTGCCCGCCCAGGGCCTTGCTGAGCTGTGTGAGCGACTGTTGGGCCGAGGTGTCGGCCTCGGCGACGGCAGACCCGTTCGCGATGCACTGCTGGGTCTGTGTCGAGGCACCGACCGCGGCCGCCTTCTGTGCGAGTGCGGCGTTGTCGGGGTCGTCACCGCCCTCGGCGGGCTGCTCGTCGTAGAGCTTGGTGTGGTACTTCAGGAACGTGTCCTGGTCGCCTGCGCGCGCCACACACAGCGCCGCTCCCGCAGCCCTCGACGAGTAGTCACCCGAGCCGGAGTTGCGGTTGAGGAAGGTGAGCAGGTGGTAGCGGATCCGCAGGGTTCCCGCGTTCGCGGCGTCGACCATGGCCTGGCCCGACGACGCCTCGAACTGCTTGCAATACGGGCACTGGAAGTCCTCGAACACATCGATCGTGTGTGGCGCATCGGCCCGTCCGATGATGAGGCTCGCGTTCTGAGCGAGCACGTTCTGATCGGCACTGCCCTTGTCGCGCTGGCTGTTCCAGATGACACCGCCGATCACGACCACGGCGATGACGACCACCGCGACCGCGACCAGGAGGTACGTGCTGCGGCTGGATGTCGCGCTGGGCTTGTAGCTGGGACCCCGCTTGACCGGCGGCCGGTTGGGCTTGCTCATGCCCACACGATAGACAACGCCGACTGAGAAGAATCTGAGTCCTCGTCGACGACCGATCGGCACGAGTCGGCGGGGTCCCTCGGCGGACCGCTCAGGCCTGCAGCACCGAATCCACGAGCGCCTGGGCCTCGGACTGCACGGTGGCGAGATGGTCGGGACCGGTGAAGGATTCGGCGTAGATCTTGTACAGGTCCTCGGTGCCCGACGGTCGCGCGGCGAACCATGCGTTCTCGGTGACGACCTTGAGCCCACCGATCGCGGCGCCGTTGCCGGGCGCCTCGGTGAGTATCGCGGTGATCGGTTCACCGGCCAGCGACGTCGCCGACACCTGTGAGGCCGACAGTCCGGCGAGCACCGCCTTCTGCGCGCGGCTCGCCGGCGCGTCGATCCGCGCGTAGGACGGGCTGCCGAACTCTTCGACCATCTCCGCGTACCGCTGTGAAGGCGACTTCCCCGTCACGGCCAGGATCTCCGACGCCAGGAGCGCCATGATGATGCCGTCTTTGTCGGTCGACCACACACCGCCGTCGCGCTGCAGGAACGACGCGCCTGCGCTCTCCTCGCCGCCGAACGCGATGTCGCCGGAGATGAGTCCGGGGACGAACCACTTGAACCCGACGGGAACCTCCACGAGACGGCGGCCGATCGACGCGACGACGCGGTCGATCATCGACGAGCTCACGAGGGTCTTGCCGACCGCGGCCGAGGAACTCCAGTCGGGTCGGTGGGTGAACAGGTAGTCGATGGCCACGGCCAGGAAGTGGTTCGGGTTCATCAACCCGCCGTCGGGGGTGACGATGCCGTGCCGGTCGGCGTCGGCGTCGTTGCCGGTGGCGATGTCGTAGGTGTCGCGGACGGCGATGAGCGAGGCCATCGCGTTCGGCGACGAGCAGTCCATCCGGATCTTGCCGTCGGTGTCGAGGGTCATGAACCCGAACTGCGGGTCGACGGTCGGGTTGACGACGGTCAGCTCGGCCAGGCTGTACATGAAGCCGATCTCGGCCCAGTAGCCCACCGAGGCACCGCCGAGCGGGTCGGCGCCGATCCGCACCCCCGCCGAGCGGATCGCGTCCATGTCGACGACCTTCTTCAGGTTGTCGACATAGGTGGTGCTGTACGGGTACTTCACCACCAGGTCGCCGGCGACCGCGCGCTCGAACGGGGTACGCGGCACCGCGTCGACGCCCGAGCGCAGCAACTCGTTGGCCCGAGCAGCGATCCGGGAGGTGATGGTGGAGTCGGCCGGCCCCCCGTCGGGCGGGTTGTACTTGAACCCACCGTCGCGGGGCGGGTTGTGCGACGGCGTCACCACGATGCCGTCGGCCCGCGGACCGGTGCCCGCGTTGTGCACGATGATGGCGTGGCTCAACGCCGGTGTGGGGGTGTAGCGGTCGAGGTCGTCGACCATCACCGTCACCCCGGCCGCGACGAGGACCTCGATGGCCGTACGCCAGGCCGGCCGCGACAGGGCATGGGTGTCGAGCCCGATGAACAGCGGCCCGTCGATGCCCGCACCGCGCCGGTAGTCGACGATCGCCGCGGTGGTCGCGATGATGTGCGATTCGGTGAAGGCGGCGTCGAAGCTCGACCCGCGGTGGCCGGAGGTCCCGAACACGACCTGCTGCAGCGGATCGTCCGGGTCGGGAACCGTCGAGTAGTAGGCATCCTCGAGCGCGCTGACGTCGACGAGATCTTCGGGGAGTGCCGGTGTGCCGGCCCGCTCGTGCGCCATGGGGAGTCTGGTTCCTTCGCTCGTCGTCCGCGCGCGAACACAGCTGCGCTGGCGAGGATTCTGCCAAAGATCGCCACTCGGTAGTGTCGGCACACGGATACTGTCCGGCCAACGACAACCGGGGATGGTTGTGATCGTTCACGGTCGGGCGCACACGAGGGGGGCGGCGATGGCGCCGGAGGCGATCGTTCTGGTGCTGCCGGGAGGCACCGATGTCAGCTACGCGCCGTCGTCGTGGCGGTCGCCGTCGGCGCTGCGGATGTACCCGTTCACCGGCTCGATCGCCGCGCGGTTCGGCCGGCGGGTCGCGGTCCATCAGGTCCGCTATCGGGTCTACGGCTGGAACGGTCGACAGGACAGTCCGATGCCCTACGCACGTGCCGCGCTCGACCGCATGACGCAGCGTCACCCCGGTGTCCCCGTGCACCTCGTCGGGCACTCGATGGGTGGCCGGGTGGGCGCGCAGCTCGCCGCCGACGAGCGCGTCCACGGGCTCCTCGCACTGGCGCCGTGGTGGCAGTTCGCCGACTGGCGCCACATCCACGCCGGCGTCCGGGTGGTCGCGATGCACGGCACCGCCGACACCCGCACCTATCCCCACCGCACCGAACGCGGCGTCACCGAGCTGCGCGAACGAGGGATCGACGCGACGTACATCCCGGTCCCCGACGGCGGCCACGCGATGCTCGACCACCTGCTCTGGTGGCAGCGGACCGCGCTCGACTTCGTCACCGAGGCACTCGACTGACGCTTCTGCGGCACTCGACTGAGCCTTCTGCGGCACTCGACTGAGGCCTCTGCGGCACTCGACCGGGACTCCGAGGCGGGTGTCCGTCACCGACGACGCGCGGTGTGATCAGCCCCACCGGCGATGACCACGTTTCCTTCTCGGATTCACAGCATCCGGGCAGCTGACGGTTGCATCATCATCAGGTGAGTTCTGTGGTCACCGTCGGCGCCGACCGTTCGGTGTCGGGTGGTCCGACCAGCGTGCTGGCGTGGTCGTACACCCCACCGGGGCACAGTTCGGGCCTCGTGATCCACCTGCTGTCGGGCTGGTTCCCGACCGTCGTCGAGGTCGTGACCGTGGCGGTCGTACTGGCCGCCATCGGGTGGCGGACCCGGCGGTGGCGTGTGTTGTGGGTGCCCGTCGCGGCTGCGGTCGGTGCGGTGGTCGCGGTGATCGTCTACGTGATCCTCGATGCTCGCGGCCTGTCGCCGGATTCGGCGCCGACGTTGTTCTGGGTGTGGACCGTGGTCGGGTCGGCGGTGGTGATCCTGACCATCGTCGGTATCCGGTCGGGTCGGTGGTGGCAGCACGTGTCGATGGCGTTCGCGATCGTGCTGGCGGTGTTCTGCCTGGCCCTGTCGGTCAATCAGTGGTCGGGCTACTACCCCACCCTCGATCGCGCGGTCGCCGGCCTCACCGCGCAGCCGCTGCCGAACGAGACGACGGTCGCGAAGCTCGTCACCTTCCGGAATCGACCGGAGACGGTGAAGAACGGGCGGGTGGTCGCCATCCGCACCCCGAGTGCGATCAGTCGGTTCCATCCCCGCACCGAGTACGTGTACCTGCCGCCGGCGTGGTTCACCGGCGCGACTCCCCCGGCCCTGCCCGCGGTGATCATGATCGGTGGCGTCGTGAACACCCCGCAGGACTGGGTGCGCAGCGGTGACGCCCTCGCCATCTCCGATGCCTATGCCCGCGACCACGGTGGTCGGGCGCCGATCCTCGTGCTGGTCGATCCGAGCGGGAACCTCACCACCGACACCGAGTGTGTCGACGGTCCGCGCGGCAACGTCGACACCCACATCACCGACGAGGTGCGCCCGTATGTCATCTCGCATTTCGGGGCGGCCTCGGCGGCACGGAACTGGGCGGTCGTCGGATGGTCGATGGGCGGGACCTGCGCGATCGATCTCGTGGTGCGCCACCCCGAGAAGTTCGCGACGTTCGTCGACATCTCCGGCGACATCGGTCCGAATGTCGGCAACAAACAGAGCACCATCAAGGCCCTCTACGGCGGCGACAGCCGGGCCTGGGACCGCTTCGACCCGGCCACGGTGATGCGCGCCCACGGTCGCTACACCGATGTCGCCGGATGGTTCCGCTCCGAGGGCCACCGCAGCAAAAAAGACGGCGCGATCGTCTCGAGCCAGGCCGAGGCTGCGCGAGAACTGTCGGCCATCGCCCGGTCGGTGGGCATCAGCACCTCCGAGCGCTACTCCGTCGGGCCGCACACATGGGCGTTCGGCGCGCAGTCGTTCGCCGAGGCGCTGCCCTGGCTGCACAACCGGATCGACCCCGGAACAGTGGGCTGATCCGGGGTCGATCGGTGGTGCGGGTCCTCTGACCTACAGGTCAGTCGGGGATGGGTCGGTCGGGGATGGTCAGTCGGGGATGTAATCGAACGTGTCGGGGTTGGGGCCGGTGCGGCCGTCCTCACCCTTGTCGAGTCCGTCGAGCTTCGCGATGTCGTCGGAGGTCAGCTCGAAGTCGAAGATGTCGAAGTTGTCCTTCACGCGCGACTCGGTGACCGACTTCGGGAACACGATGTTGTCGTGCTGCAGGTGCCACCGCAGGGTGACCTGGGCGGTCGACTTGCCGACGCGCTCGGCGATGGCGCTGATCGTGTCGTCGTCGAGCACCTTGCCCTGAGCGATCGGCGACCATGCCTCGGTCGCGATGCCGTGGTCGGCGCCGTACTTCCGAGCCTCGGTGTTCGCGAAGTACGGGTGCACCTCGATCTGGTTCACCGCGGGCACGACGTCGGTCTCGGCCGCGAGGCGGTCGAGGTGCGCGGGCTGGAAGTTCGAGACACCGATGGACTTGGCGCGCCCCTCCTTCTGGAACTCGATGAGGGTCTTCCAGGTGGTGACGAAGTCGCCGTCGTACTGCGTGGGCAGCGGCCAATGGATGAGGAACAGGTCGACGTGATCGAGGCCGAGCTTTGACAGGCTCTCGTCGAACGAGCGCTTCGCGTCGTCGGGACGGTGGAAGCCGTTGTTGAGCTTGGTCGTGACCCAGATGTCGTCGCGGGCGATGCCCGAGTCCTTGATGCCCTCGCCGACCTGCTTCTCGTTGCCGTACATCTGCGCCGTGTCGATGTGGCGGTAGCCGGTCTCGAGCGCGAGGCGGGTGGCCTTCGCGGTGTCGTCCGGCTCGATCTGGAACACACCGAACCCGAGCTGCGGGATGTGGCGTCCGTCGTTGAGGGCAATGGTCGGGACCGAGGTCATGAAGCGTCCTCCAGCAATTCGTTGCCCGCACGGATCTCGTGGGGCACGTGTGGTGCAACGCGCGCAACCGCCCGGGACATTCCACCGCGGTGTCGAACGCCGGTGCCGGAAATGCAGAACGGACCAGGACTGGTGTCCTGGTCCGTTCTGTGGTGGAGCTGCCGGGAATCGAACCCGGGTCCTTCGTCATGTCAGTAGGGCTTCTCCGTGTGCAGTTCGCTACGTCTCTACTCGGATCTCTCGGTCCCGCGAACAAGCCGAGATGACGATCCCAGTCGCTGTTGTTTGTCCCGTCCGACTCCGCGACCGAGCCGGACGGTGAGCCCCCTTGATGATGCCGGTACCCGGGGCGGGAGCACACCCGGGCCGACAGACCAGCACTCGCTCAGGCGGCGAGGGCGTAGTCGCGCTGATTGGAATCGGCGCTTAATTGGTTGCGATGACGCTCACGGTGGTCTCTCGCCTGCACCGACACGCTTCCCCTACTTAGATGAACCAAGTCGAAACCGTTCAGCCCCGTAGGTGTCCGCTCCTGACGCAGCGAACGCTTTATCCTAACAACCCGGAACGACGAATTCATTCCGATTTCACCGCCGGTCACGCTCGTCAGCCCCGCCTCGCGCGCCCACCGTTCGACCGCGCGCAGAGTTCGGCGCGCGGCTGAGCGCTCGGCGCGCGTTCGTGAGCGGAAAATCCCCTCGCCCGGGACGGGCCGTCCCGATACCGTCGCGTCGTGGTGATCAGGCCTCCGGACCCCGCCGAGCAGGCGAGCGCGCTGACCGTGATCGCGGCGGCGTTCGCCTCCGCGGCCTCCCCCGACTCCGAGCCGGCGGAGGTCGAACTCACCCGGCGTCTGCTCGTCGGGCCCGACGTCGTGGCCGGCCTGACCCTCGTGGCGGTCCGCCCCGACTCCGACATCGTCGGGGTGGTGGTCGGAACGCGGGCGCGCGTCGGCGATGTCGATGCGATCGGGCTCGGCCCTCTCGCGGTGAGGCCCGACGCCCAGTCGGCCGGCGTCGGCTCGGCGCTGGTGCACGCGGTGGTCACCGCGACCGACGCACTCGGATACCCGGTGGCCGCGCTGCTCGGCGATCCCGCCTACTACTCCCGCTTCGGATTCAGCGCCGCGGCCGACCTGGGCGTGGTGGCGCCGGATCCACGGTGGGGCGAGCATTTCCAGGCCCGTCGCCTGAGTGCGTGGACCGAAACGGCGGTGGGCACCTTCCGGTACGCCGCACCGTTCACCCAGATGTGACGGCTCTCAGCCGGGCATGCCCTTGACGCGGCGACCGAGTTCACGTGTGACCTCGCGTGCGGCGGTGCGCTCGGCGATGGCGCGGCGTTTGTCGTGGGCCTGCTTGCCCTGGGCGAGCGCGAGTTCGACCTTCACCTTGCCGTCGTTGAAGTACATCGACAGGGGAACCAGGGTCAGGTTGCCGGTCTGGATCTTGCCGGTGAGACCGTCTATCTCGCGTCGGTGCAGGAGGAGCTTGCGGTTGCGGCGCACCGCGTGGTTCGTCCACGACCCGTTGCCGTACTCGGCGATGTGCAGTCCACGCAGCCAGACCTCACCGTTGTCGATGGTCGCGAACGCGTCGACGAGCGAGGCCTTGCCCTCGCGCAGGCTCTTCACCTCGGTGCCGAGCAGCGCGACGCCCGCCTCATAGGTGTCGATGATCGAATAGTTGTGCCGCGCCTTACGATTCGTCGCGATGGCCTTGCGGCCCTTTTCCTTCGTCATCTCACCCACCTCTCGTCGTCGTGAACAGCCTTCCAGCCTACGGACACCGGCGCTGCGACGGTAATCGTTTTCGACTCGGCGGCGACGGCAGGAGACACTAACGCCCATGACCGAGCAGTCCATTCCCCGGGTCCCGCTGCCGACGATGCGCGCCGCCGTGGCCGACGATGCGCAGCCGATCGTCGATCTCCGCGATGATCTCGCTCGCTGGATCACCGCGGGCGGCATCCGACAGTGGGACGAGGGTGATCTGTCGCCGACCGAGGTCGGCGACGGCATCGCCCGCGGCGAGTGGCACGTGGCCGAGGTCGACCGACGGGTCGCGGCGTGCGTGCGGCTGGTCTGGTCGGATGCGGAGTTCTGGGGCGACGACGACGCGCCGGCGGGCTACGTCCACGGCCTCATGGTCGACCGCGCCCACGCCGGCCACGGATGGGGCCGGGCGATGGTCGAATGGTGCGTCGACCGCACCAGAGACGCCGGATACGACGTGATCCGCCTCGACACCGCCGCCCACAACCCGACGCTGGTGGCCTACTACCGGTCATTGGGCTTCGACCCGGTGCGCGAGACCGATCTGCCTGCTCGCTTCGGTCGCGACATGCGGGTGGTCCTGTTCGAACGGGCGATCTAGATCCGTACGTAGAAGCGCAGCGTCGCGTAGCCGGTGATGGTCGCGAGCCCGATTCCGGCGATCACCAGCCAGGGCGAGACGAACACGACGTCGCCGAGGGTGATGCGGGCGAGGATGTTGACGCCGTAGAGGTCGCCGAGTGCACGGTCGAAGAAGAGGATCTTCGCCCCGAACAGTCCGGCGACGGCGAGCAGCGACCCGACGAAGGCCGAGACCACGGCCTCCAGGAGGAACGGCAGCTGGGTGTACCACCGGGTCGCGCCGACGAGGCGCATGATGCCGACCTCGGTGCGCCGGGTGTACGCGGCCACCTGCACCATGTTGGCGATCAACAGGATCGCGGCGAGCGCGAGCACCAGCGCGATGGTGAAGGCGGCGTTGCGGGCACCGTCGAGCACGCTGAAGATCCGTTTGACGAGTTCTCGCTGGTCGAGCACCCCGTCGACCCCGTTGGCCGTCCGGAACTTGTCGAGGACTGCGCCGAACCGGTTCGGGTCGGACATGCGCACCTTGAACGACGCGGGCAGGGTGTTCTCGCGGATCATCGACGCGATGTCGGGACTGTTGGCGAAGGTCTTGGTCTTCGCGTCCCGGAACGCCGCGGCACGGTCGACGTACGACACCGACTCGACACCGGGTTCGTTCTCGATCTGCTTGCGCAGGCTCGCGCACGGATCGGCCCGGCATTCCGGGTCGGCGTCGGCGACGGTGTCGGAGATGAAGAACTGCATCTCGACGCGGTCGAGGAAGATGTCCTGGCTCTTGTCGGCCATCTGCACCACCAGGAGTCCCCCGCCGAACATGGCGAGGGTGATGGCGGTGGTGAGCATCATCGCCAACGTCATGGTGACGTTGCGGCGCAGACCGTTGAGGACCTCGCTGAGGATGAAGCTGGCGCGCATCAGCCGACCCCGTAGACGCCGCGCTGGTCGTCGCGCACGAGCCGGCCCATGTCGAACTCGAGGACCCGCCGACGCATGGCGTCGACGATGTGGCGGTCGTGGGTCGCCATCACCACGGTGGTGCCACGGCGGTTCACCCGGTCGAGCACGTCGACGATCTCCTCGCTGGTGGTCGGGTCGAGGTTTCCGGTCGGCTCGTCGGCCAGCAGCAGCAGCGGGCGGTTGACGATGGCTCGCGCGATGGCCACGCGCTGCATCTCGCCGCCGGACAGCTCGTAGGGCATGCGGTCGGCCTTGCCCGCGAGTCCGACGTACTCGAGGACCTCGGGGACCACGCGTTCGATGGTCGAGCGCGGTTTGCCGATCACCTCGAGAGCGAACGCCACGTTCGCGGCGACCGACTTCTGCTGGAGCAGCCGGAAGTCCTGGAAGACGCAGCCGATCGACTGGCGCAGCAGCGGCACCCGGCGACTGGGCAGCTTGTTGACGTGGAACTGGCCGACCTGGATGTCGCCGCTGGTGGGCTTGTCCTCCTTGAGCAGGAGCCGGAAGAAGGTCGACTTCCCCGATCCCGACGGGCCGATGAGGAAGGCGAATTCACCCTTGTCGACGTCGAGGGTCAGGCCCTGCAGGGCGGGTCGGCCGGAGGCCTTGTACTTCATCGTGACGTTGTCCAGGCTGATCACGGCGGCCAGTCTAGCCACAACAGTCACACCGACCCGGTGTCCCGCACCGTGCGGGCGTCGGGCGATCGGGGGCGTGCGGGTCAGCGCACCGCCGTGGTGGTCGGTGTCTGCCCGGGCAACACGAGGCCGGGGATGGTGGGCAGCTGGAAACCCGGTGTCGTGGTCGTCGTGGACGGCGACCCGTCGGTCGGCGACGTCTGCTGATCGCCGGTGGTCGACGAACTCGACGGCGCACTGCTCGACGATCGCGGCGTGCTGCGTGTCGTGGTGGGCTCGGTGTACTGCTGCGTCTCCTCGGTGGTGCGCGGCGCCGCTGTGCGGGTCGCCGACGCCGCGGCGGCTTCCTCGTCGAGCCGGCTGTAGTAGTCGGCGCGCTGGCCGTAGAGCAGCAACAGTCCCAGGAACACGAGGAGGAGGACCACGGTGCTCGTCCGCGCGCGACCACCGAAGAGGTGGCGCGGCACCCGCGACAGCAGCGTGCGACGGGGAGGCACGGCCGGGTCGGCCTTCGTCAGCGACACCTGCTGACCCGAGGTGTCGGAGCGCTTCTCGCTCATTCGCTGCCCTCCCGCTGCGTCGTGGAGACCATCGCGCCGGTCTCGATGCTCTCGCCGGGGGCGAGAGAGATGCCCGCCCGCCCGAAGGCCCGCACGATCCGGGCCCGCAGATCGCGACTCACCTCGAACTGTTTGCCCGGCAGGGTGCGCGCGACGATGCGCACGGTGACGCCGTCGACCTCCATCTCGGTGACGCCCATGGGCGTCGGCTCGTCGAGGAGCAGCGGCCGCATCCGGGGATCGGCGAACGCCTGCTGGCCGATCCGGTGGAGGATCTCGTTGACGCGGCTGATGTCGGCGCCCACCGGCAGCGGGATGTCGACCACCGACCGCGCCCAGTCCTTCGACAGGTTGGTGGCCTTCACGATCTGGCCGTTGGGGACGGTGATGACCTCGCCGTCGGCGGAGCGGATCTTGGTGATGCGCAACGTGACGTCCTCGACGGTGCCCTCCGCGGTCGCGACCGACCCGACGATGGTCAGTTCCACCACGTCACCGAAGCCGTACTGCTTCTCGGTGATGATGAAGAACCCGGCGAGCAGATCCTGCACCACGCGCTGCGCGCCGAAACCGAGCGCAGCGCCGAGGACCGTGGCCGGCGCGACGAATCCGGTGATGGGCACGCCGAGTGCGCGGATGATGTTGAACACCGCGATGACGTAGACGATCACGATGGCGACCCAGGAGATGACCTGGGCGACCGAGTGCCGGTGTTTCGCCGATTCGGAGCGGACGAGTTCGTCGCTCTCGGTGAACGACTGGTCGATCCGTCCGGTGATGCGGGCGGTGCCCCACTGGATGAACCGGGTCATGATCATCGCGCCGACGATGAACAGGGCGATCTGCACGCCCTGCAGCGACAGGAAGCGGATCAGTTTGTCGGTGCCTGCCGGGGTCGGGGCGGCGAGGAGAACTGTGTGCACCACGGCTCCTAGCTGTCCGCCGAGGCCATCCGCCACCGGATGCCCGACTCGATGAAACCGTCGAGATCGCCGTCGAGGACCGCGGTCGGGTTGTTGACCTCGTACTCGGTCCGCAGGTCCTTGACCATCTGGTACGGGTGCAGGACGTAGGAACGCATCTGGTTGCCCCAGCTGGAGCCGCCGTCGCCCTTGAGGGCATCCATCTCGGCGCGCTCCTCCTTGCGCTTGACCTCGAGCAGCTTGGCCTGCAACACCTTCATGGCGGCGACCTTGTTCTGCAGCTGACTCTTCTCGTTCTGACAGGTCACCACGATGCCGGTGGGGACGTGGGTCAGGCGTACCGCGGAGTCGGTGGTGTTGACCGACTGACCACCCGGACCCGACGACCGGTAGACGTCGACGCGCAGGTCGTTCTCGTCGATGTCGATGTGGTCGGTCGTCTCGACGACGGGGAGCACCTCCACCTCGGCGAAGGACGTCTGGCGCCGGCCCTGGTTGTCGAACGGGCTGATCCGCACGAGGCGGTGGGTGCCCATCTCGATCGAGAGGGTGCCGTACATGTAGGGGCCCTTGACCGCGAAGGTCGCGCTCTTGAGCCCGGCCTCCTCGGCGTAGGAGGTGTCGTAGACCTCGACGCCGTAGTCGTGCTTCTCGGCCCACCGGATGTACATGCGCATGAGCATCTCGGCCCAGTCCGCGGCGTCGACGCCACCTGCGCCCGAGCGGATGTTGACCAGGGCGTCGCGGGCGTCGTACTCGCCGGCGAGCATGGTCTTGACCTCCATCGCCTCGATGTCGGCGCGCAGCGAGGCGCGCTCGGCGTCGGCGTCGGCGAGGCCGGTGGTGCGGTCGTCGCCCTCCTCGTCCTCGGCGAGTTCGTACAGGACGGGCAGGTCGTCGAGTCGGCTGCGCAGCGCGGTGACCCGACGGAACTCACCCTGGGCGTGCGACAACTCGCTCGTCACCTGCTGGGCGTGTTCCTGGTTGTTCCACAGTTCGGGATCGGCCGCCTGGTGCTCGAGTTCGTCGATGCGGCGGGCGAGTTCCTCGAGATCGAGCACCTTCTCGACCGTGGTCAGGGTGGTGTCGAGGGAGTCGAGGTCGGTCTGTACGTCGGGTTGCACGGTTCACCAGGCTACGTGTTGGGCGGCGATGCCCCGCCCACAGCGGGGTGAGGGGCGCGGGGACGACTGGCGACTCACGCGGCGGGCGGGACCTCGAGGCTGCCGAATCGCCAGCTGGTGTCGGTCTTGCCGGGCTTGTAGACCACCGGCATGTCGGCACCGATCTGCGGCCACGGCGTCTTGCCGGTGACGACCATGTGTCCGTAGACGTTCGTGGGCGCGGTGTCGGGGCCGATGATCGTGCCCGAGACGGTGCAGTACATCTGGTCGTTGCGGTCGCCCTCGTCGGGACGGTCGCTCACACCGGTGACCGTCAGGGTGCCCTGGACGAAGCCGGCACCGACTCCCCCGCCGCCGAACAGACCACCGGTTCCGCCGGCGCGACCCCGTCGCCACTGGAGCACCATGAACGTGAGAAGCACCGCGAACATGACGAACAACACGACCGAGACCATCTGCGGGGTCCACCTCTCCTTCGTCCCACCGGCGCATCGCCGGTGGGGAGATTCGGACAATTCGCCTCGCCCGAACTGCCCAGTAGCCTACCGGGCATGGCATCGCACCCGTCTGATCTGCAGCTGGCCCTCGAGATGGCCGACCGCGCCGACGCGATCACCGCGGCCCGTTTCGGTGCACTGGATCTACAGGTCTCGGACAAACCCGATCTGACGCCGGTGTCGGACGCCGATCTCGCGGTGGAGACCGACGTGCGCGCCGTCCTCGCCGAGCGTCGACCCGACGACGCCGTGCTGGGCGAGGAATTCGGCGGCGCGGTCCGTCTCGCGGGTCGACAGTGGGTGGTCGACCCGATCGACGGGACAAAGAACTTCGTCCGCGGCGTCCCGGTGTGGGCCACGCTCATCAGCCTGCTCGTCGACGGCCGACCCGTACTCGGGGTGGTGTCGGCTCCGGCGCTGCACCGACGGTGGTGGGCGGCCGAGGGCGAGGGCGCGTTCGCGACGGTCGGCGCCGGTGAGCCGCGGCGACTCGCGGTGTCGGGGGTGGCCGAGATCGGCGCGTCGAGCCTGGCGTTCTCGAGCTTGAGCGGGTGGGCCGATCGCGGCGCCCGCGACAGGTTCATCGCCCTCACCGATGCGGTGTGGCGGGTCCGCGGCTACGGCGACTTCTTCAACTACTGCCTGGTGGCCGAGGGCGCGGTCGACGTGGCGGCCGAGCCGGAGGTGTCCCTGTGGGATCTCGCGGCGCTCGATGTGCTGGTCCGCGAGGCGGGCGGGATGTTCACCGACCTCACCGGCGCGCCGGGACCGCACGGTGGCAGCGCGGTGGCCACGAACGGCCTGCTGCACCACGCGGTGATCGACGCCCTCGGTGTCACCGCACCGGTCACGTGACGGGCGGGAACCAGCCGGTGCCCATGCCCGCGTCGATCGCGCGCGCCACGCCGTAGGCGATCCAGAGCCCGGCGACGAGCCACACCACCGGATGGCGCGCGACCCCGGCGACCCGCCCGATGCGCGCGGGTCCGGCGGATGCGACCGCGAGGGTGAGCACGATCATCGCGGCGACGAACGCCATGCTGATCGGTCCGAAGTCGTTGTAGGAGAACGCCGTCGCGACATCGCCGTGGCCGAGCGCGATCCAACTCCGCGTGAGGCCGCATCCGGGGCAGGGCAGACCGGTGACCACGCGGAACGGGCACAGCACCGGACCCGACGTGCTCATCGACCGCGGCAGCGCCACGGCGGCGACGATCGACCCCGCACCGACGGCGGCCGCGATCTGCACCGACACCCTCGCGCCGACACCGTCGTCGCCCTCGGCGGACCGACGGGTGGGCGCAGTGGTCGGCGCGGACATCACCGCAGCGGGACGCCGTTCGAGTCGGGCACCTTGCGCAGGATGATCAGGATGAAATCGATCAGCGACCACACGCCGAGTCCACCACAGGTGATGAGCTTGAGGATGCCCAGACCGGTGTAGCCCAGCCAGAAGCGGTCGATGCCCAGGGACCGAGGAAGAAGGAGATGAGGACGGTGGTGAGCCAGTCCTTGTCGGAGAACAGTCCCGGCACCTGCGAGACGGGGAACCACGAACTGGTGGTGGTGCGCACCTGCATCTCCGGCTTGAGCTGGCCGGTGCGGGTGAGGTTCTGCAGGTCGAAGTAGGTCATCGGACCCTGCTCCTGACCGAGGATCGCGGCGTAGAAGGTGTCGTTCTGGGGGCCCGACGGCGGCTGCATCGGGGTACCCATGGGTGGTTGCGTCATGCGCAACAGACTAGGTCACACAACCCGGCAAAACGGCCTGGACGACACAATGGATCCCACCCAGATCAGCGACGTCGCGGAAATGGGTGGTGACATCTTCCTTACCGGTCGGTAAGGTACATCTTACTGCCGAGTAAGATCGGCATCGCCGCAAGTCGGAGCCCTCGGGCCACCCGACACTGCGTCGTCCAGCCCTGAACATCGACCACGAAACTGTAGGTGCGAAATGTCTACTCACACTGAGCCGCGCGACACCTCCGCGGTGGGCAAGAACGCCCCTAAGACGAACGCGATCGGCGCCGCGATGCGGTTCCTGACCGTTCTCACCGGATCGGACATCGCCGAGCGCTTCGGCCTCCGCGAGCCGATCAACCGCGTCGCCTACCAGGGCACCAAGAGCGGATTCCAGACCCTCGGCGCGGCCAGCCGCGCGTTCAAGACCGTGCAGGGCGGTGGCTCGCCGAAGCGCCTGAGCACCCCGGGCAAGGACTACTTCAACATCGCCCCGGACGACGAGCAGAAGATGATCGCCGACACCGCTCGCGAGTTCTCCGAGGAGATCCTGCGCCCGGCCGCGCACGACGCCGACGAGGCCGCCACCGCGCCCGAGGAGCTGTTGACCCGGTTCGCCGAGCTCGGCATCACCACCATCAACGTGCCCGAGGAGTTCGACGGCGCGGCCAGCGAGCGCGGCGTGGTCACCAACGGCCTGGTCGCCGAGGCGATGGCCTACGGCGACATGGGGCTGGCCATCCCGCTCCTCGCACCGAGCGGTGTCGCGACCACGCTGACGCAGTACGGCAGCGACGCGCAGCAGAAGACCTTCCTCCCCGACTACGCCGGTGAGAACGTCCCGCAGTCGTCGGTGATCATCGCCGAGCCCCGCGCTCTGTTCGACGCCTTCGACATCAAGACCAAGGCGACCCGCGCGCCCAGCGGCTACAAGCTCGACGGCGTGAAGTCGTTCGTGCCCGCCGCCGGGTCGTCGGAGCTGTTCATCATCGGCGCGAACCTCGACGGCCGCCCGGCGCTGTTCCTCGTGGAGGCCGACTCCGAGGGCCTCATCGTCGAGGCCGATCCCGGCATGGGAGTGCGTGCGGCCGGAATGGGTCGCGTCGTGCTCAACAACGTGTCGGTCCCCAAGTCGGCTCTGCTCGGCGAGGAAGAGGGCGACGCGGCGTTCGCGGCCTACCGCGACGTGGTCCGGTTGTCCCGCCTCGGCTGGTCGTCGCTGGCCGTCGGCACCTCGCAGGCCGTGCTCGACTACGTGGTCCCCTACGTCAACGACCGTGTCGCCTTCGGGGAGCCGGTCTCCAACCGTCAGGGTGTCGCGTTCCCCGTCGCCGTGATGGCCACCGAGCTCGACGCACTGCGCCTGGTCACCCAGCGCGGCACCTCGCGCGCCGAGCAGGGACTGTCCTACGCCCGTGAGGCGGCACTCGCCCGGAAGCTGGTGTCCGACAAGGGCATGCAGATCGGTTCCGACGGCGTGCAGCTCCTCGGTGGACACGGCTTCACCAAGGAGCACCCCGTCGAGCGGTGGTACCGCGACCTGCGCGCGGCCTCCATCGGCGAGGGCATCGTCGTCCTGTAACCGTCCCGACTCCCCCAACGACTTCTTCCTCGAAAAGAGAAAACAATGGCAATCAATCTCGAACTGCCCAAGAAGCTCCTGGTGACCGTCGACCAGGCGCACCAGGCGGCGGCGAACATCTTCCGGCCCGTCTCGCGCAAGTACGACCTGCGCGAACACGATTACCCCATCGAGCTCGACACGTTGGCCAGCCTGTACGACGGTCTCACCGAGACCGGTCAGGCCGGTGCGGGCGCCGACGGCGGACGCAAGCAGCCGCAGAAGGAGCTGCCCGAGGGCGCCGTCGCCAACGGCGGCAACATGGCGGCCTGCCTCAACGTCCTCGAGACGTCCTGGGGTGACGTGGGTCTGGTGCTCAGCATGCCGTACCAGGGTCTCGGCAACGCCGCGATCTCGGCGGTCGCGACCGACGAGCAGCTCGAGAGCTTCGGCAAGGTGTGGGCCGCCATGGCCATCACCGAGCCCGGCTTCGGCTCCGACTCCGCCGCCGTGTCGACGACGGCCGTGCTCGACGGCGACGAGTACGTCATCAACGGCGAGAAGATCTATGTGACCGCCGGCTCGCGCGCCACCCACATCGTGGTGTGGGCGACGGTGGACAAGAGTGCCGGTCGCGCCGCGATAAAGAGCTTCGTGGTGCCGCGTGAGCACCCGGGTGTCACCATCGAGCGTCTCGAGCACAAGCTCGGCATCAAGGTCTCCGACACCGCGCAGATCCGGTTCGAGAACTGCCGCATCCCCAAGGAGAACCTGCTCGGTTCGCCCGAGGTGGACACCAAGAAGGGGTTCGGCGGCGTCATGCAGACGTTCGACAACACCCGTCCGATGGTGGCCGCGATGGCGGTGGGTGTCACCCGCGCCGCGCTCGAGGAGATCCGTCGTCTGCTCGAGGAGGCGGGTGTCGAGATCGACTACGACAAGCCCGCGCAGTCGCAGCACGCCGCGGCGGCGGAGTTCATCCGCCTCGAGTCCGATTTCGAGGGGGCGTATCTGCTGATGCTGCGCGCCGCCTGGATGGCCGACAACAAGGAGCCGAACTCCAAGGAGGCGTCGATGTCGAAGGCGAAGGCCGGACGCACCGTCGTCGACGTGACCACCCGCGCGGTGGAGCTGGCCGGCACCTTGGGCTACTCCGAGCACCTACTGTTGGAGAAGTGGGCCCGCGACTCGAAGATCCTCGACATCTTCGAGGGCACCCAGCAGATCCAGAACCTCGTCATCGCGCGTCGTGTGCTCAACAAGACCAGCGCCGAGCTGAAGTGAGGACGTGCTGTCACCGCTGCCGGTGACAGCAGCAGAGGGGCCCGGACACGCCGAGGGGTGCGTCCGGGCCCTTCTTCGTCTGCGCGCGAGGCGATCACACGCCCACGCGTCGGGTCAGCCGACCTCGACCGGCGTCGCGATCGGTTCGGGCGCGTTGTCGGCGGAGCGCTGACGCCGCTCCCCCTGCGTGAGGGCCATCAGCACCATCCCGGCGCCCAGCAGGATCGCCGAGGCCCAGAACGTCTGCTGCACACCGGCGGTGAAGGCGTGCAACGGTGTGCCTCCGGCCGCCGCACTCGCCGACCCGAACACCGTCACCAGGACCGCGAGGCCCAGCGTGCCGCCGAGTTGCTGCATCGCGTTGACCATGCCCGAGGCCGCGCCGGCATCGGCCGGGGCCACCCCGCGCAGCGCCGCGGTGGTCAGCGACAGGAACGACGTCCCGCCGCCGAGGCCGATGAGGATCATCGGGCCGATCAGCTCGAGGTAGCTCGACCCCTGGTGGATCTGGGTCAGCCACAGCATCCCGGCGATCGCCAGACCGAAGCCCACCATCAGCAGTGCCCGCCCCGAGAACCGCACCGATGCGTACCGCGCCGAGAACTGGGTCGCGGCGAAGGTCGACGCGGTCATCGGCAGATACGCCAGACCGGTCTGCAGCGGGCCGTAGTGCAGCACGTCCTGCAGGAACTGCGTGAGGAAGAACATCATCCCCATGAAGCCCGCGACCATGACCAGACGTCCGGCGTACGACGCCGAGCGCGGCACGCTGGCGAACAGACGCAGAGGTGTGATCGGTTGGGCGGCCCGACGTTCGGCGACGACGAAGGCGCCCAGCAGGGCGACGCCCACGATCAGGGAGACGAGGGTGACCGCGTCCGACCACCCCTTCTCCGCGGCGTTGACCAGGCCGTAGACGACCATGCCGATCCCGACCGTCGAGTAGAGCGCACCCTGCAGGTCGAACGGCTTGCGCGAACGCTCGGTGGCGGGCAGGGACAGCGCGCCGGCGATGAGCACGACGATGCCGATCGGCACGTTGACGAACAGCACCCAGCGCCAGTTCAACCACTGGGTGAGCGCACCACCGAGCACGAGGCCGATCGAGAAGCCGCCGATGGAGACGGCGGTGAACAGCCCCAGGGCCCGATTGCGTTCCCGCCCTTCGGGGAACCGCGTCATGAGCAGCGCGAGGGCCGCAGGCGCGGCGACCGCGGCGCCCACGCCCTGCGCCGCCCGGGCCACCAGGAGCGCGACACCGTCGACGGCGAACCCGCCGGCCATCGAGGCGACGACGAACAGCGCGAGCCCGCCGAGGAAGGTGCGGCGGCGTCCGAGGATGTCGCCCATGCGGGCCCCCAACAGCAGGAGCCCACCGAAGGTCAGGGTGTACGCGTTGAGCACCCACGACAGCGATGTCGACGAGAAGCCCAGTGCGCGTTGAATGTCGGGGAGTGCGACGTTGACGATGGTCGCATCGACGACCACCATCAGCTGGCACCCCAGCACGCTGATGAGCACCAGCGTGCCGAGGTGGCGGGACAGTGCGCCGGGCATCCGGCCCGATGGGGCCGGGGAACGGCGAACAGAGGGAATGGACATGTGTGGTCTCCCTAGAGGGTCGGAGTACACTCGAGCGCGAAACGGAAGCTTCCTCCGGATACGATACGGAGGCTCCCTCCGTTTTGCAACACCTCATGCTGCCCGCATCGACAAGGAGGTCGGAGTGACGAAGGCGACCCCGGCCGTCTCCCGCGCCCCCCGCGCCGACGCCGTCCGCAATCGCGACAAGCTGGTCGCCGCGGCACGTGCACTGTTCGCCGAGGGTGGTGTCGACACACCGCTCGAGCGCGTGGCCGCCGACGCCGGTGTCGGGATCGGCACCCTGTACCGCAACTTCCCCAGTCGCCAGTCGCTGATCGAGGCCGTCTACCGCAGTCAGTCCGAGGAGATCGTCGCCAACGGCAAGCAGTTCGGGGAGACCATGGCTCCCGACGACGCGCTGGTCGCCGTCTTCGACGAGTACCTCCGCACGGCGGCGTCCAAGCGCGGGATGAAAGAGGTGATCCTCGCCGAGCTCGGTGCCGACGCCCCGGTGTTCGTCGACTCCCGCGCCATGATCGAGACGATCCTGGTCGCGGGACAGGAGCAGGGTCTGTTCCGTGACGACGTGACCGCCGATCAGGTCTTCCGGCTCATCGGCGGACTGTCGATGACCTGTCACGTCAACGGCGACATCGCCGACAGTCGCCCGCTCGTCCGCGTGGTCATCGACGGGCTCCGTCGCACGCGCTGAGCCTCGGATCGACAGGCTCGCGACCGTCGCCGACGCCGTTCCAGACCCTCGGTCGGGACGTGTCCCCGTTCACATGAACACGGTGTTCCTCGTCACGAGAACACCCGGCTGGGCACCCGTCCACCCCCTTTCCGACACGCCGAGATGACCTGCTCCGACGACGGCCCGACGGCGTCGCGAGCCCCGTCTCGCGGACCCCCACCACCAGGCTTCTCGATGTGACCGCACGCCGTGTCGGTTTGTAGCGTCGCCTCCGGTTCGAGATCGAGTGCTCTCGTCGCCCTGCGATGACGGCCTGCCGAGCAGACCTGCAGTCGATCTCGACGACCGCCCGAGCGAGTCCACGGGCGGGAGAGAACACCCAGCGCCGCGCACACCGACATCTCGACCGCGGCGCGTTGAGGAGAAACCATGAGCACGACCATCCGCACCCTGACCCTGCGTGCAGGAGTCACCGGCGTCCTGGCCGCTGCATCGTTCGGCCTGATGGCCGGCACCGCGTCCGCCGAGGGCGGGCACAAATGGGACGCGGTCGCCGCCTGCGAGAGCGGCGGCAACTGGGCGATCAACACCGGTAACGGCTACTCCGGGGGCCTGCAGTTCACCCAGAGCACCTGGGAGGCCAACGGTGGCAGCGGCAGCCCGGCGGCCGCCAGCCGCGAGGAGCAGATCCGCGTCGCGGAGAACGTCCTCGCCTCGCAGGGACCGGGCGCGTGGCCGGTCTGCGGCAGCAACCTCTGATCCGAGGAACCGACGCCCGAACGGGCGACACGGGAACCCGGCTTCGCGCGCGGAGCCGGGTTCCTGCGTGTGTGGGGCAGAATGTGTGCAAGTGAGCAGTTCCCGGCGCACACTGTGGATCGATATTGATTCCTTAGATATTGTCAACGTGGACCGCAGTCCACATCGGATTGCGTGAGGGTGAGGGATCGACAGATGAACACAGGCCGTTCCACGGTCGCGCGGGGTACCGGCCGCGATGTATTGCTCGAAGCCACGTTGCGGTTGATCGGCGAGCGGGGTCTCCACGCGATCACGCTGCGCGAGGTCGCGGCGGCGGCGGGCCTGTCGCTGGGGTCGACCACGTATCACTTCGCCGACCGCGACGCCCTGCTCATCGCGGCCCTGTCGCGCTTCGCCGACTCGGTCGTCGAGCAGTGCGACACCGCGCTGGCCCGGCCCGAGCTCGACACCATGACGCCGCGCGAACTGATGGCCGCGGTGTTCGCCGATTTCAGCGCCTCGTACTGCGAGCCGAACCGGATGCTGGCGCAACTCGAGATGTACACCGAGTCGGCGCGCAACCCGACCGTCGCCGCGATCTCGGACCGCTGCATGGCCGCCTACCGGCGTCTGCTGGTCCGCGCGTTCGCCGCAGCCGGTCTGCCCGACGCCGAGACCGACGCGCGCATCGCGCACGTGATGGTCTACGCCGACGGTCTCGCACTGCAGAGCGCCGCGAAGGGCACCCCCTGCGAATTGCAGGCGGATGCACCGGCGGTCATCTGGGCGCTCGCGACCGCCTCCATCTGATCGGGGGCCGCGCCGCAGGGCGCGAGACGGTCAGAAGGCGACGCGGGTGATGGTCTCGGCCACCAACGACGGCTTCGGGGCGTCGCGTACGGTCAGCGTCTGCGTGACCACCATCTCGACCATCCCGTCCTTCGTGGCCTGCGCCGAGGTCAGCACCGCGGTCAGGGAGACCTCGGAGCCGACCGGCACCGGAGCCGGGAAGCGCACCTTGTTCGAGCCGTAGTTGATACCCAGCTTCGCATTCTCGATGCTGTAGAGCTGCCACGCCAGCATCGGCACCAGCGACAGCGTGAGGTAGCCGTGGGCGATCGGCCCACCGAACGGGCTCTCCGCCTTCGCGCGCTCGACGTCGACATGGATCCACTGGTGGTCGCCGGTCGCCTCGGCGAACTGGTTCACCCGTTCCTGGGTGATCGTCAACCAGTCGGTGGTGCCCAGGGTCTCCCCTGCCGCACCGAGGATGTCGTCTGCTGATGTGAACACTCGCATGGGGCAAACCTACCGCCGCGACCGCAGGGCGACCGGTGATCAGCTGTTCGCGTAGGCGCGCAGCGGGCCCTGCGAACCGCTGTACCGGTTCATGTCGGTGCGTCCCGGGATCCCGGGGACCGACGCACTGCTCGTGTACTGCCAGAACGCCCACCGGGTCCAGCCCCCGGGCAGCGGCCCGGGCGCCGAGCGGCCGTTGTAGTCGGCGATCCACAGCGGGTAGCCGCGGAAGGCGTTCGTGTCGGCCATCGCGGTGCGCCAGAAGTTCGGATAGGTGTAGATGATCGGCATCCGGCCCGTCAGCAGGCGGACGGTGTCGAGGTACTGCTGCGTCCATGCGATGAGCGCGCCGGGCCCCAGGCCGCCGGTCTTCTCCAGGTCGAGCACGGGTGGCAGGTCGCCGTATCCGTTGATGCCGAGGGTCACCGTGGCGAACAGAGCCGCCTGCGGCGCGGCGGGCAGAGCGGGGTCGGCGTAGTGGTACGACCCGCGGGCGACGCCGGCCAGCCGCATGCCGATCGAGTCGGGGACGAAGTACGGGTTGACGTAGCTCAGTCCCTCGGTGGCCTTGACCATGGCCATGTCCTGCCCCGACGCCTTCACTGCGAACCAACTGATGAGGGTGCCGTTGACGTGCTGCCACGACGACACGTCAGGGCCGGTGTCGGCGGCCGCCACCGCCGCGGGTGCCGCCGCGACCATCGCCGTCGCCACAGAAATCGTCGCGACACACCGTCGCAGTCGTTGACTTCGCATCACTCGCATGCTGTGACGGTAGGGCATGAAGTGGCTCGAGGTACAGGTGTGACCCTCGGGCGGTCGCGTTCTCAGTAGGGTGACGGGATGGACGAGGACTTCTGGAACGCCCGGTACGACGAGGACGATCGCGTGTGGAGCGGCGATCCGAACGGCGCCCTGGTCGACGAGATGACCGACGTGGCGCCCGGCCGCGCACTCGATCTGGGCAGCGGTGAGGGCGACGACGCGCGTTGGCTCGCCGCCCGCGGGTGGGAGGTCACGGCGGTGGACATCTCGAGCGTCGCCATCGACCGGGCACGCGCACTGGGCGCGGCCGGCTCCATCACATGGGAGCGGCGCGACGTCGCCGTCGACGGTCCGCCGTCCGGCCCGTTCGATCTGGTGTCGATGCAGTACTTCCCGATGATGCGGGTCGAGGGCGACGGGCCGATGCGCGCCCTACTCGACGTCGTCGCTCCCGGCGGCACCCTGCTGTGGGTCGCACACGACATGACCGACATCCACCGCCACCAGGCCGAGCACGCCGCGAACGCGACCGACGACGAACCCCGTTGGCGTGGTCCCGATCTCGACAGCATCTACCACACCGATCACGTCGTGGCCCTTCTCGGCGACGAATGGGCAGTGGTGCGCAACGAGTTACGGCCGCGTAGACACAGTGGCGTCGGCGGCGGGGCCCATCACGTGAACGACGTGGTGCTGCGGGCCGCGCGCGCCTGACCCGGCGTATCGATCAGCCGAGCGGATTGGATCCCGGTGTCGCGGCCGACATGTCGGTGACGGTGGACCACTGCGCTCGCAGGTCGTCGACCGAGGGCGGGGTGTCGAAGTGCACGCCCGCGTTGTGGAAGATCTGCGCACGGGCGACCTGCCCACCGCCGACTTCGAAGATCGACCCGGTGTCGGTGCACTCCTCGCTCATCAGGTGCGCGACGACCGGTGCGACGAAAGCCGGGGAGAGCTTCTCGAGCATCTCCGCGGGCGCGATGTCCTCGGTCATGCGCGTGGCAGCAAGCGGCGCAACCGCGTTGGCGGTGATCGAGTACTTGGCGCCCTCGACGGCAAGGGTGTTGATCAGTCCGACCAGTCCGAGTTTCGCGGCGCCGTAGTTGGCCTGCCCGAAGTTGCCGTAGAGACCGCTGGTCGAGGTGGCGACCACGACGCGCCCGAAGCGCTGCTCTCGGAAGTGCGGCCACGCCGCGCGAGTCACGTTGTACCCGCCGTAGAGGTGGACCTTGATGACGGCGTCGAAGTTCTCGTCGCTCATCTTGTGGAACGAGCCGTCGCGCAGGATGCCCGCGTTGTTCACGACGCCATGGATGGCGCCGTAGGTGTCGAGTGCGGTCTGCACAAGCGCCTGCGCGCCCTCGGCGGTGGCGACGGAGTCGTAGTTGGCGACGGCGCGGCCACCGGCGTCGGTGATCTCGGAGACGACGGTGTCGGCCATGGCCGAACCGCTGCCGGACCCGTCGCGGGCTCCGCCGAGGTCGTTGACCACCACCAGCGCACCCTCGGCGGCGAGCAGCGTCGCGTACTCACGCCCCAGCCCACCTCCGGCGCCGGTCACCACGACCACCCGATCCTCGACTCCACTCACTGTTCGCTCCTTCCCTCGCCCGACATGTCGTCGCGACGTGTCTACCACCCGAGGTGACCGGCGACACCGACACCTCGCCGACCGCGGCGCGTCACTCGCGCAGGATTGCCTCGAATGCCACGCGATCTCCCCGGTAGAGCGAGCGCACCTTCTCGATCGGGCGTCCGTCGACGTCGAGACTGCGACGATGCATCAGCAGCATGGGCATCGCGGTGGTCGTCTCGAGCAGGGTCGCCTCGCGGGGTGAGGCCAGCACGGTCTCGATCCGCTCGTTCGCGCTGCCGAACGTCACCCCCGCCTCGCGGATCGCCGCGTAGAGCGACGTCGTCGGATCAAAGGTGTCGGTGAACGATCCGAACCGATCCCAGGGCAGGAAGGTGCTCTCCAGGCCCAGCTTCGCGCCGTCGGCGAGCAGTACCCGCTCGAGGTGCATCACCGTCGACCCGCGGGCGATCTGCAGTTCGCCGCAGAGTTCGTCGTCGCCGACGATGTCCTCCCACGTCACCAGCAGACGTCCGGGCACACGTCCGTGGCTGATCGCCCCCTCGGTGTAGGACAGCAGCGACAGCGGTTGGACGAGCTTGGGTGCGGCGACCACAGTTCCTCGACCCCGCCGCTCGATACGACCCTCCACCAGCAACTCGTGGAAGGCCTGGCGCACGGTCTCGCGCGACACCGCGAACCGTTCGGCGAGGTCTCGCTCGGCCGGGACCGCGTCGCCCACCTCGAGGGTGTCGACGATCCGCTCCAGCTCGGTCCGCACCGCGTAGTACTTGGGGACCTTGGGCGCGGCGGTCATCTCCGGGCCACCCGTCGCGCGACGTCCAACGCCTCGTCGATCGACAGTGCCTGTGCACCGGGCACTTTGGCGGCGTCGTCGTAGCGACGCAGCCGGAGCGCGTCGGGCCACCAGACGTGACCGGTGCGAGATGATGTCGCGAGTGCCCCACCCTGATACACCAACGAGCGGACCGACGTCGGCGACAGCGCGCGCGCATAGTCCTCGTCGGTGGCGGCGAGATACTGCTTGGCCTCCACGTGCGCCCCGGCGAGCCAGCCGACACGAGCGCCGAACCGTGCGGTGAGCCATTCCTGCGCCGCGTCCTCGTGATGCACCGCGGGATCGGTGAGCACCAGCGGACTGTGTCCGACGTCGTGCAGCACGCTCGCGAGGACGAGCTCGTCGTCGGCGTCGTCATCGGCCGCCCGACGTCCCGCCTGGAGCGCGTGGTCGAGTTCATCGACCTCCACCTCGTCCCACACCCCGCGCAGCGAAGCCAGTACCTGCGCCGTCTCGTCGATCACGTCCACTCCGTGAGCCTAGCGTATTGGTCTATACCAATTGTTAACCCAGCGTTATCGCCGCGGTCATTGATTGGTCTAGACCAATAATGCAGGCTGGCACCCATGAGAATCGTCATCGTCGGCGGAGGCATCCTCGGCACCTCCCACGCCCGCTCGGCCGTGCTACGCGGCCATCATGTGATCCACCTCGAGCGTGAGCCGGAGGCCCGCGGTGCGACCGTCCGCAACTTCGGCCTGGTCTGGGTGTCCGGGCGTTCCGCGGGAGAACTGGCCGTCGCCAACCGATCTCGCGACCTGTGGGAGGAGATCGGCCGGTCGGTCCCCGGCGTGGGTTTCCGTGCGGCCGGATCGATGACGCTGCTGCGCACCGCGGACGAGGTCGCCGTCGCCGAGGATGTCGTCGCCCGGGCCGACGCCGCCGACCGCGGGTTCCGGCTCCTCGATCCCGACGAGGTGATCGCCGTCAACCCCGCGCTGCGCGGCAAGTACCTCGCCGGGTTGCACTGCACCCGTGACGGAGCCGTCGAATCGCGCGTCGCGCTGCCGGCGATCCGAGATGCGCTGAGCGCCACCGGCCGCTACGAGTTCCATCCGGGGTGTGAGGCGCGCGAGGTGACGTCGTCATCGGACGGGGTGAGCGTGCGTGACGACGCCGGCCGGGCCCATCGCGGGGACGCCGTCGTGCTCTGCGCCGGCGCAGCGCACGGCGGGTTGGTGCGCGAGGTGGCGGGCGACCTGCCAGTGCGTCGCGTGCGACTGCAGATGATGCAGACCGCCCCGCTCGACGAACCCCTGACCACCGCCATCGCCGACGGCGACAGCTTCCGCTATTACCCCGCATTCGTCGGCGACACCCTCGACGACCTGCGCACACGCCAGCCGCAGCCCGAGGTCGCCGCCGAACACCGGATGCAGCTGCTGTGCGTCCAACGCCTGCACGGCGGACTCACCATCGGCGACACCCACCACTACGACGAGCCCTTCGACTTCGACGTCGCCGAGGCGCCCTGCGACCACCTCCGGGGTGTGGTCGAGGAACTGCTCGGTCGCGCGCTCCCGCCGATCGTCCGGCGCTGGGCCGGCGTCTATTCGCAATGCACCGATCCCGACGAGATCGTCTGTCGCCGTGAGGTGTCGCCCGGCATCTGGGTCGTCACCGGCCCGGGTGGCCGCGGCATGACGCTCGGTCCGGTCATCGGCGAGGGCACCGCCGACGCCATGGCGCTCTAGACAATCCGTCACCTCTGACCACGAAAGGGACACCCTTGTCCTCCACCACGCCCCCACCCATCGCACTCGCCGTGCTCGACATGGCCGGGACCACCGTCGAAGACGGTGGACTCGTCCTGGCGGCGTTCGACGTCGCCGCGACCGCCATCGGCATCCCCGAGGACGGCCCTGAGCGCGACCACGCGCGGCAGTACGTCGTCGACACCATGGGCCAGTCCAAGATCACCGTCTTCCGCGCCCTCACCGGCGACGACGAGGAGCGTGCCCAGCTCGGCAATCGCGCCTTCGAGGCGGCCTACGACAACCTGATCGGCACGGGCGACATCCGACCAATCGAGGGGGCCGAGAAGGCCATCGCCACACTGCGCGAAGCGGGCGTGAAGGTGGCTCTCACAACCGGTTTCAGCCGTGCGACCCAACACCGGCTGCTCGACGTGCTCGGGTGGGCCGATGTCGCCGATCTGACGTTGTCACCCGAGGAGGTGGGCCGTGGGCGGCCCTATCCCGACCTCGTCCTGCGCGCGGTCCTCGATCTCGAGATCGACGACGTCGGCGCCGTCGCCGTCCTCGGCGACACCGCCAGCGACATCGTCAGCGGCCTCCGGGCCGGTGCGCGCATCGTCGCCGGAACGCTCACCGGCGCCCACGACCGACAGCAACTCGACGACGCCGGCGCGACCCACGTCGTCGACTCCGTCTCCGACTTCACCCATCTCGTCCTGCCCTGATCACCCGTCACACCACACCGCAAAGGACTCCCATGTTCACTCCATCCCGCCGACACCGTCTCCGACACGTCGCCGTCGCGATCTCCTCCACCGCCCTGGTGCTGGTCACCGCCACCGCCTGCGGCGGCACCGGGACGGCCACATCGGGCTCGGACACCGTCACCGTGTACAGCGCCGACGGTCTCGGCGACTGGTACAAGGCCGAGTTCGCGAAATTCACCGCCCAGACGAAGATCCCGGTGAACTACGTCGAGGCCGGCTCGGGCGAGGTGGTCTCCCGCGTCCAGAAGGAGCGCTCGAACCCACAGGCCGACCTCGTGGTGACCCTGCCCCCGTTCATCCAGAAGGCCGACGAGTCAGGCCTGCTCGCCGATTCCGGCGTCGACACCTCGGCCGTCGCTGCCGACAACAAGGACGCGGGCGGCAAGTACGTCTCCATCGTCGACAACTACCTGTCGTTCATCCGGAGCCCGCGGGCGACGCCCGCCCCCACCACCTTCGACGATCTGCTCGATCCGCGCTTCGCGAGCAAGATCCAGTACTCGACCCCCGGCCAGGCCGGCGACGGCACCGCCGTCCTGCTGTTGCTGCAGCACCTGCGCGGACAGCAGGGTGGTCTGGACTACCTGAAACGCCTGCAGGCCAACAACGTCGGGCCGTCGAGCTCCACCGGCAAGCTGCAGCCCAAGGTGAGCAACGGTGAGATCATGGTCGCCAACGGCGATGTGCAGATGAACCTCACGTCCATCCGCGACGACAAATCGGCCTTCGAGGTGTTCTTCCCATCCGACGCGAACGGGACGCGCACGACGGTGTCACTGCCGTATGTCGCCGGTGTGGCGACGGGCGCACCGCACTCCGAGAACGCCAAGAAGCTTCTCGAGTTCCTGCTGTCGGCCGATGTCCAGAAGACCGTCGGGCCCGACGCACTCGGCGTGTCGGTGCGCTCCGACGTCCCCGCCGACACCTCCGCGAACTCACCCGCGCGGGCCATCGCCGGGGTGACCGTCTGGCGACCGGACTGGAACTCGGTGCTCTCCGGTCTCGACGCGAACATCGCCGCATACCAGAAGGCAACGGGGAGTTGATGATGTCCGACCCCAGAGTGTCGGTGACGCGGCGGATGCGCGGTTCGGTGTCCTCGACGCCGACACCTCCCACCTCGACGACGCCGGCGATCACCTTCGACCGTGTCACCGTGACCTATGGCCGCGGTCGATCCGCCTCGGAGGCGTTGTCGGACTTCAGTCTCCGGGTCGCACCGGGTGAGACGGTGGCCCTGCTCGGTCCGAGCGGGTCGGGCAAGTCGACCGCCCTCAAGGCTCTCGCCGGTTTCGTGCGCCCCTCCTCGGGTCGGGTCCGGCTCGGCGACCGCGACATCACCGATCTCCCACCGGCCCGACGCGGGATCGGTGTGGTCGTCCAGTCCTACGCACTGTTCCCGCACCTGCGTGTCCGCGACAACGTCGCGTTCGGGCTCCGCGCCCACCGTGTGGCCCGGTCGGAGATCGGCGACCGGGTGACCGACGCGCTGTCGATGGTGAGCATGTCGGCGTACGCCGATCGGTTGCCGCGGGAGCTGTCCGGCGGCCAACAACAGCGGGTGGCGATCGCCCGCGCGCTGGCCATCCGCCCCGGTGTGTTGCTGCTCGACGAACCGCTGGCCGCACTCGATGCCGCTCTGCGACAGTCGATGCTGACCGAGCTGCAGCAGCTTCGGGCGGCTCTGCCGGACACCGCGATGCTCTACGTCACCCACGATCAGAGCGAGGCGCTCGCGCTGGCCGACCGCGTCGCGGTGATGCGCGACGCCCACCTGGTCGATCTCGACACGGCCGACGCCCTCTGGGCGCGTCCGCCGTCGACGTTCACCGCCGCCTTCCTCGGCGGCGCGAACCTGGTCCCCTGCACCGTGGGCCGGGTCTCGGGAACGAGCGCGCTGGTGTCGGTGGGTGATCGCATGCTCAGTGTGACCGCACCACCGCGTCGCGTCGGTGCACCGGACTGGGCGCCGGGCACCTCGGCGATGGTGTGTATCCGACCGCATGAGATCACGGTTGGCGCGACGTCGGTTCATGGATCGATCCGCGCCCGGGTCACCGCCACCGTCTGGCAGGGGTCGACGACCCGGGTGACGCTGGCGGTCGACGGCCTCCCGGACGTGCTGCTCGACGCGGACCTCCCCGGACGCACCGAGCACGACATCGACTCGGCCGTGTGGGTGACCATCGCGCCTGGCACCGGGGTGTTGGTGTCGACGAACGGCGCGCCATGACAGCCGATCTGGCCGAACGCCCGGTCGAGGAGTCGACACCGCAACCCAACCCGGCGATCGGTCGCAGCGCGGCGGCGTGGTGGACGATCGGTCCGCTGGTGATCGTCGCCGTCGTGGCGGTGTATCCCCTCATCCGTGTACTGGTCAACTCCACCGCGGGACACGGTGCGAGTTCGTGGTCGGGGGTGCTGTCGTCGGAGCTGTTCCGGAACTCTCTGCTCACCACGGCGCGGATCGCGGTCTGCGCGACGCTCGGGTGTCTCGTGCTCGGCACCTTCATCGCGGTGGTCCTCGCCTTCGTGCCGTTCCCCGGTTCACGGGTGGTGGGGAGTCTCATCGACACCGTGCTGACGTTGCCGTCGTTCCTCATCACCCTGGCCTTCACGTTCCTCTACGGCAGCGCGGGCATCGTCAACGCGGCCCTGTTCGAGATCATCGGCTCCCGCCCGGTGAACTTCCTGACCACCGAACTCGGTGTCATCGTTGCCGAGATCACCTTCTTCACCCCGTTCGTCGTGCGACCGCTGCTCGCCGCGTTCGCGATGGTCCCGCGCGACCAACTCGACGTGGCAGCCAGTCTCGGCGCATCGCCCTGGCGTGTGCTGCGTACGGTCGTGATGCCCGAGGCCTGGCCCGCACTGACCGCAGGCGGAGGCCTGGTGTTGCTCCTCACGCTCAACGAGTTCGGGATCGTCCTGTTCACCGGGGCCAAGGACGTCACGACCCTGCCGGTCCTCATCTACACCCGCGGGATCGTCACGTTCGACCTCCCCGGCGCCGCGGTGATCGCCACCGTGCAGATCGCGTTGTCGATCTGCCTCTATCTGCTCTACCGGCAGGCGTTCTCACGCCTGAGCTCGCGGCGCGGCGCGCCCCACCGAAAGGACGACGGCGATGCTGTTCTGGACCCGACGTAGTCGTGCCGCGGTATGGGCACTGTTCGGCGTCGTCGTGGCGATCGTCTTCGTCGCGCCGATCGCCACCGTGGTGCTGGCGGCCTTCTCGGGGTCGTGGAATGGTCCGCTACCCACCGATCTCGGGCTGGCGCGGTTCGGCGACGCGCTCTCCGGTGACGATCTCGCCAGCCTGTCGGTGAGCCTGCAGACCGCGGTGATCGCCGGTGCACTGGCGTTGATCGTCGGGACCTGGGCCGCACTGGCCGCGCGGTCGGCACCGTCGTGGCTGGGCCGCGTCACCGACGCGGCGTTCCACATCCCGATCGCCGTCCCGTCGGTGGCGATCGGTCTGGGACTGTTGATCTCGTTCAACTCGCGGCCGCTGCTGCTCGGGGGGACGAAGTGGATCGTCATCGTCGCCCACATGGTGTTGGTGCTGGCGTTCGCGTTCAGTTCGGTGTCCGCGGCCGCGGAACGTCTCGACCCCGCACTGCGTCAGGCCGCGGAGTCACTCGGCGCCGGCCCTGCGCGCGTGCTGTTCGGTGTCGAGTTGCCGCTGCTGTTGCCGGCACTGGGCGCGGCCGCCGGCCTGGCCATCGCGCTGTCCATGGGTGAGTTGGGGGCCACCATCATGGTCTATCCGCCGACCTGGAAGACACTTCCGGTCAGCATCTTCGGGCTGTCGGATCGCGGGCAGGCCCTCTCTGCGGCCGTGTTGACCACCACGCTGCTGGCGGTGACCCTGGTGGTGCTCGCCGCTGTGAGCAGAGTGCGCACACGGGCATCTCTGCGCTGACGGTCGCTACATTCGTCGACATGCGACTGTTCCTGACGTGCCTCGGTGTCGATGGACACGACGACCTGCTGGTGTCGGTGACGGGACGCGGCGCGACGATCGGCGTGGTGCTCAACGCCATCGACGACCGACCGTCTGATCGCGCGCTCGCCGGGGAGATCGAGCACGCCGAGATGACCCGACTCGGTCTGCGGCCGGTGGAGCTGGACCTGCGCGAGCACGCCGATGTCGCGCGACTGGCCACCGTCGACGCGCTGTGGGTGCGCGGCGGGAACACGTTCGCCCTCCGGTACGCGATGGCCGCACACGGCGCCGACGCCGTGATCGCGCGACGTATCGGCGACGACTCGCTCGGGTACGCCGGCTACAGCGCGGGCGCCGCCGTCCTCTCGCCCGATCTGTCGGCCGTCGCCGAGGTGGACGACCCGTCGGTGGTCGCCTCTCCGATCACCACCGGACTCGGCGTACTCGACCGCCCGCTGATCCCCCACATCGGTGGGAGCTACGACGACGGCATCGCCTGCACCGCACTGAGTCGACGTCTCACTCTCGACGGCGTCGCACACCACGCGCTGCGCGATGGCGAAGCCCTGGTCGGTCTCGGCGGTGAGCTGCGCCTCGTGCCCCGCCGCTGACCGACGGGTCAGCTCTCGAACAGCTCGGTGAGGTCGTCGTGGCCCAGATGGCGAGCCCACTGTGCAGGCGTCGAGTCGAAGCGGGCGTCACGGATCGCCGGATCGGCACCGAGTTCGAGAAGACGCACGCACAGGGCGGCGTCGTCGCGTTCGACGGCGGCGTGCAGTGCGGTCTGCCACGGTTGATCGACCTCGATGTCCGACCGCCCCATCGCGTTGATGTCGAACCCGTTGTCGCTCAGCAATTCCACGGCGGCAATCCGTCCGTGGGCGGCGGCCCACACCATCAGGGCCGGGCGGGCGTCGCGCACGGCCGACACCACGTCGGTGGACGTGGCGGTGACCGCGGCGGCATCTCCGGCCAGTACCGCCGCGACGAACGACTCCTCGGGCGACAGCGTCGGCATCGCGGCACCCAGTGCGGTGAGGCGGTGGGCGAGCGCAGCGTGACCGTTGCCGACCGCCACGTCGATGGGGAGTCGGCCGTCGGGGAGCGGCGCACCGACGTCTATGCCGTGGGATGCGATCAGGTCGACCCGGTCGCGTTGATCATGGGTCACCGCCCACGCGAGCAGCCCGCCGACGATGTCGCGGGGTGCGGGCAACACGTCGGGAAGTACTGCGCGCCAGGGGCCCCCGTCGCCACGCCCGAGACCGTGCTCGAACAGCAGCGCGTACACGCTGTCGTCGGTGCCGAACATGCGGTTGTAGACGGTCTCGCCGTCGTTGGCCTCGGCACCCGCCTCGAGCAGCAGACGCGTGAGGTCGAGGACGTGTGGGTGCGGTGGTTGGTCCCGCTCTCCCCCACCGCACACCCCGGTGAGGATCGTGAACGGGGTGGCCAGACCTGCGAAGAATCGCCCGTCGTTCACATCCGCTCCGGCCTCGATCAGGAGCTGTGCGGTCGCGAGGCAGTCGTCGACGTCGGTGTCGAGGCGACCGTAGGCGAGGTACATCAGGGGCGTCCAACCGAACGGGCCCACCGGTTCACGTGCCGCTGAGGTGTTGTCCGTCAGTATCTCTCGCAGCGCAGCCACATCGGCGGCGACGGCCGCGGTCGCCGGGTTCGCCCGGCTCAGGCTCGGCTGCGCGGCAAGAAGGGACTCTGCGCGACCGGCGTTCTGCGACTCGTCGCGCTGATAGGTGAGACACGCGAGGTCGAGGAACACATCCGCGGCGGAGTCTGTGGTGCGGTCGACGAGAGTCCATCGACGACCGGTGATGGCCTGCACGTGCCGTACGAGGCGCGTCCAACTGGCGAAGCCGTACTCGCGGGCCAGGTCGCGCTGCGCGGTGGTCAGCGGATACCCCGGGTCGTCGCGGCGCACCGCGCGTTGCAGTTCTCGTGCGCGCGTGCGCAGTTGATCGAGATCGGGGTTGTCGGGAAGGTGTGCCACGGCAGGCTCCTCTCGTTGCCTGCGGTCCGCGGGACAGGCCGAAAGGAGGTGGGTGGTCGATACTCCGGTGTCGCCTACCGAGTGGGCTCAGCCCTGTCCACGGACCCGGAGGCGCCTCGGCGAGCGCCTGGGAACGATGATAACCGGTGCGCGACCGGTTATCGAGGGCTCGCGGCGGGTTCGCTTCCGGCGAGCAGGATGGACGCGATCAACCCCGGATTGTCCGACATGGGAACGTGTCCCACGCCGGGCACCGAGATGATGCGCGCGTGAGGGAAATACGTGACCACGTTGTGGCGGTCGCGATGCGGGAGGATCAGGTCGCGCGTCCCCCACGCGACGGTGACCGGCACCAGCGGTGAGGTGACCGGCGGCAGCTCGAACGGTGCGTCGACACCGCCGGCGAGCGTCGTGTTGGTGAGCAGCGACTGGACGTCGATCACTGCGTTCTCGTAGGAGATGCGGCTGGGGTGGGCGAAGAACGGCGCCAACGACGGGTAGCGAACCAATTTGCTGCGGAACGCCTTCGACGCCTGGTCGCCCATCGCGCCGGCCGCCGCACGCAACGCACGGAACTTGGCCAGCCCGCGCGCCTGGGCCGCCGGAGTTTTCCAGAACCCGGCCGGCGACAGCGCGGTCGCCGAGGCGACGTCACCGCGCGCGGCCAACGCCATGGCGAGGAAGCCGCCGAGTGAGTTCCCGGCGATGTGCACCGGCTCGTCGGGTCCGCCGACCTCGGTGACGAAGTCGGAGAGTCCTTCGATGAACGCGGCCAACCGCTCGGCTCCGAACACATCGACGTCGTCGGATTCGCCGTGACCGGGCAGGTCGACGGTCACGACCCGCCGGTATGGCGTCAGAAGGTCCAGCACCGGATCCCAGGCCTGTCTGCGATGGACCACGCCGTGGACCAGGACCAATGTGGGGCCGTCACCGGCCACGTCGTGTCGCAGACTCATGCGCAGAAGAGTAGACGCACGGTTGTGCGCCACCTGCCGCACGTCAGAACGGTGGTGGGTCGTCGTCTTCGGCGTCGCGCGCGGCTTGCTCTGCCGCCTCTCGGGTGCGGCGGTTGTGTTCCCGTTCGGTCTGGCGTCGGGCGTGTTTGTCTGCCAGGCGTGGTCGGCGTCTGGTCGGTGCAGGCTCTGTGGCGTTGTCCGGGGCGGGTGGTGCGTTCTGTGGTGCGGTGAAGCGGATGTCCTTCAATGCAGGGAACAGGTCGGTGCCGTCGAATGCGGGCCCGGCCACCGTCAAGCCTTCGGGGGTGATGATCACCGACTCGATACGGCCGTCGCGGCCCATGGTCTGGTCGTCGAGGAAGTCGGTGTGGGTTTTCAGGTTGTGGTGGAACCGGCACTTGGATCCGGTGTTCCCCGGGCACGTCTGCCCACCGTGGGTCGGATGGTCGTGGTCGTACTCGCGGACGTGGTCGATGTCGCAGACCCACGCGGGTCTTTCGCATCCTGCGACGTCGCAGTACAACGACCGGGCCCGCACCACGGTGTCCAACGCGGTCGACGGCCGATACGGATTCCCCGGGGTGTGTGGGGCGAGTGCATCATCGCGGTGCCCGATCGGGGCCACGGTCACACCAGGCTCGGTGAGGAGGTCGTCGAAGTGGGCCGGGGAGATCACGCCGTAGCCGTCGAGGAAACACGGTGTCTCCCCGTCCCCGGCGACGGTCTCCAGATCGCAGATAACGTGCAGCGTCATGCTGCTGCCGGTGCCGGGAACCTCCCGCGCCGCAGGCGCTTCGGGGTCGGAAACCGCAGGGGCGTCGCACGACTCATCGTCACCGCACTGGCATTCCCACGCCACACCCATGACCAGACAGAAATGCGCATCGGACTTCCGGGCGGCGAGAGTGCGCCCATCGTCCTTACACACCGCGCGAGCCAGGGCATCGACCCGTCGCGATATCTGAATGGCTTTCTCAGCGGTGGAGGTGGCCTCGACCCGTGCCATGCCGTCGGCGAGGCGCTCGGTCCAGAACCCCCGCGCATCGACCGCAGCCTTACGTCGCGCCCGCACGGCGTCGGGGTCGATCCGGTAGACGCTGCGGTCGACCATGTCCCGGATCCGCGACGGTGACCACGATCCGCGTCGCCGCAATGCGGCCGCGATCTCGGTGTCGACGACCTGCTGCGCGTCACGATCGGTGACGAGGTCGGTGCGTTCGACGATCACCCGCACATACCGCGTCGCCAACCGGCCATCGCGGAGACATTCGGCCACCTTCGGGAGCCGGTCGCGTAACGCGACGGCGGTGTCGACGATCCGCTCGGCCGCGCCCTGGGAGATCGAATGGGTGACCGCGATCCGCGCCGCGCACTGCATGGTCGCGTCGAACGTCCGCCGGTCCGACGCTTCTTCTGGCACCACCAACTGCCGGTGCAACTCGCCGACGTCGCGGTACCGGGTCCACTCCAGGAAGGCCTGTCCGGCGGCGGCGTGAACCATGTTGCCCAACAACGCGTTCACCGACGCAGCAACGTGATCGGTGAGCAATCCCACCGACCCCGCATCCACCCCAGCCCAACCCCCATCGCGCATGAATCAACCCTAGAACAGGGGTACGACAGAGCCGTTTTCCCCTAAGTCACGCTGTATTACAGTTTCGTCTGGGTAGAGCCTCGTTGCCTGTCAGGAGTCGGCATCGGTGGCGACATCCCACCACACCGGGCTCTCCGCGACCGTTCGCCGCATGTGGTCTCCCTGAATCGAATATGTCGGTCTCAACAACGTCGAGCGGCTTCTGACTGTGGTGGCCCGCAAACCGTCTCAACCTGAGTCCACGCATCCACGTTGCACTGACCGTCACCGTTCTCGCCGGCACTCACAACAGTTCCGTCGACACGGAGCCCCAGGGTGTGCGTAGACCCAGCAGCGACGGCCACGAGGCCACTCCATTTGCCCACATCGCATTGACCGTGGCTGTTATCGCCGGCAGCGACAGCACGCCCATCGACGGTGAGACCGACGCAGTGGTGGCTACCTGCGTCCAAATGGAAGATGTCAGCCCATCGGTCAACACTGCGGGCGCCTGCGTCTGGTGATCCTGTGGCGAGAACGCAGCCGTCGGCGCGCAGGCCGATTGTGTGCATAGAGCCGGCTGCCACCGCTGTGACGTTGCTCCAATGGCCGACCGCGCACTGACCTCGCCGATTGGCACCCGCGGCGACAACAGTTCCGTCGCCCCGCACTGCGACAGAGTGCCAATCGCCACATGAAAGACCGGTTACTCCGTGCCACGCGTCCACCTGACACTGGCCCTCGTCACGTCGACCGGTCGCAAGGACTGTTCCATCGGAGCGGAGCCCGAGAGTCGTTCGCCAGCCTGCCGCCACCGCGACGATGCCTCGCCAGTCATTTGCGCTGCACTGTCCGTTGCCGTTCCAGCCTGACGTGACAACAGAGCCGTCCGACCGCAGGCCCACCGTGTGCGAACGCCCGGTGTTCTTTGCTGAGTGCACGTTCCCCACTGCGACCGACACCACGTCGCGCCAACCGCTGACATCGCACTCGCCTGCGGCACCGTTGCCGACCGCCACAACCGTTCCGTCCGAACGCCGCCCGACAGAATGGCGTCGACCAGCCGCTATCGCCGTTCCGGCGCGCTCGAGATCGGCGGCGTCCACACGTTCATCGTGGAACACCGCGGACAAGTAGTCCAATGGTCGCCGGCACTACAGCCGCCACCACTCTGTACAAGGCAAATGTCTGCCGACTTCCTGATTCACGGCAGTTCAGCCGATGTGGAACACGTACCCGCCGATGAGGATCGCGATGCCCGCGGCGATCGCTCCGATGGCACCGATGCCGATGAACGGCGCTGCGATGATCTGCGCGATGGTGGTGGCGACACTTCCCATGACCGACTCCTCTCGATGAATCGGCGCCATGCCGGTTCGGTACCAAAGCGTACCAAGATCCTTACCTCTCCGCACGACCGAATCCGGATCGAGACCTCGCGAGTCGCGCCATCGAAGTGCGATGGTGGACGCATGGACACCGACATAGTCACGGACACCACCGACCACGCGATGGTCGTCACCGATTTTCTCCACGCTCTTCGCGATGAGGACTTCGACGCCGCCGCAGCGCTTCTCGCCGACGACCTCGTGTACGAGAACGTCGGGTTGCCCACCATCTGCGGGTCCCGACGGACGATGGCCCTCTTCCGACGGATGGAGGGCCGGGTCGCGTTCGACGTGATCGTGCATCGTTCGACGTCGAACGGATCGACGGTGATGAACGAGCGCACCGATGCGTTGACCTTCGGGCCGGTGCGGCTGCAGTTCTGGGTGTGCGGCGTCTTCGAGGTGACCGACGGACGAATCACACTGTGGCGCGATTACTTCGACCTGGCCGACATGACCAAGGGTCTCATCCGCGGCGTCCTCGGCGCTGCCGTGCCCGCTCTGGGGCGGACTCACCAGGGGACCCGGCGCCCAGCCTGACCGTGCCCCTGCGACCTACGCCGTCCCTAGGATGAGCCGATGCGAGCCCTCCCGTTCCTGACCTTCCAACCGTCGTCCGACAGTGTGGCGGCCGCCGCCATGTCCGCCTACGTCCGCATCTTCGACGGTCGGGTCATCTCGGATCGTCGCCGAAGCGCGGACGAGCCCGGAGGCGAGGGCACGGTGTTCCTCGCCGAGTTCGAGGTGGCCGGGCTGCGGATCCGGTGCAGCGACTCGGCGATCACCCATGCATGGGATGTCACGCCGGCGATGTCGATCTGGGTCGACTGCGACACCGAGGACGATCAGCGTCGCGTGTTCACCGCGCTGTCGGAGGACGGCCAGGAGTTCATGCCGCTGGGCGACTACGGATTCGGGCCGTTCGGCTGGGTACAGGACCGCTTCGGCGTCAGCTGGCAGATCGGGGTCACCGCGGACTGACCGAGACCACCGATCACATAACGAAAGAGACCCTCGGAGCGAACTCCGAGGGTCTCTTACCTAGTAGCGGGGACAGGATTTGAACCTGCGACCTCTGGGTTATGAGCCCAGCGAGCTACCGAGCTGCTCCACCCCGCGTCGGGTGAACACAACGTTACACAGCGGCTCGCGCAGACTGCAAATCGCGCCCTGAGCTGCGGCATCAGCGGTGATGGTCGTCCCACCAGGCCAGAACTCGGGTCCCGATGAGCGTCAGCCAGCGGGACGGTTCGCCGGGCGGGACGTCGGTCTGGAACCACACCGCGCCGGGATGGCGGCCACCCTGCAGCCACGTCCCGTCGTCGCGGCGGGCAGCGCGGATGAGAGCGATCGCGTCGGCCATCCGCGGGTCGGGACCGACGCCGTCCACGGAGGCGGCCATCCGGAGGTGATCGGCGGCGCCGAGCACGCTGTAGACCCACCGCGCCGGGTACACGAACCGGGTCGCCCACGGGCCGACGACCTCACCCGTGCTCGCCCTGCGGAACAGGTTGCGCGACAACAGGTACTCCTCGCCTGCTCGACGGATCGACGCGACGCGAATGTCGCCGGTCGCGATCTCGTAGGACAGCAGGCCGCGCAGCGAGTTCAGGGTCGAGTGGAACGAGGAACGCTGCGCGCCCTCGACCCATTCGCAGTTCCATCCCCCGTCGGCGAGCTGGTGTTCGGCGAACCAGTCCACGAGCGCTGCGACGTCGGCCCCGAGCCACTGTCCGTTGGCGAGCGTCATGGCGTTGATGCACGCATCCACCTCACCACCCCAGTAGGGCAGATCGTCGTACTCCCATCGGGCGTTTGCGGCGAGGAGCTCTGCGGTCCCGCGCCGTCGCAGCGGTTCGGCGTCGACGCCCCACTCCCGCAGGGTGGTCAGGCTCCACGTCGTCGCCGTCCACGGCTGGCCGTCACCACCACTGTCGACGAACCCGGCCGGGAAGAACGCACCGCCCGCCCACTGCCCGTCGTGGTCCTGCAGCGCCAGCAGACGGGCCCCGTGGCCCTCGACCGTGGTGCGGGCCCGTGTCGCCTCCCAGACGGCACTCGGCGCACCGACGACGTCGCGCTCGACCTGCCATCGCAGCGTGGGATCGGCGTCGAGCAGCCAGTCGACTCCGACGTCGGGCATCGCCATCGCAGGAACGCTAGTTCCCGGCCGCCGTCTGATCAACGACGACCGGGAAGGCGGTCACTTGGGGAGTGCTTCGTACCTCTCGGTCGCCGCACGGAGGCGATCGAGCGCCTGCCCGTACTGGGTGAAGTTGCCCGAGTTCTGCGCCTGCTGCAGCGCGTCGATGGCGCCGTTCAGCTCGGCGACCGCGGCGTCCCGGTCGGCGTTCGAGCCGCCGCTGGGTGCGGCGCTCGATGACGGCGGTGTCGAACTCGGGGCCGTGGTGGGCACCTGAGCCTGGCCGTTCTGGCCCGTCTGGCCGTTCTGGCCCGTCTGGCCGTTCTGACCCGTCTGGCCGTTCTGCTCGCCGGTGTCCTGACCGTCCGGGACCGAGCTGGGATCGGTCGCGTTGGCGCGGCTGATGCCGGCCTGGGCGAGCGCCTCACCGATCGTCGGCGCGTAGCCGATGGTGATCGGCTGGTTGCTCGAGGCGCGGTAGCGGACGATCACGCGGTACAGGCGTGGGAACGTCGCGTCGTTCTTCGCCTGGGCGTAGAGCGGCACCACGTTGAGGATCCCGTTCTGCCCCACCGGGAGTGTGAGCAGATTGCCGAACCGGACGTTGGCCGAGCTCTGCAGGTTACGCAGATCCTCGTTGACCTGACCGAACGTCGACATCGCCGAGAACGCCTGCTTCGGGCCCTCGCGCTGCGGGTTGAGCGGGACCTCCCGCACGGTCATCTGCCCATAGCTGTCCGGGTTCGACGACACCGTCATGTACGACGCCAGGAAGTCCCGGTTGAGGGCGTTGAGCACGCTCGTCAGCTGGAAGGTTGCGTTGCCCGTCCGCGGGTCGGCCGCCACGAAGTAGTACGGCGGCTGATCGAGCCCCTGGGTGACGGCGTTCGGATCGGTCGGATCGGTCGGGACCGACCAGAAGGCGTTGCCCTGGAAGAACGTCTGCGGATCCTTCACGTGGTACTTCTCGAGCAGCGTCCGCTGGATCTTGAACAGGTCCTCCGGATACCGCACGTGCTCCACGAGGCTGGTGTTCTTGTCGAAGTCCGCGCGCGACTTGACCGAGCCCGGGAACACCTTCATCCAGGTCTTGAGGACCGGATCCTTGTCGTCGAACTGGTAGAGCGTCACCTTGCCGGTGTACGCGTCGACCGTGGCCTTCACCGAGTTGCGGACGTAGGCGATCTGCTTGTTGATCTGCGTACGACCGGTCTGGCCCTGGTTCAGTTCCTGGGCGTCGGTGGTGGCGTCCTGCAGCGACGTCTTCTGCGCGTACGGGTAGTTGTCGAGCGTGGTGTACCCGTCGACGATCCACTGGATCGACCCGTCGCTCATCACGGCCGGGTAGGTCTTCGAATCGACCGTGAGCCACGGCGCCGCCTTCTTCACGCGGTCGCGGGGGTCGCGGTTGTAGATGATCTTCGAGTTCTTGTTGATCGCACCCGAGAGCAGGATGTTCCGCTCGGTGTACTTGATGGAGTACGCGAGGCGGTTGAAGATGTTGCCCAGCGAGACGCCGGCGTCGCCGGTGTAGGTGTAGCGCGGCGAGTTGGCGGTGTCGTACTCGACGCCCTGGCCGCCGTCCGACCCGACGATCGCGTAGTCGGGATTGACCTTGGAGATCAACTCGCCGAAGTAGATTCGCGGCTGTGTGACCTTGATGGGCGCGTTGGCCTTGTAGTCGGCGCTGTTGATGTTCTCGAGGTCGCTGACGTCGAACTCCGGCTGTCCGCCGTTGTTGACGTCGGTGCCCGAGGACGCCGCCTGGGCGGTCCGGTTCGCCGGCGAGGCGACGAACCCGTTGCCGTGGGTGTAGACGGTGTGCTTGTTGATCCAGTTCTGCTGGTTCTCGGCGAACCGGCTCGGATCGAGTTCACGCACCGCGACGATGTAGTCGCGCAGTTCGTTGTTCACGCGGTAGCGGTCGATCGCGAGCTGCGACGGGAACCCGTAGAAGTTCGCGCCCTGCTGCAGCTGCGTGAACGCCTCGGAGATCACGTTCGGGTCGAGCAGGCGGATGTTCGACAGCGTCGCGCGGTCGTTGTCGACGGCCTGCTGCACCGCGGGCTGCTGGGTCCAGTCGGTCTGGTACTTGACGTTGTCGTCGCCGATCTTGTACGCCGCCTCGGTGGCGCTGATGTTGCGCCCGATGAACTCCGATTCCTTCTGCGCGGCGTTGGGCTTGACGGAGAACTGCTCCATCACCAACGGCCACCCGACACCGATCACCAACGCCGACAACAGCATCAACGCCGTCGCGAGAGCGGGGACACGGAGATCGCGGAGCACGATGCCACCGAAGAACGCGGCGGCACAGATGACCGCGATGGCCAGAAGGATCAGCTTCGAGGGCAACACCGCGTTGATGTCGGTGTAGCTCGCACCGGTGAAGATCTCCTGCTTACGGGTGCTCGAGAGCAGCGTGTACCGGTCGAACCAGTAGGCAACTGCCTTGAGCAGCAGGAAGAGTCCCGCGATGACGGCCAGCTGGATACGCGCGGCCTTGGTGAGCGTGCCGTTGCGCCCGTTGAGCGCGATGCCACCGAAGATGTAGTGCGTCACCAGACTCGCGATGAACGCGACGACCAGCAGCACGAACAGGAAGTTCAGCACGAAACGGAAGAACGGCAGATCGAACGCGTAGAAACTGACGTCGTAGTTGAACTGCGGGTCCTTCACGCCGAACGACTCGCCGTGCAGGAACGTCTGGACCGTCGCCCACGACCCCTGCGCCACCAGACCCGAGAGCAGACCGATGATCAGCGCGGGCACGATCGCGAACCAGCGGATGCGGGTCATGACGACGGCGCGGTACCGCGCGATCGGGTCGCCCGGGCCACTGGTGGGCACGAAGACCGGTCGGGACCGATACGCCAGGGCAAGGGCGCCGAACACGATCGCCCCGGCGACGAACCCGACGATGAAGAACAACGCCACCCGCGTCCAGATGATGGTGGAGAAGACATTGCTGTAACCGAGATCGTCGAACCACAGCAGATCGGTGTAGAGCCCGATCAGACGCGGCCCCACCAGCAGGATGACCAGGAGGGCGACGGCGACCCCGATCAGAATCTTGCTCCGCCTCGACAGTGTCGGCATTCCTGCCGGACCCCGTACGTTCACGTCTCACACTCCCACTCATGGTCCCGCGCCAGACGGCCACGGAGCTGCTTTGCCAACACTTTACTGACGGCCACCTCGGCGAGGAGGCCTCGTGCTCGCGACCGCCGGTGACGGACCTGCCGCGTTCGCGGTGACAGGATGGGCCGGTGACCGACCACAGTCTGCCGCCACTGTCATCCGACGCCCTCGGCGTCGCCGTACGCGAGGTCGTCGAGTTCGTCGACGCCAACGGATGGGGACAGCCTCCCGTGCTGTTCGCGCTCGTGCCCACCGCGCTGGTGATGCAGGCACAGCCCGACCTCGTCGACTCCCTCGACGAGACCGAGTTGACGCTCGTCGAACAGGACCCGCTGCCGGTCTCCGAGGACAGCGGCATGACCGAGCTCGAACACGTCCTGGGCACCACCAGCTGGCCGGGCACCGTCGCGGGATGCGTGCTGGTGCAGGAGATCATCGTGTTGCCACCCGAGGCCGAGACCGATCTCGACGAGGCGCTCGTGCCCCTGCTGGCCGACCGCGACGCCGCCGACGAGGCCGCTCGCCAGACCGCGCTCGAACACCCCGAGGCGAACGAGGCGCGTCTGGTGGCCGCGGTCCTGCGCGGTGGTCAGAACCTGTGTCTGCTGCAGCTGCGGCCGCCGCTCGGCGAGGAGGACGCGCCCGTCGAGCTGCTCGCCCACCCCGAACTCGCGCCCAACCTCATCGCCGCGCTCACGACCACCCTCGAGAACGACCCCGAGGACTTCTGAACCCGGCACCCGCGGTGTGCTCAGCACCGGGTGACGTTCTTTCCGTCGCGGATCGCGGCGAGTTCGCCGATCGCGTCGGACAGGGTGTCGACCCGCACCAGGCGTAGGCCGTCGGGGACGTCGGATCGCGCCTCGGCACAGTTGCCCGCGGGCACGAGGAAGTCGGTGGCGCCGGCCTCGCGCGCGGCCAGGGTCTTGTGGGTGATGCCGCCGATCTCGCCCACCTCGCCGGAATCGCTGATGGTGCCGGTACCGGCGATGAACTTGCCGCCGGTGAGATCGGTGGTGCCGAGCTTGTCGATGACGGCCAGGGTGAGCATCAGCCCGGCCGAGGGGCCGCCGATGTCGCCGACGTTGAAGTCGATCCGCAGCGACGGGTCGGCGTTGACGACCTCGGGGGTGACGCCCAGATAACCCTTGCCGGTGTCGCCGGGGCGCGCACCGAGGGTGACGCGCCGATGCTCGACCGGCGTCGGGGTTCCCGCGGGCACGCTCGCGGCGGTGTTCGGTACACCGAGGGTGACCACGGCGCCGGGCTTCAGCTTCGAGACCGCGTCACGCAGTTCGTCCGAGGTGGAGACCGCCGCGCCGTTCACGCTCACGACCCGGTCGCCCGTCTTCAGGCTCGCCGCCGCCGGCCCCTTGGGGTCCACGGTCACCGTGAGCTCCGTCGGCCGCTTCAGGTACCGCAACGCGGCGATGGTGGCCGAGTCCTCCGACCCGCCCATCTGTTGCTGATCCTGGCGACGGGTCTCCTCGGTGCTCTGCCCCGGGGGGAAGACCTCTTCACGCGGCTGCAGCGAGTCGCGACCCGAGAACCACATCCCGATGGCCTGGAACAGGGTCAGCTGATCGGTCACCGACACCGTCGTGAGGTTGAGGTTGCCGTCGGTCGCGCGGACGGGGGCGCCGGAGATCTTCACGACGGGGGTCTGTCCGACGGCACCGAGGGTGTTCACGGTGGGGCCCGGTCCGAGACTGACGTAGGGCACCCGGACGAACGCGCCGACGACGACCAACACCACCAGCAGCACCAGGGTGACGGCCAGCGTCACCATTCGCCGATTCGCCGGGACAACTCTCACGTCGACCACAGTAGAGGTTGCGCGGGACCCGCCCGTCAGCGTCGAGGTCCGAGGGTGACCACGCGCCCCGGGTGCGCCAGCGACGGCGCGGTCACCCGGTTCCCCTTCGCCGAACGGATCAACTGCCCCTCGAAGGCGGTGAGGCAGGCTGCGGCCGGCGACTGATAGGCCGAGGCGAGCGCCGGGGCGACGGCCGCAGCCCATCGCCCCTCGGCGGCGATGAACTGGTCGCGGTAGGGACCGTAGAACGGCAGGATCGCCTGCAGCACCACCGTTCCGGCGCCCGCGATCTGGTTCAGGATGGGGGTGAGCCACGGGAGGTTCTGGTGGATCACCGGTTCGAGTTCGGCGAGGAACGGACCGGCGAGCTGCATGAGCGGCTGGATCGCCGGGCCGAGGGCGAAGACCTCGGACGCGAACGGCCCGAACATCGGCGAGAGCTCGACGATCGACGACAGACCGCCGGTCTTGTCGGGTTTCGGCAGTCCGATGGGGCACGCCGCCTGCTCGGTGATCGGTGCGACCGACAGACCCGCCCCGCCCGCACCGATCTGTGTCGATGATCCCGGGGCGCCGGGGGCGATGGGCGTGGCCGGGTTCGCGCCGGTACCGGGCGTGATGGCGGTGGCACCGGGCAGTGTCGCCCCACCGCCACCCGGGGTGATGGCCACCGCGGCGGCCGGGGCGTTCGCGGCAGGCGCCGCCGGTGCGGGCCTCGGCGATGTCGGCGTCGCGGCCCCCTGGGCAGCACCGGCAGGGGGTGACGCGGGCGCCACCACGGCCGCCTGCTGCGCGACGGCCGGTGTCGTGACCACCACCCGCCGACCGGCGTCGGCGTACCAGGTGGCCGAGGCCAGTACGGCGAGGACCGTGATGCCCGACAGCGCACGCACCACCGTCGGCGCCGACGGGCGGCGGCGGGCCGCGGGCTGGGCCGGGATCTCCTCGGTGATCGGGTCGTCGTGGCTCACGTCAAAGCTCTCTCTCGAGTGTTGGGCGGCGGCATCCACGTGGTCGGCGGGGCTCACGCGGACGGCGGTGCGGTCGACGGGGCGGCTGCCTGCGGTTCGTAGACACCCTCGAGGTGCCACACGCCGGTGAAGCCGTTGAACGGACCGCCTACGATGAGACTGGTCCACTCCAATGTGTATGCGCGCGTGCCACTGTCGTAGGTGCCGGTGGCCGGAGGCCCGTCACCGGCCGAGACCGCGCTCTGCCCGAACCACTTCTGCGACACCCAGTCCCACGCGCGGGTGGCCTGCGCGACGCCGGGGACGGCCGGACCGGCTTTCGCCGGCGCCTTCGGGGCGCCCTGGTTGAACTCCTGGTTGTTCCACGACGCCGACCACGCGGTGAGGTTCGCCGTGAGCTTTCCGCCCTCGTTGCGCACCGAGGGCGCCACCACCGCGTTGCGAGTCTGGGGATCGATCGGGTTCGTCGAGGCACCGAACTCCACACCGAAGAACTTGGTGGGCGCCATGATCGACCCCGCGAGGGCGTTCCCGTCCCGGAATGCGGGGGTCGGTTCGGACTGGTAGCCGCCGACGCGCAGGCCGCCCTCGCTCCCCGGGGACAGGAGGGTGACGGTGCCGCCCTTCGCCGGCGAGTCCCCATTGGGCATGAACGGTCCCTTCTCGGGCGTACCGCCGGGTTGCACCATCGAGAACCACGATCCGGTGACCGTGTCGCCGGACACCGCGCCGGGCGTCAGCCGCAGCAGGCCCACGAGGTCGCCGGATTGCGCGGGCGCACCGGAATTCGATCCACATGCGGCGAGCAGGCCTGCGCCGAGCGCGAGCGCCACCACGAACGTCGGCAGCGTTCGCCGGCGATGGCTCGTCCGGGCCGAACGCGGTCGCACCCGGGCGGGAAGGGAGAGGGTCATCGTGCTCCTGTCGTGCGTCGTGCGGTGCGGCCCAGTGCGCCCGCCGCGCCGAAAAGGCCGGCGAGCACCCCTGATCCGATGAGGAACCAGGGCAGCAGGGCGAATGCGCCGACGCCCAGGGCATCGGTGCGGTGGTCGAGCCGGGCGACGCCGGCGTAGTTCTTCACGTTGTCGTTCAAGGTCCCGATCAGACCGGCGAAATCCGACGACATCCGTTGCCACGAGGCGCTGAGATCGTCGACGCCGGCGAGGTCGGCGCGCGACGAGACGGGGGTGTCGACCGCATCGCGATAGCTGCTGTCGATCTGTCCGACCGCCCCGACGAGGACGACGAAGTAGCCCTGGACGTCGCGGACCTTCCCGGCGGTGACGACACCGTCGAAGCGATCGAGCAACGGACTCGCGGCCCGCGAGTGCGACACCATCGACGTGGCCACCGGGTAGACGACGAGGCCGGCGGCGACCGCGAGGACGAGCGCGGCCGCGCCGATCCGGCCGGGCACGGTGTGTCCGCGACGCAGCCCCCACACCCCGGCCCCGATCAGCAGCAGTCCCGCGCCGACCGGCACGAACGGGATGACGTCCAACGGACGCATCGCCGCCAGGCTCCCGAAATCGCCACGCGCGGAATCGATCCGATCGAGCAGCCCGGTCATGTCGGCGTCGATGTCGCCAAACCGCGTCTGGAACCCGGCGACCTGCGGGAACCGTCCGGCGTCGATCCGGTTGGCCGCGTCGAGACGCACCGTGGCCGCACGTGCGACGGCGAGTCGGTCGAGGTCTGCGCGGAAGCCGTCGAGACGATCGGTCGTCATGTAGGGCTCGAAGGCGCCGATCATGGCCTGGCCCTGGGCTGCCGGGTAGAACATGCCCCCGGCCAGCGGCGCGACGGTCAGCACCGCACCGAGCAGCAGCACGAGAACCCATGGCCACCGGCGCAACCGTGCCCCCGCGTCGCCGGGGACCGGCGTCGGCACCGACTCCGCGTCGCCGCGCCCCTCCCCCGGATACGACGGCAGGACGGCGTCGTGCCGTTCGGTCACGCTCACCGCGGGTGGGCGGTCATCGGGCGCTGCGCGCGAGCGCTCATCGAGCACTGCGCCGGCGGAACAGCCGATCGGCGTTGGTGAGCAGCGCGGTCGCGATCGCGGTCACCACCACCAGCAGCGGCAACAGCCACCGGGGGCTCGACGAGTCCGACACCTCGATCGTCTTCGCGGCCAACGCGGGGTCACCGCTCACCGCCGCGGGTGCGGCTGCGGCCGGCGCGGCGGCCGCAGTGGCCCCGCCTGCTGCCGGTGCAGGCTGCCCGGGTGCCGGTGCAGCGGGTGCCGACGTCGTCGTGGGGGCGCCGGGTACAGGTGCGGAAGCGGGTGCGGCCGCCGCCGGCGCGCCACCGAGGCCCGAGCCCCGGTAGGTGCCGGCGAGGTGCCACAGGCCGGTGAAGTTGTTGAAGGGGCCTCCGACGATCTGGCTCGTCCACTCGATCACGAACGCACCGGTGGTGCGGTCGATGGTTCCGCGGACCGCGGAGGTCTTGCCCGGCAGTCCGCCGCCCGGCTTCGGTGCGCCCTGGTTGAACACCTGCTTGTTCCAGGTGACGCCGAAGCTGCTCAGGTCACCGGTGAGGCTGGTGCCGTCGGCGCGCAGTTGCGGGAGCGCGGCGGCCGAGCCGGTCTGCGGGTCGGTCGGGTTGGTGGCCGTCGCGAACCCGACGCCGTAGAACTTGACCGGCCGGGTGACGCGGCCCGACACGGCGTTGCCGCTGCCGTCGAACGCCTGCGCGGGCTGCGCCTGGTAGGTGCCCGAGGTCAGACCGCCGTCGGTGCCCGCGGCGAGCGGGGTCACCGTCTTGTCGGAGCACCCCGAGTCGCTGTTGGACAGGAACGGACCGCTGGTCGATCCGGCGGGCAGGATCATGCGGAAGAAGGAGCCGGTCACCGAACCGCCCGAGCACACGCCGCCGTCGAGGGCGAACAGGCCGTTCAGGGCGACCGGTTGCGCCGATGCCGCCGGGGCGAACAGCCCGGCCGAGGCCGAGACGATGGCCATCGCGGCGGCGAGCGCCGTCAGACGGCTACCCCGTCGGCCACGGGGGAGGTCGAAAAGGGTCTTCACGTGTGGTTCTCCGCCTATCGAGGCCGTCGATCGCGACGGCCTGGTGCACTTCGGCGCTGAAACTACGGACGCGTGCAGCCGGGCAGAACGGTTACGGTCAGCCCGCGCCGAAGGCGACCACCGGCCCGCGGGCGTCATCTCCGCTGACAGCGAAACCCCCGATTGCCGCCTGCTCGTGACCTCGGTGGCGGCGCTTCCGCCGGTACCGTGGACGGCATGAATGACCTGCCCTTCGGTTTCAGATCGTCCAGCGACGACGGCGACGACGACGCCGCGCGCAAACGCGGCGACTCCTCGTCGGGTGGCGCGCCGGGATCGGACCCGTTCGGGTTCGGCGGAGCCGGCGGCGGCGCAGGCGGTTTCGACCCGAATGCGCTGGGGCAGATGCTGTCTCAACTCGGGTCGATGATCAGCGGCATGGGCGCGGGAACGGGCTCGGGCGGCGGTGGACCGGTCAATTACCAGGTGGCCACCAGCCTCGCCCGACAGCAGATCGGCGACTTCACCCCGATCGACGCGGGCCAGGAGTCGGCGGTCACCGACGCCGTCCGTCTCGTGGAGGTCTGGCTCGACGGCGCCACCACCCTGCCCGCCGGTGTCACGACATCGGTCGCCTGGACGCCCGTGCAGTGGCTCGAGGAGACGCTTCCCACATGGAAGGTGCTGTGTGACCCGGTCGCCACACAGATCGCGGGCACGTTGAGTGCGGGTCTGCCCGCCGAGGCCCAGCAGTTCGCCGGCCCGATGATGGGCATGCTGAACCAGATGGGCGGCATGGCGTTCGGCACGCAGCTCGGCCAGGGTCTCGGCCAGCTGGCCAAAGAGGTGCTGACGTCGTCGGATGTGGGCCTGCCGCTCGCGCCGACCGGCACCGCGGTGCTGCTGCCCGAGGCGATCGCCGCGTTCGCCGACGGGCTCGAACAGCCGGCGCAGGAGATCATCGTCTTCTTCGCCGCGCGCGAGGCCGCACACGTCCGTCTGTTCGCGCATGTGCCGTGGTTGCGCCAGCGTCTGCTCGCGACCGTCGAGGAGTACGCCCGCGGGATCACCGTCGATTTCTCCGGCATCCAGGAGGCCGCGAACGGCATCGACCCGACCGAACTGCTGTCGAACCCCGCCAAGATCGAGGAGTTGATGGCGTCGGGCACCTCGTTCGAGCCCACGACCACGCCCGAACAGAAGGCGGCTTTGGCGCGGCTCGAGACCTTGCTCGCGCTCATCGAGGGCTGGGTGGAACACGTCGTCGCCCACGCCCTCGCCGACCGCATCCCCGCCGCGGGAGCACTCGCCGAGACCGTGCGCCGTCGGCGTGCGAGCGGCGGGCCAGCCGAGCAGACCTTCGCGACGCTCGTCGGTCTCGAACTGCGCCCCCGCAAGCTCCGGGAGGCGGCCGATCTGTGGGAGAAGCTGCTCACCAGCAGCGACGTCGCCACCCGCGACGGCATCTGGGCCCACCCTGATCTCATGCCCGACGGCGACGACATCGACTCCCCCGCCGGGTTCATCGACCGGGTCATCGGCGGCGACGTCAGCTCGTTCGACGACCCGATGGCCGAGCTCGAGAAGACGATGGCCGACGAGGCCGCTGCTCGCGAGGCGAAGTCGGAGTCGGAGTCGTCCGGGGAGAAGGACACCGACACCGACACCGACGGGGAAGATCCGACGGGCTCGGGCGACACCGAGCGCTAGCCCATCCACACCACCGGTCGGCGACGTCGACCTGTGGATAACCCGTGCAGGTCGCGGCGTCGGGCCCGGCGGCGGTGACATCGTCTGCCCATGGCACGACACGACACCCTCACGGCGCTGCGGACGGGCACCCCGGTGGTCCACCGCGGCAACGGTTGTATCCAGGTCGGCTGCGACCCCGACCGGGGTCTGGTGATCCAGCTGCCCACCACCCTGCGCGCCGACGACGTCGTCGCGTTCCTGCGGTTCCTCGCCACCGCGCGCACGCCCACCGAGATCCGACGGACCGCGGGCCGATGGGGGCTCGACGAGCAGGTCACGCGCGATCTGCTCGATCGCCTGCGTGACGCCGGGATGGTCGCCGAACCCGATGCCACCGAGCACGCCCGGTCGCTGCGGGTGCGGTTACACGGCCGCGGCCCGCTCACCACGCGCCTGACGACGTTGCTGCGCGAGGCGTCCATCCCGATGACGGTGTCCGCGCAACGTCCGCGCACGGCCCAAGGGGCGGCCGACGCCCCGTTGGCGTCGTGGGACGAGGGCCTCGTCGTGCTCACCGACCACCTCTCCCACGACCCGGCCATCGTCGGCGGCCTCATGTCACGCGGCATCGCCCACATGCCCGTCCGTCTGCGCGACGGCAGCGGGATCATCGGTCCGCTGGTCCTGCCCGGCCGCACCAGCTGTCTGCGCTGTGCCGATCACCACCGGGCCGACCGTGATCCGGGGTGGCCGCTCGTCGCGGGTCAGATGATCGGCCAGGTGGGTCACGCGAGCGCGGCGACGGTCGCGGCCACAGCGGCCCTGGCGATGGAGCAGATCGAGCAGGTCGGGCACGGTCTGCGGCGGTCACCGCCCGCACCCGACGGTTCCCGCGTCGAGTCCACGGCACCGCAGATCATCGACCACACCCTCGAATACCTGCCGCAGCCTGCGCGGTTACGCGTCCGACGCTGGGAGCCGCACCCGCTGTGCAGTTGCTTGTTTCGCCGGTGAACTATCCTGGGGGTCAGTCGGAAGGGATAGGTGCATGGCTGACATCACCGAGGGGCGCGGGCGGCGCAACGCCAAACTCGCGACGCTCCCGCTGGGCATGGCGGGTCGGGCCGCGGCCGGGTTCGGCAAGCGCCTCGCCGGCGGCGACAAGGACGAGATCAACCAGGAATTCATGGAGAAGGCCGCCGAACAGCTGTTCACGGTCCTCGGTGAACTCAAGGGCGGCGCCATGAAAGTGGGCCAGGCCCTGTCGGTGATGGAAGCCGCGGTCCCCGACGAGTACGGCGAGCCGTTCCGCGAGGCGCTGACGAAGCTGCAGGCCGAGGCTCCGCCGATGCCCATCAAGAAGGTGCACCAGGTTCTCGACTCCCAGCTCGGGACCGGGTGGCGCAAGCGCTTCACCGAGTTCTCCGACACGCCTGCCGCCTCGGCGAGCATCGGTCAGGTCCACCGCGGCACCTGGTCCGACGGCCGCGAGGTGGCGGTGAAGATCCAGTACCCCGGCGCCGATCACGCGTTGCGCGCGGACCTGAAGACGTTGTCGCGCATGTCGAGTCTGATGCAGCGGATGACGCCGGGCACCGACGTACGGGCGCTGGTCGACGAGCTCATCGCGCGCACCGAGGACGAACTCGACTACGTGGGTGAGGCGAACAACCAGCGGGCGTTCGCCGCCGAGTTCGACGGCGACCCCGACTTCGTGATCCCGAAGATCGTCGCGAGCGCCCCGAAGGTGGTCGTGAGCGAGTGGGTCACGGGAACTCCTCTGGCGCAGATCATCTCATCGGGCACCAAGGAGCAGCGCGACGATGTCGCGGCCAAGCTCGCGGAGTTCGAGATCTCCTCGCCGGCACGTGTGGGGCTGTTGCACGGCGATCCGCATCCCGGGAACTTCCAGATCCTCGACGACGGACGTCTCGCGGTCTTCGATTTCGGTGCGGTGGGCCACTATCCGAACGGATTGCCCGCGGAGACGGGGAAGATCCTGCGTCTGGCGCGTGATCAGGAGTTCGACGGTCTCGTGCAGGCGATGATCGACGCGAAGTTCATCCTCGGCAGCAACCGCGACAAGGTGACGCCGCAGGACATCGAGCGCTATCTGAAGGCGTATGTCGATCCGTTGATGGCGGATTCGTTCCACTTCACGCGAAAGTGGTTGCAGCGCGCGGTCGGCAAGGCGACCGATCTGCGCGGTGACGTGTACAAGACCTCGCGGCATCTGAACGTGCCACCCGAGTACGTCATGGTGTTCCGTGTGCTGGGTGGCTGCGTCGGCATCGCCGCGCAGCTCGACGCCGAGGCGCCGTATCGCCGGATCATGGAGAAGTGGGTGCCCGGCCTGTCGGCCTGAGACATTTCTCGGCCTGTCGGCCTGAGACTGCCTGTCGGCCTGACACCCACTTCTGTGATCCCTCATGCGGCGACCGGGTGCTTGCGCGGCCGCCCACGCGGGCGCTTGCGGGCGATGACGACACCTTCGGAGAAGATCTCGCCACCCCATACGCCCCACGGCTCGCCACGGTCGAGCGCCGAGTCGAGGCACTCACGCCGCAACGGGCACTCGGCGCAGAGGGCCTTCGCCTGCTCGAGGTCGCTGGGGCTCTCGGCGAACCAGAGATCGGGGTCGGCCACCCGGCAGGGCAGACGGGTCTCGGTGACGATCGCGGCGCGGGCCACGGCGAGATCGCCGATCGGGTAGGTGCTGGTCGGATCGGTCGACGGGGTTGTCGGCGCGGTCATCGGTGTGTCCTCCACTGTGTGTGACGTGGTCGTTCGGTTGGTTGTGGATTGCCAACCCGGGCGTCACTTGTGGGTGTTCTCACCGGTTCACAAGAAAGGCCACGGGGTTCGCATCTGCGATTCGCCGTGGCCTCGTGTTCTCGGTCGAGCTGTGCTCAGCTCGTGAGAGGTGGTCGAGGTACGGGAATCGCGGGGCGCTCGGCTCGTGCGTCGTGGGCTGCGTGATTGCCTGCTGCCAGGGCGAAGCGCGGGGCGCCGGCGACGGCGTGTGCCGCCGCGCGAGGCGCGGACACCCAGGAGTAGACGTGACGATGACGCGTGCCTGCGATGCAGGGTTGTGCCGACGCGGTCGATGCCGCGGTGGTGACGATTGCGTTGTTCACTGATCCACTCCCTTCTGTGTGTTCGCATCTACGCTCGACATCGCTGATGCAACCTCTCCCGTACTGATGTGAGAAAGACTAGAAGATCGTTCGCCGATCGCACAACCTTTTTTTGACCTGCGGTTTCGCCGGTCAACCGGTACTGGCGACCAACCCGAGCAACATCTCGCCGTACTGATCGAGCTTCTTCGCCCCGATGCCCGGGATGGCGACGAGGGCCGCCACATCGGCCGGGCGCTGTTCGGCGATGGCGATGAGGGTGTTGTCGGAGAACACCACGAACGCGGGCACCTTCTGTTCCTTGGCCTGTTCGCTGCGCCACTCCTTCAGCGCGATGAACAGGTCCTCGTCGAGGTTGCTCGGGCAGCTCTCGCATCGACCGAGCAGTGACGCGGTCTTGCCGAGCAACTGTTTGCCGCACACTCGGCACTGTGGACGCTTGCGCTGGCGCACGGGTTCGGCGATCCGTGAGGCCGGCGAGTCGTCGGGGACGAGGTCGACCAGGAATCGGGATCGGCGGCGGCTCTTGCGTCCTCCCTCGCCACGCGACAGCGCCCAGGAGATGTGCAGGTGCTCACGCGCACGGGTGATCCCCACATAGAAGAGGCGTCGTTCCTCCTCGACGTCCTCGTCGGCGCCGTTGATGGCCTGGTTGATCGGCAGCGACCCGTCGGTGACGTTGACGAGGAACACCGCGTCCCACTCGAGGCCCTTCGCCGCGTGCAACGACGACAGCGTCACCCCCTGGACGGTGGGCGGTTGCCGGGCCTGAGAGCGGGCGGCGAGCTCGGTGGCCAGGCCGGCGAGGTCGATGTCGGGTACGTCGGTGCGGAGGTCCTCGGCGAGGGTCACCAACGCGCGCAACGACTCCCACCGCTGACGCGCCTGGGTGCCTGTCGGCTCGGCGTCGGTGAGACCCAACGGCACCAGCACCGCACGGACCAGGGTGACCAGGTCGGCGTCCTCGGGCAGGTCATCGCGGGCCGCGGCCGAGGAGATCGCCCGCATCGCCTGTCGGATCTCGGCCCGCTGGAAGAACGCCTCGCCGCCGCGCACCTGGTAGGCGATCCCCGCCGCCGTCAGCGCGTCCTCATGGGCCTGCGACTGCGCGTTCACGCGGTAGAGGATGGCGATCTCCGCGGCCGGGACCCCCTGCGCCAGAAGTTTCTTGATCCGCGCCGTGACCCCGGCGGCCTCGGCCGGCTCGTCGTCGTACTCGGCGAACTCGGGGTCGGGTCCCGGTGGGCGCTGACCGACCAGGGCCAGTCGCGTGCCCGCCACCCGACCGCGCGCCGCGCCGATCGCACGGTTGGCCAGCCCGACCACCTGCGGGGTGGAGCGGTAATCGCGTTCGAGGCGCACCATCTCGGCGTCGGGGAACCGACGGGTGAAGTCGAGGAGGTACTTCGGGCTGGCCCCGGTGAAGGTGTAGATGGTCTGGTTCGCGTCGCCGACGACGGTGAGGTCGTCGCGCGCGCCGAGCCACGCGTCGAGCAGGCCCTGCTGCGCGGGTGTGACGTCCTGGTACTCGTCGACGACGAAGCAGCGGTAGCGGTCGCGGAACTCCTCGGCGACGCCGTCGTTCTCACGCAGGATGGCCGTCGTCATCAACAGAAGGTCGTCGAAGTCGAGCAGGCGGTCACCGTCGTGGGAGATCTTCGCCTCCTCGTAGGCCTCGTAGACGGCAGCCACCTTCTCCGGGGCCTGCGGCGTCTCGCGGCGGCGCGCCGCGACCGCCGAGGCGTACTCCTCGTAGCCGATGAGCGAGGCCTTGGCCCACTCGATCTCCGACGACAGGTCGCGCAGCGTCTCGGTGGAGGTGTCGAGTCCCGCGCGACGGGCGGCGCGGGAGACCACCGGGAACTTGTTGTCGAGCAGTTCCCAGCGGGTGTCGCCGATCGCCTGGGGCCAGAAATAGCGCAGTTGTCGCATCGCCGCGGCGTGGAAGGTCATCGCCTGCACGGTGTTGCCCGATTCGGCCAGGCCCAGCGACCGCAGGCGACCGCGCATCTCCCCCGCTGCGCGTGCGGTGAACGTCACCGCGAGGACCTGACCACCGCGTACGTGTCCCTCGGTCACGAGATGGGCGATGCGGCGGGTGATGGTGCGGGTCTTGCCGGTCCCCGCGCCGGCCAGCACGCAGACCGGTCCGCGCGGTGCGAGGACTGCGGCCTGTTGTTCGGGATCGAGGCCGTCGAGCGTGCTCATGGCTCCCAGTATCGCAACGAGGTGCGACAGCCGGTGACGGCCCACCGGGAACAAGGACACCGTGCCGAGACGTTGGACCGGCCATGAGCAGCGAGAACTCCGCCCTGACCATGTACACGACCTCGTGGTGCGGCTTCTGCGCCCGGTTGAAGACCGGCCTGCGCAGCGAGGGCATCGAATGGACCGAGATCGACATCGAGGCCGATCCCTCGGCCGCCGAGTTCGTCGGCAGCGTCAACAACGGCAACCACGTGGTGCCGACGCTGAAATTCGCCGACGGCTCCACCGCCACCAACCCCTCGGTGCGCGAGGTGAAGGCCAAGCTCGGCGTCTGAGCGACGCACCGGCCGACCCGCGCGGGGTCGGTCAGTCCTTGTCGTGCGCCCAGGCGGTGACCAGCTGGCGGGCGATCGAGATCGACCCGGGTAGACGCAGGCGCGGCGCATCAGGTCCTGCGTCGGCATCGCTCTGCCCCGGTTCGCCCTGACCGCGGAGCCACTCGTCCCCGCTGGCCAACGCGGCCAACACCTCCTCGCGCGGGAACCAGATGGCCTCGGTGATCTCACCGTCGAGGAAGTTCAGCGGCTGGTCGCGGTCGGCACGGGCCTCGAAGCCGAGCATGAGCGACCGCGGGAACGGCCAGGGCTGGCTGCCGAGGTACCGCGGCTCGAAGACGTCGAGGCCGGTCTCCTCGTGCAGTTCGCGGACCACGCACTGTTCGAGGGACTCACCCGGCTCGACGAAGCCCGCGAAGGTGGAGAACCACTTCTCGGGCCACCCCGACTGCCGGCCCAGCAGGACGTGGTCGGCGCCGTCGTGGACGACGGTGATGATGGCGGCGTCGGTACGGGGGAACTCCTCGCGGCCGGTGACGGTGTTGCGTCGGGTCCAGCCGGCCTTGACCGGCTCGGTGGGATTGCCGTCGACCGGCGAGAAGGCCGCGGCGTCATGCCAGTTCAGCATCCCCAACGCGGTGCTGACCAGGCCCGCTTCGTCACCGCTGAGCCTGCCCGCGCTGCGCCGTGCGTCGGCGGTGCGCCCCTCGACGGAGGGGACCCTGATCGCCCACAGGTACACGCCGTCGTCGATGCCCAACAGGACGGCGGTTGCGGGGATCTCGGGGGCGACATCGAGCGCGGGACGCCAGCGCAGTCCGTTCTCCCCCACGCCGTAGCGGCCCTCGGGGTCGATCTCCAGAACCTTCGCCTGCGGCCACGCACCGGCCAACAACTCGGTGTCGTGCCGGATCTCGTCGGCCCTGTCGATCGTCGATCGGGACAGCAGAGGGGACTCGACGAACTCGAATGTGGCCACGCCGAGAGCTTAGTGATCGGAGATCGCGGCGGCGTCGGCGGCCGAGCGCGGACGCGCATACCGATCCACGTACGGCACCCCGACGGACGTCGCGATCATCCGCATGAGCTCGTCGGTCTTCTCGCGCACGTCGTCGGTGGGCGCCACCCGGATCGGGGGCAGCGCACGGATCGTCACGCGCCGTCGTCCCCACCTGCGACCGACGGTGCCGGAGATCGCCACGGGCACGATCGGAGCGCCGGTCAGTGCGGCGACACGGACGGCACCGGTCCGGCCGCGGTGCACCCGGCCGTCGGGCGACCGCGTCCCCTCGGGATGGATCGCCCAGGCCTCGCCGGCGGTGAGCACCTCCTGCGCCGCGGCGAGTGCCGGCGCCGAACCCGATCCACCGGAACGGTCGACGCGGATCTGACCGACCGCCAGAAAGAATCTGCGGCGTAGCGCGCCACCCGTCCCCGGCTGATCGAAGTAGTCGCTCTTCGCCAGGAAGAACACCGGTCGGCGCGCGGCGAGGGCGAGGTGGAACGAGTCGCAGGCGGCGAGGTGATTGGCCGCGAGGATCACCGCACCCCGCCGCCGGAGGTGTTGGCCCCCGATCACCCGGGGGCGATGCCACACCCGCAGCGCGGGCCCGACGAGGACGTGCCGACACCACCACTGAGCAGCATGCATAGACAGTGTCTACCAAAGGTGGTGGACACTGTCTACGTGAAGTCGACACGGGACCGCCTGGTGCGGGTGGGCGTGGAACTGCTGGAGGAGAGCGGGTCGGTCGACATCGGCCTGCGCGAGATCGCTCGACGCGCCGGGGTCTCACACGGCGCGCCCCGGCGATGGTTCCCGACCCATCGCGCGCTGCTGTCGGCGATCGCGGCCGCAGGGCTGTCCGATCTCGCGTCGGCGATCGAGACGTCGGGGCGAGACCTCGACGGCCGCGCGACGCTCGATGCCGCGGCCTACGCCTACGTCGACTTCGCCGCCCGTCGGCCTGCCATGTTCGCCCTGATGTTCCGACACGATCTGCTCGTCGGCGGCGGCGAGGATCTCCGGACCTCATCACGACCGCTGTTCACGTGGCTACGCCGGCAACTCGACGAGTTGGGCTTCGACGACACCGAGCGTCGCGCGGCCATGCTGTGGAGCGGCGTCCACGGAGTGGCGATGGTGCACTCGACCGGCGCGATGGGTGTCGTCGCGCCGGGGGTGGATCACCGAATGGTCGCGCGCGACGTCATCGACTCCGCCTGTCAGGCAGGACCTTTACGGACGTAGAGCAGGCGGTCGCCGGACTCTATGGCGTCGACCTCGCTGTCGTCGACGCGATGCAGCCGCCCCGAGCGCACCACACCGAGGACGATGTCGACGAGGTGCTGCGGCGAGGCCCCGAGCTCATCGTGCTCGACGTCGCGTTCGGCGATGGCGTAGCCCGCGTCGGGGGTCAGCAGATCCTCGATGACCTCGACGACAGCGGGGGTCGAGGTGGCCAGACCGAGAAGACGGCCGGCGGTCTCCGACGACACCACGACCGAGTTCGCACCGGACTGGCGGATGAGGTGGGTGTTCTCGGCCTCCCGGATCGAGGCGACGATCTTCGCGCGCGGCGCCAGTTCGCGCGCGGTGAGCGTGGCCAGCACGGCGGTGTCGTCACGGTTGGTGGCGATGACGATGGCCGAGGCGTGCTGGGCTCCGGCCAGCCGCAACACATCCGAGCGGGTGGCGTCGCCACGCACGGTGACGAGTCCGTTGGACGCCGCGGAGTCGAGGACGGTCTGATTCGAGTCGACGACGACGATCTCCGACGGCTTGGTGCCGTCACCGATCATCGCGTTCACCGCGGTCTTGCCCTTCGTGCCGTAGCCGACGACGACGGTGTGGTTGCGCACCTTGCTCCTCCAACGCTGGATCTTCAGGGCCTGCCGCGAACGTTCGGTGAGCACCTCGAGGGTCGTGCCGACCAACACGATCAGGAACATCACCCGCAGGGGGGTGATGACGAGCACGTTGATCAGTCGTGCCTCGGGGGCGAACGGCGTGATATCGCCGTAGCCCGTCGTCGACAACGACACCGTCGCGTAGTAGAGGCAGTCGAGAAACGACAGCTCGTTGTCCTGGACGTCGCGGTAGCCGTCGCGGTCGAGGTAGACGATGAAGACCGCCGCGAACAGGGCACCGAGGGCGAACAGGACTCGTCGACTGATCGCCCGGACCGGGCTCTGCTGCATCTCGGGGATGCGCACCACGCCGACGAGAGCGTGATCGGGTTTACCGGTGAGGTCGTCGGACCGCAGACGGCGACGTAGTGGACCAGGCATCACGGCGACCATATATCGCGGCGGGGCGGACCGTGACCGCTCGTGTCCACATGGTCTGCGGACGCGTCATCGGCCACCGCGGCCGGGCGTTGTGCGACAGTGGTCGCCATGGCGACACTCCTCGACAGACTCCCCCACCGCCGCGACGCGGTACGCCGCGACGCCACCGTGATGGGCAGCGCGCTGATCGGCATGGGGACCCTGCACTTCGTGGTCCCGGGTCCCTTCGATTCGATCGTCCCGCAGGAGATCCCCGGCAACCCGCGCACACTGACCTACGCCTCGGGTGTCGCCGAGGCCGCGATCGGGGTCGGGCTGCTGGTCCCCCGCACCCGCAAGCGGGCAGCGCTCGCCGCGGTGGCCCTCTACGTCGCGGTGTTCCCGGCCAACATCAACTCGGTGCGTGTCATGTGGAAGAAGCCCTTGCTGCGCTACGGCGCGATCGCCCGCCTGCCCCTACAGGTGCCGATGATCACCCGCGCGCTGAAGATCTACCGCGCGACCCCCTGAGTCGGTTCGCGGACAACCGCTCTCACACCATCGGCGGCGACAGCCGCGCGAAGCCCTCCTGCCGTCGGTACGGAAAGTACGGATACGGCGCCTCGACGGCACTGACGTGGTCGAGCCGACGGATCTGTTCGGCGTCGAGTTCCCATCCGACCGCGCCCAGATTGTCCAGGAGTTGCGCCTCGGTGCGGGCACCGACGATGACGCTCGAGACCGTCGGGCGCCGCAGCAGCCAGTTCAGGGCGATCTGCGGGACGGTTCGGCCCGTCTCGGCCGCGATGTCGGTGAGGGTGTCGATGACCTCGTGCAGCAGGTCGTCGTCGACGGGAGGTCCGGCGTCGGCGGTGGTGTGCAGTCGACTCCCGGGCGGGATCGGTTGTCCCGCTGTGATTTTTCCCGTGAGGCGCCCCCAGCCCAGCGGACTCCACACGATGGCGCCGACGCCCTCGGCCGCACCCAGCGGCATCAGTTCCCATTCGTAGTCCCGACCCACCAGCGAGTAGTAGACCTGGTGGGCGATGTGTCGCGGCCGGCGGTCGCGATCTGCGTGGGCCAGCGACTGCATCACCTGCCACCCCGAGAAGTTGGACACCCCGGTGTAGCGGATCTTGCCCGCGGCGACGAGCGAGTCCAACGTCGCGAGGACCTCGTCGACCGGCGTGGAGGCGTCGAACCCGTGGAGCGAGAACAGGTCGATGTGATCGGTCCCGAGGCGCCGGAGTGCGTCGTCGACGACGCGGAGCAGTCGCGATCTCGACACTCCGACGTCGTCCGGACGATCCGACATCGGCAGCGCCGCCTTCGTGGACAGCACGAAGTCGTCGCGCCGACCGCGGATCGCCGCACCCAGCACCTCTTCGGATCGGCCCTGCGAATACACGTCGGCGGTGTCGAGGAGGGTGACCCCGGCGTCGCGACAGATGTCGATGAGGCGTCGGGCCTCGGTGACGTCGGTGGCACCCCATGCGCCGAAGAACTCGCCCACTCCCCCGAACGTGGCTGTCCCGAACGCCAGTTCGGAGACCACCAAACCCGAATCGCCCACACGTCGGTACTCCATGATCTCTCCTTAACGGGTCTGTAGTTCCATTATCTCGCTCGACGATAACACGACTAAGGGAACTGTGAACCCGTTAAGATCGGGGTGTGACCGACCCAGGAACCGTTCGGCCCGGCGGGCGCACCGCGCAGGTGCGCGAGTCCGTCCTCCGCACGGTCGGCGACATGGTGGCCGACCGCGGCTTCGACGCCCTCGAGCTCCCCGTCGTGGCCGAGCGCGCCGGCGTCGGCAAGACGACCCTCTACCGGCGGTGGGGATCGGCGTCTGCGCTGGTGTCGGATCTCCTGGTGGAGATGGCAGCGTCCTCCCGTCCGCGCGCCGACACCGGATCACTGCGAGGTGACCTCACCGCCAACGCCGCACTGGTCGTCGACACCCTGGGGGATGCCCGACAGGGCCGACTGTTCCGGGCCATGTTCGCCGCCGCCGCCACGGACCCGACCACCGCCGAGGCGCTCGCCGGCTTCTACGCGGTCCGGGTCACCGAGTGGGCACCGTGCGTCGACGACGCGATCCTGCGCGGCGAGGCCCCGGCCGGCACCGACGCCCACGAGGTCATCCGCGCCGTGTCGGCGCCGCTCTACTACCGATTCCTGACGACACCGACGCCGCCGGACGGCGCTGATGCCGACCGCGCCGTCGCTGTCGTCCTCGCCGCGGTGGCGGCCGGCGCCTTCACCGCATGACGTCCCGTCGCCGGTCACCACCGTCGATCATCTGCGCGAGCCGCCGGCGGTCGGGGAGGTCGTCGGGTTCGACGGTGACACCCGAGCGGACGTAGTGGAACGCCGCTCGCACCCGTTCGATCGGAATGCCGCTCAGCTCGGCCCACGCGATGCGGTAGGCGGCGAGCTGGATCTGCACCGATGTCGCCTGTGCCGCATCGGGTTGCGCACCGGTCTTCCAGTCGACGACCACGGCGCCGCCGTCGGGTTCGGCGAACACGGCGTCGATCCGTCCGCGGATCACGGTGTCGCCGATGACCGTCTCGAACGGGACCTCGACCTCGACGGGGTTGCGCGCCGCCCAACCCGAGGCGAGGAACGCGTCGCGCAGGGTCGCGAGATCGGCGTCGGTGTCGGAGGTCTCGTCGGCGGCGCCGGGCAGCTCGTCCATGTCGAGCAGACGTGTAGCTCCGTAGCGGCGCTCCACCCACGCGTGGAACGCGGTGCCGCGACGGGCCAGACGGTTGGGTTTGAAGGGCATCGGTCGCCGCAGCCTGCGGGCGAACGCCGCCTCGTCACGGTCGAGTTCGACGAGATCGCTCACCGAGAGGTGATGCGGGAGCACCACCTCGAGATCGATCGAGTTCGCCGCCGCGCGCTCGGCCAGCAGCGCATCGACCTCGCGGCGCAACACGTCGGCGTCGAACTCGTCGGCGTCGGATCCCGATGTGGACCGATCACAATCGGCCGGCTCGTCACCCCGGGCCGACCCGACCGGTTCGAGGCCGCCGTCGAACAGCGTCGGCTGACCGCGATCGTGCAACGCCTCGAGGACGAGGTCGGCTCCCCTGCGCACCTGCGCACGCCGGTCACCGAGCGGATCGGGCGGCCACGACGCGGTCATCGCATGTGCCGAGAGCGGGTTCTCCGCACCGTCGGCGGGGTCGGGTGCCCACTCGACGAGATGCATCCCGGCCATCGCGCCAGGTCCGGCGGCGAGTTCGGTGACGATCTCTCCGATCTCGGTGAGGAACACCGAGGGGCCCTTCGGTTTGTCGTGCTTGGCCGTCCAGTGGTGACCCGAGATGAGCAGCCGCCGTTGGGTTCTGGTCAGCGCGACGTACAGCAGCCGACGATCCTCTTCGAGTTTGCGGTCGCGCAGGGCCTGTTTGTGGTCGGCGATGACCGTCTCGAGTTCCTTGCGATCGGTGACCGCGGAGGTGTCGAAGCGGGGGAACCCCACGCCGGAGGCATCGGCGAGGTCGCCGCGCAGCGCCGCCGGCAGCTCTCGCGCACTGCCGATCCACGTGCCGTCCGACCGCCCGCCCGGGAAGATGTCGGTGCACAGGTGCGGCACGGCGATCACCTCCCACTCGAGGCCTTTCGCCGCGTGCACGGTGAGGATCTGCACCCGGTCCTCGGCGATCTCGACCGCGCCGGGTTCGAGTCCCTTCTCGATGGCCGCGGCGGATTCGAGGAACGCGAGTAGGCCGGGCAGCGTCGCGGACGACCGTTCGGCGTAGGCCGACACGTGCTCGGCGAAGGCATCGAGATGCTCACGCCCGGTGATGGTCCCGCGCATCCGACGCGCCCGGATCTGGGTCTCGATCCCGACACCGAGCGTCGCCTCGACATCGGCCACGACATCGGGAAGCGACTGCCCGATACGCCGCCGCAGCCCGTCGAGCATGGCGGCGAACTCGACGATCCTGCGGTGGCCCTCCGCGCTGTACTGGGACTTGTCACCCGGATCGGCGATGGCGTCGCCGAGGCCGGCCTGATCGACCGCGTCGGTCGGCAAGGCCGAATCCAACGCGTCGTCGAGCGCGGCGAGATCGGCGACCACGCCGGTGACCGCGGCGAACTCGACCGCGGCGAGGTGTCGGGCACGACGCCACAGCGCCGCGAGGTCGGCGGCCCCCAACCGCCATCGCGCCCCGGTCAGCAATCGCATCGCCGCCGTGCCCGCCATGGGGTCGGCCATCAGCCGCAACATCGCGACGACGTCGGAGATCTCGGGCACGAACAGCAACCCGCCGATGCCGACGACCTCCACCGGGATGCCACGGCTCTCCAACTCCGCGGCCAGAGGGGCCGAGTCCTCGTTGCGGCGCACCAGGATCGCCGTCGTCGGCGGGGACACACCGGCCTCCTCGGCGCGGGTGTACTCGGCAGAGATCTCGTCGGCCAACCACGTGCGCTCGTCGACCACGGTCGGGTGCACCGCCACGTCGACCGCACCGTCGGGGGCGTCGTCGCGGGGCCGCAGCACGCTGACCGGGATACCGACCGCGCGCAGGTCTTCGGAGATCCGATTGGCGAGCTCGAGTGCCGTTCGTGGGTTACGCCAACTCGTCAGCAGCTCCATCTGCTGTGCAGGCGCCCCCGACGAATCCGGGAAGTCGTCGGCGAAACGCGGCAGATTCGCCGCCGACGCACCGCGCCACCCGTAGATCGACTGGATCGGGTCGCCGACCGCGGTGACCGCGATCGACGACGCATGCGTGGCCGTCGGGTCCTGGTCGGGCGAGGTCGTGTCGGGCGGGGCCTGCAACGGCCGTCCGAAGAGGGTGGAGAGCAGCACGCGCTGGGAGTGTCCGGTGTCCTGGTACTCGTCGAGCAGCACCGCGCGCACGGCCCTGCGTTCGGCGCGCGCGACCTCGGGATGATCGCGAACCAATCTGGCGGCCAACGACATCTGACTGCCGAAGTCGAGGACGTTCTGTTCACGCATGGTCGCCGCCAGGCGTTCGACGAGCGGGACGAAGCGGTGTCGTTCCAGGATCACCTCCTGGATCGCGCGCAGCTCCTTCGACGGATCGGCGCGTTGGCGCGGACCCGGCGGCAGCGTGTCGATGAGTTGGTGGAGATCCATGCCGAAGCCGTCGATGTCGCCCGGATCGACGAGATGCTCGGCGGCATCGGAGTAGAGCTTGAGCACCGATTCGGTGACCCCCAGCGGCGTCTTGGGGGTCTCGAGGTCGTCGGACCAGCCGGTCACGACCCCGAACGCGAGCTGCCACAGTTCGGTCTCCGACAGCAGCGTCGCGGCCGGCTCGACCGGCAGCAGCAGTCCGTAGTCGGCGATGAGGCGACCGGCGTAGGCGTGATAGGTGCTGACCTCGGGGTCGGCGCTGCGCAGCAGCGTGCGCATGGAACCGTCGGGGTCCCACCCGATCATCGCCGACGACGCGGCGAGCATCGCGAGACGGCGACGGATCCGCGCCGCGAGTTCGGCGGCCGCCTTGCGGGTGAAGGTGAGCCCGATGATCTCGTCGGGGCTCACCATGCGGTTGGCCACCAGCCACACCACCCGCGCGGCCATGGTCTCGGTCTTGCCCGCCCCCGCGCCGGCCACCACCAGCAGCGGTTCCATCGGAGCCTCGATGACCGCCACCTGCTCGTCGGTCGGAGCGGGCAACCCCAGTGCCGCCGAGAGCGACCGGGCCGAGATGCGTGGGGAGATCGGTGACACCGTCGCGTCAGTCATCGGTCACGGCCTTGCCCGCGATCGACGCCGGGCACGACGCGGTGAGCGGGCACCGCACGCAACCGCTGTTGACCGTCGCGACGAAACGCGGCCCGACGCTCGCCCGCGCCGCCGACCGGACGAGTCCGATCCACTCCTGGATCTGGTCGCCGGTGAGCGGCGGCTGGACCCGTTCGGTGGCACCGGTTTTCGTCGACGCGCTGTTGACGTAGACCAGTCGACCGCCGCCGGGATCGGCCGGTCCGATCTCCGGGGCGCCCCCGAGATGCAGGGCGAGCTGATACGCGGCGAGCTGCGGATGGACCTGCGCGTCGTCGCGGCTGACGATGGTCTTGCCCGTCTTGACGTCGACGACCACCGGTCGTCCCTGCCCGTCGCGTTCGAGCCGGTCGATACGGCCCCGCAGTCGTACCGCGGGTTCGTCGCCGGTGTCGTCGGCGGGGACGACCGCGTCGACATCGACCTCGACCGCGACCTCCTCGAGCTCGTCGCGTGAGCGGGCGAGCCAGTCGGCGAAGTGGGTCAACATGCCTTCGACGCGATCGAGTTCGTGTGCCGAGAACCAGTGCGCGCCCACGTCGACCTGGTCCCACACGCGGTGCAGGGCCTCGGTGACGTGCGTCGGATCGATCTGCCCGGCGAGCGCCTGGACGAGGGTGTGCACCAGCGTCCCGGCCACCGCCGGCGCCGAATCGCCGTCGCGGCCTCCGTTGCGTTCGAGCATCCAGCGCAGCGAACACCGTTGCAGCGCCTCGATCGACGACGGCGACAGGGTCACCGGTCCTCGCTCGGGGTCCCACAGCCCGATGTCGCTGCTCGCCTCGGGCAACCCGAACCACTCGACCGGATGAGCTCCGGGGACACCGGCGTCGGCCAGCCGGGCGAGGAGATCTGCGGCGTGCGCCTTCTGGTCGGTGTTCTCGGCGCCGGGCGTCTCGGGTGCGCACACCTGGGCGCGCAGGGTGGCCACCAACGACGGCAGCGACAGGACGCGCCGGACCGCGGGTGCGACCTCGAGCAGTCCGTCGGCGGACACAGCGGTGTCGGGGTCGAGACCGTCTGCACCGGCGGCCATCTCGATGACGAAGCGGGACGGGGAGGAGTCGCCGCTCCCGTCGTCGACCGCCGACACCATCAGTCGCCGACGGGCCCGGGAACACGCCACGAGGAAGAGGCGGCGCTCCTCGGCGAGGGCCGACGCCGTCCGGGAGACGGTGTCGATCGCCTCGGTCGCGACACCGTCGAGCAGGTCGACGAGCTGCGGGGTGGCGAGGATGCTGCCACGGCTGCGCAGACTGGGCCACAGTCCGTCGAGGACCCCGGCCACCGCGACGACGTCCCACTCCCGGCCCGCCGCGGCGTGCGCCGAGACGATGGTGACGGCCTCGGCGACCACCGCACGACGCGACTGCTCGCCGGGGATCTGCAGCTTCGCGACGTGATCGACGAAGGCACCGACGGTCGCGGCCGGCAAGTTGTCGGTGAAGCTCGCCGCGACGTCGAACAGCGCGACGACCGCGTCGAGGTCACGGTCGGCCTGATCGGCGGCGGGGCCGCCCCGCAGGGCCGTCGCCGCCCAGCGTCGGGCGGCGCCGGTCGACTGCCACGCCGCCCACAACACGTCCTCGACGCCACCGCCGCGTGCACGTTCGGTGCGCGCCGCCGCCAGCGCCTCGAGCACGCGCGTGAGCGGCGCGCGCTCGGTGGTGGTCAGCGCATCGGTGTGCGCGGCGGTCTCGGACAGGGGCCGCGACACGAGGTCGACGACGATGTCGAGCGAATCGCGTTGTGCCGCCGGATCATCCGATGCCCCCTCGGTGACGCCGGTCGCGTCGGTGATCGCGGCGTCCACCCGTCGCAGACCGCGGCGGAGCCGACGCAGCGCGGTCGGGTCGGCCCCGCCGACGGGCCCCGACAACAGCATCAACGCATCGTCGGCGGTGAGGATGTCGTCGACACCGCGCATCACCGTCAGCAGCGCCGCGACCGCTCGCTGCCTGTGCAGCGGGATCTCGTTCGCCGGCGTCGCGACGGGCACACCCGCCGACCGCAGGGCGCGGCGCAACGGTGCGATCGCCCGCGGGACCGATCGGACGATGACGGCCATGTCCGACCACGCGACACCGTCGAAGAGGTGGGCTCGGCGCAGGGTGTCGGCGATCGCGGTCGCCTCCTTCGCCGCCGACGAGTACGCGGTGACGCTCACCGCGCCGGCGCTGTCGCCGGCCCCGACCGTCGGCCGCGGCGACCGTGTGCGCGGCAGTCGTGCGGCGATGTCGGCTGCGGCCGTGGCGATCTCGTCGACACTGCGGTGGTTGACCCGCAGCACGATGTCGCGGCGGTCGTCGCCGACGGGCACCAATTCGTCGAGGAAACGTGGACTGGCGCCGCGGAACCCGAAGACGGACTGGTCACCGTCACCCGCGACGACGGTCTCGACCGTGCCGGTGCCGACGAGCCGGACGAGCGCCGCGGCGTGCGGGTCGAGGTGTTGGGCGTCGTCGACCAGGAGGTGGCGGATCCGGGCCCGTTCGCGTTCGAGGAGCACGTCGTCGGTCGAGAGTGCGGTGAGTGCCGATCCGATGAGTTCGGCGGCGTCGACCGCGGGTGCCGACGCCTGGGGTGCCTCGACGCCGACCGCACCGCGCAGCAGCGTCGTCTGCTCGTACTGCCGGTACGCGATGCCGGCCGACACCCACTCGTCGCGACCGTGTTCCCGTCCGAGTGCGATGAGCTGTTCGGGCCCGACCCCGCGTTCGGCCGCGCGCATCATGAGGTCGCGTAGCGCCTGCGCGAAGCCGTCGGTGCCCAGGGCCGGGCGCAGTCGCGCGGGCCAGTTCCGGGCGCCGTCGGCGATGTCGCCGGCCAGCAGTTCGCGGAGCACGGCGTCCTGTTCGGACCCGGTGATCAGGCGCGGCGGCGGGTTGCCCTGTGCTGAGGCCTGCAACCGCAGGACGGCGAACGCGTACGAGTGCACGGTGCGCACCAACGGTTCCCGCGTGGATCGCCGCAGCCCGCTGCCGTCGGTGTCGGATGCGCGCAGCACCCGCCCGCTGATCTCCTCGCGCAGACGCGCCGCGGCGCGGCGGTCCGAGGCGATGACGAGAACCGACTCGGGATCGACGCCGGGGTCGGTGAGACGGGCGACGGCGATGTCGACCAGCAACGACGACTTCCCCGTGCCCGGGCCACCGGTGACCCGTACCGGCTGCCAGGCGTCGCCGCGGTCGGTACCGGCGTGATGCTCGGAGCGGGGTCCGGCCACCAGTGCGGCTGCGGCGGGTTCCCATTCGTGGACGACCGTCGGCGTCGGCGGTGCGGCGACGAGCGACGCACGGACCTCGGTCCGCTGTCGAGCCCGCGTCGCCTGCTCGGCCATGCCGCTCGCCTCCCCTGGTTCGTCGCCACCCATGCGTGTGTCGGGTCGATCAGATCATCCGACCCCGACAGCGCCCGGCGCGACCCGACCGTGAGAACGGGCGCGCGCAGACGGGGCGCGGCGAACGGGGCGCGGGCGAACAGGGACTGAACATCTCGGGCAAGATCGCGGGTATGAGCGAGATGGCGGTCACGATCTTCGGTCCGGCCGACGGGGACACCGTTCTGGCCGTGCACGGCATCACCGGACACGGTCGGCGGTGGCGCGACCTGGCGACCGGACATCTCCCCGAACTGCGGATCGTGGCGCCCGGCCTCCTGGGGCACGGGCACGCGTCGTGGGCGGCGCCGTGGACCATCGAACGACAGGTGGGCGCGCTGATCGAGGTACTCGACGACGAGACCGGCGGACCGGTCGTCGTCGTCGGACACTCCTTCGGCGGAGCACTCGCGGTCCACCTCGCCCGGACCGCACCCGAACGGGTGCGGGGACTCGTGCTCCTCGATCCCGCGATCGGTCTCGACGGCGAACGCATGTCGGAGGTCGCCGCGGCGAGTCTCGACAGCTGGTACCTGCGCGACGCCCAGGACGCGTGGGACCGCAAGCGCGCCGAGGCCTGGTGGGAGGTCCCCGACGCCCTGTTGACCACGGAGATCGCCGAGCACCTCACCACCGACGGCCAGGGCCGTGTCACCTGGCGGGTGCATCCCTCGGCGGTGGCGGCGACGTGGAGCGAACTGGCGCGGCCGTTCGTGGTGCCGGCGGTCGCCGTTCCCACTCATCTGGTGATCGCCGACCGCGTGCAACCGCCGTATGTCCGGCCCGAATTCCTCGACGCGATGCACGTCGCGCTGGGCGACGACCTCACCGTGACCCATGAGGACTGCGACCACATGGTCCCGCTGTCGCGCCCGGAACTCACCGCACGACTCGTCCGCGACATCGTCGCCCGCACCGCATCCTGACCCGATCCGTCGATCGTGCACGTGCTCCAGTCGGCGTCGTCACCTGCCCAGTCGACGCGGGGTTCAGTGCACGGCTGCGGGGAGGGCCGCCGCGACGAGGCGGGCCACCACCAGGTCGGCGATCGCGGGATCGGCGCCGAGGGGTTCGGCCACCCCGTCGGCGCCGTAGCCGGCGAGCCGGGTGTGGAACAGGCCGGGCGCCAACAGATACGACGCGATGACCACCCGCCGCGCACCGCGACCCCGTGCGGCGGCGACCGCCTCGGGCACCGAGGGCGACGCGGTCGTGACGTACCCGACGTCGACGCGACCACCGGTGAGGTCGGCGAGCATGTCTGCCGCGCGTCGCACGTCGGCACAGGCGTCGGGGTCCGACGATCCCGCGGCCGCGAGCACGACGGCGTCGCGGGGTCGCCACCCCGCTTCGCGCAACCGGGCGAGCAGCACGCCGGCGATCACGGGATCGGGACCCAGAGCCGGTGCGACGGCGACGTTCTCCCGTCCCACGTCACGAATGTGTTCGGGGAGGTCGACGCGCACGTGGTACCCCGACGCGAGGAACGCCGGGACCACGACCGCGGGCCCGTCGAGATCACGCAGGACGTCGGTGGGGCTCGGTCCGAGGACGTCGACGAACGCGACGCGGGTGGGGCCGATGCGCTGCGCCACCAGGTCGGCGATGGCCGCCACGGTGGCCACACCCACCGGCGACCGCGTGCCGTGGGCGACGACGATCGGCGTCACACCGGCCGGCAGATGTTGTGGGAGAACGGGATCGGTCACCGGACGTCCTCGTCCTCGAGATCGACCGACAGCCGATAGCCGCGCTTGACCACCGTCTGCACCATCTTCGGGTCACCGAGCGCGGTGCGCAGTCGGGCCATCGCGGTCTCGACGGCATGGGTGTCGTCACCCCCACCGGGCAGTTCGGCCAGCAGCGCCTGCCGTGACACCACCCGACCGGGCGTGCGCGACAACCCCTTCAGCAGTGCGAGTCCGGCGGCGGTCAGGGTGCGGACCTCGCCGTCGACGACGACGCTGCGGCTCAGGATGGTGACGTCGTGGCCCGCGACGCGTAGCACCGTCGCGCGGCGCGGGAGCTCGTCGGCGATCAGACGGGCGAGGGCGCCGAGACGGAAGCGGTTGGGCTGCACCGTCGGGACCTGCAGGGCGTGCAGCGGTCCCGCGGTGACCGCACCCACGCACATCGGCACCACGGACGTGCGCAGGGCGTGCAGCAGCGGTTCGAGGAGCCCGGTGTCGTGGGCACGTCCCAGCATCGAGGCGACCGCAGGCGCGCTGGTGAAGGTGATGGCGTCGATGCCGCAGCCGATGGCGGCGGCGATCATCTGGTCCATGGGCCCGGTGTCGGCGGGCGGGGTCCAGCGGTAGACGGGGATCGGCACCACGACGGCGCCGGCCTCGCGCAACACCTCGCAGAGGTCGGGCAGCGGCTCCCATTCGGTGGTGGCGCCGTGCAGCTGCACGCCGATCCGCTTGCCCTCCACGTCGCCGGCGAGCAGGTGATCGAGCACCTCGCTCGACGACTCGTTCGGCGGCGACCACTCCTCACGTAACCCGGCGGCGCGGATCGACCCCTTGGCCTTCGGGCCGCGCGCCAGCACGGTGGATCTCGTCAGCGACTCGACGAGGTCCTCGGCGATGCCCCAGCCGTCGGCGGCCTCCATCCATCCGCGGAAGCCGATACCGGTGGTCGCGATCACGACGTCGGGCGGGTCGGCGACGATCTCGGCGGTGACGCGTTGCAGTTCGGCGTCGTCGGCGAGCGGGATGATGCGGATCGCCGGCGCGTGCATCACCTCGGCGCCCCGACGTACGAGCAGAGCCTCGAACTCGTCGGCACGACGCGCCGCGGTGATCCCGATGGTGAACCCGGCCAGTGGACGCTCGGCGACGGTAGTCGCCGACGCGGCCGGAGTCGAGGGGCCCGGTGTCGACGGGTCGGGGTCTGCGGTCACGTCGGGGCCGGAGGTCAACACGAACACACGTCGACGACGCCGTCGACCACGCGGACCGCGTGGGTGCCGAGCCCGACACCCTCGTCGTCCAGGCACAGACCTGTGCGCAGTGAGAACACCTGCTTGAGCAGCGGGCTGGCGATGGTGGGCTCACCGGCACGATCACCGACGAGACCCCGGCTCATGACCGCGGCGCGTCCGTACGGGTCGATGTTGCCCACGGCGTACAGCTCGTCGTCGTGCATGCGGAACAGGGCCACCTGCGTGGCATCGGGCAGCAGCACCGCCACGCCTCGGCCGGGGACGAGGTCGGTCAGCGCGCACGCACGAGTCCAGGTGTGGGTGGCGGTGTCGGGGCTCTGATGGTCGATGACGGTCATGGGGACGCTCCTGCTCGACTGTCGGATGGCCGGTTACCAGTGTGGTCAGGTCATGTGAATGTCGTGTTTCGGCGGTGTCGGTCGCCGGTAAACCCGCAGCTCACGGGGATGCGAGGGTGCTGATCACCACTCAGCTCCGCGCCGGCAGGGTCGGCGAACCGAGCAGCACCGGCACCTTGCGACCGGTCGAGGAGTCGAAATCGATGGTCGGATCGGCCTCGGCGGGCGCGTTGACGAACGACACGAACCGCTTGAGTTTCTCGGAGTCGGAGAGCACTGCCGACCACTCGTCGCGGTAGCCGCTGACGTGTGCCTCCATCGCGGCCTCGAGCTGCTCGCAGATGCCGAGGCTGTCCTCGACCACCACCTCACGGAGGTGGTCGAGACCGCCGTCGAGCGACTCGAGCCACGGTGCGGTGCGCTGCAGTCGGTCGGCGGTGCGGATGTAGAACATGAGGTAGCGGTCGATGTAGGCGACCAACGTGGCGTCGTCGAGCCCGGACGCCAGCAACTGCGCGTGCACCGGACTCTGTCCCCCGTTGCCGGCGACGTAGAGGTTCCAGCCCGACTCGGTGGCGATCACTCCGACATCCTTGCCGCGGGCCTCCGCGCACTCGCGGGCACAACCCGACACCCCGAACTTGATCTTGTGCGGCGATCGGAGCCCGCGGTAGCGCTTCTCGAGATCGACGGCCATGCCCACCGAGTCCTGGACCCCGTACCGGCACCACGTGCTGCCGACACAGCTCTTCACCGTGCGCAGGCTCTTGCCGTAGGCCTGTCCCGACTCCATCCCGGCCTCGACGAGGCGACGCCAGATCTCGGGCAGCTGCTCCACACGTGCACCGAACATGTCGATGCGCTGGCCCCCGGTGATCTTGGTGTAGAGCCCGAAGTCCTTGGCCACCTGCCCGATCACGATCAACTGGTCGGCGGTCACCTCGCCGCCGGGCATGCGCGGCACCACCGAGTACGAGCCGTTGCGCTGCAGGTTGGCCAGGAAGTGGTCGTTGGTGTCCTGCAGGGCGGCCTGCTCGCCGTCGAGGATGTGGTCGCTGGAGGTCGACGCGAGGATCGACGCCACGGTGGGTTTGCAGATGTCGCATCCGGTCCCGGTGCCGTACTGCGCGATGAGCCCGGAGAACGTGCGGATACCGGTCGCGGAGACGATCTCGAACAGTTCCGAGCGGGACTGGACGAAGTGCTCGCACAGCGACTTGCTCAGCACCACACCGGATTCGGCGAGGAGCTTCTTGATGCTCGGCAGACACCCGCCGCAGGTGGTGCCCGCGCAGGTCTGCGCCTTCACGGCGGGGACGTCGCAGGCACCGTCGGCGATCGCCGAGCAGATCGCGCCCTTCGACACCGCGTTGCACGAACAAATCTCGGCGGCGTCGGGCAACGCGCCGAGACCGATCGCGGGTCCACCCGAGGGGGCGATGAGATCGGACGGGTCGCCCGGGATCGCCGAACCCACCATCGGTTTGAGCATCGCGTAGGCGTCGGCGTCACCGACGAGGATGCCGCCGAGAAGGGTGCGGGCGTCGTCGGAGACCACGACCTTGGCGTAGGTGCCGGCGACAGGATCACTGAACACCACCTCGAGTGCCCCCTCGGTGGCGGCCATCGCGTCACCGAAACTGGCCACGTCGACGCCGAGCAACTTCAACTTGGTGGACATGTCGGCACCGCCGAAGGTCGTCGATCCCCCGAGCAGTTGATCGACGACGACCTCGGCGGTGCTGTATCCCGGCGCCACGAGCCCGTAGCAGCGCCCCTCGATTGCGGCGACCTCGCCGATCGCGAAGATCTCCGGATCCTCGGTGCGGCAACCACTGTCGACCAGCACCCCGCCGCGCTCGGCGACGGGGAGTCCGATCTCGCGGGCGATCTCGTCGCGCGGACGGACGCCGGCGGAGAACACGACGAGAGCGGCGTCGATGTGCGAGTCGTCGCTGAGCGTGACACGCAGCGCCTCGGCGTCGGGTGCGTCGGTGCGTTCGGCGATCGAGGTGGTCGCGACGCCGGTGTGCACGGTGAGACCGAGGTCGGTGACGAGGCTCGCGAGCAGGGCTCCACCGCCGTCGTCGACCTGCAGCGGCATCAGCCGCGGCGCGAACTCGACGACATGTGGGGTGAGTCCCATGAGCTTCAGGGCGTTGGCGGCCTCGAGGCCCAGCAGCCCACCGCCGACGACGACGCCGACGGCTCCGGCACCCGCGCGGTCGGCGGTGGTCCGGATGGCGTCGAGGTCCGACAGGGTCCGATAGACGAAGCAGCGGTCGCCGTCGTGTCCGTCGACCGGCGGGACGAACGGGTACGACCCGGTGGCCAGCACCACCGCGTCGTAGGCGACCCGGGCGCCGTCGGTGGCGGCGACGACGTGCGCGTCCCGGTCGATCGAGGCGGCACCCACACCGAGTCGCAGGTCGACGTGGGTGTCGCCGGCGTAGTCGTTGCCGGCCAGCGCCAGTGACGATCGATCCCAGGCGCCGACGTAGGACGACAACCCGACCCGGTCGTAGGCGGCGTCGTGTTCCTCGCCGAGGACGACGATGTGCCACTGGTCGGTGACGTCACGCTCGCGCAGGCCCTGGACGAATCGGTGCCCGACCATGCCGTGTCCGATGACGACGACGGTTTTGCTGCTCATCTTCGCGTTCTCCTCACGCACTGCTGTTCGACGGCCCGGCAACACCCGGGGTCAGGCGACGACCGTCGTACCCGAGGGCGCCTCGTCGGTCTCGTCCGCCGAATCGGATTCCGCGGCAAGGGCGTTGGTCGCCTTCTCGTTGCGGGCGTAGAACCACCATGTGACGACGCCGGCCACGACGTAGAAGGCGAGGAAGATCCAGAACGCGGTGGTGGCGGACTTGTTCTGCTTGTAGCTCTCGCGCAGCACCAGGTTGATGGCGACGCCGCCGAGCCCGCCGAACGCACCGGCGATGCCGATGAGGGCGCCCGACATCGACCGCGACCAGGTGATCTTGCCCAGCGCGTTGAGTCCCTTGTTGGCCTTGGCCTTCGCCTCGAACACGGCCGGGATGATCTTGTAGACCGAGCCGTTGGCGACACCCGAGATCAGGAACAGCAGGATGAAGCCGACGATGAACCCGGTGAGCTGTGCGCCGCCGATCTTGTGGTTGTTCGCATCGGCCGACATGCCGGCGACCACGAGGATCGACGAGGCCGCCACCATGGCCGCGAAACAGTACATCGTGACGCGACCGCCACCGACCTTGTCGGCGAGCTTGCCGCCGATCGGACGGGCCAGCGAGCCGAGAAGCGGACCGAGCCAGGCGATCTGAGCAGCGGCGAGTGCCGGCTTGGCCTCTCCCGACGCCGTGAAGCTGATGTTGAGGACCTGGCTGAAGGCGAACCCGAAGCCGATGAACGAACCGAAGGTGCCGATGTAGAGGAGCGAGATCAGCCAGGTGTCGCGGTACTTGAGGCAGTCGATCATCGCCTTGCCGCTGGAGGTCTGGTGGTCGAGGTTGTCCATGTAGATCGCCGCGCCGACGCCGGCCAGGGCCAGCAACACGAGGTAGATCGCACACACGATCTCGGGGCGGTCGGAGGCGACGGAGATGACGGCGAGTCCGACGAGCTGCACGGCGGGGACGCCGATGTTGCCGCCACCGGCGTTGAGTCCGAGTGCCCAGCCCTTGAGCCGCTGCGGGAAGAAGGCGTTGATGTTGGTCATCGACGACGCGAAGTTGCCGCCACCGAGACCGGTGAGCGCCGCGACCGTGAGGAACCAGCCGAATCCGAAGTCACCCGGGTTGAGCATCAGCATCATGGTGAGTCCGGTGGGTATCAACAGCACGACGGCACTGAAGATGGCCCAGTTGCGACCGCCGAAGCGGGCCGTGGCCTGCGTGTACGGGATGCGCAGGCACGCGCCGAAGAAGGTGGCCGTGGCGGCGATGACGAACTTCTGGTCGAGCGAGATGCCGTACGCCGGTCCCATGAACAGGGCCAGCACCGAGAACAGCGACCACACCGAGAAGCCGACGTGCTCGCAGATCACCGACCAGACGAGGTTGCGGTTGGCGATCTTCGCGTTGCCGTTGTCCCAGGCCTCGCGGTCCTCGGGATCCCAATCGGTGATGTGGTGCGAACGTTGACGGGCCGGTGCGGTCACGACGGGGGTCCTCCCTACGGATTCCGACGGGGTGTCGGCTGTTGGTCGGAACAGTAGGAAGCCGGTGTTGCCGGGACTTGTCAGCGCGTGACCCGGCGATCACAGTGTGCTCACGTCCGTGCGGGAGGCCGTGTGAGACGGGTCGGCGGCGGGCCCGGCCGGGCGAGAACGCAGGTCGCGGATAGTTCGGCGCGGGCAAACGAGCGGAAATGCCGGGCGCGCTCGTGCGACATCGTAGAGTCACCGCGAGAGGCTTTGCCGGCACGCGAGGGAGAAACACGTAGATGTTCAGTCGTAGGCGGTTGTCGATGATCGCGGCCGGGATGGCGGCCCTGGCGGCCACGATCGTGACCGCGCCCAGCGCGTCGGCGGCCCCGCTGCCCCGCAACTGCACCCAGGCCCTGTTCCAGTCGACCGTGCTGTGCACCTGGAGCTACACCGGCGCCCAGCAGGTCTTCGTGGTGCCGCGCGGGCTGCGCACCGTCCTGGTGACGGCGGTCGGGGCCGGCGGCGCCGACACCCGGGCATCGGGCAACTACAAGACCCGCGCGCTGCAGATCAGCGCCTATGCGCCCGTGGTCGGCGGCCAGCGTCTCTACATCTACGTCGGCGGCAACGGGCAGCACAACGCGCCCGGCAGTCGCTTCGGCGCCGGCGGATACAACGGCGGCGGCCGCGGCATCCCCAACGGCGGCGGTGGCGCCAGCGACGTCCGCACGGTCGGCGGTCCCGCCCTGTCCCCCGCGGGGCTGAACTCGCGACTGGTCGTGGCGGCCGGAGCCGGTGGTTCGTCGACGACCCGCGGTGGCGACGGCGGTCGACCGGGAGAGAGCACCGGGCTCATCGCCGGTGGCGGCGCGGGCAGTTCCGCCCGCGGCGGCACCCCCAGCGGTGACGCCTCGCCCGGTGGACTCGGGGTCGGTGGCAGCGCCTCGGCGTCGACATCCGGTGGCGGCGGTGGCGGCGGTTACTTCGGTGGCGCAGGCGGTTTCCGCGCCGGCGGCGGCGGTGGCGGCTCGGCGTTCCCGAGTGACGTCCCGCCCACGATCACACCGGGTGGCGCACGCGTCACCATCCGCTACAACGGACCATGCAACGTCTTCTGCCTGGGTAGTTGATCCTCGCCCGGGGCGCGACGTCCCGACCGGGGCTCACGCCACGAGTCCGCCGCGGAGGGCCTCCATCGCCGCCTCGACCCTCGTGGTGACGCGCAGCTTCGTGTAGATGTGCGAGACATGGGTTTTCACCGTGGTCTCGCTCAGATAGAGATCGCCGGCGATGACGGCGTTCGTGGCGCCCGAGGCCAGCGCCCGGAGGATCTCCGACTCGCGAGCCGACAACGTCGTGATCGCCCGCACCGCATCCGCCCACGCGTCCGGCGTCGTCGGGGCGACCGACGTGCCGTCGGTGGCCGCCACGATCTCGCGGAGCGACTGCTCGCTGAACAGCGTCGTTCCCGCTGCGACGGCCCGGACGGCCATCCCGAACGACTGCGGTGGCTCGTCCTTGCGGATGAAGCTGTGCGCGCCCGCACGGATCGCCTCGAGGACCAGGTCGTCGACGTCGAGAGCGGTCATGGCCACCACCCGGGGTGGATCGGGCTGCAACATCAGCGCGGTGATGGCCTCGACACCGCCGACTCGGCGCATCTTGAGGTCCATGAGTACGACGCGCGGCCGGTGTAGCGCGACCTTCGACGGCACCTGATCACCGTCGTCGGCCTCGGCGACGACGCGGATGTCCCCCGCCGCGGTGAGGATGTCGAAGAGTCCGCGGCGGACGAAGGGGTCGTCGTCGACGACGAGGACGTCGATGGGTGTGGTCATGATGAGGAGATCGTAGGCATCGACCCCGACACACTCCTGCGAGGCGAGGCTTCAGGAGTACCAGGGCACCCAGGCGTGCACGACGAACTCGTCGCCGATGTGCTGCGCGCCGAATGTGCCACCGGCACCGCTGACCATCTCGTCGATCCCCTGCAGTCCGGTCCCCGTCCCTCTCGGCGTGGGGGCCGCCGCGGTCCGGCGGGTGCGGATCTCGACACGCAGCCCGCGGTCGGGCGTCCCGTGGACCGACAGGTGGACAGGTGACCCGAAGGCGTGCCGTGACGCGTTGGTGAGCGCTTCGCGCACCACCCGGTAGGCGACGTGTCCCGCCAGCGGGCCCAACGGTTCCGGGGGCACGTCGACGAGCATGGTCACGTGGGCCCCGGCCGATCGGGCCGCCGACACGAGGTCGGTGACGCCGTCGAGATCCTGTGCGCCCGAACCCACGTCGGCCACGGTGCCACCGCGGAGCACGCCGATGATCCGTTTGAGCTCGTCGAGGCCGTCGTGAGCGGTCTTCTGGATCAGCGACGCGGTGTTCGCGACCCGTTCCGGACCCTCGGCGCTGTTGACCTGCAGTCCCCCCGCGGTCAGCGAGATCCGGCTGAGCGTCGCGGCCAACGTGTCGTGCATGTCGCGGGCGATGCGGGCGCGGTCGGCGGCCACCGCCATCTCGGCACGCATCACCTCCGATTCACGCGTGCGGTCATCGAGAGCTGTTGCGACCACGGTCAACTGACTGCTGGTCCGGCGCAGCAGCGACACCACGACCACCAGGGCCACCAACGCCGCCGCGACGAGCGGGGCCACCCACACGGGGAGATTCCACTCCGGCACCGGCTCGCCCTCGGGGACCCGCACCCCGACGGTGAGCGCCGAGTAGTCACGACGGCGGAACGCATCGTAGATCAACGACACCGTGCAAGCCGCCCACACGACAACGGTTGCGGCGACGACCCGCCGGTCGCGGATCCGGGTGACGACCGCGAAGAGGGCGACGAGCGCCGCGGTGGCGTCGGTGGGGAAGAACAACGGCCCGGCGACGGCGACCGTGAGGACGAGCATCGGGTGTTCGTGCCGCCGCACGAGTGCCGCCGCCGCGACGACGTTGAGGATCAGGCCGCAGAAGATCAACCCGTCGGGGGTGCCGGCGCCGGCCGCGAGGCCCACGGTCATGAGGGTCGCGAACAGGCTGACGGTGACCAGCGCGACGGTCGTGAGACGGCGTCGCAGATGACCGGGCGACCCGTCCGGCGCCGGCAGCAGCCACGGCGGCAGCTGCGGTGGCGTGACCGGGATCGTGGGCATCATGGCGCCGACGGTACGGGCGGCCACCGACAGGACACCATCGGGCGATCGGGCCTCCCGGTGACCATCGATCCGACCGATGGGGTGAGCGTGACCGACCGGTCGGAGGATGCGCCGGGCCGGATGGACAGGCTGGAGTGATCGGGTACACCGACAACCGAAAGGCCCTCCCATGAGCCAGAACCCGCCCGATCAGCCCCAGTTCGATTCCTCGCGGACCTCCCCCTACGGATCGCCCTACCCGCCGCCGGCACCGAAGAAGAACGTGTTCGCGCGGCACAAGGTACTCACCGGCCTCGGCGTGCTCGTGCTGGCTGTCGTCGTGATCTCGGTCGCGTCGGGCGGGGGCGGGTCGTCGGACTCCTCGGACACCGCCGGGAGCACGACCACGGCTACCGCTACGGGGTCCGCACCCGGGGGATCGACCGCGGCAGAACGGCCGTCGGCCGCGGCCCCTCGGCCCGGGATCGGTGCCCCCGCGCGTGACGGCAAGTTCGAATTCATCGTGCGCGGGGTCCGCGACGGCGGGACGACGATCGGTCCCGACTTCATGGCCGAGCGCGCGCAGGGCCGTTTCGTGTTGGTCGACCTGACCGTCCGCAACATCGGCAACCGGGCGCAGAGCCTCGACGTCTCGTCACAGAAGGTGCTCTCGACGCAGGGGACGCAGTTCTCCCCCAACACGACGGCCACGATCTCCGTCGATGACGCCGCGGTGTTCTACGAGCAGATCAACCCGGGCAACGCCCTGCAGCTCACGATCGCCTACGACCTGCCCGTCGGCGTCGACCCGGCCGAGATCGAGTTGCACGATTCGATCTTCTCCGGCGGGGTCACGGTCGCCCTGCGCTGATCCGCGGCTCGGCAACCGCGGGACACGCCCTGCGTCCGGTGGGGACTAGATGTACTGACCCGACAGGTTGGTCAAACGGGTGATGGGTGGCTTGTTGCTGCAGGCGGTGTGGGGTCGGTGGTGATTGTATTCGTGGATCCATCCGCTCAGAGCGGCGCGCCGTTCGGCTTCGGAG
>NZ_JXYP01000030.1 GCF_000964005.1 Williamsia herbipolensis
TCTCGGTGCTCACGTCGAGGCCGTCGGGGCGTCCGTCGCGGGTCACCCCGATGTCCTTCGGGACCAATCGTGCGTCGGGGTTGTTCGGGTCGACCACGTCGAAGAAGCGGAAGATGCCGTGGCGGTAGAGCGGGAAGTCCACGCGGAGGGTCTCGGTGGCGCGCAGCGTGCCGTCGCGGGCGACGTCGAACTGGGCCTGGTAGTCGGTGATGGTGGCACTCTCGGTGCCCGACGCGGCGTCGTCGCTGGAGGCGAACACCACCGGGGTGAACATCGCGGCGAGTGCCACGATGAACCCGACCAGCACCAACACCGCACGCCTCATGGCGCGGAGCCTACTGTGCCGAGGTGTTCATCCGCTCCATCTCGAGCGCGAACTCGGTGGCCATGCGCTCGGCGAGGGCGTTCGCCGCCGACAGCGGCCGCACCATGACGGTGAACTCCTCGATGAGGCCGTCGGCGTTCGTGTGCAGGATGTCGCACCCGTTCACGCTGCGGCCGTTGATCTCGGCCTCGAAGATGAGGACGTGGTCGTCGCCGTCGTCGATCTGCCGCACGTAGCGGAAGTCCTCGAACACCCGGAACACCGCACGCAGGATCCCTGCGGTCACCGGGCGACCGGAGTAGGGCTTGAACGCGACCGGCGACCGGAAGACGACGTCCTCGGCCAGCAATCGCTCCATGGCCTCGTGGTCGGCGGTCTCCACAGCGTCTCGAAATGCCTGCACGTCTGCTCCCTGCGTCGCGTAAAGGTGGTGAGTGAACGTCTTACCGGAATTCTATGCTCAGGTCCATAGCTCGTGAGCGAAAGGCACGCATGCCCGACTCCCCCGCACCTCTGCACGGATACCTCAGCGACAACGCCGCCGGCGGGGCTCCGGAGATCCTGGCCGCGGTCACCGCGGCGTCGTCGGGACTCGCGGCTCCCTATGGCAACGACGAGCACTCGCGAGCGCTGGTCGCGAAGGTCGCCGACGTGTTCGAGCGGCCGGCCGATGTGTTCGCCGTCGGCACCGGGTCGGCCGCGAACGGCATCGCCATCGCCGCGCTCACGCCGCCCTGGGGGTCGGTGCTCGGTCATCGCACCGCCCACATCGACACCGACGAGGCCGGAGCGCCGGAGTTCTTCGCCGACGGCGCGAAGATCGTGGGGCTCGACGGCGCGGATTCGCGCATCGACCCCGACGCCCTGCGCGCTGCGGTGGCTCGCCGACGCGGTGACGTCCACAGCGTGCAGCCCAGCGTCCTGAGCATCACCCAGGCCACCGAATCGGGCAGCGTCTACGGCCTCGACGAGATCCGGGAGCTGTCGCGTATCGCCCACGACGCCGGGCTGCGGGTGCACATGGACGGCGCGCGATTCGCCAATGCCCTGGTGGCACTGGACGTCACCGCGGCGGAGATGACCTGGCGCAGCGGCATCGACGTCCTGTCGTTCGGTGCCACCAAGAACGGCGCGCTCACCGCCGACGCCATCATCTCGTTCGACCCAGCCCTGCGCACCGAGTTGTCCTACCGCCACAAGCGCGGTGGTCAGCTGACCTCGAAGATGCGGTTCCAGACCGCACAGCTGCACGCGTACCTCACCGACGATCTCTGGCTGCGCAATGCGCGCCACGCCAACGCGATGGCCGCACGCCTGCGCGAGGGACTCGCGCAGGCACCGGGGGTGCGGATCCTCGGCGACCTGGCGGCGAACATCCTGTTCTGCCACTTCCCCGAGGACCTCATCGCGGGGCTGCTCGACCGCGGCTACGGCTTCTATCACGATCGCTGGGCACCGGGCACGGTCCGTCTCGTGACCTCGTTCGTCCACCGCGAGAACGACATCGACGACCTCCTCGCCGCGGTCGCCGACCTCACGCGTCGCTGACGGACCCCTCGGCGGGACCGATCAGGTCGGCGACGATCTTTCCCGAGAGCATCACGAGCGGTAGCCCGCCACCGGGATGCGAGGAGCCTCCGACGAGGTAGAGCCCGGGTATGCGGGATTCGTTGCCCGGGCGCAGGAACGCCGCGCGGGGTCCGTTCGACGACGATCCGTAGATCGAGCCCCCCGGGGTCAGGGTGCGGCGTTCGAGTTCGGCCGGTGAGAGGATCTCGCGCCAGCGAACTCGCGAGCGCACGTCGACGCCGCGGTCGGCCATGATCTCGAGGATCCGGTCCGCGTAGTCCTCGGCCAGACCGGGTGCATCCCAGTCCATCCCGGCATCGGGGTCGTGTCGCGGCGCGTTGACGAGAACGAACCACGCACCGGCGTCCGGCCCGGGGACGATCGCGGGATCGTTCGGTGCGCTGATGTAGACCGTGGGTCGCTCGACCGGCCGGAGTCCGCCGTTGCGGCCGAAGAGGGCGTCGAACTCGGCGTCGTAGTCCTCGGTGAACAGGATCTGGTGGTGCGGTTGATCGGCGGGCGGATCGTCGACCGCGAGCAGCAGCACGAACCCGGAGAACGAGGGTGTCGGTGTCCGGACACGTTTCGCCATCCGAGTCGCCGTCGGCGTGCGGATGAGCGTGCCGTAGACGGTCCGGGCGTCGGCGTTGGCGACCACGGTGTCGGCGGAGATCCGGCGCCCGTCGGCGAGGCTGATCCCGTCGACGCGTCCCGAGGGGTCGGTGGTGATGGCGGTGACCTCGGTGTCGAACTCGATACGTCCCCCGAGCGCGTCGAGCCGCTCCTGCAGTGCCGTGGCGATGCGACCCAATCCGCCTGCCACATACCACGATCCGTAGGCCTGCTCCGACCACGGCACGGTCGCCAGCGCCGCTGGGGCGCGTCGGGGATCGGATCCGGTGTAGGTGGCATAGCGATCGAGCAGCATGCGCAGCCGCTCGTCGTCGAGGTACCGACGACCCAGTCCGCGCATCGACCGCAGCGGCGAGATCGCGGCCAGTGCCGACAACGGCGGGGGCGGTCGCCGACGCATCGCCGAGATGGTCAGCGGCGACTCGAGGAACATCTCCCGCGAGAGATCCCACATGCGTTCGGCGCGTCGTAGGAACGCCGACCATTCGGCACCGCGGCCGGCGCCGAGTGCTGCATCGATGGCCGCCGGGATCTGCGCGAGCTCACCCGGCATGTCGAGGACGGTGCCGTCGGGGAAGCGGTACTGCGCGGCGGTGTCGAGGCGCTGGAGATCGAGGACGTCGTACACCGACACCCCCGTCGCGGCGAACAGGTCGGAGAGGATGTCGGGGAGGGTCACCAGCGACGGCCCGGTGTCGAAGACGAACCCGTCACGCTCGATCACGCCGAGCTTGCCGCCCGCGGTCGGTGCCTGCTCGAACACCGTGACCCGATGCCCGGCCGCGGCCAGGCGCGCAGCGGCGGCGAGACCGCCCACGCCGGCGCCTATGACGACGATCTCGGTCACTCGCAGCACTCCACCCCCTCCATGGTGCCATCCCACGGGGATGGCACCCGGTCAGGCGGGTCGGTCGATCCGTTCGGCGGCCTGGTCTGCCCAGGCCTCGGCCAGGGTGTCTCGGCGTGTGTCGTGCCCCTGGATACCCACCACGCGCCACCCGTCGCCGAGCCGGGCGATCTCGAAGTGGACTGCGAGTCGCTGGATCTCGAACTCGTCGGCGCGACGTCGCGACCAGATCGCCTCGATCGCAGCTCCCGAGGGGCTGTAGACGGTGACCTTCCGGTCGGGCACCACGGTGTGGTGGTAGTCGTTCTCGCGCAGAGGGCGGTGGGTCTCGGCGAGAAACGCCGACACGTCGGCCTCGGTACGGCACCAGAACGATGTCCCCGAGACGCTCACGTGCATCGGCGTGCCCCAGAAGCGGTGGATGAACGCAGGATCGGCGTCGCCCTGTGCGGCAGCCACCCACTGCGGGAAGTACTCCTCGAAGAACCAGGCGACGACCTCCGCCTCGACCGATCCGGGGTTCCGTCGCGTGGTTTCGCTCATCGCCCCAGTCAAGTGGCAGAGCACTTTCGGCACAATGCCCGTCGACCGGCCGGCCGTCCAGAATCGGACTCCCCGCATGGTGAACCCGAACAACCGGGTGGTGGATCACTCGCTGAGCAGTGCGGCCTCCGCCAGCGCGACCCACGAGCCCAGGTGCGGATCGTCGGCCGGATCGCGTCGCTCTATCGCGTAGGTGAGCGCGACACCGCGCATGCTGGTGTTGAGCACCTCGCGCACCATCGGGTAGTCGGAATGGGCTGCGAGATCGTCGCCGAAGAAGGTGTCGGTCGACGCGCGCACCATCGCGCCCATCGCGCGTTCCTCCGGGAGCAGGGCCTCGCGCAATCCCTCATGCGACCGCGCGGCCACCCACAGTTCCACCGACGCCCAGAAATACGGTTGCGCGTACGTCGCCCACATCGTGGCGACGGCTTCGGCGATCCGGTCTCGCGGATCGTCCGGCCAGTCGGTGCGCGAGCCGAGATCCGCGACCCGCTCGGCCGCGAGATGATGGACCGCGGCGACGAGCAACTCGTCACGTGAGGGGAAATGGTGCAGCAGCCCGCCGCGTGAGATACCCGCCTCCTTCTGGATCCGCAGGGTGGTGGCGTGGGCGTACCCCTCGTCGACGAGTACGCGGACCGCGGCGTCGAGGATCCGACGCTTGGCCTGTCGGCTGCGTTCCTGCTCGGGGCGGGTGCTGGTGGTCATCGCCACCACTATCTCAGCCGGTGACGTCGCGCCCGATGAGGTTGCGCGCGATCACCCACTGCTGCAACTCGTTCGCACCCTCGAAGATCTCGAGGATCTTCGCATCGCGATAGAGCTCCTCGAGGCGCACCGACTCCCCCGTCTCGGCGATCTGACGGGCGAACCCGAAGCCGCCGTGGATCTGCAACGAGTCACGGACGGTGTCGACGGCGACCCGCGTGCCGTAGGCCTTGGCCATCGCCGCCTCGGGTTCGGCGGCCCGGTCGCCGAGGTCGAGACGCATGGCCGCCTTCTGGTAGAGCGAACGCGCACATTCGATCTCGGTGGCGCGCTGGGCGAGGGTGAACTGCCAGTGCTGCATCCGCCCGAGCGGCCCTCCGAACACCTGTCGCGTACGCAGTCGGTGCACCGCGAGATCGAGCGCCGCCTGCGCCACACCGACACCGGCGGCGCCGATGCCGATCCTCCCGCGTGTGAGGCACGACAGCGCCACCGACAGGCCACCGCCCGGTGTGCCGAGCAGATGCTCACGGGGCACCACCACGTTGTCGAGGACGATGTCGGCGGTGATCTGCCCCCGGTGGCCCATCTTGAGGTCCGGCGCACCGACGCGCACACCGTCGGCGGTGAGGTCGATGAGCAGCATGTTCATCCGCTGACCCGTCTTCACCAGCACCGCAGCCCATTTCGCGACGACACTGTTGGTGATCCACCGTTTGCGGCCGTTCACCACGAATCCGGTGTCGGTCTCGGTGGCGACGGTCTGCAAGGTCTCGGTCGACAGGTCGCTGCTCGCGTCGGGTTCGGTGGTGGCGAACGAGAACGCCTGTTCGCCCGAGATCAACCGCGGCAACAGCGCAGACTGCATGTACTCGGTCGCGAAACTCAGCGCCTGGGGTACGAGGATGCACTGTCCGTCGTAGACGCCGGCCATCGACGACGAGTGATAGGCGATCTCCTCGGTCACCGTGCACGTGCCGAGCATGCGGTGGTGTAGTCCGCGTCCGAGGGGACCGTCGAAGGGCACCGCGAACATGCCGGCGTCGGCGAGGCCTCCGAAAGCATCCCACGGGAAGTTCTCGACCGATTCCTCCTGCGAGCCGATCCGTCGCGCGACAGGGGCGACGGTCGCCTCGACGGCGCGACGCGCGTCTGCTCGCAGCTCGGCGATCTCGGCGGGCAACCAGATGTCGTGCGACATGGTGTCCTGCGTGCGCGGGACCTTGTGGATGGTGAGCGTGCTCGTCATGGCCCTGCTCGATTCGATCGGGGTCGGCTGTCCGCACCACAGAAGCACCGATCCACCAAACAGTCAACACTGACTGTTTATCCAGAAGGCGAAAGACATCGCCGACGACCGTGACCGAATGGGAAGCGTCGCGATCCGCGCGAGATTTGCGGAGAGAGACGACCAGATACGAAGTAAAAGAGTGGAGCTAGGGAGAATCGAACTCCCGACCTTCTCGATGCGAACGAGACGCGCTACCAACTGCGCTATAGCCCCTGGTACAACTCGACAACTCTAGCAAAGGGTGGCGGCCCGGAAAAAACGCGAGGTCAGAGGCCGTCGAAGCGAGCGACCATGGCCTTCGGGGCACGCGTGCGCCACGCGTCGGTCAGCAGGTCGAACACGACCGCCGGGTCGGCCTCGGCGAGGGTCACCGCGACCGCGCACGGCTTCGCACCCCACATCACCGTTGTGCACCAGTCGAATTCGGCGACGGCCTCGTCGATCTGGTCCTCCGCCACCATGATCCGCACAACGGTGTCGTCGGGCGCGGTGGCGAGCACGTTCTTCCGGAAACGGACGGCACCCATCCCGTGGTGATCACCGACGGTGACCTCCGGGAGTTCGACGGCGCGGGCGCACAACGACTCCCAGCTCAGGGTCACTGCCCGACGACTCGCTGCAGATCGGAGTCCTCGCGCATCACGCGACGACGCTGGAAGGGCGGGAGGTGTTCGAAGACGGGGTGCTCGTCGTCGATCTCCAGCACGACGGCACCGGGGCGGCGCAGGTGCAGCGGGATCTCGTCGTCGAGCGGACCTCCGGCGTCATCGTGGTCGCGCACACCCGGTCGCATCTGCCGGCCGGCCCGCGCAGCGCGCGCCGCCCGCTGCCGGCGGATCCGCTCCTCGACGCGCACCGCACGCCGCAGGAAGGCCATGTAGCCGACGAGCAACGCCACGCCGACGCCGGTGACCGCCCAGCCGATCCCCCCGAGGAACACACCGACACCGATGCTCGCGACGGCCAGCACCGCGAGGACCATCACCACACGCTGGCGGGAGCGGTACCGGGTCTCGCTGCGACGGGAATCTTTGTCGGCGTCGTATCCCCCACGACCGCGACGGGTCAGGGGTTCGGCGACGACCTCGTACTCGGCGTCGTCGTACTCGTCGACCTCGGCATCGGACTCGTCGATCTCGTCCGCCTCGTCGGCGACACCCTCGTTCTCGCTGTCGTCGGCGACGTCATCGGTCTCAGCGGTGACGGTGGCCTCGGCGTCGGTGGTGATCGTGGCGTCCGTCGACACGGCGTCATCGCCCTCGACCGACTCGGCGTCCTCGATCACGTCGTCGGCCGCGACCTCGGCACGCGCATCGGCGTGATCGTCGGCGTCGTTGAGCAGTTCGCCGCGCTTGCGGTACTCGCGCGCCGGGGCGACCCACTCGGCGTCGTGCGGGTGGCGACCGCTGGCGACCTTGCTGGTGGCGCGGGCCATGGCCCGTCCGCCGCGGTTGATGACGCGCGTCGCCAAGGTCGCCTCGGTGGTCTTGCGCACCTCGGGACGTCCCTTGATGACCATCGGGACCAGCACGAACAGCCAGATCGCCACCAGACACACCCACAGAACCGAATTCGGCATGATCGGGGCTCTCCTCTCCGTGCGAACCGCTCGCGACACGTCACCGCAACCACATCAGTCACAGGCTCGGTCCCAGGCTAAGGCGACACGGGGCCGGACCAGCGCAGACGCGCCGACGACACGGCGACTTCGGGACTGGGGAGTTCGAGGGGAGAGACCTCAGGAGGGGAACGCGGCGCGACCGCTGCGCACGAGCGCCTCGGCGGCGCTGGACGAGATCTCCTCGACGGTGAGGGCGAACAGCAGGTGATCGCGCCATCCGCGGTCGACGTCCATGTACCGCTCGAGCAGGCCCTCGGTGCGGAACCCCACCTTGGTCAGCACCGCCCGCGACGCGGCGTTCGTCGGCTGCACGGTCGCCTCGAGACGGTGCAGTCCGACGGCACCGAAGCAGTGGTCGACACCGAGAGCGACCGCGGCGGTCGCGACCCCCTGGTTGGCGAGGGCGTTGTCGATCCAGTAGCCGATCCATGCGTTGCGCAGCGCGCCCCGCTGGATGTTGCCGACGGTGAGCTGGCCGGCGAACTGACCGTCGACCTCGATCACCAACGGCAGCATCGCCCCGGCTTTCGCCTCGCGGCGGAGAACCGAGTGCAGTGCCGGCCACGAGGTGATGTGGTGGCGGTCGGCCCAGTCGCCCTGTCCGGTGGGTTCCCACGGCATGAGCGTGTTCTGGTTCGCGATGCGCAGATTGCTCCAGGGGCGGGCGTCGCGCATCCGCACCCCGCGTAGGGTCACCGCGCCGGCACGGGTGATCAGCGGACCCAACTCAGCAGGCCACCCGGGGTGCGAGGCACCGCTGCCACCGGTCAACCGTCGGATCACAGGGGGAACTGTATTACCCGCGCTGGGCGAGGAAGGCGACATCCACCTCGTCGCCGGTGCGCACCTCGTCGACGTCGGCGTCGACCATCACCAGACAGTTCGCCTCGGCCAACCCGGCCAACAGATGTGACGACCCGCTCTCCGAGGTGCCGATGACCTGCACGAGGTACTCGCCGGTCTGCTCGTCGCGCATCAGCTGGCCCCGCAGATATCCCTTGCGGCCCTGCACCGAGGCGATCGGACCGACCGTGCGGGCGCGTATCACCCGGCGCATCGGTTTGCGCTTGCCGAGCGCGATGCGGACCAGGGGGCGCACCATCACCTCGAACGCCACCAGCGCGCTCACCGGGTTCGACGGCAACAGGAACGTCGGGACCTCGTCGCGTCCGAGCTGGCCGAACCCCTGCACCGACGCCGGATGCATCGCGATCCGGCCGACGTCGATGTCGCCGAGGGGCCGCAGCGCATCGCGGATGTTGTCCGACGCGGTTCCGCCGAGCGGGGCGCAGATCACCACGATCTCCGAGCGGATGAGCTGGCCCTCCACCACATCTCGCAGCTGCGATGCCTCGCGGCTCGCGATGCCGACCCGGTTGACGTCGGCACCGGCGTCGCGGGCGGCGGCGGCCAACGAGTAGCTGTTGACGTCGAAGACCTGTCCTGCGCCGGGGGTCCGGTCGATGTCGACGAGTTCGCCGCCGACCGAGATCACCGACAGGCGCGGGCGCGGATGCACCAGCACGCGCGTACGGCCCACGGCGGCAAGCAATCCCACCTGCGCGGCACCGATGATGGTGCCCGCGCGGACGGCGACGTCGCCGGGCTGCACGTCGTCGCCGACCCGACGCACATAGTCGCCGCTCTCGACGGCGTGTCCGACCTTCACCTTCGACAGGCCACCGTCGGTCCACCGCAACGGCAGCACCGCGTCGGCGAGGGTCGGCAGTGGCGCACCGGTCTCCACGCGCACGGCCTGTCGGGGCTGCAGCCGGGTGGGGGTGCGGGCACCGGCGGCGACCTCACCGACCACGGGCAACACCACCACGACGTGCTCGCCGGGAGCCTCGGAATCGTCGGACGCGACGACCCCCGCCTCGGCCACGTCGACACTGCGCACGGCGTACCCGTCGATGGCCGCCTGATCGAACCCGGGCAACGGGTTCTCGGTGACCACCTCTTCGGCGCACAACAGACCCTGGGCCTCGGAAATGGCCACACGTACCGGACGCGGCGCCACGGCAGCCGCCGTGACCCGGGTCAATTGATCTTCGACCGACCGCATCTCGCCTCCTGACGTCGTTTGACGTTAACCGGTCGGAGGCACCAAACCCGTGCGCGACGCGGTGTGGTGGCCGGGTCGGCGGTGATCGGTCAGTCCTGCTGGAGTCGCCATTCGAGGAACTCACGCAGGTCGGGACCGTAGTCGTCGCGGTCGAGTGCGAAGTCGACCGCCGCCTTGAGGTAGCCGCCCGGGTTGCCCAGGTCGTGTCGGGTGCCGTGGTGGATCACCACGTGCACCGGGTGGCCCTCGGCGATGAGCAGGGCGATCGCGTCGGTGAGCTGCAGTTCGCCGCCGGCGCCGGGCTCGATGCGCCGCAGCGCGTCGAAGATCGCGCGGTCGAGGATGTAGCGACCCGCCGCCGCGAGGTTGCTCGGGGCGTCGGCCGCGTCGGGCTTCTCCACCATCCCCTTGAGGCGCATCACGTTCGGGTTGTGGGCGTCGGGGAGCTCCTCGACGTCGAACACGCCGTAGGCGCTGATCTTCTCCGGCGGGACCTCGATGGCGCACAGCACCGTGCCGCCGCGCCGCGCGCGGGTACGGGCCATCACCTCGAGCACACCACCGGGCAGCACCAGGTCGTCGGGCAGCAGCACCGCCACGGCGTCCTCGTCGTCGGCGAGCAGCGGCTCGACACAACCCACGGCGTGGCCCAGACCCAGCGGCTTGTCCTGGACGACGGAGGCGACCTCCATCAGCGACGGTGCGTTGCGGACCTTCGCCAGCATCGCGTTCTTGCCGCGCTTCTCCAGCGTCGACTCGAGCACCAGGTCCTCGACGAAGTGTGCGACGACGCCGTCTTTCCCGGGCGAGGTCACGATCAGGAGTCGTTGCGCCCCGGCCGATTTGGCCTCCTCGGCGACCAGTTCGATCCCGGGGGTGTCGACCACCGGCAACAGTTCCTTGGGGACGGTCTTCGTCGCCGGGAGGAACCGTGTGCCGAGCCCGGCGGCGGGCACGATGGCCGTCCGCGGGAGCGGTGGTGTGTTCGGTACCGACTCGTACTCGACCCCTTGGGATCCCATTCCCTGCCCTTCCGTCGCGCGTGAACGCGTCCGCTTCGTCGTACCCGTGGCTCGTGCCCGTGTGGCGTGCACGCAACCGTATGTTCCCGAACTGACGACCTACTGTGAATCTAACGGGTGGATGATGAACGTGAGGGGTGGAACCCATGGGCGGTGCGGTTGTTCACATGATCGGGTGGTCGGACATCGTGCGGGTACCGAGCCGGTGACCGACACCGTCGCCGATGCCAAGAGGGCCCTGCGCAGCAGGTTGGTGACCGCGCGCACCGAGCGCGACCCCGACGTGCGCGCCGCCGACGGCGAGGCGCTCGCGCGGTGGCTCGACGCGACGCCGGTGCCGCTTCATACCGGCGACACCGTGGGCGCCTACGTCTCGATCGGTACCGAACCCGACACCTCCGCCCTGCTGTCAGCGCTGGCCGATCGGGGGCTTCGCGTACTGGTGCCCGTGACCGCCGACGGCCCGGCGACCGCGCTGACCTGGGCGCAGTACACCAGCCGTGCGGATCTCGCGCCGGGTCGGTTCGGCCTGCGCGAGCCCACCGGCGAGCGCCTCTCGGCCGATGCGATCGACACGGCAACGCTGGTCTTCGTGCCCGCGCTGGCCGTCGACCGGGCGGGGACGCGGCTCGGTCGGGGCGCGGGGTACTACGACCGATCGCTGACGACCACGACCGCGGAGCTCGTCGCCGTGGTCCACGACGCCGAACTCCTCGCGGAGGTGCCCGGCGACGGTCACGACGTCCCGATGGGGTGGGCGCTGACGCCGCACGCGGGCTTCACCCGTCTGACCCGCCCCGGCGCAGTTGGCACTCAAGCGCGGCGAGTGCCAGACCAGCGCTAGAATGAGGGCCGGCTCGCGGCGCGAGCACCCACGCTCTCGAACTCGTTCGACTATCTCACCCTCGGAGGTACCCGGTGCCGACCTACTCGTACGCCTGCACGCAGTGCGACAACAAATTCGACATCGTCCAGTCGTTCACCGACGACTCACTCACCGAGTGCCCCGTGTGCGGCGGCCGGCTGCGCAAGCTGTTCAACTCGGTCGGCATCGTGTTCAAGGGCAGCGGTTTCTACCGCACCGACAGTCGATCGGGATCGACCGCGTCGGAGAGCGCGAGCAGCGACTCCTCGAGCTCGGATTCCTCGAAGTCCGATACGTCGAGCACGAAGGACACCAAGAAGGACTCGAGCTCCACGCCGTCGACCAGCACGTCGGGCGGTTCGGGGTCGAGCAGCTCCGGTTCGGGCAAGGGCTCGGACTCGACCTCCTCGGCCGCCGCGTCCTGATCGGTCCACAGGTACGGGCGCTCCCCAGGGGGTGACCGCACCGGGTCGCCGCGGGCGGCCCGCGGACATAGCGTCGCCGCCATGGCCGACCGCACCCGTCTGTCCCCCACCCTCAACGACCGCCTGCGTACCGCCGTGCGGCCCGGATGGATCCGCACGCTGGCCGTACGCCGTGTCGCGGCGATCGTGCTGCTCACCGCGTCGATCGTGATGGCCGTGGTGGCCCACCGGGGCGAGCAGCTCTCGACGGTGTTGGTCGCCGCGCACGATCTCACCCCCGGCTCGATCCTGGTGGCCGGCGACCTCGTGGACGCGCAGGTAGCTCCGGGATCGGTCCCCGACGGCGCCCTGCGGATGGACCGTGACGGCGTCGGCCGCACGGTCACGGGCCCGGTACGCGGCGGGGAGATCCTCACCGACTGGCGACTGCTGTCGGCGAGACTGCCCGCACAACTCGTCGGCGACCCCGACGCACGCCTGGTGCCCATCCGCCTCGCCGACGACGCCGTCATCGATCTGCTGCGCTCCGGCGACGTGGTCGACGTCCTCACCGAATCGGCGGACACCGACGCGCCCGGCCAGGGACGAGGCGGGCCGGCCGAAGGCCGCGTACTGGTGCGGGGTGCGGTGGTGGCGGTGGTGCCCGCGCACGACTCCCGCGATCGTGGGGGTCGGGCACCGGTGGTGATGCTGGCGATGCCCGAACGCGACGCCCACGCCGTCGCGGGCACCGCCCTGGCGGCGCCGGTGACCGTCGTTTTCCACTGATCGTCTCCGCACATCCGCACGAGTGCGGGGTCGGGTGGCTACGATTTGCCCACACGCGATGTGACCGGGGCAAGATCACATCGCACACCGGAGCGAGGAGACATCGACATGGTCAAGGGTTTCAAGGAATTCCTGTTGCGCGGCAACGTGATCGATCTGGCGGTCGCGGTCGTCGTCGGCGCGGCGTTCAGCGCGATCGTCAAGGCGTTCACCGACAGCATCATCCAGCCGCTCATCAACTCGGTCGGGGGCACCGACCAGGCCCAGGGCCTGGGCTTCCTGATCCGCAACGGGCAGGAGAACACCTTCGTCGACTTCGGCACCCTCATCACCGCTGCGCTGAACTTCATCATCATCGCCGCGGTCGTCTATTTCGTGATCGTGATGCCGTTCGAGAAGCTGAAGGCGTTGCGCGCCAAGCAGGGCGACGATGCCGCTGCTCTCACCGAGGCCGAACTGCTCACCGAGATCCGCGATCTGATCGCCCAGCAGGGTTCCGGCACCACCTCGCCGCCGCCCAAGCACGAGCAGTAGGGCCCGAGCACGAGCGCTGATCACGGCCGATCAATGCGAGACGGGCTTCTCGACGCCGACGCCGGTCAACGAGCGCACCTCCATCTCGGCCTGGCGAGCGGCGTTCTCGCGTCGACGGCCACCGACGTAGGTACCGATCACGGCGAGCAGGAAGCCGGCCGGGATGGACACGATGCCCGGGTTCGACATCGGGAAGAGGTCGAAGTTCGCGTCGGGGAACATCGACGTCGGCTTACCGGAGACCGCAGGCGAGATCACGATGAGTCCGATGCAGGTGATCAGACCGCCGTAGATGCTGAACAGCGCCCCGGTGGTGTTGAAACGCTTCCAGAAGAGCGAGAACAGCAGTGTCGGCAGGTTGGCCGACGCGGCGACGGCGAACGCCAGTGCCACGAGGAACGCAATGTTCTGACCCATCGCGAGGATGCCGAGGACGATGGCGACGACACCGATCACCACCACCGTGATCCGCGAGACACGCACCTGCTGCTCCTCGGTGGCCGTGCCACGCTTGATGACGCTGGCGTAGATGTCGTGGGCGAACGACGCCGACGCGGTGATGGCGAGTCCGGCGACGACGGCGAGGATGGTCGCGAAGGCGACCGCCGAGATCACCGCCAGGAAGATGGTCCCGCCGAGTTCGAACGCCAACAGCGGCGCCGCGGCGTTCTCCTTGCCCGGGGCGGCCTGGATGACGTCGGGTCCGACCATGCGGGCGGCACCGTAGCCGAGGACCAGCGTGAACAGGTAGAACGCACCGATCAGACCGATGGCCCAGGTGACCGAGCGTCGGGCCTCCTTGGCCGTGGGCACGGTGTAGAAGCGCATCAGCACATGGGGAAGTCCGGCGGTGCCCAGCACGAGGGCGATGCCGAGCGAGATGAAGTCGAGCCGCGACATCGCGCTGATGCCGTACTTGGCGCCCGGCGCGAGGATGTCCTTGCTCGAGTTGGCCTGCGCGTCGGCGAGCAGAGTCGAGAAGTTGCCCTTCACCGCGACGAGCACGAGAACGAACATGATGCCGGCACCGAGGATGAGCAGGACGGCCTTGACCATCTGCACGTAGGTGGTGCCCTTCATGCCGCCGATGAGCACGTAGGCGATCATCAGCAGTCCGACGACCGCGACCACGACGCCCTGCCCGAACTTGCCGTCGATGTTGAGGAGCAGCGACACGAGTCCGCCGGCACCGGCCATCTGCGCGAGCAGATAGAACAGCGACACGGCCAGGGTCGACAGCGCGGCGGCCATGCGCACCGGCCGCTCGGACAGACGGAAGCTCAACACGTCGGCCATGGTGAAGCGGCCGGTGTTGCGCAACAGTTCGGCGACGAGCAGCAGGGCGACCAGCCAGGCGACGAGGAAGCCGATGGAGTAGAGGAAACCGTCGTAGCCGTACACCGCGATGGCGCCGGCGATGCCGAGGAACGATGCGGCCGAGAGGTAGTCGCCGGCGATCGCGAACCCGTTCTGCGGCCCCGAGAACTGCCCGCCCCCGGTGTAGAAGTCCGAGGCCTTCTTCGTGGTGCGGCTCGCGCGGATCACGATGGTCATCGTGACCACCACGAACGCGACGAAGATGGCGATGTTCAGCGCGGGGTTGCCGACCGATGCGCCCGCTGCGGCGAGAGTGCTCATGCGGCAGGTCCTTCCAGCTCGTCACGGATGGCCGCGGCCCGCGGGTCGAGCTCGCGGTTGGCGAAGCGCACGTAGATCGCGGTGATCACGAACGTCGACACGAACTGCCCGAGGCCTAGGATGATGCCGAGGTTGACGTTGCCGAACACCTTGGTGGCCATGAAGTCCGCGGCGTACGTCGCCAGCAGCACGTAGACCGCGTACCAGGCGAGGAAGAACCCGGTGATCGGGAAGACGAACGTGCGCAGACGCCGCCGCAGCTCCTGGAACTCGGGGGTGGCCTGCATGTCGACGAAGGCCTGCGCGTCCGGGGTGCGCCGCGGCGCACCCTGGGCGTCGGACCCGTGGGGTTCGAGATCTGCTGCTGTCATGCGCAGACGGTAGCGAGACCCAGGTCACATCCGTGGGCTGTGGGCACGGTCACACGGCGAGGGGTCAGGCTGTGCGACGAACGGTCGCCCGGGCGCGACGAACGGCGGTTCGGTCACCCCTCGCCCGGCGACCCGTCACGCAGTCCGATCTCACGGTCGCGGCCGACTCCGAGTCGTTCGGGGGCGTGCAATCGGGTGAAGATGCGACCGACATCGGCGGGGATGCGGGTCGGCGTTGCACGGGACACCACGATCATGGTGGCGAACGCGAGTGGGACGCTCAGCGCCGCGGGGTACCCCGCCAGCACCGACGGCCACCCGCCGGCCACAGTGTCGTCGAATCCGCCGAACGTGGTGGCGACGACGGCCGCGCCGGCCACCGACGCACCGACGAGGAGCCCGCTCACCGCCCCGACCGCGGTGAGTCCGCGCCACCAGATGCCCAGCACCAGAAGTGGGCAGAGGGTCGATGCCGCGACGGCGAACACCAGACCGACCGTGCGCGACAGGTCGACCGACGTGACGCCGACGGCCATCAGTACCGGGACCACCCCGGCCACGACCGACGCGACACGGAAGTCGCGCACACGACCGCCCAACACGTCGGTGCTCACCACCCCCGCGACGCTGACGAGCAGACCCGACGACGTCGCGAGGAACGCCGCGATGGCGCCCGCGGCGACGAGCGCCGCGAGCAGCTGACCGCCGATCCCCGACAGCACCGATCCCGGCAGCAGCAGCACCGCGGCGTCTGAGGTGCCGGTGATGAGCAGTTGCGGGACGTAGAGTCGCGCGAACGCGCCGAGCACCGTCGGGAACAGGTAGAACGCCGCGAGCAGACCGACGACCGCCATCGAGGTCGCCCGCGCCGAGCGGCCGTCGCGGTTGGTGTAGAACCGCACCAGCACATGCGGTAAACCCATGGTGCCCAGGAAGATCCCGATGATGAGCGAGTACACCTGGAACAGCGGATGTGGTCCGCCGAACCCCCAGCCCGGCCGCATCCAGTCATCGTGGGTGGTGGGCGCACCGGCCACCACCGGGACCGGCGATCCGGCGGCGAGATCGAGCGAGGTACCCGCCGACACCTCGTGTTCGCCGGGCTGCAGACGCAGCGGCCCGGCGACCTCGGCGCCGTCGATGCGGCCGTCGGCGTCGAGCAACAGGGGCGTCGAGACGCTGACGCGGACGTCGGTGGTGACGTCGACCGTGGTCGCCGTGGTCACCACCGGCGGCGCCGCGGAGCCCAGATCTCCCGGTCGTCGGTCGTCGGCGTAGAAGTGGATCGCGAGCACCAGTGCCGGGATCGCGATGGCGGTCATCTTGAGCCAGTACTGGAACGCCTGCACGAAGGTGATAGAGCGCATGCCGCCACCGACGACGTTCGCGATGACGATGAGCCCGACCACGGTCGCCCCGATCCACGGCGGCACCCCGAGCAGGATGTCGAGGGTGAGGCCGGCGCCCTGCAGCTGCGGCACGAGGTAGAGCACACAGATCAACACCACCGACGCCGTGGCGACCGAGCGCAGCCGTCGTGAACCGAGTCGGAACTCGGCGAAGTCGGGGACGGTGTAAGCACCGGAACGGCGCAGGGGCGCCGCGACGAACAGGAGCAGACCGACGTAGCCCGCGGTGAATCCCACGGGATACCACAGCGCGTCGGCGCCGTACTTGGCGATCAGGCCCGCCACACCGAGAAACGATGCCGCCGAGAGGTATTCACCCGAGATGGCCGCGGCGTTCCACCGTGACCCGACGCTGCGGGAGGCGACCAGGAAGTCGCTGGTGGTCCGGGCGAGGCGCACGCCGTAGGCGCCGATGGCGACGGTCGCCACGGCGGCGGCGATCAGCGCGATCGCCGTCGCGACCGGGACGGTGTGTCCGGCGATGGTGGTCATCTCCTCAGTCGTCGACGAGGTCGACGAACTCCTGCTCGTTGCGGTCGGCGCGACGGACGTAGAACCGGCACACACCGAACAACACCGGGTACACGGCCACACCCAGGATCAGCCAGGGCAGCCCGATGCCGGCGACGCTGATGTCGGCGATCGACGGGACGAGCAGGAACAGGACCGGCAGCGCGACCAGTGCCGTCGCGGCCACGCCCCCGACGCGCAGGGCGAGCCCGAGTTGCGCGCGGATCAGTCCGCGGACGAACGCGTCGCCGATCTCGGTCTGCTCCTGCACCTCGACCCGACTGCGGACCCGTCGGGCACCCCGGCGCTGCGCGAGGACGACCCGCTCTCGCGGCGGCGGGCGTCGATCACGCGGGGTGGTCACCGCGGCCCCGGCGAGCGGCCGCCGACGAGTCGGTCCTTGAGGTCGCGCGTGTGTCGTCGGCTGACCGGGAGTTCGACACCCGGCGCGTCGCCGACGGGTCGCAGGCAGACCACGGTCTGCGAACCGGCGGTGCGGATGCCCGTCACCGACGGCAGGTGCACGAGATACGAGCGGTGGACGCGGACGAATCCGGCGTGCTCCCAGCGGCTCTCGAGTGTCGACAACGGTGTGCGCACGAGGTGGGCGTCGCGATCGGTGTGCAGGCGGGCGTAGTCGCCGACGGCTTCCACCCACCGCACGTCCGACCGCGGCACCAGGGTGGTGACGCCGGCGATCTCCACCGCCAGCACCTCGTCGGCGTCGCGTGCGTGCTCCGGACCGGGCGTGGCCGAGGGCGCTGCGCGATGGTCGACGACCCGCCGGACGGCCTCGGCGAGACGTTCGGCGCGCAGCGGTTTGAGCAGGTAGTCGACCGCACCGAGGTCGAAGGCCCGCACCGCGCGGTCGTCGTGTGCGGTCACGAACACCACCGACGGCGGATCGGCGAACGCGCCGAGCACCCGGGCGAGTTCGAGGCCGTCGAGTCCCGGCATGTTGATGTCGAGGAACACCGCGTCGATGGGTGTCGGGGAGTCGGTGATGAGCCGCAGCGCCGTCGTGGCGTCGGAGGCGGTCAGCACCGTCGTCACCGGATCGGTCTGCATCAGCGCGAATTCGAGTTCGTCGAGCGCGGGGAGTTCGTCGTCGACGGCGAGAACGGTCAGGCCACGACGCGGTGGCGGTGCGGCGAACTCGGGGATCTGGGTCACGACGGGAGCCATGCTGCCATCACACGGTGATCCCGGGGCGGAACTTCGGCACACGCATGCTGACCTTCGTACCCGCACCCGGCGCGGTCTCCACGACGAGTCCGTAGTCGTCGCCGAACGCGGCGCGCAGACGATCGTCGACGTTGGCCAGTCCGACGTGTGCGGTCTCGGCGGCGCCGGAGCCCGCCGCGGTCACGCCGTCGAGTCCGGACCGCAGCAGTTCGGGATCCATCCCGACACCGTCGTCCTCGACGCTGATGACGCAGTCGGCACCCTCGTCGTCGGCGACGATGGTCACCGTCCCACCGGTGGGTGTGCCCGAGATGCCGTGTCGGACCGCATTTTCGACGAGTGGCTGGAGGGCGAGGAACGGCAACACGACATTGAGCACCTCGGGGGCCACCTGCAGGCGTACGTCGAGGCTCTCGCCGAACCGCGCCCGCTCCAGGGTGAGGTAGCGGTCGATGTTGCGCAGCTCGTCGGCGAGCAGGGTGTACTCCCCCGCCGCGCGGAACGAGTAGCGGGTGAAGTCGGCGAACTCGAGGATGAGTTCCCGCGCCCGTTCGGGGTCGGTGCGGACGAACGACGCCACGGTGCTCAGGGCGTTGTAGATGAAGTGCGGACTGATCTGGGCACGCAGCGCCCGGACCTCGGCGCGGTCGAGTCGGGCACGCGAGGCGTCGAGTTCGGCGAGCTGGATCTGGCTGCCCGCGTACCTCGCGACATCGGTGATCGCCGACAGCGCACCCGGTCCCGGTGTGGTGCGGCTGACGACCCCGAGGACGCCGAGGACCTCGGTGCCGGTGAGCGGCTCGACGACGATGGCGCGGACACCGGTCTCGCCGAGGCCCGAGGTGATCAGGATGCGCCGGCCGTCGGCCACGCAGCGGACCGCGGCGTCAGCGAACCGTTCCGCGAGGCCCTCGTGCGGACCGTCCCACACCAGGACCGCGCCGTCGGCATCGGCCACACCGACCGCATCGGCGGCGGTCAGCGAACGCAGGTACGGAGCGGCCAGCTCGGCCGACTCGGCGGTCAGCCCTCCGCGGAGCGGAGCGGCGGCCGACGACGCCGTGTGCAGGGTCGCGTGGACCGCACGTTCAGCGGGTGTGGTGAGGGTCGGTCGGGTGCGGGTCCGCAGCACCATGACCGCCGTCGCCACGACGAGAACGGCGACGATCACCCCCACCCACGCGAGGGTGGACATCAGTGGTGGTGCGCCGGTCCGGTCATCGGGCCATCATCGCAGGGCCGCCGTCGCGCGGCGGCCGGAACGTCAGCTCGCGCGCGCCAGCCAGAGACGCTTGCGGCACACGGCGCGCATCTGCTCGGCCACGCGGGGCGGCAGGGCATCGGTGTTGCCCGAGTCGAGCTGGGACCGCAGACGGGTGAAGAACTCGACGTCACCGAAACCGAACTCGGCGCGGATCGCCTCGGTGGGACCGCCACCCCGCTGGAACCAGCCCAGCTCGAACTGCACCAATCGGTCATCGCTGAATTCGCCGGTCGCCCGGCCGATCTCGGTGTCAACAGTCATTGTCGGTCACCCCGTTTCTTCGCATCGCAGAGAGTGTGTCGATGCCACGCCCCCGCGTGGACAACCAGATCATTGTGCATGCGAAAGGTGAGCCGCGCCACCAATTCGCGCACCGGCGCGCCCAACTCTAGGGAACCCATGTGACACCGCACCGAACCCCGGGTGACGAGTCGGCGCGGATGCCCCGAACACGACACAGGGGGAGCGGCCCGAAGGCCACTCCCCCTGTGTGGGAGAACTGATCAGATCAGCGATCAGCCGAGGCTGAACGGGCGACCGACGAGGGTCACATAGCCGTCCACAGAAGGTGTCGAGACCTTCACCTTCACGTATGCCTTGGCCTCGGCGTATCCCGCGCACTGCTCGACGCTGAAGTCGACCTGGCTGTAGGCGATGCCCGCCTTGCTGCCACTGAAAGCGACGCCGTTGACGGTGTCACCGTCGGAGTTGGTGTAGCTGACGACCGGGAAAAATCCGATAGCGCCCGGCGCCAGGGTCAAAGAAATGCCCTGCGTAGCAGTAGCCCCGGCGTTGGGCGCGTAGGTCGACGGACCCGAGGAGATCACGTTGGTCGTCGGATCGAGAACCTGATCCGACGAGCCTGCGATACCCGCAGTGCCTCCGGCACCTGCGGTGGCTCCAGCGCCGATCGCAACCTGGCAGCCCACGTAGTAGCCGGCGACGATGCTGCCGCCCTGCGACTTACCGTTGACCGTGACGCGCACCTTGCCGGACACCCACGCGTGGCGGCTGGTCGGGATCGCTGCCACCGAGCGCGAAACGTTGTAGGCCTGATCGGTCAGGCTGACGGTGACCGACGTTCCGTCGACCAGCTTCTGCGTGATGACCTTGTTGGGAAGTGTTGCGGCGGCAGCGTTGCCGGCACCCATGCTGGCGAGCGCCACCGCGGAGACGCCGGCGATTGCTGCGGCGGAGGCCGCGCGTCGCATCGTGTTGTTCTTCATCATTACCCTTCGGGAAAAGTTCAGCTTGGTTCGGAGTGGAATGGTCAGGACGTCAGTTCAAGCTGAACGGCGTGCCGTACAGGGTCGACTTCACGTAGTTGTCGCCACGCAGCTCGATGGTCGCCACCGAACGCGCCGACGCATATCCACCGCACTTGGTGAGGTCGATACGAACCTGCTGGTACTGCACCCCCAGGGTGCCGCTGTCGCCGGACTTCTCGCCGATCTCCACGAGCTTCGCCTGCCCCGGTGTGAGCGGGATCGTCAGACCCGGGCTCACAGCGGCACCCAAGGTGAGGGGTGTTCCGTTGGTGCTGAGGAGGTTGATGCCCTGGTTGAAGCTGATGCTCGGCGAGAAGCTGAGGTTGGTGATATCCACTTGGCAGCCAACGACATATCCGACGTTGAGCACGCCCGCATCCCCCTTGGGGAACGTGGCGAAGACACTGCCGGTCACCTCGGCGCCGCGGTCGATGCCGTTGTTGGACTCCGTGCGAATCGGGAAGACCTTCTCACCGGTGCGGGAGAGCTTGACGACGGAACCGTCCACACCAACGGTCGTTTTCGAGCCGTTGGGGAGGGGCTTGGCGGCAGCGGTGCCTGCACCCATGCTGGCCAGACCGACGGCGGCAACCGCGGCGACGGCGCTCGCACCGATCACGCGGCGGAGGCCGGAGTTGCTCATCTTGCTCATTCGTTCCCTCTCAAGGAAGTGCGTATATCCCGACGACATCGAAATGTTAGCCCGGAGTGACCTGACGGTTCTGCAGAATGGTGTCGCGGATCGTTAACAGGCAGATTGCGCGACGTTACCGATGGGTTAACTTCGCACGCTGCTCGCGCCGACCTGATCCACACATCTCCAGTGCGACCCAGCACCCCCCGAGGCCGGCACGGTGCTGTGTCAGGTGGGACGTTAGCGGTAGCGTGCGCAACCGACAACACATGGGCCCACTCGTGTCGGAAAGGGTCAGGTCACAATCGCGCATCCGAGGCAACGAAGCGCCACGAATCGGGCATGCCGGACGTAGCGCGCTTCACGCGCGCACAGCGCGGTGACGAGCGGTTATCCGTGGTGAGGCGGGCGATTGTCGAGGAACCAGCGATCGTCGGCGGACCGTGCCGACGAGTGATCTCGGTCACTCGTCGGCGAGGCCTCGTCGGTGGTGACACCGGGCAGGTCGTCGCCGAACACCTCGGCGAGTCGCCGGCGCCGTTCCCACTCGTCGCGGTCGGTCACGGCGACGCCTCAGAACTCGGTGATCGATTCGATGATGGCCTTGGCCAACGGGGTCACGGTGGCCATGCCGTCGCGAACCGCGGCGCGCGAGCTGGCCAGGTTGACCACCAGGGTCTGACCCGACATGCCCGCCACGCCGCGGGAGAGGCCGGCGTCGGCGGCACCGGCGGCGAGACCCGAGCTGCGGACCGCCTCCTCGATGCCGGGGAGGGTGCGATCGAGCAGGCCCGCGGTGGCCTCGGGCGTCACGTCGCGGGGACGCACGCCCACGCCGCCGACCGACACCACCAGGTCGACACCGCCGATGACCGCGGTGTTCAGGGCGTTGCGGATCTCGACCTCGTCGGCCGCGACGGCAACAGTGGCGTCGACGTGGAAGCCCGCCTCGGTGAGCAGCTCACCGACGAGGGGACCGATCAGGGTCTGGTCCTCGCCGTGCGCGGCGCGGTCGTCGACCACGACGACGAGCGCCCGGCCGAGTTCCTGCGACTCCAGGCTCACCGCATTCATCTTCTGTCCTCTCGCGTCGGCAGCCAGGCGCTCGGCTGCGACATCGGCGGCGGCGAGGTCACGGCTGCTCACGCGGCCGATCAACCCCGATTCGTCGGTCTCGCCGATGACAGTACTGCTGTGTACCGAGGGCACGATCCGCAGCACACCGGAGTCGGCGGGCGTGTCGGTGTCGATGGTGCTCATCAGCGGCCTCCGGTGTCGAGGGTGTCGAGGGTGACGTTGACCGTGCGGCTCGTGCCGTTCGCGGTGAACGTGATGGCGACCTGGTCGCCGGGTGCGTGCGACCGGATGGCCGCGACGAGGGCATCGCCCGAGGCGATGACGCGATCGTTGACCTTGGTGACCACGGCACCCGACGGGATGCCCGCCTTGGCCGCCGCGCCGCCGGGAGTGACCGCGGAGAGCTGGGCACCGGGGGTCTGGGCGTTCGCCGACGCCGACTGCACCGACACCCCGAGGCCGGCCTGTGTGGCGCGGCCGGTCTGCTGGAGTTCCTGGGCGACCCGCATGGCCTGGTCGATCGGGATGGCGAAGCCGAGGCCGATGCTGCCCGCCTGGGCGCCGGCACTGTCGGACAGGCTCGCGATGGCGGTGTTGACGCCGATCAGCGCGCCGTTGGCGTTGACCAGCGCACCACCGGAGTTACCGGGGTTGATCGCGGCGTCGGTCTGGATCGCGTCGATCACCGACGCGGTGCTGTTGTCCTCGCCCTGCGTGGACACCGGGCGGTTGAGCGAGCTGATGATGCCGGTGGTGACGGTGCCGGCGAGACCGAGCGGCGAGCCGACGGCGATCACGCTCTGGCCCACCGCGAGGTTCCCGGACTGTCCGAGGGTGATCGGGGTCAGTCCGGTCTTGGAGGCCTTGATGACGGCGATGTCGGAGATCGGGTCGGCGCCGACGACGGTGGCACCGGAGGTCGAGCCGTCGTTGTAGCTGACGGTGAGCTCGCCGGTACCCGACGACTCGGCGGTGACGACGTGGTTGTTGGTGAGGATGTAGCCGTCCTGGCTCAGGACGATGCCCGAACCCTCACCCTCGCGGTTGCCGATGCGCACGTCGATCGACACGACCGACGGCAGCACCTTGGCCGCCACCTCCTGCACCGAGCCGACCGCCGCCGCGGCGGGCTGCGAGTTGTCGCGGGGCCCGCTGACGACACCACCCGATACCGAGTTCGACGACGAGTTCTCCAACCCTGCGCCGACGACCCCGCCGATGCCCCCGGCCAGTGCGCACAGCACCACCACGAGGATCACCAGACCGGCGCGTGAGCCGCCGCGCGACGCCGTCTGCGTGCCGCCCGGGTACGACGAGCCGCCGTAGGACGCGGCGGGATAGTAGGCCGGACCGGCGCCCTGCTGGGAGTATCCGTGCTGACCCGCCTGGCCGTACGAATGGCCTGACCCGTACTCGTGCCCCGATCCGTACTGCCCGGAGCCGTACTGACCCGACCCGTACTGCCCGGAGCCGTACTGATCCGAGCCGTACTGCCCCGACCCGAAGGGCTGGGTGCCGGAGGAGCCGGCCTCGTGCTGACCCGATCCGTGCTGACCCGATCCGTACTGGCCGGAGCCGTACTGGCCTGACCCGTACTGCTCGGAGCCGTACTGACCCGATCCGTACTGATCGGACGAAGGGGTGGTCGAATCGTGCTGGTCGGGGGAACCGGGCTCGGATGCCGACCGGTCCCCCGGCGTCGATCCCTGTCCCGATTCCGACCCGTGCTGGCTGTCGGTCATGGCCTCGATGCCCCAATCATGGTCGTGTCGCCGTGTGGCTTCGCGCCGCGATACGGACCCGTGTCCGTCGCGGCTGCGCGCAATATCTGACTGCTTGACCCTAACGGTGCGTGACCGTCCTGAGAGGGGACTGAGACCCCAGCCCCCGGTTTCCTTTGAAGAAGCGTTCAGCGTGGCGCGTCGACCGGGGCGGTCTCCAGCGGTGTCGGACGGCCCGGGAGTTCCATGCGGATCAGGGCGCCACCCATGTCGGATTCGCCGGCGGCGACGGTGCCACCGTGCTTGCTGACCACCTGGCGCACGATCGCGAGGCCGAGCCCGGAGCCGGGCATCGAGCGGGCGGCGGTCGAGCGATAGAAGCGGTCGAACACGAGTTCACGATCCTCCGGTGGGATACCCGGCCCGGCGTCGCCGACGGTCAACTCCACGCGATCGGGGCCGATCGGCCGCAGGGTCACGACCACAGGACGGTCGCGGGGACTCCACTTGGCGGCGTTGTCGAGCACGTTGAGCACCGCGCGCGAGAGGCCGTTGGACTCACCGAACACGAACCACGGCGTGATCGAGACCGCGAAGTCGACGTCGTTGCGCCGCCGCCGGACCCGCTCCAGCGAACGCTCGAGGACCTCGGAGAGATCGACCTCCTCGTGCACCACCTGCGGGGCGTCGTCGCGCGCGAGATCGACGAGATCGCCGACCAGCGTGGACATCTCCTCGATCTGCGCCATCACGTCGGCACGCAGGTCGGCCATGTCGGCCTCGGGGAGCGCCCGTGCGCCCGGCGCGCTGCTCGCGATCAGCAACTCCAGGTTGGTGCGCAACGACGTGAGCGGGGTGCGCAATTCGTGCCCGGCGTCGGCGACGAGTCTCGATTGTCGGTCCCGCGATTCGGCGAGCGCCCGCAGCATGAGGTTGAAACTCTGTGTGAGACGGGCGAGTTCGTCACTACCGGTCACGGTGATCGGGTTGAGGTCGTCGGTGCGGGCGACCCGTTCGGCGGCCTGGGTGAGGCGGGCAACCGGGCGCAGACCGGCGCGGGCGACGGTGGTGCCGGCCACGGCGGCGAGGATGACACCGCACCCGCCGACGATGGCGAGAACCCACGCGAGACGGCCCAGGACCTTGTCGGTCGGGCCGAGGCTCTGCGACATGATCAGGGTGTTGCCGTCGACCAGCTTGCGCGCCATGACGCGTTGGTTGTCGACCGTCCGCAGGGTCGAGGAGGTCCCGCTGTCCCCGGCGACCACCGCCTTCTCGGTCGGACCGTAGGGGACGTCACCGATCTGGAAGGCGCGTCCGTTGGGCAGCACGAGCGCCACCGACATGTCGGTGGAGAACAGCGTTCCGGCGACGAGGCTCTCGGGCGAGTCGTCGAGCACGCCGTAGCGCGCGAGCTGGGTGATGCCGTCGGCCCGGTTGAGCAACTGGGCGTCGACATCGGCGTACATGGCGCGGTACACCACGGCGTAGGCGCTGACCGCCATCACCGCGACGGCGATGCCGACGACGGTCGCCGCGAGGAGGGTGACCCGCAGTCGCAACGAGATCGAGCGGGTGAGCGCGGTGGCGTCGCGCATCCGCCCGTGGCCTGAGGTCACCGATGCGTCCCGCTCACGGCGGTGTCTCGCGCAGCACGTAGCCGATGCCGCGCACGGTGTGGATCAGACGCGGCTCCCCGTCGGCCTCGGTCTTGCGCCGCAGATAGCCGACGTAGACCTCGAGCGCGTTGCCCGACGTCGGGAAGTCGTAGCCCCACACCTCCTCGAGGATGCGGCTGCGGGTGAGCACGCGCCGCGGGTTGGCCATCAACATCTCCAACAGCGCGAACTCCGTGCGGGTGAGGCTGATCGACCGCTCGCCGCGGCTGACGTCACGGGTGACCGGATCCATGGTCAGGTCCGAGAAGGTCATGGCCTCGGAGTCGGCGTCGACCTCGCCCCCGGCGCGACGCATCAGCGCGCGCAGCCTGGCCAGCAGCTCCTCGAGCGCGAACGGCTTCGGCAGATAGTCGTCGGCGCCGGCGTCGAGGCCCGACACCCGCTCGGACACGCTGTCGCGGGCGGTGAGCACCAGGATCGGCAGATCGTCGCCGGTGCTGCGCAGCCGTCGGCACACCTCGAGGCCGTCGAGTCGGGGCATCATCACGTCGAGGACGACGGCGTCGGGGCGGGTCGACGCGATCTGCTCGAGTGCCTCGACCCCGTCACCGGCGGTCTCGACGGTGTAGCCGTTGAACGACAGGGATCGGCGAAGGGACTCCCGGACCGCGCGGTCGTCGTCCACCACCAGGATGCGCATACGCACCAGTGTGACGTGAACTGCTGAGACCTCGCTGAGACACGTCCGAACGGCGCCGAACGGGTACGTGAGACGCGCAACTCATTTCCGCCGTCACCGAATGAGATGTTCTCAACAGCTGTCATGGCCAGGCCTGTGGAACCTCACAAACCTGGCGCGCTTTGTCACGAACGCCCGACCGGAGCCCCTAGCGTCGGCAGTCGTTCGAACAACGTCGGGACAGAAGGGTCGGGGACACATGACAACAGGGGTGGGAAGTCAAGGAGAGTCGCTGCGTCCGATCTGGCCGCACGCCGACGCGTTGATCACCTCGGAATGCCGGGGACAGCGCTTCAACGGCAAGTACGCCGATGTCGTCGCGCTGAGCACCGGCGATCCGACCGCACTGCGGCCGACCATCGACGAGGAGACCCGCAAGCGCGTCGCCACGTTGCCCGCCCCGCGCCGCGACACCGCACTCATCCTCGGCGCCAACGGGTTCCTGGGCGCGCACCTCATCGGGACCCTCACCCGCGACCCGTCGATCACCCGCGTGTACGCGATGATCCGGCCGACCGACGCCCAGACCGTCGAGCAGCGACTGCAGGCGACGCTCGACCAGTACGAGATCTCGGTCGACACCGCGAAGGTGGTGTTCGTCGAGGGCAACGTCACCGAACGCCGCTTCGGCCTGAGCAAGGAGCGCTACCTCGAACTCGCCGACGACGTCGGCCTGGTCTACAACTGCGCGAGCTCCACCGACTACGTCTCGAGCTATCTCGACCTCCGTCAGGACTGGTTCGTCAGCCTCCTGCGCACCCTGGAGTTCTCGATCACCCACACCCGCAAGCACGTGACCTATGTGGGCAGCATCGGGGCGCACCTCTACCAGCGTCCCGAGGACTTCCGCCGCGCCGACTCGTGGTGGTACTCCGGCTACGCCCAGATGAAGTGGGTCAACGCCGCACTGCTCGGGTGGCTGTCGCAGTCGGACACCTACTCGGTGACGCTCTGTGAAGCGCCCTACATCCTGGGCAGCACACAGCGCGGTCTCGATCCCGGTCGGGCATACAGCTTCTGGCGCATCGTCGAGGTGGCGATCGCCGTCGGCGCCATCTGGGACGGACCGGGCATGAACTACGTGCCCGTCGACGTGATCTGCGAGGTGATGGCGTGCAACGCCACCTCCGAGCAGCCGATGACCCGCCTGCTGCCGAGCAATCCCGAGGACTACGACCACAGCCTCTACGCCGACCTGCTGGGGCTCGATCTCGTCACGTGGGACGAGTTCTTCGGCAAGGTCGCCGATCTCGTGGGCACGAAGTTCGCCCAGACGATGCTGGGCGACAACATCGACATCCTGATGCGCAAGGTGCACAAGCCCGAGGCGATCCTGCCCGCCGACCACGACGCGTCGTGGTGCGATCATCGTCGCCTGTTCGAGCTGTACTTCAGCACGGTCAAGCTCAAGGACATGGCCGCCTCGGCATGACCGCAACCGGGGGACGCACGCGGCGGGTCGAGCCCACCGCGGTGCGTCTGTCCGACACCCCCCTCGCCGCCGAGCTCGTCAACGCCGCGTACTCGGTGGGGTTCTACCTCGCCTGCGCCGGCATCGGCCTGCTCCCGCGACGTGTGGGGTCACCCCTGCTGGAAAGGTATGTGTCATGGGCAGCCTCGATGGACGAGGGCCGATCGCAGTGATGTCGCCCCTGCGGTGGTGGCTCGTGGCCGCCGTGACGTCGGTGGGGTCCTTCGTGGCCGCGGTCGTCTACTGGCGTCTGCGCTTCTTCTTCCGTGACCCACAACGCATCCCACCGACCGATCCGCGAGCGGTGGTCGCCTCGGCCGACGGATTCGTCACCTACGTCAAACGCGTCGAGGCCGGTCGCGTGCCCTTCGCGGTGAAGAAGGGCCGCACCATCCCGCTCTCGGAGTTCACCGACGTGGTGCACGCCGAACCCGGATCACCCGACGCCAGTGGCTATCTCATCGGCATCTACATGTCGGAGTACTCGGTGCACCGCAACCGCTCGCCGATCGCGGGGTCGGTGGTCTTCCGCAGGCACCGTGGCGCGGACCCCTTCAACCGGTCGATGGCACGCGTCGGGGCGAACCTCATCGCGCGGCACTCCCCCTACGACGAGGGGTGCGACTATCTGCTGGCCAACGAACGACTCACCATCGGCGTCGAGCACGCCGGCGGTGCCGTCGCGACGGTCACCCAGATCGCCGACCTGTGGGTCGATCGGATCGTCGCGCACGTGGAGGTCGGCGACACCCTCGACCGCGGCGAGCAGTACGGCATGATCCGATTCGGCTCGCAGTGCGACGTGTTCCTCCCCGACTCGCTCGTCGCCGAGATCACCGTGAGCCCCGGGCAATACGTGTTCGCGGGCAAGACCACGGTCGCACTGTCGCCGGTGTCGGTGTCGCACCCGCCACGGGCCACCCCGCACGTGTCGGCACGGACACCGCTGGAGGTGCACTCGTGATCACCGTCCGCCCCGTCCAGTCCGCGCGCGACTGGGATGACTTCGCAGCGGTGTACCGGACGGTCTACCGCGACGACCCCCACGCGCTGCCCGACGAACCGATCGACCTGACGATCCTGCGTCGCCCGAACCCGGAACTGGCGCAGGAGCGCCGGTTTCAGGCCTTCGTGGCCCGCGACGGCAACCGACCCGTGGGCCGCGTCGTCGCGATCCACGACCTCGCCTTCACGCAGTACACCGGGGAGTCGTTGGGGTTCTTCGGTTTCTACGAGGCCATCGACGACCACGTCGTCGCGACCGACCTCCTCGACGCCGCCGCGGCCTGGGTGTCGGTGCGCGGGCTGGCCACCATGGCCGGACCGTTTAGCCCGTCGATGTTCTACAGCGCCGGCATCGTCGTCGACGCGCAGGCCCGCCTCCCGCTGATCGGTATGCCGCACAACCCGCTGTACTACGCCGAACAGTTCGAGAAGTGGGGACTGGTAGGCATGAAGGATTTCTACAGCTATCGCTTCGACGAGCCGTACCAGATGTTCTGCAGTGAGAAGTTCGCCCGCCACAAGCAGCTCTACGAGCGGGTGAGCGCGCGGTCGGAGATCACGTTCCGGCGCATGCGCTATCGGACGCTGGCCCGCGACACCGAGATCATCCGCGAGCTGTACAACACGACGTTCCAGGACTTCTGGGGCTTCTCGCCGCTGTCGCGACCCGAGATGCGGGATCTGCAGAAGATGATGCTGCCGATCCTCGACCCGCACCTGACGTTGTTGGCCGAGTACCAGGGCACGCCGGTGGCCTTCTTCATGGGCATCCCCGACGCGAACCAGGCGATGGAGCGCGCGTCGAGGTTCCGGTTCCGCTGGGTCCGTGACGTCGCGACGCTGTGGTACGTCAAGGGCCCCAAGCGGACACGCCTGATGGACGGCGTCCGCGTCGACATGATGCTCGTCGACTCGACCTGCCCGGACCGGTCGGTCGCCTCGCAGGTCATCGTCGAGATGTGGCGCCGCATCGAAGAGCGCGGCTACACGCGGATGGAGGGCGCACCGGTCCTCGACGACAGCGAGTGGATGAAGGGATCGGTGCTGTCCCGCGTCGAGATGGGTCCATATCGGACATACCGGATCTACAGTCGGGATCTGGATCCGGCGTGAGCCGGTGACGCGGCGCACTGCACGGCAGACGATCTGGAGGTGGCGAGACGCCATGGTGGACACCGCACAGCAGCCCGGGGAACGACAGGGGCGCGCGTCGACCGGTCGGGCACCGATCGGTCAGCGGTGGGGCGAGTTCGTCGCACGACACCGCTACCGCGTCATCGTCGTCGGTCTGCTGCTCGCCCTCGGCTCGGCCGCGCTGTACCCGGCGCTGCAGTCGAAGCTGGTGGGAGTCGACTTCTCGGTGTCGGGCACCGACTCGAGCCGCTCGGATGCGTTGCTCGCGAAGCACTTCGCCGACTACGGGACCGAGCAACTCGCGGTGACCTTCTCCTCGACCACCGCCACGACCGCCGATCCGGCCTTCCGGTCGCGGGTGACCGCCGTCGTCGACGATCTCCGCACCTCGCCCGACGTCGTCAGCGTCGTCGACCCCTATCAGACACAGGGTTTCGCCCCGCAGATCTCCCGCGACAAGACCGCGGCGGTCGCCCTCGTCGGGGTCCGCGGCGACGCGAGTCAGCGCATCGGCGTCGCCGAACGCCTCCAGGAACGGCTCGACGGCGCCTCCCGCGACGGCATCACGGTCGCGATGACGGGCTACTCCCCCATGACCGTCGACCTCACGCGGGTGGAGTCCGCCGACGCCACCCGCGCCGAGAGTGTCGGCATCCCGTTGGCGTTGCTGGTGCTGGTGGTGGCCCTCGGTGGTCTGGTCGCCGGGTTGATCCCGTTGATCTCCACCGGTTTCGGGCTGCTCATCGCGTTCGGCGTGATCGCGCTGTTGGCCAACGTCATGACCTTCGACATCCTCGTCACCACGGTCGCGTCGATGATCGGACTCGGTCTCGGTATCGACTACTCGCTGTTCATCGTCAGCCGGTTCCGCGAGGAACTCGCGCGCCGCGGGGTCACCACGCGCGGTGACACCGACGCCATACGGCGGTCGGTCGGTGTCGCGATGGCCACCGCCGGGCACACCATCGCCGTCTCGGGTCTGGTGGTGATGATCGCGTTGGCCTCGCTGACCATCGTCGACGTCCCCGCGGTGCGCACCATCTCCCTCGTCGTCGCGGTCACCATCGTGTGCGTGCTCGCGGTGGCGTGGACGCTGCTACCCGCCGCCCTGGCGGTGCTGGGCCCCGCGGTCGATCGCATCGGGCTGCCCGCCCGCTACCGACCGGCCGATGCCCGTCCCACCGACGGGTCATCGGCCGGCGGCAGCTGGTGGGCCCGCTGGGCGCGACACGTGATGCGCAACCCGTGGCGCTACGCCATCGCCGGGGTGCTGCTACTGGTGATCTGCATGATCCCGATCGGTTCGATCCGCTACGGCGTCGACATCGGGACCGCGGCGCTGCGCGACCAGCCGAGCGGCCCGGCCAACACGGTGCTGTCGGAGAAATTCGCCGCGGGCACCATCTCGCCGATCACGACGGTGTTCACCGGAGGGTCGGACGGCGGGCAGCTCTCCGACAGCCAGGCCGAACGCGCGGTGGAGTTCGAATACGGTCTGCGCACCGACCCGCGGGTGTCGTACACGTACTCGCAGAGCAACGACGGCCGCTCGCTGATGGTGGTGATACCCGCGGTCGCCATCGACTCGACCGACGCCATCGAGCTGGTGCAGAACATCCGCGACAAGGCCACGACGATGACCGCCGAGGGCGGTCCCCGCGCCTATGTCGGGGGGACGACCGCGCTGGTCGTCGACGCGTCCGACGAGATCTCGGGGAAGATGCCGTGGGTCGTCGTTCTCATCCTGGGATTCTCGCTGCTGTATCTGGGGCTGGTGTTCCGCAGCGTCGTGATCCCGGTGAAGGCCGTGGTGATGAACGTGCTCGTCACCGGCGCCGCGCTGGGGCTGACCGTCGCGGTCTTCCAGTGGGGGTGGCTGCAGTCGGTGCTGGGGTTCACCTCGGCCGGCTACATCCAGGTGTACCTACCGGTCACGGTGTTCGCGGTCGTGTTCGGTCTGTCGATGGACTACGAGGTGTTCCTCATCGGGCGCATGCGAGAGGTGTTCCGTCGCGACGGTGACAGCGACGCCGCCGTGGTCGACGGCATCGAGCACACCGCCCGACCCATCACCGCCGCCGCGGCGATCATGGTCGTGGTGTTCGGTGCGTTCCTCAGCGCCGACGTCCTCGAGCTCAAACAGTTCGGGTTCGCACTCGCGGTCGCGGTCATCTTCGACGCGATCCTGGTCCGGATGATGCTGGTGCCCGCGATGATGACGCTGTTCGGTTCCCGCAACTGGTGGCCGGGACACCGCTGACCCGACCTGCTCAGGTCACAGCAAAGGGCCGGTCGCCGCGAGTGCGACGACCAGCCCTTGTGCGGTGCTGTGCGAGAAGGGTCTAGCGACGATCGAGATCGATGATCCCGAGCTTCACTGCCTTCACGAGGCGACGCGGCACGCGCTGGCTCACGCCACCGGCCTTCACCTCTTGCAACGGCGGGTTCTCCGCCTTCCACTGCGAACGACGACTGCGGGTGTTGGACCGCGACATCCTGCGCTTCGGTACAGCCATGATCAAGCCCTTCTTCGAATTCCACTCACGTCTGGGTCGGACGCGCTCGGCGCCCGTATCGGCGCTCGAACTTCTCGACTCGTCCTGCCGTGTCCATCACGCGGGTCGCCCCGGTCCAGAACGGGTGCGAGTCGGACGTGACATCGACAACCACAAGAGGGTACCGGTTACCGTCCTCCCACTCCAAAAGCACGTCGGAGGTCACGGTCGACCGCGTGAGGAACGTGGTGCCCGTCGCGGAGTCGCGGAACAGCACGGGGTGGTAGTCGGAGTGGAGTCCTGGCTTCATGGTCGGTCTGCCTCTCGTGGGTGGGTGGCGGGGACGTCGGTGGATTCGGGACCGGCGTCGTCGAGCGGTTCGGAGTCGGCGCAGGGGTCACGATGGAAGGTGCCGAAGGGGTCGGGCCAGCGGTCCCAGGCGGCCTGGCCGGCGGCCATCTCGGCATCGGTCAGGCAGGCCGCGCCCAGGGTCTCGACGATGTGCCGCGGGTCGGCGCGGTGGACCAGCACGACGATGCTGGTGTCGCGGTCGCCGAAGTCGGGGTGCCACCGCAGCGAGGCCATGGACACCCGCTCGGGCGCACATCGGGCGACCTCGTCGGCGGTCATCGTGGCCAGCCACGGGCCGCCGGTCGCCACCCGCAGGCCACCGCCCGCGCTCTCGAGCCACAGCGCCTCGTCGGGTTGGGTCGCCACCCACAGCCGTCCGCGTGAGCACACGACACCGTCGAGCAGGCAGTCGATCGCCTCGTGCAGGCGGCCCGGGTGCATCGGCCGGTCGGCGGTGAACTCGACGATCTGCACGCCGCAGTCGTCGTCGAGCGGGGGTTGACCGGCCAGGAGCGGATCGTGGGCACCGGTGCTGCGGCCGCGACGCGCATCGGGTGCGACGGCGGCGAGCAGGGCCTCGATCATCGCCGCCGACACCGGCCGCTGAGGTGTCTCGAGCAGGACCGGCGCCCGTGGTGCGAGTCGTGCCACCACCGCCCCGAACCGTGCGGCCTGCCACCCGTCGTCGGCCGCCGCGCCCACCACGAGTGCGTCGGCGAACTCGACGTGACCGACCGCGACCTGGGCCATCGTCCGCTCGTCCTGGTCGTCCGGTGGGAGGAGTCCCGCCTCGGCGAGGGTGTCGTCGCCCGTCGCGTCGGCCAGCCAGGTGGCGCCGTCGACGCAGCCGATCACCGCGGCGATCTCCACGTCGCGGCCGGCAGGACCGTCGATCTGCCCCGGCACGTCGGCGACGACGACATTGTCGATGGCCCAGCACAGGGGCTCGGGCTCGACGAGGGGGTCGAGGGCCAACACGATGCGCTCCACCCGACCGCGACGGTGCAGTGACCGCAGCAGCGGCAGGAGGTCCTCCCGCAGCGCGCACGACACGCATCCGTGCACGAGGTCGATCTGGGTGACACGGGTGAGCGGTGCGCCGGTGGTGTCGTGGTCGTAGATCGTGCGGGTCATCGAGCCCTGTGAGAGCGCGGCGAGGTCGTGGTGGACCACCACCGTGCCGGGGACCGCCATGGCGGAGGCGACGGCGTCGACGGCGAGGGGGTCGAACCCGGCGACGACCACGACCGGTGTGCGGTTCACGGCCACGGCGACCCCCCTTCGTTGTTGATAACCATTGTCATCATGGTGCTAGCCTAGCCCGTATCGACAATCGTTTCCAACAAGCATCGGAGGGATCATGTCCGCCCACTGCCAGGTGACCGGGCGCGCGCCCGGTTTCGGCAAGCAGGTGTCGCACTCGCATGTAGGCACCAACCGCCGCTGGAACCCCAACATCCAGCGACGCCGCTATTTCGTGCCGAGCGAGGGACGCAGCATCACGCTGCGTGTGTCGACCAAGGGCATCAAGACGATCGACCGGGACGGCATCGACGCCGTCGTGGCCCGTATGCGCGCACGTGGGGAGACGTTCTGATGGCCGGCAAGAGCACCGACATCCGACCGATCGTGAAGCTGAAGTCGACGGCGGGCACGGGCTACACCTACGTGACCCGCAAGAACCGTCGCAACGACCCCGATCGCCTGGTCATTCGCAAATACGACCCGGTGATCCGCGCGCACGTGGACTTCCGAGAGGAGCGCTGACATGGCCAAGAAGTCGAAGATCAACCGCAACGAGCACCGTCGCGAGGTCGTCGCACGACATGCGGCGCGCCGGGCAGAGCTCAAGGAGATCGTCCGCAGGCCCGGGTCATCGGACGACGAGCGCGCCGCCGCGCAACTGGCGCTGCAACGACTGCCCCGCGACGCCAGCCCCACACGCGTGCGCAATCGCGATGCGGTCGACGGGCGTCCTCGCGGTTACATCGGCAAGGCGGGCGTCTCCCGGGTGCGCTTCCGCGCGATGGCGCACAACGGAGAGCTGCCGGGTATCACGAAATCGAGCTGGTGACGCCGCGACGGGCCGCACCCTCGACGACCGTGGTCAAGAGCGGGTCAGATCTCGCGTAAGATGGACAATCGGCGATTGACCGAACGACAATGAACTGAGGAAGCGATCATGGCTGCCAAGCCCACCCGTAAGCGCAACGAGAAGCCGACGAAGGTCGCCGCGAAGCGCAACATCCTGCGCGAGCGCAAGATCGACCACATCGACTACAAGGACGTCGCCCTGCTGCGCACGTTCCTCTCCGACCGCGGCAAGATCCGTAGCCGTCGCGTCACCGGCCTGAACCCGCAGCAGCAGCGACAGGTCGCCACCGCGATCCGCAACGCGCGTGAGATGGCCCTGCTGCCCTTCGTCACCACCGGTCGGTGATCGTCGGCCGACCGGCACGCCACGCCTCGCGATGGTGCACCGGTCGGTCACTCGTCCCGTGATCCCCAGTTCTGCCGGCACCGGACGCTAGACGGCGCCGGTGACCGGAGTCGTCCAGGGTTTCACCGTCATCTTCATCGTGATCGCGGTGGGTTACGTGCTGGGTCGCACCGAGGTCCTCGGACCCGACGCCCAGCAGGTGCTCGCCCGACTGGTGTTCTTCGTCTTCACCCCGGCGTTGTTGTTCGATTCTCTCGCCACCACCGACATCTCGGTCATCTTCTCCTCGACCCTGGTGATCGCCGGGGGAAGCGCACTGCTGATCGGGCTGGCCTATTTCGTGCTCGCCCGGCTCGTGCTGCATCGCGAGATCCCCGAGGCCACGATCGGCGCGCTGGCGTCGTCGTATGTCAACAGCGCCAATCTCGGCATCCCCATCGCCATCTTCGTGTTGGACGACGCGTCGTTCGTGGCGCCGCTGCTGCTCTTCCAGATCATGATCTACTCGCCGATCGCGTTGACCGCCCTCGATCTGACCGCTCTGCGTGACGCACCCGGCCGGATCACCCTGCGCGACACCGTCATAGCACCGCTCACGAACCCGATCGTGCTCGGCGGTGCCGCCGGCCTGGTGATCTCGCTCGCGGGGTGGCGGCTGCCGCACGCGGTCGCCGAACCGATCTCGATGCTCGGCAACGCCTCGGTGCCCGGCGCCCTCCTCGCGTTCGGGCTGTCGCTGACCGGGGTGTCGGTGCTCCGCAAGGGCGAGAGTCCGCGCCGCGACGTCGCGCTGGCGTCGGTGCTGAAGATGATCGCGCAGCCGCTGCTCGTGTTCGCGCTGTCGTACTGGCTGTTCGGCGAACGCGGCCACCATCTGTTCGCCCAGGTCGTGATCGCCTCACTGCCCACCGCGCAGAACGTGCTCGTGTACGCGACCCGTTACCGCCGCGGCGAGGTGCTCGCCCGCGACACGGCACTGGTCACCACGGTCGCGTCGATCCCCGTCATCGCGATCGTGGCCCTCCTGCTCGCCTGAGCGGATTCATGACATTTGTCGTAGCGGCGACGCCGCGGCGTTGGTTACCGTCGGTCACATGACCGAACCGTCGCCCTCGTTCGACAAACGTGCACGGCTGCGTGCCTCCGACGCCGACCGGGCCCTGGTGCACGACATCCTCGCCGCGGCCATGACCCAGGGGCACCTCTCCCCCGTCGAATACGAGACGCGGGCGTCGACGGCGGTGTCGGCGACCACGTTCGGCGAACTCGACGCCCTCACCGACGACCTGCCGGTCAACGACATCGCCGCACACGCGGGCGAACTCTCGCTCACCAAATCTGCTGTGGCACCGGCCTACACGATGGGGTCGGGGCCCGATCCGGCCACCGTGCACACGAAGGTCGCGGTGATGAGCGGGACCGAACTGAAGGGCACCGTGCCCGTCGGCGACCGCCTCACCGTGGTCACGGTGATGGGCGGCGCCGAGATCGACCTGCGGCGCGTCGAGTTCACCGCCCCGGTGTTGACGATCCAGGCGGTCGCGGTCATGGGCGGCATCGAGATCCTCGTCCCCGAGGACGCCACCGTGCAGGTCCGCGGGATCGGTGTGATGGGTGGGTTCCCGCACGACGCCGCCGGCCGCGGACGCCCCGGCGCACCCACCATCGTCGTCAACGGACTCGCGCTCATGGGCGGCGTCGAGGTGTCGCGCAAACGTCCCTCGATCTCACGGGGAGACGAGCATTAGAGCGCGGATCAGGTGAGCCGGTCGAGCAGACCGCGGGCATCGACCGGCGCGCGGACCTTCTGATCGTTGTCGAAGTAGACGAAGACGTCGCCGTGGTGGGCGCGATCGGCGAATCGGCTCGCCCACGTGTCGAGGGCGTCGTCGGTGTAGCCGCTGACGTAGATCTCGGCGTCGCCGTGCAGACGGGCGTAGGAGAAGTCGGTGGTCATCTCGTCGATCACGGGGAACTTCTCGGCCGAGTCGGCGAGAACGACCGCGACTCCCGCGCCGCGCAGCAGATCGATCAGGGTGTCGTCGACGAAGCTGGGGTGACGGACCTCGAGCACGTGGCGCATCGGGCGATCGGTCTCGACCGTTGTCCACGCCCGTCCGTCGAGGCGTGCGTTACGGCCGCGGGCGAGTTCGGCCGCCGCCGCCGTCGTCGCGGGCAACCGGTCCAGGAAGTCGTGGAGCACCGCGGCGTCGAACCGCATGGTCGGCGGGAGTTGCCACAGCACCGGGCCGAGCTTGTGCTCGAGTGCGAGCACGCCCGAGGCGAAGAAGTTCGCCAACGGCGTCTCGACGTCGACGAGCTTCTTCATGTGGGTGATGAAGCGCGGCCCCTTCATCGAGAACACGAAGTCATCGGGTGTCGACTCCGCCCAGCGGCGATAGCTCTCCGGCTTCTGCAGCGCGTAGAACGAGCCGTTGATCTCGACGGAGTTCAGTGTGTGCGAGAGGTGTTCGAGCTCGCGGCGCTGCGGCAGGCCCTTCGGATAGAAGGTGCCCCGCCACGGCGCGTACACCCACCCCGACGTGCCGACCCTGACGGTGCCCGCCGTGGTCACCGACGGCGGCCCCGGCGCGACCCGAGGTAGTCGCCGACCACGGCGGCGCCCAGGCCGTCGAGGTCGGGGGCCACGACCCGGCCGCCGATCCGACGGGCCACCTGGTCGATGAACCGTTCCAGACTCGGGTCGTCACCGAGCCGGAAGATGGTGACCTGCGCCCCGAGTCGCGAGATGTTGTCCAGTTCGCGGACGGTGACCGCGAGCGTCGCGGGATGCGGCGGCCAGTCGAAGAAGGAATGCCCGTCGGGTTCGAGATGCGAGGTCGGTTCGCCGTCGGTGACGATGAGGACCACCGGCTGTGCGTTGGGGTGCTTGCGCAGGTGTCGTCCCGCCAACAGCAGAGCGTGGTGCAGGTTGGTGCCCTGCTCGGCCACCGCCTGCAGCCCGGTCAGCTCGGAGATGTCGATGCTGCGGGCGTGCCGACCGAACGCGATGATCTCGAGTTCGTCGCTGCGGAACCGCGTGCTGATGAGGTGGTTGAGCGCGACGGCGGTGCGCTTCATCGGCAACCAGCGACCCTGCATCTCCATCGAGAACGAGGTGTCGACCAGCAGGACGACCGCCGCCTGCGTGCGCGACTCGGTCTCCGAGACCTCCACGTCACGCACGTCGATGCGCACGCCGTGGCGCGCGAGATCTCCTGCGGCCAACGACCTCTCGGGATCCTCGATGATGGTGCGTCGCACCGCGTTGCCGACGGTGGCGGTCACGTCCCACGGCTCGGTGTCGCCGAACTCCCATTCACGGGTGGCCCCGGTCGACTCACCGGTCGCGCCGGCACGACGCGTCTGGCGGTCACCCGAGCGGCCCGAGAGTCGGTCGGCGACGTCGCGGAAGATCGATTGACCCAACTGCCGCATGGCCTTCGGCGACAGGCGGAGGTTGCCGTCGGCGTCACGATCGAACAGGCCCTGCTGGGCGAGCGCCTTCTCCAGCTCCGCCAGGGTGCGCGCATCGACCGCGGCCTCGGGTCCGAGCTGGCGGGCCAGCGCCTCGAGGTCGATGTCGTCGAGTTGGGACCCGTTGTACTGCTGCGAGAGCTGCTCGGACAACGACTCCAGTTCGGCGAGATCCTGCAGCGCGCCGACACCCTCGCCCATACCCATACCCTGCTGGCCCTCGAAGTCCTGCGAGTCGCCCCACCCGAGGTCGGGGCGGGCCTCGCGGAGCTGCGAGTCCATCTGGCTCAACTGGTTCATCAGGTCGGGCGAGCCGAAGGCCTGCTGCGACAACTGATCGAGCTCGGCCCGCTGCTCGGGCGAGAGCGAGTTGTAGAACGCCTGCGCCGCCGCGGCACGCTTGGCGAGGGAGTCGATGAGCTCCTCGGTCGACTGCGGGTTGTCGGGGAAGTGCTGACCGTGCTTGCCCATGAACTCGTCGAACGCCTCGGTGGTGTCCTCGCCCCGGTTGTGCTTGGCGAGAAGCTCGTTCAGGTCGGCGAGCATCTCTGTGATGGCCTGCCGATCCTCCTCGGTCGCCCCTTCGAGGGCCTGCTTCATGCCCTCGAAACGCTGATCGAGCATCTCCCGGCCGAGCAGGTCCTTGATCTTGTCGTAGTCGGCTTTCGCCTCGGGGCTGCGGAACTCGTAGTTCGCGAGCTCCTGCACCGCCTGCGCGGTCGACGGCGACAGGTTCTCGATCTGCATCTCGGCGAACCGCGCGTCGTCGTCGAGATCGCGGGCGAGCTGCTTGCGTTCGGCGAGTACGGCGTTGTCGAGCAGCTCCTTCACCTCGGCGAACGTGCCGTCGAGGTTGCGCTTCTTCAGCAGCTCCTGGCGTTTGCGGTTGATCTCCTCGCGCAGCTTGTCCAGGCCCCGCATCTCCTGCGTACCGCGACGCAGGTACTCGCGCATCGCGCGCTGCGGCGAGACGCCGGCCATCACGTCGGCACCGATCTCGTCGAGTGCCTCACGCAGGTCGACCGGCGGGGCCAGCGGGTCGGGCCCACCGGTGTAGCGGCGATACCGTGAGCGGTGGAATCTGTTGCGGGCCATCATCAGTCTCTGTCCGTGTGGTGTGTGTCAGCCGTAGATGGTCTGACCGGAATCGTCGGCCTCCTTGCCGATCCGGCGGGCGAGGAACAACCCCTCGAGCGCGAGTTCCAGTGCGCTGGCGCGTTCCCCGTCGTCGGTGGCCTCCAGGCGCTCGGCGATGGTGTCGATGACCGCACCCGTGCGCTCGGGCTCCGGGATCGATCCCAGGAGTTCCTTCGCCGTCACGCGGTCACCGGTGACCACGGGCTCGCCGGTCTCGAGTGCGGAGACCAACGGCGCCATGTCGATCCCGGCGAGGTGCTCACGCACGGTGTCGGCGGTGGCTTTGCGCAGCAGATGCTCGAGGATCTCCATCTCGCGGCCCTCCTCGCCCGACTCGAACTCGACCTTGCCGCGCAGCACCTCGATCACCGATCCGAGGTCGACGACGCGTGCGGTCGCCGACTCCTCGCCGACGACCGTCGCCCGGTGCAGCGCCGCCGCGGCGACCGTCTCGGCGCCGGCGATCGCGAAACGCGCGGAGATGCCCGAGCGCTGATCGACCGACGGGTGATCCCGCACGTAGCGGGTGAAGCGGGCGAGGATCTCGGTGACGAAGGTCGGCACGGTGGCGACGAGATCGGCCTCCTGCTCGATGACGGCGACCTCGTCGTCGAGTTCGAGCGGATAGTGGGTGCGGATCTCGGCGCCGAAGCGGTCCTTGAGCGGGGTGATGATACGACCGCGGTTGGTGTAGTCCTCGGGGTTGGCGCTGGCCATCAGCATCACGTCGAGCGGCAGGCGCAGCGAGTAACCGCGGACCTGGATGTCGCGCTCCTCCATCACGTTGAGCATGGAGACCTGGATGCGCTCGGCGAGGTCGGGGAGCTCGTTGATGGCGACGATGCCGCGGTGCGCGCGGGGGATGAGACCGAAGTGGATGGTCTCCGGGTCACCGAGGCTGCGGCCCTCGGCCACCTTCATGGGGTCGACGTCGCCGACGAGATCGCCGACGGAGGTGTCGGGGGTGGCCAGCTTCTCGGCGTAGCGCTCGGAGCGGTGCTTCCACGCGATCGGCAGGTCGTCCTGCAGATTGGCGGCCTTGCGGATCGAGGCCGGGGTGATCGGCTCGTAGGGGTGCTCGTTGAGCTCGGCGCCCTCGATGACCGGCGTCCACTCGTCGAGCAGGCCCACGAGGGTGCGCAGCAGGCGGGTCTTGCCCTGGCCGCGCTCACCGAGCATGACCACGTCGTGACCGGCGAGCAGGGCGCGCTCGAGCTGCGGGATCACGGTCGTCTCGAACCCGACGATGCCCGGCCACGGGTCGGCGCCGGTACGCAGCGCGGTGAGGAGGTTGTTGCGGATCTCGTCTTTGATCGATCGCTGGATGTGTCCGGAGGCGCGGAGTTCCCCGAGGGTGCGCGGCGTGGGATGAGCAGTTTGCTGAGACGTCACCACTCCACGCTACGAGTCTTTGGATGTCCGTGCACCGGACTGCCCTCGTCCGGTCGATTCCTCGCACGTCGCCGTGTCCCGCTCGGCGGAGGTTTTCGGCACGGTCAACGGACGGCGAGCCAGACGGCGAGTGCGAAACCGAGGATGCCGATGGTGATGCGCAGCGGGGTCTCGGGCAGCCGGGCGACGACGGGCGGCCCGGCGTACCCGCCGGCGAGGCAGCCGATGCCCATCGCGACCGCGGCGACCCAGTGCACCGGACCGGTCGCGGCGAACACGATCGCGGCGACGAGGTTGCAGATGCCGAGCAGCGCCGACTTCAGCAGCGTGGCCCGCCACAGCGGATGGGCGCTGGTGACCAACGCGAGTGCCAGGAAGATCGTGCCCGCACCGGCACCGAAGTAGCCGCCGTAGACCGAGACGATCGCGATGCCGACGGCGAACACGATCGGCAGTTCCCGATGCCCCGCCATCCGCCGCAACCACGGCTGGGCGAGCACGGCCGCCGACGCCAGCGCCACGAGGTAGGGCACCACGGTCTCGAACGAACCGGGCGGCGACCGCAGCAGCAGGATCGCGCCGGCCAGTCCCCCGGCCGCCGACAGCACTCCGAGCGCGACCAGCCGCCGCGGCTCGTCGAGCAACTTGGTCCCCGACTGCGCACTGCTGCCGACGCCGACCGACACCAGCGCGACGGTGTTGGTGACGTTCGCCGCGAGCGGCGGCAGACCGGCCAGCAGGAGAGCCGGATAGCTCACGATGGACGCGAGACCGGTGATGTAGCCGACCAGCCCAGCGCCGAAACCGGCTGCCACGAGCAGCACCAGGGTGAGGAACGTCATCAGGAGGCCATTGTGCGCGTCGGCGTCGGACGTTTCGGCGTCCGGGTGGCCGCAGGCGCGGTGCTAGCACGAATCCTACGCTCGGGTAAAGGGTTACGCGCCTCTGCCGAGGCCGGGCCACGAATCACGCTGATTTGAACACTTGGGACATCCGCCCCCGGTCACCGATGATTCTCGGCGTGATCGAGATCCATGACCTGACCAAGACCTACGGCCGCGGCGCCGACGCCGTGACCGTGCTCGACCGTGTCGACTTCACCGTCTCCGCCGGTGAGATCTTCGCCGTCGTGGGGCCGTCGGGTGCCGGCAAATCCACGCTCACGCAATGCATCAACCTGCTCGAACGTCCGACGTCGGGAGAGGTGGTCGTCAACGGCGAACGCCTGACCGATCTCGACGCGAAGTCCCTGCGCGTCGCACGCCGCCGCATCGGCACCGTGTTCCAGTCGGCGAACCTGTTGAGCCGACGCACCGCCGCGCAGAACGTCGCGCTGCCCCTGGAGTACCTCGGGGTGACGACCGCGCAGACGAAGGCCCGTGTCGCCGAGCTGCTCGACCGGGTCGGATTGTCCCCGCACGCCGACAAATACCCGCACCAGCTCTCGGGCGGGCAGCGCCAGCGGGTCGGCATCGCCCGTGCCCTGGCCCTGCGACCGTCGGTGCTGCTCTCCGACGAGGCGACCTCCGGGCTCGATCCCGCGGCCACCGAATCGTTCCTCGACCTGCTCCGCGAGGTCCGCGACGACCTCGACCTCGCCGTGGTGTTCATCACCCACGAGATGGACACGATCGTGAAGATCGCCGACCGCGTCGGTCGACTCGATCACGGACGCATCGCCGAGCAGGGCGCCGTCGTCGACCTGCTCCTCGACCCCGAATCCGTTCTCGGGGAGGCCCTTCGACCGCAGAGCGCGGCGTCGTCCGCCGCACCCGGACAGGTGGTCGTCGAGGTGACCCACAACTCGGTCGCGGTTCCTGGCGACTGGATCGTGCGACTGTCGAACCAGATCGGTGCGCCGGTGTCGGTGCTCGGCGGTCACGTCGGCGACGTCGCCGGGGTGTCGGTGGGCCACTGGACCCTCGCCGTGGATGCCACTGCCGCGGACAAGGTCCCTGACGCCGTCGGCGCGCTGGGCCTGGCGGAGCGGACCGATGTCGCCGCTGCATCGGTGGTCGCGGCATGAGCGCGACAACATCGGTCCTGGCGTCGATCACGGTTCCCACGAACGAGATCCCCGGCCTGTTGATCCCCGCGTTCCGGGACACGATCATCATGGTCGGGATCGTGATGGTCATCGTGCTGCTGGTCGGCGTCCCGCTCGGCGCGATCGTCCACAACCTCGCGCCCGGCGGACTGTTCGAGAACCGTCGACTCCACACACCGCTGTCGTGGATCATCAGCATCGGACGGTCGCTGCCCTTCCTGGTGCTGATGACATCGATCATCCCGTTCACCCGATTCATCACCGGCACCAACATCGGCATCCCCGCCGCGGTCGTCCCGATGTCGATCGCCGGTATCGCGTTCTTCACCCGCATCGTCGAGAACTCGCTGCGGGCGGTGCCCACGTCGGTGGTGGCCGCGGCGACGGCATCGGGGGGATCGACCGTCCAGATCATCTGGACCGCACAGATATCCGAGGCCCTGCCGAACATCGTCGGCGGTCTCACCATCAACACGATCGCGATGATCGAGTACTCGGCCATCGCGGGCACCATCGGCGCGGGCGGCCTCGGATACATCGCGGTCACCTACGGCTACCAGCGTTTCGATCACCAGGTGATGATCGCGACCATCGTCACCCTCGTGATCACCGTCGCGGCCATCCAGCTCATCGGCGACGCTCTCGTCCGGTTCCTCACCCCCGAGAAGTCACGCCGGTCGACCTCCCGCCGAACCGACACCGTTCCCACCCCGGTCTGACGCCACCCCGGTCTGACCCCACCGCCGTCTGACCCCACCGTTCGACCCGACACACCGTGCACACGCCGATCCCGGCGTGCGCAGATCATCCCTGCCCGGAAGAAGAGGACATGACCCAGACAAGCAACACGCCCGTGCGCAACGACAACTCGGGATTCGAGGTGAAGAACAACCGGCGCCGACCGCTGATCATCGGTGCCGTCGTGCTGGTGGTCGTCATCGTCGCCGCCGTGATCGGATGGCGTATCGCGGGCTCGGATGACAAGTCCCCCAACGACACCGCCGGTGCGACCCTCACCGTGGTCACCGCCGAGGGCAACGCGAACGAGCAGGCACTCGTCGACTACATCGCGGCGAACGTGGCCCCCAAGTACGGCATCAAGATCACGTTCAAGGGCCTCGCCGACAGCACCACGCTGAACCGTGCGGTCAGCGACGGCGAGGTCGCGGGCACGATCTACCAGCACAAGCGTTGGCTGTCCCAGGTTCTCGACGCCAACCCCGACTTCAAGGAGGTCGCCGCGACACCGGTCTTCCGCTGGGGCTTCGGTGTCTGGTCGGACAAGTACACCGACGTCTCGCAGCTGCCCGACGGCGCGAAGGTCTCGCTCTACTCCGACCCGGCCAACGAGGCCCAGGGCCTGTGGCTGCTGGAGCGCGCCGGTCTGATCACGCTGAAGTCCGGGATCGACAAGTCGCGGGCCACCCAGAACGACATCGCCACCAACCCGAAGAACCTGCAGTTCACGCTGCTCGACTTCGCGGCCCAGTCGCGAGCGCTGCCCGACCTCGACGCCACCGTCGGCTACACCGAGTACTACCTCGCCGCGGGTATCCCGATCAGCAAGCAGATCTTCTCGCCGGCGGCCCCCGACGAGTTCGCCGGCCAGCTCACCATCGGCACCCGGTGGCAGAACGCCGACAACATCAAGAAGCTCGTCGCGGTGTTCAAGGACCCGGCCGTGCAGCAGTACCTGCGCACCGACCCGACCGTGAAGAACATCCTGCTGCCCCTCTGATCAAATGGTCACGATGATCTGACGGCGATCGACGCCCGTCGACACCTCGGCCCCCGTTCGCGAGCAGATCGCGGACGGGGGCCGAGTGCGTTGCGGGGTGCCCTACTTCGTGGAGAGTGGAGCGACGCCTCCGCTGATGTCGGTGATGGCCCAGTTCTTGTTCTTGTCGACCGTGATCGGGTACAGCGCAGTGGTCTTGACCCCGCCGGGTGACTGGACGTTGGTGACCTGTACGTCGACGAACACCTGCACCACGTAGACGCCGTTGTTCTGCGACTTGATGTCGCTGCCGACCAGCGTGCCCTTCGACACCCACTGCAGCTGCCCCAGCAGTTGTCGCAGAACGGGTTCGGTGTCGGCGAACTGTTTGATCATCGCGTCGTCGACGCCGGTCTTCAGCGCCGCGAACCAGGGATCGAAGTCGCGGTAGTCGATCTCGGCGGCTTTCACGGCGTAGTCGCTCGCGACATCCTCGGCCCGCTGGGCCTGTGCGTTCTGCGTCTTCAGCCCCTGGTAGTCATCGCGGTAGCCCAGCGCGGAGACGATCGCGACCGTGGTGGCCACGGCCAGCACCACGACCAGCACGGCCGCGGTGACGAGCAGGCCCCGGCCGGGGCGACGGGCCGAGTCGCCCGCGGTCGCGAACGACTTTCGGCGGTGGTGCTCGCGGCCGTCGTCGTGGTGGGCTCGGCGGTCTCGGCGGCAGCGGTCACCGAGGTGGTCTCGACCGGTTCCGTGGGCGAGGCGGACTTCTCGGGTTTCGGCGTTTCCGGCGTGCGGGGCGAACGCCCGTCGAGTCCGGAGAACTCCGAGGCAGACTTCTCCTCGTCCGGCTTGCCCGACTCAGACACTGGCAGTCAACTCCTTGTGCATGCGGCCGACGCTACTTGGTGGCCACGCGGAACCGTACGACGCCGTTCTCGTCGACGATCTGCAGGCCACGTTCGACGAACGACGCGATGTCGATGTTGGTGGCGGGGGCGATCTGGGAGATCAGGGGCAACAGGACCCCGAGCGGTGGTGTCACCTTGGGCAGGATGCGTTGCAGGTACTCGCTGAGTTTGGTGACGAACGGGTTGATCACCTGATCCCACGCCACCGCACCGTTCGTCGCGCTCGCCAGCCCCGGGAACAGCCCGAACAATGCGGTGATCGACGCCTGATTCGTCCCGAGGGCCCTCGATCCCGACGACAGCGGCGGGCCGATACCGTCGGCCTTGCGGACGAATTCCTGTGCGGTGTCGAACAGGTCCGAGAACTCGGTGCGCTGGGTGGTGACGGTGCGCGAGAACTGATTCGAGAACTCGCCGAGTTTCGTGATGTCGTCCTCGCGGCCGATGTACCCGGCGTTGATGGTGTTCGCGATGCTGAGCAGCCGCTTCGGGTCGATCTGGCCGACCAGCCGTTGCAGATTGGTCAGCGTCTCCCCGACCGTCGCCTGCGTGATCACGTTGCGGCTCAACACCGCACCGTCACGCAGGTACGGACCGGTGGCGCGGGTGGAACTGAAGTCGACGTACTGCTCGCCGACCAGCGACAGGTTCGCCACGGTCACCTCGGCGTCGGCGGGGATGTCGTACCCGGCGTCGATCGACAGCGTCGCGCGCAATCCGTCGGGACGGACCGCGATGTCGGTGACATGGCCGACCTCGATGCCGTTGTAGAGCACCCGCGAACGGGGCAGCAGTCCACCCGACGACGCCATCTCCACGGTGACGGTGTCGGTGTCGGCGAACGGCTTCAGCTTGAGGATCCCGATCCCCAGGTAGGCCGCCAACGCCACCGAGACGACCACCAGCAGCACCAGTGACGTGCGCACGCCGATCCTCATCGCATCGCGCCGATCATCCGCAGTGTCGATGCCACGGTGCGGATCTGGTCGTTCGACGCGGTCGGCGTCGACAGGCCGCGCGGGGAGGTGATGTCGACGATGTTCACCGACGGGCTCGCCAGCAGCGGCAGGATCTTGTCGTTCACGAGCGCGTCCAGCCGGGCGATGTCCGACGGTGCCGACGCATCGAGTGACACCGCGAGGTCGACGAGCGGATTGGCGGTGTCGATCAACCCCACCAGCTGCTGATAGCGCGGACCGAACAGCTTCGTGACGCTGGTCAGTTGGAAACCCAGGGAGGTCAACACCTTCGCGAACCCGACGAACGACACCAGTGCCCCGCCGATGCGTTCGGGGCCGACGTCGAGCGCGAAGCCGAGCCCGGGTCCCTCGGCCTGCACCGAACGGCCCAGAACGCCGAGCGAATCGAGGATCTCCCCCACCGACGAGGAGTTCTCGACGATGCGGGCGATCAGTTCGCGGGAGGTCTCGATGCCCTTGTCGCGTTCACCCTTGTTCTCTGGGAACGCGGTGTTCGCCTTGTCGACGGTGCGCTGGATCTTCTCCAGTGTGCCGCCGTTGGCCAGCGCGGCGATACCGCCCAGCAGGTCCTCGACGGCCGGGGTCACCGTGGTCTGCGACAACGGGATCGTCGCCCCGTTCCCGAGCCGGACGCCACCGCCGGATGCGGGCGGGGTCAGTGAGATGTAGATGTCGCCGAGAAGCGTCGACTGCTCGAGCGCGGCGCGGGTGCCCTGCGGCACGTCGACGTCGGACGCGATGTCGACCGTGGCGACGGCCACCGGCGAGGTCGCCGTTCCGCCGATGCCGACCGACCGCAACACCCCGACCTTGGTGCCGTTGAGCAACACCTTGCTCCGGGCGGGCAGGTTCAACACGTTGCTGAACTCGATCTTCAACGCCCTGCTCTCCCCCGACACCCGTGTCCCGGGCAGCGGCAGGTCGGTCACCTGGATCCCGCAGGCCGCCGACATCCACGCGACGAGGAGTGTCGCGACCACCATCACGGTGCGCCGCACACGACGCCGGTCGCCGATCATCGGATACCTCCCGATCCGAGGACGAGAGCGACGAGGTCGGTGTCGACCGGCTCCCGCGCTCCCGGGGACTCACGGCACGATCCGGCCAGGGCGCGGTTGAGGGCGGCGCAGGTGACGCCGGCCGAGGCGACGGGAACCCGCACACGCGGGGGCTTGATCGTGATCGCCAGACCCGCCTGCTTGTCCTGCGCCATCGCCTGCAGGGCCGACATGACCGGCGGCAGAGACTTGAGCAGCGCCACGATCTGGTCGGTCGGCAAGAGCTCCACCAGCGGTGTGATGAGGCCGAGCAGGGTGAACAGGATCGGGTCGAAACGCTGCAGGTTCGACGCCAACTTGGGGACCACCGACGTGAGCCGCACGAGCGCGGGGTTGAGTTCGCGTGTCAGGTCGCCCAGTGCGGTCGCGAACTTGCCGACGTTGTCGACCGCGAGTCGCACGTCGGGCCACCGCTGCACGAAGAAGTCGGCGAGCTGCTGGCCGTTGGTGATCAGCGACCGCAGCTGGGTGTCGCGCAGTTGCGGATCACCCAGTGCGGCACCGAGTCCCTGGACCGCCCGGTTGAAATCCTCGGCGGTGCCCTTGAGGCTGTCGTCGACCGACGCCAGGGCGGTGCACACCGCCTGCTGCTGCTCGGGCGAGCGGCCACCGGCGTCGGTCAGCTGCGCGGAGAGCTTGTCGAACGCCGAGAACGCCTCGCTGAGACTCTTCGGGGTGTGGGTGCGCTCGAGGGGGATGCAGTTCCTGGTGTCCCAGGTGGCCCCACCGACGTAGCTGGTGGGGATCTCCAGGCGCCGATCGGTGACGATCGAGTCCGAGGTCGTCACCGCCGACACGTCCGCGGGGAGCTTCGTGGCCCAGTCCATCGAGAAGTCGACGCGGACATGGCCGTTCGACGGTGCCACGCCGGTCACCTTGCCGATGTTGACGCCGAGCAGGGTGAGATTGCTACCGGGGTAGAGCCCGATCGAGTCGGACATGATCGCGCATCCCGCGGTGCTCGACGCGTCGTCGTTCGCCCGGACCGCGGCGACGCATCCGGCGATCACGGCCACGATGGCGACGACGATGACCGACCGGGTGGCCCAACGGCGCAGTCCCGACGGGGCGGGCGATGTCACGGAGGTGGTCACGTCAACACCGCCGATCCGGCATCGGGATGCACAGGGCCGGGGCGTCGGCGACGGTCTTCGACAGGTCGACGGTGGGCGTGCCCGACACCCCGAGCGCCGACCCGAGCTGGTTGGCGATGGCGGTCAGCCTGTCGAGGATCGGCCCCGATCCGGTGAGCGTGGTCCGCACCCGGTCGACGATGGCCTTGATCTTGTCGATCTGCGGATCGATCGTGCCCGAGAGGTCTTCCACCGGAGGCTGCAGTAAGGCGAACAGCGCATCGACCCCGCGCACGGTCTGCAGACCCTGCTCACGGAACTGATAGAAGCGGTACCCGATGACCCCGACCAGGCGCAGCAGGTTCACGAGCTTCGCCCGACCGTTGTTCAGCGCGCCGATGTACTCCTCGGTGACGGCGATGGCGCGATCGAGGTCCTGGTCGCGGTCACCGAGGGTGGTCGTCACCTGCGACACCTGGGAGATGATGTCGCGCACCGCATCGGACCGGCCTCGCAGGGAGAGGTTCACCTGCGAGAAGGTCTCCCGCGCGGTCTGGGCGTCGAGCTTGTCGACCACGTCGCCCGAGTCGCGGATGACGTCGGTCAACTCATACGGCGTCGACGTCCGTTCCCGGGGGATGTGACCGCGCAGCGGCGACGTCCCCTTCGGTGTCACCGCGAGGTAGTGCCCACCGATGGCCGTCGACAGGCGGATGTCGGCGGTGGACTCGTCGCGCATGGTGACCGAGTCGTCGACGTCGAAGGTGATCTCGACGTGGTCGCCGACCACCTTCACCGACCTGACCTCGCCGACCGGAATGCCGGCGACCCGCACCTCGTCACCGGACCGGATCTGCCCGCTCGAGGTGAAATCGGCGGTTATGTCCGACGATCCGAAGGGCACCACGTAGAGCAGTCCGGCGACCGCGGCGACGATCACGATGACCACCACGCCGCCGAGGCCGAAGAGCACCTGCCGGCGACGCACGGCGGCGGCATCGCGACGTCGGGTCAGCTGCGGGCTCATCGGCAGATCACCACCGGGGCGCCGGCGAGCAGCACGCTGGTGATCGGTCCGGGGACCGACTGACCGCGGCCGCAGCTGTAGGAGGCCTTCGTCGCCGAGTTCACCGACGCGAGCAGCGAATCGAGGACGCCGGGGATGCGCGCGAGCAGGTCGGAGGCGTCGTTGGTGGCCGGGATGTACTTGCGCAGCAGGCGGTCGATGTCGGCGTAGTTGCCGTAGTAGACGCCGTTGAGGCTCTGCAGGACGAGACGCAGCGGGGTCAGCGCCCTCGCCGCGAGCGTCAGCGACCTCTCGGTGCCGTCGAGGTCGGAGGCCAACGCGCCCAACGCGTCTCCGGCGCGACTGATCAGTTCGTTGAGCCGCGGCGACTTGTACTGGATCTCCTTGGCCACCGACCCCAGGCCGGTCACGAACGCCGCCACCATGTCCGAGCGGTCGGCGACCAACGACGTCGCCTGGTTCAAGTTGTCGAGGATCGAGCCCAGGTCCGGCCCCCGACCCTGCACCACGGCCAGGATGTTCTCGGTGAACTCGTTGATCTCGGCCGGGTCGAGCACCTTGAACACCGGCCGCAGACCGTTGAACAGCGCGGTGATGTCGAACGACGGGATCGTGCGGGCGGTCGGGATCACCTCGGTGGTGTCGGCGCGGCCGCTGCCCGGACCGTCGGTGAACACGTCGAGATACCGCTCGCCCACCAGATTCAGATAGCGGATGGCGATGTCGGTGTTGTCGAACAGCGGCACCGATTTCTGTGTCCGGAACGTGACCCGCGCGATGTCGTCATGTAGTTCCACCGACGTCACCCGTCCCACCCGCACACCCATCTGGCGGACGTCGTTGCCCGATGACAGACCCGAGGCGTCGGAGAAGTCGGCGGTCACGGTGCGCTGGTCACCGGGAACCGACGGCGACAGGGCGCCGACGACGACCCAGGTGGCCCCGATCATCACCACCACGAACAGGGCCAGATACACCATCGACGAACGCCGGAGCCTCATCGTCCACCCGCCTTCGGGGCGGCGTTCGGCGCCGGGCTCGTCGGGGCGGCCTTCGGCGCCGGGCTCGTCGGGGCGGCCTTCGGCGCCGGGGACGCGAGCACTGCAGGAACGGCGCGAGCTGAGGCATCTGCGCGACGGTGAGCCCGACCTGCAGGGTGACCTTCCCGTTCTGGGTGGGCATCGACTTCTCCAGGCGGCCCAGCAGTTCCCGCGCGTCGCCGACCGCTGGCGGGATCGACCGCAGCGTCTGTCCCAGCGGCGATCCGGTGACGATCAGGAAGTCGAGCAGGGTGGCCAGTCCGTCGTAGTTGTCGCGCACGAGACCGCCGAGGCCGCCGACGGTGGTGACCAGTCCCGACAGCGAGTCCTTCACCGAGTTCACCACGCGGGGATCGGTGTAGGCGGCGGTCTGCCGGGTCAGGCTGATGAGCACCGAGTCGAACGGCCCCTCGAGATCCGCGACGCCGCGCGTGACCGGGCCGAGGATGCGGATGAACTCCGCGAGCGGCATCTGCTGCCGGGACGCGGCGAGGTTGAGCAGGTCGAGCCCGGACCGCACGAGCGGCTGCACCGCGGTGACCAGCCGATCGGCGATGTCGATGGTGCGGCTGAACTCGTCACCGGTGATGGTCGTCGAGATCTCGCCCACCTGGCGCAGCAGATCGGCCACCGACACGTTCGTCGAGTCCGCACCGATGGTGATCCGTTCACCATCGCGCAGGCGACCCGCGCCCGGCGTCGGACCCGACGCGGTCGAGGTGGCCGCCTGCAGTTCGATCCCGGTGACGCCCAACAGGTTCGACGGTGCATAGGCGGCCGACACCCGGTCGGGGATGGACGACGCCTGGTTCGCGTCGATCGACATCGCGATCTCCTGGCGACCGTCGTCGGTGACGGTGACCCCGTCGACCCGTCCCACGATGAGACCGCGGTACTTCACGTCGCCGCCGGCCGCGAGACCGTCGCCCACGGAGTCGGCCACCGCCGACACCCGCACGGTGCTGTCGAAGTCGCCGCGGGCGTACAGGGTGAGCGGGATCGCGAGGACCAGCACGACGACCAGGGTCGCCGCACCGAGGGCCAGCAGTGCCGTGCGTGAGGGGCCGCGCCCGGACGGATCGTGGTACGCCATCAGCCGGAGAACCTGAAGCCGACGTCGGATCCCCAGAAGATGAGGGTGAGCAGCATGTCGAGGACGACGATGATGACGAAGCTGTTCTTGATGGCGCGGCCCGAGGCGACGCCGACACCCTCTGGTCCGCCGCTGGCGTAGAAACCCTGATAGCAGTGGATGAGGATGACCGCGACGACGAAGACGACGGCCTTGATAACCGCGAACAGCATGTCGACGGGGGCGAGGAACGCGTTGAAGTAGTGGTAGTAGGTGCCCGGTGACTGCCCGTTGACGGTGTTGACGACGAAGGCGCACGACAGGTAGCTGAGGATCAGGGTGATGAGGAACAACGGGATGATCGTGACGATCCCGGCGATCACCCGTGTGCTGACCACGAACGGGATGGGGCGGATGGCCTGGGCCTCGAGGGCGTCGATCTCCTCCGAGATCCGCATCGACCCGATCTCGGCGGTCATACGACAGCCCGCCTGGGCGGCGAATCCGATCGCGACGACGATCGGTCCCAGCTCGCGGGTGTTCACATACGCCGACAGGAAGCCGGTCAGCGGGCCGATGCCGAACAGCTTCAGCGTCGCGAACGACTCGATGCCGATCGACCCGCCCACCGACAGTCCCAGCACGACGAGCACCACGACCGAACCGCCACCGACGATGAGGCCACCCGATCCCCACATGAGGTCGGACAGGACCGCGCCGGTCTGGCGGCGGTAGACGCGCAGGGCGTGCGGGATCGAGCGCAGGACGTCGAACACGAAGTGGACTGGTGTCCGATGCGTTCGACCACCGATACCGGGACGACCGCGGCACGGCCGAGGTTCGTCGTCCACCGCCGCGACCTCGCATACGTCTGCAGTCCGACGATGCGGGCCAGCCCGCCTTCGTCGTCACGAACATCGTGACGAGCTGGGTGACGGCGAGATTGAGCAGGAACGACGCGACGACGCCGAGCACGACCGCGGCGTTGACGGCGTCGGCGACACCGCGCGGACCACCCCGGGCCTCCAGGCCGCGCTGGCAGGCGATCGCCACGACCACGATCCCGAACAGGATGGACTTCGCGATCGCGATGACGAGATCACCGACCCCGGCGAACTGCCCGAATCCGCCGAGTTAACTGCCGGGGGCGCCGCCCTGGAACGACACGTTGATGAAGTAGCCGGCGGTGACGCCGACGAAGATGATCTCCATACACACCAGCGGCGCCACGAAGACGACCGCGAGCAGTCGCGGCGCGACCACCCGACGAGCCGGGTCGATACCCATGGTGCGCATCGCGTCGATCTCGTCGCGCACGGTGCGGGCACCGAGGTCGGCGGCGATGGCCGACCCCACGGCACCACCGATGAGCAGGGCCGACGCGATCGGCGCACCCTGCTGCAGGATGCCGAGTGCGCCCGCCGCGCCGGCGAGCGAGGACGCGCCGAGCTGCTGGGTGAGGCTGCCGACCTGGACCGAGAGGATGACGCCGAACGGGATGGCGACCAACACCGCGGGGATACCGGCGACGCCGGCGAAGAAACTGGTCTGGGTGAGGGTGTCGCGCCACTTGTGGCGACCGGTGACGATGTCGCGGAGGAGATGGGCGAACGAGCTGGCGGTGAGCTCGATGAGGCGGCCGAGGGTGGCGATCGCCGACAGAACGGCGTCGACGAACCGCTCGAGGGTCGACGATCCGCGTTGGGAGACTCCCACCGAACCCGCCACCACCGCTCCCCTGCCCGCGCTTCTTCGCGACTCACCGTCGCCGTGATCGTGGTCACTGTAGTGGTTGCGATGTGAGTTTTGCTTCTTTTGGCGCGGTTCGTTGGACGCCTGACCGGGAACCGTCCGGTCGATGGTGACGGCGTCCCACGAGCACGCCGTCCACGCTGCGCCGAACGCGGGTGGCACCCTGGCACCATGACCGAATCGCACCCGCAGGACACGCCTGCGACGCCCTCCGGCCGCGGCGCACTCGACGGTGTCCGGGTCCTCGAACTCGGCACGCTGATCGCGGGCCCGTTCGGCGCCCGCCTGCTCGGCGACATGGGGGCCGACGTCATCAAGTTCGAGGCGCCGGGCTCCCCGGATCCGTTGCGCGGGTGGGGACAGGCCGAACGGGACGGCCATCGGTTCCTGTGGACGGTGCACGCGCGCAACAAGCGCGCGGTCACCCTCGATCTGCGCGACGAACGCGGTCGGGCCCTGTTCCTCGACATGGTGGCGACCGCGGACATCATCGTGGAGAACTTCCGGCCGGGGACCCTCGAACGGTTCGGCCTCGGCTACGACGTTCTGCGGGAACGCAATCGGGGCATCATTCTCGTACGGGTCTCCGGTTACGGACAATCCGGACCCGATTCGGCGCGCACGGGATATGCGTCGGTCGCCGAGGCGGTCAGCGGTCTGCGCCATCTCAACGGCTATCCGGGACAACGGCCGCCCCGCCTCGCACTGTCCCTCGGCGACACCCTCGCCGGGATGTTCGCGGTCCAGGGCGCTCTGGCGGCGCTCTACCACCGCACGGTCACCGGCGAGGGACAGGTCGTCGACTGCGCGCTCACCGAATCCTGCCTGGCCGTGCAGGAGTCGACGATCCCCGACTACGACATGGGTGGAGTGGTCCGTGGTCCGTCGGGCACACGCCTCGATGGCATCGCGCCGTCGAACATCTATCCGAGCGCCGACGGGTCACTCGTGGTGATCGGCGCCAACCAGGACACGCTGTTCCGGCGACTGTGCGCGGCGATGGGTCGTCCCGAACTGGCCGACGACGAGCGCTACGCGACCCACATCGCGCGTGGACGCAACCAGGACGAGCTCGACGCGGAGATCGAGGCGTGGACGTCCACCGTGCCGACCGAGGACCTCATCGAGACACTCACCGCCGCCGGGGTGGTGGTCGGCCCGATCAACACCGTCGCCGAGGTCGTCACCGATCCGCAGATGCTCGCGCGCGACATGATCGTCGCCCACCACGACGAGCGGATCGGCGAGACGGTGCTCGGACCCGGTGTCGTGCCCAAGCTCCTGGGCACCCCGGGGTCGGTACGCAGCGCCGGCCCGGCCACCCCGGGACACCACAATGCCGAGGTCTACGCCGATTTCCTCGACGCGCAACAGCTGGCCGACCTGCGCGCAGCGGGTGTGGTGTGACAGCGGGGCCACGGTGACGACCGCACCCGATCCCGCCGCACCCGATGCCCCGGATGGCTCGGGAGCGACAACGCCGAAGGGTCGCCGCACCGAGCGGGCGCTGCTCGACGCGGCGCGGACCGTGTTCGCCGAGAAGGGCTACCTCACGGCGAAGATATCCGACATCGCCTCGGCCGCAGGGCGATCCACCGGTTCGTTCTACAACTACTACGACAGCAAGCAGCAGCTCCTCGAGGCGCTGCTCGGGGACTTCGCAGCCCAGGTGCTCGACGAGACGCGCCGCAATCTGACACCCGACCCGGCGGTGAACGTCGAGCAGGCCGTGCGCGCCTACTGGAGCTCCTACCGCGACTACCTGCCGGAGATGATCGGCGCGTTCCAGTTGTCGATGACCGATCCGCAGTTCGCGCAGTGGTGGCGCCACCGGCGATCCGAGGGCATCTCCGCCGTCCTGGCCGTCTTCCGTTCCGCCGAGGCCACCGGGGTGCGGATCGGGCTCGACAAGTACCTGTTCGCCTCGGCGATCGTGTCGATGCTCGAATCCTTCTGTTGGACATGGTTCGTCACCGGCGGCGACGAGGCCGTGGAGCGATCGGCGACGTCCGACTCCGCACCGGACGAGGAGAGCGCGATCATGACGCTCACCGAGATCTGGCGCCGCGGACTGATCAATCCGGCCGAGAACGATGCGCCACCACCGAATCCGTAGCGACACAAACTATGTCGACGCGGCCGTCGCCCACCGGGCTGCCATTGGACAAAAGCAGTGGGTGTGCCCACAATGGCGGGCGGGGAACACGCGGTACCGGCCGATCGGCCGACCGTAGGAAACATCCCGGCGGTCGCGAGACCACCGGATCGAGGGGGGAACCTCGTGCACACACACCACGGAGCTCAACCGTGCCCGGAATCGGACGCGGGGTCGCCGGCGGCGACCCGTCCGACCGCCGACGAGGTCGACCATGTCCTACGACGGGCGTGAGCGGGGCGGGGCCGACCTGCGCGAGGTCGCGTCCCCCGTTCAACCGGACGCCACCGCACCGGACGCCACCGCCTCGGACACCACCGACACCGACGTCGATGCCGACACCACCGCCGAGGTCGTCGCGGCGCCGGTCGCGAACCCGGTCGTCGATTCCGGTCCCTATCGCAGCCTGACCCCGTACTCCGAGGCCGACGGCGACATCTTCTTCGGCCGCACCGACCTGTGGCGTCGGCTGCACGTCCGCGCGGTGCCCGGCGGCGGTCTGGTCACCGTCGTCGGTCCGACCGGAGCGGGCAAGACCTCACTGGTCCACGCCGGACTCGTCCCCGAGGTCCGCCGCAGCGGTTTGCGACGCGACGGCGAGCGTGTCGCCGCCACCGTCGCCACCATGACCCCGGGCTCCGCGCCGATGAGCGCGCTCGACGCCGCCCGCGGTGCCGCCGATCCGGACGATCACCCCCACGCCACGGCGTGCCTGCTGGTCGTCGACCAGGCCGAGGAACTGTTCTCCCTCTGCGATCGCACGACGCGTACGGAATTCCTCGCCGCGCTAAACCGTTTCGCCGCCGACCGACGTTTCGCGGTCGTCATCGTCCTGCGCGCCGACTTCTACGCCCGCGCGGTGGCCGAACCGGTGCTCGTCGGCACCCTCGACGATCGCGCGGTCGTCGTGCGCACGATGAGCGACGACGAACTCCTCGCCGCGATCGAATCGCCGGCCCGCACCCGTGGCGCCTCGGTCGAGGCGGGTCTCGGGCCCCAGATCATCGCCGATCTCCACGCCGCCGAGTCCGGCGCGCCGGACCTCGTCGCGCTCGGCATGACGATGGACCACCTCTGGCGCACCCGCGCCGACGACACGCTGACCGTGGCCGCCTACCGCGTTTCGGACCCGCTCGACTCGGTCGTCGCCGACACCGCCGAACGCGCCTGGACCCGGCTCACCGAGGCCGATCGGCGCACGGCACGGCTCGTCCTGCTCGCGACCGTGCGCGTCACCGCCGACGGCGAGGTGGTCGCGGCCGACGTCGCGCGGACCGATCTGCACACCCGGTTGGGCCGACACCGTCGTCTCGACACCGTCATCGACCACCTGGTCGGCGCGAACATCGTGCGGGTCGTCGACGGTCAGCTCCGACTCACCCACGACTCCCTGCTCTTCGCATGGCCCCGGTTGGCCGACTGGGCGGCGCAGCGCCGCGCCGACGCCCCGATCCGTGCCGCGGTGATCGCCGACGCCGGCCGCTGGGACGCCGGCGGCCATCCCGCCGACGAGCTCTACGACGAGGCGCGACTGCAGTCCGCCGACCGCGCCGTCGAACCGGTCGACGTCCTCGGTGCGCCGGCCGAGGCGTTCCTCGCCCGTTCCCGCGAGCGGGCGGCGTTGCGCCGATCCCGCCGTCGCGTGCTGCTCGGCGTGCTCGTGTTCGTCGCCGTCGTGTTCCTCGTCGTCGCGGTCACCTCGGTGATCGGTGGCAGCCATACGGCGTCGGAGCGCGACGCCGCCCGCACCGACGCCGCCCTCGCGCGGATCGGGGCGACGACCGCCTCCGATCCGACCGCATCGGCACGCCTGGCCCTGCAGGCCTTCCGTGCCGCCCCCGGCGATCCGCGCGCCGAGTCGGCGTTGCTATCCACGCAGTCGACGCCCTTGGCGCGTCCGCTGTCGTCGCTGCCGCCCTCGGTCGCGGTCGCCACCACCGGATCCGCCCGCTCGGACCGTGTGGCCCTCACCTCGGCCGACGGCACCGTCCGCATCACCGGCCCGGACGCCGCGGTGACCGCCACCGTCGACGACGCGACCACCGCCCGCGGACCGCAGTCGGTCGCCCTCGACGCGGGGGCCACGCTGCTCGCCGCCGCCGGTGACGCCGGCGCGGTGCGCCTGTGGCCCGTCGACGCCGCGGGCGCGATCACCGGTGCACCCGTCGTGGTCGGCGACGGACCGGCACCGGTCGAGTCGCTGACGTTCGCACCGAACCGTCCCTGGCTCGCCGCCGTCGACGCCGCCGGTGCGGTACGCGTCATCGACGTCGACGATCCACGCCGGCCGCTCATCCTGGCGACGCTTCCCGGCGGATCCGCCGCGCGCACCGCGGTGTTCGCGCCCCCGGCCACCCCCGCGGCCGCACCGACGCTCGTGGTCGGTTCGGCCGATCGCCGCGTCACCGCGTGGGATCTGTCCGATCCCCGTTCCCCCGTCGCCGACGACGCCCGGCTGGTGCTCGACAACCCGGTCGCGGCGGTCGCCGTGACCGCGGGAGGCGACACCCTCGCCGCCGCCGACGCCTCGGGCTCGGTCACGCTCGCCTCGCTGTCGGCGTCGGGACTGACCCGGGTCGGACCGGGGCTCGGCCGGTCGGGCGCCGTCGACCCCGGCGTCGACGACACCGTCGTCGGGGTGTCGAGCCTGTCGTTCGCACCCACCGGACACCGACTCGCGGTGACCTCGGCCGACGGCTCGACACGGGTCTGGGACGTCACGCACGCCGGTCTGCCCCGCGTGCTCACCGGTGACCTCCGGTCGGAGTCGACGACCATCGCCGCGGCGCGCTTCACCGACGCCTCGACGCTGGTCACCACGGGCAGCGGTGTGCCGCAGGTGTGGTCGCTGCCGCGCGGTTTGCTCGACGGTGGTTTCGGTGGCGTCGCGACCCCGGCGTGTTCGACGGCCAAGGCCGCGTGCGCGACGTCGTTCGTCGACGGACCGGTGCAGGTGTGGAACGCCGCCGATCCGTCGGTGCCGTTGGGCGGGTTGGTCATCGACGCCCCCGATCACTTCGACGGTGCGGCGATGAGCCCCGACGGCCGATGGATGATGACCGTCGACGCCGGGCACCTCGCCCAGCTGTGGGACGTCTCCGGTCCCGGTGCCCCCCTCGCGGTCGGTGCGCCCGTCGCGCTCGGACCGCAGCCGGTGGGCACCATCCGGTTCAGCCCCACGTCGTCGATGCTGGCGATGAGCCTGCGCGGCAACACCTCCGTGGGCGTCTACGGCGTCGATCGTCGCGGCCTCACCCCGGTCGCCGACCTCGATCTCGGTGGAGCACCGGTCGTCGCGGTGGCGTTCTCGGCCGACGCCGGACAGATCGCGCTCGGCGGCTCCACCGGCGTCCTCCGCACCCGCCTCACCCCGTCGGGCACCGGTCAGGTCTCGGGTCGGCTCACCCCGGGCTCGCCGGTCACCGCGCTCGGCTACGTCGACGGCGATGTCGTCGTCGGTGACAGCACCGGCGGCATCACCCGCTACCGGGCCGACACCGGCGGGCAGGTCGGACCGCGGACCCCGCTGGGTCGGTGGGCGGTCACCTCGATCGTCGCCCTGGGCACCACGACGGCCACGGCGTCGGCCGACGGCACCGTGCACCGCATCGGCGCCGACGGTTCGGTGCGTCGGGTCGGCAACCTCTACGGCACCGCCGATCAGGGCCCCGCGCGGCTGACCGCACTCGGCGACGACACCGTACTCGTCACCGGCGACGGAGGCGCGCAACAGTTCTGGTCGTTGCGCACCGACGACGTCGCCGCACAGGTGTGCCGGGCGACGGCGTCGGACGGGTGCGCGACGCCCTGACGCCCTAGGCGGGCCGCCAGTTCGACGACAGCTCGACCGCACGCGCCCACGTCGCGACCTGACGATCCCGCTCGTCGGCCGGCATCCGCGGCGACCACCGGGCGGCGGCCTGCCAGTTGCGGCGCAGCTGCGCGGTGTCGGTCCAGAACCCGGCGGTGAGACCGGCACCGTAGGCCGCACCGAGGGCGACGGCCTCGGCCATCCGCGGACGCACCACGGGCAGCCCGCAGATGTCGGCGATCATCTGCATCAGGAGGTTGTTGGCGGTCATCCCGCCGTCGACGACGAGCTCGGTCAGGCGGGTCGCGGCATCGGCGGCGGTGAGATCGTCGTTGACCGCCGCGATCATGGCCTGCGCCCCGAAAGCGTTCGTCTCCAACGCCGCCCGCGCGAGATGACCCCGGGTGACATAGGCCGTGAGACCGACGATCAGTCCCCGACTGCCCGACACCCAGTGCGGCGCATGCAGACCCGAGAACGCCGGCACGATGTAGCAGCCGCCGTTGTCAGCGACGGTGCCCGCGAGGGTCTCGATCGCCGCCGCGGTCTCGATCAGCCCGAGGTTCTCCTTGAGCCACTCGACCAACGCGCCTGCGGTCGGGTTCGAGCCCTCCAGCGCGTAACAGAGGGGTTCGCCGTCGATCTGGTAGGCGACGGTCGTGATCAGGCCGTTGCGCGAACGCACCAGCTCGGCACCGGTGTTGAACAGCAGGAAGCCACCCGTGCCGAGGGTGTACTTCGATTCGCCGCTCTCCAGCGCCGTCTGCCCCACCAGCGCCGACTGCTGGTCGCCGATCATCGTGGTGATCGCGACCCCCGCGACCGGTTCGGTGGTCACCCCCACCGCGCTCAGCGAGGGACGGATGTCGGGCAGCATCTGCTCGGGGATGTCGAACGCGGCCAACAGCTCCCGGTCCCACCGACCGGTCTCGATGTTCATCAGCATGGTGCGTCCGGCGTTGGTGGGGTCGGTGACGTGCAGACCGCCGTCGGGCCCACCGGTCAGGTTCCACACCAACCAGCTGTCCATGGTGCCGAACAGGACACGTCCCGCCCGCGCCCCCTCACGCGCCCCGGGGACCGTGTCGAGCAGCCACCGCAGCCTCGGTGCCGAGACGTAGTTCGACAGCGGCGTCCCGCTGCGGCGCTGGAGCTCGTCGGCGTGGCCGTGCGACCGGAGGTCCTCGACGAGATCGGATGTGCGTGTGTCCTCCCAGACGATGGCCCGGTGCAGGGGGATCCCGGTCTCGCGGTCCCAGATCACCGTCGTCTCACGCTGGTTGGTGATCCCGAGACCCACGATCTGTTCGGCCGTCGCGCCCGCCGACCGCAGCGCCTCGGGGATCAGCAGGCGCACCAGTGACCAGATCTCCGAGGCGTCGTGCTCGACCCAGCCCGGCCGGGGGAAGTACTGGCGGTGTCGGCGCTGGGCCACCGACACCAGCACACCCCCGCGGTCGTAGACGATGCAGCGGGTCGAGGTGGTGCCCTGGTCGATCGCGGCGACGTAGCGAGTGCTCACCGGATCCGCCCCCCGGTCGCGACACCGTGCCCGAGTTCCCGGGAGATCGATCGGGCCGCGCTGATCACGTTGTCCGCGATCGCGGTGCGCGGGAGCTCACCACGACCGCAGATGTCGTCGACACCCCCCATCACACCCACCGCGGCCATCACCGTGCCGCCGGCGTCGCGGATCGGGGCGGCCACCGCGGCCTGGTCGTGGACGAGATCACCCACCGCGACCGCCCATCCGGTGTCGCGGACACGCGCGAGCTCGGCGACCAGGACGCCCGCGTCGACGATCGTGCGCTGGGTGTGGGCCACGAGGTCGGTCCGCAGCACCGACCGCGCGAGGTGCGCGTCGTAGGCCAGGTGGACACGCCCCAGGGCACCGGCGTGTGCGGGCACCACCGAACCGGTCATCAGCGGTCGGGCACCGGCTCCGCGGGTTGCGAGCACGTCGTGCACCACCTGCACGGCGCCGCCCCGCACCACCGTCACCTGCGTGGCCATCGTCGACCGCGACGCCAACGCGTCGGTCCAGTTGAGGGCACGCGACCGGATCTCGTTGACATCCCACACGTCGCGGCGCGGGCCGAACGGATCGTCGGCCAGGCGGTATCGACCACTGCGTTCGTCCTGATCGACCACCCCGCCGGCCACCAAGGTGCGCACCAGGCCGTGCGCGGTGGACTTCACGACGCCGACCGCGGAGGCGATCTCGGCCAGGGTCATCGGCTCGTCGCGCGCGGCCAACAGATGCATCACCGCGGTGGCACGTTCGACCGACTGGATGAGACCCGGCACGTGGCCGACGCTACCCGCTGCGGGCCGTTCGACAATGCCGAACGCTGTCTCTCGTCACACCGCATGCCGGTGCATACCGTCAGAGTCACGGTGAGATCCAGATCACCGGTTCTCGATTTTCCCCACACAGCGTTGTGACTGACGGAAAAGGACCCATGACCAGCTACGTAGGCGCCATCGACCAGGGTACGACCAGTACCCGCTTCATGATCTTCGACCACAAGGGCGCCGAGGTCGCGCGCCACCAGCTCGAGCACGAACAGGTGATGCCGCAGGCCGGCTGGGTCGAGCACGATCCGATCGAGATCTGGGAGCGGACCTCGTCGGTGCTGCAGAACGGGTTGCGCAAGAAGAACCTCAAGGCCACCGACCTCGCCGCGCTGGGCATCACCAACCAGCGTGAGACCACCGTCGTGTGGAACAAGAACACCGGTCGGCCATACTACAACGCCATCGTCTGGCAGGACACCCGCACCGACAAGATCGCCTCGGCGCTCGAGCGGTCCGGCGCGGGAGACATCATCCGCGAGAAGGCGGGCATCCCGCCGGCCACCTACTTCGCCGCCGGCAAGGCGCAGTGGATCCTCGAGAACGTCGAGGGTGTCCGGGCCGACGCCGAGGCGGGCGACGCGCTGTTCGGGACCATCGACACCTGGGTGATCTGGAACCTGACCGGCGGCGTCGACGGCGGCGTCCACGTCACCGACGTCACCAACGCCAGCCGCACCATGCTGATGAACCTCGAGACCCTCGACTGGGACGACGAACTCATCGCCCTGTTCGACATCCCCAAGGCCATGCTGCCGACGATCGTGCCGTCGTCGCCGAGCGAGCCCTACGGTCACACCACCCGGACCGGCCCGCTGGCCGGCGAGGTCCCCATCGCCAGTGCGCTGGGCGACCAGCAGGCCGCCATGGTGGGCCAGGTGTGCTTCTCGCCCGGTCAGGCCAAGAACACCTACGGCACGGGAAACTTCCTGCTGCTCAACACCGGCGAGAAGCTGGTGCGGTCGAAGAACGGGTTGTTGACCACCGTCTGCTACCAGTTCGGTGACCAGCCGCCCGTGTACGCGCTGGAGGGCTCGATCGCGGTCACCGGCTCGGCCGTGCAGTGGCTGCGCGATCAGCTCGGCATCATCTCCGGTGCGGCACAGAGCGAATCGCTCGCCCGCGAGGTCCCCGACAACGGTGGCGTCTACTTCGTGCCCGCGTTCTCCGGACTCTTCGCCCCCTACTGGCGGTCGGATGCCCGCGGCGCGATCGTCGGGCTGTCCCGCTTCAACAACAACGCCCACATCGCCCGGGCCACACTGGAATCCATCTGCTACCAGAGCCGCGACGTCGCCGACGCGATGGAGAAGGACTCCGGGGTGAAGCTGGAGGTGCTGCGCGTCGACGGCGGCGTCACCGCCAACTCGCTGTGCATGCAGATCCAGTCCGACGTGCTCGGCATCCCCGTGAGCCGACCGGTGGTCGCCGAGACCACGGCGCTCGGCGCCGCCTACGCCGCCGGGCTGTCGGTCGGGTTCTGGGCGAACACCGACGAGCTCGAGACCCATTGGAAAGAGGACTCCCGCTGGGAGCCGCACTGGACCGAGGACGAACGCGCCGACTACTACGGCCGCTGGCAGAAGGCGGTCACCCGCACCCTCGACTGGGTCGACGTGTGATCCACATGCCCACGGCACCGTCACATCTCATCATCAGGAGAACACTCGCATGACCTTGCAACCCATAGCCCTCAACCCCGAATCGCGCCGCTCCGCACTCGCGTCGATGGCGGCCCAGGAGCTCGACGTGCTCGTCATCGGAGGTGGTGTCGTCGGTGGCGGCGCCGCCCTCGACGCCGCCACCCGCGGTCTGCGCGTCGGCCTCGTAGAGGCCATCGACTACGGCGCCGGCACCTCGAGCCGGAGCTCGAAGCTGTTCCACGGCGGTCTGCGCTACCTCAAGCAGCTCAACTTCTCCCTCGTCTTCGAGGCGCTGCGCGAGCGCAAGTTGATGCTCAACACCGTCGCGCCGCATCTCGTGCGTCCAGTGGAGTTCATCTTCCCGCTCGTCACCCCCGTTTACGACCGTGCCTACGCCGGCGCCGGCATCGGCTTCTACGACATCCTCGGCGCGGGACGCGGTGTGCCCCATCACCTCCGGCACATCGGCAAGAAGAAGACGTTCTCGATCTTCCCCGGCGCCAAGCGCGGCACCATCCGCGGCGGCGTGCTGTTCTACGAGGGTCAGGTCGACGACGCCCGGCACACGATGATGTTGTCGCGCACCGCGGCGAGCTACGGCGCACTGTGTGCCTCGAGCGCCCGCGTGACCAGCTACCTGCGTGAAGGCGACCGCGTCGTCGGCGCCCGCATCGAGGATCTCGAGTCCGGCGAGCAGATCCAGGTCCGGGCGAAGCACGTGGTCAACGCCGCGGGCGTGTGGACCGACGAGCTGCAGGAGATGGTGGGCACCACCAGCGGACTGCGCGTCAAGGCGTCGAAGGGCGTGCACATCGTGGTCCCGCGCGACCGCATCGACTCCGAGGTCGGCCTCATCACCGAGACCGAGAAGAGCCTGCTGTTCGTGATCCCGTGTCCGTGGAGCGACGACTTCTGGATCATCGGCACCACCGACACCGAGTGGAACCTCGATCTCGCGCACCCCGCGGCGAGCAGCGCCGATCTCGACTACATCCTGGCCGAGGTCAACGTGATGCTGGAGAAGCCGCTGGTGCGCGACGACATCGTCGGCGTGTACGCGGGCCTGCGTCCGCTGCTGGCCGGCGAGTCCGATCAGACCAGCAAGCTCTCGCGCGAGCACGCCGTGGTCCCGGCCGCGCCGGGTCTCACCGTGATCGCGGGCGGCAAGTACACCACCTACCGGGTGATGGCGGCCGACGCCATCGATGCCGCGGTCGAGGGTGTGCGCGGTGTCGAGCCGTCGCGGACCGACCGCGTCGCGCTCATCGGCGCCGACGGGTACGACGACCTGTGGGAGGCACGGGTGCGTCTGGCCAACGAGCACGACCTGCCGGTGAAGACCGTCGAGCACCTCCTGCACCGCTACGGCAGCGCGATCTCGGAGATCTTCGCGATCATCGCCGCCGAGCCCGAGCTGGCCCGCCCGGTCGCCGCGAGCGACAACCGGTACCTCGGTGCCGAGATCCGTTATGCGGTCACCCACGAGGGCGCCCTGCACCTCGTCGACATCCTCGCGCGGCGTACGCGTATGTCGATCGAGACCACCGACCGCGGTACCGGTGCCGCGGTGGAGGTCGCCGACATCGTCGCCGGCCCGCTGGGCTGGGATGCCGATCAGCGCGCGCGGGAGATCGAGAACTACCGTGCGCGTGTCGCGGCGGAGATCGAGTCGCAGCGTCAGCCCGATGACGCGACCGCCGACGCCGCCCGCATGGGCGCGCCAGGTGTTCGCGGCTCCGCCGCCGTCGCCGACGTCTCCGCGTGAGCGCCGTGAGCGACGGCCAGATCTGGCTGTGGGAGATCATCGGCACCGCGGTGCTGATCCTCCTCGGTGCCGGCGTCGTCGCGGGCAACAACCTGGTGAAGTCGGGCTTCCACAACAGTGGCGGCCTGTTCATCAACTTCGGTTGGGGTCTGGCGGTGTTCGCCGGTGCCTCCATCGCATGGCAGTCGGGTGCGCACCTGAACCCGGCGGTGACGCTGGGGCTTGCGATCGCGGACAAGACCCCGTGGTCGCAGGTCCCGATCTACATCTGCGCGCAGATGATCGGTGCGTTCATCGGGGCCATGCTCTGTTATGCGGCGTACAAGAAGAACTTCGACGCCGATCCACACCCGGAGAACACGCGTGGCATCTTCTGCACGGGCCCGCAGGTCAAGAACTACTTCTGGAACACCGTCACCGAGGTGATCGGCACCTTCGTGCTGGTGTTCTGGATCCTGCGGTCGCCGGCGATCTCGCAGAACGGCGGCACCCTCGATCTGGGAAACTCCGGACTGGGTTACGCCGGAGTCGCTTTCGTGGTGCTCGTGATCGGCAACAGTCTCGGTGGTCCCACCGGGTACGCCATCAACCCGGCACGTGATCTCGCTCCTCGTATCGCGTACGCCCTGATGCCCATCAAGGGCAAGGGCAGCCTCGAGTGGAACTACGCGTGGGTCCCGGTGGTCGGGCCGATCATCGGTGGTGCACTCGCCGGTGGCCTGTTCCTGCTCACCCAGAACGTCTGAGGCCGGACCCCTCGGCGCCGAGAACCGACACGACACATCCACCCGCCCCGAGCACAATGGGGCGGGTGGATGTGGATGTGATCGTCGTCGGCGCCGGTATCGCCGGTGTCTCGGCGGCCTACGAACTCTGTTCGGACCGTTCGGTGCTCGTGCTCGAGCAGGAGGCCACCGCGGCCTTCCACTCCACCGGTCGCTCGGCGGCGTTGTTCCTGGAGTCCTACGGCAACAGGCCGATCCGCGCGCTGACCACCGGTAGCCGTGGCGCGCTGGTCGACCCGCCCGACTGCTTCGACCGCCCCCTGCTGACGCCGCGCCCGATGCTGCAGTTCGCGCGACCCGGACGCGGTGACGCCGTACAAGACATGTTCGCGTCGGTCCGCACACTGGCCCCCGACGTCGAACTGCTCTCCCCCACCGATGCCGTCGCGTTGTTCCCGGCGTTGCGTGTCGAGGCCGTCGAGGCCGCACTCCACGAGCCGGGATCGATGGAGATCGATGTCCACGCCGTGCACCAGGGTTTCCTGCGCGGGCTGCGGCAGCGGGGCGGGCACCTCAGCGCCTCGTCGGCGATGACGCGCATCGGGGGCGTGTGGGAGGTGACGACCACAGCAGGCGACGTCCACCGGGCCTCGGAGGTGGTGAACGCCGCCGGGGCGTGGGCCGAAGCGGTGGCCGCGATCTCCGGCGCGCGGCCGGTCGGACTGAGTCCCCGTCGCCGCACCGTGTTCAGGGTCGCCCGGCCCGACGACCTCACCGGCGAGACGCTCCCCACGGTCAGCGACATCGACAAGTCCTTCTACCTCAAACCCGACGGCGCGCAACTGCTGTGCTCGCCGGCCGACGAGACCCCGGTCGATCCCCACGACGCACGCCCCGACGACCTCGAGATCGCCCGCGCACTCGATGCCATCGACGAGTGCACCACGATCGGTGCGCGACACGTGCGGTCGTCGTGGGCGGGACTGCGCTCGTTCGTGGCCGATCGCACCCCGGTCGTCGGACCCGATCCGGACGTGGTCGGCCTGCACTGGTGCGCGGGACGGGGCGGGTACGGGATCCAGACCTGCGCGGCCATGGCACGGGTGACCGCGGCCGCGGTCCGTGGCGACGCCGTCCCCGCCGATCTGGCCGCGCTGGGGGTGTCGTTCGACGACCTGTCGCCGGCCCGCGACGGCCTGCGAACTCCGTGAACGCGACACCCCTGTAGGCGCATTGTCCGAAAGGTCGCGAAACCTCCGCACCTGACAGCTCTTTCACAGGAAACCGATATCCGATTGTCAGGACGGCCGACCAGCGTGCAGTCGTGACCACCGACATCGCGCCTCCCACGAGCCCACCCGTAGCGACCAGCCCCTCGCCCGCGCAGCCGGCCCTGCCACCCGCGCGACCCCGCGACCGGATCGCCGTCGGCGTGCTGCTGGTCGCCACCGCCGTGTTCTACCTGTGGAACATCACCGTCAACGGCAGCGCCAACGTGTTCTACGCGGGCGCGGCGTGGGCGGGGTCGCGGAACTGGGAGGCGCTGCTGTTCGGGTCGGTCGATCCGTCGAACTTCATCACCGTCGACAAACCGCCCGTCTCCCAGTGGGTGATGGGTCTGTCGGGGCATATCTTCGGCTACTCGAGTGCGAGCATGCTGATCCCCGAGGCGCTCATGGGTGTCGCATCGGTGGCGCTGATGTACGCCGCGGGGACCCGGATCGCCGGTCGCCCCGCCGGTCTCGTCGCCGGCGCCGCCCTCGCACTCACCCCGGTCGCGGCCATGATGTTCCGGTTCAACAACCCCGACGCGGCGATGGTGCTGCTGATGACCGCGGGTGCGTACTGCGCCATCCGGGCCACCGCCGTCGCCTCGGCACGCTGGCTCGCGCTCGCCGGGGTCGCGGTCGGGTTCGCGTTCCTGGCGAAGATGCTCGAGGGCCTCATGGTGCTGCCCGCACTCGGCCTCGTGTACCTCGTCGCGGCGCCGACCGGTATCGGTAAGCGCATCCGGGACCTGCTCATCGCCGCGGTCGCGATGATCGTCTCGGCCGGCTGGTACGTGCTGCTGACCCTGTTGTGGCCCGCGTCGTCGCGCCCCTACCTGGCGGGGTCGACCGACAACAACTTCATGAACCTGGTGCTCGGCTACAACGGCCTCGCCCGTATCGAGGGCAAGCAGGGCGGCGGCGCGAGTCGATCGATCGCCGACTCACCGTTGGCGACAGAGTTGATGGAGCGGGTGCGCAGTCGTGCCGGTTCGCGCGGCGGTGGGTCGATGTTCGCCGACGGCCCCGGCATCACACGCCTGTTCACCGGCGAGTTCGGCATCGAGATCTCCTGGCTGCTCCCTGCCGCCCTCGTCGCCCTCTTCGCGGTGATCGCCCTGCGCGGACGGCTCCCCCGCACCGACATCGTGCGTGCCGGGGCCATCCTCTTCGGCACGTGGCTCATCGTCGACGGACTCGTGCTGTCGTACATGAAGTCCAACCCGCACCCCTACTACTCGCTCGCCATCGCCCCGCCGATCGCCGGTCTCGTCGGCATCGGTGTCGTGGAGTGCTGGCGGCAGCGACACCGCGCGGCGGCCGTCGTCGGTCTCGCGGCGATCGTGGCCGCGGCCGGGGTCTGGGGCTTCGTCCTGATGGAGCGTCAGTCGAGTTGGCTGCCCGGCATCGCCTGGACGGCACTGGTCTTCACGGTGATCGCGGTCGTAGCGATCCTGGTGATCGGCCTGCGCAGTGACCGACGACTGCTGGGGCGTCGTGCGCTCATCGGCGTCGCGGCCGTCGCGGTGTTCGCCGCGCTCGCCGCGCCGGCGGCCTACGCGGCCGAGGTCGTCGCGACACCGCACACCGGCGGCGGTCCGTCGGTGAGCCCGGCGTCGGAGGACCATCCCTCGAAGGGCGGCGGCGGGTTCGGGTCGTTCTTCGGGGGCGGCGGCGAGAAGTCGGCCGCGCTGACCTCGCTGCTCGACGCCACCACCTCGCGCTGGTCGGCGGCGGTCAGTCGGTCCTCGGCCGCCGCACAGATCGAACTCGACACCCGCACACCGGTGATGGCGATCGGCGGCTTCAACAACGATCCGGCGCCGACGCTCGCGCAGTTCCAGCAGTACGTCCGCAACGGCGACGTGACCTACTACCTGCTCTCGTCGTCGTCGAGCGGCCGGTCGGGGCGAACCTCGAGCCAGGCGACCCTCGGGCGCAGCCTCGGCCTCACCGCCCGCGAGACGTCGCAGGCGCAGGAACTGTTCTCCCGCTACAACTCCGGCTCGGTCACCGGCCAGATCCAACAGTGGGTCCAGGCGCACTACCGCGCGGAGAAGGTCGGCGGCTACGAGGTCTACGACCTTCGCCACCCGACCGCCTGAGCGCCGCTCGCGCTCCACTTCTCCAGTCGCGCTCCGCTTGCAAGTGGTGCGCAGCTCGGAAAGTGGAGCGCGAAGCCTCGATCCACAGATCGCAGGCCATGCACAGACGCGAACTGACCCGGGCGCTGCGTGGATGATCTCCGGTCGCCGACTGGTCTCATGTGGCGATGCGAGACCTGTCACCCGACCCCAGTGGACTCATACGACGCCGCGACGTCATCGCGGCCGGTGTCGTCGACGACTGGTCGCTCGCCGCCGCGACCCGAGACGGTGACCTCGACCGCCTCTACCGCGGGGTGTACGCCCTCTCGATGTCCGACAGCAGTCATGCCGCCCTCGACGAGCGGTACCTGTCGCGTGTGCGCGCGGCGGTGTCGATGGGCGAACCCGGCAAGGTCGTCAGCCATCACTCGGCTGCGGCCCTGCATCGGTTACCGACACTCGGCCGCACAGACGCACTGCATTTCAGCGTCAACCGTCGATCGGGTGGGCGTCGCAAGCAGCGCGCCTTCGTGCTGCACGCGACGCCGTGGGAGCCCGATGAGGTCACCGTGGTGGACGGGATCGCCGTCACCTCGATGGCGCGCACCGCCATCGACGTGTCGCGTTCGGGCACGTTCGTCCAAGCTGTGACCGTGCTCGACGGCACACTGCGACGGTCGGTGTCACCCGGGGAACTGGTGGCGGTGTCCGATCGCGGGCGGCGCCGTGTCGGTGCACCGGTGGCCAGACGCGCGTTGGCGATCGCCGACGGCCGATCGGAGAGTGTCGGGGAATCGGTGAGTCGGGCGCTGATGCGCGGGTTCACCGACGTTCCGGTGCCGGATCTGCAGGTCGACTACGTGATCGGGTTCGACGGACGCATCGCTCGTGTCGACTTCGACTGGGGTGGAGTCCTGGTGGGCGAGTTCGACGGTCGGACGAAGTACGGACGCGACGGCGATTCCGCAGACGACGTGTGGCGCGAGAAGGTGCGCGAGGACGCCCTGCGTGACCTCGGACTCGTCGTCATCCGATGGACTTGGGATGACCTCATGCACCCGGAGCGGTTCCACGCGCTGCTGCTCCGGGGCCTGAGACGCGCAGGACTCATCTGACGTTCGCTCGCGCTCCACTTCCACAGCCGCGCTCCACGTACAAGTGGCGCGCGGCTCGGAAAGTGGAGCGCGAAAGGTCTCAGTGGGCGAAGTGCCGAGATCCGGTGAGGTAGAGGGTGACACCGGCCTCGGTGGCGGCGTCGATGACCTCGTTGTCGCGGATCGACCCGCCGGGCTGCACGATGGCGCGGACGCCGGCGGCGGTCAGCACCTGCAGGCCGTCGGGGAACGGGAAGAACGCATCCGACGCACCGACGCTGCCCGCGGCGCGGTCACCGGCGCGCTGGACGGCGAGGTGCGCGGAGTCGACGCGATTGACCTGCCCCATGCCGACGCCGACCGACGCACCGTCGGAGGCCAGCAGGATGGCGTTGCTCTTCACCGAACGGCATGCACGCCAGGCGAACTGCAGATCGGCGAGGGTGGCGGCGTCGGCCGGTTCACCGGTGGCGAGCTGCCAGTTCTGCGGGTCGTCGCCGTCGGCGTCGACGATGTCGCGCTGCTGCACCAGGAGGCCGCCCGAGATGGGACGCAGCTCGTTGCCCGCCCGCTCCGGCGGGGTCGCCAGCAGGATCCGGATGTTCTTCTTCCGGGTCAGCACCCCGAGGGCGCCGTCGTCGAAGCCGGGAGCGACGAGGACCTCGGTGAAGATCTCGGCCACCTGCTCGGCCATCGCGACGCTCACCGAGGTGTTGGTCGCGATGACGCCGCCGTAGGCGCTCACGGGGTCACACTCGTGCGCCTTGCGATGGGCCTCGGCGATGTCGCCGGTCTCGCCGGCGACGGCGATGCCACAGGGGTTGGCGTGCTTGATGATCGCGACCGCGGGGCGGTCGAAGTCGTGCGCGGCGCGCCAGGCGGCGTCGGCGTCGGTGTAGTTGTTGTAGCTCATCTCCTTGCCGTGCAGCTGCTCGGCGCGGGCGAGGCCACCGGTGCCGGTGCCGTCGACGTAGAGGGCGGCGGACTGGTGCGGGTTCTCGCCGTATCGCAGGGGCGCCGAGAGGGTCCAGGAGCGCCCGGTCCACTCCGGTGCGGCGTCGCCGGCGAGCTGCGAGGCCAACCAACCGGCCACCGCGACATCGTATTCCGCGGTGTGCGCGAACGCCTTCGCGGCCAGGGAGGTCCGCTCGGCGAGGGTGAACCCGCCGTCGCCGACCGCCGCGATCACCTGCGCGTAGTCCGACGGGTCGACGACCACGGCCACCGAGGGATGGTTCTTCGCCGCACCGCGCACCATCGACGGACCGCCGATGTCGATCTGCTCGACACACTCGTCGAACCCCGCGCCGGAGGCGACGGTCGCCGAGAACGGGTACAGGTTGCCCACGACGAGGTCGAACGGCGCGATCTCCAGGTCGGCGAGCTGATCACGGTGGGACTGCTTGCGGGAGTCGGCGAGGATTCCCGCGTGCACCCGCGGGTGCAGCGTCTTCACGCGGCCGTCGAGGCACTCCGGGAAGCCGGTGAGGTCGGACACCTCGATCACCGGGACACCCGCGGCGGCAATTGTCTTCGCCGTCGACCCGGTGGACACGATCTCCACCCCCGCACCGTGCAGCGCGGCGGCGAGGTCGGCGAGACCGGCCTTGTCGTACACGCTGATCAGCGCGCGACGGATGGGGATGCGGGGGCCTTCACTCACGAGAAACGAACCTTTCGTCCTTCGGACACAACAGCTTTGGTCACAAACGAGGCGATGACCTGCACCAGCAGGACACGCTCGACGGTCTTGATGCGATCGTGCAGGGAGAACTCGTCGTCGGTGTCGTCGATCATCACCGGCGCCTGCGCGAGGATGGGGCCGGTGTCGACACCGTCGTCGACGAGGTGCACCGTCGCGCCGGTCACCTTGACGCCGTGCGCGAGCGCGTCGCGAACGGCATGCGCACCGGGGAACGACGGCAGCAGGGCCGGATGAGAATTGATGATCCGCCCGGCGAACCGGTCCAGGAAGGCCCGGCCGAGGATCTTCATGAACCCCGCGGTGACGACCAGATCGGCGCCGAGGTCGGCGACGACCTCGGTGAGCGCGGCGTCCCAGGCCGCGCGGTCGGCGTGATCGGCGACGACGCAACGGCGCAGCTCGATCCCCGCCGCACCGGCGAGCTCGGCGGCACGGCAGTCACGGTCGACGACGACGCCGGTGACCCGGGCGGGAAAGTCCTGGGCCGAGGTGGCGTCGATGATCGCCGCGAGCAGCGAACCCGTACCCGATGCCAGCACGACCACCGCGGGGCGGCCGTCGGGTGACGTGGCGTTCAGGGTCGACTCCTCGCGATGGCGTGTCGAGTCCGTCCCGCGATGCGGTCGGAGCTCGTGGCGCTTCCGAGACTAGTGGGCTGTCCGGTCGGCGAATCCACCGGATGCCACCCCGACCGAGCGCACGCCCGGAACCACGTCAGCCGACGATCAGCCGCGACCGTCGGGGTCGGTGTACTGCACGCCGAACACCATCGACGCCGGTGCGCGCACCGGCTCGACCTCCACGGTCGGGTCGTCGTCACCCGGGAAGGCGTCGCGGCCCTCGGCATCGAGGTCGCCCGACCCCGTTGCCAGGAGCCCGTCCGTGTCGTGATCGTCGGTGTCGTGATCGTCGGTGTCGAAGCGATCCCGGTCGAGATCATCCGAGTCGAGGTCGCCGTACTCGAGGTCCTCGGCATCGAGGTCGTTGTCGAGATCCGCGACCCCGTCATCGCCGGCGTACCAGGCGCGGCGTGCGGCGCGGGTCGACGGCAGGAGGCCGTGCACGAGGGTCACGACCATGCCGACGACGGCGAACCAGCCGAAGGTGAAGACACCGGTGGCGGGCACCGTCGCACCCGCGGAGCCCAGTTCACCGAGTTCGCCGCCACCGATCCAGGTGAGCAACACCATCGCGACGGCGGCGAGACCGGCGGTGGCGGCGACGGTCCGGGTGGCGCGCATCGGGTCGACGTGTGAGGCGCGGCGGGCGGCGACGATCGCGACGATCGCGGTGAGGAGCATGAGACCGGGCGCGGCCACCGAGACCGTCGAGGGCAGGACGGCGGCGATCGGCAACGGGGGCACCGACCCGCCGTGTGCGGAGAACAGGTCGCCGCCCGCGGTGCCGATGTGGGCGTCGGCGCCCACGAGGACCGCTGCCGCTCCGATGACCATGTTGGGTAGATAGAGGATCGACAGGACGGTGAGTCCGAGCGCCCCGGCGACGCCGTTGCCCTGCGTGAGGACGTCGCCGACGACCGAGAACTGCCAGACCAGCCGCACCACCAGCAGGAGTGCGCCCGCACTCAGCAGGCCGACGACCGCGACGGCGGCGGCGCGCAGCGCGTTCGGCGCCCAGTCGGCGACACCGAGACGCGCGCCGATCTCTGCCCACCGGCCATGGCAGACGCCGAGACCAGCACCGACACCGTGTACCGCAACGGTGCAGGCGAGCGCGACGAGGACGTTCGGGCTCGCGACCGTGAGGACGGTGGAGCCGTCCATCACCAGGGCGAGACTCAGGACGGTGATGAGCAGGGGTCCCGCGACGGCGGCGAGGAGGACCGCGGCGATCTCGGAGCGTCCGCGACGAGATGCGGCGCCGGCGGTCACACGGGCGACGATCGCGACGATCACCAGCGTCGGCAGCAGCGGGAGGATGCCGATGGTCACCTCGCTGATGGTCAGCGGGACCTGGTGGACGGAGAGCCACATGGCTCCGGCGGCGGCGGTCAACCCGGTCAGCGAGCTGCCCGCGGCGAGGAGGGACGCCAGGGCGAGGACGACGATGAGCAGCATCGTCGCGGCGCCGACACCGAAGGCGACGACGACGAGCTCGCGCGTGGAACCGGCACTGTGCGCGTCGTGTCGACGTTGCGCACGGCGCAGTTCCCGCAGACGGGTGGACAGGGTGTCGCCGGTGGAGATGACCATCGACGATCAGGGTGTCACCGAAGGGCCCTGACCTGGGTCAGGCGCGCCGAGTCACCTCGACGCGCCTGTCCGGTGGATCAGCGTGCGTCCGACGACCCGGGGTGTTCCGGGCTCTGGAACGAGGTGGTGCGCTCGCCGTACGGCGAGGGACCGGGCTGGGTTCCCGCGGTGGGCAGCCCGCTCGTGGCGTCGCCGCCCGTCGCCGACGCGCCCGTGCCGGACTCGGTGCCTGCCGACTGACCGTAGGTCGGCTGGGCGGTCTGCGACGGCTGCGCCTGGGCCGACTGTCCCTGCGCCGGGGTGGCTGCGGTCTGGCTCGCCGAGCCACCGGTGTGCGCGTCGGCGGAACCGGTCGACTGACCCGCGGACTGCCCCGTCGACTGGCCGTAACCGTAGGCCGAGGGGGTGACGGTGGTCTGCGCGGACGAGTCGGCGGTGGTCGACGCACGACCGGCATCGGCGGTGTGGTCGGAGTCCTGGCCGGCCGAGCCCTGCAGCGGCGCGGTCTTGAGGACCTTCGCGTCGACGAGCAGGAGGACGACGGCCACGACGGCCTGGATGAGACCGAACACCAGGAGCAGGATCGAACCGATACCGGCGCTGACGCCCTCGGGCAGGGTCACGATCTGGAAGAGCGCCATCAACGCGGCGACCACCGACAGCGGCGCGACGACATGGGAGACCTTCGCGGTGATGTTCGGCAGCAGCGTGGTGCCTGCGATCAGACCGGCACCGGCGAGCACGAGCAGCGGCACGCCGATGATCGATTGGAACAGCGTGCTGCTGCCCGCCGTGTCACCGAAGCTGATGCCGTTCGCGAAGCCGAGGAACAGGTTCACCAGGCCGAGCGCGGTCAGGATGTAGACGAGATAGGTGCCGATCGCCGCGGGCAGGCCCTGGCTGGGCTTCTTCGCCGGCGCGGGCTGACCCCACGGCTGCTGGCCGCCCTGTTGGCCCTGGCCCCAGCCCTGCTGGCCCCACGGCTGCTGGCCGTAGCCCTGCTGGCCGTACCCCTGCTGACCGGCGCCCTGCTGTGCGGGCTGCTGGCCGTAGCCCTGGTATCCCTGCTGGCCGGGCTGGCCGTAGGTCGGCTGCTGGCCGTAGCCCTGCTGACCGGGCTGCTGCGGCTGTCCGTAACCCTGCTGACCGCCACCCTGCGCGCCGGGCTGCTGGCCGTAGCCCTGGTACCCCTGCTGACCGGGCTGGCCGTAGGTGGGCTGGCCCGCCTGCTGGCCGGGCTGCTGGCCGTACCCCTGGGGGTAGCCCTGCTGGCCCCACTGCTGGCCGTAGGAACCCGGGTTCCCGTACTCCGAGCCGCTCGCGGGTGTCGATCCCGAGCCTGGTCGGTCGTGGCCCCCGCCGGATTGATACGTCATGTGGTGTCTCCTCACCGGATTCGTTCGCGTGTGACCGCGTTGGTGCACTCGTGACCTCAGGCGACCGCGTTCCCGCGATCGGCCGGCGGTCGATCGTCGCTGCCCACGCTAACGTACCGATGTCCGCGAGCAACCCCTCTGACATCGACGAAACCCGACACGACCGGCGGGTTCACCGGTCGTGTCGGGTGTGGTGTGTTTCAGCTGTACCAGGTGGGTTCGGGCAGTTCACCGATGAGCTGGTGGCGCCCGACCTCGCGACGCTTGTAGGCGACCGGGTCGTGGAGCGTGTGCGTCCGGACGTTGCGGAAGAACAGGTCGAGCCCCACCTTCGACGAGGTCGACCGGGCGCCGGTGACCTCGAAGATGCGCGTGGTGATCTCGAGCGCGACGTCGGTGGCGGCGGCCTTCGCGGCGGCCACGCGCACCTCGTGGGCGCCGCGCTCTTCGGCGGTGACGTCCCACGCGTTGTCGTGGATCCTCTGCTGCTCGACGGCCACGGCGTCGGCGAGCGCCTCGGCGGCCCACAGCTTCGTGGTCAGGTCACCGTAGGTGTCGATGACGTAGGGCTCGTCGACGGCACGGTCGAATCCCCCGTGCAGCCACGGGCGGGTCGTGTCGCGGGTGTAGTCGGCGGCGGTCTGCAGGGCGCCGCGGGCGATGCCGAGGTAGAAGTTGACGAACACCAACTGGATGATCGGCACGTTGAGCGTGTTGTAGACGCGGGGCTGGAACTCCTTGTCCACGAACCCGGCCGCCGAGGCCCACTCGGTGGTGACGTTGTCGATGGTGACGCTGCCGCTCTCGGTGAGGCGCTGGCCGAGATTGTCCCAGTCGTGGTGGAAGGTGAGGCCCTCGCTGTTGCTGGGCACGATCGCGAAGATGTGGGCGCCGGTGGTCTCGAGGACGCCCTCGAGGACGGTGACGTCGGAGACGTGCGAGCCGGTCGAGAACGACTTGCGGCCGGTGTAGCTGATGGTGTCGCCGTTGTCGGTGATCGTCACGTCGCTGTCGCGGGGGTTGACCGCGCCGCCGAAGAACCACGTGTTCTGCGTCGCCGCGGTTTCCACGGCCTCGATCTGCTCGCGCGTCCCGACGAGTCGCGCCGCCCAGAACCAGAGCAGGTGGTAGCCCAGGAGCTGGCCGATCGATCCGTCGCCGGCGGCGACGGCACGGATCACCTCGTAGGCGGTGACCCAGTTCTGGCCACCTCCGCCGTGCTCGACGGGGCCGAGGAGGGTGACCAGGCCCGACTCCTTGAGCAGGGCGACCTCGGCGTGCGGGGTCGCGCCGGCGCGGTCGCGCTCCACGGCGTCGGCGGCGAGGATCGAGGCGACCTCGTGGGCGCGTCGGATCCAGCCGGCGGAGTCGCTCGGCGTCTCGGTCCAGGCGCTGCGGTCGGGATGGACGGTGGTGTCACGGGAAAGGGTGGAAGTCATGGAGGACATGACAGCAACCGAACAGGTGTCTGTGACCCGTTGCGCGCGCGGTGAGTCCAACCCCGCTCACCAGCGGTGCGCGGCCCCCTGGGCGGTGAACCACTCGAGCAGTGACGGATCGTCCATCGATCGCGGGTCGATCGCGACGTCGGTGCGACCGGCCAGGATCCCGGTGACCGGGACCTCGAGTTTCTTGCCGGTGCGCGTGTGCGGGATGCCGGGGGCCTCGATCACCTCGTCGGGGACGTGCCGCGGGGACAGGCGTGTGCGGACGTCGGAGGCGATGCGCGCGATGAGTGCGTCGTCGAGGACGGCACCGTCGACGAGGGTGACGAACAACGGCATCCAGTAGGCGCCGTCGGGTCCGTCGACACCGAGGACGAAGGCCTCGGCGACCTCGGGTACGGCCTCGACGACCTCGTAGATGTCGGCCGATCCCATGCGGATGCCGTGGCGGTTGAGCGTCGCGTCGCTGCGTCCGTGGATCACGACCGATCCGCGGTCGGTGACCGTCACCCAGTCGCCGTGACGCCACACCCCCGGCGCCGGACCCTGGTCCCACTCGTGCTCGAAATAGGCTGCGCGGTAGCGGCTGCCGTCGTCATCGGCCCAGAACGACACCGGCATCGACGGCATCGGGGTGGTGATGACCATCTCCCCGACCTCGTCGACCAGTTCGGTCCGGTCGGGCGCCCAGCTGTGCAGGGCCACGCCGAGGTAGCGCACCGAGAGCTCGCCGGGGACCACCGGTTCACCGACGGATCCACCGGCGAAGGCGGTGACGACGTCGGTGCCCCCGCTGACCGACGACACCGCGACGTCGGCGCCGACGTTCTCGTCGACCCAGTCGAACAGGTCGGCGGCCAGCGTCGAGCCGGTGCTGCCCAGGGTCGCGAGGCGGTGCAGGTCGTGATCGGTGCCGGGGTGCAGTCCCGCCTTGCGGGAGGCCTGCAGCTGGCCCGGACTGGTCCCGAAGTAGGTGACGCCCTCGCGCTCGAGCAGCGACCACAGCTGGTCGGCGTCGGGATATAGCGGGGAGCCCGAATAGCAGATCACCGTTGCGCCGCAGAGCAATCCAGCGACCCGGTAGTTCCACATCATCCAGCTGAGCGCGGTCTGCCAGAAGAAGACGTCTCCCGGGCCGAGGTCGGAGTGCAGCGAGATGACCTTGAGGTGTTCCAGCACGACGCCGCCGTGGCCGTGGACGATGCCCTTCGGCCGGCCGGTGGTCCCGGAGCTGAAGAGCACCCACAGCGGGTGGTCGAAGGCGACGTCGGCGACCTGCGGGGTGCGGGCCTCGGCGACGACGGCGGCGTGATCGATGACGGTGACCTCACCCCATCCGTCGGTGCACAGGTCGGGGCCGCCCTCGATGTGCACCGTGACGATCGCGCGCAGGGTGGGCAGCGCGGCGACGAGTTCATCGACGTGCGACCGTTTGTCGATCCACTTGCCGTTGTAGCGGTAGCCGTTCGCGACGATCAGCGCGCTCGGGGCGAGCTGGCCGAGGCGGGCGGCGGCGCCGTCGGGTGCGTAGTCGGCGCCGCAGCCCGACCAGATGGCGCCGAGCGATGCGGTCGCGAGGAAGACGGTCATCGCCTCGACGACGTCGGGCAGGTAGCCGACGACCACGTCGCCGCGCCCCACGCCGGCATCGGCGAGAGCCGCGGCGAGAGCGCCGATCTGTCCGGGCAGGTCGGCACGGTCGACGACCGTCCGCTCCCCTGCCTCGTCGATCCCGACGAGCGCGGGTCCCTTCGCGTCCCGGGCGTGCCGCAGGACCTCGTCGACGTAGTTCAGCTCGACACCGGGGAACCACCGGGCCCCGGGCATCCCCGGGTCCGGGAGGACGGCGTCGTCGCCGGAATCCAGTGGTGCGCCGCGGTTCTCCAGGTCGAAGAAATCCCACAGTGCACGCCAGAATCGTGCGGGCTCGTCGATCGACCACTGCCACATCGCGGCGTAGTCGCCTCTCACACCGTCGGGGAGTCCGTCGGCGAACCGTTCGATCGCCGTGGTCATCGGGCGCTCACACCCAGCATCTGCGCCGCCTGTTCGCGCATCACCACCTTGCGCACCTTGCCGGTCACGGTCATCGGGAACTCGTCGACGACGTGGACATACCTCGGGATCTTGTGCTTCGCGATCACCCCGGACGCGAAGTCCCGCAACGACTCCGCCGTCATCGCGGGCGCGCCGTCACGCAGGCGCACCCACGCCATGATCTCCTCGCCGTATCGCTCGTCGGGGACACCGATCACCTGGGCGTCGAGGATGTCGGGGTGGGTGTACAGGAACTCCTCGATCTCGCGGGGGTAGATGTTCTCGCCACCCCGGATCACCATGTCCTTGATCCGTCCGGTGATCTGCACGTAGCCGTCGGCGTCCATCACGGCGATGTCGCCGGTGTGCATCCATCCGTCGTCGCCGAGCACCTCGGCCGTCTTCGCAGGCTCGTTCCAGTAGCCGCTCATCACGCTGTACCCGCGCGTGCAGAACTCGCCGGCGACCCCGCGGTCGACGATGGCGTCGTCGCCGTCGACGATCTTGATCTCGAGGTGCGGACCCACGCGCCCGACCGTGCCGACACGGCGGTCGAGGGAGTCGTCGGTGCGGGTCTGCGTCGAGACCGGTGACGTCTCGGTCATGCCGTAGCAGATCGACACCTCGTCCATGTTCATCCGCGTGACCACCTGGCGCATCACGTGTTCCGGACACGGCGAACCCGCCATGATCCCCGTGCGCAACGACGACAGGTCGTGGTCGTCGGCGTCTGGCGAATCGAGGAGGGCGAGCTCGGCGATGAACATGGTCGGCACACCGTACAGACTGGTACATCTGTGCTGCTCGACCGCACGCAGGGTCGCCGCCGGGTCGAAAGCCGGGGCGGGGATCACCATCGCGGCACCGTGACTCGTCGCCGCGAGATTGCCCATCACCATGCCGAAACAGTGATAGAACGGCACCGGGATCGCGATCCGGTCGGCCTCGGTGTACCCGCACAGCTCCCCGACGAGGTACCCGTTGTTGCCGATGTTCCGATGCGACAACGTCGCGCCCTTCGGGAAACCCGTTGTGCCCGAAGTGTACTGGATGTTGATCGGGTCGTCAGGGGACAGTCCCGCCGTCACCTCGGCGACCGCCGCCGACACCTCGGGTGTCGGCGGGGCGAGCAACTCGTCCCACTCCGGGTCACCCATCACGACGACCTCGCGCAGTTCCGGGCACGACGCACGCGCCGTGGCGAGCATGGCGCGGTAGTCGGAGTCCTTGAACGACGGCGCCGCGATGACCGTCGACGCCCCCGACTGCACGAGTGCGTACTCGATCTCGCGCTGCCGGTACGCGGGGTTGAGGTTGACGAGAATGACGCCGATCTCGGCGCACGCGTACTGGGTGACCACCCACTCCCACCGGTTCGGCGACCACAGTCCGAGGCGGTCGGCCGGGCGCAGGCCATGCGTGTACAGGCCGGCGGCGAGGGCGTGCACCGTCTCGGCGAACTCGCGATAGGTCCACCGCCGATCGGCCGCGCAGTCGATGAGCGCGTCGTTGTCGGGGACGCGGGCGACCGTGGCGGCGAGGGTGGCGGGGATGGTCGTCTCGAGCAGAGGCGGTCGTGCCTCGCCGCGCGCGTACGAGGGCTCAGGGGCGGACGGGGCGGAGGACTCGGTCATACCGACATGATGCATCCCTACGTGACACACGTCACGATCGCCGCCTACGGTGGTGTCACCGACACACGGTGACCCACCGAACACAAAGGACGGCCGCCCCCACCACCCCCGGGGCCGCGGCCGGACACATACGCAAAGGCCCAGGTGACCCCTATGACCCTCGCAACCGACCGTCGCAACGACGGCCCGACCGACCCGCACCGAGACGGTGCGACCGCGTTCTCCCTCGACGACCGCTACACCCGGGAGTCCGGCACGATCTACCTCACCGGCATCCAGGCGCTGGTCCGCATGGTCACAGACCGCGCCCGGCTCGATCGCCGCACCGGCCTCCACACCGCGTCGTTCATCTCCGGCTACGAGGGATCCCCACTCGCCGGCTACGACCTCGAGATCGGACGCCGACGTCGACACCTCGAACCGTGGGACGTCACCCATCGCCCCGCCCTGAACGAGGAACTCGCCGCGACCTCGGTGATGGGTTCACAGGTCGCCGCCCGGGTCGGCCACCTCGCCGCTGACGCCGGCGGCCACGACCGCGACGGCGTCGTCGGGTACTGGTACGGCAAGGCACCCGGTCTCGACCGCGCATCGGACGCCCTGCGCCACGCGAACCTCATCGGCACCCACCACCACGGGGGCGCGGTGGCCCTCGTCGGCGACGACCCGGGCGCGAAGAGCTCCACGGTCCCGTGCGCGTCGGAGATGGCGCTGGCCGACCTGTACATGCCGATCCTCTACCCCGCCGACTCGCAGGACATCCTCGACTTCGGCATCCACGCGGCGATGATGTCGCGGGTGTCGGGACTGTGGACGTCGATGAAGATCTCCGCCCACGTCGCCGACGGCGCATCGACCGCGGTCGTCGACCCCGAACGGATCGTGCCGGTCTACGGCGATCTGGGGACCAGCCCGCACATCCCGAGCGGCAAACTGCTCGGCGCAAACCTGATGGAGCTCGAACAGAACCAGCTGACCATCCGCAAGCCGCGCGCCGAGGAATACGCGCGGCTGAACCGGCTCAACAGGATCGTGTCGCGCACGGCCGACGATCGCATCGGCATCGTCGCCGCGGGCAAGACCTACCTCGACGTACGAGAGGCGTTGCGACTCATCGGTGTCGGCGACGACGAGCTGGGCGCGCTGGGGATCCGGATCCTGAAGCTCGGCATGGTCTACCCGTTCGAGCGCCAGATCCTCGACGAGTTCGTCGCCGGTCTCGACGAGGTGATCGTGGTGGAGGAGAAGCGCGATTTCATCGAGACGATGATGCGCGACATCCTATTTCGTCGACCAGAAGCCCCGGCGATCGTCGGCAAGACCAACGAGGATGGGTCCACCCTGTTCTCGCGGTTCGGGGAACTCGACACCGACGCGGTGGTACGCGGACTGGCGTCGCGCCTCGCCCGCCGCCACCACGTGCCCGCCGCGGTCGACTGGATCGAGCGCCAGAGCCGCAAACGCACCCGCATCGAACTGCCGCTCGCCGTGCGCAGTCCCTACTTCTGTTCGGGGTGCCCGCACAACAGTTCCACCAAGGTCTCCGACGACACCCTCGTCGGAGCCGGGATCGGTTGCCACGCCATGGTTCTGCTGATGGATCCGGCGCAGGTCGGCGACGTCACCGGCGTCACCCAGATGGGCGGGGAGGGCGCGCAGTGGTTGGGCATGGCGCCCTTCCTCACCGAACGCCACTTCGTGCAGAACGTCGGCGACGGCACCTTCATGCACTCGGGGTCCCTCGCGCTGCGCTACGCCGTCGCCTCCGGCGAGAACATCACCTACAAGTTGCTCTACAACGGCACCGTCGCGATGACCGGCGGCCAGGACGCCGTCGGCGCGCAGGGACTACCGCAACTGACGGCGTTGCTGCTCGCCGAAGGGGTCCGCCGCGTCGTGATCACCTCCGACGACCCGACCCGCACCCGCGCACTGGGTCTGCCGGCGGGGGTGACCGTCCGGCACCGCGACGACATGCTCGAGGTGCAGAACGAGCTGGCCGCGGTCACGGGCGTCACCGTTCTCGTGCACGATCAGCACTGCGCTGCGGAGAAGCGACGGAAGCGCAAGCGCGGCACCGCGCCGGTCCCGACCCAGCGCGTGATGATCAACGAACGCATCTGCGAGGGGTGCGGCGACTGCGGCGAGACGTCCAACTGCCTGTCGGTGCACCCGGTGGAGACCGAGTTCGGGCGCAAGACCCACATCGACCAGAGCTCGTGCAATCTCGACTTCTCGTGCCTCAAGGGCGACTGCCCGTCGTTCGTGACCGTGACACCCGGAACCGCACCGACCCGTCGCGCGGCCGTCGATGATCTCGCGGCCGACTCGGTGGCCGAACCGGCACACCGGCGCACCGCGACCGACGGCTTCCGCCTGCGTGTGACGGGTATCGGCGGCACCGGTGTCGTCACGGTGTCGCAGGTGCTCGCCACCGCGGGTGTCCTCGACGGCCACGACGCACGCACCGTCGACATGACCGGTCTCGCCCAGAAGGGCGGAGCGGTGGTGAGCGACGTCAAGATCGGGCCGCCCACATCCGACGGCCCGATCGAGCAGGCGGCGAAGATCGCCTCCGGTGACTGCGACCTGTACCTGTCGTGCGATCCGCTCGTCGGTGCCGACCCTGTGAACCTCAAGGTGGCGAGTCCGGACCGGACGACAGCCGTTGTGTCGACGAGCGCGATCCCGACCGGCGCCATGGTCGTCGACACCTCCGTCGGCTTCCCCTCCGACCAGCAGATCCACGACGCGATCGACCGTGCGACCGGACGGGCGGTCTACCTCGACCCGATGGCGTTGGCCACCGACCTGTTCGGCGACGAGCAGTACGCCAACATGCTGATGGTCGGGGCGGCGTATCAGACGGGGGCGCTGGCGATCTCGGCCGAGTCACTGGAACAGGCGATCGAGCTCAACGGTGTCGCGGTGGCCGCGAACCTGCAGGCGTTCCGACGCGGACGTCACGTGGTCGCCGAGCCCGATGCCGTGCGCGAGGCGATCGCGCAACGGCACCCGCAGCCGGTCGCGACGCAGCCCTCGGCCATCGCACGAGAGATGATCGCACCGCTGGGTGATCTCGACGACGAGGTGCGCGAGCTCGTGCTTCGGCGGGTCGACGAGCTGATCGCGTACCAGGATCGGCGCTACGCGCAGGCCTTCCTGGACGACGTCGAACGGGTCCGGGTGGCCGAGGCGGCCCTGGGCTCCTCGCGTCTCACGGTCGCCGTCGTGCGCCACCTGTTCAAGCTCATGGCCTACAAGGATGAGTACGAGGTGGCCCGGCTGACCGCCGACGCCACCTTCGCGGTCGAGGTCGCCGGCCAGTTCGGCGACGACGCGAAGGTCGCGGTGCGCTTGCACCCGCCGACGTTGCGGGCGATGGGCATGCGGAACAAGCTGTCGCTGGGCGGCTGGGCGCGACCGGCGCTCTCGGGTCTGGCGCGGGCGAAGAGGCTGCGGGGCACCCGACTCGACCCGTTCGGTCGGGCCGAGGTGCGCCGTACCGAGCGCGCACTCGTCGCGGAGTACCGCGAGCTCCTCGGCGCGATGGTCACAGCACTGCGGAGCGGGGAGATCGACAGAGATCGACTCGACGCCGCCGTGGCGCTGGCCGAGCTGCCCGACATGGTGCGCGGATACGAGTCGATCAAGATGGCGAACGTCGAGCGTTATCGGGCGGAACTGTCGCGACAGCGGGGTGCGCTGGGCGTCTGAGCGTCACCGCACCGGATGGGTGGTGAGCTCGGCAACGGTGTCGCGGTGGGTCCAGGTGATCGACCGGTCGGGGTGCATGTGGGCATGCCAGAGCCCAACGGTCTTCACGTGGTGATGGAGCACGCACAGCAACGCGAGGTTGATCCTGATCGTCCACCCGCCGGCGGTCGGGTTCGTGTGGTCGAACGGGATCTGGTGGTCGATCTCGCAGGCACCGGGCGGTTGGTTGCAGTACGGGAACCGGCAGTGCTGATCGTGATCGGTGATCCAGTTCCGTAGCGACCGTGACGGTGTGTAGGCGAGCGCACCTGGGGGCGGTCCGGGAGCCGGCGTGTGACCGGACGTCTGACGATGACCGTCGCGGATGCAGCCGACGGTGCCCGCGGGCTGGAGCGGTCCACGACGGGCACCAGCGGCCGACGTCGACGACTGGGCGGTGAGGATGTCATCGTACAACATTCGCCACGGCGCGTCCGCCGAGAGTGACAGCGCCAGTGCGGGGTCGATGGCACCGTGACCGTCGATCCACGGGGTCATCTCACCGCCATGGCCAATGAGCGTCGAGGCGTCGGCGTGCACGACGACGAGAGTGGGGGCCGGCACCAGCTCGGTGGAGGGTGCACCGGACGCACCGGGGCAATCGTCGGCGCCGCACCAGCACGACAGCGTGGTCTCGCCACGGATGAGTGCGAGGTGAGCTGCGGCTCGCTTCTGGCCGATGCGTCGGGAATCACCAGGGCACAGTGTGGCGACGAGCGCAGCGATGCGCCCGTCGATCTCGACGCCATCCTGCGCCGGAACACATCCGGTGATGGCGGAGTGGCCGTGCCGGTCGGGCTTCACGCGGAAGTCCTGCTGCTCGGCGAAGTCCCGTCGATCGCGTGCGGCCTGCTCGGGATCGAGCTCGATGCACATCTCTTCGAGCCTGTCGCGGAGTTGTCGGTGCGACATCGCCGTGTCGGCGTCGAGCCGGATGGCCTCGGCCTCGAGCTGTTTGCGCACGAGCGGCTCGTGGCCGGCGATGGTGGTGGCGATCATGTTCACGCGATAGAAGTCCATGTCGCCGTGGAGAAATGCGGCACGGAGGTCTGGGAGGTCGTCGAGCAGAATCGACAACCCGATGATCGTCGTGGCCTTCGACGTCGACACGCCGAGTGCGGTGGCGACCTCGACGGTGGCGCCCTTGTCGGCGATGTTGCCGAACTGCGGACCCATCCCGTCGTCGCCCGCCGAGATCGCCGCGAACCTGATCGCATGCAGACGACCCGCCGCGATGACCTTGGCTGCTGCGCAACGGTTCTCCGACCGCTGAGCGTCCTGCGCCATCTGCGTCGCGATACGGGCGGACGGCGACGCCACCAGGTCGTCGACCCCCGTGACATCCACCCCCGCGAACATGACATCAGCGTAGGGGCACCCTCCGACAACGCACCTCGGACGACAACTGCCACGGCACTCTGTCCACAGGAGCACTCCGTCCACAGACGCGCATCGGAGCGATACACCGGGTCCATTTTCTGACACCAGTGACAAATTATGAACAAGACTGCTAAATTCGAGCCGTGGCCACGACACCGACAGCCAAGCCGTCGACCTTCATCCAGGAGAAGCGCCGTCGGCAACTCGTCGACGCGACCATCACGGTGCTCGCCGAGACCGGTGTCGCAGGAGCCACCTTCGTGGCCATCGCCGCACGCGCGGGCGTGAGTCGCGGGGTCATCAACTACCACTTCGCCGATCGTGCGGCCCTGCTCGACGCCGTGGTGGTGCACATCTACTCGCTCGGCCGCGACGAGGTCGAGTCGTCCGTCCGGGGCGCGAGCTCACCGGCCGCCGCGATACGAGCGATGATCACCGGCAGCATCGCCTTCTACGCCCGGCACATCCACGAGATGATCGCGCTGTCGGCGATCTACCGCTCCGACGATGTCGACACCGTCGGACGTGGCGATCGCGGCGAGCACTCCGCCGAGATGGCAAAGCTGACGGCGATCCTGCGGCGCGGGCAGCGTGCTCGCGAGTTCCGCCGGTTCGATGTCGACGTGATGGCCGCGTCGATTCGCGCCGTTCTCGATTCGGCCATCGGCCAGTTGGCCGGCGGCGCCGATCCCACCCGCCTGGGTCGCGAGATCGGCAACCTGTTCGACGCAGCGACCCGATCGGAGACGTCATGAGGAAGACCCTCTGCACCCTCACCGCGCTCGCAGTGATGGCCACCGCGGCATGTGGTGACGACAACCGGCCCGCTTCGGTCCCCACCGACGCACCGCTGCGCGTGGAGACCAGCAGCGGTGTGCTGCAAGGGAGGGCCGACACGACCACCCGGCAGTTCCTCGGCATCCGGTACGCCCAGCCGCCCACCGGCGCGCAGCGGTGGACGCTGCCCACATCGGTCGACACCCCCGACGCCCGCGTGGACGCCACCAGACCCGGTGCGCAATGCGAGCAGGTCCCGACGCCGGGTGTCACGTCCACGTCGAGCGAGGACTGCCTCTTCGTGAACGTCACGACCCCGCGAAAGATCACGGCGGGCACGCCGCTACCCGTGATGGTCTGGTGGCACGGAGGCGGTTACACGACGGGCTCCGGCTCCGCCTACGACGCACAGCGACTCGCCGACACCGGCGACGTCATGGTCGTGACGGTGAACTACCGTCTCGGCATCTTCGGCTATCTCGCACTCCCCGGACTCAAGGGCGGCGGGGACTTCGGGTTGGCCGACCAGCTCGAGTCACTGCGATGGGTGGAGCGGAACGCGAAGGCGTTCGGCGGCGACCCCGGCAACGTCACCGTCTTCGGCGAGTCCGCCGGCGGGATGTCGACATGCGCAGCGCTCACCTCGCCGGCCGCGCGCGGCCTCATCGACAAGGCCATCGTCTCGTCGGGATCGTGTGCACTGGTGTTCCCCGCGGGGGCCTTCTATCCCGGAGTGCCGCAGCAGCGACCGTACGTACCCGCCGCGACCGCCATCGCGACGGGGACGACTGCCGCGCAGGCCCTGGGATGCGCCGGCACCACGACCCTCGACTGCCTGCGATCGCGGCCGACGTCGGCGCTTCTCGAGCAGAACGAGAACTTCAGCAACGATCTCGCCTTCGGGACCGACCTGCTCCCCCGTGATCCTCGAGCCGCCGTCACCTCGGGTGACACGCTACGTGTCCCGATGATCTCCGGCGGCAACCGCGACGAGAACGACGCCTTCACCGCCGGCGCGCTCGCCGCGACGCCGACCGCGTACACCACGGAGTCGTTCGCGAACGATCTCCGGGCCGCCTACGGCGCACGCGCCGGCGATGTCGCGCAACGGTATCCGCTGTCGCGTTTCGCCGGCGCACCGGCCGCCCTCGCCCGTACGTTCACCGATGCCGGTTGGGCCTGTCCGACAACGCGTTCCGCACAGCAGTACGCGGCGCACGCACCGGTGTTCAGCTACGAGTTCTCCGACGAGACCGGGCCCAACGTGAGCGGTGGATCGTCACCGCAGATCCCGAAGGCGGCATTCCACGCCAACGATCTGCCGTACATCTTCGACATCGGCGGACGGGATCTCGTGCCGAACGACCCGCAGGCAGCGTTGTCGCGCAGCATGATCGAGTATTGGACGTCGTTCGCGCACACGGGCACTCCCAGCACCGAGAACGCGCCGACCTGGCCCCGGACCACCACCGCGTCAGCGCCCGTTCTCGGGTTCACGTCGTCGGGCGTTCGCCTGGTCGACCATGCCGCCGACCACCAATGCTCGTTCTGGGCAGGTGTGGCTGTGCGCTGACAATGTGTATCAGCTGACGTAGCTGCTTCCGTTCCAGCGCAGGACCTTCGAGGTGACCGTGCCTCCCGCACAGGACGGTTCGCAGTCGTTGCTCGATTCCTTGATCGCGTACGCACCCGACGCATCGGGGCCCTGGAGGTCGGCGTAGTAATACCGCAACGGGCCGGTCGCGTAGTCGGCCCCGATCGGCGAGAAGCCGTCGGCTGTGGGGTGCAGCACGATGATGCCGTCGTATCGGCCCGGGTTGTACGTCACGAACATGTTGCTGTTCGAGTCCGGCGCCGATGCGGCCATCGCCCATCTGCTCTCGCCGTTGTTGTCGGCAAAACTCCAGCGGATCGTCCCGGATCCGTCGACCGCGAGGATGCAGGCCGGCTGCGGACCGATGCCCTTCCCCAGAACGGTGAACATGCGTGTCGGCCCCCACGACGGGTGCACGACATCGACGGTTCCGGTCACCTTCGTGTTCGCACACAGGGCCGGGGCGCCGTTCGTCGGAGGCTCCGCGGGCAGCGCGGCGGTGGCGGGCGGGGTGGCCGTGTCGGCGCCCGACGTCGTCCCGTCGCTGGTGGAATCTGCGGTCGGGTCGCCGCCCACCGATGTACCGGTCGACGCGGACGCTGTCACCGTCACGGTGCGCGCAACTGCCGGACCGTCGTCGGATCCGCAGCCGGCACACAGCGCGACCATCGCTCCCACCGCCGCCAGGGCTCCGAGAAGGCGGCCAGCACTGTTGACAGACATGTTCGTCACGGTAACGGCCCTGGCGTCCTCCGGCCCGGATTCGGTGAACTGTTCGCGCGAACGCAGTTCCTCCCTGCCGTAGCGTCGGACCCATGTCGACACCCCAGAGGTCCGGCCCGATCGCCACAGGCGTCACCGACTCCGCGCTCGCCGGACTGCGGCGGTGGAACATCGGTCTGACCGTGCTCCACGCGGCGCAGGCGGTGGCGATCCTGCTGTTGGGCAACGGTTTCGCCATCACCGTCAACTCGTCGTTCCCCACCGGTCCACCCGGCGCGGCCCAACCGCCGCCGTCGTCGTTGGTCGACGTGTCGATCGGCGCCGCGATCGCGGTGTTCCTGTTCCTCGCGGCCGCCGATCACCTGCTCACCGCGACCGTCGCACGCGGGATCTACGAGTCGGATCTGCGTCGCGGCATCAACAGGTTCCGGTGGATCGAGTACTCGATCAGCGCAACCATCATGATCGTGCTGATCGGTTTCTACTTCGGTCTCACCGATATCGGCACCGTGATCGTCGTGTGCGGCGCGAACATCGCGATGATCCTGTTCGGCTGGCTGCAGGAGCGCACGAACCCACCCGGCCGCGCCGACACCACGATGCTGCCGTTCTGGTTCGGATGCGTCGCGGGCGCGGCCCCCTGGGTCGCGATCGTGGTCAACTTCGTGGGCGCGGGCGACCGGGTGCCCGGGTTCGTGATCGGCATCTTCGTGTCGCTGCTCGTCTTCTTCTCCACCTTCGCGATCAATCAGTGGTTGCAGTACCGCGAGATCGGCCCGTGGCGCAGCTATGCGTTCGGCGAGAAGACGTACCTGGTGCTGAGCCTCGTCGCGAAGTCACTCCTGGCCTGGCAGATCTTCGGTGGCTCACTGGCCGTGTGACAAATTTTTCCCGTTCCGGAAATAGATGCAGTCTGCATATAGTTGGGCTATACATCTACCTATCCGACGACGAGGGGAACAGTCGTGTTCAAGGCCCTGACCACGCGGTGGCGAAAGTTCTACGGCTCGCTGCCGCCCGCCCTGCAGATGATCGGGCTGCAACTGTGGTTGCCCGTCTTCTTCCTGTTCGCGTTCTGCTTCTGCTATCTGTGGGCGTTCCACTCGCCGCAGATCCACGACGCCCCGGTGGCCGTGGTGAACTCCCCCGCCGCCTCGACCTTCACCGATCAGTTCTCGAAGGCGCAGCCCGGCATGTTCGATTTCCGGCTCTACCAGACCGCCGACGAAGCCACCGAGGCCGTGCGGGACGGCAGCGCCGCCGCGTCGCTCGCCCTGCCGTCGCAGGCGGGCGGCAAGCCGGTCGTCACCATCGCCAGCGCACACCAGTTCCAGGCCGCGCAGCTGATGAAGTCCACCTTCACCCAGACCTTCGCGCAGAACGGGGTGGCACCCCAGGTGAACGACATCGCACCGCTGCCCAAGGGTGACTCCTACGGTCTCGGGGCGATGTACCTGATGCTGTCGTGGTGCATCGGCGGCTACATGGTCGCGATGTTCATCGGCATGATGGGCGCACCGCTGAGCCACCTCACCCGCGTCAGCATCCTGGCCGGCGGCGCCGCGGTCGCCGCGCTGATCACCAACCTCCTCGCGGGCCCGGTCATCGGTGTCTACGAGGGCCACCTGCCGCAGATGATCGGCATCTCGTTCCTGTGGATCCTCGCGGTCGGCCTCGCGGTCAACGGTCTGTCGTACTTCTTCGGACGGTTCATCACGGCCGTCGCATTGCTGATGTTCGTGTTCCTCTCGATCCCGTCCTCCGGCGCGGCCTACCCGACGTGGATGGTGCCGCGGATCTTCGGCGACCTGAATCCGCTGGTCGTCGGCCACGGCATCACCGAGATGATCAAGCGCGTCCTGTACGGCGTCGGCGAACCGTACTGGCAGCCGTTCCTCCTGATGGGCGGGTACGCACTGCTCGGCATCGTCACGATGATCGTCGGCAAGCGCTGGCGTGAGAGCAAGGAGTTCGATCGGATCCTCGCGGGCAAGACGACCATGATGGCCGCCGCGCAGGGCGCCATGATGCGCAAGGGGATGGCCGACCGCGAGCGGATCCTCACCGCGCACGGTCTCGACTCCGACGCCAACCCGATCGAGGAGAGCCCGAACGAGAAGGACCGGTTGACCGACGATCCCGACACCTCGGAGGGGGGTCACTACTCCGTCGACGACATGGAGACGCAGTTCCGCGGTGACCCGATGCTCAACGGCAACAACCTCGGTGGCGGCTTCGCCGACGAGGAGCGCGAGTACGAGATGCGAGAGGCGATCCGCCACCCGAAGCACGAGGCGCCGCGGTAGCCGGCTGACGTCGACAGACATCGTCCGCCTGGGGTCCCACCGTGGACACATCGCCCACGGTGGGCCTCAGGACGGACGATGTCGGTTCGTTCAGCGCCGCAGCGCCCGCCGGGCGAGGGTGTTGCCCAGCCACTGACCGAGCTGCACCAGCACGACGAGGATGACGATGACGACCACGGTCAGCTTCGCGTCGAACTGCTGGTAGCCGTACTGCTGGGCGAAGTCGCCGAGGCCACCGCCACCGACATAGCCGGCCATGGCCGACATGTCGACGATCGCGACGAACACGAACGTGTACCCAAGGATCAGTGGCGCGAGTCCCTCGGGGACGACAACCGTTGCGAGCGTGCGCAGTCGGCTTGCCCCCATGGCGCGGGAGGCCTCGACCACACCGGGGTCCACGGCCACGAGATTCTGTTCGACCACACGCCCGATCACGAACGCCGCCATCACCGTCATGGGGAAGATCGCCGCCTCCGTCCCGATCCGGGTGCCCACGACCTCACGGGTCACCGGCGCCATCGCGGTGATGAAGATGATGAACGGGATGGGCCGCACGATGTTCACCGCGACGTTGAGCACGGTGTAGACCACGGGGTTCGCGAGCAGGTTGGTCGGGCGCGTCGCGTAGAGCAGGGCGCCGAGGCCCAGGCCCAGCACGCCGCCGATCACCAGGGTGAACCCGACCAGCGCGAAGGTCTCGAGCAGCGCGTCCCAGAGCAGCGGACGCAACTGCGGGGTGATGATGTCGCCGAGAAACATCCTCAGGCACCGACCTTCTCGTGCTCGATGACGTCGGTGACCGCGCGTAGACCGGCCACGGCGGTGTCGATCTGCTCGTCGGATCCCTGCAGAGCGACCGTGAACGCACCGAAGGGACGCTGCGACAGCTCCACGATGCCTCCATAGACGATCGACGCCTTGACCCCGGCGCGAGCGAAGTGGTCGGCGACGTCGATGGTGTTCGCACCGGTGTCGGCGTCGATCTCGGTCTCCCGGATGGCGACCGTGACGAACCGACCCTCGTGCCGCGTCCGCAGCCGCGCGAGCGTCTCGTCGGACGGCACGTCGCCGACGGCGCCACGGACGAGTCGCCGCGTAATCGCCGACCGCGGGCGGGCGAAGACGTCGTAGACGTCACCCTGTTCGATGAGTCGCCCACCGTCGAGAACGGCCACGCGATCACAGATCTCGCGGATGACGTCCATCTCGTGGGTGATGACGACGATGGTCGTGCCCAGCTCGCGGTTGACGCGGCGCAGCAACGCAAGGATCTCCGACGTGGTGTCGGGATCCAGTGCGCTCGTGGCCTCGTCGGCCAGCAGGATCTTCGGCGACGTGGCCAAGGCACGGGCGATCCCGACGCGCTGCTTCTGTCCGCCGGAGAGCGCACGCGGGTACTGCGTCGCCTTGTCCGCGATACCCACGAACTCGAGGAGCTCGGTCACCCGCGCCGCACGCTCCTCCTTGGCGACACCTGCTATGCGCAGCGGGAACTCGACGTTGCGTGCCACGGTCCGCGACGAGAACAGGTTGAACTGCTGGAACACCATGCCGATCTCACGGCGTACGCGGCGCAGCTCGTGCTCGCCCGCGGTGCTGATGTCCTCACCGTCGACGATGACCTGTCCCTCGTCGGGACGCTCGAGCCCGTTGATGAGGCGCACGAGTGTGCTCTTGCCCGCGCCGGAGTACCCGATCACACCGGTGATGGTGCCGGCCGCGATGTCGAGATCGACACCGTCGACCGCGGCGGCGACAGCAGGCTTCGACCGACCCGTGCGACGCGGCGCACCGAATCGCCTCGTGGCCCCACGAAACGAGATCGCGGGACGGTCGGTGACCGCGGGCTCAGCCACCGTTGTTCGCGACCTGCTTCTGCAGGTCGACGGTCAGCTGGTGGAGCTCGGCGGGATCGTAGTTCTTCAGGACACCGTTGTCGCCCAACGACTTCTTGACGGCTGCCTCGACGTCGGGGTCGTGGTAGATCGATACGAGCTTCTTGTAGGTCGCGTTGTCCTTGTCCTTCTCACGGGCGACGAAGACGTTGATGTAGGGCTTCGCGATGTCGCTGTTCGGATCGTCTTTGGCGATGATCCTGTCCTCGCCCAATTTTGCCGACGTGGCGTAGTTGTTGTTGACGATCGCGCCGTCGACGGAGTCGAGGCTCTGCGCGGTCTGTCCCGCGTCGATCGCCTTGACCGTGACCTTCGACTTCGCTTGATCGATGTCGGCGATCGTCGAGAATCCGTTGCCGCCGTTGCGGAGCGAGATCAGACCGGCCTGCTGAAGGACGAGGAGCCCACGCGCTTGGTTGGTGGGATCGTTGGGGATGACCACCGAACCGCCCTGCGGGATCTGACTGACCGAGGTGTGCTTCGTCGAGTACAGCGGCAGCGGGTAGACCGCGGTGGCGCCGATGGGGACCAGCTTCTGGTCGTTCTTCTGGTTGTAGGTCGCCAGGTAGAGCATGTGCTGGAACTCGTTGAGCTGCAGCTCGCCCTCGGCCAGTGCGGGATTGGGCTGGTTGTAGTCGGTGAAGTTCACGAGATCGACGGTGATGCCCTCGTCGGCGGCCTTCTTGGTGAAGACGGTCCATTAGCTCTCCGCGGCGTCGGCGACGCCGATCTTCACGGTGTCGGAGTCCGAGTCGGACCCGCATGCGGCCGCACTCCCCATCACCGAGACCGCCGCGACGAACGCGACCGCCAGCTTCTTCCAACCCACTCTTCTCTGATGCACTGCCCTGTCCTTCTCCACGCCGGGATCGCCGGCTCACGTGCGCGCCGATGATCGCGGCGCGTCGACATGGTAGACACGAACCGGACACGCACCTGACCACAGATACGTTGTCCTACAGCGGAACACGGATCTGACCAGCCGCGACGATGCGGGTGGGGCTTTCGCTCCGCACGATCGAAAACCAGGCGGAGGTTGGAGCCGCCGACGCGACCTCGTTGCGGCCGACCGGACTGTCGGTGATGCTGGGACGATGACGACGCCCACCTCGGATGGTTTTCGACCCTACGTCGACCAGCTCATCGATCAACATCGCGCGATCCTGCACGACAGCCTCGACGGCCTCAGCGAGGACGAGGCCAGACGCTCGCTGGTCCCGTCGGCCACCACCCTGCTCGGGCTCCTCAAGCACGCCACGTTCGTCGAGAAGGTTTGGTTCGACCAGGACATCAGCGGTCGGTCGCGATCGGAGATCGGGATACCCGAGTCCTCGGAGGACTCGTTCCTGCTCACACCCGACGACACCATCGCCTCGATACAGGCCGAACACCGTGTCGCGTGCGAACACTCGCGGCAGGTGGCCGCCGCCCTCGACCTCGACACCGAGGTCCGTGGCCGCAGACCGCACCCGCTGTGGGCGTCCTACATGCACGTCCTCCGCGAACTCGCCCACCACTGCGGCCACGCCGACATCCTGCGCGAGCAGATCCTCGCCGCACGCTGAGGGACTGGCCAGAACACAATTCAGCCCCGACCGGAACACCGGTCGGGGCTGAATCGAGAGCTGCTGTGACTACAGGCCCTTGTAGATCTCGCGTGCGAGGTCGGCGGTCTCGGACGGCGTCTTGCCGACCTTGACCCCGGCGGCCTCGAGTGCGTCCTTCTTCGCCTGGGCGGTGCCCGAGCTGCCGGACACGATGGCGCCGGCGTGGCCCATCGTCTTGCCCTCGGGCGCGGTGAATCCCGCGACGTACCCGACGACCGGCTTGGTGACGTTGGCCTTGATGTAATCGGCGGCCCGCTCTTCGGCGTCGCCACCGATCTCACCGATCATCACGATCACCTTGGTCTCGGGATCGGCCTCGAACGCCGCGATGGCGTCGATGTGGGTGGTGCCGATGACCGGGTCACCGCCGATGCCGATGGCGGTCGAGAAACCGATGTCGCGCAGCTCGTACATCATCTGGTAGGTCAGCGTGCCCGACTTCGACACCAGACCGATCTCGCCCTTGCCCGCGATGTTGGCGGGCGTGATGCCCACCAGCGACTCGCCGGGGGTGATGATGCCGGGACAGTTCGGCCCGATGATCCGGGTCTTCTCGCCCTTGGACTTGTTGTAGGCCCAGGCATATGCGCTGTCCTGCACCGGGATTCCCTCGGTGATGACGACCAGCAGCGGGATCTCCGCGTCGATCGCCTCGATGATGGCGTCCTTGGCGAACTTCGGGGGCACGAACGCGATGGAGACATCGGCGCCGGTCTCGGTGATCGCCTCGGCGACCGTGCCGAACACCGGCAGCTCCACGCCAACGTCATGCGACACGGTGGTCCCGGCCTTGCGCGCGTTGACACCGCCGACGACCCGGGTCCCGGCCTTGAGCATCAGGGCGGTGTGCTTGGTGCCCTCGCCGCCGGTGATGCCCTGGACGATGACCTTGGAGTCCTTGTTGAGGAAAATAGACATGAGTCAGCAGTCCTTTACTTGCTCGCCAGTTCGGCGGCCTTGTCGGCGCCGCTGTCCATGGTCTCGGCGAGCGTCACCAGCGGGTGGTTGGCGTCGGCGAGGATCGCACGGCCTTCGTCGACCTTGTTGCCGTCGAGACGGACGACGAGGGGCTTGTTCGCGTCGTCGCCCAGCTTCTTCAGCGCGCCGACGATGCCGTTGGCGACCGCGTCGCACGCGGTGATGCCACCGAAGACGTTGACGAAGACGCTCTTGACCTGATCGTCGCCGAGGATGACGTCGAGACCGGCGGCCATGACCTCGGCCGAGGCACCGCCACCGATGTCGAGGAAGTTGGCGGGCTTCACGCCGCCGTGGGCCTCACCGGCGTACGCGACGACGTCGAGGGTCGACATGACCAGACCCGCGCCGTTGCCGATGATGCCGACCTGTCCGTCGAGCTTGACGTAGTTGAGGTCGTTCTCCTTGGCCTTCTGCTCCAGGGGATCGGTCGCGTCCTTGTCCTCGAACTCGGCGTGACCTTCCTGGCGGAAGTCGGCGTTCGCGTCGAGGGTGACCTTGCCGTCGAGCGCCAGGATCTGGTCGTCGGGGGTGCGAACCAGCGGGTTCACCTCGACAAGGAGCGCGTCCTCCTTGATGAACACCTCCCAGAGCTTCTGGATGGTGTTGGCCGCGGCGTCGAGGACCTCGGCGGGCAGCTTGCCGGCCTCGGCGATCTCACGTGCGAAAGCCAGGTCGACACCCTTCACGGCGTCGACGGGGATGCGGGCGAGTGCGTCGGGGTTCTCCTCGGCGGTCACCTCGATCTCGACACCACCCTCCACCGAGCACATCGCGAGGTAGGTGCGGTTGGTGCGGTCGAGCAGGAAGGAGATGTAGTACTCCTCCGCGATGTCACTCGCCTCGGCCACGAGGAGCTTCTTGACGACGTGGCCCTTGATGTCGAGTCCCAGGATCGCCTCGGCGTTGGCGGTGGCCTCCGCTGCGTCCTTGGAGTACTTCACTCCGCCTGCCTTGCCGCGGCCGCCGACCTTGACCTGAGCCTTGACCATGACGGGCTTGCCGATCTCCTCGGCGATCTGCGTCGCCCCGGCCACCGTGTCGGTAACACGTCCGGCCGATGTGGGGACTTCGTGCTTGGCGAAGAGTTCCTTCGCCTGGTATTCGAACAGATCCATTCAGCTCACCATCTCTAGTGTTTGCCCGCTCCTGATAGTTGTTCTCCCGCGAGGATCGTCTGCGGTCGCGAGCCCCAACGGACTGTATCGCCGCCGTCTGAACGCCTCGGGGACAGTCCCGACGCATGTGCCCCAGATCACGTGCCCAGCGTAGGAGAGGTGCCGCACGAGCGATCGTTCGGGTCCGTTATCTCCCAATCCCCGCTGACCAGCGCTTCTTGTGATGCAGCTCACATCGATGACGAACTGTTCGCGCGCGGTTGCACACGCTGCAATCATTTCGTTACCGTCTCCAAGGCGCGTGGTCACGACCACATCTCCCCCAGGGGAACGCCAACGGAACTCAACCGGGGGTCGTCGCCGAAAGGCGCAGCTCACGCACACCATCGGGTCAGCTCGGCGGTGTCGTGTGTCGAATCGGAAGGTGCAGTCTTGGCAGTACGGATGCGACCTGAGGAGATCACCTCGATCATCCCGATCGATTGGGATGACCTCGACGCCGAGTTCGCCGACCCGTCTCGAGCCGACGCCCATCCGTACACCGCGACGTCGAACCGCCGCACCGACGAGGCCTACGCAGACGTCCGCTCGTCTGATGTCACCGACCGTCCTGTGCGCGACACCCCGCGCCGGCGGCCGCTGCCCGCGGAGGTCACCCAGGACATCCTGATCGCCGAGATCGAGTTCGACGAGACGGCTCATCACCATCCGTTCTCGGTCACCGGCGCACGACCGGACGACTTCGACCCCGCCGACGACGACCGCTCATTCCGGCGCCTCCCGCAGACCCGCGCCCCGCGCTCGGGTGGCAAGCACCGCATCTCGGCGCCGCCCACCGCCCTCAGGGGTCGTGCCGCGCTCCTCGCCGTCGCCGCCGGGGCGGCCGTGGTCGCCGTGAGCGGACAGATCGACACCGGCTCGACGACCGAGGCCCCGCAGAAGGCCGAGCCCGCGTCGGGCTCGGTGAACCGGGCCGCCGCGGTCACCCCGCTCGACCCGTCGGTCACCGGCGACGCCGCCGTCGCACCCGGTGCCGCGCCCACCGATCTCCACGACTTCACCGACCAGCTCGCCACCGGCGACAAGATGGCCCGCGACGCCAAGGCCGCCGACGCCGCGTCACGCACCCCGCTCTACGCCTCGCCGGTCGACATGGGCCTCTACCAGTTCACCTCGGGCTTCGCCTACCGCTGGGGCGCCTTCCACGGCGGCATCGATTTCGCCGCCCCGCTGGGCACCCCGATCCACTCCGCCACCGACGGTGTCGTGGTGGAGGCCGGACCGGCGTCGGGCTTCGGCAACTGGATCCAGGTGAAGGCGTCCGACGGCAGCATCTTCATGTACGGCCACATGGCGTCGAGCGGCGTCCTCGTCACCAAGGGCGAGAAGGTGATGGCCGGACAGGTGATCGCACGCGTCGGCAACGAGGGGTTCTCCACCGGACCGCACGTGCACGTCGAGCGCTGGGTCAACGGCATGAAGGTCGACCCGATGCCGTGGTTCCCCGAGCACGGGGTGCCGCTCTCCAACTACACCGGCTAGGCCGACCCGCCCGCTCGACGGGTCCCGGCTAGAGCTTGTCCACGGGCAGACCGCCCAGTGACATCAGCGTGATCCGGCCGCTGCTGCCGAAGTCGAAGGTCACCCGCTCGGTGGCCCCCGATCCCTCTTTCGCGACCACCTTGCCCATGCCGTACTTGGCATGGTTCACGCGGTCGCCGACCGCGACCGACACCTGGTTGTTGCGTCCCCGCGTGGGACTGGCCGAATACGAGCTGCGACCACGGGCCGAACTGCGCTCGCCACCCCCGTTGCCGTTGCCGCCGGAGCGGAACGAGTCGGAGCCGAAGAAGCCGCCGGAACTGCCGAACGACCGCTCACGGCGTCGGGGCTCGGTGCGGCGCCAATCGATGAGATGCTGCGGGATCTCCTGCAGGAAACGCGATTCCGGGTTCGACACGGGCTGTCCCCACGCCGAACGCACCATCGACCTCGTGACGTAGAGCCGCTTGCGGGCACGCGTGATGCCGACGTAGGCGAGTCGTCGCTCCTCGCTGAGCTCGGCGGGGTCGCCCAGGGCGCGCATGTGCGGGAACTGCCCGTCCTCCCACCCGGTGACGAACACGACCGGGAACTCCAGCCCCTTCGCGGTGTGCAGCGTCATCATCGTCACCATCCCCGCGGCGCTGTCGGGCACCTGATCGGCGTCGGCGACCAGCGACACACGCTCGAGGAACGCGGCGAGCGAACCGGGCTCGGGAAGGCCCTCCTCCGGGTCGGGGCGGTCGGCGGGATCGAGCGCGGCGGCGTCGGCGCTGAACTCCCGTGCGACGGAGATCAACTCGTTGACGTTGTCGAGGCGCGCGCCGTCCTGTGGGTCGCTCGAACCCTCCAGCTCGTCCCGGTACCCCGAACGGTGGGCGATGGCCTCGACGAGTTCACCGATGTCGGCGCTCTCCGAGCCGGCGTCGATGGTGGTGGTGTCGGCGTCGGGGGTGTCGGACTCGCCGAACACCGCCAGGAAGTCGTTGCGCAACCCCTCGATGAGGTCGACGAAGCCCGAGATCTGTTTGACGGCACGGCTGTTGAGCAGCGGCACGTTGCCCGCGGCGGCGTCGATCAGCGCCTGGTAGAAGCTGACGCCTGCGTTCTCGGAGTACACCGCGACACATGCCTGGGCACGGTCACCGATGGCGCGCTTGGGGGTGTTGACGATGCGTCGCAGGCTCACGGTGTCGTCGGGGTTGGCCACCACGCGCAGGTACGCGACGATGTCGCGGACCTCCTTGCGTTCGTAGAACCGGACGCCGCCGACGACCTTGTATGCGATGCCGAGGCGGATGAAGATGTCCTCCAGCGATCGCGAACCGGTGTTCGTCCGGTAGAACACCGCGACGTCGGAGTACGTGAACTCGCCACTGTCGCACAGCGAGTCGATCTCGCGGGCGATGAACGACGCCTCGTCGTGCTCGTTGTCGGCGACGTAACCGGCGATCAGCTCACCCTCGCCGGCGTCGGTCCACAGCTTCTTCTCGCGCCGGTTGGGGTTGCGTGCGATCACCGCGTTGGCCGCCGACAGGATCGTCTGCGTGGAGCGGTAGTTCTGTTCCAGCAGCACGGTCTCGGTGTCGGGGAAGTCGCGCTCGAACTCCTCGATGTTGCGGATCGTCGCGCCGCGGAACGCGTAGATCGACTGGTCGGCGTCACCGACCACGCACAGTTCCGACGGGCTGACCGCACCTTCGCCGGTGCCCACCAGCTCACGCACCAGGACGTATTGGGCGTGGTTGGTGTCCTGGTACTCGTCGACCAGCACGTGCCGGAAGCGACGTCGGTAGTACTCGGCGACCTCGGGGTGATTCTGCAGCAGCGCAACGGTTTCGCCGATGAGATCGTCGAAGTCGAAGGCGTTCGCCGCCCGCAGACGTGCCTGGTACCGCGTGTAGATGTCGGCGAGGGTGGTGGCGGTGTCGTCGTCGGCCTCGGCGGCGGTGGCGGTCGCCGACTCGGGGCTGATGAGCTCGTTCTTCAGGTTCGAGATGTGGATGCCCGAGCCGCGCGGGCTGAACTTCTTCGGGTCGAGGTCGAGGTCGCGCACGATCATCGCCAGCAGTCGCTTGGAATCGTCGGCGTCGTAGATGGAGAAGTTCGAGTTGCGGCTCTCGATGAGCGCGGCCTGCGCGCGCAGGATCCGCACACAGGTCGAGTGGAACGTCGAGACCCACATGCGGTTCGCGCGGGGACCGACGAGTTCGATCACCCGCTCCCGCATCTCGGCGGCGGCCTTGTTGGTGAACGTGATGGCGAGGACCTCGCCGGGCGAGACGTCGCGCTGGGCGAGCAGGTAGGCGATGCGTCGGGTGAGCACCGAGGTCTTGCCCGATCCGGCGCCCGCGACGATCAGCAGGGGGCCGCCGGTGTGCATCACGGCGGCGCGTTGCTGCGGGTTCAGGCCGTCGAGGAGTTCGCGGGCGCGATCGGTGAGGGCGTCGCCGGACATGCCGGAGACCACGGGATCGCCCCTGGTGAGGCCGGGAAGAGAGGGCTGTGGTGCGCGTGTCATCAGGGAACGATCCTACTCGCGCGGTCGGACAGGACGCCCGCGCCATGCGCACAGGTGTTCTAGTGGTCCGTCCGCGAGCGTCAGCGGATCAACGCGGGGTCGTAGACCTCGCCGACCACGCCGGCGGCGAGGTGTAGCGCCAGCCCGGGCGTGCGGGGACGGATCGAGACGGTCGTACCGGTGCCCGAGGCCTGCACCCACAGTCCGTGCAGGCCCGCCTCGACCGGCGCTATCACCGGGCTGCTGTCCCCGATCCGCACCTCGACCTGTCCGGCGGCGTTCGCGCAGTAGGCGAACTGCACGGTCCACCGCCATCGGATGAGCGGCCCGTCCAGATCGATCGCCGTCGGGCCGGTGACCTCGGGGCGGTCGCAGGCACCCGCGCCGGCGGCGAATCCGCGCGCCCGGGTCACCGAACCCGCGGTGACGGTGCCCTTCGGGCTCAGCACGCGCAGATCGCCGGTCCAGTCACCGAACTCGGGCCGCTTCGACAGCCCGGAGAAGACGTTCTCCACGAGGTTGTCCGGGTAGGCGACCGGGGTCAGCACCTCGAGCGGGACGGGTTGGGAGAACATCGGGGTGTCTGCCGAGGCGGCCAGCGATGCGCGCGCGGTGGTGACGTAGTCGCCGGTGGGGTCGTGGGCCCACGATCCGGCGAAGGTCAGCGTCGAGACCACCGAGCCGATGGCCGAGAACGCGACCACCGCCGCCCCGACCAGTCGTGGGCCGCGACCCGGGTGTCCACCCGACCGCGATGGCGCGGCGATGATCAGCGCGGCCGCCGCGACGAGCACGACGGCGGTGTCGGGGAGGTAGCGCAACGTCTGCGACAGCTCCAGCGCGGTGGTGGTGCTGCTGCGGTTCCAGCTGACCAGCGCCTGCGCCACCACGATGTAGCCGACGGTGCACACCACGATCGCCACCGCGCCGCGTCGAGCGCGGATCGCCGCGACCACCGCCCCGGCGACGACGAGCCAACCGACGATCTGCAGGCCGACGCCGGGAGTGCCGAACGGCGGGCTGGGTATCCAGCGATCCCATGTCCACGGCCCGCCCGCGACGGCCGGGACGATCCCCTCGCTCACCGAACGCCACACCAGTGCGGCGGTCTGCCGGATCGAGTGGTCACCGGCCGTCGGCCGTGCGACCACGACGAAGACCACCGCCCACACCGCGGCCACCGCCGACAGTGCGATCCACAGCCCACGGGCCCGCCGCCACACCACCGGCAGCGCGCGGGTCGGTTCCCCCGGGTCGCGCCCGAGCTGCGACAGCCGCACTCCGAGCAGGGCGACCGCGAACGCGACCGGCGCGATCAGCGCCGACTTCTCGAAGAACGCCAGACCGACGGCGAACACCACCGCGGAGCGGATCACGATCGTCCGATTCTCGATGATCGGGGACCGAGGGCCTCGCGGCGCGGCGCCGGCGCGGTCGCGGGTCAGCAGGACGGCGTCGGCGACGACCCACGCCATCGCCGCCTGCAACGGCAGGTTGTTGAGCCCCGACGCCCACCATGCGAACGACGGCACGACCATCGGCGTCAGGAGATAGAAGGCGAAGGCGACCAGCGCGGCCGGTCGACGGCCGGCGATGACGACGATCATCCGCGCCACCGACGCCGACGCCACGAGCTGCCCGACGAGCAGGGTCGCCGCGGCCACCGGCCAGCTCAACGGGGCCACGGCGGTGACGAGGTCGATCACCGCCATCGCCGCCGGCATCAGGTGGCCGTCGTGGTCGTCGAAGAGCAGCGACGGCGCGAGGAACCCGTGGGTGCCCGCGCGCGAGGTCAGGATCAGGTCGTCCCAGTAGAAGTTGCCCCGTACGAGCACGTAGGCGCGCACCACCACGTGGATGAGCAGCAGCAATCCGAGGGCGATCACCACACCACGACCCGCATGGGCCGGTGACCGGTGGGCGCGCACGTCGACCGACACCGCCGAGGTCGTGCTGGTCGGGTGTGCCACCGCTCATTGGTACCAGTCGCCCGCCCCGGGATCGCACGACACACGTGGCAAGATCGGTCCGATGAACGCCTCCGACGATGCGGCTGGCTCGCCGATCGACCTGAGCAGCTACGGACTCTCGTCCGACGTCGACGACCTCCCCGACGAGATCGACGAACTGCGCCTCGAGATCGACCGTCTCGACGCGATCATCCTCGGCGCCATCAAACGCCGGACCGCCATCTCGAAGAAGGTGGGACGCACCCGCATGGCGTCGGGCGGACCGCGCCTGGTGCACAGCCGCGAGATGAAGGTCCTGCAGCGCTTCTCCGAACTCGGCCAGGAGGGTCACACCCTCGCGATGATGCTGCTGCGTCTCGGCCGCGGACCGCTGGGACGGTGACCGGGACCCGCGACAGCGTCCTGTTCGTCCACTGGCACGATCTCGGACGCCATCTCGCCTGCTACGGCGCCGCCGGGGTGGTGAGCCCTCATCTCGACGCACTCGCCGCCGACGGTGTCCTGCTCACCGACGCCCACGCCGCCGCCCCGCTGTGCTCCCCCGCCCGCGGTGCGCTGTTCACGGGTCGGTACCCGCACTCGACCGGACTGATCGGGCTGGCCCACCACGGTTTCGAGTACCACGACGACGTGGCGACGCTCCCGGCGATCTTGTCGCGTGCGGGATGGACGACGCAGCTGTTCGGCATGCAGCACGAGAGCTCCGACCCGGCGCGGATCGGTTTCGACGACTGGGACGTCTCGGACTCCCGCTGCGATCACGTCGTCGCACGCAGCCAGGAATGGCTGGCCGACCACGGCGCCGACGGTCCGTTCCTGCTGACGGCGGGGTTCTTCGAGACCCACCGCCCCTACCCCGCCGACGAGTACCCGCCCGCCGATCTTGCCGGCGTCACGGTGCCGCCGTTCCTGCCCGACGCGCGACCGGTGCGCGAGGACATCGCAGGCCTGCAGGCGTCGGTGACGAAAGCCGATGCGGCCGTAGGACGGTTGCTGCAGACGGTCACCGACCTCGGCCTCGACGAGTGCACGTGGATCGTGTTCATCACCGATCACGGCATCGCGTTCCCCCGCGCCAAATCGACCCTCTACGAGGCGGGAACGGGCGTCGCCTGCATCATCCGTCCGCCGACGTCACGGATTGTCCCCGCACACCGGTACGACGACCTGTTCAGCGGCGTCGACCTGTCGCCGACGATCCTCCACGCGCTCGGGCTCGACGTGCCCGAGGACATGGAGGGCTTCTCCCACGCCGACGAGATGTTCGGCGCCACCCCGGAGACGGCGGACGCGGTGCGCTCGGAGGTGTTCACGGAGAAGACCTTCCACGACAGCTTCGACCCGATCCGGGCCGTGCGCACCTCCACGCACCGGTACATCGAGAACTACGCGCGACGCCCCGCGCTGAGCCTGCCGCTGGACATCCTCGACAGCCCGTCGGCGCTGGCGCTCGACGGGTCGCAGGACCTCCCGCGTCCCGAGCGCGAGTTGTACGACCTCCGCGTCGATCCCCTCGAACGGGTCAACCTCGCCGAGGATCCCGCGCACGCCGACATCCGCGACGACCTCGCCGAGCGCCTGCGCGCCTGGCGGACCGACACCGGCGACGAACTGCTCGACGAGGCGACCGGAACCGCGATCGCGGCGGAGTTCATGCGACGTCATCACGCCCAGCTCGACACCGAGGCCGCCCGACAGGACAACCGCTCTCTTCCGTCCCGCCGCCCCCTCGGCGAGCAGCGCGAACTGCGCACGAGGGATTAGGGCCTCCCGGCCCGAACGGTTCGGTCAGGGCCGGGAGACGGTACGGAAACCGATGTTGCCCGCCGACGACGCGGGGGTGGTGTGCGAGCGCGCCGCGACGCGGTAGCGCCGGCAGTACGAGTCGTCGCACAGATACGATCCCCCGCGCAGCACGCGGGTCGCTCCGCGGTCCGGACCGGCCGGGTCGGCGGTCGGACTGCGTCGATACCACCGCGGGTCGAAGCGGTCGGAGCACCACTCCCACACGTTGCCCGACATCTGGCGCAGCCCGAAGCCGTTGGGCGGCAGGGCATCGCCGGGCAGCGTCGGCGCCATCCCGATCCGCGACCCCGGGTGCGCCGGGAACGCCGATCCCCACCTCCCGGGGTCGTAGGTGTGACACAACTCGGCGCCCGACGGTGTCGTGCGGTCGTCACCCCACCCGAAGCGGGTCCCCTCGAGTCCGCCGCGCGCCGCGTACTCCCACTGCGCCTCGGTGGGCAGGGCCCGCGACGCCCACCGGCAGTAGGCGAGCGCATCGTCGTGCGACACGTGCACCACCGGGTGGTCGGCGAGGTCGGCGCGACGGTCGGGGCCCGGTCCGAAGGGGTGTCGCCAGTCCGCGCCGCGCACCTCCCACCACCACGGCGCGGTGGGTGCGGCACCGAGGACGTCGACCGACGCGGGATCGACCAGCGCGTGGAACACCGCCGACGACCCCGCCCTCTCGGCGGTCGTGCGGTATCCGGTGTCGTCGACGAACGCCGCGAAATCACTGGTGAGGACCGTGGTCTCGTCCATCGCGAACGCGGCGACGATCACGGGGTGGCACGGCGTCTCGCCGTCGGTCGCGACACCCTCGGCGTACGGGTCACCCATGTCGAAACGTCCCCCGGCCAGCGGCCGCTGCGCCACCCGGTGGGTGCCCGTCGTCGTGACGGGCACCGCGCCCGGGACCGCCGTCGAGGTGTCGGCGGCCGGCGAGCAGCAGGGTGCCGCCTGCGCCCGGTCCGCGAACCCCGTCATGGCCTACACCTTAGGGAGCCGTCGCCACCGACGGCGTGCGCGTCCACCGTGAACGGGGCGCGACGGCGCCACTAGGCTCATCGCGGAGAGGGTCACGAGCCCGCGCGACGCCAGAACCGAGAGGTCCACCATGACGAGCGACACCACCGAACACGATCACGACATCACCGGTACCCACGCCTGGCAGGAACTGTCGGCCCACCAGCCGCACGTCTACGCCATGCACCTGCGCGAGGTCTTCGCCGTCGACCCCAAGCGGGGCCGCGAACTCGTCATCGACGTCGGCGACCTGCACATCGACTACTCGAAGCACCGCGTGCTGCGCGAGACGCTCGATCTGCTGGTGTCGCTGGCGCGCGAGGTCGATCTCGAGGGCAAGCGCGACGCCATGTTCTGGGGCGAACACATCAACACCTCCGAGGACCGCGCGGTGCTGCACACGGCGCTGCGTCTGCCGCAGGGCGCGACGCTGAAGGTCGACGGTCAGGACGTCGTCGCCGACGTGCACGAGGTGCTCGAGGCGATGGGAACCTTCACCGACGCACTGCGCAGCGGCGAGTGGACCGGTCACACCGGCAAGCGCATCGAGACCGTGGTGAACATCGGCATCGGCGGGTCCGATCTCGGCCCAGCGATGGTCTATCAGGCCCTGCGGCACTACGTCGACGCCGGCATCAGCTGTCGATTCGTGTCGAACGTCGACCCCGCCGACCTCGTCGGCACCCTGGCCGATCTCGATGCCGAGACCACCCTCTTCGTCATCGCGTCGAAGACCTTCTCGACACTGGAGACCCTCACCAACGCGACCGCAGCCCGCACCTGGCTGCTGGAGAAGCTGGGCGTGGGACCTGACGACGGCGCCGTCGCCAAGCACTTCGTCGCCGTGAGCACCAACGCCGAGAAGGTCGCCGACTTCGGCATCGACACCGACAACATGTTCGGGTTCTGGGACTGGGTCGGCGGCCGCTACTCGGTCGACTCCGCGATCGGGCTGTCGGTGATGGCGGCGGTGGGCAAGGAGGCGTTCGCCGACTTCCTGCACGGCTTCAACGTCGTCGACAAGCACTTCCGCTCGGCGCCGCTGCACCAGAACGCGCCGGTCATCCTCGGCCTGATCGGCCTCTGGTACAACAACTTCTGGGACGCGCAGTCGCGTGTGGTGCTCCCCTACTCCAACGACATGGCCCGCTTCGCGGCGTACCTGCAGCAGCTCACGATGGAGTCGAACGGCAAGTCCGTGGACGCCCACGGCCATCACGTCACCGTCGACACCGGCGAGATCTTCTGGGGTGAGCCCGGCACCAACGGTCAGCACGCCTTCTACCAGCTGCTGCACCAGGGCACCCGGATGGTCCCCGCCGATTTCATCGGGTTCGCCTCGCCGACAGACGATCTCCCCGTCGACGCCGACGGTTCGGGGTCGATGCACGACCTGTTGATGAGCAACTTCTTCGCCCAGACCAAGGTGCTCGCGTTCGGCAAGACCGCTGACGAGATCGCCGCCGAGGGTGTCGACTCGCACGTGGTGGCGCACAAGGTGATGCCGGGCAACCGTCCGTCGACGTCGATCCTGGCGCCAAAGCTCACGCCGTCGGTGATCGGGCAGCTCATCGCGCTCTACGAGCACCAGGTGTTCGTCGAGGGCGCGATCTGGGGCATCAACTCCTTCGACCAGTGGGGTGTCGAGTTGGGCAAGACCCAGGCCAAGGAGCTCCTCGAGGTCCTCATCGACCCGGCGGCCCCGGCCGCGCAGGACGATTCGTCCACCGATGCCCTCATCCGGTGGTACCGAGGAGAGCGTGGACGCGACGTCTGAGCGCACCTCCGGCACCCGTCGGCCGCGCTTCGTCGATCGCGCGGCGGCGGCACGGTTGTCGGTCCTCGACGACATCTTCTACCGCGGCAACCACGGCCGCGGCGCGGAGGTCGTCATGCAGGGTGTGTGGCGTTTCGCCGAACCCATCGCGCCCGACGATCTCGCCGACCTGCACCGACTGCTCGCCGCCAGTGACCTGACGCGGCGGGTGGCGACGTCGCGGGTCCCGTTCGCGCGTCGCAGTTTCGTCGCCGACGCGATCGTCGCACCGTTGCGGGTCGATCCCGAACCGGTTGCGCCGCACGACGTGGTGGCGTGGGCCGACGACCGCGCCGCCGCGAGGTTCGACGTCGACCGCGGACCGGTGTGGGAGATCGCGATGCGCCCGGTCACCGACGGCGGGTCGGCGGTGACGGTCAGCTGTTCGCACGTGGTGACCGAGGGGCTCGGCCTGATCGGTGTCGCCCGGGCGGCACTCGCCGGATCCGATCCGAGCGCGGTGCGCACCCCGACCACACCGCCGCGGCTGCGCGACGACGTGATCGACGCGCTGCTGTTGTGGGTACACGTCGTCGTCGGCGTGGTGCGCAGCCTCGCACGAACCGTGACCGATCCGCAGGTCCGGACAGAACTGTTGGCCGCGGCCCGACCGCCAACGCGGCCCGCCGCAGCCCCGTCCGGACCGCCCGTGCGTGAGGTCCACGCCGTGCTCGATGTCGATGCGGCGCACTGGGATCGGTTCGTCGCCGACAGTGGCGCCACCTCCACCGCGGTCGCGACCGCTCTCGCCGCCGACCTCGTGCGCGAGGTCCGCGGACCCGGACCGGTCGAGGTCGCGATCCCCATGGCGGGCGGTGACGAGACCGGCGAGCTGATGATGGCGGAGACGGTGATCGACGACGCCGACGACGCGGCCGTGTGCGCCGGCAAGCTGCGCGCCGCCTACGCCGCGGCGGGCGGCGGGGCGTCCGGTTCCGGCCTGGGTCCACCGGGTGGGATGCCCGCCGAACTGCTGCAGCTCCTCGGCGACCGCATCGCGCATGCGATGGTCCCCGATCCCGGCGGACGCGAGGCCCTGGTGTCCCCGTTGGGCGATCTGGGCGGGGTGTTCGACGAGCTCGGTGGGCACCGCGCGACCGGCATGGCGGTGCGGTCGGTGGAGCCCCGACCCACCGACACGCCGTCACGGACCGTCGTGCGTCTGTGGTCGGGCCGCTCGGCGGGACGCATCACCCTCACCCTCGTGACACCCGGTCGCCCGAGGCGCGACGTCGCGATGGATCGCCACCGGCTCGGTGAACTCGGCGCCGCGGTCGCGGCGCGGCGGGGACTTGTAGCCATTCCATGGTGATCGCTGCATACGATCATTGACATGGTCACGTTGAGAACCGCTGTCACCTCCGCGCTCGCGATCGTCGGCACGGCCGCGACCCTGGCCGCCTGCACGTCCGGGTCGGAGTCGGCGGGCACCGACGCCCCGGCGCGGCCCAGCACGTCGGTGCCGGTGTCGGCGAACGTCGTCGCACCCGCGGGCCTGGTCGACCGCACCCCCACCGGCACGACCCTGGCCTTCGGCGCGAGTGCCTACCTCCCCGCAGACGCGTTCCGGCCCGCCGGTCAGCTCGCCATGTTCACCGTCACCGGCATCGAGCCCGGCTCGGCATCGGAACTGCCGGAGTCGGTGACCCATGGCGGCACCCCGTTCTACGTCCATGTCACCGTCACCCAGCTGGCGAACCGCCAGCTCGACGTGCCGTCGGTGGTGGGCCTCGCCGGCAGCAGCGACGGGCGCACCCCGACCCTGACCGAGACCCCGCCCGACGGATTCGACAAGTGCCGGGCGACGGAAGCCCCACGCACCCTGGGCCGTGGCAACTCCTACGCGACGTGTTTCGTCGCGGTGGCCGACAAGGGCGTCGATCTGACCCGGGTCATCTACTGGGCGCAGACCTCGACCGATCCCTCGGCCAACTACAAGGCCGCGCCCGTGGTGTGGTCCGACGGATCGCCGACCGCACCGGCATCGCCGCCGGCCACGACGGGCTGACCGCGTCCGTCCCCCCGCGGATCAGTGCGGCCACTGCGCCGGGCGCGGCGACGGGGACGGGTCGCCGGTGACGGCGGCGCCGTAGTCGTGTGAGCGGGTACGGACGGTGTCGCCGCCCGCGCGTTTGGCCTCGTACATCGCGGCGTCGGCGAGATCGGTGAACAGGACCGTGGTCATCAACGACCGATGACCCGGGAGGCGCCCGGTGAGGTGCACGACCCCGACACTGGCGGTCACCGGCGGATCGCTCGTGGTCGAGATGGTGTGCAGCACCTGATTGGCCAGACGCATCGGCTCGGTCCAGCGCAGGCTGTCGGCGACGACGAACTCGTCGCCACCGATCCGCGACACCACGCCGCTCACACCGAGCGTGGCGCGCAACCGTGTGGCGATCTCGGCGAGCACACGGTCGCCGTAGCGGTGGCCGAACCGGTCGTTGATCTCCTTGAAGTTGTCGAGATCGGCGACGATCACCGCGAGACCGTGCACGTTGTCGGGATCCATGCTGTTGAGCCGGTCGAGGGCACGTTCGAGCCCACGACGGTTCAACACGCCGGTGAGGGTGTCGAGTTCGGCCGCCGCGGCGTCCGATGCCAGCGCCTCCATGAGGAACTGTGTGGCCACGGGGATCGAGATCCCGATCAGCACCGCCTGGATGATGCCGACCGCGACACTCGAGGTCGCCGCGCCGTCGTCGGCGAGGATGAAGCCGGCGATCGCACTCGCCGACGCCAGCGAGAACACGAGGTGGGCGGCGAGCAGACGTGCGCCGTGGAAGAAGGCGATGTAGCCGCCGACGAGACCGAAGGCCGCACATCCGTAGAGGCCGCCCAGTGTCTTGTACTGCGCGAGCGAGCCCACCAGGATCGTGACATCGCAGACGCACACCCACGCACGCGATCGTGCCGGCGACGGCCACGGGAACAGCACCCACATCAACGACAGCCCCGACCCGACCACGATCGACGCGATGAGCATGGCCAGCAACGACGTCGTGAGGTCGGCGTCGATGAGGACGACAACGGGCACCAGGGTCACCATCGCGGCCGACAGGGCCAGGATGATGCGACTGGGTTCGATGAGCTGACGATCGGCGAGGTAGCTGGTGAACCAGGCGAACTGGTCCTGTCGTTTCCACCAGTGCGACAGGGCCCACCCGAGTTGACCCAACGCGACGGCGATGCGGATCACCTCGGATCCCCCACCATCGTCAGCCCCCCGTGATGCCTCCGGTCAGCGGCGCGTCCGGCGACGACGCGTCACGGCCGGTGAACGACCGCAATTGTGTGCGGTACCTGTCGAGAATGCTAACGCACGGGGATTTCACCGCCGTGAGCTACTTGAGCAGGCGGGACATCCGCCGGTCGGCGAGAATCTTGCCGCCGGTCTGGCACGTCGGGCAGTACTGGAACGCCCGGTCGGTGAACGACACCTCGCGCACGGTGTCACCGCACACCGGGCACGGCATGCCGGTGCGCGCGTGCACCCGTAATCCGGACCGTTTCTCGCCCTTCATGGTCGCGACCTCCGCACCCTCGAGTCGCACGATCGCGTCGGACAGGACGGCGTTCACCGCGACGAACAGCCGGTCGAGCTGATCGTCAGAGAGCGATTTCGCCGTCGCGAACGGGGAGATCTGCGCGGTGTGCAGGATCTCGTCGCTGTAGGCGTTGCCGACGCCGCTGATGACCCGCTGGTCGGTGAGGACGGTCTTGATACGCGCCCCCGTCCCGCCGAGGATCGCGGCGAGCTCGTCCCGCGTCAGCGACAGGACGTCGGGGCCCAGCGTCGCGATCCGTTCGACCTCGGCGGTGTCGCGCACGATCCACACGGCCAGGCGTTTCTGGGTTCCCGCCTCGGTCACGTCGAATCCCTCACCCGGCAGCCCGCAGTGGACGCGCAAGGCGATGGGCCCCTTGCCGCCGGGGCGGGGCGGTGTCTGCGACAGGTTCGACGACCACCGCAGCCACCCGGCGCGGGACAGGTGGATCACCAGGTGGATGACGTCGCGCTCGGCATCGGGGCCGGTGGGTGCCACCTCGGCCGGATCGGTGCTGATCACGAGGTACTTGCCGATGCGGTGGACACCGGCGACGATCCGGCCGGCCAACGCCGAGTACGGCGGGTCGGCGGTCTTCAGCACGGCGAGCGACGCGACGTCGACGCGACGTATCGGTAGTCCGGCCGCACGTCCGTCGACGTAGTCGGCGATGGCCTGCACCTCGGGCAACTCCGGCATGCGGTCCAGTTTCCCTCACCCGTCAACCGTTCGGCGCGATTCGACCGGCCGCGCACGACGACGGTCAGTACACGACGTTGCGATAGGGCATGAGCATGACGTCGTCGAGGGTCGGCCAGAGGTCCACGACATCGAAATCGTCGTAGTGGATGAACACGATCTCACCGACACGGAACCGCGGTGACACACAATAAAAGGCCTGCGCCTCATCGAACGACAGCAGATAGACCTCGTCCTCGCGGACGGGTTCGCCGTCGTACTCGCCGATGACGGCCTCCTCGGGCGCCACCCCGAGGTCTGCGAGTTCGAGTCGTTCGTACCGGGAGATCTGGTCGGCGGGTGTGCGGATCCCGTAGACGCCGGGCCACGTCAGTCCGAAACCCGGATGGGTGTTCCGTTGGAACGCCCGCAACGGCTCGGGCAGTACGTCCCAGATCGGCGAGACCTCGCCGAAGTCGCGCGGGTCGGTACCCACCCAGGGGGCGTAGGCGTCACCGTCGGTCGTGACGTAGACCAGCGCTGGATCCCCCACGATCATCGCGGGCACGACATCGATGAGCTGGTCGCGCATCAGGGCCGCAAAACGTGGCAGCAGATCGACGAACTCGTGATCCCATCGAGCCATGGCCGCGCTCACACGCTCGGGCGCCGACCTCGCTGCAACGATCGCCTGCCAGACCTCGGGGAGAGCCCGAGCCGCCTCCGAATCGGCATCGATCCATTCGACGTCGCCACCGACGATCAACGTGGCGACAGCGTTCCGATCGACACCCGGCCCGGTCACCGCGCCCCGCTCGACGTGGCCACGGCACCGACCATCCGCGCAGCGTTCGTCCCGTGCGCCCGGCGTGACATCGACACCTCCCAGAGGCGACCAACGAGACACGACAACGTGCCCTGCGAGAATGGATTTGGACGCCGGTACATTAACAGTTCATCTCGGTCGGACACCCGGTCCCGGTCTCGAGGTCTCGGCGGAAAGGTTCGGCCATGGCTCCTCCGCCGCAGGGTGCCTCGTCCACCGCACTGTCCGACGTCGAACTGGCCGCTCGCCTCGCCCGCGGCGCCGGTGAGGTGCTGGTCGCGGCTCGACACCGCTCGCTGCTCACCGGCCGCATGCTCGGCGATGTCGGCGACGCCGTCGCACAGGCGTGGATCGCGGCGGCGTTGGCCACCCATCGGCCATACGACGCGATCCTGTCGGAGGAGGCCCGCGACTCGGGTGCGCGGCTGCGCAGCGAACGGGTGTGGATCATCGACCCCCTCGATGGCACGCGGGAGTACGCATCCGGGCGCGACGACTGGGCGGTCCACATCGCGCTCACCGTCGACGGCGCACCCACCGACTGCGCGGTCTCGCTGCCCGCGACGGGTGAACTGTTCCGCACCGACGAGGTGTCGCAGGCCGATGAGCCGTCGGGCCGGCTCGTCGTCTCCCGGTACGGCCTGAACTACGACACGGCGTGGGTGGCCGACCGGCTGTCGCTGCGGCCCTATTCGGTCGGCTCGGCGGGCGCGAAGGCGATGGCCGTGGTCCGCGGCGACGCCGACGCGTACGTGCACGGGACCGGTCAGTACGAATGGGACAACTGCGCGCCCATCGGTGTCGCACTCGCCGCGGGCCTGCACTGCAGCCGCTTCGACGGGTCGCCGGTCGTCTACAACCGGTCGCGCCCCTACGTCCGCGACTTCGTGATCTGCCGCTCCGACATCGCCGACGAGATGCTGTCGGCGCTCGGCGATCTCTTCTGATCCCTCACCTGCGCCGGGGTCAGGGTTTGCGGAGCAGATAGATGTCCATGATCCAGCCGTGTTCGGCGCGGGCCCGCGCGCGTTCCTCGGCGATGCGGTCACCGACGTCGCCGACGGTGCCGCTGATCAGGATCTCGTGCGGTGTACCGAGGTAGGCGCCCCACCAGATGTGGTCGTCGGGGGCGGCGGTGTGTCGGAAGGTGCAGTCGGCGTCGAGCATCACGATCTGATTGGTGTCGATGCCCGGCGGCGTGTCGGCGAGCCGTCGACCGGTCGTGACGAGAATGGGTTCGCCGATGCGGTTCGCCAGGATCCGGTGTGCCGCAGTCAGTGCCGACGCACTGGTGACGCCGGCGACCACCTCGATCTGCAGGGGCACGCGGCCGCGTTCGACGATCGCGTCGGCGATGCGCAGGGTGCTGTCGTAGAGACCGGGATCGCCCCACACCAGGATCGCCCCGACACCGTCGTCGGCGAGCTCGGCGCGCAACGCGTCCTCGATGCGGGTGGCGCGTTCGTCGTGCCAGCGTCGGACCTCGGCGTCGTAGTCGTCGGGATCGGACCGCCGCGGCGGGTCGACGACCTCGACGAAGCGGTAGTTCCCGGCACCCAGGTGGCGGTCACAGATCTGCTCGCGCACCCCGATCAAGGTGTCGGTGGTCGAACCCTTTCCACGGGAGGACTTCTCGAGGACGAAGAACGCGTCGACACCGGTCATCGCGTCGACGGCCTCGATGGTGATCTGGCGCGGGTCGCCGGGACCGATGCCGATCACGCGGAGCGTGCGGACACCCGCGGGCGACGTCACGGACGGGCGCGCTTCAACCCGTGGAACCGGGCCATCACGTCGAGCATCGACTGCGACGGCAGGATCCGCTTGAGCGCGAACACGATCGGCGCCTTGTTGCCCCTGGCGTACAGCGTCTTCGGGCTGTCGGCCAGTGCCGCCGTCACCACGAGGTCGGCGAGCGGTCCCACCGCCATCCCGTTCGCCTCGTTGCGGCGGGTCGCCGCGGCGACGACGTCGTAATCGGCGGCGTACGCCGAGTTCTCGGCGACGGTGTAGACGCGGCGGTCGGCGATACCGGTGGCGATCGTCCCCGGCTCGACGGTGGTGATCGCGATGCCGAACGGCGCCAACTCGCGGCGGGTCGCGTCGGAGAAGGCGTGCATCGCGCTCTTGGTGGCCCCGTAGACCGATCGGAACGGCAGCGGGAAACTCCCGAGCATCGACCCGACCATCACGATGCGACCGAAGCGGCGCTCGCGCATCCCGGGCAGCAGCGCCTTCGTGAGTGCGATCGGGCCGAAGAGGTTCGTGGTGAACACCTCGTGGATCGTGGACATCGGGGTGTCCTCGAGCGGGCCCATATGGCTCACGCCGGCGTTATTGATCAGGATGTCGACGGCACCGGCCTCGCGGGCGCACTGTTCGATGCTGTCGGCGTCGGTCTGGTCGAGTGCGATGTAGCGGACACCGGGCACGCGGTCGGCCTCGGCGATGCCGTCGGGGTGGCGACTCGTGCCGATCACCGTGTGGCCGGCCTCGACGAGCAGTCGGGCCGCGGCCTGGCCGATCCCACTGGACACACCCGTCACGAGAACGGTCCGGGGAGCGGTGGTGGCGGAGTGCGATGAGGTCACGCAGATCACTCTAGGGCGTCGGCCATGGCACCTCCATGACGCCATCCGCCCGCGGATGCGCTACGAATATGAGTCATGACCACCGCGTATGACTTCACCGCCACCACCATCGACGGTGAGGAGGTCAGCCTCGAGCAGTACCGGGGCCGGCCCCTGCTCATCGTCAACACCGCGTCGCAGTGCGGTTTCACCCCGCAGTACACCGGTCTCCAGGAGCTGAACAAGACCTACGCCGACAAGGGCCTCGTGGTGCTCGGCTTCCCGTGCAACCAGTTCGGTCACCAGGAGCCCGGCGACGCCGAGGAGATCAAGAACTTCTGCAGCCTCACCTACGACGTGAGCTTCCCGATGTTCGAGAAGGTCGACGTCAACGGCAGCGACGCCCACCCGCTGTTCGCGTGGCTGCGTTCGGAGAAGTCGACCATCCTCGGTAACCGGATCAAGTGGAACTTCACCAAGTTCCTGGTCAACAAGGAGGGACAGGTCGTCGACCGGTTCCCGCCGACCACCAAGCCGCAGGCGCTGACCGGCAAGATCGAGAAGGTCCTCTGACCCTCGCGTCGACATCTCATCGCCGCCTCAGCCGGCACTTGTAGCCTGGTCTCGCCCAGCGCCGCGCAGCGGCCCGAACCGAGGAGGCCTCCAGTGAGCGAGTCGATCACCGCGTCCGACCAGACGCCGGCCGATCTCGATGACCACTCGCCGGATCCGATCTGGGCGCCACGGCGTGCCACCGCGATCGTCCTGCTCATCTGCGGCGCCATCGGGTTGCTGGCCGCGGTCACCCTCACGATCGAACGCTTCAAGCTGCTCGAGGACCCGTCGTACCGTCCGAGCTGCAGCCTGAACCCGGTCCTCTCGTGCGGATCGGTGATGGTGACGAAGCAGGCCCAGTTCTTCGGGTTCCCCAACCCGCTCATCGGCATCGGCGCGTTCAGCGTCGTCCTGGTGATCGGTGTCCTGGTGCTGGCGCGCGTCGATCTGCCGGTCTGGTTCTGGGGTGGCCTCACCGCGGACCTGGCCGCGGGGATGGTGTTCGTCGTTTACCTGATCGTCGAGAGCCTCTATCGGATCAACGCGCTGTGCCCGTACTGCATGGCGGTGTGGACGGTGACGCCGATCCTGCTCGTGATCGCCGCACAGACCACCGCCCGGCTCGGGTCGATACCCGCCCTCTGGCGTGTCGTCGACAAGGCGTGGTTCGTCCTGATCGCCTACTACATCGTCGTCGTCGCGCTCATCGGCGAACGGTTCTGGTACTACTGGTCGACGCTCCTGTGAACCCGGCAGTCCTGTGAACAACGCCGTCGCCACGGCTGTCAGCGCACGGATCGTGTCGGCCGCGGCGGTTACCGTTCGCCCATGAGCGAGCGCTTCCCCGACGACTGCCCCACCCTCACCCGCGACGGGACCACCGTTGGTTTCTCCCCCTCCCCCGACGGCATGAGCCTGTGGGTGTGGTGGCGCGACACCGACGACCGACACACCGACAGCGAGGTGATCGGCGCGTTCCCCACCTACGAGGCCGGTGTCGCCGGCGCGCTCAAGGCCATCGCCGATCGCGACATCGCCACGGCCGGAACCGAACCCGACCCCGACGTGGTGAAGGTGGAGGCGCAGTTCCTGGAGAAGACGTTCACCGAGACCGACTGGATGGGCCTCGGCTTCTAAGACCCCGGCACGCGAACGGGCGGCCACCGAGCCGTGAGGCTGCGGTGACCGCCCGAGGCGTCAGGTCCGGGTCGCGATCAGCCGGCGGCACCGACCGTCTCGACGGACTTGGTGTCCGATCCTGTCGGCCCTGCCGTGATCGACGGCCCGGCGGACGTCGACGGGGTGCTCGAGCTCGACGGGGTGGTCGCACTCGGCGAGCTCTCACCGGTCGACGGGGTGACCGGCGCACTCGTGCCGGTCGACTTGATGACGGTCGGCACGACCGGTGCGCTCGACTCCGAGGTCGACGAGCTCGTCGACTGCGGGGCCGGGACAACCGTGCTGGTCTCGTCCTGCGTCGCGATCAATGCCTGCGGCGCGGGGGCGTCGGACGCCGGGGCGTCATCCTGCGCGGGGGTGGTCGGGGCGACGGCCGCGACACGCAGCAGCGTGTTCGGGTTGGGGCCACCCGATCCCGGTGCCGTTCCGCCGGTGTTCGCGGGCGGACCCGCGACCTGAGGAGCGAAGATCCGCTGGATCGCCTGGAAGAACGAGTTGATCGCATTGGCGAAGAGCGACGTGTAGTTCGTGAACGCCTGCGTGATCGCGGCGACGAAGTTCTGGAAGAACACCGCCAGTACGTTCGGCGGTGCCGCCACGGGCTTCTGCGAGGCGATGAAGTCGGCGATCGTCTGCGCGGCCGGCTTGGCCGACCAGTCGTAGCGGTAGATGCCGAAGACCTTCTCGTAGTACGCATCCTTCACCTCCTGAGAGGCGTCGGCCGGCGGCGGCGGATCGAGCTTGGTGTCGACCTGGTCTCTCGTGGTGTAGATGAACATCGGCCCGGCGCCCTCCTGGGTGCTCCACGCCTTGATGAAGTCGGCGATGTAGGCCTGCTGCTGCGTCTCACCACCGGCCGCCGAGGTCGGGAAGCCGTACTCCGACGCCCAGATGAGCTTGGTGCCGTCGCCCTTCTCCATCATGATCGCGCGCATCTGCTTTACCTCGTTGAGCGGCGATCCCTGCAGGGTGCCGCCTTGCGAGTACGGGGTCGTGTACTGGTACGGGTGGTACGAGATCGCGTCGAAGTAGTTCTTAGCGCCCGCGGTGTACATCTGGTCGAGGAAGGTCGGCGCGTTCAGATCTGTGGCGCTCGTCGGGATGGCACCGAAGACACCGGCGATCACGGTGATCGACGGGTCGACGGTCTTGATCTTCTCGTAGGCGTTCTGCAGGAGCGCCGTGTAACCGGTCGGGTCAGCCTTTCCGCCGTAGACGTACCCGGAGTTGGTGTCGTTCCAGATCTCGTAGCCCGAGACGATGCCCTTGTACTTCTCGGCCACCGCGGCCGCGAAGTCGCCGTAGTCGGCCGGGTTGGTCGGCGGGCTGATCCGCGCGGGGTGGGACTTGTCGGTGACCGCCCAGTCCGGCGAGTGCGTGATGGTCGCGATGACGCCCATGTCGCGCGCTTTCGCGGCATTCATGATCTTGTCGATCTTCGTCCAGTCGTAGACACCTTTGCTGGTCTCGACATCGGCCCACGGAATGAACAGGCGGACATCATTCACGCCGATCGACTGCAGCTTGTCGAGCGTCTTGGCGACGTCGGCATCGCTCATGTTCGTGAGGTCGCTGTCGGCGACACCGAGGGTGGTCGGCTTCTCGATCACCTTGGCCACGTTGAGGATCGAGTACGCCGGCTCACCGTTGGGCAGCAATGCCTGCCCGCCGAATGCGCCAAACATGGTGAGCGCAGATAAAGAGACAACGGTCTTGGCGAAGGGAAAAGGGCGGGGGCGGAGCATGGACACAGGAATACCGCTTTCGATGTACTGCGGATCGGTAATCAATTCTTGTGCCGCAGATTAAGCATAGTTATAACAGGAGCAGCGGTACTTCTGTACAGCGAAACCGCAACCGTCTCGGATTCGTCTGAACGATGGACACCGGTCGCGATCAGGGTGTCCATCGATCGCTAGGTGTGAGATGCTGATCACGGTTCGGGGGAATCACATCAGCATCAGTCGGCCATCGGTTGGCCGACACTTCGTGGGGGAAACATGAAGCTCTTCAGCAAGTCAGCCATGTCGGCTGTCCTGGCCATGTCGGCGACCGCGATCCTGTTCGGCCAGACGGTGACCACGACGCCGTCGACCGGAGCAGTCGCCTTGACCGCCAACACTCTTCTCGTGATGGGCGGCAACGGTAATCCCGACGGCGTCAACATGGAGAAGGAACTCAACAACCGGTTCACCGGCAAAGACGGAACTCCCTATCCCGGTTACGTTTTCACGCCCGTGAAGTGGTCGGCGCAGACACCGATCAGCACCGGCGCCGACGGCACACTGTTCAACGTGTCGCAGGATGAGGGCCTGCAGAAGATCGACGCGGCCCTCGCGAAGACCTACGTCCCGGGCCAGAAGGTGGTCATCGTCGGGTATTCGTCGAGCGCCTCGGTGGTCAGCCGACAGATCAACGCGCTCCAGGCCACGCGCAACACCGGTGCTGCGGGCGTCGCCAGCACACCGTCCACCGAGGACCTCAGCTTCGTCGTCTTCGGTAACCCGATGCGGCCCAACGGCGGGTTCTTCACCCGGTACCCCGGTTACAAGATCGGTCCCCCGCTGGGAGTCGACTTCCAGCCGCCGCTCGGAGCGTCGGACTACCAGGTCACCGACGTGTGCCGCCAGTACGACGGCTTCTGCGACTACCCGACCAACCCGACCAACATGCTCGTCATGATCAACACCGCGCTGGGCATGTACTTCGATCACGGCGACTACTTCAACGTCGATATCGACAACAAGGACAACATCCTTCGCGATCAGACCGTCGGCAACACCCGCTTCATCACGGTGAAGAACACCCTGCCGATCCTGCGCTTCATGCCGTCGTTCCTGGCCGCACCGCTCGACGCGATCCTGCGCCCGCAGATCGAGGCGGCCTACGACCGCACGGGAAGTCTCGGCACCCCGACACGGTCCACGGTCTCGGCCGCGAACGATCCGCTGCTGAACCTGGTGAACACCTACCTGCGCCTCTTCGGCGGCTCGGGTTCGGGCACGCAGACTCCGGTCGAGTCGACACCGAACACGGTCACCAAGCAGGTCAGCGCCCGCAAGGCGGTCACCTCGCCGACCGAGGAGACGCCCGCTCTCACGGCACCGTCGACCTCGACGGCCTCGACCCCGACCGGCGATGCCTCGACCACGAGCTCCCCGGCACCGACCTCGGCCACCACGTCGAGCACGGTCCCCCTGGGTTCGGATCCGACCACGTCGACCGTTCCGACCAGCACGTCGACACCGAGCACCACCTCGGCACCGTCGACGATCACGAACACCGTGTCGCCGGCCGCCTGACACCACGCACACGACACGACCCCCACGCCATCGGCGCGGGGGTCGTGTCGTCTCTGTGCCCCCGGCAGGATTCGAACCTGCGACCCTTCCTTTAGGAGAGGAATGCTCTATCCCCTGAGCTACGAGGGCGCGCACCGGATCGACTGACGTCGCCCGGAACGACCCGAGTGTATCGGAGCCTTCCCCGCGTCCGACCGCGTACGGAAACAGGCGCTTTTCCCGGGCCGACACTTCGCCCGCGGCTCATTGTCGTACCCCTGTTCTAGGGTTGATTCATGCGCGACGCGGGGGTGCGACGAGTGAGAATCGAGCGCAGCGAGGCTCGGAGCGAAGGCGCGTCCACCCCCGTTGTCACAGCTTGGGCTGGGGTGGATGCGGGGTCGGTGGGGTTGCTCACCGATCACGTTGCTGCACCGGTGAACGCGTTGTTGGGCAACATGGTTCACGCCGCCGCCGGTCAAGCGTTCCTGGAGTGGATGCGGTACCGCGACGCCGGCGAGTTGCACCGTCAGTTGGTGGTGCCCCACGAGGCGTCGGATCGCCGGACGTTCGACGCGACGATGCAGTGCGCGGCCCGGATCGCGATCACCCACTCCATCTCCCAGGGCGCCGCCGAGCGGATCGTCGACACCGCCGTCGCTTTACGCGACCGGTTGCCGAAGGTCGCCGAATGTCTCCGCGATGGCCGGTTGGCGCCGCGGTATGTGCGGGTGATCGTCGAACGCACCGACCTCGTCACCGACCGTGACGCCCAGCAGGTCGTCGACACCGAGATCGCGGCGGCGTTGCGGCGACGCGGATCGTGGTCACCGTCGCGGATCCGGGACATGGTCGACCGCAGCGTCTACCGCGTCGATCCCGACGCTGTGCGTGCCCGCCGGAAGGCGGCAGTCGACGCCCGCGGATTCTGGACCGAACCCCTCGCCGACGGCATGGCACGGGTGGAAGCGACGTCCACCGCCGAGAAAGCCATCCAGATATCGCGACGCGTCGACGCCCTCGCCCGCGCGGTCTGCGGCAACGACGGCCGCAGCCTCGCCGCGCGGAAGTCCGATGCGCATTTCTGTCTCGTCATGGGTGCCGCGTGGGAATGCCACTGCGGTGACGATGAGTCGTGCGACGCCCCTGCGGTTTCCGACCCCGAAGCGCCTGCGGCGCGGGAGGTTCCCGGAACCGGCAGCAGCATGACGCTGCACGTTATCTGTGACCTGGAGACCGTCGCCGGGGACGGCGAGACACCGTGTTTCCTGGACGGCTACGGCGTGATCTCCCCAGCCCATCTCGACGACCTGCTCGACGAGCCCGGCCTCACCGTGGCGCCGATCGGACACTCCGATGACCCGCTCGCCCCACACACCCCGGGGAATCCGTATCGGCCGTCGACCGCACTGGACACCGTGGTCCGGGCCCGGTCGTTGTACTGCGACGTCGCCGGCTGCGAACGACCTGCCTGGGTGTGCGACATCGACCATGTCCGCGAGTACGACCACGACAATCCTTGCGCGGGTGGGCAGACGTGCCCGGGGAACACTGGATCCAAGTGCCGGCTGCACCACAACCTCAAAACCCACACCGCCTTCCTCGACGACCAGACCATCGGCCGCGACGGCCGCACCCAATCGGTGATCATCACCCCCGAAGGCTTGACGGTGGCCGGGCCGGCATTCGACGGCACCGACCTGTTCCCCGCCCTCAAAGACATCCGATTCACCGCACCCCAGAACGCGCCACCCGCTCCTGGACCCGCCGAAGAGCCAGCACCCACCAGACGCCGACCACGCCTGGCGGACAAACACGCCCGCAGACAAACAGAACGCGAACACAACCGACGCACCCGCGAAACCGACGAGCAGGCCGCGCGCGACGCCGAGGACGACAACCCACCACCGTTCTGACACGGGAGGGTGGCCTCTCCGGTTGCCGATCGACGGGGAAGTCGATAGCGTTCCGAATCACTTCGGTCGCCGACCCCCGATTTCGTTGCCCACAGGGCCGAAAAGCGGGGTCTGCCTCGCGTGTTTCCTGGGCGTCACACGATGGAAACGCTCCCGCGACAGGTCACCCATAGCGTCGCGTGAGCGTTCTTTCACGTTGCATCCAGCCCATCTGGGGTGGATCGGACCATCCAGGAGTGACCCATGAGTGGCAGCATTTCCCGCCGTGAGGCGATCAAGGCCGTAACCGCCCACAGCACCCCCGAGTGCACCACGGCGGAGGCGCCTCTCGCCGACCTGTTCGGGATCAACGTCTTCAGCAAGTCGGTCATGAAGGACCGTCTGCCCAAGAGCGTCTTCAAGAAGGTCGCGGCCACCATCGACGAGGGCACCATCCTCGACCCCACCATCGCCGATGTCGTCGCCAACGCGATGAAGGACTGGGCGATCGAGAAGGGCGCCTCGCACTACGCCCACGTCTTCTACCCGCTCACCGGGTTCACCGCCGAGAAGCACGACTCGTTCCTCGAGCCCGACTCCTCGGGCGCCTCGCTCGCGGAGTTCCAGGGCAAGACCCTGCTGCAGGGCGAGCCCGACGCGTCGAGCTTCCCCAACGGCGGCCTGCGCGGCACGTTCGAGGCCCGCGGCTACACCGGTTGGGACGTCACCAGCCCGGCCTACATCCTCGAGAACCCGAACGGCAACACCCTCTGTATCCCCACGGTGTTCATCTCGTGGACCGGCGAGGCGCTCGACAAGAAGACCCCGCTGCTGCGCAGCCAGCAGGCGATGAGCAAGCAGGCCATGCGACTGCTGAAGTTGTTCGGCCACAGCGACGTCGACACCGTCGTGTCGTACGCGGGCGCCGAGCAGGAGTACTTCCTCATCGACGAGCACTTCTACTACGCGCGGCCCGACATCATGACGACGGCGCGAACCCTGTTCGGCGCCAAGCCGTCCAAGGGCCAGGAGTTCGACGACCACTACTTCGGCGCCATCCCCGACCGCGTGCTGGCGTACATGATCGACCTCGACCGTGAGCTGTTCAAGCACGGTATCCCGTCGAAGACCCGCCACAACGAGGTCGCGCCCGGACAGTTCGAGCTCGCCCCCGTCTTCGAGCGTTCGGTGCTCGCGCACGATCACCAGCAGCTGATGATGACGATCATGAAGAAGGTCGCCGAGAACCACGGCATGACCTGTCTGCTGCACGAGAAGCCGTTCGCCGGTGTCAACGGCTCGGGCAAGCACGTCAACTTCTCGCTGGGCAACGGAAACCAGGGCAACCTGCTCAACCCCGGCGACACCCCGCACGAGAACGTGCAGTTCCTGGTGTTCTGCGCGGCCATCATCCGCGGCGTCCACAAGTACGGCGGCCTGCTCCGCGCGTCAGTCGCCTCGGCGAGCAACGATCACCGTCTCGGCGCGAACGAGGCTCCGCCGGCGATCATCTCGATCTTCCTCGGCGATCAGCTGATGGACGTGTTCGACCAGATCGCGAAGGGCGGTGCCACCGAGTCGAAGGAGTCGGGCGTCCTCGAGCTCGGTGTCGACAGCCTGCCCCCGATGAAGGCCGATCCGGGCGATCGCAACCGCACGAGCCCGTTCGCCTTCACCGGCAACCGCTTCGAGTTCCGCGCGCCGGGCTCCAACCAGTCGATCTCCGACCCGATGGTCGCCATCAACACGATCCTCGCCGACTCCATCGACTACCTCGCGACCGAGCTGGAGAAGCTGACCTCGGACGGCACCGAGTTCAACGCGGCCGTCCAGACGGTGCTGCAGCAGGTCATCACCGATCACGGCGCGGTCATCTTCAACGGCGACGGTTACGCCGACGCGTGGCAGGAGGAGGCCGCCGCACGTGGCCTGAAGAACCTGCGCACCACCGTCGACGCCGTTCCGTTCATGGCGGAGAAGGAGAATGAGGAACTCTTCGAGCGTTACGGCGTGCTGTCGGCGCGGGAGCTCGAGGCCCGCAAGGACGTCATCCTCGAGCAGTACGCGCTGACGATCCTGGTGGAGGCCAAGGAGACCGCCGAGATCGGCAAGACCATGATCCTGCCGACCGCGCTGCGCTACCAGGGCGAGCTGGCCGGCATCGCGGTGAACGTGAAGGCCGCCGGCCTCGACGCCGCCAACCCGCTGCTCACCGACATCACCACGGCGATCGGCGCATTGAGTGCGTCGTTGGCGACGTTGGAGAAGGGCATCGCGGAGTTCCACGGCGAATCGGAGCTCGAGGAGTCCACCTACGCGCTCGAGACGCTGATCCCGGCGATGGCCGAGGTGCGGGTCGCGGCGGACACCCTCGAGGGTCTGGTGGCCGACGACCTGTGGCCGCTGCCGACCTACAACGAGATGCTGACCATCCTGTAGATCCTCACCGCATCCCCACCACCGACGGCGGTGGACCGGCGCACCCGCACCGGTCCACCGCCGTTCGTGATCGCGGGGCTGGAGTACCGAGAAGTCAGGCGCGGCGGCCGATACGACCGAATCGACGCTGTGCGGCCGGCGCGGCGAGCGTCTCCGACTCGACCGCGACCAGCGAACCGTCGGCATTGCGCCGTACGAGGATGTCGGTGGCCAGCATCCGCTCGCCGGGCCGGAACGGATTGGCGACGAACCGTGACGACGTCGAGGCCGAGCACCCCGCATGACCGCGCGGCAGATGGATGCCGCCGATGTAGAGGTCGCCGACCACGCCCGGTGGCAGCGCCTGCAACCGGGAGTCGAGGACATAGGTCTCGGTGTTCCACGCCGGGATGGCGCCGATCACCTCGCTCCCCCCTCCGAGGCCGGCGAGGCGATGGGCGATCGAGGACCGCCGACGCGCCGAGGCGGACGGGGACGTCACGCGATGAAGCACCGAGGCGCCGGTGCGCAGCGGTGCGGTCACCGCGATCCGGGCCAGTACCGAGATCATCCAATCGGAATCCATCGAATCCGTGTCGGGGAGATCGCGACCCACGATCGGGGAGTCGCTGTCGGTGTCGGCGATGGAGGCGATCCACTGCAACCGAGCGGCAAACGACCGCTGCGAGATGATCATCGGAGTGGTCGGTGCCGGAGCGAGCCAGCCCAGCATGGCCGTCGACCCCAGGCGCGCGGGTCCGAGCAACTCCTGGGGGCAGATCGGGTCGTCGGAGTACTCGGCCAATTCCTGCGGATCGAGCGAGACCACCGACACCCACGGCGGGATCACGTCGAACCCGCTGCGCACCAACGACTCCGGGGTCTCAGCGGCAGCGGTCGCGGCGTCGGTCGCGGCGAGGATGTTCGGCACGTCGGCGTGACGGACGAACTCCCCCATCACCGCATCGGGGTCGATGTCGGTGTCGGACAGCACGCGGTCGGTCACCACACACGCCGGGTCCGCGGCCGCCACGAGACCGGACACCGTCTCGGGCGAACCGTGCACCGGCAGCGGCAGCACGCCACCGCCGGCCCGGAACACCGCGAGGGTCGCGACGGTCGCCCACACCGGGTCGACACACATCACACCGACGACGACGTCGGTGCCGACGCCGTTCGCGATGAGCGTGCGCGCGACCTGGTTGACGCGACTGTCCAACTCGCCGTAGGTGATCGGATCGGCGCCGTCGGCGAACTCGATCGCGACGGCGTCGGGGTGGCGCGCCAATGCGACGTCCACGAGGTCGACCACGGTCGCGGGCACCGTCAGTTCGTCGGTGTCGTTCCACAGCCGTGGGACCGGGGTCGCGGCAGGCGACGAGAGCGCGGCGAGAAGACGATCGAGGCGGCGCTGCGGATCGGCGTTCACGCCCACGAGGTCGATGCGCAGGCGGTCGCCGAGGGCGCGGTAGACCCGCACCAGCGGCACGTCGCCACGGGGGCTGTCCCGGCGCAGCACGGTGACCTCTCCGCACAGGTCGCCGAACGACACCGGCCCGACGCCGGTGAGTTCCTGTACCTCCGCGGACAGGCCGGACTCGATGGAGGCGGCCGCGATCACATCGGCGAGATCGACGTCGTCGCGGAGCGCTCGCATACGGAGCGCATCCGACATCGTCGCCGAGAGGATCCCGCCGGCCGTGTCGGCCGGGAGATGGGAGGTGGGGTCGACGTCGGTGCCGAGGCCGTCGGTGGCGGCCGCATCCGTCCGGGGCACCGCCGTCCGGGTGGCGGCGTAGGCGGCCGCGATCGCCGGCATCGGGCCCAGCGGATCCGCGCGGCGATGGGTCAGGAAGACGACGGTGTGGTCGCGGGACACCGACTCGACGAGAACCGAATCGACACCGGCCGCCGCATGGAGCGGGGCGTGCGTGGCGATGGCGTCGTCGAGTGCGTCGTGGTCGACGGGTCCGCGCAGATCGACGGCGATCGAGGTCTGCTGCGGGCGGTGGGGGGACGTGTCGACAGAGTTCGCCATGCCCGCCCTCCTCGTCGCACACCGTTCGGTCACCCGTACGTCGCAGCGGACGGGAAACCTGTTACGCGATGTGGTTCGGAGAGCGCTGGGCGCCGGATTGGTCGCCGGTCAGCGACCGGCCGCGGTGACCCGCGCCGCAACGGCGTCGACCAACACCGACGGGATCTCGGTGGGGTCCTTCGCCTGATAGCTGGTACCCGCAGGGGCGAGGTCGGCGATCTGTTTCAGGGCGGAGGTGTCGGCGTCGGCGGAGATGCCGATGGTGACGATGTCGATGGGTCGAGCAGGGTCCTGCAGCGCCTTGATCTGCGCCAACAGCTCCGACAGACCGAGGCTGCCGGGATCCTCGTTGCGGCCGTCGGTGAGCACGATGATGCTGTTGGAGTAGTTCGGATCGTAGGTGTCGAGGACCTTCTTGTAGGCCGCCAGTGTCGTGTCGTAGAGGCCGGTGCCGCCGCCGACGTAGCGCTGGTAGTCCTTCGCCTGGCTGTTGAGGAACTCGCGTTGGGTGCGGCCGTCGGGCCGGACGTGGTCCTCGCGTTCGATGGGGGCGATCTCGATCCAGTCCTGTCCCGGTCCGCCCTTGTCGACCGAGAAGTACCACATCCCGATCGCGGTGTTGTTGGGGAACAGCTTGTTCCCGGTGAGGGCGGCCTGCACGAGGAGTTCCGCGCGGGTCGACGAGCCGACCTGCTCCTCCATGCTCCCCGAGACGTCCATCGCGACCAGCGTCCGGATGGGTTCGGCGACCACCGACCACTGCCGCAGGGTTTTCGTCTGCTGGGACGGATCGCGCAGCACGATCTGCGCGACGTCGCCGACGCCCGCCCCGGCCAGCGGTGCGCGGGTGGGCAGTCGGTAGTGCTGTGCGGTGAGCGCCTGTGCGCCTGTGGCACTCGACAACTCGCGCGCGAACCGTTGTCCGGCTTCCCGCGCCGCGTCCCGACGATCGGCGGCGGCGGTGACGAGCATCGGGTGGTCGAGGAACGTCGTCCCCACCGAGGGCACCTTCTCGGTGAGCTTCGTGGTCGGTGTGGAGGCGGCGTGGGAGAGGAACTGCTGCTCGGTGGTGACGACCGGGATGCGCGAGGACTCGGCGAGGGCGAGACGTGACTCCTCGGAGTCGTCGGCGGCGCGGACGTTGCCCTGCTGAATGGCGAGCAGCGTCATCGCGTCGGTGAGGTCTTTGCTGCTCAGCGTGCCCTTCTCGACCGAGGCCAACGCTCCGACGATGGGCGCGTTGCCGGTGCTGGAGTCCAGCGGACTGCCGATGCGGAGGTCGGGCAGCTTCATCACCGACACCCAGTCGGCGAGCTCGGGCAGCGACGACCCGACGACGACGGCCGGGGTGCTCGCCACCGACGGCACCACGATGTCGGTGGGGACGTTCACCCCTCGGGTGACGGTGGTGGCGCGGCCGGTCGAATCGGCGACCCACAGGTCCGGGGCGCCCTCACCGCGGGTCAGTTCGCCGGCGATGCCGGTCCCGGCGACGGCCGACACCGTGTAGTCGAAGCACGAGTTCTCCGACGCCTGCGGCGCCACGGATTTGAGCACCGTGGTCATCGAGGGGTCGGCGGCGATGGTGATACCCGTGCGGGAGTCGCACTCGGGACCCGACGAGCCGCCGACGGTCGCCCACACCACGCCGCCGGCCACGAGCGCGACGACGACGACCGCTGACGCGATGAGCGGTCCACGGCGTCGTCGGCGTGGCGGTTTGTCGTCGGTGCCGCGCCGCGCGGCAGGCGTCGACGCGTCGGCGGCGTGATGGCGCCCCATGGGTTCCCCGTCCGTCGCGCTGCACTCATAGAGCGGTGACCAGCACCGATGGCAGCGATGTCGACGAGGATGATAGCCCAGGCAACCGGCCCGGATACGCCGATCCCCGGCGAAACGGTCGAAACGGGCGGTCGACGGTCGTGGGCCGGCGCGCGGTTACTCGGCGAAGACCTTCTGAAACTTCGCGAGGGACTCGCGGAGGTCGGAGGTGACCAGCTTGGCGGCGGCCTTGCCTGCGGGGCCCATCATGGGCAGGCCGCCGAGGTCGAGGTCGATGGTGACCTTGGAGCCGTCGCCGGACTTCACCGACGTCAGGCTCAGCTTCACCTTCACGCCGCCCTTGCCGTTGCCCTTGAGAGCGACGATGTTCGGCGGATCGAACTTGTCGACCGTCCACTCGAAGCGGACGCGGGTGCCCTTGACCGCGACCACCGAGGCGATCTTCAGGCCCTTCGCCAGCTGGTCACGGGTCGGTACCTCGCTGCGCCAGCCGTCGTGGATGGTCAGCCACTCCTCGTACCGGGAGAGATCGGAGACATTGGTCCAGGCGTCGTCGGGACTCAGGGGAACCTCGACGCTCTCGCTCACAGAAGCCATGCCGCACACGATAAACGGTTCGTTGCCATCTGTGGGTGGCGGGATCGATGGTCGGCCGTCGACTCCTGCGCGCGGTCACTCGGTGTCGGCGAGGGCCGCGAGCACCGCACGGGTGCGGCGGTCACGGCGTCGGGCGAGTGTCTCGTACACCTGCGCGCCGGAACCGTAGGTGTCCTCGACGGCCTCGACGAGGCGTCGCATCGATTCCGGATCGGTGGCGGGCACCCCGGGTTCGATGCCGCCGGTCTGGGCGCCGACGCCGGCGAGCAGGTGGGCGATACCGCCGGGTCCGCCGCCGAGGACGTTGCCCTCGAACAACCCGATGGTGGCCCACCGCAGTCCGAGGGAGTTGCGCAGGATGGTGTCGAGGTCGCCGGGCGACACGACACCCTCCTGCACGAGGTAGCGCGCCTCGCGGGAGACCGCCGCCTGCAGGCGGTTCGCGACGAAACCCGGGAGTTCGGTGGTGATCACGACCGGTTCGCGGTCGAGCGCACGGTAGAGCCCGACGGCGGTCTCGGTGGTCCCCGCGGCGGTCCGCGACCCGGGCAGCACCTCGACCAGCGGCATCAGTTCCGGTGGGTTGAAGGGGTGGCCGACCAGCAACCGCGCCGCGACCCCGGGCTCGAGATCGACGGCGATCTCCGAGGCGGTGATCGACGAACTCGAGGTCGCCAGAACGGCATCCGCAGGCGCGGCCGCCCCGATCTCGGCGAACAGCTGCTGCTTGACCGGGAGGCGTTCGGGGCCGTTCTCCTGGACGAGGTCCGCGGAGCGCACCGCGGCGGCGAGATCGTCGGTGGCGACCACGGCGGGATCGTCGCCGAACGCGGCGGTCACGATGTCGCGCAGATCCGCGCGGGGGTCGGTGATGGTGACGGTCCATCCGTGCTCGCGGGCCAGTCGCGCCCAGGAGATCCCGATGACCCCCGCACCGACGATGGCGAGGGTGGGTGTGTGGCTCATGACTGCTCCGTTCGTGCAGGGATGCCGACGATTCCGGTGAACGCACTGCCGGCAACCGCGGCGACGACGCGCTCGGCGGGTCCGTCGGGATGGGTGGGCACCGCGCGCACGGTGCCGTCGAGGGCGGTCACGTAGGCGACGTCGGCGTCGATCGCGAGGCCGATGGCCTCGCCGAACCCGTCAGCCAGGATCGTCGGCGTGCGTCCGGTGTCGCCGACGGCGGGTACCGGCGCGCAGTTGAGGGTGTTGCCACGGGGTGCGGCGCCCCGGTCGGTCCAGTACAGCGACGACGAGGCGGCGTCGAACCAGAGGTCGATCGGTTCGGGCAGATCCGCCCAGACCGTCTCGATGTCGGTGCGAGTCCCTGCGGTCTCACCCGCGGGGATGTCGAGTCCGACACGGAAAATCCGTCCCGCACCGCCTTTCGCCGGACCCTTCTGCGTCCAGTACAGGTGACGTGATGCGACGTCGACGGCCACGCCGACGCACTGGTCGGCCATGTCGACGAGACCGGTCTCGGGGTCGCGCGGGCGGATCACCAGATCGGTGACCTCGCTGCCGTCGACGGCCGCGCGCGTGACCCGGCCGCCCTCGCGGTCACCCCAGTAGAGGTGAGCGTCGGCGAGGTCGAGTTGCTTCCCGGTGGTGATGGTCCCGTCGGTGAGGACGGTCGCGACATCCGAGCCGTCGAGCCGGGCTGATCGCAAACCGCCGTTGCGGGCACTGAAATCGGGACCGTCGTCACCACGGCTCGGCCTGCCCATCAGCGTCCAGAAGATCCGGTCGGAGGCGGGGTCGTACACGATCCCGTCCGGCGCGGAACCGGTCTCGGCGACGAGGGTGCTCACGGTGCCATCGAGGTCGACGCGGCGGATCGCGCCGCCGGCGATGTCGAGGACGAGCAGGTGATCGAACACGTCGGTGTCCCTTCAGACGGTCGCGGCGAGTGCGGCGTCGGCGTTGTTGAGCAGCGCGCTCGGTGCGCGGAGCACGGTGTCGGCGGTGACGGCTCGACGCCGCGCCGCCTCCACGCCACCCAGTGTCGCGGTGATGCCGACGAGGCGTGCGGCGTGGTGGCCGACCTCGGACTCGTACGTCATCCCGATACCGCCGTGGAGCTGGATGATCTCCTCGGCGACCGCGGTCGCCGCGTCGCACACGTAGACGAACGCGTCGTCGGCGGCAGAGACGAGGACCTCGGTGTCGGCGGTGCCGTTCGCGACGGCCTCGGCGGTGGCGGTGGCGTACAGCGCCATCGACCGCGCGAGTTCGACCTGTGCGTAGAGGTCGGCGGCGCGGTGGACCAGCGCCTGGAACGTCGACAGCGGTACGCCGAACTGCTTGCGGCTCTTCAGGTACTCGACGGTGAGACGCAGACCCGACTCCATGAGACCGATGGCCTCGCCGGTGACGGCGATGCGTGCCTGCGCGAACGTGGTGCGCAGTGCGGTACCCGCGTCGGCGGTGCCGTCACCGAGGAGGACACCGACGGCGTCGGTGAACGTCACCTGGGAGGCGTGCGACCAGTCGGCGGTGCGACCGTCGGCGCGCGTGATCCCGGCGACGCCGGACTCGACGAGGACGACCCGTGTCCGGCCGTCGGTGTCGATCGCGGTGACAAGGAGGTGCGACGCCTGATCGGCGTGTGCGACAGGGGCCTTCACGCCGGACACGGTGGCGCTGCCGTCGTCGGCGACGGTGACCGTGGTGGCCGGAGCGGCGTCCCAGGCACGGCCCGGTTCTGCGTGGGCGACGGCGATGACGGACTCGCCGGCCGCGAGTGCACCGAGCAGCTCCTTCTGCTGGGTCGGATCACCCAAGGCGGCGATGACCCAGCCCGGCAGGGCGACACCGTCGAGGAGCGGTTCGGTCGCGGCGTGGCGGCCGATGGCCTGCAGGCTCGCGTAGAGCTCCACCGGCCCGGCGCCGACACCGCCGTGGTCCTCGTCGATGGTGAGCCCGGTCAGTCCGAGTTCGGCCAGCGTCGACCAGGTGCGGGCGTTCCACCCGAGATCGGAGGTCGTCGCGTTCGCGCGGCCGCCCATCGTGTAGTCGCGGCCGACGGCCGAGTCGACGGTGTCGAACAACAGTTGCTGGTCGTCGTTGAGATCGAGATTCATGATTGCTCTCCTACAGTCCGAGGATGGTCTTGGCGATGACACCGCGCTGGATCTCGTTGGAACCACCGAAGATCGAGAGCTTGCGCAGGTTGAGGTACTGGGTCGTGGCGGCGGAGGCGGCCGGGTCGGCCGCCAGGTCGCCGTCGGCGGACACGAGGGCGCCGTCGGTGCCGGCCGCGGTCATGCGCAGCCGCGTCAGGTCCTGCAGGGCCTGCGTGCCCTCCATCTTCAGCAACGATGACACCGGACTGGCCTGCCCGTTCTCCGAGGCTCCGGTGACCCGCAGCTGTGTCGCCTCGAGGGCGATCAGCCATGTCTTCAGCGAGTGCATGGAACCGCGGAACGCCGGATCGGTGGCGAGAGTGCCGGTGCCGGTGTCGGTTCCGGCGGCCGCGGCGGCGAGATCGGCGTAGATGCGCTGCGCGGTGCCGACCTGCGCGATGCTGTTGCGCTCGTTGCCGAGAAGGAACTTGGCGTAGGTCCAGCCCTTGTTCTCCTCCCCCACCAGGTTCTCGGCGGGGATCACGACGTCGTCGAAGAAGAACTCGTTGACCTCGGCGCTGCCGTCGACGAGCCGGATCGGCCTGCGCTCGATGCCGGGCGTGGTCAGGTCGAGCAGCAGGAACGAGATGCCCTGCTGTTTGCGCTCGGCGTGGGTGTCGGTGCGGGCGAGGACGAACATCCAGTCGCCGTGCTGACCGAGGGTCGTCCAGGTCTTCTGACCGTTGAGGACGTAGTGGTCACCGTCGCGGCGTGCGGTGGTCTTGAGCGACGCGAGGTCCGAACCGGCCTCGGGTTCGGAGAACCCCTGCGACCACCAGATGTCGAGGTTGGCCGTCGCGGGCAGGAACTTCTGCTTCTGCTCCTCGGTACCGAACTCGGCGATGATCGGGCCCACCATCGACACGTTGAAGGCGAGCGGCTGGGGCACCGCGGCGCGCTGCAGTTCCGAGCCGTAGATGTGCGACTGCGTTGCGGTCCAGTCCTTTCCACCCCACGCCGCGGGCCAGTGCGGGACGGCGAGGCCGTGCCGGTTGAGGATGCGCTGGCTGGTCACGATGTCGTCGTGCGTGGTCTGGTTCAGGGCACTGCGGCGACGGATGTCGGCGGGGACCTCGCCGAGGAACACCTCGCGCAGATCGTCCCGGAATGCGATGTCGGCCGTCGAGAGTTCGAGGTCCATGATGTCTCCCTTGCTTGTTCGGTGTCTGGTGCGCGGCTCAGGCGGTGGCCGGGGTCCGTACCGCGTCGAGCACCTCGTCGGTGCTGGCGCCGGCGCGCTCGGCGTGGCGGTAGAAGCCGGTCGGTGTCTGCGAGAAGTGCAGCGGATTGGCGACCACGCGGATGGTGCCCTCGGTGGGGTGCGCCATCTCGGTGATCAGCCCGACCTCGCGGACATACGGGTCGTCGGGCAGGTCGGCGATGTCGACGACCAGTCCGTACGGCATGTCGTTGGCGGTGAGGTACTCCTCCCACTCCGCGGTGGTCTTGTTCGTCGAGTGTGCGAGCACCTTCTCGATGCCCGCGGTGAACACCGGTCGATCGATGGTCGGCGACTCCCACGCGGGGTCGGCGGCGTCGGCGTCGAGACCGGCACCGACGAGGAGCTTGCGGACCGCGTCGTTGGTGTAGGGCACGGCGGCGATCGCGCCACCGTCCTTCGTCCGCATCGCGGCGTGGGCGCCGGTGAGGCTCAGCGGATTGCCGACCTCACCCGCGGCGGGGACGAACACGTCGCCGGCCATGTGCTCGACCATGTTCACCGCGATCATGGCGTCGGCCATCGCGAGCGCGACATGCTGGCCCTCGCCGGTGCGCAGCTGGTGGTAGAGCGCCGCGAGGACACCGTTGAGCAGGTACAGCGCGGCGGTCTTGTCGGCGATGAACGTCGGCATGAACTGCAGCGAACCGCCGGCGCGATCCTGCAGGCTGACCAGACCGGACACGGCCTGGATCACCTCGTCGTACGCCGGACGGTTGCCCTGCGACGACGTCGGCGCGAAACCCTGCGCGTGGGCGTAGATGAGATGCGGGAAGCGCTCGTGGACGGCGTCGTAGTCCAGACCGAGGCGCTGCAGCGCACCGGCGCGCATGTTGGTGACCAGGACGTCGGCGTCGGCGAGAATCGCGAACAGGTCCTCGATGCCCTTCGGGTCCTTGAGGTTGATCGCGACGCTGCGCTTGTTGCGGTTGACCTGCATGTACAGCGGCGCCATCCCGGGGTTGCGACCGGTGTTGGCCGGCGATTGGCGCGCGGTGTCGAACGGCGGCTCGATGCGGATCACGTCGGCACCGAAGTCGCCGAGGATCTGTGTCGCGTACGGGCCCATCACCACGGTCGAGATGTCGACCACGGTGACGCCTGCGAGGGGGCCGGATGTCGGATCTGCGTTCATGTCTGTGGTGGTCATGTCATCCACGCTAGGTCGTTGCCCAAGGTAAGAGAATTACCGTCTGGCTCAGATCGGTATGTCCACGGCGATAACACCGGTCTAGGCTCGTGCACTGTGGAGATGCATCACCTGCGGTACTTCCTCGCGGTCGCGCGCGAGCTCAACTTCACCCGCGCGGCCCGGTCACTGAACATGTCGGTGCCGCCGTTGAGTCAGCGCATCCGCACCCTCGAACACGAACTCGGCACGCCGCTGTTCGAACGCTCCACCCACCACACGAAACTCACCGCGGCGGGCGAGGCCCTCGTACCGCTGGCGTCGTCGGTGGTCGCCGATTTCGACGCCATCCCCGGACTCGTCGGGCCCGACACGGGCCGCGTCGAGGTGCGTCTCGCGATCCCCGACGTGCTCAACCCCGCGCATCGTCGCTCGCTGACAGCCTCGATCCGCGACCTCGAGGCGAATTTCTCCTTCGCCATCCGCCAGATGCCGTCGTTGCAGATGGAATCGGCACTGCTCAGCAACTCCATCGACCTCGCGATCGCCCACGTCGGCACCACCGACGACCGCCTGTCGACCCTGGTCCTCTACAGCGAGCCGCTCGGCGCGGTCATCGATGCGTCGCGGTTCCCCGGGCGGACGTCGTTGCAGCTGAGCGACCTTCGCGGGATGCGGTACATCCGGGGCCCGCGGCACTGGGATCTCGGTCAGGGACGGGCCGACCGACTCGCCGCGGCCGGCGCCGTCGTCGACACCGACGCGGTGTTCAGCGACACCAGCGGCCTGATGATGTTCCTGCGGAGCACAGCCGGTTTCACCATCGTGCCGATCGAATCCGAGGCGGTCGGATCACTCGACCCCGACGACTACGCCGTGTTGCCGATCGACGACATCGACGACTCGCTCACCACCTACCTCCTGCGCCGCACCGCCGACACCCGTCTGCAACCGGTCGTCCGCGCCCTCGGCCGCGCCGAGGCCCGCCCCACCCCACCATCCTGATC
>NZ_JXYP01000006.1 GCF_000964005.1 Williamsia herbipolensis
GTGCGGGGGTCGTCCACTGGTCGGGGTGGGGGAGGAGCTCGCGCAGCGCAGCGAGTTCGCGGCGGCGTCCGCCGACGACCGCGACCACGGGCACGCCGACGGCGCGCGAGAAGGCGTCGACGTCGATGGAGCCCTGGCGGCGGGTCAGCTCGTCGGTGAAGGTGAGGACCACGCACACCGGCAGATCGGTGCCCAGCACCTGGGCAAGCATGCCCAGAGATCGGCGCAGCGTGGTCGCGTCGAGGGTGACGACGAGACCGTCGGGGGTGTCGGTGGTGATGTCCTCGGGGTCGAGGACGTCGGCGACGATCTGCTCGTCGGGGCTGATCGCGTCGAGACTGTAGGTTCCGGGCAGGTCCTCGACCAGGACGTCGTGGTCGCCGACCTGCGTGCGCCCCTCGTAGCGGGCCACGGTGACACCGGGGTAGTTGCCGGTCTTCGCGCGGAGCCCCGTGAGCGCGTTGAACAGGGTTGTCTTACCGGAGTTCGGGCTGCCGACGAGGGCGAGTCGGGCATCGGAGCCGTGATCGTCGAGTGATCCGGCGCCACCGTGCGGTCCGCAGCTCACGCGTCACCACCCCTCTCGTCGGCTCGGGTCAGGTAAGGCTTTCCTGGACTCCCCGTCCACCACAGTAGCGCTGCGACGCGACCGTGCCCTCCCCGAATTCGCGCAGGTGAGGGCGTACGTCCGACTTGCCCGAATGGCAGACGCACGGGATGCGATCGACACCCGCTCGACATCGTCAGGCCAGCGTTGGTTCATCTGGATCGACCACGGTCGCGTCATGAGACCGACGACTCGCCTGGCCACCCTCGTGCTCGCCCTCGCCGCGGCGGTGACCGTCGCACCCGGATCGGCGGGTGCTGTCGACTTCGGCAGTTCCGGACTCGGCGGTGACCCCGGCACCTACACCTACGCGGTGATCGGCGACGTGCCCTACGGACAGCCCCAGATCGACGTCTTCCCGACCTGGATCGCCCAGATCAACGCCGACCGCGCCGTCGACATGACCTTCCACGTGGGGGACATCAAGAACGGGTCGACCAAATGCACCGACGACTATTTCGCGTTGATCCGCAAGGACTTCGACACCTTCCGTCGGCCCTTCCTCTACACCCCCGGCGACAACGAGTGGACCGACTGCCACCGCGCCAACAACGGCGCCTACAACCCCCTCGAGCGCCTCGCGGCGGTGCGGAAGACCTTCTTCTCGCGTCCCGGACGGACCCTCGGGCAGCAGGCGCGACCGGTCGCCTCCCAGAACGCCATCGGATTCCCCGAGAACGTGTCGCTCACCCAGCGCGGCGTGGCCATGGCGACCCTGCACGTGGTCGGCAGCAACGACGACCTGCAGCCGTGGACCGGGATCGGCCAGACCGCGGCCACGCCCGCGCAGATCGCCGAGGAGACCGCGCGCATCAACGCCGCGATCACGCAGGTGCGCACCACGTTCGCCCAGGCGAAGGCGCGCAACGACCGCGCTGTGTCGTTCTACACACAGGCCGACATGTTCGATCCCACCTATGCGGTGACGCAGAACGACGATTCGGCGTTCACGCCGCTGGTGCGTGCACTCGTCGAGGAGTCGCGCAGTTTCGGCAAGCCGGTCTACCTGTTCAACGGCGACAGCCACATCTACAACTCCGACACCCCGCTCGCGACCGGCTCGAAGTGGTTGTCGTTCTATGGGATCAAGGACGCGGCTGACAACCTCACACGCGTGACCGTCGACGGTTCGTCGAACAACAAGGACTATCTGCGGGTGTCGATCTCGAAGCCGAATGATCCGAAGGTGCTGAGCTGGACCCGCGTGCCGTACACGGTGCAGGCAGCGGGCTGAGCCGCGACCCGATCACACCAGGGCCGGATCAGGCGGCCGCGATGACCTTGATGCAGTCGGCCTGGCGACGGCGCAACGCGATCTCGTACCCGGCGACCCGCACCACCACCGGTCCGCGCATCGGAGCGCGTCGCACGGCGACGACCTCGGCGCCCGGCGCGAAACCGAGGTCGAAGAAGCGACGTGCTGCCGACGGGTCGGCGTCTGCGCACAGGCGCGACACGACCGCGGACGTCCCCAGCGGCAGGTCGCTCACGGCGACCTCACCGATCGTGACCTCGTGATCGGCGACGGCGCGCGAGCGGAGACGGTCGGTGGTGATCGACATGTCGCCTCCTGCCTGTGTGATTTCGTGCTGGGCAAGTGAGCCTTACCTAGCTGAGATGAGGCAAGCATAACCACGATCTCCGACCCGGCGCCAGGCCCTCGGTGAGCGTCGGTAACGATCTGCCCGATACGGGCGATCTGCGTGTACACCCGTCCGACGACCCCAGGGACAGACCATGACCAGGATCGCGACCTATCTGACCGCCGCCGCCGCTGCGCTCGTGCTCACCGGCCTCACCGCAGGCTGCTCGTCGGACTCCTCCGACACCACCACACCGACCTCGACGGTCACCGTCACCCCGTCCACCGCCGCATCCGCATCGGGCGGCGAGACCACCGGCGGCGACCCGTCGGCGGACGGGGCCACCGACGCCCCGACCCAGGAGACCGCCGGCCAGACCCGCATTCCCGCCGTGTCGGCCGTGCCTGCGTCGGAGTTCGCGGTGGGGTCGTACTACGCATTCGGCACACCGAGCGGCAAGATCCAGTGCCACGCGGTCGAGGGCAACTTCCTCTGTCGCACCGAGGGCAACCCGCACACGGTGAGCTCGGCCTCGCTGTGCAACTTCTACTCCGGCGAGGAACAGGGCCGAGCCGTGCAGTTCGGCTGGTTCACCAGCCGGACCGAGCCATGCGCCACGATCATCCAGGGCAACGGATGGGCGGCCGGCAAGACGTTGGGCTACGGACAACGCGTGACATTCCCCGCCGACGCGGGCCGGACCATCACCTGCTCATCGGCGTCGAACGGGAACACCTGCACCCAGGTCGGCGGCTCGGGCGCGCGAGGTTTCGTGCTGTCCGCCGAATCGTTCACGGTCCTCTAGGGGTCAGGACAGCATCAGCAGCGTCGAGGTCGCGCTGGCCACGAGCCGCTGGGAGGAGTCGTGCACCTCGGCACGGACGGTGGCCGTGGTGCGGCCGTGGTGTTCGACCTGTGCGCGCACGCGGATCGGCCCGGTGTCCGGGGCGATGGCCCGGATGTAGCGACAACTGAGGTCGAGCGTGGTGAAGCGGCGGTTCTCCGGGTTCACGGTCATGAGGGCCGAACCGAACGCCGCGTCGATCACCGCGGCGATGAGTCCGCCCTGGATGGTCCCGAAAGAATTGCAGTGGAATTCGCGTGGCTCGAGCTCGAGGACCGCCCACCCCTCGCCCGCGTCCACCGGACGGTAGTCGATGGTCGACGACGCCGGACTCATGGGCAGCTCACCGGCGATCTGGGCGTGCACCTGCTCGATGCCGTGCAGCTCGGCATGGGCACGTCCGACCGGCGGCGCCCACGTGTACTCGCGCCGTGGCTCGTCGACCTGCGTCACGACTCGATCTTGTTCGCGCGCAACTCATGTCCCTTGGAGGTGAGACAGCGACCGGTCGGCAGGTCCCACGACCACCCGTGCAGGTTGCAGGTCAGTTTCTCGCCCTCGATCACCCCGAACTTCGACAGGTCGGCCTTGAGGTGCGGGCACCGACGCTGGATCTCCCAGCCGTCCTTCTCGATCGACGCCGAATCGTCATGCGCCTCGGAGAACCAGCCGTCGGCGTACGCGATGCGTTCGGCCGTCAGGCATTTGAAGAACGTGTAGAGGAACTCGTTGTATCCACCGATGCGCCACGTGGTGAACCGCGTCGACAGGAAGATGGTGTTCACCCAGTCGGGTTCGTCGTCGCGCAGCACGGTGCGCACCAACTCGGCCGGGATGCGGAAGCCGTAGCGGTACTTGCCCTCACCCTCCTTCGGCTCGCGGACCGTGCGGTTGGGGAAGTCGAGGACGACGGTCTGATCACCCATCACGAGCCCGACCGGGTATCCGATGCCGTCGCAGATGAGGTCACTCGCGGCCATGATCGGCTCGAAGAGATCGCGCAACGGCGGCAGCAGCGGCTCACCGTCGGCCGGCGCCCACGACGCCTTCGCCTCGGCGATCACCGGCGCGAACTTCTCGGCCATCTTCTCGAGGTACGCGTGCTTGTTGGCGCCGAAGACCTGCTCGGGCGGATACGGGTGCGACACCTCGACGAGCTCGGATCCTCGCAGCTCCGCCGTCGACCCCGACACCATCATCAGGCCGCGGTGCGTGGTGCCGTCGTCGGTGCCGTGCTCGACCATCTGGTCGAGAAAGGTTGCCTGATCAGGAAAGATGCTGGTCGTGTCGGGTGTGCCGTCGGCGTCGGGGACGTCGTTGAGGTAGCGCAGCTCGGGGTCGAGGAACATCGGCGGACCCGCCGAGGGCACCACCCAGGTGGCGCCGACCTGCTCGATGTACGACCGTGCGCGGTCCATGCCACGCTGACGCTTCTGCGCCGCGAAATTGGCCTTCGTCTTGCGCGGGATGTCGTAGACCATCGGGTACCAGATGGCTCCGGAGTACTGCAGCAGGTGGATGTCGATGTGGCCGAACGCATCCGAGATCACGTCGAGGTCCACCGGACGCGCGTCGTTCATGTTGAAGCACGTGGTCTCGCCGTCGGAGACGATGAGCCCGCTGTCGCCGATGGGACCGTCGGCGGGTGCCCGCAAGGCGACGATCATGACGTCGAGGCTGCCCTTGTCGTTCGAGACAGTGGTCTTCACCGAGTCCTCGGTCTCGACGAACGTGTGGAACCCGAGCGCCTCGAGCTCGCGCCGCAGATCGGGCACCGGGTAGTCCGGCAGCAGGACGGTGGCGTCCTTGTTCACGTTCTCGGCGAGGTTGCGCGCATCGAAGTGGTCGCGGTGCAGGTGCGACACGTACAGGTAGTCGCAGTCGCCGAGGGTCTTCCACTCGAGCTCGGAGTTGTCGGGGAACGGGAACCACGAGGCGAAGTAGGCGGGGTTCACCCACGGGTCACACAGGATGGACCCGGCCGCGGTCTGGATGTGGAATCCCGCGTGTCCGATGCTGGTGACCTGCACTCTGCGCCTCTCTCTCGATTCCGCGGCCCCGGGAAGCGAGGCGCACCTCCAGGGTAGAGGCGGACGCTAGGGTCATCGGCATGGAACCCGCGTACGACACCGTGATCGCGATCGCCCGCTCCATGTGGGCCGCGCAGGGACTGAAGTTCACCGTCACCGGCGCCGAGAACGTCCCCGAGTCCGGTGGGGCGGTCATCGCGATCAACCACACCGGGTACCTCGACTTCACCTACGCCGGACTCCCGGCGTTCCTCCACGGCCGCCGCAAGGTGCGGTTCATGGCCAAGAAGGAGGTCTTCGACTCGAAGGTGTCGGGGCCCATCATGCGGGCGCTGCGACACATCCCGGTCGACCGCGGCGCCGGCGCCGAGAGCTACCGGGCGGCGGTCGAATACCTGCAGCGCGGCGAGCTCGTCGGCGTGTACCCCGAGGCCACGATCAGCCGCAGCTTCGAGATCAAGGACTTCAAGACCGGCGCCGCACGCATGGCGCTCGAGGCCAACGTGCCCATCGTGCCGACCGTGATCTGGGGCGCCCAGCGCGTGTGGACGAAGGGCCACCCGAAGCGTATGGGTCGGTCGAACACCCCGATCAGCATCGGGGTCGCGCCACCGATCACGCCGACCGGCACCCCCGAGGAACTGACCGCGACGCTGCACCAGGTGATGACCGACACCCTGCACGAGATCCAGGGCGCCTACGGGAAACACCCGGCCGGCGAGTTCTGGGTCCCCGCCCGCCTCGGCGGCGGCGCGCCCACCCTCGAGGAGGCCAACGCGATGGACGCCGAGGAATCGGCCGAGCGGGCCCGCAAGCGCACCGAACGCGAGAACTGACCCCGGTCAGATCTCCGCGGTGCTCGACTGCCCGCCGCCTGCGCGTTTGGCCGTGTACATCCGCGCGTCGGCGTCGCGCATCGCGGACTCCAGGGCTTCGGGGTAGTCGCGATCCCGCGGTGCGCCGATGACGGTCGCGCCGACGCTGACCGTGACCGGCACCGCGTCGCCGGCGTCGGTCAGCCGCCGGGGCAGCAGGTCGACGAACCGCGTCACCTCGTGCGGGGTCCCGCAGAGAACGACGGTGAACTCCTCGCCGCCGGTCCGCCCCGCGACGGCGTCACCACCCAGGATGTCGCGCATCCGACGTGCCAGCGATCGCAACACGTCGTCGCCGGCCACGTGTCCGTGGGTGTCGTTGACCCGCTTGAAATCGTCGATGTCGACGACCACCGCCGCGATCGCCAGACCGTCGCGCGACGCCCGCTCCCACAGCGGCTCCACCGAGACCTCGATGCCGCGCCGATTGCGCAGACCCGTCAACGGGTCGACGAGCGACTGCTGGGCATCGATCGACAGCCGATTCCATGCGATGTGCGCGGCGATCGGCACCCCGCACACCGCGGCGAGCAGCACCAGTCCACCGGCGGCGACGGCGTACGGGTCGAAGAGGTGCGCATCGTCCACTCGCCACAGCGCATAGCCGATGACCGCGGCTGCCCAGGCGAGGTGGGCGAGCAGCCATCGCGAGCTCACGAAGTAGGTGCACAGCGCGCTGTTGATCACGAACAGTGCGCACCCGATGGCGTGGACTACGGGGCTGTAGAGCACCAGGATCAGCGTCAACCCCACGTCACCGAAGACACCGAACCCCACGAAGTAGTTCCGCGCCCGCCGCTGGGTCGTCGGCATCGGGGCGAGCACGATCAGCACGATCGCGGCCGCCTGCACCGCCATCACCACCAGGGCGACCGTCCGCGCGACGGTCCCCTGTGGGCCGTCGGGGCTACGCAGCAGCAGTGCCGAACACACCGCCATCAGCAGCGTGTTACCTGCGAACACCGCACGGATCGACGACCGCAGCGACCGCATCGAGTGGTGGTCGACGATCCAGGCGTAGTCGTGGGGCCCGGTCAACCACCGGACGAGGTGAGATCGGCCGCCGGCCCCGATGGTGTTCACCGGTGCGGGTCGGTCGGGTGTGTGGTCGGGGGTGGGCATCGGTACCTGTCAGATCACCGCGACGCCGGCCTGATCGCCGCCGGCCCGTGACCGCGGCCGGTCGCCGGATCGCAGGCGCACCAGCCGCTGCCGGTTGTACGACGGATGTGAATGCAGCACAGAGAGCTTTCGGGTCGAAGCGGTCAGCCCCCCGACGGGCTCGGCCCAATCATTGCACTCCGGCGGCCGCAGACGGGTCGATAGGCTGAACGGATGGAACCCGTCTACCGGACGCTCGAGATCGCGGCGCATGCCCTGGTCCGGGCGCAGGGGATGCGGCTGTCGGTACGCGACGAGGACAAGCTGCCCGCCACCGGCGGTGTGGTGCTGGCGGTCAACCACACCGCATACGTCGACTTCCTCGCCGCGGCACTCGGGGTCTACCGCGCGGGCCGTCGTGCCCGCTACATGATCAAGTCGGAGATGATGGACAACCCGCTGGTGCGATTCCTCATCACCCACACCCACACCGTCCCTGTGGATCGCTCGGCCGGTGCGGAGGCGTACGCCCAGGCCGTCGAGAACCTCCGCGAGGGCTACGTCGTGGGCGTCTACCCGGAGGCCACCATCAGTCGCAGCTTCGAGCTCAAGGAGTTCAAGACCGGCGCGGTGCGCATGGCCGCCGACGCGGGCGTCCCGATCGTGCCCGTGATCGTGTGGGGTGCGCAGCGTCAGTGGAGCAAAGGTGTCCCGCGGGACATGGGACGCAGCCGTATCCCGGTGTCGGTGCGATTCGGTGATCCCCTGCACGTCGGCGCAGACATCGACCCCGTCGACGAGACCGCACGCCTCAAGACGCAGATGTCGGAGCTGCTCGATGCCGTGCGCGCCGACTACGGCGAGCATCCCGCCGGCGCGCCCTGGGTTCCCGCGTCGATGGGCGGTGGCGCACCCACACCCGAGCAGGCCCACGAGATCGAGGCCGCCGAGGCCGTCCGCAAGGCCGAGCTGCGGGAGCGCAAGCGCGCCGAGCAGGCTCGCCGCGAGAAGGGGCGGGGCTGACATGCGCCGCACCCCGTTCGGGCCGCCCTCTTTGATCGTCAGCGACGTCGACGGCACCCTGATCGACGGTTCCGAGACGGTCCGGCCGTTGACCCGCCGCGCTCTGCGCCGCGCGGCAGAGGAGGGCACGGCCTTCGTGCTCGCGACCGGTCGCCCGCCCCGCTGGATCGCCCCCATCGCCGAGCAGCTCGACCACGTCACCTACGCCGTCTGCGCCAACGGCGCCATCGTCTACGACGTGACCGCCGACGTCGTGTTGCAGTCGGCCACCCTCTCGCCGGAGGTGTTGGCCGAGATCGCCGAGATCGCGCGCCGGGAGATCCCCGGGTGCGGTCTGGCCGCCGAGCGGGTCGGCGAGAGCGCACACGATTCGGCGACCGCGCCCTTCGTCGCCGCCGCGGGATACGTGCACGCCTGGCTCAACCCCGATCACGTCGAGGTCGGCGACGACGACATCGTCTCGGCACCCGCGGTGAAGATGCTCATCCGCAAGCCGGGTGCCTCCAGCGACGCGATGGCCGCGGCGATGACCGCCGCGGTCGGCGACCGTGCCGCGGTCACGTTCTCCACCGACAACGGGCTCATCGAACTCGCCGTGCCCGGCGTGGACAAGTCGACCGGTCTGCGGCGGTTGGCCGAGATCGCCTCACTGCCGGTCGATGCGGTCATCGCCTTCGGCGACATGCCCAACGACGTGGAGATGCTGCGGTGGGCCGCGCGCGGCGTCGCGATGGCCAACGCCCACCCCGCGGCGCGGGCTGCGGCCGACGAGATCACGACGAGCAACGACAACGAGGGTGTCGGTCGAGTGCTGCACCGGTGGTTCACCTGATCGGGGCGCATCCCGCCCCACCGAGGTCGACAGGTGCATCCGATTCGGGGACACTGTGGTCGTGAACACAGCACAGGATCGCCGCCCCACCGCCCGCACGATCGCACTCGGTGTCGCCACGACGGCAGCTGCTGCCGGACTCGTCGCCGCCGGCGCCGGTGCCGCCTCGGCCGCACCGTCGGCCCCCGAGGGGACGTACACCAAGACGTTCACCTCGCGGTACTACCCGACCCCGCAGAGCGCGGTCATCGGTGCCGAGATCAACCTCTACCTGTTCAACTCGGTGCGCCTCAACGGCAACCAGGCCTGCTCCGAGCAGCGCAACCCGCTGGTCAAGCCCGACAACCCCACCGGCTGGACGGCCACCATCACCGCCATCTGCCTGCGTGACGCCGGCACCGCCAACTCGAACCAGTCGGTCAACTGACCTGACGCGACCTCAGTTCGCCGGGCCGGTGCTGGGCACCGGTGCCGGCGCACTGGCACCGTTCATCTGATTCCCCAGGCTGCGGGTGAACTCGTCGATGAACGCCTTGATCACCTGCACCACCACGCCGCTGGTCTTGTTGAAGACCAGCGAGCCGAACTGGAACGCCTGGGTGATGATCCCGCTGATCGCGGAGTCCTCCGACCCCGTCGGCAGCCCCAGCGCACTCTTCTCGTAGCCGGCCGCGCCCCACGCCTTGGCGATGGCGCCCTGGACGACCTGCGCCCCGGTCTGCGGCGACCAGTAGATCTTCCCGTTCGTGAAATCGACGTACTTGGCCAACCCGTTCGGGGTGGTCAGCTCTGCGCTGGTCGGCGCACCCAACGCACCGGTCGCCCCGCCCATCGACAGCCATTTCTGCGCGATGGCGCCCAGGTCGGTCGCCGACAACACCTGCGTCGCGACCCCGCCCACCGTCGTCGTGTCGCCCGGCGCCGTGGTCGGTGACGTCGGCGCCGGTGTGGCGTCGGTCGGGGTGGACGTCGAGGGTGTCGTCGCGGTGGGCGCCGTGGTGCCCGCGGCGGCGAGGTTGCCCGCGGCGACCTCGCGGATCTGTGGGAGCGCGGCGTAGCCCAGCGTCCCGGGGCACTCGGTGTTGTCGTAGTCGCGGTGCCCGCTGATCATCGGCAGTGACGTCGTCTGACCCGCTCCGTACTGCGCGGTGTCGAAGCCGATGGAGGTCAGCGCCGAGGTGCCCTTCGGATCGAGACCGGCGAGCTTGAGGCGCCACCCGAGGTAGCTGCCCACCGAGCGGATGAGCTCCGGGGTCGGCGCCACGTCGTTGTAGTTGCCGAGCATCGCCACACCGACCGTGCCCTGGTTGAACCCACCGGTGTGGGTGCCCTGCACGTTGCGGTCGAGACCACCGAACGCGCCCTCGAAGATCTGTCCGTACTTGTCGACGAGTGCGTTGTAGCCGATGTCGCACCAGCCCAGCGTCTGTGCGTGATAGGCGTAGATGCCGCGCACGATCTCCGCCGACTGCTCGGGTGTGTAGTCGTTGTTGCCCGCGGAATGGTGCACCACAGCGGCTTTCAGCGTCGGATCGTAGGTGGGCTGATCGCACCGCTTCGATTCGTCGGCGCCCCACTGTGCGCGGGTGATGATCGGCGGCTGCTGACCGGGCAGCACCGTCGGCAGGCCGAGAGCACCGCCCGAACCGCCCGGGGTGCCGGGGTCGATGAGCGCGGCCTTGAGGGTCGAGACCACGTTCTCCAGCACGCTCGGCGTCGAGGGCCCGGTGACCGGGGCCGGACCGGTCGCCGTCGTGGTGCCGGCGGCGGGAGCCATCGGGTCGCCTGCAACCGGCGAGCGCGGGACGGTGAACGCCCGCGGGGCGATCTCGCCGGGGGAGACGGTCATCTCGGGCTTGTCCGCCGATGCGGGGTTCTCCGGCGCGCCGGGGACCGCCGGGGTGGCGACACCCGCGCGGGTGACGGCGACCTGCACGGCCTTGGTGACCCCGACCCAGATCGGTTCGGTGCCGGCGGTCGATCCCTTGCCGCCGGCACGCGGTCCTCCGTCGGCGGGATCGGCCGAGAGCCACGGACCCCAGCTGCCGTCGGACTTCTGCGCCCGGATGAATGCAGTCGTCTGGGCCAGCGCCTGCTCGGCCGCGGCCTGCGGTGCGTTCGCGGCCGGTTTCAGGTCGTCCCAGGTGAGGCCGATCATGCTGAACGGCCGGTCGCGGCTGATCTCCTTGACGACCGCGCCCGCGGGGACGTCAGCCGAGACCGGCGTCCGGGGATCGGTCGTCGGGGCAGGCGCGGTCGTGCTGCTCCCCGACGGCGCCGCCCCGGTGGGCAGGAGATCCGAGGGCAGCAGGCCGGGCGGGAGCACGCCGGAGGGGATGACCTTCGACAGATCGGGGAGAGGGATCGACGACAGGTCGATGGGCGGCAGGGTCACCCCGGCCGCGGCGAGACCCGACCGGACCAGGTCGAGGACGATCGTCGGCACGGTGTTCAGGCCGACCTGGCTGATCGTGGTCGCCTCGGCCGCGAGCGTCGGTCGACGCTGGTCGGTGGCGTTCTCGGGCGCGCTTCCGCCGATGACGGCGATCACGGGGCTGGCCACGACCACCGCCGCGACGGTCGCCACCACGATCGACGGCCTCGAGCGGCGATATCGCACAGTGAACTCCTCGCGTGACGGTGAATCGCACACGACGAGTCGTCGTACGCAGACCGCCACATCGTGTTGTCGCGGAGGGGTCAAGTCCAGAACCGGACACGGCGTGGCGTGAAACTCGTGATGCGGTTGTTATCGCATGGGGCTGTTGTGACTACTAATCGGACACTATCGTCGCTGGAGTCCCATCCATACGCACGCATCACGATGTTCGCCCAACCGCAAAGGACCCCAGCCGATGGCACAACGGGCCACCGACCGACGTCTGCTGACCTCGGCAGCTCTCGGTCTCGCGCCCGTTCTCGTGCTCGGCGCGGGAATCCTCGGCGTCGGGGCCGTCGTCGCGCACCGCGAGATCTCCGAGCCGGTGACCCTGTCGGTGGGCAGCCAGGTCACGTTGATCGGCCACGGGTTCGGACACGGGCGCGGGATGGGGCAGTACGGCGCGTACGGCTACGCCAAGAAGGGTTGGACGGCCGATCAGATCCTCAACCATTACTACGGTGGCACCACCGCGGGGAAGACGGACAAATCCGTGACCGTTGCGCTCACGCGCAACACCACGGCGAATGTGCGTGCGGACGCCGGGATGAGGGTCGGTGGGCAGACGGTGGCGCCCGGACAGGCGGTTCGACTGTCCGGGACCACCGCCACCATCACCGCCGGATGCGGTGGCGCGGTGGTCCGCACCGTCACGGTGAACCCGCCGACGATCGACCCGATCAACACCGCGAGCAACCGGCCGGCCAACGAGTGGCTCCGGTTCTGCGGATCGAACGACGCCTACCGCGGCTCCATCGGCCTCGACGGTGGCCGCGTGGTCAACATCGTCAGCGTCGACGACTACACCAAGGGCGTCACGCCCAAGGAGAGCCCCGCCCGCTGGGCCGATTCCGGTGGCGCCGAGGCACTCAAGGCCCAGGCCGTCGCCGCGCGCACCTACGCGCTGGCCGCCACGGCCAAGGGCAAGAAGATCGACGACACGATGATGTCGCAGGTGTACGGCGGGGCCGGCAGCGAGGATCCGCGCACCAACGCCGCCGCCGACGCGACCGCAGGCCAGATCCGCGTGGTCGGGGGCCAGCCCGCGTTCACCGAGTTTTCATCCTCCACCGGCGGGTACACCGCGGGTGTGAACTTCCCCGCCGTCGTCGACGACGGTGACACCGAGTCGCCCAACCACAACTGGACCGCCACCGTCGGGTCGGGCAGCATCGCCTCGGCCTTCGGCGTGGGCGCTCTCACCGGGTTCCAGGTGATCCAGGCCAACGGCCTCGGGGCCGAGAACGGGCGGGCGATCAAGGTCCGCATCTCCGGCAGCTCGCGCACGGTGGAGGCCACCGGCGACGAGGTCCGTTCCAAGCTGCAGCTCAAATCCGCCTGGTTCACCGTCCAGGGTCAGGCGAAACCGCAGATCGTCGCGCCGCCCGCGGGTGTCGGGGCGGGCACGGCCACCCTGCCCGGTGTGCCGTCGGTGCCCGGTGGTGTGCTCCCGTCGCTGGTCGACGCGGTCACCGGCGCGCTCGGAGGTCTCGTCAGCCCGTCCACACCGGGAGCGCCCTCGGCACCGAGCACGCCCGCGACACCCGGTGCGCCCACCGGGAGCGACCTGTCGACGCTGATCAGCGGACCCGTCTCCGCAGTGCTCAAGGCCGCGATCGCGGCCATCGACGCCAAGATCGTCGAATACGGCGGCCCCTCGGGACTCCTCGGTCAGGTACTCACCCCCGTCCTGCAATTGGCGGGTGGCGGGTTCCTCCAGAAGTTCGCGAACGGCAACGTCTACTTCAGTCCGCAGACCGGGGCGCACGCGCTCGGCGGGTCGGCGCTCACCGACTACGTAGCCAAGGGGGCCGAGGGAGTCCTCGGCCTGCCGACCGCCGACGCCGGCATCCCCACGAGGTGACCCCGGCCGGGTGCACCCGATCGGCGGTGACCCGGTGGGCCATCGCCGTCCGTTACCCTGAGGCCCCGTGGCACCTGACAACGCAGCACCCGATTCCTCCTACGACCTGATCGTCGTGGGGTCCGGATTCTTCGGACTCACCGTCGCCGAGCGCACCGCGTCGCAGCTGGGCAAACGGGTCCTCGTGATCGACCGCCGGAACCACCTCGGCGGCAACGCGTACTCCGAGCCGGAGCCGACCACGGGCATCGAGATCCACAAGTACGGGGCGCACCTGTTCCACACCTCCAACAAGGTCGTGTGGGACTACGTCAATCAGTTCACCGACTTCACGAACTATCAGCACCGGGTGTTCGGCCTCTACGAGGGCCAGGCCTACCCGCTGCCGATGGGACTGGGGATGATCAACCAGTTCTTCGGCAAGTCGCACACCCCCGACGAGGCGCGCGCCCTGATCGCCGAGTTGTCCGCCGAGTTCGACAGCGACACCGCGGAGAACTTCGAGGAGAAGGCCATCAGCCTGATCGGCCGCCCGCTCTACGAGGCGTTCATCAAGCACTACACGGCCAAGCAGTGGCAGACCGATCCGAAGAACCTGCCCGCCGGCAACATCACGCGCCTGCCCGTCCGCTACACCTTCGACAACCGGTACTTCAACGACACCTACGAGGGACTGCCGGTCGACGGCTACACCGCGTGGCTGCAGAGCATGGCGAACCACGACCTCATCGAGGTGCGCCTGGAGACCGACTGGTTCGACGTGCGCGACGAGATCCGGGCCGCCAACCCCGATGCGCCGGTGATCTACACCGGTCCCCTCGACCAGTACTTCGACTACTCCGAGGGCGAGCTGGGCTGGCGCACACTCGATTTCGAGACCGAGGTGCTCGAGACCGGCGACTACCAGGGCACCCCGGTGATGAACTACAACGACGGCGACGTGCCGTTCACCCGCATCCACGAGTTCCGGCACTTCCACCCCGAGCGGTCCTACCCGAAGGACAAGACGGTGATCATGCGGGAGTACAGCCGCTTCGCCGAGTCGGGCGACGAGCCGTACTACCCCATCAACACCCCCGACGACCGGACCAAACTGGCCCGCTACCGCGATCGCGCCAAGGCCGAGACGGCCTCGCAGAACGTGCTTTTCGGCGGTCGGCTGGGCACCTACCAGTACCTCGACATGCACATGGCGATCGCGAGCGCCCTGACCCTGTACACCAACACCGTGGCGCCGCACCTGCGTGACGGCGCGCCGCTGGTGGAATCCGAGTGACGGCCCAGACGCTGCTGCAGCGCGTCATCTTCCCCCGCCGGGGTGAGCCGCTCGACGTCCGCGCGCTCTACCTCGTGGAGTCGGAGAACAACGCCCGTCGCGCGCACGCCCCGACCCGTACGTCGGTGGCACTCGGCGCCGATTCCGAGGTCAGCTTCGAGACGTACTTCAACGCCTTCGCCGCGTCGTACTGGCGGCGCTGGAGCATCCTCGAGTCGGTCGTGTTGCGCGTCGAGGTCGTCGGGACCTGCCGTGTGGACGTCTACCGCTCCAAGAGCGACGGCGCCCGCATCGGCATCGGCGGCGACCTGGTGCCGCTCGATCCCGAGACCGGCACCGGCGTCATCGAGTTCACCCTCGACCTCGGGCCGTTCGAGGACGGCGGATGGATCTGGTTCGACGTCACCACCGACACCGACGCCGAGATCGTCGCCGCAGCCTGGTACGCCCCGATCGACGCCCCCGGTGGCGACGACACCCGACGGGTCACCATCGGCATCCCGACCTTCAACCGGCCCGACGACGCCGTGGCCGCACTGGTGGCCCTCACCTCCGACCCCCTGGTCGACGAGGTCATCGACGCGGTCATGATGCCCGATCAGGGCACGAAGCTGGTCCGCGAGCAGGACGGGTTCAACTCCGCCGCAGCCGCTATCGGCGACCGACTGCGCATGTTCAAGCAGGGAAACCTCGGTGGATCCGGCGGCTACTCGCGCATCATGTACGAGGCGCTGCGCCAGACCGACAGCCCCTACATCCTGTTCATGGACGACGACATCGCGATCGAGCCCGATTCGATCCTGCGGGCTCTGGCCATGTCGCGGTTCGCGCGCGACCCCATGTTGGTCGGCGGGCAGATGCTCAACCTGCAGGACCGCAGCCATCTGCACTGCATGGGCGAGAGCATCGACCGCAACCGCTTCATGTGGACTGCGGCGCCGTTCGTCACCTACGACCACGATTTCGCCAAATACCCACTGCGCGATCGCAAGAAGTCGAAGAACCTGCACCGCCGGATCGACGTCGACGGCAACGGCTGGTGGATGTGCATGATCCCGCGGCAGTGCGCCGAGGACATCGGGCTGCCCATGCCGCTGTTCATCAAGTGGGACGACTGGGAGTACGCGCTGCGGGCCCGCAAGGCCGGTTACCCGACGGCGACCGTGCCCGGGATCGCGATCTGGCACATGGCGTGGAGTGACAAGGACGACGCCATCGACTGGCAGGCCTACTTCCACCTGCGCAACCGGTTGGTGGTCGCGGCCGTCCACCACGACGGCCCGGTGAACGGCATCGTCACCTCCATGGCCAAGGCCACGGTCAAACATCTTCTGTGCCTGGAGTACTCGACGGTCGCGATCCAGAACGAGGCCATCCGCGACTTCCTCGCCGGCCCCGATCACATCCGCGATCTGCTGCCCACGGCGCTGCCGAAGATCGCCGCGATGCGCAAGCAGTACCCCGACGCCGTGGTGCTTCCCTCGGCGACGGCGTTGCCGCGCACCAGCGGCGAGGCGACGGCGCTGGGTGTCAACGCGCCGAGCAACCCGATCACCAAGATGCGTGCCCTGGGTTCGGCCGTGGTCAACAACCTGCGCCCGGCCGATCCGCGACACCACGAGGTGCCGCAGGCCAACTACCCGCCGATCGAGGCGCGCTGGTTCAGCCTCGGCCGCGTCGACGGCGTGACGGTGACCACCGCCGACGGACGCGGCGTCGTCTACCGACAACGCGACCGCGACATCGCCGCCGCGCTGCTGCGGGAGTCGTTGTCGCTCAACCGCCAGGTGAAGGCCCGGTTCGACGAGATGCGCGCCACCTACCGCGCCGCCGCCGCCGACCTCACCAGTGAGGAGAGCTGGGAACGTGTCTTCGCACAAGAGTGATGGGCAGAGCAGTGACCGCGCCGTGTCGGGGGAGGACGCGATCCTCGTGGGCATCCAGTCGGCGCTGGCCGACCGTCCCGGGGTGCTGCCGATCGCCCGCGGCATGTCGCACGTCGGTGAGCACGCGCTCGGATGGATGGCGGCGGCCGGGATCGGTGTCGTGGTGTCGCAGCTCCGTGGCGACGAGGTCGCAGCCGCGCGGTACGCCCAGGCCGGGGTCGGTGCCTTCGGTGCCCACGCGGCGTCGGTGATCATCAAGCGCATCGTGCGACGCCCGCGGCCCGCGCACCCCCGCATCGCCGTCGGGGTGTCGACCCCGAGCCGGTTGAGCTTCCCCTCGAGCCACGCGACCTCGACGACCGCTGCGGCGATCCTGCTCGGCCGGGCGGCCGGACTCCCGCCCGCGGCCCTGCCCGCGGTGCTGGTGGCACCCATGATGCTGTCGCGACTGGTGTTGGGTGTGCACTATCCGTCCGACGTCGCCGCCGGCGCCCTGGTGGGAGCCGCGTGTGCAGCCGCGACCACGCGCAGTGACAGACTGGCTGCGCGCGTGACGCCACGGGTGTGGCGTGCCCTGAGCAGTTCTCGGGGACCGATGCGCGGCATGGGAGTGAGATGAGCGAGGAGCCGGTCGAGACCGCCGAGGTCAAGGGCCCGCCGAAGAACCTGACGAGCGGGCTGATCAAGGCCGTCCGTCCGCGGCAGTGGGTGAAGAACGCGCTCGTGTTGGCGGCCCCGCTCGCCGCCGGCGCGGTCGACGACGGCACGGTGCTCTCCCGCGCGGCGATCGCCTTCGTGGTGTTCTGCATGGCCGCGTCGTGCATCTATCTCGTCAACGACGCCCTCGACGTCGAGGCCGACCGCGCGCACCCCACCAAGCGCTACCGTCCGATCGCCGCCGGCGTGGTGCCGCGGTCGTTCGCCTTCGCCCTCGCGATCGTGCTCGGCGTCGGCGCGCTCGCGCTGTCGTTCCTGGCCAACTGGCATCTCGCGGCGGTCATCGCGGTCTACATCGGCATCCAGCTCGCCTACTGCTTCGGCCTCAAACACCAGGCCGTCCTCGACATCTGCATCGTGTCGTCGGGCTTCCTGCTCCGCGCCATCGCCGGTGGTGTCGCCACCGAACTGCCCAACGGCCTCTCGCAGTGGTTCCTGCTGGTGATGGCCTTCGGGTCGCTGTTCATGGCGGCGGGCAAGCGCTACGCCGAACTGCAGCTGGCCGAACGGACCGGCGCCAAGATCCGAAAGTCGCTCGAGTACTACACGACCACGTACCTGCGGTTCGTGTGGACGCTGTCGGCCACCGCGGTCGTCCTCTGTTACGGACTGTGGGCCTTCGACAAGGAGGCCGGTCACAGCGACAACGTCTGGTACGCGGTGTCGATGGTGCCGTTCACCGTCGCGATCCTGCGCTACGCGGTCGACGTCGACGGCGGTCAGGCCGGTGAGCCCGAGGAGATCGCGCTCGGGGACCGCGTCCTGCAGTTCCTCGCGGTCGCCTGGTTAATATGCGTGGGTGTCGCGGTCTACGTCGTCAGCTGAGGCTGACATCACCGATCGCACAGCCATCACCTCCGAGCGCCCCGTGAGCGCGTTCTCCCGTGTCCGCTCGGCGCTGCCGACGGGCACCTTCGCCATCAGCGCCGTGGTGGTCGCGGTGCTGTTCGCCTCGGGTGCCTGGCAGCGTCGTTGGATCGCCGACGACGGCCTCATCGTGCTCCGCACCGTCCGCAACCTGCTCGCAGGCAACGGTCCGGTGTTCAACAAGGGCGAACGTGTCGAGGCGAACACCTCGACGGTGTGGACCTACCTCATCTGGTTCTGGACCTGGATCACCGACGCACAGATCGAGTACGTCGTCCTGTGGATCGCCCTGGTGCTCTCGGTCGCGGCCCTGCCGCTGGCGATGTTCGGCACCTACCGCCTGCTCGGCATGTCCGAGCGCGCACCGGCCGCGCACCGCGCCGCGGTGGTCCTCGTCGTCCCGCTCGGTGCGCTGGTCTACATCGCCCTGCCGCCCGCGCGTGACTTCGCGACCAGCGGTCTCGAGGTGTCGCTCTGCATCTTCTGGGTCGCGGTCCTCTGGTGTCAGGTCGTCGCGTGGTCGCGTCGGTCACCGGAGACCACCGGTGTCCGCGCCAACGCCGCCACCCTGGCCCTGGGGTTCACCGCGGGGCTCTCGCCGCTGATCAGGCCCGAACTCGCGATCGTCGGCGCGCTCGTGCTGCTGTTGGTCTTCGCCACCACGATGACGTGGCGCATGCGGATCGCGTTCGTCGCGGTCGCCGCGGTGCTCCCGGTCGGCTACCAGATCTTCCGGATGGGCTACTACGGGCTGCTCATCCCGAACACGGCCGTCGCGAAGGACGCCAGCGGCTCGAAGTTCGAGCAGGGGTTCCGCTACCTCGGCAACCTCTTCGGTCCCTATGTCCTGCTGTTGCCGCTGATCGTGGCGCTGCTCGCCCTCGCGCTCGTCTGGTTCGCACGGTCGCGGTCGCTGCCCACGCCGGTCCGGTCGGCCTCGGTCGGTCGTGTCGCGCGATTCCGGTCGCGCCTGCGGTCGCCGGGCGCGGTCGTCGTGGTCGTCCTCGTCGCCGGTCTCCTGGAGGCGGTCTACTGGCTGCGCCAGGGCGGCGACTTCATGCACGCGCGCGTGCTGCTCGTCCCGCTGTTCCTGCTCATGCTCCCGGTGATGGTGCTGCCGATCGCGGTCCCCACGTCGCTGCGGGGCGCGGGCGGCGGGATCGTCGGTGTGGGTGTCGCGGTCGCGTCGACGGCCTTCTTCGTGACCACGGTGGTGTGGGCCATCGTCACCTCGCACTCGCCCGGCATGCCCAACGGCACCGACATCGGGCGCAGCGGCATCGTCGACGAACGGCGCTACTACATCCAGAACATCGGGATCGAGCACCCGGTCACCGCCGAGGACTACCTCAACTACCCGCGCATGCGCGCGATGGTGGAGTCGATCGCCGAGCACTCCGACAAGGGCGGCGTGTTGCTGCCCTCGGGCAACTACGACGAGTGGTACTACGACCCGCTGCCGGTGCCGCCGCCGGCCGGCGTGCCCAAGCAGATCACCGTCTTCTTCCTCAATCTCGGTATGACGAGCATGAATTCGTCCCTTGACGTCCGTGTGATCGACCAGATGGGACTGGCGTACCCGATCGCCTCGCACACCGAGCGCCTCGAGGACGCCCGCATCGGTCACGACAAGGATCTCGACACCGAATGGGTGATCGCCGAGAGCGGCGCGGTGCCGATCTACCCGTTCCTGCCGCTCTACCTCGACCAGGACTGGGTGCGACAGGCCAAGGAGGCGTTGACCTGTAAGCCGACACAGGATCTCATCGCGTCCTACGAGGCGCCGATGAACCTGACGCGCTTCCGTCGGAACCTGGTGCAGTCGTTCGATTTCACCGACTACCGCATCGATCGTGTGCCGCGCTACGAGCTGCAGCGGTGCCGTCTGCCGATCCCCGCGCCGGTCGGGCAGCGCTGATCCGTGACGTTCGCGATCGTTAACATATCGGTTGTGTAACGCGGTGCCGCCTTCGACCGATATGGTCACACGGACCGGTTTCGGCAGGTCACGCCGGTGTGACGGTTTGCCGACGGAACGAGATCGCAGGTTTGTCAGACGCAATGGCATCCAATAGGCTCCGTTCGGCGCACGTGGATGGCTCCGCGTTGCCGAAATGAGATCGAAGACGGTCGGCCGGTTCGGCGTCGTCGAACGCCGGAAGACCACCGACACCGTCGGTGTGGACAGAGTTGCCGACTTCGTCGGTGGCGGACAGAGAGAGAGCACCACTCGATGCGTGTGAGTTCACGAGCCCGCAGGTCCGGGACCCAGTTCTCGATGATGAAGCGCCTGATGGCCGCATTCGTGGCGCTCGCCGCGATGTCGTCGGTCGCCGTGGTCGTCGGATCGGGCACCGCCTCGGCCGCACCCCGCGTGCAGCAGTACTTCATCGACGGCTGCGGGATGCCCGCGGTGAAGGTCCGTATGTGGACCAAGCCCGGCAACTACAAGACCGTCATCGCGCTCGACGGCCTCCGCGCCACCAATGACATCAGCGGCTGGGAGCACAACACCCGCATCCAGGACATGGCCGACTCCGGCGTCAACGTCGTGGAGCCCATCGGTGGACTCGCCAGCTTCTACAGCGACTGGAACGCGCCCAGCAACTTCAACAACCAGCCCTACCGCTACCGGTGGAGCTGCGCGATCAACCAGCGCCTGATCCCCGAGCTCGACCGTCGCGGCCTCGCCGTCGGCCGCACCGGCAAGTACGCGATCATGGGCATCTCCATGGGCGGCAACTCCGCCATGGTGATCGGCGCGAACAACCCGCGCATCGACCACATGTTCTCGATGTCGGGCTACCTGAACCTCTCGGCCCCCGGTATGCGCGAGGCCATCCGTATCGCCCTGCTCGACGCGGGCATCGAGGCCGGCGTCGGCCCGTTCAACTCCGACTCCATGTGGGGACCGCCGACCAGCGTGCGCTGGTTGGAGAACGACCCCTTCGTGCAGATCGGCAAGATGCGCGGCAAGAAGGTCCGTGTGGCCTCGGGCAGCGGCCTCCAGGGCCGTTTCCCGACCGACTTCCTCGGCCTCATCCAGGGTGCCCCGCTCGAGGCGCTGTCGCTGGCCCAGTCGCGTGCCTTCCAGGTGCAGGCATCGATCAACGGCGTCCAGATCACCTCGGACTTCCCGTCCACCGGTCTGCACGCCTGGGGCTACTGGTCGGACATGGTGTTCCGCGCCAAGAACCAGGGATGGTTCCGGGACTGACATCCACCTGCGACTGGGGAGTCACAGAAACCTCACAAGTCACATCAATTCACAGTAGTCACAGTGTGGCGTCCACACTTCGCAGCGCCCTACGTGTAGACCTCTACACGTAGGGCGTTCTGCTGTCCGGCCACTCGGCCGGTATCGATGGTTCACGAGACCGTCGATCACGAGCAGAAACATTGGTGGCGAAGGAGTATCGGTCGATGCGGGTGTGGCGGCGCGGAGTTCTCGGGGCAGCAGCCGGTCTGACCGCGCTCCTCATGGTCAGCGGTACGGGCGTCGCGGCGTCGGCACCGGACGGTTCCGACGCGCCCGCCGCGTCGTCCTCCCCGTCGACACCGGCGTCCTCGGCCGATCCCGCCCCGGCCGCGACCTCGGTGGCCCCGGTCGCGGGCGTGCGGGTGACCAACACCTTCTGGTACTCCGACCGGCGCGTGGCGATCTGGGTCTACTCGCCGGCGATGGGCACCAACATCCAGGTGCAGCTGCTGCTCGCCCGCGACTGGAATCAGTCGCCCCAGGAACGCTTCGCCCAGCTGTACATGCTCGACGGTCTGCGGGCCCAGAACGACAACAACGGCTGGACCATCAACACCGACGTCGAGAACTTCTACAAGGACAAGAACGTCAACGTCGTCCTCCCGGTGGGCGGCGAGTCGAGCTTCTACACCGACTGGAAGCAGCCCGACAACGGCAAGAACTACCAGTGGGAGACGTTCCTGACCAAGGAACTCCCGCCGATCCTGCAGGGCCAGTGGCGGTCCACCGACGTCCGCGGTGTCGAGGGCCTGTCGATGGGCGGCAGCGCCGCGATGATGTTGTCCGAGCGCAACCCGGGCTTCTTCCGTTTCGCCGCGTCGTTCTCGGGCATCTTGCAGCTCAGTTCGTTCGGCATGCCGCAGGCCGTGCAGTTCGCCGTCCGCGACGCCGGCGGATACGACTCGGCCAAGATGTTCGGCCCGCCGTCGGACCCGGCGTGGAAGGAACACGACCCCTACCTGCACGCCGACAAGCTCAAGGGGATGAGTCTCTACGTCTCGTCGGGCAACGGACTGATCGGCCAGTACGACACACCGTCGACGCTGCCGTACCTCGCCACCAACTACGCCGGTGTCGGGCTCGAGGTCCTCTCACGCGTCACCTCCACCCAGTTCGCCACCACGCTCAACCGCATGGGGATCGCCGCCCAGGTCGTCTACCGGCCGTCGGGCACCCACACGTGGCCGTACTGGGAGTTCGAGATGCACCAGGCGTGGCCGCAGGCCGCCCGTGCGCTCGGTGTCGTCTCCGACACCCCCAAGTGCTCGGTGAGCGGTGCCATCCAACCTGTGTCGGTCAAGCATCGTGAGCTCGGAGAGTGCCTCACGCCCGAGTACGGCGTCCCCGGCGGCCGGGCCCAGGACTTCCGCGGCGGGCGCGTGATCTGGTCGGCCTCGACCGGCGCCCACGTGGTGGCCGGGGCGATCGGCGGCGCCTACGTGGCCGCCGACGGTCCGGGCGGATACCTCGGTTTCCCGGTGAGCGACGAGCTCGGCACCCCCGACCGCAAGGGGCGTCTCAACAAGTTCCAGCGCGGGTACGTCTACTGGACGCAGGCCACCGGCGCCCACCCGGTGACCGGGGCCATCCTCGCCGACTGGGGCAAGAGCGGTTACGAGCGCGGACCGCTCGGGTACCCCACCGGTGACGAGGTCGACACCCCGAACGACAAGGGGCGCGTCCAGGGGTTCCAGATCGGCGCCTACTACTGGACCGCCGCGACCGGGGCCCACTCGGTGCAGGGCGAGATCATCAAGAAGTACGCCAAGACCGGCTACGAGGGCGGCTACCTCGGGTTCCCGACCAGCAACGAGATCGGCGCGGTCCGCGGCGGGCGGTTCAACCGCTTCGAGGGCGGCAACATCTACTGGACGCCGGCCAAGGGTGCCTTCGCCCTCCCGAGCGGGCCCGTCTTCGACGCCTGGGCGACCGTGGGCTTCGAGGGTGGCCGCCTGGGCTACCCGATCAGTGACCAGTTCCAGGTCACCGGGGGTGACCGCGTCAACTTCGAGCGCGGGTACATCGAGGTCGTCAACGGGGTCGCGACCATCCGCTGACGCCGATGGGTAGCCTGGCGCAGGCCGTCGGGGCGCGTGAGCGTCCCGACGACGACCGACCAGATCAGCGAGGACGTGAGATGAACAAGCAGTGGATGCGGGTGCTCGTGGCGACCGCCGGGGCCGCGGTGACCGTGGGGGTCGCCGGATGTGGCAGCGGCGACTCCACCGTCAGTGCCCCCGACAGTGCGGTGAGTTCGGTCGCGACGAGTTCGTCAGCGCCGTCGTCGGCGGCCGCCTCCTCGGGTGCGGCATCGTCCACGGCGGCGAGCGGTGCTCCCGAATCCGGTTCGGCTGCAACCGCTCCCGGCACCCAGACCTCGGCGCCGGCCGGCTTCCCCGGCGGCGCATCGCCGGCTCCGCAGGGCAGCAAGGGTGCGGCCTACCTCGCCGAACTCAAGCGCACCGGAGTCGAGTTCCCCAACGATCCCGACAACGCGGTGGCGTTCGCGACCGCGGAGTACGTCTGCTCGAGCAAGGCCTCCAACACCGACGCCCTGCAGATCAAGACCTACGTCACCGCGTTCGTCGCCTCGGGCACCACCGACGCCGCGGCGGCCTCGGCGAAGGCCGACAAGGTGATCGCCGCCGCCACGTCGACCTACTGCAAGTAGGTCGACGTGCCCTCCCGGCCCCGCACCACCGATCCGCGCCGTCGTCGGCGTCGGATCGTCATCGGCGTGATCCTCGGCGTCGTGGTGCTCGCGATCATCGCGATCATCCTGGTGGTCGCCCTCATCGTCTCGCTGCTGCGTCCGTCCCCACCGGGACCCGGGCCCGGTCCGGGACCGTCGAGCAGCGTGCAGCGTCCGAGCGCGCAGTCGGCCGACTGCCCCGACGTGCAGGTGATCGTTGTGCCGGGCACCTGGGAGTCCTCGGCGAACGACGACCCGTACGCGCCGTCGGCGAACCCGGCGTCGTTGATGCTGAAGGTGTCCAAGCCCCTCGGTGAGGCCTTCCCGGGATCGCGGGCCGACGTCTACACCGTCCCGTACCTGGCGCAGTTCCGTAACCCGACGAATCCGGCCGACCGCACCACCGACTACAACACCTCGCGCGCGCAGGGCACCGCTCGGGCCAAGGGCAAGATCACCGAGGTCAATCAGCGGTGCCCGCTGACGAGCTATGTCCTGATGGGCTTCTCGCAGGGCGCGGTCATCGTCGGCGACATCGCCTCCGACATCGGCAACGGACGGGGACCGGTGGCGCAGGACCTCGTGCTCGGAGTGGGCCTCATCGCCGACGGTCGGCGCCAGCCCGGCGAGGCGAAGACGCCGGGCCCCGACCCGAAGGGCGTCGGCGCCGAGGTGGCGCTCGGCGGGTTCGGCGGGATCGTCCCCGGCATCGCGATGACCGGTGGCCGGCCCGGCGCGTTCGGCGACCTCAAGGACCGCACATATTCGATCTGCGCCGAGGGTGACCTCGTGTGCGATTCGCCGACCATCCTCAACCCGATCGACGCACTCGGGAAACTCGCGGGCGCCATCAACAACCCGGTCCACGCGCTCTACGCCACCACGCGGTACTGGAACGACAACGGCGCCTCGGCCACCCTGTGGATGTTCGGGTGGGCCCGGTCGCTGATCTCCGACGCCCCCCGCCCACCGCACACCTGACCCGGTGCGCGCAGGCGGGCGGGAGTTTGGGGACCGCAGCGCTGCCCACGTATCGTGTCCGGCGTTCACCCGACCGATTCGCCCTGCTGATCGGCGACACCGCCGATCGCAAGACATGAGGAGTGCCGATGACGACCGACGCAGCCGCCACCACCCCGGCGTTGCGCCCGTTCCGATTCGCGGCCGGAGGTGAGGGCAACCGCGACGAGGGCGGCGCCCGCAAGTTCGTGGCACTCGCCCAGCGGGCCGAGGAGTACGGGTTCGACACCTTCGCCATCCCCGACCACCTCGAGAACCAGGTCGGGCCGCTGGCCGCGCTCGGTGCGTTGAGCCAGGCGACCAGCACCATCCGGTTGGCGACGACGACGCTGGCCGCCGGCATGCGACACCCCGTGGTCCTGGCCAAGGAGGCCACCACCATCGACGTGCTGTCGAAGGGACGCCTCGAACTCGGTATCGGGGCCTCGTGGCTGCGTGAGGACTTCGAGTCGGCCGGGATCCCGTTCGGCACGCCGGGCGAGCGTCTCCGCCAGCTCGACGAGGCGTTGCAGATCCTCGACGTGCTCCTGCGCGGTCAGGAGTGCACCTTCTCGGGCGACTACTACCAGGTCAAGGGTGTCGTCGGGGCGCCGCGCCCGCGTCAGGGACCGCGTCCGCCGATCATGGTCGGTGCGGGCGGCCCGCGCATGCTCGAACTCGCCGCACAGCACGCCGACATCATCTCGGTGGCCACGGGCAGCACCCCCGACGGTCTGCTCAAGCTGTCGGACATGACGATCGAGAAGACCATCGAGCGCGTCGACCGGATCCGTCGCGCCGCCGGCAGCCGATTCGACGACATCGAGCTGAACTGGACGATCGCCACCATCCTCATCACCGACGATCGCGCGTCGACCGCCGAGATGATCCTGGGTGCCATCGACAGCGGCTTCCCGCCCAACCTCGCGAAGGACGCCGAGCTCACCGTCGACGACATCCTGGCCTCGCCCTACATCATGTGCGGGTCGTTCGAGGAGATCGCCGATCAGATCCGCACCGTGCGTGAGCGCACGACGATGTCGTACGTGGGGGTGTTCCCGACACAGATGGATGCCTTTGCACCGGTGATCCCACTGTTGAGGGGAACATGATGCCCGCCGTGCGGGGTGACGTGCGACCAGAGTTTGCAGGGGTGAACCCGGTAGACCGTTCGCAACGGCTAACATACTCGGAGTTTGACGTGCCATCGACAGCGTCGGCCGTGGGGAGCCGAGGGTGTCGGTCACACAGTGGTGCGTGCAATCGAAGGAAACGCTGGGGGACGGATCCGAGGCCAGGTCATCGACGACTGCCCGACGATTCCCGGCGCCGCCGAGCCACGACGTGGACCGGCTGTAGCGACGACGGCGACCGACGATCGGGGTAGACGATGTCAACAGGAGTCCATATGAAGAATGCGTTCGACGATTTCCTCGATGAGACCGGCAACATCCACTTCAGCGACGACGACACCCTGGTCGACTACGTAGAGCGCAACGTCCGCGAGAAGGCCGACACCCTGGCCTACCGGTTCATGGACTACAGCCGTGAGCGCGACGGCGAGGCCATCGAGCTGACCTGGGCACAGTTCGGCAAGCGCCTGCGCGCCATCGCCGCGCGCCTGCAGCAGGTGACCAAGCCGGGCGACCGCGTCGCCATCCTCGCGCCGCAGTCACTCGAGTACGTCATCGGATTCTTCGGCTCGCTGTACGCGGGCAACATCGCGGTGCCGCTGTTCTCCCCGGACGAGCCGGGCCACACCGACCGCCTGCACGCGGTCCTCGGTGACTGCACCCCGAGCGCGATCCTCACCGCGTCGAAGTCGGCCGAGGCGGTCCGCGACTTCTTCAAGCACCTCCCGGCCAAGGAGCGGCCGCGTGTGATCGCGGTCGACGCCGTCCCCGACTCGGTCGGCGAGACGTGGCGCCAGCCGATGCCGCACCTGCACGACATCGCCTACCTGCAGTACACCTCGGGGTCCACGCGTACCCCGGCCGGCGTCGAGATCACCTACGAGTCGGTCTCGGCGAACGCGCTGCAGATGATCGAGGCGATGCATCTCACCGACAACTCGCGGGGCGTGACCTGGCTGCCGATGTTCCACGACATGGGCCTGCTCACCATCATCATCCCGGCGCTGGGCGGCAAGTACATCACCATCATGAGCCCGGCGGCGTTCGTCCGGCGGCCCGGTCGGTGGATCAACGAGCTCGCCGCACTGAGTGACGGCGCAGGCACCTTCGCGGCGGCGCCGAACTTCGCCTACGAGCACGCCGCGGCCCGTGGCCTGCCGCGTGACGGCGAGACCCTCGATCTGAGCAACGTCATCGGTCTGATCAACGGCAGCGAGCCCGTCACGGTCAGCTCGATGAAGAAGTTCACCGAGGCCTTCGAGCCCTACGGCCTGTCGAAGACCGCGATCAAGCCCTCCTACGGCATGGCCGAGGCGACGCTGTTCGTCTCCACCTCCACGCGCGACACGGAGGCCAAGGTCATCTACGTCGACCGCGAAGCCCTCAACGAGGGTCGGTTCGAGCTCGTCGACGAGACCACCCCGGGTGCCGTCGCGCAGGTCTCCTGCGGACAGGTCGCGGTGAGCCAGTGGGCGGCGATCGTTGACTCCGAGACCGCCACCGAGCGCCGCGACGGCCACGTGGGGGAGATCTGGCTCAACGGCATCAACCTCGGCCACGGGTACTGGGGCAACGAGGCCGAGACCAAGAAGACGTTCCGCAACAGCCTGATCCACCCACTGGAATCGGGCAGCCACGCCGAGGGCGCGCCGGACAACGACCGGTGGCTGCGCACCGGCGACTACGGCGTCTGGTTCGAGAACGAGCTGTACGTGACCGGTCGCGTGAAGGATCTCGTGATCGTCGACGGCCGCAACCACTACCCGCAGGACCTCGAGTTCAGCGCGCAGGAGGCCAGCACCGCGCTGCGCCCCGGGTTCGTGGCCGCGTTCGCCGTGCCCGCCAACCAGCTGCCCGCCGAGGTGTTCGCATCGTCGGCGAGCGGCCTGAAGTTCGACGCCGACGACGCCTCCGAGCAGCTCGTCATCGTCGCCGAGCGCAACACCGGTAAGCGCGCCGATCCGCAGGAGGTCGCCGACATCGTGCGCGCGGCCATCGCCCAGCGGCACGGTGTGATGGCGCGTGACGTGCTGATGGTGCCCGCGGGATCGATCCCCCGTACCTCCAGTGGCAAGATCGCCCACACGGCGTGCAAGAACGCCTACATCGACGGAACGCTGCGCGGTGGCCACACCCAGACGGCCTTCCCCGACGCTCCTGACGCCACTCCATAGACTGGATCTCGATGTCTGAACTGAATAGCGACACCCACGTCCCCACAGCACCCGACGCTGACCCGGCGACCAGCAACGACGGCGAGACGGCCGGCGATCTGACGGTCGCCGAACTGCGCGACTGGTTGCGGGACTGGGTCTCGACCGCCACCGGCATGCCCGCCGACCAGATCTCCGACGACCGTCCGATGGAGGAATTCGGTCTCGCCTCGCGTGACGCGGTGGCCATGGCCGCCGACATCGAGGACAAGACCGGGGTCCTGCTCACCGCGACCGTCGCCTACCAGCACCCCACCATCGCGTCGCTGGCCAAGCGCATCATCGAGGGCGATCCCGACGAGGGTCTCGAGGTCGACGAGGACGCGGCGTTCTACCACCGCGATCGTCCCGCCGACGACGACATCGCGATCGTCGGTGTCGCGACCCGTTTCCCCGGCGCCGGCCACACCCCGGAGTCGACGTGGGATCTGTTGATCAACGGCCGCTCGGGCACCGGGGATCTCCCCGAGGACCGGTGGACGGAGTTCAAGGCCGAGCCGCGCCTGGCCAAGGTGCTCGCCGAGAGCAACATCCGCGGTGGCTACCTCGACGACGTGAAGGGCTTCGACGCCGACTTCTTCCAGATGTCGCCGCGCGAGGTCGAGATGGTCGACCCGCAGCAGCGGCTCGCGCTCGAGCTCACGTGGGAGGCACTCGAGCACGCACACATCCCGCCGAGCGATCTCAAGGGCGGACAGGTCGGTGTCTACATCGGCAGCTCCACGAACGACTACCAGATGCTCGCGGTCGCCGATCCCGAGGCGATGGGCGACACCGCGGCGTACGCGCTGACCGGTACGTCGACGGCCATCGTCGCCAACCGCGTCTCGTACTTCTACGACTTCCACGGCCCGTCGGTCGCGCTCGACACGGCGTGCTCGTCGTCGTTGGTCGCCGTGCACCAGGCCGTGCGCAGCCTCCGTTCGGGGGAGACCGACGTGTGCGTCGCCGGTGGCGTCAACATGTTGATCTCGCCCGCGGCGACGCTCGGTTTCGACCGCGTCGGTGTGCAGGCGAAAGACGGTCGTATCAAGGCGTTCTCGGCCGACGCCGACGGCATGATCCGCGGCGAGGGCGGCGGGTTGATGATCCTCAAGCGCGTCGCCGACGCGCGCCGCGACGGTGACACCATGCTCGCGATCATCGCCGGCTCGGCGGTCAACTCCGACGGGCGGTCGAACGGTCTGCCCGCGCCGAACCCCGAGGCGCAGGTGGCGATGCTGCGGACCGCCTACCGCGACGCCGCGATCGACCCCCGCTCGGTCGACTACATCGAGGCGCACGGCACGGGCACCATCCTCGGTGACCCGATCGAGGCCGATGCGCTCGGACGCGTCCTCGGGCGCGGCCGCGACATCGACAAGCCGACCCTGCTCGGCTCGGCGAAGACCAACTTCGGCCACCTCGAGTCCGGTGCGGGCGCGGCGGGTCTCATCAAGCTGGTGCTCGCGCTGCAGAACGACAAGCTGCCCCCGTCGCTGAACTACGCAGGCCCCAACCCCTACATCCAGTTCGAGGCGACCCGACTGCGGGTCATCACCGAACCCACCGACTGGCCGCGCTACGCCGGTCACGCCGTCGCGGGTGTGTCGGGCAACGGCTTCGGCGGGACCAACGCGCACGTGGTGGTGCGCGAGGTGCTGCCCACCGACCTCGTCGAGCCGACATCGGTACCGGTGCCCGCGACGTCGGGGGTCAGCGATCTCGATCAGGCCGATCTGTCGCACTCCTCGGCCGACCGCGGTGACATCGACCCGTACGACGACGATGACGACGAGTACCTGACCGACGCCGAGAAGGCCGCGCGTGGCATGTTCGCCACGAGCGCCGCCGCGACGGTCGAGGAGATCGCCCCGACGGTCGATCCGCTGGCCGGATACGCGCCGAGCACGGTGGCCGGAGCCGTGGTGCCCCTGGTGATCTCGGGCTTCCTGCCCTCGCGTCGCCGCAAGACCGCGACCGACCTGCTGGAGTGGCTCGAGTCCGACGAGGGCCGTGCCACCCCGCTGGCCGACATCGGTCGATCGCTGGCCCACCGCAACCACGGCCGCAGCCGCGCGGTGATCATGGCCCACAGCCACGACGACGCCGTCGCCGGAGTGCGCGCGGTGGCCGAGGGCAAGAACAGCCCGCTCGTGTTCAGCTGCGACACCCCCGACCCCGCGTCGGCGGTGTGGTTGCTGTCGGGCTTCGGCTCACAGCACCGCAAGATGGCCAAGCAGCTCTACCTCGACAACCCCGTGTTCGCCGCCGCGGTCGACGAGGTCGACGGCTTCGTCCAGCACGAGCTCGGCTACTCCATCGCGGAGATGTTCACCGACGACGAGCAGACCTATGGCATCGAGACCGCGCAGGTCGGCATCTTCACCATCCAGGTCGGCCTGTTCGCGCTCCTGCGCCACCACGGCGCGCAACCCGGTGTGCTGGTGCCCCATTCGATGGGCGAGGCATCGGCGGCGTACCTCAGCGGCGGGTTGTCGCTCGAGGACGCCACGCGCGTCATCTGCCAGCGCTCGCGTCTCATGGGCGAGGGCGAGGCCAGCCTCGAGGGCGACGACATCCGCCTGATGGCGCTGGTGGAGTACAGCGCCGACGACATCATCGGCGTCCTGGCCGACTACCCGGGTCTCGAGATCTGCGTGTACGCCGCCCCGACCCACACCGTGATCGGTGGACCCGAGGCCGAGGTCGACGCGATCGTGGCGCGGGCGGAGTCCGAGGGCAAGCTCGGTCGCAAGCTGCAGACCAAGGGCGCGAGCCACACCGCGCAGATGGACCCGCTGCTCGGTGAACTCGCCTACGAGCTCACCGGCATCGAGCCGCTGCGCCCCACCGTCGGCTTCTACAGCTCGATCGACCGCGAGACGTTCTATCGTCCGGGCCACGAGCCGGTCCACACCATCGACTACTTCACCAAGGGCCTGCGGCACTCGGTGTGGTTCTCGCAGGCCATCGCGAAGTCCGTCGAGAACGGGCACCGCACCTTCATCGAGTTGTCGCCCAACCCGGCGGTGCTGATCTCGGTCGCCGCGGTCACTTTCGGTGCCGGTCTGCACGACGCCGAGCTCATCGAGACGTTGCGGCGCAAGGAGGACGAGAACCTCGGCTGGGTCACCGCCCTGATGAAGCTCTACGTCCACGGCCACCGCGTCGACGTGGCGTCGCTGTTCGGTGCCGGCGAGTTCGCCGACATCCCGCGGACGCGCTTCGAGCGCAAGGACTTCTGGATGCGTGCGGTCATCAACGGCGGCGCGGGCGCCAATAGGGTCCCCGGCTCGCACGTCGCGCTGCCCGACGGCCGTCACGCGTGGGAGGTGGCCGCCTCGGTCGTCACCGATCCGCGGGAGCTCGTCGCGGCCGCCGCGACGCAGGTCCTCACCGACGTCCGGGTCGGCGCGGTCGAGACCCGCGGCGAGATGCCCACGGCCGGAACCGTCACCACCACGTTCACCCCGCACCCCGGTGGCGGTTCGCTGCAGGTGCACGGCAAGGACGCCGGCGGTGCCTTCACACTGCTGGCCGACGCCGTGGTCACCGCGGGCGCCGCACTGGGCGGCACCGCCGTCGCGGGCGAACCCATCACGACCCCCACCCCCGCCGAGGCGGCCCGCGCGTCGGGCTTCGTCGACGAGCGCGTGACCGTCGAGCCCGAGATCGTCGAGGACGCCGGTGCGCGATGGGATCCCGAGAGCGGACAGAGCGTCGGCGACCGTGTCGCGTCGATCATCGCCGAGTCCATGGGCTACGAGGCCGAGGACCTGCCGCGGGAGATCCCGCTGATCGAGCTGGGTCTCGACTCGCTGATGGCCATGCGGATCAAGAACCGTGTCGAGTACGAGTTCGACATCCCGCAGATGCAGCTGCAGGCGATGCGCGAGGCCGATCTGCGCGACGTCGTGAAGTTCGTCAGCTACGCCGTGGAACACCGCGACGAGGTGGCGGCCCTCGCCGCCGACGCCGAGGGTGGCGGCGAGATCGACACCGCGGCCATCGCCGAGCTGATCGACTCGACCTCCACACCGGCTGCCGCGGCCGCACCTGCCGCCGAGCCGACCGCCCCTGCGGCGGAGCCGGACCCCGTACCGACCGAGACCGCGCCGAGCGAGCCCGCACGACCCGCCGCGCAGGCGGGCGACCTCATCAGCCAGGCCGCGGTGGCCGCGGCCGCGGGTGCCGACGTGCCCCCGCGTGATGCAGCCGAGCGCCTCACCTTCGGTGTGTGGGCCATGGTCACGGGCACCTCGGCCGGCGGCATCTTCAACCCGCTGCCCGTGCTCGACGAGGAGACCGCCGAGAAGTTGACGGCACGGCTCTCCGAGCGGGCCGGCGGCGAGATCGACATCGAGGACGTGCTCGACGCGCAGACCATCGAGGACCTCTCGACCTACGTTCGCGAGCAGCTCGAGGGCGGACAGGTCGACGGCTTCGTGCGGTACCTGCGCACAGTCGAGAACCCGACCCGCCCACCGCTGTTGCTGTTCCACCCCGCGGGTGGGTCGTCGATGGCGTACGAGGCGCTCATCAAGAAGTTGCCCGCCGACCTCCCGGTGATCGGTTTCGACCGGGTCGAGGGCAGCATCGAAGAGCGTGTGCTGCAGTACATCCCGAAGCTGCGCGAGGTGGTCCCGACGGGGCCGTACGTGCTGGCGGGGTGGTCGCTCGGTGGCGCACTGGCCTACGGCTGCGCGCAGGTGCTGCGTGAGCAGGGCGAGGATGTCGCGATGGTGGCACTGCTCGATGCGGTGCGGCCCAACGGTTCTCCCGAGGAGACGACCGACGAGAAGCGTGCGCGCCTCGAGCGGTACATGACCTTCGCCAAGCGCACCTACGGTGTCGACGACGTGCCGGTCCCGATGGACCGACTCGTCGAGGCCGACGACGAGGGTCAGTTCCGCATCATCATGGAGCTGCTCTCGATGAGCAACGCCAAGATCCCCGGCGGCATCATCGAACACCAGCGGACGTCGTTCCTCGACAACCGCGCGTTGTCGACGATCACCCCGACCCGGTACGACGGCAAGGTGGTCCTCTACCGCGCCGACAAGATGCAAGACGGCGCAGTCGAACTCGAGCCCCGGTGGGGTGACATCCCCGAGGACGGTCGCTGGGGCGAGGTCGTCGACGACCTGGAGATCGTGCACATCGGCGGCGATCACCTCGCGCTCATCGACGAGCCCTACATCGGGCGGATCGGCGCGGATCTCACCACGCGGCTGGCCGACATCACGCGGCCCTCGGCCGCAGCGAGCGCCTCAGGAGGCACCAAGTAGTGGACACCACCGCAGCCAAGCTGGCCGACCTCCGCGCTCGACTGGAGGTCGCGAAGGAACCGGGCGGCGAGAAGGCGATCGCCAAGCGCGCCGCCAAGGGGATCTGTTCTCCGCGTGAACGCCTCGCGATGCTGTTCGATCCGGGTACCTTCGTCGAGTTCGGTCAGCTGGCCAAGCTGCCGGGGTCCGACTCGAGCGGTTACGGCGACGGTGTGGTGACCGGACACGGTCTCGTCAACGGGCGCCCGGTCGCTGCGTTCAGCCACGACCAGACCGTGTTCGGCGGCACCGTCGGCGAGGTGTTCGGTCGCAAGGTGTCGATGCTGATGGAGTGGGCCGGCAAGATCGGCTGCCCCATGGTCGGCATCAACGACTCCGCCGGCGCCCGCATCCAGGACGCGGTCACCTCCCTGGCCTGGTACGCCGAGATGGGGCGACGTAACGACCTGCTCTCGGGTCTCGCGCCGCAGGTGTCGGTGATCCTGGGCAAGTGCGCGGGCGGCGCGGTCTACACCCCCGCCAACACCGACATCCTCGTCGCGGTGAAGGACTCGAGCTACATGTTCGTCACCGGTCCCGACGTGATCAAGCAGACCACCGGCGAGGAGATCGACGCCGAGGATCTCGGTGGTGCCCACAACCAGGCGCGCTGGGGCAACATCCATCACATCGCCGACACCGAGGCCGACGCCTTCGCCTGGGTGCGTGACTATCTCGACTACATGCCCTCGACGTGTCACGAGAAGCCGCCGGTGATCAACCCGGGTCTGGAGCCCGAGGTCACCGAGAGCGATCTGGGGCTCGACGACTTCCTGCCCGACAACGACAACGCCGGCTACGACATGCGCGACATCCTCGTCCGCATCTTCGACGACGGCGCGTTCCATGAGGTGTCGGAGATCTTCGCGCCCAACATCATCACCGGGTACGCGCGCGTCGACGGTCACAGTGTCGGTGTCGTCGCGAACCAGCCCAGCGTGATGGCCGGTGTCCTCGACACCGACAGCTCGGAGAAGGCCACGCGATTCGTGCGTATCTGCAACGCCTTCAACATCCCGCTGGTGTTCGTCGTCGACACCCCGGGCATCCTCCCCGGCGTCGCCGAGGAGGCCAAGGGCACCATCCGCCGCTCGGGCAAGTTCCTCTTCGCCTACGTGGAGGCCGACGTGCCGAAGGTGACCGTCGTGGTCCGCAAGGCCTACGGCGGCGCGTACGCGGTGATGGGCTGCAAGCAGCTCGGCGCCGACATCAACTTCGCGTGGCCCACGGCCAAGATCGCCGTGATGGGCGCCGAATCGGCCGCGGCGATCCTGACCCGTCGGCAGACCGAGAACGCGACGCCGCACGAGGCCGACAAGATCCGGACCGACTTCATCAACTTCTACAACACGATGATGGCGACGCCGTATCTCGCGGCCGAACGCGGCTATGTCGACGCGGTCATCGAGCCCTCGCAGACTCGCCTGCAGCTGCGTAAAGCGCTGGCGCAGTTGCGGGACAAGCAGATGTCGCGCACACCGCGCAAGATGCTGTTGATGCCCGTCTAGGGACAACCCTCCCTCATGCCTGCTGCGGCTCTGAGTCGTCGGAGCACCACGTGCCCGCTGTAGCTGTGAGCTCCGGTTTCAGAGCCGGGTGGCGTATTCGATGGCCGGAGTTCCACCTCGCTTGACTGGTGCATCCGGCAGCGCGTCGGTACCGTTCGTCTGACCGAGTGGTACAGGGCGGGAGGTCGTTACCGGTGTTCGCCGACAAGCGTGCCGAGTCGCCCTCGTCGCGTCGCGTCCTGATCGTCGACCAGTTCGTGCCGGATCCCCTTCTCGGCGCCGGTCTTCCGCGTGCGCACCAGATCGTCTCCGCGTTCGTCGACGCAGGGTTCGAGGTCGACCACTACCCGATGTGGTCGAAGCGTGCCGAACGCCGACGCATGAAGGTCCTGTTCGGCAGCCGTGTCCGCTTCCGCCGCGGGCAGGGGCGGTGGGGGTTGTGGAACGTTCTCCGCACCGACGGCGCCGACTATGACGCCCTGTTCGTGAGCCGCCCTCCGACCATGCGGACCCTGCTGGCCGTGGGGTGGAAGCCGCGGTGGGGCGCTCGACGTCCACCCGTGGTCTACGACGCCGAGGCCCTGTTCACCGTGCGGGAGAAGCTCCGTCGCGCGCTGTATCCACCGGTGATGTCCGATGCGGAGTACCACGAGGAACTCCGGGCCGAACTGCGACTCATGTCCGACGCGGACGCCGTCGCCACGGCCGGATCATCAGACGCCGCCGCCATCCGATCCGGGGTCGACATCCCCACACGGGTTCTGCCCCACGCGACCACGGTTCGGCCGGATCCCCCCGCGGGGTTCGAGGAACGTCGCGACATCCTCTTCGTCGGACGTCTCGCCGGACCACCCGACCTGACCCCGAACGTCGACTCGGTCCGGTACTTCGTCCGCGAGATCATGCCGGCGCTCGACCGTCTCATCGGTGACGACTACGTCGTCCGCGTCGCCGGGATGGTCGACTCCCCGGAGATCGAGGCCCTGCGATCGGATCGGGTTCTCGTCCTCGGTGTGGTAGACGACCTCCGCGAGCTCTACGACCGATCGCGGGTGTTCGTGGCGCCGACCCGGTACTCCGGCGGGATACCCCTCAAGGTGATCGAGGCGATGAGCCAGGGTGTGCCCACCGTGGTGACCCGGCAGCTCGCCGACCAACTCGAGGTGGACGAACCCACCGTCGCGATCGGCGACGATGCCGAGGGCTTCGCCGAAGCATGCGCGCGGTTGTACACCGACGCGGGTCGATGGCGGGACGTCCGCGACAACGCTCTGGGATTCGTCGCGGAGGCGTGCTCACCGGAGGTGTTCCGACAGCGACTCGTCGAGGTCGTCGACGCCGCGATCGAGCATGCCCGTGAGGGTCGTTCGCGCTGAGCCCGAGCGAGCCGGGGACTGTGAGCGGGTCCACCGTCGGCGGTCAGGCCGAGCGGTCGGCCAGCGAGGTGGTGTGCAGGACCGTGTGGTCGTCGAGGCTGAGGACGTCGACCGTCTCGGCTGCGACCCGTCTGTTCCAGTGCCTCCCGTAGATCCGCTTCAGTCCGCGGGACATGCTGAAGCCGCCGAACAGCTGGTAGCGGCGTCGTCCCGCGACGACATCGGCGGTACGGCGACCGAAGTGGTTGAGAAAGCTGCGCTCGGTCGCGACGATCCGGAAACCCTCCTCGCGCAATCGCAGGGACAGATCGACGTCCGCGCCCCACGCGAAACGGCCGAAGGTGCGCTCGTCGAGTTCGCCCACGGCGACGAACGCCTCGCGAGTCAGCATCAACGCCGTTCCGTCGCACACCGCCAGTTCGCGGTAGGCGTCGCGCGGCTCGTACTCCGCGGCCGGCCCCTCGTGCTCGGAATGCATCGCGAAGTGCGCGCCGTCGTCGTAGACACCGACCACGGCGCCCGCGTCGTCGGGGAGCCGCTCGTCGAGGATGCCGTCGAAGAAGCCGCGCGAGATCCTGACGTCGTTGTTGAGCGTCATCCCGGCGTCGTAGCCCTCGGCGAACGCGGTGCGGAAGCCCAGGTTCGAGCCCCCCGCCCACCCGGTGTTCCGACCGGGCGTGTGCACGCGCTCGTCGGCGACCGGCGAGTAGTCGCCCTTGTTGTCGACGATCATGTAGTCGACACCTTCGCGCTCGAGATCGCCGACCAGCGCGTGGGTGTACTCGATCTGCCCGTAGACGGGGACGGTGACCAGGAGAGTCTTCGTCATGCCTTCGACTCTCCCGCACATGCGCACGATTGTGAACCCGGGTTACGAGTCTTTCGTGCGTTCGTCCGACGCGGCCGCGTGCGTCACGAGGGCTCGGCCTGCGGCCTTCGATTCGGACACTCTGACATGTGAGACCGGTCACAGATAGTCGGACCGGTGTCGGTCGCTCGTTCGATTGCGACGCCGGACGGCCGGTCGTTACGTTCGGTCTCACATGCGGTGGACGATCGAGACGAGACAGTTGGACGGGCGGTGCCCCCTGTGACACCCGCACCTTCGGTGACCGTCTGCATCCCGCTCTATCACCACGCCGACACCGTCGAACGCGCTCTGCGGAGCGTGCTCGAACAGGACCACGACGACGTCGAGATCCTCGTGGTCGACGACGCGTCCTCGGATCGCGGGGCCGAGATCGCTCGCGGTCTGATCCGTGACGGCGACCGGGTCGTCGTCAACGACGTCCGACTCGGCGCGGCCGGAAACCACAACCGCTGCATCGAGCTCGCACGGAACGAGCTCATCCAGTTCGTCCACGGTGACGACGAACTGCTGCCCGGCGCACTGTCGTCGCTGGCGGCGACGTTCACGCAGGCCGACGTCGCGATGGCGTTCGCACCGCGTCGCGTCGTCTCCGACGACCCCGAGTTCCTCCGGTGGTGCAGCGTTCTCCACCATCGGTTCCGAGCGCTGGGGACCGTCAACCGCGCCGACGACCTGATCACCGAGTACATGCTGCGCGGAGCGCTGAACAACTGGTTCGGAGAACCCACCTCGGTGATGTTCCGGCGGTCGCACGCGGTGCGCGCCGGCGGTTTCCACACCGAGATGGTGCAGTCGTTCGACATGGATCTCTGGTTGCACGTCAGCGCCGGCGGTCGGATCACCTTCGTCGACCGGGAACTCTCCGTGCGACACCACACCGGGACGACGCTCAGTGCCGCCAACCAGGCGGAATGGAAGGAGTGGATCGACCGTCCGCGCCTGATCTGGGCCGTCGTCGCCGACTCCGCGATGCCCTGGCGCGCACGGCTCTACGGGGCGATCTGGACCCTCAACAGCCACCCCTTGTCGATGGTCTACGCGCTGCGCGGACCGCGCGGGCAGAGACTCCGACGCCTACGCCTCGTGCTCGCACTGCCCTTCCACGAGTTCGCCCGAGCGCGCCGGCTGCGCGCGCACCGTGACTGACGGGGTTCAGCCGAACTCGGCGGCGTTCTCGGGGGCCGAGTCGGTGGGGATACGCAGCGCCGACAGCAGGTCCTTGTAGAGCGGGCTGCTGGCCAGGAGCTCCTCGTGGGTGCCCTGGGCGATGAGGCGCCCGTCCTGCAGCACCACGATCATGTCGGCGTCGACCACGGTCGACAGTCGGTGGGCGATGGTGATGACCAGACCGGTGCGGGCGTGGTCGACGATCGCGTCGTGGATCGCGTGCTCGGTCAACGCGTCGACCTGGGCGGTCGCCTCGTCGAGCAGCAGCACCGGGCGGTCGGCGAGCAGCGCGCGGGCCACGGCGATGCGCTGACGCTGACCACCGGAGAGCGAGTTGATCGACACCTCGGCGTCGAGCCCTCCGGGAAGGGTGTCCACCACGCTGCGCAGCGACAGACGGTCGAGGACCTCGTACATCGCCTCGTCGGTCGCGTGCGTGTTGATCAGTCGCAGGTTCTCGCGCAACGTGCCCGGGATGAGGGGCGACTCCTGCTCGACGTAGGCGAAGTGGGTGCGTGTGGTCGACGCCGAGACATCCTGGTAGGCATGGGTTCCCAGACGTAGCTCGCCGCTGTCGGGCTCGAGGAACCGCAGCAGCAGCGAGAGCAGGGTCGTCTTGCCCGCGCCGGAGGGGCCGATGAGGGCCACGTGGCCACGGCTCGGCATTCGCAGGTCGATCCCGTTGAGCACCGGATCACCGTCGGGATAGCTGGCGAACACGTTGCGCAGCAACATCCCCGAACCGTCGCCGGTGGGGACACTGCGCTTGGGCTGCCACTCCGCGACGGGGTGACCCGCGCGATGCCGCGGACCGGTGCCGTTCGAGCCCCCCTGCGGTGAACCGCCCTCGATCGGCATGGCGTCGACCTGGCGGATGCGTCGCGCCGCGGCGAGTCCCGCCTGCAACTGGGTGAGGCTGGTGCTGAGCTGACCGATCGGATCGCCGATCTGGAATGCGTAGAGAAGGAACGCCACGAGGGTGGAGACGGTCATCGCACCCGAGGACACCCGTACCGCGCCGAAGGCGAGGATGGCGAGGATCGAGACCTGCACGCCGGTGAACGACGTGGTGATGGCGAGCGCCTGACGCCGCACCGCGAACATGTTCAGATCACGTGAGCGCGCGGCGATCTCGTCGAGCCGGGTCCGCACCCGCTCCTCGGCGATCGCGGCCTTGATGGATTTGATGGCACGGAGGTTGCCGTCGAGTTCACCGCCGAGTTCGCCGACGGCGGCCTGGGCGCGCTCCTGTGACTTGGCGATCGAGGGCAGGATACGGCCGAAGAGGAACGTCAGGACCAACACCGCGATGAGGGTGACGCCGACGAGGGTGATGTCGAGGATCGCCATCATGACCAGCGCGCCCACCAGCATCACCACGCCGTTGACGCCACCGACGACACTCGAGGACGCGGCTTCGCGCAGCAGCACCGAATCCGATGTCACGCGGGTGACGAGTTCCCCGACGGGGCTGCGCTGCAGCGGGGTGAGCCGCGCGTAGAGGAAGCGGAGGTTCATGCGACGTCGAGCGTCGTAGACCACCCCCTCGGACAGGTTGCCGAGGGTGACCAACTGCCACCACTGGGCGGCCGCGCTGATGATCACCAGACCGATGAGGATCGCCAGGGGTGGGATGAGACCGGACTTGCCGCTGACCGAGTCGAGGATGTGTTTCGTCGCCAGAGGTGTGCCGAGGCGCGCGGCCGACCCGATCAGTCCCGCCACGATGGCCAGCGCGAACAGCGGCAGGCGTGGACGGATGAGTTCCCAGAGGAGACGTGTGCGAGGTGGCTCGACCTCGTGCGTCGGTTCTTCGCCCATGCGCAACAGTGAACCAGAGTTCCCGACCGTCGCCCGAGTTGCGGCCGTGACAACGGCCACGTTCCTCAGCCCGTCGTGCCGCCCGAATCGGTACCGCTGGAGGACTGTCCGCCGCCACCACCGCTGCCGCCGGGGTCGGAGGCGCCGCCACCGCTCGACGGCGCCGGATCGGTGTTCGGCGGTGCGGCGACGGGCGGTGCGGTGACGGGCGGGGGCGTGACCGTCGACGGTGCGGGTGTGGGTGCCGCGGGTCCGGTTGACGGTCGTGACGGGGTGCCACCGTCACGGGTCGGCGACGGGGTGGCGGCGCCGGCGGCATCGGTCTGCGGTGCGACGACGGGACCGGGCGCGACGGGTCCGACACCGACACCGACGTCGGCGCCGTCGTCCCCGGGGACGACGGCATCGTCGGCAGCCGGGGCGGCGACCGGCTCGATCGGTGCGGCGGCCGGCGTGGGCGCACCGATCGCGGCGGGGGTGGGAGCGCCTGCGGGCGCCGACGTGGCGCCGGAGGACGGGGAGGAGTGCGCGGACTCGTGTCCGGCGCTCGGGACGAGACGCATCTGTGCCTCCGAACCCCCGTGGGTGGCCCACAGGGTGACGGTCACCGCACACACGACGACGACGACACCGGCCACGGCGCTGAACCAGCGCCATCCGGCCGACGCCGCGTGATGAGCCGATGGCGTTGCGGACACCTGCGCCCGCAACGCGGCCTTGGTGGCCTCGTAGTCGATCTCCTCGCGCACGGAACCGTCCTTCGTCCAGCCCCCCGGCGAGAGGAGAATAGCAGTGCGGCGTGATTGTTGGCCCAGGTCACGACCCTCGCGCTACCGCCGCGTGCGCGAGGCGCCCTCCGCGGCATGGAGGGCGGCGAGACGGGCGTTGTAGGCCGCCAGCGCGGCGTCGTCCCCGTCGATGTCGTAGGAGTCCCCGGTGGCGTCACCCTGTGAGCCGGTGGCGAGCGTCGCCTCCTGTCGGGCGCGGTCCAACCACGAGACCCGGCGCGCCTCGCCCGGCTTCCGATGCGTCTCGGCCCTGATCCACTGACCGGCGACCAGCACCAGCAGCAGCATCATCAGACCGTCGCCGCCGAACCACATGATGGCTCCGGCGATGTTCTGATCGGCCAACGCGTCGGGGCCCCACCCGAGCCGCGACTCGCCGTAGGCCGGCGCCAACGGGCGGTCGGTGAGCATCAGCACGATGCCGACGAGGGTGTCGGGGCCCATCGCGATCAACAGCGTCACGAAGCGGACCGGATGAGACAGATCGTGGCCGCTGAACTCGCCCCCGATGGTCGGCAGCAACAGCAGGTACCCGCTCACGATGTACACCGCCGTCTCCGAGGTGTGGATCCAGCCGTGCTCGCTCATCGCCTGTTGGAAACCGGTGAGGTGGGTGCCGACGAGCACCGCCGCGTACACCGGCACCGAGAACGCGGGTGAGGTGACGAAGCGGGTCACCCGGTGGGTCATCACCGCACGGACCCGTCCGGCGCCGACGGGCCCCGACGACTCCATCGCCAGGCGCACCGGCTGCGCGAGCACCAGCAGCAGCGGGATCACCATGATCAGCAACAGGTGGGTGATCATGTGCATCCAGAACAGATGGTGCGCGAAGGTCGCGGCGCTCGAGTTCAGCGTCACCACCAGCAGCGCCATCGCGCCCGACCACGCCGCGGTCCGCGACCACGGCCACGCGCCACCGGCGCGACCACACCGCGCGACACCGACGAGGTAGGCCGCGGTGGCAACGATCATGACCGCCCACCAGACCGGTGTCGCGGTCCAGTCGGTGAGGATGTCGGGCGGGCCCATCGGTGTCATGTCCACCCGACCCACTATCCCCTCGGCCGCGCCCGGCGTCGAGGATCATCGTCGCAGCTCACACCACGTGCGCGCCTTGTCCGATAGGTCCGATTCGACCCCTCCGGGGTCAGTACCCGATCGCCCGCATGGGTGCGGGATCCCACAGACCCGACCGGGTCTGTGCGCCGATCGTCAGTCTCGCCGTCTGCGCGGGCAGGATCTCGCTGAAGCGTTGCAGCGAACCCCAGTCGTTGCCCCAGTTGTTGCGCAGATAGGTCGCCAGCAGTTGCGGCCGCAGCATCGCCTCGGTCAGACCCAGCGGTCCACCCGCCTTGCCCGACATCCACGTCTGGCTGTTCTGGCGGGTCGCACCCGCGTCGGGCAGGATGCGCCACTTCGGCACCTCCTCGACGCCGTTGCGCACCGACATCGGTCGCTGGCACGGGAACACGAAGGCGGGCACCCAGTCGATGAGCACCGGATCGGTGCGGCCGACGACCTGCTCGAGCGTGCGCAGGGTGCTGATCCGCGGCGGCGTGACCGCGACCCATTGATCGGAGCTGCCACTGGTGTCGGCGACGAGCAGTCGCGCCACGTTCGCCCCCGCGGGCGCGTCGGACAGCGGGAACCGCAGATTGCGCCACGTCGGAGCCTCGCCGACGTCGATGGGGGATCGCTGTCCGACGGGCACCACGGCACCGTCGGCGCCGACGCGGCCGTACTGGATCCGCACCTGTTGGCCCTGGCTGACGATCCCGAGTCCGTTCTTCGCCTCGACCGCACCTGCGACCGACACCGTGAGCAGCGGGGCGTCGGCCGAACGCGCGGGCATCCGGTACCAATCGCTGGTCAGCGACCCGCCCGGACCGCCGTAGCTGCCGAGTACCGGAGTGCGGTCGGGGGAGAGTCCGAACGGCAGCTTCACCGTCGACCCGTTGACACCGCGCGCACCCTGGCCGCCACCGGTACCGCCCTCCGTCGAGGCGTCCCCGGTCGCGGCGTCGTCGGAGCCCGCCAAACCCTGCGTGGTGTTCGTCGAGCTGCTGGTGGTGGCGTCGTCGTCGCTGTTCTGGGTGGTGTCCACCGAGAGGTCGTTCGGCACCCCGTTGGGGGTGAAGCCCTGCGACGGCTGCGGTCCGGCGAGTGCGTCACCGGGTGAGGTGGTCGGCGACTGGCCCGCGACCGACGCCGGCGCCAGCAGGCCACGGTTCGGGTCGGTCTCGACGAGGACGTCGTTGGCCATGCCGCAGATGTTCCCGGTGAGGGCACGCGCGTTGCTCGACGCCCACGAGAAGCTGTTGCGCTGTACGACAGCACCTTTCACGAGCGAGAGCACCTCGAACACCACCACGAGGGCGATGAGCGTGGGAACGATCGCGCCGTGCGGGGTGCGCCATCGGCTGCTCGATCCGCGGCCCTGTGCGACGACGTCGCCGACGTGATCGTCGCGTAGGTGCTGCCACAACCCGATCAGGGCGGTGATCACCGACAGCGCGAGGAGGAGCCAGTAGATGCGGATCCCGCCGATGGCCGGCGGTCGGTCGCGCCACGGCACGCCGTAGGTGCCGACGAACCACCACCCGTTGATGCCCGCGAACGCGATGCCCATCACGAAGAACAGGGCCGCCACGAGGAAGGTGCGGTTGCGACGTCGGCGCAGGATCGCCGGCGCCGCCATCGCCCCGGCGGCCGCTGCCAGGCCGCCCGCGATCCCGGCGTAGACACCGAGATGGTGCGTCCACTTGGTGGGGGTGAAGGAGATGATGAAGACGGTGCCCAGGATGACCGCGACGAGGCGCCACACCGGCCCGCGTGCGATGCCGCGCGGCGACCGGCGCCGCAGCAGCACCAGGATCACGAACATCAGCAGCAGGAACATGGTGAGGATGCCGAAGCGGCGCGCCAGCGAGGCGTCGACCTGGTTGGGCAGCAACAGGTAGTAGTAGCGCACCGGCTCCTGCCACCACTCGAGCGTCGGTCCGACCTCGCTCGCGACCTTCGAGCTGGTGATGACCCCCGACAGGGTGTTGTCGGCGAAGATCTCGAACAGGACCGCGGTGCCGGCGGCGAGGATCGGCGCCAGGATCGGCAGCAGCCCGTCGCGGTGCCGGCGCTTCGCGAGACGTTTCACCAGTGGGCGGATGCCTGCGACCAGAGCGGCGACGGCCATCAGACCGCCGGGCGCGATGGCGAGGGTGAACGCCGCGAAGATCGTGGCCGTGGCCAACGGCAGGAAGCGTCCGGTGGCGATCGACCGGTCGACCGCGCACCACGTGAGCAGGGCGCCGACGGCGAGGGCGGGTTCGGGGCGCAGACCGTTGTTGAACGGCAGCCAGATCGCGAGGAACACCGCGGCGCACGTCCACAGCGCGGGGGTGGAGTGGCGGACCGTGCGCCCGAGACGGGGGATCACCTCGCGACTGAGCAACCACCATCCGAGCAGTCCCAGCAGGAAGGCGGGCAGACGCATCCACGGTGCGGCGAGGCTGACGTGGGTCATCGCGCGGATCACCTGGTAGTGCCAGCCGAACGGGTCCTGCGGCACACCGAAATAGCGGTAGTAGTTGATCGGGTATCCGGCGGCGTCGGCGACGCGACCGACGGTGAAGTTGTAGCCGTCGTCGGAGGTGTTGCCGCCGAGGAACCACCACAGCCCGAGGACCACGATGACGACGCCGTCGATCGGTCGCAGGGTCCACCACTTCGCGGGCAGGAAGCGCTTGTGTCGTCGCCCGTCGCCGGTGTCGAGGATGCCCAGCGAGATGAGCGACAGCAGCGTCATCGCGATGCCGAGCACTATCGCGGTCAGCTTCCACGCCGTCGGGGTGGTGACGAATCGGGTGTCGATCGTGGCGCGCAACGACAGTCCGGTGGCGGGGGTCGAGCTCGGGAGATCGGTGTAGACACCGACGATCTGGGGTCGCAGGTTGGGGTCGGCGACGTCGAACGAGAGCTGGCCGGACGCGCCCGAGGGCAGGCCGCGGATCTCCGCGCGGGTCCGGGTGCCGTCGAACCGCATCACGATCGAGCAGTCCGCGTCGTTCTGGGCCTGTGCGCGTGGGGTGTTGACCAGCACCACGTTGCGGTCGGTGACCTGGATCTGCTCCGACGTCACCGAGACGAACAGGCCGCGCGCGAACGCATCCGACCCGGCGGTGGGGATCGTCGACAGCAGGTTGCCGCCGTAGGAGGGCAGTCGCGCGGCGGCCGCACACGGCACGGTCACGTCGGCGTCGATGGGGACGAACGACACCAGCGGGGCGGCGATGTCGCCCACCCCGTTCTGGCCGACACCGTTCTGGGGCCACGACATCGACGCCGTCGTCTGGTTGACCGGCAGCAACGGCGTCGCCAAGGCGAGCAGCGCACCGAGCAGGCCGGTGACGATCGCGACGATCCGCACGATGCGCATGCGCCGGGCCGAGGTCGGCGGTCGTGTGGATGTCTTCGTCACAGTGGTGCCCTCAGAGGTCGTGCCCGTGCGGTCGGGGGTCTCGCTCACGCCGTCGTTGCTCACGCCGTCTCGGCTCGCGTCGTCGTCGCTCACGAGTCGTCCGATGTCACGACGCGGATGGATCCGTCACGCGACCATCCCCAGCGGCTGCGGTCGCCGAGGGTGACCGTCGCGGTGGGCGCGTCCGGCGCCAGGGGTGCCAGGCGCTCGAGCGATCCCCAGTCGCGGAACCAGTCGTCGCGCAGGTAGGTCGGCACCGTGGTCGGTGTCGTGGTGCCCTCCGAGATCCCCAGCAGGCCACCGTCGTCGGAATCCATCCAGGTCTTCGACTGCGACAGTGCGGTGATGCGATCGGGCAGGATCCGCCACCGCGGGACGTCGGTGACGCCGTGGCGCGAGACGATCGGTTGCTGGCAGGGGAACTGGCCGGCGACGGTGAAGTCGATCAGCGTGGGCGCCGAGGACCCGACGACCTCCTGCAGGGTCTGTAGCTGCGCCGCCCGCGGCGGGGTGATGGCGAGCCACTGATCGGAGGTGAGGTTGTCGTCGTCGGCGACGATCCGCATGACCTGCGCGCGCGGCGGGATGGCCTCGGTCGGGATGCGGAGGTTGCGCCACGGGCGGTTCGGCGGTTCGGGTCCGGGGTCGATCGGCATGAACGGCGCGCCGATCTGGGTGAACTCGCCTGTCGGGGAGCTGATCCCGAACTGCACACGCAGCGAGCGACCGAACTCGCCGACACCGTCGACGTCGACCGAGGCGATCGCGCCGGCCGCGCTGATGACGACGAGCGGTGTGCTGCCGCGCTGCGGCAGGCGGTACCAGGACGTGGTCAACGAGGCCCGACCCGAGTCGTACCCGTAGCTGCCGAGCACCGGGGTGCGCGACGGGTCGAGACCGAACGGCAGCGCCGCGGTCGAGCCGTTGACGGTGCGGGGTCCGTTGCCGCCCAGGGTTCCCGGCAGTCCGCCGGCGACGGTGAAGGCGTTCTGGATGGTGCCGGCGACGTTCATCTGGCCGGGGCGTGACTGCGTCGGCTCCGGCGACAGGTCGGGCGCGACCCCGTTGGGGGTGAAGCCGACCGAACCGGTGCCGGCCAGCGCCGCCGATGCCGAACCGCCGTCGGCGGGCACGAGCGTGCCGGCGTTGGCGTCGCGTTCGACGAGGACGTCGTCGGCCATGGCACAGGTGTTCCCGCCCAGCGCTCGAAGGTTCGCACCGACCACCGTGTACTCCGAACCGCGGGCGACGGCGGCCTTGGCGAACACCGCGAGCTCGGCCACCACCATGAGGATGGCGATAGCGGCGATGGGGGACGACGCCAGCACGAGGCGAGGACGGTCGGCCTTGGACGGCGCGTCCGACGGGGCCTCGATGTGGGCCGACGGGTCGGCGGATGCGGATTCGTGGACGACACCGCGGTTGGCGACGAAATCGAGTCGAAGGTGCAGCCACACCGCGCCCGCCGAGGCGAGTACGGCGAGCACCAACAGGATGGTCGAGACCTGGATCCCGGCCAGCACCGGGGCGCGGTCGAACCACGAGATGCCGAAGTCGTACGCCCACGGCCACGCGTTCTTGCCGGCCATCGACGCCGCGAGCGCGAACAGCAGCCCGGCGACGAGGACCGCGAGATTGCGGGCCGAGCGGGCCGCGGACTGCGCGATGGCGACGGTCGCGACGGCGGCCAGCGCCGCGGCGATCCCGGCGAAGATGCCGAACTGGATGGTCCATTTGGTGGGCGCGAACACCCACAGCACGAGGGTGACACCGACGGCGCCGATCCCGCGCCACACCGGACCCGGATCGATCCCGCGGATCCGCTTGCGGCGCAACATGACCGCGAGCACCACGAACACCGATGCGAGCAACAGCAGCACCGGGACCCGTCGGGTGAGTGCGCCGTCGTCGGTGCTGACGGTGAGGAAGAAGTAGCGGAAGTACTCCTCGTGCCAGCTCAGCGAGGGGCCGACGGTGAAACGGATGCGCACCGCGTCGTAGACCGTGGCGAGGGTCTGGTCGCGGAACACCACGATGAGGGTGAACAGCCCGGCCGCCGCGACCGGCAGCACCAGGGCCGCGAGACCGTCGTCGCGGCGACGTCGCAGCACCACCTCGACCATCGCACGCGCTCCGGCGACGAGGACCGCGACGGCGATCACGCCGTGCGGCGCCAGGGCGAGGGTGAGGCCGGCGGCTCCGGTGGCGAGCGCGGCGGGCAGCAGTCGGCGGGTGCCGATGGCCTGCTCGACACCCCACCAGGTGAGTAGCGAGCCGGCGACGATGATCGGTTCGCTGCGCAGGCCGCTGTCGAACGGCAGCCAGAAGGCGACGAACACCGCCGCGGCCGCCCACAGTGCCCAACCGCTGCGGCGGACCGCGGCGCCCAGACGGGGCAGCAGCACGCGGCTCAGCACGAACCAGGAGACGAGGGCGGCGACGAGCGCGGGAATGTGCATCCAGATGCCGGCTGTCGACACCGACGCCCAGTGACCCAGGAAGCTGTAGTACCAGTCGAACGGCGCCTCGGGGATGCCGAACCAGCGGTAGTAGTTGGAGAGGTACCCGGCGCCGTCGGCGACGCGACCCATCGTCAGCACGTACCCGTCGTCGGGGGTGCCTGCACCCAGGAACAGCCACACGACCAGCACCGCGGTGACGGCGGTGTCGGTGATGCGCGGGGCCAGCACGCGCCGCCACGAGCGCACGCCGATCCGGCGGTGGTGCCCGCCCAGCCAGTCGAGGCGCGCCAGCGCGACCAGCGCCAGCGCGATCGCCAGGATCCCGATGATCATGACCGCGAGCTTGATGGCCGAGGGCGAGCTGGCGTAGCGGTTGTCGATGCCGACGTCGACGCGCAGGCCCTGGGCGGCCGCGGCCTGCACCCGGGGCGTGGTCAGCGTGCTGAAGATCCCGTCGACCTGGGGACGCTTGTCGGGGGTGAGGGTGGTGGCCGGACCGAGGCCGACGAACTGTGCGCCCGGTCCGGTCGGCGAGGAGAACACGCGGATCGAGCGGCACTGCGGCGACCGGACCTGCTCACGGGTGGCCGATGCGGCCGGTGTGCCGCGGAAGGAGACGGTGACCGTCGAGGAGTTCGCCGACACCACGAGCGACTTCTGCGAGGCGCGGTCGGCGGTGGTCGGCTTGGTGGCCAGCACCGTGCCCCCACCGGTGCCGAGCGAGTCGACCAGCGAGCACGGGATGGAGGCGGTCAGCGACTGCGGCGTCTGGGCCGTCAACGGCGCGACCACCGACGGCGTGTCGGCCGCCAGCGACTGCCCGGCGGGCCAGGAGAACGCGGCGGTGGTCTGGTTCACCGGCAGCAACGGGGTGAGGATGCACGCGAGAATCCCCACCACACCGGCACTCACGGCCACCAGGCGAGCGGTTGTCGCACTGGACAGTCGGGCAGTCATCGGCACGAGCAACGATGGTATGCGACTTGTCTGCGGCCGCCGCATCGCCACTGTGCACATCGACGTCGGGTGTGCGGCGAGCGCGGTGGTCAGTAGCGGATCGGGGCGGGACTCCACAATCCCGAGCGGGTCCGGGTGCCGAGTTCGAGCTGCGCCGGGCCCACGGTGTCGTTGAAGGGCTCGTAGCGTTCGAGCGACCCCCAGTCCCGGCCGATGTCGTCCTGGAGGTAGCTGGGCACCGTCGTGGAGTCCAGCGACACCTCGATCCATCCCAGCGGGCCGCCGCCGAACGAGTCCTGCCACGCCGAGACGGCCGCGGCGAGGTCGGCGCCGGGCATGATGCGCCACTTGGGCACCTCGGCGACGCCGTCGCTGTGATCGAACGGTCGCTGGCACGGGAACGCCAGACCCGAGGTCCAGTCGATCTGCACCGGGTCGCGGTCGCCGACGAGCGACTGCAGCGTCTGCAGCCGGGGCGCCCGGGGCGGGCTGACCACGATGAAGCGGTCCGACGCCAGGTTGTCGTCGGTGGCCACGATGCGCACCGCGGTCGCGTCGGCGGGGAACGAGCTGCGGTAGGTGCGCAGGTTGCGCCACGACGGGCTCGGTCCGGGATCGATGAGATCGACCTCGCCGGCCGAGGTGTAGTCGCTGTCGCGGGTGCCGCTGCCGGTGCTGTACTCCAGCTTGAGGTCGGAGATGTCGAAGTTCCCGGCCGCGGCCATGGCGATCAGCGGGGTGTTCGCCGACTTCGCGGGCAGGCGGTACCAGGACGACGTCAGACGTGCGGGGACCTGGTCGGCGGCGGAGTAGCTGCCGAGCACCGGGGTGCGGTCGGGGTCGAGGCCGAACGGCAGCTTCGCCGTCGACCCGTTGACGCCGGGCTTGTCGTTCTCGCCACCGCCGGTGCCCCCGGTGTTGTTGGTCAGCACGTCCGGCGAGGCCGCCACGTTGGTGCTGAGTACACCCAGGGAGCCCTCGCTGGCCGTCGAGTCGAGCATCATCGGCAGACCGTTGGGGGTGAAGTTGCTGGTGGCGGCACTGCTGTCGGACGTGCCTTCGGGCCGCGGTCCGGCCAGCGGATCCGACGACGACGTGTCGATCGGTTGCAGGAGGCCGGCGTTCGGATCGGGCTCGACGAGGACCTTCTCGGCCATCGCACACGGCGAACCGGTCAACGCGTCGAGGTTCGACGACGGCACCGAGAACGACCCGCTCTGGTTCACGCCGGACACGACGGCGGTCGAGACCTCGAACACCACGAGCAGTCCGGCGATGATCGCCAGCGGGGCGGCCGCGAAACGGCGGGCCACCGGCAGCGGCGCGGCCACGATCCGCGCACGCCGCGTGCGGGGGGCGGTGGTCGTCGTATCGGCGGTGGGGTCGGGTGCGGGACGGTGCGGGTCGCGGAGGTGGAACCAGCCCGCCAGCGCCAGCGTCGCGATGCTCAGGTACAGCAGGATGCTGCCCAGCGCCACGATCAACCGCACCGGCTGCGAGCCGTAGGGCATCCCGTAGTTGGAGATGTAGAAGTAGGCGTTCGGCCCGGTGAAGGCCAGGCCGGTCACGAACAGCACCAGCGCGGTCACCAGGGTGCGGTTGCGGCGCGAGTGCATCGCGGTCGCCGTCACCGAGATCGCGGCGATGGCGGCCAACGCCGCCGCGAGACCGGCGAACACACCGAAGTGGTGGGTCCACTTGGTCGGCGTGAACATGAGGAACACCAGCGAGGCGAAGGTGATGCCGACGATGCGTCGGGTCGGGCCCATCGCGGTGCCGGGGATCCGGTTCTTGCGGAACAGCATTGCGCCGGAGACCACGAGTCCGACCAGCATCACCAGGACCGCGAACCGGCGACCGACCGAGCCGTTCGCGGAGAACTCGAACAGCGCCGAGTAGCGGTTGATCTCGTTGTACCAGTGCAGCGACGGGCCGAGCGCGGTCTTCATCTTCGACGCCTGCAGGAACGCCGTCAGCGTGAGATTGGAGAACACCACGAAGATCACGAACGTCCCCGCGGTGAGCACGGGCGCGATCATCGCGAGGTAGGTGACCCAGCGGCGACCACCGGTGGCCTCCTGGATCGCCTTGGTGCGCTTGATGATCGACATGATCATGGGTCGTCCGCCGGCGATCAGCGCCGCGACGGCCATCAGTCCGGTGGGGCCGGCGGCGAGGCTGAACGCGCCGACGGTGCACGCCACGGCCGCGGGGAGGGTGCGCCCGGTGGCGATGGCCCGTTCCACCGAACACCAGGTGAGCAGCGCGCCGAGGCAGATGATCGGTTCCGGGCGCAGACCGTTGTTGAACGGGAACCACGACGCCATGAACACGAACGCCGCGGTCCAGGGCACGATGCGGCTGGTGGTGGCGGCGCGACCGAGCCGGGGCAGGATCTCGTGGGAGATGATGAGCCACACCGCGATCCCGCACAGCAGCGCGGGGAGCCGGACCAGCGGGCTCGCTGTGCTGATGTGGGCGAGCCAGCCGAACACCTGGTAGTACCAGCCGAACGGAGCCTCGGGTGCGCCGTACCAGCGGTAGTAGTTGGCCGTGTAATGCGCGTGTTCGGCGACGCGCGACATGGTCAGCAGATAACCGTCGTCGGAGGTGTTGGCGCCCACCATGTGCCAGACGAGCAACCCGCCGATCACGACACCGTCGCGGGGATTGAACCGCCACCACCGCGCGGGCAGGATGCGGCGGTGCCTGCGGCCGTCGGTGCCGTCGAGGACGGCCAGCGCGATGAGCGCGACGATGGTGGCGACGACGCCGACGACGATCGCCGTCCACTTGATGGCGGTCGAGGCGGTGGAGTAGCGCGAGTCGATCGTGGCGTGGGCGCGCAGACCCGGTATCGCGCCGGCGGTGTCGGTGAGGTCGGTGAAGATGCCCGTCAGCTGCGGACGCTGGTCACCGTCGGAGGTCTCGCCCTGTAGGGGTGCGCCGTCGGAGTCGGTCATGCCGACGAACCGCGCGGTCACCGCGTCGGAGGTGGCGGTGACGTCGATGCTGCGGCAGTTCTGGGCCCGGATCTGCGCCAGTGATGCGCTGACCAGCGGCACGTTGCGGACCACGACCTCGACCGATCGTTGGTCGGCGGGATCGGTGATCGACCCCGAGACGCGGATGAAGAGGCCACGCTCGACGGCCTTCTCGGCGTCCTTCGGTGTGGTCGACAGCAGCACCGACTGCCCGGGCCGATCGAGACGGGTGACCGCCGAGCAGGGCACCGACACCTCGATGTCGATCGGCACGTAGCTGATCAGCGGCGCGGTCACCGACCGCAGCTGCTGGTCGGCCGACACCTGCGGCCAGTCGATCTCGGCGGTCGTCTGGGTGACGGGCAGCAGGGGTGTGGCGATGGCGAGCACGAACCCGATCAGTCCGGCGACGACGGCGACGATGCGGGCGACACGCACACGGTCCCGGCCGGATCGGCGGTCCGTCACGCTCCGGGGCTGCTTGGATGGCGACGTCGCGGGCCGGGGGTTTTCGGGCACAGCTGCTGATCGTAACCGCGTGGCGAGGCTGCCCCGCGCAGGAGGCCGGGCGCCCTACAGTGACGAACATGTCCCAGCGCAGCCGGACGGTCCTCCTCCTCAACGGCCCGAACCTCAACATGCTCGGCACCCGCCAGCCGGAGGTCTACGGACCGGCGACCCTTGCCGACGTCGTGGAGCTCGCAGAGCGCACGGCCGACGAGCTCGGGCTGACCCTCGTCGCCCGGCAGACCAACCACGAGGGCGAGATGCTCGACTGGATCCACGCCGCCCGCGGGACGGTCGACGCGATCGTCGTCAATCCCGGAGGATGGACGCACACGTCGGTGGCCCTGCGTGATGCGCTGGTGATCCCCGAGGTGCCGATCGTCGAGGTCCACATCAGCAACGTCGCCGCCCGCGAGGACTTCCGACACCATTCCTACGTCTCGCCCATCGCGTCGGCGGTGATCGCGGGATGCGGTGTCTCGGGCTACGGATACGCGCTCCGACGGGTCGCGGAGCTGCTCGACACGCAGTGATCTCGGTCACATCACGCTCGGTCGGCACTGTGGCGATGACCAGCGTGACGGCCCATCCTTCGGTATGAGATCCGGTCGCAGTTGTCCTGTTCAACTGCCGTTCGAACAAAAGAGGGGGACGGGATGCCGAGTGTCCTCCGTTAGTATTCCTCGCAATGCTGTTGCGCCTCCGGAGTGCGCGACGGTGCGAAGCGACCGTCGGGGGCGAATCACACCCACGTCGACGGTGATGTGGAGGTCCGATGCGGGAGGCTCGTCATGTCGACCGCTGACATCGCCCGCCAGTCGCCCGGAACCGACGGTCCGGCCGACGAACGCGAGGTCACGGCGGTGTCGGCAGGCCGCGACGCCGGCCTCGAGGCGATCGAATCCGATCTCGTCCGCAGCCGTTTCCACGTGCTCTCGGCCATCGCGGCGTACTTCGCCCGGCCCCGCTGGTGGGTCGAGATCGCCCTCATCGGTGCCCTGTACGGCGTCTACTCGCTGATCCGCAACAGCGTCGGCGAGGTCGCCGACACCGCCTTCCGCAACGCCGAGTCGCTCCTGTCGTTCGAGGACCGGTTCCACATCGCCCTCGAGCGTCCGCTCAACGAGTGGGTGCACCACACGCCGATCGTGGCCGACATCGTCGCCCTGCAGTACGCGACGCTGCACTTCATCGTCACCCCCGCGGTGCTCGTGTGGCTGTTCTTCCGCCGCAGCACCCACTACCGCGCGGTCAGCGCCATCCTCATCGTCACCACGGTGCTCGCGTTGATCGGCTTCTACTGGTTCCCCACGGCCCCGCCGCGGCTGCTGAGCCAGCAGGGTTTCGTCGACATCATGAGCCAGACGTCGTCGTGGGGGTGGTGGCCGGAATCGGGCACCCCGGGAAGCGACGCCATCTCCAACCAGTTCGCCGCGATGCCGTCGCTGCACTGCGCGTGGGCCGCCTGGTGCGGGCTGTCGCTGTTCTTCCTCGCGCGTCGCATGTGGGTGCGCATCCTCGGCCTCATCTACCCGTTCACCACGTTCTTCGTGGTGATGGGCTCGGGCAACCACTTCATCCTCGACGTCCTCGCCGGTCTGGCCACGCTCGCCGTCGGCGCCGCCGTCGTGTTCGGCATCAGGGCGTCGTGGCGACACCGCGTCCGTCGGCGACACGCTGACCGCGGCCGAATGAGACCGATTCGATGATCACCGGGGTGACCGGCCGGCAACGGAGCTGGCCGATGGCACTCCCGCTGGCGGTGGCCCTGGTCGCGACGGTCACCCTCTGGGCGCTGAGCCCGACCCTCGGAGACCTGCAGGCCGCGATCGCGCGCGAGGAGGCCGCGCGGTCGGGCGTCGGTCTCGGATACTGGTTCGGCTGGTACGGCGGGGTGTCGCCGGGCAGCTACTCCCTTCTCGTGCCGGCGTTGTCGGCGCTCACCGGCTCGTTGGCCCTGCTGGCGATCGCCACCCTGCTGATCGCGGTGATGGCGCACCCCCTGGCGCACGCGACGGTCGGCGTCGGTGCGGGCAGCCGGGCGGTGCACCCGACGATGCTGACGTGGGCCATCGTGGTCGCCGCCGTGCTCAACATGATGTCGGGTCGTGTGGCGTTCTCCGTCGGTGCCGCGTTCGCGCTGTTCGCCGTGCTGTTGCTGCAACGTGGGACGACCACCCTCGCCGCGGTGGTGTTGGTCGTCTCCGGTCTCGCCAGTCCGCTGGCACCCGCGTTCGTGGGGTTGGCGGCCGTGCCGTTCCTGCTCGGTGGCGGCCATCGGTCCCGGACGGTCTGGAGTGTGCTGATCGGCTCCGGTCTGGGCGTGGTGGTGCCGTTCGCACTCTTCGGGGCGCCCGGCGCCCAGGGCTTCCCGTGGACGACGCTGGTGTGGACGATCCTCATCGGCCTGGGTGCGGGGTACGCGATCACCGAGGCGCCGCAGCGCTGGATCGCGCCGCTGGCGATGATCACCGCGATCGTGGTGTTCGCCGTCCCCAACGGGATCGGGTCGAACCTGAGTCGCTTCTTCTGTCTCGTGGTCCCCTGTCTCATCCTGTGGTTCTCGCGCCGCGCCCTGCCGATCCTGCTCGTCACCCTTCTGCCCGCGGTCAGTTACGCGGGGTTCGTCGCCGTGGCCGATCAGGTCGCGGTCGCCGATGCCGGTGACACCGAGAAGAACTACGAGCCCCTGCGCCTGGCCCTGCTGCGCGGGCCCGGCCTGGTGAACCACCGCGTGGAGCTGATCGATGCGGGTACCCACGCCGGATCACACGAACTGGGGTCACTGGTGAAGCTGGCGCGAGGGTGGGAGAACCAGTCCGATTCGCGGTTCAACCCGATCTTCTACGAGAAGGATGCGCTCACCCCGCTGTCGTACCGACGGTGGCTGAACGAGAACGCGGTGTCGTGGGTCGCCGTCTCCGACGAGCCGCTTCGCCAGGCGAGATCCGAAGCGGCACTGGTCAATGCGGGACTGCCGTATCTCACGCGCGAGTGGGGCAACGACGAGTGGACGCTCTACCGGGTGGCTAATCCGGGATCGGTCGTGGCGCCGCCGTTGTCACTGGTGACCGAGACCCCCGCACAGATGGTGGTCGAGATCCCCGACACCGGAACACATCCCATCCAGATCCGCCCCAACCGTTACCTGGTCGCGCGTGACGTCGACGATCCGACGGTGAGTGCGTGTATCGATCAGACCCAGCAGGGGTGGATCACCGTGCGGGCCCCGCAGCCGGGCACCTATCGGCTCGAGGGGCCGCTGTCGGTGCGCGGCGTGCTGTCCGAGCAGTCGCCGAGCTGTACCTGATCGCAACAGGCGTTGACACCGCGCCCTGCGCAGGAGGACACTCGATGGGTACGTGTGACGGCAGACACACCTATCGGTGGTCACCGTGCCCGGCACCGACAGCGGAGGTTCCCCATGGCGACCGACATCCGGGCGCGCAGGATCAGGTTCTCCTACCCCGAGGGATCCCTCGAGCGGCACTACGTCGCCGGGGACCTCGTGATGAGCCACATCGTGTCGATGCTCTCGGCCGTGTTCCCCGAGGGTGAGGACTTCTTCGTCCGGTCGGTGAAGCACTACCGCGACCAGGTCACCGATCCCGTGCTCAGCAAGCAGATCGCCGGGTTCATCGGCCAGGAGGTCACCCACGGCCGCGAGCACCGCGAGATCAACGAGCGACTCGGCGCCATGGGGTACCCGACGATGGCGTGCGACAAGCACACCAAACGCGCGCTGGCGCGGATGTTCCGGCGATTGCCCCACCGTTTGTCCCTGGCGATCACCGCGGCACTCGAGCACTACACCGCGACGCTGGCGTCGCTGCTGCTCACCGAACCGCGGGCGCGCGCACTCATCTCGTCGGAGCAGGTGCGGGCGCTGTTGATGTGGCACGCCTACGAGGAGGTCGAGCACAAGGCCGTCGCGTTCGACGTCTACCGGTACGTGGGCGGGACCGAGCGGATGCGCATCGCCACCATGCGTGTGGTCCACGTGGTGTTCGTCCTGAACACCATCGTGTGGACGATGGTGTCGATGGCGCGTGATCGCGCCACCTACAACCCGCGACGACTGTTCGCGAGTCTTGCTGCGCTGCGCGCCAATCCGTGGCTGGGACGCGAGGTGCTCGATGAATTGCGCACCTACACCCGGCGCGGCTTCCACCCCGACGACAACCCCACCGAGTACCTGCTCGAGGAGTGGCGGGCCGAGTTGTTCGGCGACAGCGGCGTGTTGGCCGACAACCTCGCGGCCGGCCGGGGCCACCGCACGAACTGAGGCGTCAGCCCCGCAGGGCCGTTGCCACCGCGTCGGACACCGACCCGCGGTGGACCTCACCGTGGCCGGGGAAGAGGAACTCCACGGCCGCACCCGACAGCCGTTCCCGCTCGGCCAACGCGCGCAGGGCCTCCCGGTTCGCGGCCTCGTCGTGGTGGAACACCGGGTGGATGCACTGCGGCCCCACGTGGGCGGTGATGCCGTGTCCGGTCACCAACGCGTCACCCGACACCAGCACCCGGCCACCGGCCACGAGGTAGGCGCTGTGGCCGTCGGTGTGGCCGTGCGCCGACCACGGCACCGGACGCCCCGGCAGGTCCAGCGACCCGTCGGCGGAGGTGGCGAACGGCTCGGCGTTGGGGATGCCGGTGGTGTCGAGACCGCCGAGGGCGACGATCTCGGCCATCCACCGCAGCACGCGTGGCTTGTAGGCGAGCTTCGCCAGCGATTTCGGTGTCGCCTGCTGCAGGTGTTCGCGGCGCGCGTGGGACACCTCGACCGGGTCGAGGTGGACCGGGAAGGCGTAGCGGTTCGCGAGACGACTGAGGCCGCCGATGTGGTCGACGTGGGCGTGGGTGACGAGTGCGGCGCGGATGTCGCCGGGCTGCGCACCGATCTCGCGCACCGAGGCGATCACGTCGTCGACCTGCTTGGGGTAGCCGCCGTCGATGAGGGTGACACCCGAATCGTCGCGCAGCAGAACCCAGTTGACGTGTTCGGTGTGGATGAGATGCGCGCTTCCGCCACTCTCGTTCTCGACGGTCGTGATCGTGAAGTGACTCATCTGCGCACCACCAGGACGAAGGGACCGACCTCGGTCACGGTGAACCGGGGATCGTCGAACAGGGCCGAACCGAAGGCGACCGTGTACCGCCGCACGTTGGGGTCGTTCGGGTAGACGTCGGTGGCCAGGCGCAGAGCATATCCGTCGGCGCTGTAGCGGAACAGGAACACCTGCGGCGCGCGCCAGGGCGAGGTGTCGAGGGCGCGGATCAGCTCGTCGGGGGTCTGCAGGGTCGCCCACCGCTCGATCGCGGCGGCGCGTTTGTCGAACTCTGCCAGGGGGTTCGCGTAATGCGAGGTCAGTCCCTGGAAGCCGTAGTAGGGGTAGATCGACAGGAACCCGTAGTCGGCGGTGAGGACGATCGTCTCGTCGCGCGGACGTCCCGTCTGCTGCCGGATGAGCGTGTCGATCTGCGGGAAGTACGACTGCGCGCCGGGCGGGCGCTTGTCGGCGCGGTCACCGTTGCCGTCGGTGTCGGTGTAGGCGGTCGTGATCTCCGAACTCAGGTGATCGGGGATGTTCTGCGAAACCCCCACCGCGGCAACGACCGCCGCGACCACCACCAGGAAGCGGATGTCGCCGAACCGTCTCACGGCCGCCCGCGCGATCTCGGCGATGCCGAGAACCCCCGCGGCCGAGAGGATCACCGCGAGCAGCGGTTCGAGCCGGAACGACAGCAGTGTGGTCCCCATGGCCGTCAGCGCCATCGACAACAGGCAGAACAGGTAGATCGCGATCACGACGATCCCGAGTGCGAGCGACACCGTGCGCTGCCGGTTGCGCAGCAGCAACCACAGCAGGCCGATCATGCACAGCACACCGACCAACGTCAGGTGCAGCATCGGTGTGGGCAGCTGTGCCCCGCTCGAGGGCAGGTAGTGCTCGGCGGTCCCGCCGCTGGCCGGCGAATTACGCAGCCGTGCCAGGAGATACGGAGCCCACACGATCAACGCGATCAGCCCGGACACCACGCCCATGCCGATCAGCCGCGCCGCGTGTACGCCGAGTACCCGCAGGCGTCGACGCCGGAGGGCGCCGGGGTCGGTGGCCCGGTTGGCGGTCGCGCGGATCGCGTCGACGGCGAGGTAGAGGGCCATCAGCACCGCCGACAGCGCGAACAACCCGGCGAACAGTGTGTAGAAGGTGGCGCTGACGCCGATGAAGATCCCGCCGGCGAGCAGGGCCGCGCGTCGACCGGACCGCAGCGCGTGGAACACCGTGATCATCATCGGCGCACCGACGAGGATCAGCACGGCGGCATAGGGTTCCGGGCCCGCGTACATGATCGTCACCGCGGTCGTCGCCAGGGTGATCGCGATCGCGCGGTCGGTGCGGATCATGCGGGTCCACAGCGCCATCGCCACGGCGGCGGCCACGGCGATCGACAGGATCGCCCACGGCTTGAATGCCTCCCATGCGGGCTGATCGACGAGGTTCGCGTACCGACCTCCGAGCCAGAACCACCCGGCCGGGTAATACGGTGCGAGGTCGATGTAGGTCATGTCGGCCAGGCCGTGGGTGTCGGCGAGGCGCGTGAGGTACTCGGTGCGGAACTGCTGATCGACCGAGATCCCGAACAGGTAGAGCTTGGTGGCACCCAGTGGCATCGCGAGGGTGACCGTCGCGAACGCCGAGATGCCCACCCAGCTCAGCGGTGTCACCCACCGGGTGAGTGCACCCATCCGTGAGGCCACCACCGCGACGAGCAGGACCGCGATCGCCACGCACTGACCGACGGTGGTGAGCGCGCCGGTGACGTTCGAGGAGTTGAACGCCGGCCACTGCACCTGACCGATGGCGAACAGTCCGATCGCCCCGACCACCGCCGCGACCACCGCGGCCGCGACGATCGTCGCGGTGTCGACGCCGTACCGACGCAGGCCACGGTGTCCGGCGGGCGCGGGCGACGGGTGCGGCGACTCGGCCGTCGACGCGTCGGTGGTTGCGGCGCTCACGTCGGGATCAGATGGGGAGTTTGCGGAAGATCGGCCGCGGGATGTGGCGCAGGACGATCATCACGTAGCGGAACGGCGGCGGCGCCCACACGATCTCCTTGCCCTTGTCGGCGGCGCGTACCGCCAGGCGGCCCACGTCCTCCTTGTTCACCGTCATCGGGGCTTCCTTGACGTGCGCCGAGAGACGTGTGCGAACCATGCCGGGTCGGATGACCAGCACGCGGACGTTGAACTCGCGCAACGCCTCCCCGAGTCCGAGGAAGAATCCGTCGAGCCCGGCCTTGGTGGAGCCGTAGACGAAGTTGCTGCGGCGCACGCGCTCACCGGCGACCGAGCTCATGGCGATGATCTGGCCGTGCCCCTGCGCGCGCAGGCGCTCGCCGAGCAGGACACCCACCGACACCGCGGCGGTGTAGTTGATGTCGGCGGTGAAGACGGCCTTGCGCTGGTCCTGCCAGACCTCCTCGTCGACCCCCTGGACACCGAACGCCACGATCGCGACGTCGACATCGCCACCGGCGAAGGCCTTCTCGACCACCTCGGGGTGCGTGTCGGGCTTGAGTGCGTCGAAGTCGATGCGCTCGACCGACGTGGCGCCGGCGGCGGTCATCGTCTCGATCGCCGCGTCGCCGGCCGGGTCACCGGGCACCGTCGCGAGGATCACGCGCATCGGCCCCTTCTTCAGGTACTCGGCGCAGATCGCCAGGCCGATCTCGGAACTGCCACCGAACAGCAGCAGGGTCTTCGGCACGCCGACGGCGTTGATCATGGAGAGTTCCTTCGTTGTGGCGTACGGGTACGGGGGAGTGGCTCAGGCCAGTTCGAGGCGCCGGGCCATGTCGGAGACGAAGACGCCGTGCGGGTCGATCCGCCTGCGGGTGGCGATCCACTCGTCGATCCGCGGGTACATCGCGTGGAACGTCTCCGCGGTGGTGCGGGAGTCCTTGGCCGAGTACAGACGGCCACCCATCGACAGCACCCGTCGGTCGAGCTCGGTGACGAACTCGTGCAGGCCCTTCTTGATGGGGAAGTCGACGCAGATGTTCCACCCCTCCATCGGGAAACTCAGCGGCGCGCGGTTGCCCTCACCGAAGAGCTTGAACACGTTGAGGAAGCTCACGTGTCCCGAGGCCTGGATGTCGATGATGATCTGCTTGAACTCCTCGACCGCCTCCACCGGGACGATGAACTGGTACTGCAGGAAGCCTTTCGAGCCGTAGGCGCGGTTCCAGTCACCGAACAGATCCAGCGGGTGATAGAACTTCGTCAGGTTCTGGATCTTGCCGGTGTAGTTGCCGCCCATGCGGTAGTACGCCTCGCCGACGATCGCGAAGTCGAGCTTGTTCGCCAGACCGTTGGGGAAGATGTCGGGGAATTTGATGAGCGTCTTGCCGGTGAACGCCAACGGGTTCCGGGCCAGATCATCGGGCAACTGGTCGAGGCGTGCGAGCGATCCGCGGGAGAAGGTGCCGCGGCCCAGCTTCGGTGGCTTGCTGATCGCGTCGAACCAGCCCGAGCTGTAGGTGTAGTTGTGTTCGCTGCCGTCGGTGTGGAGTGCGATCGTCTCGTCGAGGGTGTGGGTGACGGCGCCGTCGGCGATGAAGTACGCCGTCTCGGTGCGCGTCATCGCGATCTTCGCGCGCAGGATGAGTCCGGTGAGCCCGATGCCGCCCACGGTCGCCCAGAAGATCGAGGCGTCGGGGTCGTCGCTGGTGCCCTCGGGCGTGATGGTGAGGACGCGGCCGTCGGCGACGAGCAGCGTGATCTCGGTGACGTGGTTGCCGAAGCTGCCCGCGCTGTGGTGGTTCTTGCCGTGGATGTCGTGAGCGATGGCCCCGCCGATGGTGACCTGTCGCGTACCCGGCAGCACCGGGATCCACAGGCCGTAGGGGAGCGCCACCTTCATGAGGGTGTCGAGATCGACGCCCGCGTCGACGTCGGCGATCGCCGTCTCGTCGCTGATCGAGTGGATCCGCTTGAGCCGGGTCATGTCGATGGTGAGGCCGCCGACGTTCTGCGCCGACTCGTTGTACGAGCGGCCCAGGCCGCGGGCGATGACGCCGCGACGCAGGTACGAGGGCTTGTCGGCTTTGCTGTCGGCGACCCGCGCGACGGCATCGGCGATGACCTCGACATCCGGCGTCGACAGCACCCGGCCGTCGATCGGCGTGGTGCGACTCCAGCCCACGAGTCGACGGGTTTCGATGGGCAGATCGGTGGTAGACATCGGTCGACAGCCTACTGCGTGGTCATGACGCCTCCGGCGTGGTCGACCATCTCATCCGGGTGACCGCACCCACCCTCCCTATCGCGCGACGGCCCAGGCCCGGGTGGTCGCCAGGGTCCGGTCGAGGGTGTCGTCGTCGATGAACCCCTGCGTGCGGGCCGAGAACAGACCGTTGATCGCGGCCCAGCTCGCGATGGTGCGGTCGAGGTCGTCGTGCTCGCCCACCGCCCGGACGAGCATCGCCGCGATGCGCATCCGGATGGCCGAGCGCGCCTCGTCGAACTTGGCGTCGGGTTCGAGGGCGTCGGTGAGGGCGATCAGCCGGAACGCCAGCTGGTCGTCGTCGCGGTGGAACCGCACGTAGGCGTCGAACACGGCGCCCGCCCGCTCGGCCAGGGTCGAGGCGGCGACGGCCTCGTCGAGGATGTGTTCGTTGGCCGCGACCGCCTGATCGGCGAGCGCGAGGTAGATGTCCTGCTTGCCGCCGGGGAAGTTCGCGTAGATGGAGCTGACCGCGACGTCGGCCGCGGCCGCGATCTCGGTGATCGTGGCCGCCTGGTAGCCGCGTTCCTCGAACAGCGTGCGCGCGGCGGTGCACACCGCGGTGATGGTGCGACGTCGTCGTCGGTCGAGATCGGCCATGGGTGGAACCGTAACGCCATTCCGATAACGGAACATCGTTCTCTGTGGGATCGATCACCTGCTAGAAAGCTCTCATGGCCCCGAAAAGCGTGTTCATCACCGGCGCTGCTGCCGGCATCGGTCGTAAGACGGCCCTGTCCTTCGCCCGCAAGGGCTACATCGTCGGTGCGTACGACATCGACGAGGCGGGGCTCAAGACCCTGTCCGACGAGATCGAGGATCTGGGTGCGACCCCGGTCATCGGCCACCTCGACGTCACCGACGCCGAAGAGTTCGCCGAGCGGCTCGCCGAGTTCACCTCGAAGACCGGCGGCAAGCTCGACGTGATGCTCAACAACGCGGGCATCCTCATCGCCGGCCGCTTCGAGCAGCTCAAGGTCTCCACGCTGCACAAGGAGATCGACATCAACACCAAGGGCGTGGTCAACGGCCTGCACGCGGCGTTCCCGTACCTCAAGGCCACCAAGCGGTCGGTCGCGATCAACCTCGCGTCGGCGTCGGCGATCTACGGTCAGGCCGAGCTGGCCAACTACAGCGCGACCAAGCACTTCGTCCGCGCGATCACCGAGGCCCTCGACATCGAGTGGTCGAGCTACGGCATCCGCGTCGTCGCCATCTGGCCGCTCTACGTGCAGACGGCGATGACCGCCAACATCAAGACCGGCACCACCGATTCCCTGGGCATCAAGCTCGGGCCCCAGGACGTCGCTGACCGCATCATCGCCGCGGCCGAGCCCAACCTGTTCAGCAAGCTGATCCACCAGGTGCACTACAACGTCGGGACACAGACCCGCTTGATGGCCGCCGGCTCGCGCTTCTCGCCGGTGTACCTCACGCGTCTGGTCAACAAGCGCCTCGCCGGGAGTCACTGACACCCGCCGTCTCCCTCGCCAGACGACTGAGATCTACCTCTGAGCGGATCGGCATCGCCCTGTGCGGCATGCCGGTCCGCTCAGCGGCTTTTTTGGTCACTGTCAGAACAGGGTCACCGGTTCGGCGATCTCGGCGGGACGGTGATTGGCCGACGCACGGCCGCTGGTCTGCGCCTCGCGTGCGGCGACACCGGCGAGTTGATCGGCCATCTCGTTGAACTCGTTGCCCATGTGGCCGCGCACCCAGCGGAAGCGCACCGGGCCGGTACGGCCGGTGATCGCGGCGTCGATGGCCTGCACGAGGTCGAGGTTGCGCACCGGCGAGCCCGAGGCGGTCCGCCATCCCTTGCGCTTCCAGCCGGGGAGCCACTCCGACGAGCATTTGATGCCGTACTGCGAATCCGACTCCACCATCAGCGGTTCCGGACCGGGATGCGCGGTGATGGCCTCGAGGATCGCGTGCAGTTCGGCGGTCTGATTCGTGCCCGACGGCGCCCCGCCGCTGGCCGTGGGACCGGTGTGGTCGACCCAGGCCCACCCGATGGCTCCGCCCGGATTCTTCAGACACGACCCGTCGGTACTCACGATGATCACGGGACGCGAGTCTACGGTCGGCACGCGACATCGCCGGGCAGGCGCGACGCCGCTCCGGATCGATCGATGCGAACGAGTGCACGGTCGAGGGATGGTTAGGGTTGCGACATGAGCTCCTTCTCGGCCCGCGTGGCCCGCGAATCCGACGGCACGGTCTCACTGACCACCGAGACCGTCGACGAGTCGTTCCTGCCCGAGGGCGACGTGACCATCGACGTCGCGTACTCGTCGGTGAACTACAAGGACGCACTGGCGATCACGCCGGGTGCGAGTGTGGTCCGCAACTACCCGATCGTTCCCGGTATCGATCTCGCCGGCACCGTGCGGGAGTCGGCGAGCCCCGACTTCGCCGCCGGCGATCCTGTCGTCGTGCACGGGTACCAGACCGGGGTGTCGCGCCACGGTGGCTACGCCGAGCGCACGCGGGTTCCCGCCGAGCAGGTCGTCGCCCTCGGTGACGGTCTGACCCCGCGCCAGGCCGCGACCATCGGTACCGCGGGATTCACCGCGGCGCTGAGCGTCGCCGCCCTCCTGCGACACGGGGTCACCCCCGACGACGGTCCGATCCTCGTCACGGGTGCGACCGGCGGTGTCGGTTCGGTTGCCGTCGATCTGCTGGCCGGTGCCGGTTTCGAGGTCGTCGCGTCCACGGGCAAGAACGACAAGCGCGACCTCCTGATCGCGCTCGGAGCGTCGGAGGTCATCGGTCGTGTCCCGGAGGACCCCGAGGCCAAGATCCGTCCGCTCGACAAGGCGCGCTGGGCCGGTGCCGTCGACTGCGTCGGCGGCAAGACGCTGGCCTGGGTGCTGTCGACCGTGCGGTACGGCGGCGCCGTCGCGGCCAGCGGCCTCACCGGCGGGGTGTCGTTGCCCACCACCGTGATGCCCTTCATCCTGCGAGGCGTCGCCCTGCTGGGTATCGACTCCGTCGAGCTGCCGATCGCCGAGCGACGGGAGACGTGGGCGCGTCTGGCCGGTGACCTGCGCATCCGTCACCTCGACGACCTGACCGTCGAGGTCCCGGTGTCCGACGTCGACGCCGTGCTCGCCGAGATCGCGAATGGTGGCCGCACCGGTCGCACTGTGGTGGCCGTCGCCGGCGGCTTCTGAGCCACTACAGCGGGTCGCACGGGCGTACGGTCGAAACCGGGTTCGTGCAGTTGGGAGGCTCCGCATGCAGGTCTTGTCGAGGCGACGGGCGATCTTTCACGACGTCTGTGGGACCGCGATGTCGCGCTCGCAGACCGACAGCGCCGCGAGACAAGCGCGACGCGCTGCGCGAGACGCGCAGGAATCACTGACCCTCACCGCGCGGCGACAGTACCGGCGGTATCGGGCGCAGGCGGGTGATGTGTTCCTCGACTGGCCGCGATGGCAAGGCTTCTACCTCGAGGCGTATCACCGCACCTCGCCGGACCTCGCCGAGAAGAATCAATGGGGTGGGATGCCGCCGGGCTCGTTCGGCGGCACGTTCTGACGGGACCCACCCGTGGCAACCGTGGTTAGCCTGGTCGTATGACGTCATCGGCCGCCACGTCGACCCTGTTCACTCTCGAGAACACCTTCGCCCGCGATCTCGAGGGCATGTTCGTGCCCTTCGTCGGCGAGCATGCACCCGACCCGCGTGTACTGGTGGTCAACACCGACCTCGCCGAGGAACTGGGCCTCGACCCCGAGGCACTGCACACCGCCGAGGCCGCGCAGATCCTGTCGGGATCGACACCGCCCGCGGGCGCGACCACCATCGCGATGGCCTACTCCGGACACCAGTTCGGGGGCTATCAACCGCTCCTCGGTGACGGCCGCGCGATGCTGCTCGGCGAACTCGTCGACGCCGACGGCGCGCGTCGGGATCTGCACCTCAAGGGCTCCGGCCGGACCCGCTTCGCCCGCGGTGGCGACGGCCGCGCCGCGATCGGCCCGATGCTGCGCGAATACCTCATCTCCGAAGCCATGCACGCGCTCGGCATCCCGACCACCCGCGCGCTCGCGGTCACCGCGACCGGGCAGACGATCATGCGCGACGCCCCCGAGCCGGGCGCGGTGCTGGCCCGCGTCGCGTCGAGCCACATACGGGTCGGCAGCTTCGAGTTCGCGCTCCGGCAGGGCGACCCCCTGCAGCCGTTGGCCGATTACGCGATCGCGCGCCACCACCCCGACCTCGTCGGCGCCGACGACCGCTACCTGCGGTTCTTCGAGGCCGTCGTCGAGAAGCAGGCCGCACTGGTGGCGCAGTGGATGGCCGTCGGGTTCATCCACGGCGTGCTCAACACCGACAACACCACAATCTCCGGCGAGACCATCGACTACGGGCCGTGCGCGTTCATGGACGCCTACGACCCGGCCACCGTGTTCAGCTCGATCGACGTCCAGGGTCGCTACGCCTACACCAACCAACCCCCGGTCATCGGATGGAATCTCGCCCGCTTCGCCGAGTCGCTCATCCCACTCGTCGCAGCTCAGATCAGCGCCGATCCCGATAAGCCCGACACCGACGCGGCGATCGCGGCACTCACCGGGGTGCTCGGGACCTTCCTCGACCGCCACGACGCGCACCTCGCACGCCACTTCGCGGCGAAAATCGGCCTCGCCGAGCCCGATTCGGCCCTGATCGATGACCTTCAGACCGTGATGCGTGAGCACCGCCCCGACTTCACCGGCACGTTCCGGGCTCTCGCCGAGGAGCTGCGCGGAAACTCCCGCCCCCTCGACGACCTGATCCCACGCGACGCCATCGCGCCATGGCTCGACCGGTGGCGCGCCGCGCTCCCCGAGGCGGAGGAGGCCACCGCCGCGGCGATGGATCGCGTCAACCCGATCTACATCCCGCGAAACCATCTCGTGGACATCGCGTTACGCGCCGCCACCGAGGGAGACCTCGAGAAGTTCGAGGTGCTGTTGCGTGTGATCACGCGACCGTTCGACGCCGACCCCGCCCTGGGTGCCTACGCGCAACCGGCGCCGGACGACTTCGGTGCCGGCTTCCAGACCTTCTGCGGCACCTGAACCCGGTCATCGCTCGAGCGCATACCGCGCGGCGTTGTGGCCGGGGATGCCGCTGACACCTCCGCCACGTCGCGCGCCGGCGCCGCAGATCGTGAGCCGGGGGTGGCGGGTCTCGACACCCCACGTGCCGATCTCGGCGTCGGTCTCGGCCCACGGCCACTGCAGCGACCGGTGGAAGATGTTGCCCCCGGGTAGCCCGACCGACTCCTGCAGGTCGAGCGGCGACCTCGCCTCGATGCACGGGACGCCGTTCGTGTCGACGGCGATGACGTCACGGATCGGTTCGGCGAGGACCGCATCGAGCGACGCCAGCGTGGCCTCGACAGCACGGTCGCGTGCCCCCGGCGAGACGAAGAGGTCCGGCGGCATGTGCAGTCCGAACAGCGTCAGGGTGTGCATGTCGTCGAGTCCCGGGCCGAAGATGCTGCGGTCGGACAGTGTGTGGCAGTAGATCTCACAGGGCGGCACCCGCGGGATCCGACCGGCCGCGGCGTCGGCGAAGGCCGACTGGATCTGCTCGAAGCTCTCGTTGATGTGGAACGTCCCCGAGAACGCGGCGGCGGGATCGACGGTCGTGTCGCGCAGGCGGGGGAGGCGGGTCAGCAGCAGGTTGATCTTCAACTGCGCCCCTCGCGGTGCCGGTTCGGTGTCGATCGGCTCGTCCAGCATCGAGTTCAGCACGCTCGGTGCGCATCCCGCGTGCACCATCGCGCCGCGGGCCTCGCCACCGGCCCACGACACCACGCCGCTGTCGGGGTCGACCGCCTCGACGCGCACACCGGTGCGGATGTCCGCGCCGGCCGCGACAGCTGCTCGCGCCAGCGCTCCGCTGACCGCACCCATCCCGCCGATCGGGACGTCCCAGTCGCCCGAGCCGCCACCGATCAGGTGGTAGAGCAGGCAGATGTTCTGCCGCAGCGACGTGTCGTCCAAGTCGGTGAAGGTGCCGATGAGAGCGTCGGTCGCGACCACGCCGCGCACGGTGTCGTCGGTGAACGTCGAGGTGATGAGCTCGCCGATCGGCCGCTCCACGAGCGCCGACCACAGCTCGTCGTCGTCGACGAGTGACCGCATCTCCGATGCCGAGCGCAATGGCTCGGTCACCGTCGGGAACACGCGATGCGCCAGTCGACCCATGCGATCGTAGAACCGTTGCCACGCAGCGTGATCGGCGTCCGACCCGGTGACGGTGGCGAAGGATCGGCGCGTGGCGTCGGTGTCGCCGTTGTCGACCAGCAGTCCTGTCCCGGGCTGTCCCGGAACCGGCGTGTAGGACGAGAAGCGTCGACGGACCAGGCGGACGTCGAGGTCGAGATCGGCGATGATCGATCGGGGCATCAGCGACACCAGGTACGAGTACCGCGACAACCGCGCATCGACACCGGGGAAAACCTGCGCCGAGATCGAGGCGCCACCAACGTGACCGGAGCGCTCCAGCACCAGTACCCGGCGTCCGGCGCGGGCCAGGTACGCGGCGGTGGTGAGCCCGTTGTGGCCGGCGCCGATGACGATGTCGTCGAAGGTCTGCACGCTCACACGCTAGCGGCGGCTCGGCGTTCGAGTCGGTCGAACGCACCCCACAGCGCGAGTCCGACCACGGCGGCGGCCAGACCGATCGCGCAGACGGCGAGCCATCCGGCGACGCCGTAGGCGACACCCGAGCACACCGATCCCGCGACCGCGCCCAGGAAGTAGGTGACCATGTAGGCCGTCGTCACACGACTGCGCGCCTCGGGTGCGAGTGCGTAGATCGCGGTCTGGTTCGACAGCTGCGAGGCCTGCACGCCGAGATCGAAGACCAGCAGCCCGATGATCAACGCCACCAGGGATTCTCCCGACCACCCGAGCGCGAACCAGCCGACGATGATGATCAGCCACGCCGAGGTGGTCGCCAGGCGCGACCGTCCACGATCGGCGAGGCGACCCACCAGGGGTGCGCCGGCCGCACCGGCCACCCCGGCGAGGCCGAACAGCCCGATGGCGGTCTCGCTGAAGTGGTAGTGCTCGCCACGGGTCCCGGCCAGCAGGAACGCCACCGAGGTCCACATGGCGCTGAAGCCGAACATGGTGAGGAAGCCGAGCAGCATCCGGTGTCGGAGCACGGCCTCGTCGCGGACCATCGTCGCGACCGAGAGCAGCAGCCGACCGTAGGGCTGTGTCGATCGCGGACCGTCCGACGGCGTCGAGGTGAACACCACGATCGCGAGCGCCAGCATCAGCGCACTGGTCACGAACAGCACGAGCCGCCACCCGCCGAGACCGGCGATGAGTCCACTGACCACACGCGCCAGCAGGATGCCGATCAGCAGGCCGCTCATCACGGTCCCGACCACACGACCCCGCTCGTGGGGCGCGGCCAACGATGACGACCACGGCACCACGACCTGCGCGGTGCCCGCGAAGACACCGACCGCCAATGACGCCACCAGCAGCATCGGGAAGTTCGGCGCCAGGCCCGACACCAGCAGTGCGATCGCCGACGCCACCAGCAACGCAGGTGCGAACACGCGACGGTCGAGCCGATCGCCGAGGGGCACCAGCAACAGCAGGCCCGCGGCATAGCCGAGCTGGGGTGCGGTGACCACCAGGCTCGTGGTGGACGAGCTGATGTGGAAGTCGCCGCGGATCTCCTCCAGCAGAGGCTGCAGGCAGTAGATCGCCGAGACGGTCACACCTGCGGTGATCGCGAACACTGCGACCAGTGCGCGACTGATCCCGCGCTCGCCGGCGTCGGCCGTGGACGCGGTGATGTCGGTGTCGGTCATGTCCCAACGCTGCGCGATGGGCTCGGGCATGTCGAATCGGCCGACATCGGTACCCCTTCAGAGGTATTTGGATACGATGTATCCGAAACTAGCCCGACCCGCCTACGACGAGGATCCGACCCGTGGCAGACAGCTTCTCCTCCGACCCGCTCGCCGACCGGTTCCTCGAGGTCGACGGCATGTCGATGCGCTACCGGCGATCAGGAACCGGGACGACGCTGCTGTTGCTGCACGGGACGGCGTCGTCGCTCGAGCACGTCGACGGCGTCGTCGCTGGGCTCGGTCCGGGTATGGACATCATCCGACTCGACCTCCCGGGTTTCGGGATGACCGACCCCCATCCTCGTCGCGACTACCGGATCGCGGCCTACGTCGACGTGGTGACCCGACTCCTCGACGCACTGGGGGTCGAGCTCTGCGCCGTGCTCGGCAACTCGCTGGGCGGCAACATCGCCTGGAATCTGGCGCTCGACCACCCCGACCGGGTCGGTGCACTGGTCCTGGTGAACGCCACGGGCTATCCGGAGAAGGAGCTGCCGACGGGAATGGCCCTGGCCCGCAGTCCCTGGATGCGTCCGATCCTGCGGCGGGCGATGCCACGGGGTGCGGTCGAGCGGAACCTCCGTGGTGCGGTCGGTCCGGGATCGACCATCGTCGACGACGCGATGGTCGACCGGGTCCACGGCTTCTGGTCGCGCCCGGGGCATCGCGGAGCGTTCGTCGACCTCGTGAACACCGACCAGATCGACCGCACCGGGGAGCTCGCTCGGATCACCACGCCGACACTGGTTCTCACCAGCGCGAGCATCCCGTCACACTTCGCCCGCGACATCCCGGGCGCGACCGAACGCGTCCATCCCGACGGCGGTCACCTCCTGCCGGAGGAACAACCGGACTGGGTGGCGCGCCACCTCGCGGCGTTCCTCGCCGATCACAGGTCGATGTCGTGAGCGCGATGCTGCTGACCGGGGCGACGGTGATCACCATGGCCCACGACCGACCCCGCCACGAAGCGGCCGAGATCCTCGTCGTCGACGGCGTGATCACGGAGATCGGCGTCGGAATCGTGCCGCCGGGTCGCGCCGACGTCGTCGACCTCGCCGGGCGGATCATCACCCCCGGTCTGGTCAACGCCCACCTGCACACCTGGCAGTCCGCGTTGCGTCTCGTCGGCGCCGATTGGACGCTCCCCGAATACCTCGCCCGGGTGCACGGTGACGCCGCGCACCGCTATTCACCCGACGACATGCGTGTCGGCACGGCCCTGGGCGCCACGGCGCAGATCGACGCCGGGGTGACCACGATCGGCGACTGGTGTCACAACTGCTTGACCCACGAGCACGCGGTCGGCGCGATCGGCGGGCTCGTCGAGTCGGGCATCCGGGCTGTGTTCCTGCACGGCACACCGCACGGGCTGCGCGAGCGCACCCACGACCTCGCCGTGTTCGACCGTCTCGTCGACGGCCCGGTCGCGACCACATCGCTGATCACTGCGGGGATGGCGATCAAGGGACCCCAGTTGTCGTCGGCGACCACGGCCGTCGCGGACATGTCCGCGGCGCGCGAGCGCGGTGTCGTGGTGACGATGCATCAGAGCAACGGGGTGCCCGGCGACGCCTGGGACACCGTCGACCGCCACCGACTGTGGGGCCCGCGGGTCAACATCGTGCACGGGACCCAGATCCCGACCCCGCTGCTGCGGCGGCTGCTCGACCGTGGCGTCACCTTCACCAGCACCCCCGAGAACGAACTGGGGCAGGGACATCGAGCCGACATCCTCTCCGAGGTGGCGGCGAGCGGCGGGATCCTGTCGCTGGGTACCGACAGCGACGCCTTCGGGTCCGGCGACGTCCGCGTCGCGGCGCGGGTCGCGCTGAGCCGGCACCGTGCGGCCGAACACGAGCGCTCGCTGGCGGCCACCGGCATGATCGCGGAGTCGGTGGCAAGCGGCACCTGGGATGCATTGCGGTGGGCCACCATAGGGGGTGCACACGCGCTCGGTCTCGCCGACTCCGTCGGCACGCTCGAGGTCGGCAAGCGTGCCGACCTGCTCGTCGTGGACGCGACCGGCGTCGCGATGTGGCCGCATCACGATCCTGTCGCCGCGGCTCTGCACGCCCATCCCGGAACGGTCGAGGCCGTTCTCGTTGACGGCCGGTGGCGCAAAAGGGATCACGCACTCGTCGGCGTCGACGTGGCCGACCTCCAAGCCCGGGCGTGGCGATCGGGCTCACGGTTGGTCGGCCACCTCCGAGCCGACGGCGTGCACCGTCGGGTACGGCGAGAAGTCGTCCGACGGGTGGTTCACCGTCAGTTCATCGGCCCGCGCGAGGAATGACCGACCCCCATCGCGGTGAGGGTGAGGGCGGCGGCCGCGGTCGCTGCGACGAGGTCGCCGGTGATGATCGCGCCGATGTACCCGTCGGGCCGGATCAGCACGATCGCGTCGTCGACGAGTCGGTAGGTGTCGGCGAATCGGTCCGAGGGATCGGTGACCGTCTCGATCGACTCGTGCGCGTCGTCGCCGGCGAGTGATCGGGCGACCACCGCGACCCGGCGCACCGGTGCGCCTGTGGCCGGCCAGTCCAGGCGCGTAAGAGCGGCGGTCGCCGAGGAGCCAAGCGCGATCGCCGTGAACTGCGGGCCCTGCAGGATCTCGAACAGTGGGATCGGCGTCCCGTCGGCGAGTCGCAGCGCGACGTCGGGTGCGCGGTCGCCGGCCGTGACCGCCGAGGGATCCGATGTCCTCGTCGGCGCCAGCGGGCCGCCGCGGTAGGTCAGGGTCAGCTGTTGTTCGTCGGTCCCGCGTTTCAGGCTGGCGGGATCGAGTCTGCCCATTCCCTGGTACTTCTCGGTCGACAGCCCGAGGACCGCCGCGGCGATCGGCCGCCGTTCGGCCTCGTAGGTGTCGAGGAGGGTGTCGTCGCCGCCGGCGATGACCTGAGCGAGCTTCCAGCCGAGGTTGTGGGCATCGCCGATGCCGGTGTTCATGCCCTGGGCCCCGGCCGGTGTGTGGACGTGCGCAGCGTCGCCGGCGAGGAGCACCGGACCACGTCGATAGGTCTCGGCGAGACGGATGTTGGGCCGGAACACTGACCGCCACTCGACCGACCGCAGGCGCAGACCCGACATCCGGGTCTGGCTGCGGATGCGAGCGGAGATCGCCTCGACGCCCACCGGCGGGTCCTCGCCGGGCGAGAGACGGATCATCCACTGGAACAGGTCGCAGTGGGGCAGGGGACAGGCGCCGACGAACCGACCGCGCAGCCCTGGCCACACGTGCCAATAACTGCGGGACAGGTCGACCCCGTCGACGGCGGCGTCGACGATCAGCATGCGATCGGCGTCGTCGGTGCTGCCGGTGAACCCGATACCCACCCCCTTGCGGACGCGGCTGCTGCCGCCGTCGGCGCCCACGAGGAAGCGTGCGGTGATCTCCTCGGGTCCGTCGGGGCCCGTCACCTCGGCGACGACACGGGTCGCCGACGGCGTGTACGACGTCAGTTCGGTCCCCGGTTCGACACGGCCGCCCAGGTCCTCGCAGCGGGAGTGCAGGGCGGCGATGGTGCGGTTCTGCGGAATGAGCCAGACGTCGGGGTAGGGCACGGTGGGACTCTTGCTCGGTGCCGCCATCATCCGCTTGGGCACGGTCAGCGGTCCGAGGTGGATGCCCATCTTCGGGTACGGACTCCCCTCGGCCACGATGCGCTCGATCACGCCGAGGTCCTCGAGCACCTCCATCGTGCGGGGCTGAATCCCTTTCGCGCGCGACCCGTCGAACGATTCGATCCCCTTGTCGATCAGCCGCACCGACACGCCGCGTCGGATCAGGTCGATCGCCAGAGCGGTGCCCGTGGGCCCGGCTCCGACGACGAGGACATCGGTGGTGGACGACATCATGACTACAGCGGCTTCCTGTCGGGGGTCACGAACTCGGCGATGGTCTCGGCGACGAGCGAGGGACGTTCGAACGGCACCATGTGCCCGCAGTCCTCGACGACGCGGAGTTCGTCGGGACGCAGGAGGTCGCGGACGTGATCAAGGGCGTCGATGGGGGTGACGAGATCATCGGTGCCCCACATGAGCACGGTCGGGATCGCCAGCGATCCGATCGCGGCGTAGAGCGATCCGCGGTCGAAAAGGGGGAAGTGCCCGAGGGTGGAGAAGAACGCGTAGAGCGATCCCTCGTGGCGATAGGCGTCGGCGATCATCGCCTGCAGTCGCGCAGCCGACTCCGGGTCGGTGATGTTGCGTCGTCGATGCTCGTCGAACACCCGGCGTCCCCATCGTCGCGCGACGACGCGGGTCACACGGTCGCTGATCGTCAGCAGCCGTTGGGTGAGGGGGCGGGAACTGACCCCTGCCGGTCCGATGAGGGCGAGCGAGCGCACCGCGGTGGGGGTACGACGCGTGTACTCCATCGCGACCAAGGCACCCATGGACGCACCGACGACATGGTTTGGCCCCGGTGGGGCGAGGGCCTCGATGAGCTCCGTGAGCTGCCGGACGAACAGGTCCTCGTCGTACCGGCCACGGACTCTGTCGGAGTACCCACGGCCGTAGGCACTGTAGGTCAGCGTCCGAAACCCTCTGTCGTGCAACGCCGCCACGGTGTCGTCCCAATAGAACAACGGAACTGTGATCCCGCCGGTGAGCACCACGACATCGCCGTCGGGTGGACCGGTCAGCTCGTAATGGGTGACGCCGTCGGAGAGCGCGATGAACGCGCCCCGCAGTGCGGCTCGAGTGCGCGGGGTGAGCGCTCGATCCTCGCGGGCGTCGAGGAAGTACTCCATGAACGGCTTCCCTCCCTCGGTGGCCTGTCGGGCGCACTGGCGACCTAGTTATGGATACAGTGTTGCCTAAATTAAGGCGGGTGGTCAAGCCCGTCATACTCGACGTCATGAGCACGCCGTCAGGGTCACGAGGGCGCGGTCGGCCGCCGGTTCCGTTGGACCGCATCGTCGCGACCGCGATCGCGCTGCTGAACGACGAGGGCGCCGATGCACTCTCGATGCGGACCCTCGCCCAACGTCTGGGCTCGGGCACGGCCACGCTCTACCGCCACTTCGAGGGACGTCCGCAGCTGATCGCTCACGTGGTCGACGAGATGTTCGCGGAGATGGCGGCGCACCCCGGCGTGGACGACAGTGACGTGAAGGCCTGGCAGGACTCGTTGGCAACCGCGGCGCGGACTATGTTCGAGGTGCTGCGCCGGAACCCGAATGTGGCACCTCTGATGATCGAGAACACCCCGGTCGGACCCCACGCCCTTGCGCTCCGCGAACGCGCACTCGCCATGCTGCTCGACGCCGGATTCGACGCCGGCCTCGCGGTGCGCGCCTGGGTGACGGTGGCCCGGTACGTGCTGGGGTTCGCCGCGCAGTTGCGGACCGACGATCCCGCGATCGAGCAGGTCGCGGCTTGGGAAGCGGTCGACCCTGCCGATTTCCCCGCGTCGATGGCCGTCGCCGCGGAGGTTCCGGTCCCGCTCGAGGAGGAGTTCACCTTCGGACTGACGATGCTGATCGCGGGACTCGAGACCGCGGTCGGAGAGAGCTCGGTGACGCCATGAGCGACGACACCGACGCGCGCGAGAACCGCCCACCCGGTTCCGTCGACGCCCGGTTCACCCTCGCCGCCGAGCGCACCGTGCTCGCCTGGATCCGCACCGCCCTCGGGCTGATCGCCGCCGGGATGGCCGTCCTCCACGTGCTGCCCGACTTCTCCTCGCAGGGTGTGCGCGACGTCGTCGGGATCGGTCTCATCGTGCTCGGCGCCGGAGCCGCGATCGCAGGGGGCGTGCGGTGGCGGCGGACCACAGTGGCCCTGCGCGACGGCGCCCCGATGCCCGGTCCGGCGCATGTGTGGGCCGTGATCGCCGGCGTCGTCGTGCTGTCGGTGATCGCCGTGATCGCGGGCCTGGCGAGCTGAGCACGCCGGTGTGACCTGCACCGACACGCCCGGGCGAACGCTCGGTAGGGACTGGGTGACACGCAGGGGCGGCGGCGCACTAGGTTGGTCTCATGACCGAAGAGTCGCCGCTGGCCGTGACCGAGGCCTGGCGTGACTACGGCCGGGCCGATCTCCCCGTGCCGCTGGCCGCCGCGCTCGCGGCCTTCGCCGAGCAGGGGTACCACGGGACGTCGGTTCGGGAGATCGCGGCGCGGGCCGGATTGTCGGTGCCGGGCCTCTACCACCACTACCCGTCCAAGCAGTCGATGCTGCAGGGTCTGCTCGAACTGACGATGGCCGATCTGCTGTGGCGCTCGGAGCAGTCGATCGCCGCTGCGGGCGACGACCCCGTCGACCAGTTCGACGCCGTCGTCGAGACGCTCCTGCAGTTCCACATCCATCGGCGCGCGCAGGCGTTCATCGGCTCGACCGAGATCCGCAGCCTCGACGACGACTACCGCAAGAACTACACGAGCAAACGGCGCGAACAGCAGCGCATGGTCGACGACATCATCGTCGCCGGCGTGCGCGCCGGGGTGTTCATCACCGAGGTCCCCGAGGACACCGGACGCGCCGTCACCACCATGTGCGTGGGGGTGTCGACCTGGTACAAGCCCGAGGGGCGTCTCTCGCCCGACGAGATCGTCACCCGCTTCCGCGGGATCGCCCGCGCCACCGTCGGTTACGTCGGTGACGCCGCGCGTCGAGACTGACCGATCACAGCGCCGCACCAGCGGACCGAGGAGGAGGAGTACGCCATGGCTGTCGAACTTCGATACGACACCGATGTGAGCGAGACCGTTGCGGCCACCGAACGTTTCATCGCCGACTACGTGTTGCCGCTCGAGGACGAGTTCGTCGGCGACATGACCGCGGCCGGTGGCGACGACCTGCGCGTGGAGATGCAGGGAAAGGCCAAGGCGGCAGGCATCTTCGCGCCGCACGCGCCGGTGGAGTACGGCGGCCTCGGTTACAACATGTCCGACCGTGCACCGGTGTTCGAGGCCGGCGGCCGTTCCCTGTTCGGCCCGATCGCGCTGAACATCGGCGCGCCCGACGAGGGCAACGTGCACATGCTCTCCCACATCGCGAGCGAGGGTCAGAAGCAGCAGTTCCTCGCCCCGCTCGCCGCCGGTGACGTGCGGTCGGCGTTCGCGATGACCGAGCCCGCGCCCGGTGCGGGCGCCGATCCATCGGCCCTGCGCAGCTCGGCGACCCGCACCGACGGTGGCTGGAAGATCAACGGCCACAAGTGGTTCATCACCGGTGCCGACGGCGCGGGTTTCTACATCATCATGGCGCGCACCTCGGGCGAGCCCGGCAGCCGCGGCGGGGCCACGATGTTCCTCGCGCCGGCACCCGATCCGGCGATCGAGATCGTCCGTCACGTCGGCACCATCGACAAGGCGGGTATCGGCGGGCACTGCGAGATCCGGTTCCACGACCTGTTCGTGCCCGACGAGAACGTGCTCGGCGAGGTCGACGAGGGTTTCCGCTACGCCCAGGTGCGCCTCGGCCCCGCCCGCATGACGCACGTGATGCGATGGCTCGGTGTCGCTGTGCGGGCACATGAGGTCGCTGTCGACTACGTGGCGCGCCGCGAGGCGTTCGGCACCCTGCTGGGTGATCTGGGGATGATCCAGCAGATGGTGGCCGAGAACGTGATCGACCTCGCCGCCTCGCGCGCCTTGCTCGTCAAGGCCTGCCACGAACTCGATCTCGGCCACCACGCCGGCGACGAGACCTCGATCGCGAAGACGTTCGCCGCCGAGGCGTACTCGCGTGTGCTCGACCGCAGCATCCAGATGTGCGGCGGCACCGGCGTCACCGACGACCTCCCGCTGGCACGCCTGCAGCAGGAACTCCGCCCGTTCCGCATCTACGACGGGCCGTCGGAGGTGCACCGCTGGGCTCTCGCGAAACGTGCCGTGGGCAAGGCGAAGAAGAAGATCCATGCGGAGAACGAGCGCGCCGGGACCGCTCGATGAACCTGTCGGCAGACCTGCCCGGCATGGATGTGGCCGCGCTGACGACCTTCCTCACCGGACACGGCATCGACCTCGCCGGCGATCTCGAGGTCGAGCTGATCGCCGGTGGCCGATCGAACCTCACGTTCATCGCCTCCGACGGAACCACGAAGTGGGTGGTGCGACGCCCGCCGACGAGTGGACTCACCCCCTCGGCGCACGACATGAACCGTGAGTGGACGGTGACGCAGGCGTTGCAGCACACCGCCGTTCCGGTCGCGCCGACCATCGCGTTCGACGCCGACGGCGACGTCCTCGGCGCGCCGTGCACGGTCGTCGGGTTCGTCGACGGCACGGTCATCCGGTCCGCTGCGGATCTCGACGCCTTCGATGACGCCACCGTCGACCGCAACGTCGATGCACTCATCCGGAGCCTGGCCGATCTGCACGCGGTCGACCACCAGGAGGTCGGGCTCGGCGAGTTCGGTCGGCCGGAGGGTTTCGTCGCGCGGCAGGTGAAGACCTGGACCCGACAGTGGGAGATCGTGAAGACCCGCGACCTGCCCGATGTCGACAAGCTGTCCGCGGCCCTCGCCGAGAACATCCCCACCGACAGCGCGAACGCGATCGTGCACGGCGACTACCGCGTGGACAACACGATCCTGGGCGTCGACGATCCGGGAGTGGTTCGTGCGGTGGTCGACTGGGAGATGTCGACGCTGGGCGATCCGCTCACCGACGTCGCTCTGATGTGTGTCTACCGCCAGCCCATCTTCGATCGGGTGCTGGGGTTGTCGGCGGCGTGGACCAGCGATCGCTACCCCGACACCGACGAACTCGCCCAGCGCTACGCGGTCGCCGCCGGGGTCGACATGGCGCACTGGAACTTCTATCTCGCGCTGGCGAACTTCAAACTCGGCGTGATCGGCGAGGGCATCGCCTACCGCGCCCTGCAGGGTTCGTCGTCGGGTGCGGGTGCGGAGAAGGCCGCCGAGGCCACCGCCGAGTTCATGGCCACCGGACTCCGGGCGTTGCAGACCTCGGACTGACGCCGATACCGACGGACCGCCGGACGCTCAGCGAAAGGTCATCAGCGAACGGTCGGCGACGAGATCGACGTGGGCGTGGTCGTTGATCGAGACGATCGAACAGCCCGACCCGCCGACGATGATCTTGGTGATCGAGGTGTTGATCATGGTGCGGGCCAGGGTGAGCCAACGTTCGTCGTCGAGACCCCACAGGCCGGCGAGCACCGCACAGATGGTGCCGGCCGAGGAGACCGCGAGCACCGTTCGGCCCGAACCGGCCTGTGCGACAGCGTCGTCCATCGCGGCGTCGGCGCGCGACCGGTAGTCGGCCCAGGTCTCCGACCCCACGACCCGACGGGCGATCCAGTCCCGTAAAGAGTCGTCGAGGTGGGCCTGGAACCGCTTCTCGGTCGGGCTCTCGGTGCGGTCGGTGTCGCTGATGATGGCGTCGAGGTCGTACTCGTTCCACCGTGGGTCCAGGCGGGGTTCGAGTTCACCGTCCGGTGTGGTGGGGAACTCGGCGAGGATGCGGGCGAGGGTCTCGCGCTGTCGCGCCAGGTCACCCGACACGGCATGGTCGATGCGACCGACACGTGCGGCGAGCGCGACGCCGGCCCGACGTGCCTGGTCGGCGCCGAGTTCGGTCAGACCACCCTCGTGCTGTGCCCACGCGCCCGCGCCGTACGCCTGCGCACGCGCCTGCCCGTGCCGTACCAGATAGAGAACACCCATGTGTCCATCATCGCGGGCATGGGCCTGCCGGTGACGCAATGGGTGCGCCACCGGCAGGTCGGATCGGGTCGGGCCCTAGGAACCGAAGCAGAAGATGCCGGTGCAGGGCGGCGTGTAGGTGAGCGTGACAGTGAAGCTCCCCGAATTGTTGAAGTAGCCGTTGATGTTGTCGTTGATCGCGAACGTCACCGGCCCGGTGCCGGAGAGGATCGTGGGTCCGGCGCCGACGAGCACCGGGGCCGCCGTCCCGACCTTGCCGATGAGTGCAACGTAGTTCTGGCCGCCGATCACACAGGGTGAACTCGGCGAACCGCACACGACACCGGTGCGCCCGTTCGGTCCGACCGGGGTGATGGTGGGGTCATAGGTGGCGGTTCCGGTGGCGCTGACGGGTGATCGGGGCGCCCGCGACGGCGACGACGCCGCTGTCGGCGAAGACCCCGTTCGCGCCGGCGGTCTTCGCGTCGACGGTGATCGTTTTCGTGACCGGTGCGGCGTTGGCCGTCGCGGGGAGGGCGAGACCGACACCGGTGGCGACGGTGGCTGCGGCGAGGATCGAGCCGAGGCGGATGCGTGCAGTGCGTGAGACGGTGACCATCGGTCCCCCTGACGACGAGAACGGGCGTGGAGTGCGCCGTCGGCACCGGATTCTGCAGTACCGGGCATTTGTACGGTAGCAAGTGTGCGGCGGAGGCTTGGTGGATTTCGTCGGATCTCAGACATCGACCTCGCTCCTGACCTCTGGTGCGCGGTCGCGTACCCCGAGCATCCGCAGGCAGACGATCGCGGTGACGGCGAGGAGGACAGCACCGGCGAGTGCCGCACCGTGCAGACCGGAGACGAAGGCGTCGCGCCCGGAGTCGAGGACCTCCCGGCCGGCGCCGGGGACACCGCTACCCATGCGCCCTGCGGTCGCGACGGCGCCCGCGAGGCTCTCGCGCGCCGCCGTGTCGGCGCCGGGTACGCCGGCCGGAAAAGCGTTGCGATACAGCGCGTTGACGACGGAGCCCAGGACGGCGATGCCGAGCGCACCGCCGAGCTCGCTGGTGGTCTCGAGCAGACCGGCAACCGACCCGGCCCGATCGGACGGTGCGACACCCACGACGTGGTCGGCCACCAATGCGGTCGTCGCGACCAGTCCCGCCGCCAGCAGTCCCGCACCGACGAGCACCGCGGGCAGCGACGCGGGACCGGTCATGGTGGCGAGCACCGCGAATCCCGCCGCGGCGACCACCAGACCACCGCTCATCACCGCGGGTCGACCGAGACGCGCCGCGAGGCTCGTCGCGGCAGGCGCGGCGAACGCGACGACCACGCTGGGAGCCAGGCTCCAGAGGGCAGCGCGCAGCGGTGAGAACCCGAGCACCGACTGCAGGTACTGCGTCATGAGGATCGCGTTCCCGATGACGCCGAACATGGCGATCAGATTGATCCAGATGGACGTGGCGAAGCGACGGTCGGAGAACATCCGCAGATCGATCAAGGGATGCGCCAGGCGCAGTTGGCGATGCGCGAAAACGACACCGACCACCACCCCGGCGACGACGACACCGATCCGGTCGGCGCTCACACCGTCAGTGCTCAGGGCCTTCACCCCGCCCACGATCGGTAGCAGGGTCGCCAGCGCGAGAACCGAACTCGCGAGATCGATCCGACGTGATCGGTCGCCGGTTCCGCCGGGCAGCAGCAGGGGAGCGACGACGACGAGCGCGACCATCACGGGGACGTTGATGAGGAACACCGAGCCCCACCAGAAGTGCTCGAGCAACACGCCGCTGATGATCGGCCCGACGGCGACCCCGCCGGACATCACCGCCGACCAGGTGGCGACGGCGGTGGCCCGCTGTCTCGCGTCGTCGAACAGGTGGCGGATGAGCGCCAGTGTCGACGGCATGAGGGTGGCGCCGGCGACGGCGAGCAGTGCCCGGGCGGCGATGAGGGTGGCGGCGCTGTCGGCGTAGGCGGCGAGGATCGACGCCGCACTGAACCCAACGGCTCCGACCATCAACAGTCGGCGGTGGCCCACGCGGTCGGCCACCGCGCCCATCGTCAGCAGAAGCCCGGCCAGGACGAATCCGTAGACGTCGAAGATCCAGAGCTGCTGCGCGGGGCTGGGATCGAGGTCGGCCGAGATGAACGGGACGGCGAAGAACAGGACCGAGACGTCCATGGACACGAGCAGCATCGGCAGGCACAACGCGACCAGGCCCCACCAAGGTGATCGACGAGCGGACATCGGCATCTCCTATCTGTGTACCTCATTAACTGTTTATCACGCACGCTGATGGTAGAAGGTATCTGCGTATCGCGCAAGCAGTTCATCTACGATGGCGCCATGACCGGCGACGCCTCCGCACTCCCGCGGTATCTCGAACTGCTGTGGGACCGCGAGGTCAAGGTGCGGCGGGGGCCGAAGCCCGGTGTCGGGATCAGGGACATCGGTGCGGCGGGCGTCTCGATCGCCGACCGGGATGGACTCGACGCGGTGTCGATGAAGGCCGTCGGCGCCGCCCTCGGGATGACGACGATGTCGCTGTACCGCTACGTCGACTCCAAGGACCAGTTGCTGATGGTCATGCTCGACGAGGCCTACGGGCGGCCGACCCTGCGCTGGGGTGCGGGCGAGGAATGGCGCGCGCGGGCCCACCGATGGTCACGGGCGTTGGCCGATGCTCTCGTCGCCCACCCGTGGGTGGTGTCGGTGCCGTTGACCGCGGCGCCGCTCACCCCGAACGTGCTGGCCTGGACCGAGATGGGGGTGCGCGCCCTCGAGGCCACGCCACTCGGGGCACAGGACACCCTGTCGTCGCTCCTGGTCCTCGACGGCTTCGTGCGCAACCACGTCCGCCAGGCGATGCAGCTCGGGGCGATCGGACCCGATGGCACGCCGACGCCCGACGACGGCTCCTACGAGTCCACGATCGCGGCGATCGTCGACGAGAAGCGTTACCCGGCACTCCTGCGCGCCGCGCAGGAGATCCGTTCGGGCGAGCCGTCGGAGTTCTACGGGCACGAACTCGCGTTCGGTCTCGGCGTCGTGCTCGACGGGATCGCGGCCCGCATCGACACCGTCGTCGGAAGTGATCCGCTGTGAGCGGAATCGGCTCGTCGGTGCGGCGTGCGGTGTCGAGGCCGCACTACGTTGGGGAGCACATATCCCGACGACAGCCGGAGGCATCGATGGCAGATCATCTCCACGTGGTGGCACCGGCCGACCCGGAACCGGCCCCCGCGCCTCCACTCCTGCGGCAGCTGCTCGGCGACACCCTGCGGTCGGCACGCCGACGCCAGGAACGGACCCTCAAGGACGTAGCCGAGCGGGCCGGCGTCTCGATGACCTACCTGTCGGAGATCGAGCGAGGTCAGAAAGAGGCGTCGTCGGAGGTCGTGGGTGCCGTCACCCGTGCGCTCGGCGGCAACCTCGTCGACCTGCTCACCGAGATGACGACCCGCGCCATCCCGGCACCCGCACCCACGACACATCCCGGTGGCGACAAGGTCGCCATGCGCGCCGTCGCCTGATCTCCGGGGCGGCTCAGCCGCCTGTGACTCCGGGGCGGCTCAGCCGCCTGTGCTTCCGGGGCGGCTCAGCCGCCGATGTTGGGATTGTCGTCTTCTTTGATGTCGACGCCGTTCTTGCTCGACGACGAGCTGATCGAGCTGATCGACGAGTTCACCGCGTCGACCCCGGAGGCGTCGCCGCCCTTGAGCTTGTCGAAGGCGGCCTCGACGGTGCCGCCGACCTTGGCCAGCGGCGCGGCGATCGCCTTGCACAGGGTCGGGTTCGCCTTCACGTCCTCGCTCGCCAGACGCACCTCACGCTTGATGAACAGGGCCGCGACACCGCCCTTGACCGTGGCGGTGATCCGGCCGTCGGCGCCCTTCTTGAACGTGCCCGCCTTGTAGGGCTTGTAGAGGTAGCGGTGGAACGCGCCGAACGCGAGACCGCTGTGCAGGACGAACTTGGTCTTCGCGAACGAGGTGGTGTTGCTCGTCGGGCAGTCGGTCGAACCCGAGTCCGCCGAACTGGCCACCGCGGCGCTGGTCGGGGCGGCACTGCTCGACGCCGAATCCGACGACGACTTGCAGCCGGACACGATCAGCACCGGCGCGAGCAGCAGGACGAGGACGGTCAGCAGTTTCTTCATCGACACTGCCTACCACAGCGGTGCTCGACCACCTAGCGATCCGAAAGCCATTGCGCACCAATCGGACACAATGGACATAGCAGGTTCAGGTGCGCTGCACTCCCGCGTCGTGCACCAGCAGGGCGATCTGCACGCGGTTGGTCAACGCCAACTTGTCGAGGATGTGCGAGATGTGGCTCTTCACCGTCGCCACCGTCACGAACAGCTCGCGAGCGATGTCGGCGTTCGAGAGACCCTGCGCCACAGCGACGGCGACGCGCTGTTCGCCGGGCGTGAGGTCGGCGATCTGACGGGTCGCCGTGGCCGAGCGGGCGTCGCGGTCGGGTTCGGTGACCTGCTCGATCAACCGACGCGTGACCTGCGGCGACAGGATCGGATCGCCGGCGACGACGGCGTGCAGCGCGGCGACCAGATCGGCGGGCGGGGTGTCCTTCAGGAGAAATCCGCTGGCACCCGCCCGCAGCGCGGCGACCACGAGATCATCGGCGTCGAAGGTCGTCAGCATCACGACGTGCGGCGGCGACGGCAGCGCGCAAAGACGCTCGGCGGCGGTCAGCCCGTTCACCCCGGGCATGCGGATGTCCATCAACACCACCGTGGCGCCGGTCTCGGCGACCAGCTCGGCGATCCCGTCGCCGTCGGCCGCCTCGCCGACGATCTCGATGTCGGGATCACCGCTGAGCATCGTGCGCAGTCCTGCGCGCACCAGCCACTCGTCGTCGACGAGCAACAGTCGTATCGCCTCAGGCATCCACCGCTCCTGTCTCCCAGGGAAGTCGCGCGCTCAGTACGAACCGGTGGTCGATCACGCCGTGCATGAGTTCACCACCGGCCAGCGTCACGCGTTCGTTCAGTCCGGTCAGACCCGTTCCGGTGCCGGGTATCTCGGGGAGTCCGATGCTGTGGTTGAGAGGTTGACTCACCGAGATCGACAGTCCGTGTCCGGGCCCACCGGCGATGTCGACCGCCACCGGTACCCGGCCACCGTGCTTGCGCGCGTTGGTCAATCCCTCCTGCACGATCCGGAACGCCGCGCGACCCACCACGCCGGGCACGTCGTCGGCGCGATCGACCTCGATGTGCGGGGTGATCACCGCGCCGGCCTGACGGGCCTCGGCGAACAGGCTCGGCACGTCGGGCAACGAATGGGTCTGCGCGGCGAGATCGTCGGATTCCTCACGCAGCATGAGGATCACGTCCCGCAGGTCCTCCAGCATCTGGTGGACACCGCTGCGGATCACCCCGGCCGCGCGGGCGATGTCCTCCGCAGGCGCATCGGGGCGGTACTCGAGGGCGCCCGCGTGCACCGAGAGCAGGCTCATCCGATGGGCCAGCACGTCGTGCATCTCCCGCGCCAGACGCTCACGCTCGGTTGCCCGCGCGGCCCCGAGTCGTTCGCGCTGTTCGGATTCCGCGCGGCGGGCACGTTCGGCGAGAGAGATCAGCAGTTGGCGACGGTTGCGGACCGATGTCCCCCACCCGACGGCCACCGCGATCAACAGCACCAGGAACATGGCGTTGAAGAAGAAGCCGTTGTCGTCACCGATGATCGTGAGGTTGGCCATGCCCGCGGCGATACCCAGCGCCGCGACGCCGATGGAGTGTCGGAAAGGGCGATGCACCGCGAGGGAGAAGATCGCGAGATACGCCGCGCCACCCGCACCGGCGAACGGGATGGACATGATGTTGACGATGATCGCGATCGGCAGCGGCCAGCGTCGCCGCCACACCAGCAGCAGGCATCCGATCGCACCGACCGTGAGGTCCACCGGCAGGTCGATCGTGTGTCCGTGGAAATAGGGCAGCGCGCCGACGAGACCGATGAAGGCCGCCAGGGCGATCACGAGGATGTCGACGACGACGTCGCGGGGACTGCGACGACCCGTCAGCGGGCGCGGGTCGTCCTCGAGTTCGGCGCGCACCGCACCCGGCAGCCAGGGGCGGCGCAGGCTGCCGGCCGGCGGACTCCCGGGACCCGGCATCGCAGAGATCGACATGGTCGTCCCATCGTGACCCATCGATGCCCGTGCGCGCACCCGGCCAAAGACTGATCCGAGACGGCACCGATGAGTTCTCGCCCCAGCCCCGGTCTTCATCGGTGACCCGCCGCGATCCCGCGGCGACCACACCCAGGAGGAGCCCCCATGTCCCGCATGCTGTTCGTGAACCTGCCCGTCGCCGATGTCTCGGCCTCCCGCTCGTTCTTCACCGGTCTCGGGTTCGACATCAACGAGGCCTTCTCCGATGAGACGACCATCAGCGTCGTGCTCAGCGACATGGCGACCGTGATGATGCTGCAGACCGACCGCTTCCGTTCGTTCCTCGCCGACGGCGACATCACCGACACGGCGACCTCGCGCGAGGCGCTCCTCGCCATCTCCGCCGACTGTCGTGAAGCGGTCGATGCCCTCGCCGACGCAGCGCTCGCGGCCGGTGCGTCGCAGTGGACCGATCCGCAGGACCACGGGTTCATGTACGGCCGCAGCTTCCGTGATCTCGACGGCCACGCGTGGGAGGTCGTGTGGATGGACCCCACGCAGATGCCCGCCGAATAGCCCTCGCTCTGGGGCGCCCTGTGGGCCGTCAGTCGTTGGATGCGGTGGCCGGGAGGCCGAAACGCGCGAACTCGGCCACCAGGTCGCCGGCGAAGAACGCCACCACGTGGCGCACCGAGCCGTCGGTGTCGAGATCGAGGACCTGCAGCTGGAACGGGCGGTGCACGCCGTCGTCGCCGATCATGTACAGCCCGAACGCCGGCTGCCCGCCGTTGGCGGTGGTCGGCAGCAGGATCTGATCGCCCGCCTTCTCGGCCGGGCAGTTGCCGCGGATGAGCTTCCCGATCTGCTCGCCACCGAGATACCAGCCGGTGAACGGCGGCATCTCCCAGATGGAGGAGTCGGTGAACAGCGACACGATCGCGTCGACGTCGTAGTCCTGGAACGCGGCCACATAGCGCTCGAGGGTCGCGCGTTTCGTGGACTCGTCCAGCTCGGTCACCGAGTCGCGTTCGGGGGCAACCTCTTTGAGCTGGGCCCGGGCGCGCTGCTGGAGGCTGTTCACGGTCGCGACCGTGAGCCCTAGGGTGTCGGCGACCTCGGCGGCGCGCCAGGCGAGCACGTCACGCAGGATGAGGACGGCCCGCTGTCGTTCGGGCAGGTGCTGTAGCGACGCGATGAACGCGAGCCGGATCGACTCGCGTGAGCCCACTACCTGAGCCGGATCGGCCGATTCCGGAGGTGCCGCGGCATCATCGGCGTAGGGCTCGAGCCACGGGACCTCGTGGTCCTGCAGCAGAGGTGCCTCGGGGTCGTAGGCGTCGCCGCCCAGACCGCTGGGGAGCGGACGGCGCTTCTTGCTCTCCAGTGCGGTGAGGCAGGTGTTGGTGGCGATCTTGTGCAGCCAGGTGCGCACCGACGCCCTCTGGTCGTAGCCCGCATACCCGCGCCAGGCCCGGATGTAGGTCTCCTGCAACAGGTCCTCGGCATCGTGGTGGCTGCCCATCATGCGGTAGCAGTGCGCCATGATCTCGCGACGGTATGGCTCGATGATCTCGAGGAACTCGCTGTCGGTGACCGTCTGAGCGGATGTCTTCGCTGCCGGTGCGGTGGGCTGGGCTGTCATGCGTGCCAGGGTACGAAGAATCGGACAGTTGCGCAGCGGTTACCGGGACCAGAAGCCGGCGTGTACCTCGCGCGCCTTCGGCAGGTCGACGGGGCCGCGGACCTCGATCTCGCGCACCCCGCGGGCGAAGACCTCGCGGCAGGGGAGATCGAGGACGGGGTTGGCCGGGTCGGCGCCGGCCAGCTGGCGTAGCTCCGACTCGGCCAGCGCGTAGACCACGGCCCCGATCCCGGCCCAGTAGATGGCGCCCGCGCACATCGCGCACGGTTCGGTGCTGGCGTACATGGTCATGGTCGACAGGTCCGCGCGGCTGATGCGGCCGCCCACCGTGCGCACGAGGTTCGTCTCGGCGTGGCCGGTCGGATCGCGGTCGGTGACCACGGTGTTCAGGCCGCTGCCGACCACCGTCCCGGACCGGCCCACCAGTACCGCTCCGAACGGGTGGTCACCACTTGCCCGTGCCTGTTCGGCGAGGTCGATGGCCTGGAGGAGGAAACCCGCGTCGTCCACGTCGTCGACGGTAACAACATGCGGTTGGATTGCGTCGGTGGTGCTGACGGTGCTGACTGTGTGGAAACGGTCGTCGAGTGTGCTCACTGCACACCGCGAGCCGACGACGAGGCAACGCACACTCGGCGTCCGGCTTCCGCACCGTCAGCGGCAGGAGACCGCAACCACCCACCCGAAATACACTCACGTTCAACACTATTCACCAAAATCAATCTCCCACCCCTCGAACACGCGTGCTAGAATAGACGTACAGTCACACCTGGGGAGGAGCGTCACCGTGAACGATCTCGTAGCGGATTACGCTGCCCTGGAACAGATCTTGAACAAGATCGCTGCATCCGACTCCACAGCGTGCGACGACGAGACCGTCGCCGAGCTGGCGATCCGCCACGAACACACCATCCGCCGAATGGAATCCATCGGCAACCAGCGCATCCTCGAGGTCTCCGACCGCGACGCCCACCGCACCGTCGGATGCGTGACCGTCACCGAATTCCTCCAGACGAAACTCCGCATCACCCACCCCAAGAAGCGGCTCGACGCAGTCCGGTCCCTCGAACCCATGCACGCGATGACCGGTGAGAAGCTGCCGCCGGTGTGCCCGAACACCGCGCGCGAGTTGGCCGCCGGAACGATCGGGCCTGATCACGTCCACGCGGTGTTGGACGTGCTGAAGAAGATCCCGTCGGCCGGCGACGTGGAGCAGCGGGCGCGGGCAGAGGAAGTCCTGGCCGAATTCGCAACCACGTTGACGCCGAGAGAGATCACCGCCGCCGGCGTGCGGATCCTCGCCCACCTCGATCCCGACGGGCAATTGACCGACGACCGTGATCGCGCACGGAATCGGAAGCTGAATCTCGGGTGTCAGGACAGCCAGTTGATGTCGAAGCTGACCGCGACGTTGGATCCGATCACGCGAGCCCTGTTCGACGTGGTTCTCACTAAGTGGGCCGCGCCCGGGATGAACAACCCCGACGACGACCTGTCCCCAAAAGGCGACCACGACGACGCCGATCCCGAGTTGTTGCGGGAGGCCGCGGACCGGGATTGCCGCAGCCAGAGTCAGCGGAACCACGATGCGTTCAAAACTTTGCTGGATGCTGCGGTCAACGGTGGCCTGCTTGGTGGCTCGCATCGGGGTTTGCCGCCGCAGATCATCGTGTCCATCACCGACGCACAGCTCCGGGAGCACGCCGGTGTAGCACGCACCGCCACGGGAATTGACCTGCCGATCAGCGACGTCGTGAAACTCGCGGCCGAAGCACAGCCCCACCTGGCCGTCTTCAGCGACGTCACCAACGAACCGTTGTTCTTCGGCCGGTCCCAACGATTGGCGTCGCAGGTGCAACGGTTCATGGCCTTCACCCAGTACGGCGGCTGCAGCAAGGACGACTGCACGACACCGTTCGCGACACCGAAATGCATCACGCCGAACGCGATTGGGCCGACGGCGGACACACCGACTCGCCACACATGGCTCCCGCCTGTGGTCGACACAATCGAGCCGTCGGACCCGAACCGCATCAGTGGAGCACGGAGAAGATCACCGACGGCCCCGACAAGGGCCGCTACGGGTGGCGTCGTAACACCGACCCACCCGACCAGGTTCGCGCCAACCACCTGCACCGGATCGACGAACTGCTGCAACGACATTCCCGAGAGGTCGATCCACCGTGCCCCGAGCGGAGTGAACCGCCGCCGGCTCGGAGCTTCGACCTCACCTGGCCCCGGGCTCCGCTGTACCTCGCTGCCTCATAGCTGGTTGCGTTCTACCACCGCTGACTGTGCGGAAAGTCGGCGTCGAGTGTGCGCTGTTCGGCTGTGAACTCACGCGTCGCGGTGAGCACACTCGACTGGACTTTCCACACACTCAGCACCACCACCACCCGACTCGACTATTCACACACTCAGCCGTCGCGCCTGTGCGCCTGGATGCCGGTGAGGATCAGGTCGATGCCGGCGAGGAATTGGTCGCGGTCGTCGTGATCTCGGAGGGCGGCAGCCATCTGGCGGACGAACGGGAACTCGACCGGATCGAGGTCGGCCCATCGATCGGCCATGGCGGCGAGCTGCGTCGCCCGGTCGCCCAGATGCGTTCGTGTGCGGGCGGTCTGGGCGTTCTCCGCGTTCTGGCCCGCGACACCGAGCACGTAGTTCACCAACGCCGACGTCGCATCGAACGCCTCTCGGGACGACAGCGCGCCGAGCGTGACCACCCGGCTGCCGATGCTCTCGAAGAACCGCATCAGCGAGTCCTGCCCGGCCTCGCGAGGTAGCTGCCCGCCGACCCACGGGTGCGCGTCGATCGCATCGAACATCCCCACCGCGACGGTGCGAATGGCCCGCGCCGGATCGTCCTCGTCGACCACCGACGACACGACCGGTTCGACGACCACCGACGTCGCTGCACCCAACAGTTCGTCCTTGTTCGCCACGTGGTGATAGATCGCGCCCGCACCGGTGTTCAACCGCGTCGCCAGCACGCGGAACGTCAGACCGGCGGCGCCGTCGACGTCGAGGATCGCGACGGCCTCCTCCACGATCCGATCCGTCGACAACGCATCGGTGCGGCGCTCAGCTCGTCGCGTCGTGGGCATGCCTCATCTTGACATTGTTGGAACGACGTTCCAAGCTATTGGCAATGGAATGGCGTTCCAACGAGGCGAGGAGTAACCCATGAACACGAACATCACGATCATCGGCGCAGGTCTGGGCGGTCTGGTGCTGGCGCGGGTCCTGCACGTCCACGGCATCGCCGCGACGATCTACGAGGCCGAACCCTCGGCCATGGCCCGTACCCAGGGCGGCCAGCTCGACATCCACGAGAACGACGGCCAGGTCGCCCTCGCGGCCGCCGGCCTCACCGCCGAGTTCCGCACGATCATCCACTCCGGTGGCGAGGCCATGCGGATCCTCGACCGACACGCGACGCTGCTCTACGAGGACGTCGACGACGGCACCGGCGGCCGCCCCGAGGTCCTGCGCGGCGACCTGCGGCGCATCCTCATCGAGTCGCTGCCCGCCGACACCATCCGCTGGGGCGCGAAGGTGACCCACATCCTCTCGCTCGGCGACGGGCGACACCGAGTGGTCTTCGACGACGGATCGAGCGTCGAGACCGGCCTCCTCGTCGGGGCCGACGGCGCGTGGTCGAAGGTGCGTCCGCTGGTGTCGGATGCGACTCCTCAGTACTCGGGGATCACGTTGGTCGAGACCTACCTGCACGACGTCGACGACGAGCACCCGGAGGCGGCCGGCGTCGTCGGTGACGGCGCGGTGTTCGCGCTCGCGCCCGGACGATCGATCTCGGTACACCGCGAGGCGAATGCCGTCCTGCACACGTACGCCGCGCTGGTCGAACCCCTGGACTGGTTCACCGGCCTCGACGTCACCGATGCCGCCGGGATCGCGACCGTCATGACGGGTTTCGCCGACTGGGCACCGGCGTTGACGGCGCTGATCACCGACCACGACGCGACACCGGCATTGCGTCCGATCCACGGTCTGCCCATCGGGCACGAGTGGTCGCATCGGTCGGGGGTGACCCTCGTCGGCGATGCCGCGCACCTCATGCCACCGGCCGGTGACGGTGCGAACCTCGCGATGATCGACGGTGCCGAACTCGGGCTGGCGATCGCCGCGCATCCCGACGACCTCGACGCGGCGATCGGGAGCTACGAGCAGACGATGTTTCCCCGCAGTCGCGCCGCGGCCCACGACTCGGCCGCCATGCAGGAGCTGCTGTACGGCGATCGCGCCCCGCAGTCCCTCGTGGAGTTCTTCACCGGCACGCACGCGAGAGTCGCTGCCGAGGGCTGAACTCCGACGGGATCAGACGGTCGCGCTCAGCGGCGGTGGAGTTCCGCGCAGCACGAATCGGCCGATGTGCTGGTACTTCCAGCGGACCGGGTCGTGCAACGTGTGCGTGCGGGCGTTGCGCCAGAAGTGCGACAGGTTGAGTTCATCCACCGCGCTGCGGGTCCCGCTCACCTCGAACAGTGCCGACGACACCTCGGTCGCCGCGCGATCCGACACGATCTTGGCCGTCGCGACGGCCGTGGAGGCCTCGGCGGCGAGCAGACGGGGATCGTCGGGTGAGGTGATGGTGGCGTCGACCGCGCGGGCCGCGGCGTCGAGTGTCGCCTCAGCCGTCGAGACGAGCACTGCGAGCTCGCCGAAACGCTGCACCAACAGCGGGTCGTCGATGGCGTTGTCCACACCGGCCTCGAACCACGGTCGCGACTCGGTCCGCACGAAATCGACTGCGGCATACAGTGCGCCGGCGGCGATACCGGTGTCGATGGCCGCGTGGATCAGCTGCGAGAACGCCCCGTAGGCGGCGGGCACCTCGACTGCAGGGGTCCGCGGGACGAGGTCGTCGTCGGCGACCGCGACCGCGGTGAACCGCGCCGTACCGCTGCCGGTGGTGCGCTGCCCGATGCCGTTCCAGTCGTCGATCAACTCGACGCCTTCGGCGTCGGGGGAGACGAACACGACGTACTCGCCCGGCTTGTGGTCGCCGTCGGCCTCGTCGAGACGGGCCAGCACGGCCAGCCGTGTCGCGAACAACGTCCCCGTGCAGTAGAACTTCTCGCCGTCGAGCCGGAAGAGGCTGCCGTCGCGCGTGATCCGGGTGTCGACACCGTCGGCGAACGCGGTCGCCCGTTCGGCCTGCGCGTTCGCGGCCCGGCCACCGGCGAGGACATGGGCGAAGTGTCGCGCCTTCTGCTCGTCGGTCCCGGCGAGGCGCAGGAGGTTGAGATTCGTGAAGTGGCTGTGCGGGATCTGTGCGACGTTGGGGTCGGCCGCGGCCAGGATGCGCACCACCTCGGCCACGGTCGACGGCGGCAGATCCGGCCCGCCGAACGCGGCGGGGACGGTGATCGCGAGCAACCCCGACGCCGAGAGGGCCTCGATCTCGGCGTGGGGTAGCGACCGCTGACGGTCGCGCTCCGCCGCGCCCGGACCGAAACGCGCAGCCAGACAGCGAGCGGAATCGACTGCCTGGGTGTGGGTCTCGATACGGGCGGCGACGGATGCGGTCATGACTAGACCGAGACCTTCTCGGCGGCCTCGAGCTCACGCACGAGCGGCATGACCTTCTCACCGAAGTACTCGATCTCTTCCTGGAAGTGCAGGAAGCCACCGAGGATGAGGTCGACGCCGAGCTTCTTGTAGGCGACGATCCGCTCGGCGATCTGCTCGGGCGTACCGATCAGCTGGGTCTTGAACCCGTCGTTGTACTGCACGAGGTCCTCGAACTTCGAGTCCGCCCACATGCCCTTGCCGTCGGAGGTGGACTTGCCGGCCTGCTGCACCGAGTCGCGGAAGCCCTCCACCGCGGGCTTGTTGGCCTTCTCGATGATCTCGCGCAGGGTGTCGCGGGCTTCCTTCTCGGTGTCGCGGGCGATGATGAAGCCGTTAAGGCCGAACTTGGTCTCGCGGTTGTGGGCCTGGGCGACCGAGCGCAGGTCCTCGATCTGCTCGGTGACGCCGTCGAAGTCCTTGCCGTTGGAGAAGTACCAGTCGGCGAACTGACCACCGTTGCGGCGCGCGGCCGAGGAGTTGCCACCCTGGAACAGCTCGGGGTTCGGGCGCTCGGGGGTGTTGAGCGGCTTGGGCTTCAGGCTGAAGTCGCGGATCCGGTAGAAGTCGCCGGCGAACTCGACGTTGTCCTCGGTCCAGATCTTCCGGATGACCTCGAGGAACTCGGCGCTGCGACGGTAACGCTCGTCGTGCTCGAGCCACGGCTCACCGAGGGCCTTGAACTCGCCCGAGAACCAGCCCGAGACGACGTTGATCGCGAAGCGGCCGTTCGACAGGTGATCGGCGGTGGCGCCGAACTTCGCCAGCACGGCGGGATGCCACAGACCGGGGTGGATCGCGGTGATCACCTTGAGCTTCTCGGTCGCCATCAGCAGTGCCAGCGAGAACGACGTCGACTCGTGCTGGAACTCGGCGCCGTACGACGCCATGTACCGCACCTGCGACAGCGCGTACTCGAACCCGACCTTCTCGGCGGTCTGCGCGAGCTTCTTGTTGTACTCGAACTCCCAGTTGGTGCGCTGCTCGATGTCGCTGGTGACCAGGCCACCGCTCACGTTCGGGACCCAGTAGGCGAACTTCACTTCGTCGGCGATCTTCTCGGTGCTCATCTCATGTCTTTCGTGTTCGGGATACAGCTGGATGTCGGGTGGGCAGAACAGAACGGCGTGTCAGGATGCGCCTGCGCGCTCCAGCGTAGGCAGGAACGCCCCCTGCACAGGGTGCGCCGTGGCGATTCCACTGTCGATGAGACCACGCCGCGCGAGTGCGGGACGCACGCCCTCTCCCACGTGGTACGCCTCCTCGAGATGCGGATAGCCCGAGAGGATGACGTGCTCGATACCGAGATCGGCGTACTCGGCGATCCGTTCGGCGATCTCCTCGTACGATCCGACGATGGCGGTACCGGCGCCACCACGGACCAGTCCGACGCCGCTCCACACGTTCGGGTGGATCTCGAGCGCGCGGGCATCGCCACCGGCGACGAATCCCGAGCCGCCGCCGTGGAGCTCCCGCATGCGTTGCTGCCCCACCGACTCCGACCGCGCCAACGCGGCCTGGGCGTCGGCCACGACGCCGGGGTCCAGAGCGGAGAGCAAGCGGTCGGCCTCGGCCCACGCCGCCTCGGAGGTCTCACGGGCGATGACGTGGAATCGGATCCCGAAGTCGACCGCGCGGCCGGTGGCGGCGGTGAGATCGCGGATCCAGTCGAGCTTCTGCGCGACCGCGGCGGGCGGCTCACCCCACGTGAGGTAGGTGTCGGCATGCCCGGCGGCAACGGTCCCCGCGGCCGGCGACGACCCGCCGAAGAAGACCGGGGGCAGCGGGTCCGGCCGCCGCGAGAGTGCCGCACCCTCGACCCGAATGTGCTTGCCGTTGAACGTCAACGGCTCGTCGGAGGTCCACAGGTGCCGCACGATGTGAAGGAACTCGCCAGACCGCTCGTAGCGTGCGTCCTTGGAGAGGAAGTCGCCGAACGCGCGCTGTTCGGCCGATTCGCCGCCGGTGACGACGTTGAGCAGCAGTCGCCCACCCGACTGCCGCTGCAGCGTGGCGGCCATCTGCGCGGCGAGGGTCGGACTCGTCAGGCCGGGCCGCAGCGCCACCAGGAACTTCAGGGTCTCCGTCGACTCGACGAGCATCGCCACCGACAGCCACGCGTCCTCGCACCACAGGCCGGTCGGGGTGAGGACCGAGTCGAAGCCGTTGATCTCCGCGGCCCCGGCGAGCTGTCGCAGATACCGCAGGTCTGCCGGCCGGTCGCCCGACATCGCTGCGCCGTGGCCGCCCGCCATCAGGTTCCGCGAATCGCCGTACGTCGGCAGGAACCAGTGAAGACGCAGGGACACGATGTCCTCTCGGGGAGACAGGGGGCTGATGACACCCCGGCCCGTGCGCGCACGTGGACGAGGTCGCGCTCCAGTCTCGCCGCGTACCGATCCATGGGCAGGGGTTGGAATCGCGGTGATCGAAAAGCCCTCGTGCGGCTGCCTTTGCCGTGGTCGGCGGCTCTTGCTAGATTGCGCTCATGCCGAGCACGACGTCGTACATCCCGGAGGTCACCTACGTGATCACCGCGTTGGGTTGTCGTCTGCCGTTCGCACGTCTTCTCTGTCGCACGAATCTCTGACCTTTTTCAGACATTCGTTCTCCACATCCACGCAGTTCACGCGCGGTGTGGCACATTCGACAGGGACATCTTCATGACCGCTTCACTCGATCATCTCTCGACCCGTACCCGGCGTCCGGCGCAGACCCGCACCCGACTGTCCGGACCCCGACCCGGTAGTGGTTCCCGTCCGCTGGCGATCGGTGTCGCCGACGGGCCCCTCACCGGCCAATCGCTGCGAACCAGGACCCCGACCATCCACATCGCGACCCCCCAACTCCAGCTGTCGACACGCCCGTCGGCCGTGGTGTTGCGGACCGCGCGACTGCAGGGCCCCATCTTCCGCGACGACGCCGCGGCCGGTTCGGGTCTGTCCATCTCGACGGTGAACCGTCAGGTCAGCGCCCTGCTGAAGGCAGGCCTCGTTCGGGAGCGCGCCGACCTGGCCCCCGCAGGCGCCATCGGTCGCCCGCGTCTGCCGTTCGAGGTCAACGTCGCCGACTTCCTCACCGTCGGCATCCACATCGGCCTCAAGGTCACCTCGATCACCACCCACGACCTGCTGCACCGTGTGGTCGGCGCGATCCAGATCCCGACCCCCGCCGGCGACAACCCCGAACAGACCCTGACCGCGATCGGTCTGTCGGCCCGTCGCTTCGCCTCCCGCTGGCCCTCGCAGCGACTCCTGTGGAGCGGTGTCGCCATCGGTGGCCGCGTCGCCGAGGGCGGTTTCGTCGACCATCCACGCCTGGGCTGGACCGCCGCGCCCGTCGGACCGGTGCTCTCGCAGACCATCGGACTGCCGGTCTCGGTCGCCTCGCACGTCGAGGCGATGGCCGCCGCGGAGCTGCTGGTCAACCCGCAGCAGTCGGTGGGAACCGACGAGCCGGGGAGCTTCCTGTACTTCTACGCCCGCGAGATGGTGGGCATCGCGTTCACCGTCGGCGGCACGGTCTACACCCCGAGCGCCGGCCCGCCGGTGATCGGTCACTTCCCGAGCGGTCCCACCACGCTTCTCGACCCGCGTCGCACCGGCACCCTCGAGGCGTCGGCGAGCGACACCGGCGTGGTGGACGCGGCGCGTGCCGCCGGTCTGACCGTGGAGTCCGTCGAGGACGTGCACGCCGCGGCCGCCGCGGGCGACGACACCGCCTCGGCGATCCTGCTCGAGCGCGCCGAGGTGCTCGGTCGCGCGGTGTCGCTCATCGCCGACATCTTCAACCCCGACCACGTGATCCTGGGTGGTCAGGCCTTCACCGACGCCCCGTCGACGCTGCCCGCGGTGGCCCGCGCCGTCCGGGCGACCCCGGCGGCGAGCAACCGCGACGTCCGCGTGACACGGGCAGGTGCCGGCGTGCAGCAGCAGGCCGCAGGCGCGGTGTCCCTCGACGCGATCTACAGCGACCCGATCGGAGCCCTCGCTCTCACCGCGTGAGACCTCAAACACCGACCGGTTCGGTCTCTTCTGTGAAGTCGACCGCGGTGGCCTGCGCGCCCACCAGGGTGAGTACGGCCACCGCGACGGCGGCGATCGCGACGGTCACCGACAACGCCATCGGGTACCCCCATCGCTCCGAGAGGTGTTGCTGGATCGGCAGGTTCAGCGCGGCGATCACGTTGCCGAGCTGATAGGTGACGCCGGGGTAGAAGCCGCGGATGGCGTTGGGCGACATCTCCGACAGGTGCGCGGGCACCGACGCCCAGGCGCCCTGCGTCGCGGCCTGGATGAGGAACGAACCGAGACAGAGCATCCCGGCCGTGGTCGAGTAGGCGAAGATCGGGATGATCGGCAGGGTCAGGACGGCCCCGACGAGGATGGCGCCCTTGCGCCCGATACGGTCCGACGCCCATCCGAGGACGAATCCGCCGATGATCGCTCCGACGTTGTAGATCACCGCGATCCAGGTGGCGGTCGCGGCGTCGAGGCCTGCGCCGCGGTTCTCGTCGGACTTGAGGAACGTCGGGTAGAGATCCTGGGTCCCGTGCGACAGGAAGTTGAACGCGGCCATGAGGATCACGAGGAACACGAAGCGCCGCAGCACCTTCGGGTTGAGGAACACCGTGCGGACCGAGGTCTTGTTCTTCTCCAGCAGCGCCTTCGTGTTCACCCACACCTCGGACTCGCGGACGTTGAGTCGGATGATGAGGCTCACGAACGCGGGGAGGATCGACAGCGCGAACAGGTACCGCCAGCTCAACCCGAGCCACGAGTTCACCACCAGGAACGCGACCGACGCCAGCAGGTAACCGCCGGCGTATCCGCCCTGCAGGATCCCGGAGAAGAAGCCGCGACGGTGCGCGGGCACCTTCTCCATCGACAAGGCCGCTCCCAGCCCCCACTCGCCGCCCATGCCGATGCCGTAGAGCAGCCGCAGCACGAACAGCACCCAGTAGTTCGGGGCGAAGGCACACAGGAAGCCGATCACCGAGTACAGGCACACGTCGACGATGAGCGGTGTGCGGCGACCGATCTTGTCGGCCCAGATCCCGAACAGGTACGCCCCGACCGGTCGCATCACCAGGGTGACCGTCGTCAGGTAGGCCATCTTGTCGAGAGACACACCGAAGTCGTCGGCGATCTCCTTGTAGACCAACACCAGGATGAAGTAGTCGAACGCATCCATCATCCAGCCGAGATAGCTCGCCGCGAAGGCCGAACGCTGGTCGGTGTCGAGTCTCTCGCCGGCTGATCGCATGCGTGGAGTGTCCGTCCCGTCGCCATGGTGTCTGTGGCTAACGGCTTACCCGAGCCGGGTGCGAAACACCAGGCGGCGCTGCGGCTTTGACCGAGATGCGCGTTATGTCGGAGATGGTCGTCTGCGGGCGCGGTGTCCTCCGGTGCGCTCGTCACCCGGCGAGGTCAACCCTCGCCGGGTGACGGGACGCGTCTCGGCGCGCGCCCGGTCAGTCGACGGTGCGCTTGTTGTAGGCGCGCAGTGCGAACGGGGCGAGGATCGCGGTGAGACCGATGGTCCACAACACGGTCGCGAGCACCGGGTGGTGCAGCGGCAACTGCGCCGAGGGAGCGGCGGCGGGACCGTTGCCCCACAGCTCGCGCATCGCCTGTACGAGCGACGAGATCGGGTTCCACTCGGCGATCACGCGCAACCACGTCGGCATGGGCCCGGTGGGGACGAACGTGTTGGCCAGGAACGTGATCGGGAAGAGGACGGTGAACATCACACCATTGACCGCCTCCACCGACCGCATGAGCGAACCGACCAGGATGCCGAACCAGATCATCGCGAACCCGAACAGGAGGATCAGCGCGAACGCGCCGATCGCCTCGCCGACACCGTTGCGGATGCGCCAGCCGATGAGCAGACCGGTCACGGCCATGACCGCGATACCGATCGACGAGTGCATGAGGCTGGCGATGGAGCGGCCGATCAGCACCGACGACCGCGCGATGGGCAGCGACCGGAAGCGGTCGATGATCCCCTTCTCGAGGTCGGAGGTGATGCCGGTGGCCACGACGAACGCCGAGAACACGATGGTCTGCCCCATGATCCCGGGTAGCAGGAACTCGCGGTAGGAGACGCCGCCGGTGTCGGTGATGGACGCGCCGAACACGAACGCGAACAGCAGCACGAACATGATCGGCTGGATGGTCACATCGGAGAGCATCTCCGGCATGCGCTTCGTGTGGATCAGATTGCGCTTGACCATGATCCACGACTGCTGCGCGAGATTGGTGTCGCGGATCTCGGGTCGGGTGATCACGACGGTGGGTGCGGGGGCGGTGGTGGTCATACCGAGGTCTCCTGAACTGAGGTGGCGGGATCGGTGTCGGCGGCGTTGTCCTCGGCGGTGTGGCCGGTGAGGGAGAGGAACACGTCGTCGAGGCTGGGGCGCGACAGCCCGATGTCGTCGACGGCGATGCCGCTCTCGGTGAACCAGCCGATCACCCGGTTGAGATCGGCGAGGCCCTCGGCGGGCGCGGTGAGTCGGCGCGCGCCGAGATCGACGAACACCTCGCCGCCGGTCTTGCGGAGCAGTCCCTCGGCGGCGCCGATGTCGTCGGCGTGCGACACGGTGAGTACCAGGCTGGCCTGACCGGCCTGTTCCTTGAGCTGCAGCGGCGAACCCTCGGCGATGATGCGGCCCTTGTCGATGACGACGATGTTGTCGGCGAGTTGGTCGGCCTCCTCGAGGTACTGCGTGGTCAGCAGCAGGGTGGTGCCCTGTTTCACCAACGCGCGCAACACATCCCACAGCTCCGAACGACTCCGCGGGTCGAGTCCGGTGGTCGGCTCGTCGAGGAACAGGACCGGGGGTGCGGCCAAGAGACTGACCGCGAGGTCGATCCGTCGGCGCATACCGCCCGAGTACCCCTTGACCGGCCGGTCGGCGGCGTCGGTGAGGGAGAACTGCTCGAGCAGTTGGTCGCCGATGGCCCTCAACTGCTTGCGGCCGATGCCGTAGAGCCCGCCGATCATCATGATGTTCTCGCGGCCGGTGAGGATCTCGTCGACCGTGGCGGCCTGCCCGGTGAGTCCCATCGCGCGACGGATCTGCTTGGGCTGCTCGACCACGTCGTATCCGGCGATGCGGGCGGTCCCGCTGGTGGGCGGGGTCAACGTGGTCATCATGCGGACGGTGGTGGTCTTACCGGCGCCGTTCGGGCCCAGTAACCCCAGGACGGTGCCCTCGGGGACGGTGAAGCTGACCCCGTCGACAGCGGTCTGGTCGCCGAACTTCTTGACGAGGTCGATCGCCTCGATGGCGGGCGCGGAGGTGGGTGCGGACATGGGTGTCAAGGTAGCGGTCGAGTCCGACAAATCGCCATGCGATTTGCGGGTGGTCACCTCGGGTACAGGGGTCATGGGACGGGCTCCTCGAGAGATCGGGCGTGATGGTCGCGGTTGCGTCGGCGGGTGGCTGTCGGATGCAGGGGTTGACCGGCGCGGTACGCGGAACTCATCGGTGATGTCGTCACGGGAGCGGAGAATCCGGCGGAAGCCGAAACCTACGCTACCGTAGGTTCATGGCAACGACGCCGCTCATCGCGGTGACCCTGGAGAACGCCGACGCGGTCTACCGCTATTACGCCGAGCACCAGCAACCGCGGTGGAAGTCGCGATTCGCCTACTTCTACCTCGCGCGTACCTACCGACCCCGCGTCGGCTTCGACGGCGACGCCCGCGGGATGATCGCCGCCCTGATCCGCAGCGGTGTGCCGATGGTGATCTGCGCGAACCACCTCACCGACCGCGATCAGTTCATCCTCGCCGCGACCGCCTGGCGGTCGACGCTGCGGCCACGGATCGGGCACACCCGTGTGCTCGCGAAGGACGAACTGTTCGTCGATCCCGGCCAGCGCGCGAAGATCGACATGATGGGCGGCATCCCGGTGTTCCGCGCGAAGAATCACGACACCCGCACCGCCGTCGCGGCGGGCCGGCAGATGATCGACATCTGCGTCGAACGTGCGGCCGCCACGGGCGACAGCATCGCGATCTTCCCCGAGGGCACCCGCAACGAGAACCCGGCGGTGCTGCTCCCCATCGCGAGCGGGGTGGGCCACATCGGCTCGGGCATCGCGCGCCGCACGCCGGTGGCGCTGGTGTCGATCGGCATCGCCTATCCCGACGCCAGCTGCCGCGACGCCGAGGTGGTGATCGGTGAACCCCGCACCATCGCCGCCACCGACAAGCCCGCCGCGATCACCCGCACCGTGCGGGTCGACCTGCAACACGCGGTCGACCTCGCGCGCGACCGGCTCGCCGGCCGGGCCGATCACCCCCGGTCGAGGTAGAAACCCGCCGTCTCGGTCGCGACCGCCGCCACGTCACGCGCGGTGTCGGGGTCGATGTCGTGATCGGAGTGCAGCGCGGCGGCCAGGGCGTCGCCGCGCAGGTCGCGGGTACGCAGCAGATCCCAGGCGAGCTCCACCAAACGCACCGAGGTGGGGTGGTCGAGGGCTGGACGGTTCGAGCGCAGCGCCGTCGCCGCCCAGTCCGCGTCGAACGTGCCCCGCGGCGGTCCGAAGACACGCTCGCCGGAGGAGTAGGGATCGGACACACCGCGACCGTACCAACCCCGTGGCCCCGCAGGGATTTGGCGAAGTCCGTCCACCGGTGACGCCGGGTGGGCGACCATTGAGCCCGACAACGTGCCCGCCTGCAACGAACGTGGAGAAACCATGTCCACCTATATCGTCACCGGCGCGACCGGCTTCCTCGGACGGAGGGTCGTCGCCCGACTGCTCGAGCGCGAACCCGCCGCGACCGTCCACGCGCTCGTCCGTGCGTCCTCGGTCCCCCGCATCGAGCGGATGGCGTCGGAGTGGGTCGGCGGCGACCGCGTACACCCACTCGTCGGCGATCTGACCCAGCCCGAACTCGGGCTCGGCGACGAGCCGCCCGCGGCCGACCACATCATCCACCTCGGCGCGGTGTACGACATGACCGCATCCGCCGCCCAGTCGGAGGCGGCGAACGTCCAGGGCACCAAGGCGGTCATCGACCTCGCCCTGCGCCTCGACGCCGTCCTGCACCACGTGTCGTCGGTCGCCGTCGCCGGCGATCACGTCGGTCCCTTCACCGAGGACGACTTCGACCTCGGGCAGGGCCTGCCGTCGCCGTACCACGAGACGAAGTACATGGCGGAGAAGATGGTTCGCGACGCCGTCGGGCTGCGGTGGCGGGTCTACCGTCCGGCGATCGTGGTCGGTGACTCCGAGACCGGCGAGATGGACAAGATCGACGGTCCCTACTACTTCTTCACCGCCATCAGGCTTCTCGGCGCGCTGCCGCACCTGTTGCCCGCTGTGGTCCCCGAGGTCGGCGACACCAACGTCGTGCCCGTCGACTACGTGGCGTCGGCGATGGTCGAGCTGATCCACGCGAGCGGACTCGACCACCGCGCCTTCCACCTCGTGAACCCCCGCCCGCAGTCGACCCGCGAGATCTTCGGAGCCCTCGCCAAGGCGGACGGCGCGCCGACCGTGGTCGGTTCGGTGCCCGCGCCCATCTCGACCGGGGCGCTGCGGCTCAGCGAACTGCCCGGCATCAAGATCGCCCGCGACCTCCTCCTCGATCAGGTCGGGATCCCGCCGGTGGTGATCGACCACCTCACCTTCCCGTCGGTGTTCTCCTCGGAGAAGACGCAGAAGGCGTTGGCGGGCAGTGGGTTGGCCGTGCCCGAGTTCTCCCACTACGCCGACGTCCTCTGGCGCTACTGGTTCACCGAACTCGACCCGAACCGTGCGCGCCGCCCCAACCCGGCCGGGGAACTGGCCGGGCGTCGGGTGATGATCACCGGCGGCTCCTCGGGCATCGGGCTGGCGACCGCGCACAAGGCGGCGCGTCGTGGTGCGCGCGTCATCCTCGTGGCCCGCGGGGCCGAGGACCTCGAGGCGGCCGTCGACGAGATCCGCGCCTCCGGCGGCGACGCCCACGGATATCCGTGCGACATCACCGACGACGAGTCGGTCGACATGATGGTGAAATCCGTTCTGGACGAACACGATCACGTCGATTTCCTCGTCAACAACGCCGGCCGCTCGATCCGGCGCGGCGTCGTGTACTCGACCGAGCGCATGCACGATTTCGAACGGACGATGAGCGTCAACTACTTCGGCGCGGTCCGCCTGGTGCTCGCCCTGCTGCCCGGGATGCGTGAGCGTCGCTTCGGCCACATCGTGAACATCTCGTCGATCGGTGTGCAGACCAAGGTGCCGCGGTTCTCGGCGTACGTGGCGAGCAAGGCCGCGCTCGACGCGTTCAGCGACGTGATCGCCTCGGAGGTCCACGACGACGGCATCACCTTCACCTCCATCAAGATGCCGCTGGTGCGTACGCCGATGATCGCGCCGACCACCATCTACCAGTCGCTGCCCACCTCGTCGCCGGATGACGCCGCCGACATGGTGATCCGGGCGCTCGAGAAGCGTCCGGTCCGCATCGACACCCCGGTCGGCACCATCGCGGAGTTCACGGGCATGTTCGCCCCGCGGTTCAAGAACGCGTTGCTGCACCAGGCGTACCGACTGTTCCCGGAATCGGCTGCGGCCAAGGGGGAGAAGCCGGTCGAGTCGTCGACGGGTTCGGACAAGGCCGGCAAGAAGTCGTCGCGTCCGCCGGTGCCCGTCCCCAACGCGGGGCTTCCGGAGTCGGCCAAGCGCATCGCGCGGCTGATCCCCGGCGTCTACTGGTGAGCTGACGCCGCTGCGGAAAACTGCCCCGAGAGCGGTGTCCGAGGGGAATATGCCCTCCGTGGTCCCTCAGGGGGACGTTTTCCGCAGAAGCGGCAGCAGCTATCAGCGCCAGGTGATGTCGGCCTCGGCGAGGCGCTCGAGCCGGCCCGCGACCTCGGCGTCGAGATGCCCGCTCACCGGCACGATGCTCAGGCTGACGTCGCCGCCGCGGATGGTCGCGACATCGGTCCCGGGCAGCGGTTCGGGACCGGGTTCGAAGGTGAGGGCGTAATCGGGTCCGTCGCCGGTGTAGCCGATGCGGCCCATCGGGAAACGGTCGGGCGTGGTGGCGACGAGGCGCGCGGTCGCGTCGTGCTCGGGTGCGGGCACGTTGACGTTGAGCACGGTGCCGTCGGCGACGAGATCGCGCGGTGCGGCCGAACCGAGCAGCGCGACAACGATTCTCGTGGTCGCATCGAACTGCGCGATGGCGGGCTCGGTGGCCCACGGCAGGTCGGTCGACACCGCGACCGCGGGCACCGCGAAGCTCGCCGCGGTGACCGCTGCACCGACGGTGCCCGAGAAGTGCACGGCCTGGCCTGCGTTCGCGCCGGCGTTGGCGCCGGAGACGACGATGTCGGGTGCGGCGTCGGCGAACACCTGCGAGAGCCCGAAGATCACCGAGTCGGCCGGCGACCCCTCGACCGACCAGACGTCGATCTCCCCGTCGGGGCGGGTGACCGTGAGGTCGCGGCCCGCGCTCAGCCGTGCGCTGGCCCCGCTCTGATTGCCCGAGGGCGCCACCACGGTCACCGCGTGCCCGGCCGCCCGGAGCCCCTCGGCGAGGGCGACGATCCCCGGCGCCTGCCATCCGTCGTCGTTGGTCAGCAGGATGCGCAGGCTCATGGGAGACGACGCTATCGGCCGACCGCCACCCGACGCACGCGGGCCGGGCACGATGGGGGAGTGCCCGAAGGTGACAGCGTCTATGTGGCCGCCCGCAAGCTCGACGTGCTCGTCGGCCGGACGGTGACCCGTGGCGAGCTGCGCGTTCCCCGACATGCGACCGCCGACCTCTCCGATCACACGGTGCTGGGACTCGACACGCACGGCAAACACCTGCTGACCAGGTTCTCCGACGACCTCACGCTCCACACCCACATGCTGATGAGCGGCACGTGGACCGTCTCCCGACAGGGCAAGTGGCTGCCGCGCGACCTCATGGCCGAGGTACGGGTGCTGCTGCGCACGGCCTCGGCGTCCGGTGGTGACGGTCCCGCGGCGTACGGCATCTCGATGCCGATCGTCGAGTTGATCCGCACCCGCGATGAACACACCGTGATCGGACACCTCGGCCCCGATCCGCTGCGTGCCGACTTCGACGCCGACGAGGCCGTGCGCCGCATGACGGCCGACCCTGACCGCGCCGTCTCGGCCGTTCTCCTCGACCAGCGCTGTGTCGCGGGCTTCGGCAACCTGTGGGTCAACGAGCTGTGCTTCCTGCGCGGACTGAACCCGTGGACACCGATCGGCGAGGTCGACGTGCCTGCGCTCCTGCGTCTCGGAGGCACGGCGCTGCATCACTCGGCGACGGTGCGCGGCGCCTATCAGGTCACCACCGGCAACAGCCGCCGCGGAGAACAGCACTGGGTCGCCGGCCGGCGAGGCCGTCCGTGCCTGCGGTGCGGCACACCGATCCGCGTGGTCGCCGAGGAACCCAACGACCCCGAGCGCCGACGGACCTGGTGGTGCCCGCACTGCCAACCCGGGCCGGAGGCCCCACCCCGGCGCTGATCCATCCTGTCTCCGCACGTGCGGCTCACAAGACCGATCGCAGACGCGTATGCGTAGAATTCCGCGCGTGGAACAGATCCGCGTCCGACGCGCCGCCGAACTGCTCGGTGTCAGCGACGACACCCTGCGCCGATGGATCGCCGCCGGCGAGGTGTCCTCGACGACCGACGACGCGGGCCGCACCGTCGTCGACGGCGCCGACCTCGCGCGGCTGGCCAGTCGCCGTGCCCCCGAACCGGTCGCCGACGGCATCGGCGCCGAACGCTCGGCCCGCAACCGCTTCGTCGGCCTTGTCACCGACGTCCGCTCCGACACCGTGATGTCGCAGGTGACCATGCAGTGCGGGCCGTTCGAGGTCACGTCGCTGATGAGCACCGACGCCGTCCGCGACCTCGGCCTCGAGGTCGGGGTCGTCGCCACCGCACTCGTGAAGGCGACCACCGTGATCGTCGAACGCCCCGACAGCTCCCTCGAGAAAGAGAACTGATGAACCGCAACCGGATTCGTCTCGCTGCTCTCGCGATGACCGTCGCCGCACTCGCGACCGCGTGTTCGTCGAACGACAGCGGGTCGTCGGCATCGGACTCGTCGTCGCCGGGTTCCTCGGCGAGCGGCGCGCCCGTGACGCTGACGGTGTTCGCGGCCGCGTCGCTGAAGAAGGGCTTCACCGAGATCGCGCAGGACTTCGAGAAGGCGCACCCCAACGTCACCGTGAAGACCACGTTCGACGGGTCGTCGGCTCTGGTCACCCAGATCAAGCAGGGTGCGAGCGCCGACGTCATCGCCACCGCCGACCAGAAGACCATGACCTCGCTCGGTGCCGATGCGCTCGACCCGACGACGTTCACCCGCAATGTGCTGACCATCATCACCGCGCCCGGCAACCCCAAGAACATCACCTCGGTCCGCGATCTCGCCCGCTCGGGTGTCACGACGGTCCTGTGTGCCCCGCAGGTCCCGTGCGGCAACGCCGCCGCGACCGTCGAGAAGAACACCGGCGTCGACATCCGCCCGGCCAGCGAGGAGACGTCGGTGTCGGGCGTGGTGACCAAGGTGACGAGCGGTCAGGCCGACGCCGGCCTCGTTTACACCTCCGACGCCAAGGCCGCCGGGTCGAAGGTCGCGGCGGTGAACGATCCCGCCTTCGCCGCGGTGGTCAACGAGTACCCGATCGCGACGGTGAAGGGCACGCAGCACGCCGGCGAGGCCAAGCAGTTCATCGACCTCGTCACCGGCACCGAGGGTCAGCAGGTGTTGAACGCGTTGGGGTTCGGCGCCGGACGGTGAGAAAGCAGCCGGGCGCGCGCGGTGTACCCGTCTGGCTGTACCTGCCCGCGCTCGTCGGGTTGGCGCTCATCGTCATCCCGCCGATCGCGCTCACCCAGCGTTTGCCATGGCGTGACTTCGTCTCGTCGATCACCTCCGAATCATCGCTGCAGGCACTGGAACTGAGCCTGCGCACCGCCGTGGTCAGCACGGTGCTGTGTGTGATCATCGGGGTGCCGATGGCGGTGGTGTTCGCCCGATCCGACGGAGTGGTCCTCCGTGTGGTGCGCGCTCTGGTGCTCCTGCCGCTCGTGCTGCCGCCCGTCGTGGGCGGCATCGCACTGCTGTATGCGTTCGGACGCAAGGGGCTGATCGGTGAGCACCTCACCGTCCTCGGCATCGACATCGCCTTCTCCACCACCGCGGTGGTCCTGGCGCAGACCTTCGTGGCGTTACCGTTCCTGGTGATCAGTGTCGAAGGGGCGCTGCGGGTCTCCGGCTCGTCGTATGAGCAGGTGGCAGCCACGCTCGGCGCCGGACCGACCCGCACGCTGCTGCGGGTCACGGTCCCGCTGGTCGCCCCGGCACTGCTCAGCGGGCTGGTACTCGCGTTCGCCCGCGCGATGGGCGAGTTCGGCGCGACGATCACGTTCGCCGGCAACGCGCCGGGCGTCACGCAGACCGCGCCGCTGAAGATCTACGTCGACGAGATCAACGACCCCCAGCAGGCGCTACCGTTGTCGTTCGTGCTCATCGTCGTCGCGCTCGTCGTCGTGATCGCGGTGCATCTCCGTCGGCCCGGTGCGGGGAACGCGCTGTGACACTGCGTGTGCGGGCGACGTCGGCCGCCCCGGACCTCGATGTCGACATCACGGTGCCCGACGGGTCGACGGTGGCGGTGCTCGGTCGCAACGGCGCGGGCAAGAGCAGCCTGCTCAATCTCGTCGCGGGTCTGTTGCGGCCGACGAAGGGCTCGATCAGCGTGGGCGGGCGGATCCTTGTCGACGACGACACCTTCGTCGCACCGCACCGACGATCGGTCGCCCTGCTGGGCCAACAGTCGCGACTCTTCCCGCACATGACGGTCGCCCGCAACATCGCCTTCGCCCCCGCCTCGGCACGCCTGGGACGCCACGAGATCCGACAGCGGGTAGAGCGGTGGGCCGATGCCGTCGACGTCACCGACCTCCTCGACCGCAAGCCGCATCAGCTCTCCGGTGGGCAGGCGCAACGGGTCGCCGTCGCCCGCGCGCTCGCCGCCGACCCCGCGGTGTTGCTCCTCGACGAACCGTTCTCGGCGCTCGACGTCGACGTGGCGGCGCGCCTGCGCACCCTCGTCGGACGGGTTCTCGCCGACCGCGGACGCATCGCGCTGCTGGTCACCCACGACCTCGTCGACGCCGTCACCCTCGCCGACACCGCCGTCGTGATCGCAGGGGGTCGGGTCACCGCGCACGGACCGGTCCGCGACGTACTCGCCCGTCCCACCGACGATTTCGCCGCACGGCTGGCCGGGCTCAACCTCGTGACCGGTCGCTGGGACGGGGAGGCCGTGACCGCCGACCGCCTGCGGGTCGTGGGTGAACCGTCGGCGGATGCCGTCCCCACCACAGGCGGCGGCGCGACCGCCGTCTTCGATCCGGCCGCGGTCGCGGTCTACACCGAGCCGCCGGCCCACGGCAGCCCGCGCACGGTCATCGCGGCCCGGGTCTCCGAGATCGCACCGGCCGGCTCCCGTGCCTCGGTCCGCTGTGTCGCAGGACTCGCCGAGATCACCGCCGAGGTCAGCTGGGCTGCGGTCGCCGACCTCGGACTCGTTGCCGGAACAGATGTGTGGCTGACGGTGAAGGCGGCCGAGGTGACGGTCTACCCGGCGCGCTGACCGTCCGCGCTCGACGACCATCAGGTGTCGAGCAGGGCCGGCACGATGATCTCCTCGACCTGCAGACGGCGCCGGGTCAGGCCCTGCTCATGGCTGTACCGCAGGAAGGTGTCCAACGCAGTGCGATTGGCCGAGGTGCCGTAGGGCCACCAGTCGTCGCCGAACAACGCCCGGTTCGATGCGAACAGGTCACTGAACCAGGGCGTGATGACGGACATGTGCTGCTTGGACGCCCCCTCGAGGTACTGCTTCTGGACGATCGTCTTCGCCTCGTCGAACCCGGCGTACAGATCGCGCATGAAGGCCGCGTCCGCGGCGAGCTCACGGCGGACCGCGATGGCGTGCATCATCGGGAAGATGCCGGTGCGCTCGTAATAGTCGCGTTCCACCGTGCGGTGATCGGGGAAGAGTCGGCGGATCCTGTGCGACGTGCCGTCGAGAAAGGCACGCGGGACGTCGACGGAGAGCAACGCGTCGACCTCGCCGCGCTCGAGCATCTCCGCCAACGTCTGATCCGGCCCGGCGTGACGGACGTCGACGCCCTCGGGGACCGGCTGGGGGATCCAGTCGAACGACGGTATGGGGTGATCGGTGCCGCCGATGACCCACGACATCTGGTCTGGGCTGATCCCGTACTCGTCGTGCAGGACCCCCTTCATCCAGACACCCGGATCATGCCCCCAGAGGGCGAACTCCCCGACGACCTTGCCGACGAGGCCGGACGGGTGGTCGATCCCCGCGTCCGCGTTGACGAACAGCGCCGAATGGCGGAAGTTGCGGTTGGGGAAGATCGGCAGCGCCAGGAACGGCGAGTCGTCCTGCTCGAAGGTGCGGACGAAGTAGGTCAGCCCGTATTCGGCGATGTCGAGCCCGCCGCCCGCCGCCTCGCGGAACAGATCCGAGATGAGATCAGCACTCACGAGGGGCTTGTCGACACCGTCGATGTCGACTCGTCCGTCGAAGAGCGGCTCCGTGTGTTCGTAGCGGTACACGCCCATGCGGTGTGGTGCTCGCATCATCTCGTCGTCCTCTCTGTCGGCCGCACCACGACCGCGCTCAGGGTTCGACGACCGGGTGCTGATCTCTCGATCCTTGATACTCTGGAGTCGACTCCATGTCTAGAGTTGACTACAAATTTGGGGAGATCGGTGTTAGGGTCGCGATCGTGACCGAGGCCAGTCTCCGAGAGCGCAAGAAGCGACGCGCGCGTGCCGAGATCGCGGATGCTGCAGCACGTCTCTTCGGTGAGCGTGGGTACGAGAACGTCTCGGTGGCAGACGTCGCCGCCGCGGCCGAGGTCTCGCCGCAGACCGTCTACAACCATTTCGGGACGAAACGGGACCTCTTGTTCGACCGTGACGAGGAGGTCACGTCCACGCTCGTGCGGCTGGTGACCGCCCGACCCCGCGGGGTCTCGCCGGTCGCGGCGGTCCGGCCCGCTTTCCTCGCCGAGGTCGACATCCTGCGCGGGAGGTCGCCCGGCGAGTCGGCGGGCGACCTACCCGCGTTGTGTGCGACGAGCAGCGAGGTGCGGCGCTATGTTCTCGAGTCGCGTGACCGCCAGGCGGATGCGCTGACGGCCGCGATCGTCGACACGGGCGACGAGGACGAACTGTTCACAGCGAAAGCCTGTGCGGCCGCGCTCCTGTCGGTTCTGCAATCGTTCGTCGACCACGTCGGACGCCGCATCGTCGACGGTGCACGCCCCGGTGATGTCGCCGACGAGGTCGAACCGATGGTGGCGGCGGCGCTCGACGGTCTGGAGCGCCGATGCTCTCCGCGCCGTCGGAGAACGCGGGCGGACTGACCTCAGTCGGCGTGGACGACGTCGAAGACCTGCTTCTGGATGCCGTTGCCGTAGGCCTCGTGTTCGACGAGGCGCAGACGCGAGCTGTCCTTGTCCGCCTCGCTGAACAGGCGCTTGCCCGCGCCGAGCAGTACCGGGAACACCAGCAGGTGGTAGCGATCCACGAGGCCGGCGTCGGCGAGTGATGCGCCCAGAGATGCGCTGCCCTGCACCAGGATCGGGCCGCCTTCGGTCTCCTTCAGTGCGGCGACGTCGTCGACCGAGCGCAGGATGGTGGCCGGCCAGCGGTCGTCGTCGGACTCCAGCGATGTGGAGACCACGTAGCGGGGGAGGGTGTTCATCTGGGCGAACTCCTCCATCGTCGGCCACACCGGCGCGAACGCCTCGTAGGAGGTGCGACCGAACAGCAGGGCGGTCGACTCCTGCTGTTCGCGTCCCTTGATCTCGTATGCGGCGGGATCGAACTCGATGCCCTCGAAGGTCCAGCCGGAGTTGCGGTAGCCGGGCTCGCCGCCGGGGGCCTCCATGACCCCGTCGAGTGAGACGAACGCGGTGATGATCAACGGGCGCATGGCAATCCTCCGGATGTGTGGGTGGGGCGATCTGAAGGGGTAGACCGGTGTGGAGTCAGGAAGTCATCGCGCGTCGTCGGCCGGCTGGTGATCCCGGTTGAGCTCGATGACCCGGGCCTTGAGGTGGCGGTACCCGCGGACGCTGAGCGAGCCGATCGATTTGAAGAAGTAGCGCTCGTCGTCGACGGCGTCGGCGAGCTCGGCGTCGCACAGCGAGGTGCCGGGGCGCGCCGATCCGGTGAGTCGGGCCGCGATGTTGACCGGTTCGCCGAAGACGTCGCCGAACCGGGTGAGCACGCGCCCGTAGGCGAGACCGACCCGCAGCGGCGGGATGTCGTGCTGCTCGGTGAGCGTGTGCAGCTCGAGCGCGATCTGTGTGGCCTGCACCGGGTCGGCCACGGTGAACATCACCGCGTCGCCGAGCGTTTTCACGATCTGCCCGTCGTGCTCGGTGATGATGTCGTTCGCGCGGCCCTCGAACGCCTCGAGCAGCGCGTTCAGGTCGTCCATGCCGATCTTGCGGGAGAGGCTGGTGTAGCCGACGATGTCGCAGAACCCGACGACGAGTTCGTGCCCGACGGCGTCGTCGGGCACGCGGTCGGAGTCGATGTTGCGCAGTGCGGCGGCGAGGTGGCGACGCCAGATGAGGGTCTGCACACGGCTCATCGCCATGGCCATCTGACCGAGGCTGGTGTCGACGCCGCTGTCGCGATCGAGCTCGTCGAGCCGGTAGGCCTGCCAGTCGGCCAGACGCGACATCGTCTGCCCGATGGCGCGCGCCGCGGCGACCGCCTGACCCTCCGGCGCCGAACGGTAGGCCGCGATGACCAGTCCCATCGCCGAGAGATCGTCCTCGGTGAAGATCGGCTGATCCCGCGAGTCGTGCGCGAAACCGAACGCCCGCCAGATCTCGTCGGCGAACTGCGGGTCGATGTCGAGTTCGCTGACCGCCTGATCGCGGGTGAAGACGCGGGGACCGCCGAGCAGCATCTCCTCGACCGCGGCCAGTCGATCGTGCGGGGGATCGCCCTGCGGGGTCTCCTCGGCAGCGGTCACAGTCCCAGAACGCCTTTCATCATCAGCGCGAGTTGTCCGGGGAGCTCCGGTCGGTCACGTCCCCGCCGCATGCGCATCGCGTCGTTGGCGATGCTCAGTGCTGCGTGCACGGTGACCGCGGCCTCGGCCCGGGGGAGTCCGGGGTCGATCTCGCACACCAATTCGATCCAGCGTCGCACGTACTGGCGCTGTGCGGCCAGCAAATCGCGCGCATCGACATCGCGCAGCACGGTGCCGTTGTGGAAGGCGACGGCGAGGTCGGGTGTCGCGGTGAGGACCGTGACGTAGGAATCGGCGAGCCGCGACAGGAATTCGTGCGGTGTGCGCGACGCGGCGTGGGCGGCCATCGCGCCGGCCTCGAGCCGCGCGGCGCTGCGCTGACCGATGCTGGTGAGGATCGCGACCTTGCTCGAGAAGTGTCGGTAGACGCTGGGCCCGGTGATGCCGACGGCCTCACCGATCTCGTCGACACCGACGTTGCCGAACCCGCGGCGTTCGAACAGATCCGACGACGCGTCGAGGATCTCGTCGCGACGGCCCATCGGTTCGGGCCCGGGCAGTGCACCGGTCTCGAGCAGCGGTGCGTCGGCGGTGCGGACCGACACCACCCGGGTGATGAGCAGGCGCAGCCGGGCGTGCGCCCGCGCCGCCGGGATACGGGTCGCGTGCATGCTCGTGCTACCCGCGATGCTCAGCGCCGCCCACGCCAACTGGCGGGCGCCGCGGTCGTCGAGGTCGGCCCGCCCGACCTGCAGGGCGCGGGCCCACCGTGCGAGCACCGCCGTGGTGCGGGTGGCGACCTCGCGGTTCTGGTCGTCGGAGAGGAAGGCGCCGTTCCAACGCCACAACACCGCGGCGTCGGGGCGGCGGATACCCATGGTGCAGATGCTGTCGACGAGGCCGTCGAGGCGCGCCGGATCCTCGGGGGCCAGGCCGTCGGCGCGGTCGAGGGCGCGGTCGGTGCAGGCCTCGAGGTCGTCGACGCCCGCCAGCACGGCGGCGGCGAGAAGTGCCTGCTTGTCGGCGAAATGGCGGTACACCGAGGGGCCGGTGACCCCGGCGGCCTTCGCGATGTCGGCGACTGACACGTGCGAATAGCCCCGCTCGCCGAACAGCTGCGCCGCGAGTGCCACGAGTTGGCTCTTGCGGTCGGCCGGGCGGCGCGTGACGGGTGGGTCGGTGGCGGTCATGGTGAACAGACCTTAGCGCAGAAACTGACCCCGCCGACCGGTTTGACGAGCCGGTATAGCCAAACAAGTTATCGAGCGTTAGCCTCATGCTCAAGAGTTGCCCGGGTATCGGACCCGCCAACCGAAGATGTACATCGGAAAGGAACATGCACCATGAGTGACGCATTCATCTACGAGGCGATCCGCACGCCTCGCGGCAAGCAGCGCAACGGTTCGCTGCACGGGATCAAGCCCGTCGATCTGGTGGCCGGACTCATCGGTGAGCTCCGCACCCGCTTCCCCGACATGGACCCCGCCGACATCGACGATGTCGTGCTCGGCGTCGTCTCGCCTGTCGGCGAGCAGGGCGCGGTCATCTCGCGCACCGCCGCCCTCGTCGCCGGCCTGCCCGACACCGTTCCCGGCACCCAGATCAACCGCTTCTGCGCCTCGGGCCTCGAGGCCACCAACCTCGCCGGCCAGAAGGTCGCGTCGGGCTGGGACAACCTGGTGATCGCCGGTGGCGTCGAGTCGATGTCTCGTGTGCCCATGGGCTCCGACGGTGGCGCCATGTTCCAGGACCCGGCCACCGCCTACGACCTGTACATCGCCCCCCAGGGCATCGGCGCCGACCTCATCGCCACCCTCGAGGGCTTCAGCCGTGAGGACGTCGACGCCTACGCCGTCGAGTCGCAGAACCGCGCCGAGGCCGCCTGGTCGGCCGGCTACTTCGCCAAGTCCGTCGTCCCGGTCAAGGACATGAACGGCGTCCTGGTCCTGGACCACGACGAGCACCGTCGTCCCGGCTCGTCGGTCGAGTCGCTGGGCAAGCTCAAGCCCGCGTTCGCCGGCATGGCCGAGATGGCCGGGTTCGACGAGGTCGCCAAGCAGAAGTACCACGCCGTGGAGAAGATCAACCACGTCCACACCGGCGGCAACAGCTCCGGCATCGTCGACGGCGCCGCCCTGGTGCTCGTCGGTTCGGCCGAGGCGGGCAAGCGTGCCGGCCTCACCCCACGCGCACGCATCGTCGCCACCGCACAGACCGGCAGCGATCCCACGATCATGCTCACCGGCCCCACGCCGGCCACCGAGCTGGTGCTGAAGAAGGCCGGACTCACCGTCGACGACATCGATGTCTTCGAGCTGAACGAGGCGTTCGCCTCGGTCGTCATGAAGTGGATGAAGGACCTGAAGATCCCGCACGAGAAGACCAACGTCAACGGTGGCGCGATCGCGATGGGCCATCCGCTCGGCGCGACCGGCGCGATGATCCTCGGCACCGTCGTCGACGAGCTCGAGCGCAGCGGCGGCCGCTACGGCCTCGTCACCCTCTGCATCGGTGGCGGCATGGGCGTCGCGACCATCATCGAGCGCGTCTGACGCACCGGCCTCACCCACACACGACTGCTTCTCACTAAGGACACTCGAAACACATGAGCGACAACATGATTGCCTGGGACAAAGACGCCGACGGGGTCGTCGTCCTGACCATGGACGACCCGAACCAGGGCGCGAACACCATGAACGACCTGTTCATGAGCTCGCTGGAGGCCACGGTCGACCGCCTCGAGGCCGAGAAGGACGACATCACCGGTGTCGTCCTCACCTCGGCGAAGAAGACCTTCTTCGCCGGTGGCGACCTCAAGGACATGACCAGCGACCGCGGTGAGCGCGACAAGGTGGAGATCGCCACCGAGATCACCAACCGCACCAACCATCTCAAGAAGAACCTGCGTCGCCTCGAGACCTTCGGCAAGCCCGTCGTCTCGGCCATCAACGGTGCCGCGCTCGGCGGCGGGCTCGAGATCACCCTCGCCACCCAGCACCGCATCGCCGCGGACGTGAAGGGTGCCTCCATCGGGCTGCCCGAGGTCACCCTCGGCCTGCTGCCCGGCGGCGGCGGTGTCGCACGCACGGTGCGCCTGCTCGGTATCCAGAACGCGCTCATGGGCGTTCTGCTGCAGGGCCCGCGCATGCGCCCGGAGAAGGCCAAGGAGACCGGCCTCATCCACGAGGTCGTCGGCAGCGTCGAGGAGCTGCTCCCGGCCGCCAAGGCGTGGCTGAAGGAGAACCCCGAGGCCGTGCAGCCCTGGGATGTCAAGGGATACAAGATCCCCGGCGGCTCGCCGTCGAGCCCGTCGCTCGCGCAGGTGCTCCCGGCCATGCCGGCCATCCTGCGTCGTCAGCTCAAGGGTGCTCCGATGCCCGCACCGCGCGCCATCCTCTCGGCCGCGATCGAGGGCGCGATGGTCGACATCGACACCGCCACCGAGATCGAGACCCGCTACTTCGTGTCGCTGGTGACCGGCCAGGTCGCGCAGAACATGATCAAGGCGTTCTTCTTCGACCTCAACCACATCAACGGCGGCGGCTCGCGTCCCGACGGTTACGACAAGTGGACCGCCACCAAGGTCGGCGTCATCGGCGCCGGCATGATGGGCGCGGCCATCGCGTACGTCTCGGCCAAGGCCGGTATCGACGTCGTGATCAAGGACATCGATCTCGATGCGGCCAAGCGCGGCAAGGCTTATTCGGAGAAGCTCGAGGAGAAGGCGCTCTCGCGCGGCAAGACCACACAGGAGAAGTCGGACGCCCTCCTCGCCCGCATCCACCCGACTGTCGACGCGGCAGACTTCAAGGGTGTCGACCTGGTGATCGAGGCGGCGTTCGAGTCGGTCGACGTCAAGCACAAGGTGTTCCAGGAGATCGAGGACATCGTCGAGCCCGACGCCGTGCTCGGCTCGAACACCTCGACGCTGCCGATCACGATCCTCGCCGAGGGTGTGAAGCGCTCCGAGGACTTCATCGGTATCCACTTCTTCTCGCCCGTCGACAAGATGCCGCTGGTGGAGATCATCAAGGGCGCGAAGACCTCGGATGCGGTGCTGGCCAAGGTCATCGACTACACCCTCGCCATCAAGAAGACCCCGATCGTCGTCAACGACAGCCGCGGCTTCTTCACCTCGCGCGTCATCGGCACGTTCATCAACGAGGCCATCGCGGCCGTCGGTGAGGGCGTCGAGCCGCAGATCATCGAGCAGGCGGGCCAGCAGGCGGGCTATCCGGCTGCGCCGCTGCAGCTCTCGGACGAGCTCAAGCTCGGCCTGATGCAGAAGATCCGCAAGGAGACGCAGGAGGGCGCCAAGGCCGAGGGCAAGGAGTTCCCCGACCACGGTTCCTACGAGGTCATCGACCGCCTGCTCGAGCAGGGCCGCGACGGCAAGACCGCGGGCAAGGGCTTCTACGACTACGACGAGAACGGCAAGCGCACCGGCCTGTGGCCCGGACTGCGCGAGGAGTTCAAGTCGGGCAGCAAGGAGGTCCCGTTCCAGGACCTCATCGACCGGATGCTGTTCGCCGAGTCGCTCGAGACCGTGAAGTGCTTCGACGAGGGTGTCATCACCTCGATCCCCGACGCCAACATCGGCTCGATCTTCGGTATCGGCTTCCCCGCGTGGACCGGTGGTGTCGTGCAGTACATCAACCAGTACCCCGGTGGACTGCAGGGCTTCGTCGATCGCGCGAAGGACCTGGCGTCGAAGTACGGCAAGCACTTCGAGCCCCCGCAGTCGCTGGTCGACAAGGCCGCCAAGGGTGAGAAGTACTGATCTGACCTGAGGTCGACAGACACGACAGAGCGGCCCGGTTCCTCTACGAGGAGCCGGGCCGCTCTTCTGTGTGTGCTGACTGGGCGGAAAGGGCCATCGAGTGTGCTGACCTCGATGGGTGAGAAGTGTTCTGGACTGCGCACACTCGATGCGGCGTTTCCGCCCCGTCAGCGGCTTGTGAGCCTTTGGGCTGGGTTGTACAGCCGCTGACGGTGCGGAAGCCCGTCGTCGAGTGTGCGTTGTTCGTTTGTCGGGTCACGGTGGGTTGTCAGCACACTCGACGGCGGTTTCCACACAGTCAGCCGAGGTGGTCGGGTTCGGCACGGTCGGCTGAGGTGGTCGGTTTCCACGCGGTCGGCACCGTGTGTCGGGGATACTGACATCCATGAATGACAACGCCGCGCCTGTCCTGCCCGACCACGAGGTCGTCATCGTCGGTGGAGGGTTCTCGGGCATCGGGGCCGCGATCCTGTTGGGGAAGGCCGGGTTCGACGACTACCTGCTGGTCGAGGACGGTGACGGTCTCGGTGGTGCCTGGCACTGGAACACCTATCCCGGCGTCGGGGTCGACATCCCGTCGTTCAGCTATCAGTTCTCGTTCGAGCAGCGCGCCGACTGGTCACGGGTGTTCGCGCCGGGCTCCGAACTCAAGGCCTACGCCGATGACTGTGTGCGCAAGTACGGCGTCGACGCACACACGCGACTCAACACGCGCGTGGTCGACGCCGACTTCGACGCCACGCACGACCTGTGGACGCTGACACTGCGCGGCGGCGAGACCCTCACCGCGCGCTATGTGATCGGCGCGACGGGTGTGCTCACGCAGCCCAAACCGCCCGAGATCGACGGCATCGACTCGTTCACGGGGACGGTGATGCACACCGCCCGGTGGGATCACGACGTCGACCTCGCCGGCACGCGCGTCGCGGTCATCGGCACCGGGGCCTCCGCCGTGCAGGCCATCCCGGCGATCGCGCCGATCGTCGACCACCTCACGGTGTTCCAGCGCACGCCCATCTGGTGTCTGCCGAAACCCGACGCGGCGATGCCCCCGGCCGCACGCACCGCACTCGGCGCCATCCCGGGTGCGAAACGTCTGGCGCGCACCCTGAGTCAGGTGTTCGTCGAGTTCAACTTCCCGCTGCCCGCGCACTTCAACGGCGTCCTGCCGATCGCGACGGTGGGCGAGAAGCTGGGCCGCCTCTACCTTCGCCGCGCCGTCGGTGACCCGCACACCCGGGCGAAGCTGACGCCGCGCTACGCCCTCGGCTGCAAGCGTCCCAGCTTCTCCAACGCCTACCTGCCGACCTTCAACCGCGACAACGTGACCTTGGAGACGTCCTCCATCTCCGAGATCACCCCCACCGGGATCCGGACCTCCGACGGCGCACTGCACGAGGTCGACATCCTCGTGCTGGCAACAGGATTCAAGGTGTTCGAGCGCGGGAACATGCCGCCCTTCGGTGTCCGCGGCATCGGCGGCATCGACCTCGACACCTGGTGGGACAAGAACCGCTTCCAGGCGTTCCAGGGCGTGAGCGTGCCCGGATTCCCGAACCTGTTCACCATCCTCGGGCCCTACGGCTACAACGGATCCTCGTACTTCAATCTCATCGAGACCCAGACGCGCCACATCCTGCGGTGCCTGCGCCGCGCCCGCGACACCGGCGCCACGCGGGTGGAGGTGAGCGAGGAGGCCAACACCGAGTACTTCGAGGCGATGCTGGCCCGACGCGGGAACCAGGTGTTCTTCCAGGGTGGTTGCGGCGGCTCGAACAGCTACTACTTCGACGACCACGGCGACGTGCCGTTCCGCGCATCCACCACGCTCGAGACGATGTGGACCAGTCGGCGATTCGATCTCGACAGCTACTCCTTCAGCTGATTCTCACCGGCGCCGGGAGCGGAGCGAGCGGGCCGATCAGACGCCGGCGCCGGGAGCGGAGCGAGCGGGCCGATCAGATTCCGGCGCCGGGCCGGTACATGCCCCACAGGGTGGGGCCGTCCGGGATGACGATCTCGCGGGTGATCTCGAAGCCGAAGCGCTCGTACAGTGGCGTGTTCCGCGCGTTGCTGTTCTCGAGGTAGGCAGGCCCGTCGACGGTCGCGAGTCGGTGTTCGAGAAGCGCACTGCCGCAACCCTGTCCGGTGACCACGGCGCCGAGGAGTGCGAGATACCAGAGGTCTTCGTCGGGGCGCGCGTCGTCCATGGCCCGTTGCACGACCTGCCCCCGCGCCGCGGCGGCCGGGCCCATCCTGCGCGCGAACACCGGGCCCGCGACCAGTCGGTGCCACAGTCCGGGGCGATGGCCCGGCGGGTCCCACGCCGCCGCGGCGGCCGGTTCGCCGTCGACGTGCGCGATGTCCGACGATCCGCGTGCGCAGTGCTCGTGGGTCATCAGGGCGTCGTAGAACGGTCCAATGCGCCTGCCGTCGGGAAAGATGAACCGCACCACCGGGTCGTCGGCGAACGCCCGGGCGAGGATCGCGGCCACCGTGTGCCGCTCGTGGGACCGGGCGACTCGTACCGCCGGGGACGTCATGGCGACCACGATAGCGAAGAAACGAGAACACGTTCTAGTCTGAGCGGGTGGACGTGACATACGAGGGCACCCGACGCGAGCTCACCACCGACAAGGGAGTGCTGCGCTATCACGAGGCGGGCGATCCCGACGCCCCGCCGCTGCTCCTGCTGCACGGCTCGGGACCGGGGGTGACGGGTTGGCGCAACTTCCGCGGCAACCTGGGCGCCTTCGCCGAGCATCACCGCTGCCTGGTGCTCGAGTTCCCGGGATTCGGCGTCAGCGACGCCTGGGAGGGGATGCCGGTGCTCAACGCCGGCAAGGCCGTGAACCTCTTCATGAACGAACTCGGCATCGACAGCGCGGCGATGATCGGCAACTCGATGGGCGGTGTCGTCGGGGTCAACCTCGCCATCCGCAAGCCCGAACGGGTCAGGAAGCTCGTCACCATCGGCGGTGTCGGCGGCAACCTCTTCAGCCCGTCACCCAGCGAGGGCCTGACGCTGCTGCAGGAGTTCGCCGACGACCCCGACCGCGACAAGCTCGTCCGGTGGCTGCGCGCGATGGTCTTCGACAAGGCCCTGGTGACCGACGATCTCATCGCCGAACGCTGGGAGGCGGCCATCGATCCCGACGCCCTCGCGACCGGTCGGGCGATGTACGGATCCGCGGCCTTCGAGATGCAGCAGCAGTTCATGGCCGCCGCCGACACCCCGCCCTACTGGGCGATGATGCACAAGGTGGCCTGTCCGACCCTGCTGACCTGGGGCCGCGACGACCGCGTGAGCCCGCCCGACATGGCGCTGGCGCCGATGCGACTCATCCCCGACGCGCAACTGCACGTGTTCCCGCGCTGCGGACACTGGGTGATGATCGAGGCGAAGGCGGCGTTCGAGGCGACCGTGCTGGCCTTCCTGGCCTGAGCGACGATCGCCTCCCACCTCGGAGGCGTTGCTACCCTGAAGCGTGAGCGGGGGCACCGGCGGGAGCGATCTCGTCGAACAGTGGGGCGATCTGGCGCGCAGCGTCGGTGCACGGTTCACCGACGGCCCGGCCTACGCCGCGGCCGCCGCCACCCTGCACCGCACCACTCCGCACACCGTCGCGATCCACCGCGGTGACGACCCCGTGGCGATCGCCGCGTTCGCGGCCCGGACGCTCGGCTCGGTGACCCTCGCCCGATCGATCGGCAACGGCCTCGGTCAGGGCGGCGACGTCATCGCGGTCGACGATCGCGCTGCCCACGCCCTCGCCGACCACCTCGCGCGGAGGCGACATGTCCTGCGCCTCGAGCAGTTCCCCGCCGACAGCCCACTGCTCGACGCGTTGGCCCGCGACCGGCACTGGCACGTCCACACCCAGGTCGTCTCGGAGATCCCGACGCTGAGGCTGCGCCCCGACGCCACCGCCCGCGACGTGCGCAGCGGACGCACGCTGGGTCAGCTGCGGTCGGCCCGGAGGAAGCTCGCCGCCGATGGGCGCGAAGTGGCCTTCGAACTGCTGCGCACCGCCGACGAACTGGACCGGCGATGGGAGGACATGCGGCGGGTCGCGGGACTCCGCGCCGACTCGCGACCCGACTGGGACGCCTGGCTCGCCGGAGACCGCGGCACGCTGGTGCGCACCGTTCTCGACGCCGAGGCCACCGCCGGTCGCCTGCGCATCCTCGGGATCACCGTGGGCGGGGTGTGGGTCGGTCACGACATCGCCGTCCGGTGCGGCACCACCTGGGCCCGGTACCTGACACACTTCGATCCCGACCACGCGCGACTGCAGCCCGGCCACCAGTTGATGGTGTGGATCGTCGACCACCATCGCGACCTCGGCATCGACCGCATCCATCACGGCCGCGGGTCGACCCCGGTGAAAGAGGCGTGGTCGAACCACGCGATCGACGCCGTCGACGTGTGGGCGGTGCCCGACACCGTCGTCGGCGCGCGGGCGCTCCCGCCGATCATGGTGGCGGCCGCGACCGCGCGAGCCGGTGTCCGAGCCGGTGTCGGTCGGCTGGCGAACCGCTCTTCCTGAGTGCTACTCGCCGGGGCCTGCGTCGACCACCTGCAACGCCACGTCGGCGAGCTTGGTGTTCGAATCCTGCGACAGCCGTGCCAGCAGTCGGAACGCCTCGTCGGAGTTCAGCGTGTAGCGCTCCATCAACATGCCCTTGGCCTGACCGATGATGTCGCGGTTGGTGAGCGCGGCGCGGATCTGTTCCTTCTCGCGCACCGAGGAGAACGCGATCGCGGCGTGCGCGGCGAACAGCGCCCCGATCGAGCGGGAGTCGTCGTCGAATGCGTCGACCCGGGTGCTGTGCAGGTTGAGGGCACCGAAGTTGTCGCCCTCGACGTAGAGGGTGAAGCAGAGCATCGAACGGATACCGAGCTCGGCCGCCGCGGCGCTGAACGCCGGCCACCGGGGCTCGTCGGTCATGTCGCGGATCCACACGGTGTCGGAGTGCAACGCCGAACGGATGCAGGGGCCCTCGCGGAGCTCGGCCTGCAACCGATCGGATTCGCGGGCGAGATCGCCGATCAGCACCGGGCTCTCGACGGCGGCCTTGCCGGTGACGAGCGTGATGCTGGCGTACTCGGCCCCGGGGATCGACTCGACGGCCGATGCGCTGATGGCGCGCAGGATCGTCTCGGTGTCCTTGCTCTCCGACCGCAGCCGGCGCGCCACGTCGGCCATCTGCGCCGGGAGGGCGGCGATGGGGGACGTGTCCTTCGCCGAGGCCGGCTGCGAGAGGATCCCGGTGTCGTTGGTCTCGCCGTTCATGTCAGCCAACGACTGCATGTGACTCCCCCCTCGGAGCTTCTCCCGTACTTCTTCGCTCAAGTGATCCATCTCGTGTGTGCTTTTTCTCCCACGGGGCCGTCACCGGGAGTGTGGCCACGCCCCAGCGAGACGGCCACCTCTCTCTAGATGTCGGTCGGGAAATCATAGCCAGCCCGCACGCTCCGCTGCGCCACAGCCACCGAACTGGTCCGACGAGATCATCATTCGCACGGCTCTCGATCTTCCGGCCTCACCAGATCCGGACGCGCTCCGCCGGATCGAGGTAGAGACGATCGCCGGGGCGCACGTCGAATGCCTCGTAGAAGGCGTCGACGTTGCGGACGACGCCGTTACAGCGGAACTCCGGCGGTGAGTGCGGGTCGACCGCGAGACGCGTGATGGCCGCGGCCTCCCGCAGTTTGCTCCGCCACACCTGCGCCCATCCGAAGAACACGCGCTGCAGACCGGTGAGACCGTCGATCCGCGGTGGCTCGGTGCCCTCGGTGGCCAGCCGATAGGCGACCAGGGCGATCGACAGGCCGCCCAGGTCGCCGATGTTCTCGCCGATGGTGAACGCGCCGTTGACCTTGTGGGACTCCTCGAGCCCGCGAGGGGTGAACTTGTCGTACTGCTTGATCAGGACCTTCGTACGCTTGCCGAACTCGGAGCGGTCGGCGTCGGTCCACCAGTCGACGAGGTTGCCGTCGCCGTCGTACTTGGCGCCCTGATCGTCGAAGCCGTGGCCGATCTCGTGTCCGATGACCGCGCCGATGCCGCCGTAGTTCGCGGCGTCGTCGGCGTCGGGGTCGAAGAACGGCGGCTGCAGGATCGCCGCGGGGAACACGATCTCGTTCATGCCGGGGTTGTAGTAGGCGTTGACCGTCTGCGGCGTCATGAACCACTCGTCGCGGTCGACCAGTCCGCCGATCTTCGCCAGCTCCCGGTCCTGCTCGAAGGCGGACGCCCGCGCGACGTTGCCGACGAGGTCGTCGGCCACCATCTCGAGACCGGAGTAGTCACGCCACTGCGCGGGGTAGCCGATCTTCGGGGTGAACCGGTCGAGCTTGGCGAGCGCCTTCTCCCGCGTCTGGGGACTCATCCAGTCGAGATCACTGATGTTGCCGCGGTAGGCCTCCACCAGGTTCGCGATCAGCTCGTCCATGCGTGCCTTCGCCGCCGGGGGGAAGTGGCGCTCGACGTAGATCTTGCCGACCGCGAAACCGATGGCCGCCTCGACGAGACCGACACCGCGCTTCCAGCGGTCGCGGTTGACCGGCGTGCCCGACAGGGTGCGGCCGTAGAAGTCGAAGTTCTCCTCGACGAACGCCGCGGGCAGATAGGGCGCCGCGGAGTGCACGACCTCCCACTGCAGCCACGTGATCCAGTCGGTGAGCGGGCGGTCGGCGACGAGGCCGCCGAGTCCGTCGACGAACGACGGCTGTCGCACCACGACCTCGTCCAGCGCGGCTTGTTCGACACCCAGGCCACGCGTCCACGCGGCGATGTCGAAGGCGCCTGCCACCGAGGCGATCTCGGCGAAGGAGCGCAGGTTGTAGGTGAGGTCGGCGTCCCGGCGCCGGACCACGTCCCAGTGGAAGCCCGCGATCGCGGTCTCGAGATCGAGAACCGTCGCGGCCTTCGTCTCGGCGTCGTCGATGCCGGCCAGCGCCAGCATCGCGCCGACGTGCGTGCGGTAGGACTCCCGGGTCTCGCGGTGCTTGTCCTCGGTGTAGTACGACTCGTCGGGCAGGCCGATACCCGACTGCGACACGTGCACGAGGTAGCGGTCGGACTGCTTGGAATCGGTGTCGACGTAGAAGCCCAGAGCGCCACCGGATCCCGCGCGCTGCAGCTCACCCATGACCTCGGCGAGCTCCTCGGTGGAACCGATCGCGGCGACACGGTCGAGCTGTGCGCGGATCGGGTCGAGACCGAGCGACTCGATGCGGTCGGTGTCCATGAAACTGCGGTACAGCGCACCGATCAGCTGTGTGTCCGACCCGGTCGGGGCGTCGGAGGTCTCGGCGCACTCGACGACGATGTCGCGGACGTTCTCCTCGGCCCGATCGCGCAGCGTGTAGAACGACCCGTCCATGGGGCGGTCCTCGGGGATCTCGTGCTCGGTGAGCCAGACGCCGTTGACGTGCTCGAACAGGTCGTCCTGCGCGCGAATCGACTCGTCCACCCAGTCGAGGTCGATACCGGAGCGTGCGGATGCGGAAGCGGTTGTGGAGGTCACCGTTCCATCCTGCCTGACATCGCCGCCGCGTCCCGGGCCGGCGAACCGGTTACTCGATCGTGACGGGACCGTAAGCGAAACGCGAACGTCAACGGTGTCATTAGTTATGTGACAGGAGTGAACTGACGTGGTGAAAGTTGTCATCTCGACCCGCGTGCGCGTCATCGCCGCGACGGTCGTCAGCGGTGTGTTGGTGTTGTCGTCCTGCGGTGTGTTCAGCGACGAGCCGAAGACCGACTCGCAGCGCATGCTCGACGTGTTCGCCTCGGCGATCTCGGCGCAGGACGCCGCGCGGGCCGCGGCCCTGACCTCCGCACCGGGCCAGGCCGCCACACAGATCGGCGACACCCTGGCTGGCATGCACGCCGAGTCGGTGTCGGTGTCGGTGACCGACCCCGTCGAGTACTCCGACCACACCGCGAGCTATGGCCTCACCACCACCTGGCACCTCGGGCGTGACCGTGAGTTCACCACCGAGACCACCGGCACCGCCCGGAAGCTGACCGCCGGTTGGCGGGTGCAGTGGGAACCGACCGTCCTCGCGTCGGGACTGCAGGCCGGCGGTGTGCTGCGCTCGATCCGCACCGACGCGCGCCCGGCGCCGGCGGTCCTCGATGCCGCACGCGCACCGTGGATGACGCTGCAGCCCACCAACGACATCGTCATCGACCCCGCCACCACGCCGAACCTGCCGAACACGGTGCGGCGTCTCGCCGCGGTGATCGCGCCGATCGCGCCGCTGGTCACCGGACCCGTCATCGACCGCAGGCTCGCCGACGCCGGTGGGAAGCCGGTGCAGGTCGTGTCGCTGCGCGACTCCGACATGACGGTGCTCGCCGGCAACCCGGCCGCCGTGCCCGGTGTCTCGGTGAACCGTTCGGGTGCGCTACTCGTCACCGACCGTCGGGTGAGCTCGCCCCTGACCGACGGGATCACGAACTACTGGCAGGCGATCCGCGACGCCACCTCGGGCTGGGCGGTCGAACTCGCCGACCGCAACGGCGCGGTGACCCGCCTGGCCGGTGCCCAGGGCCCCGCGGCCCCCAGCTTCTCCACCACGTTCGCCCCCGGCGTCCAGCTCACGGTCAACGAATCGGTCGTCGACGTCGCACAGCCGGCCACGATGCTCGTCCTCGACGCGCAGTCCGGGGCGATCCTCGCCGCGGCGAGCAACGACGCCGCCGACGCCGCGCAGGCGAGCACCGGTGGGTCGGTGCTGACCGCGACGACCACGCCGGGCAGCACGCTGACCCCGGTGACCACGGCGATCGCGGCCGCGTCGAAGGGCGACGACGAGAAGGCACAGAGACTGCTGCACGCGCTCGGACTCGGTGTCACCTACGCGATCCCCGGTGTGTCGATGCCGTCGGCGAACTCCTCGCGGGTCTCGGCCGCGGCGTTCGACCCGGACTCCCTGCAGGTCTCGCCGGTGTCGATGGGGGCCTTCGGTGTCGCGATGGCGCGGATGAGCTCCGTCGCGCCGACCTTCGTCTCCGGCGTGCCAACCACGGTGCGCGGCGGCGACCTCGGACCGGTCGACGCCGGCGTCTCGGCGGCCGTGAACGCCGCCATGCGCGCCACCGCGAAGACCGGCGACGCCAGCGACCTGACCGGGGCACCCGGACTGCGCGCCCTGGTGGGCACCAACGGCCCGCAGGGACCGGGGTGGTTCGTAGGGATCGTCGGGAAGCAGGTCATCGTCGTGCACTGTGCCGGCGAGCGATCCGGCTCGGCGGCCCTGCAGGTGGCCCAGAAGTACTTCCGCAGTCGCTGATGTGACCCGAGTCGTTGATCGAGCCGGGTCGGTGAGACCACCCGATCGCTGACATCATGGCGGCATGCGCAAGTTCTCGCGGTTCCTCGCGGCCTTTTTCGGTGTGCTGCTCATGCTCTACACCGTGGTCGGGCAACTGCTGGCCCTGACGCCGGTGCCGTGGATGTCGTGGATCCTGGCGGCGGGCTTCTTCCAGACCGTGTTCATCGCCATCGACACCCTGCGCGACACCCTCGGCATCTACAACCTGGTGATCGCACTGATCGCGCTCGCGCTCATCTTCCGCACGGTGCGACCGCGACGCTGGCGCCCCGAGGGCCTCAGCCGTCGGCGCACGATCGTCGCCGGGCTCGCCGGCTTCGGTGCGGTGGCGTCGGTGATCACGATGATCGTGGTGAGCGTCGGGGTCGCGAGCGCCGGAGCGGGTTTCGCGTTCTTCACCCCACCGACCCCCGGTGGTGACCTCGGGCGCGGGCCCGATCAGCGTGTCGTCACCGGGACCGTCGGCGCCACCACGCTGCACGCCGATCTCTACCGCCCCGACGGCGCCGGGCCGCACCCGGTGGTCGTCTTCGTCCACGGCGGCGCGTTCGTGGCCGGAGCGCCGGGGCCCAACCCGTACAACCGATTCCTCGCCGACCACGGCTATGCGGTGCTCGACGTCGAGTTCCGGCTGGCGTCGGCGACCGTACACAACTGGGACACCCAGGTCGGCGACGTGGGATGCGCGCTCACCTGGCTCACCCGCAACGCACAGCCCAACGGCTTCGACACGAGTCGCGTCGTGATGTTCGGGGAGTCGTCGGGCGGCAACCTCGCGATCAACGCCGCCTACATGTCGGTGACGAAGTCACTCACCCCCACCTGCGGTACCGCCGCCGAGATCCCGAAAGTGGTTGCGGTGGTGGGTGGCTACCCCGCGGTCGACCTGACCCAGGCGTACGCCGACTCGGCCATCGGCAAGACCGTCGGCATGCAGTTCGTCGGTGGCTCGCCCGAGGACTTCCCGGAGCGCTACCGCTACGTCGACGCGGCCAACCACATCACCGCGCAGTCGCCGCCGACCCTCATCGTCCAGGGCGGCGCCGACCATCTGGTGCTCGCGAAGTCGGTGAAACGCTTCGCGGGAAAGCTGTCCGCGGCCGGGGTGCCCAACCGCTACGTCGAACTACCCGCCCTCGGCCACGGTATCGGTGACACGTCCTCACCCGGCACGGCCGGCGCCAAGACCATGCGCGACGCCATCGTCAAATGGCTCGACCGGTACGTGCCCCGGACATCCTGATCGGTCAGAGGGCGTCGAGGTCGATGACGCGGGTGATGCCCAGTTCGTCGACGAAGTGGTCGTCGTGACCGACGACAACCAGCGCGCCACGGAAATCGGCGAGGGCCTGCGCGAGATGATCGCGGGTGACGATGTCGATGTTGTTGGTCGGCTCGTCGAGGATCAGCAGCTGCGGGGCCGGTCGTGCGAACAGGACCGCGGCCAGCGCCGCGCGCACCCGCTCGCCACCCGAGAGCGACTCCCATGCGCGGTCGGCGTCGTCGCCGCGGAACAGCATGCGCGCCAGGCCCGCCCGGCGTTCCTGCATCCCGAGGCCGGGGGAGGTGCGCGACACCAGCTCGTAGGGTGACACCGTGGGACCGGGGTCGGGGTGCACCTGGGCCAGGTATCCGGTGGGCACCGCGGGCGGCGCCGCGAGGAGCGCCCGCAACAGGGTCGTCTTGCCGCTGCCGTTGCGGCCGCGCAGATGGATCCGTTCGGGCCCGGTGACGGTCACCTCGACGGCACCGCCCGGGAGCGTGACGACGGTCGGGGCCAGCACGATCTGGCCGGGGTGGACCTCGGTGCCGGGCAGGTCGACGCGGACCTCGCGGTCGTCGCGGATCGCGTCGGCGGCGTCGTCGGCGAGGGCCGCGGCCTCGGCGAGCCGGCGTTCGTGTCCGCCGACGAGTTTGCCGGCCGACTCCTGCGCGAACCGCTTGCGCTGGTTCATCACGATCTTCGGCTCGCGCTTCTGCGCGGACATCTTCTTCCCGTACCGCTGTCGGTGGGCGATGACGGTCTGGGACTCGACGAGCTCGCGTTTCTGTCGGGCCTCGTGTCCTCGAGCGGTGGCCAGGACCTCCTGTGCCCGTTGCTGTTCGGCGGCGACGACCGCGAGGTGGTGGTCGAAGTCGCCGGCCATGGTGCGGACGGCGCCGTCGCGCACCTCGGCGATGGTGTCGACGTGTTCGAGGAGGGTGCGGTCGTGGCTGACGGTGAGGACCTGACCTCCGAAGCGGCCGATCTCCTCCACCAGCAGGCCGCGGGCATGGTGGTCGAGGTTGTTCGTCGGTTCGTCGAGGACCAGCAGATCGGGTCGACGCAGCAGCGCACCGATGATCGCGATCAGCGTCGCCTCACCCCCGGACAGCTCGCCGACGACCCGGTCGAGATCCTGTGGCTGCGTCACCAGGTGGGCCATGCCGAGCCGACCGAACAGGGCGACGGCGCGTTCCTCGACATCCCAGTTCCCCTCCAGCGCATCGAGATCGCCCGCGTCGGAGGCGCCGGATTCGACGCGCGCCAGTGCACCCCGCAGGTCGGCGAGTCCGATGAGCTCGTCGATCCGTCGGCCGGTCGCCGCGGTGAGATCCTGCGGCACCACGGCGAGGTCCGCCGGTCGGTCGACGGATCCGGAGGTGGGTGTGAGGTCGCCGGTGATGAGACGGATCAGGGTGGTCTTGCCGCCGCCGTTCGCGCCGACGATGCCGACGTGGTGGCCGGCCAGTGACACCGAGACGTTCTCGAAGATCGTTGTGCCGTCCGGGAATCGGTGACTCAGCGCCGAGACGGTGACCGATCGCGAACTCATGGGGATCGACCCTAGGTGGCCGTGGGCCCCGCGGCCAGCGAATTACGGGCGGGCGGCCCTGCGGGCGAGGCGGCCGCGGGCGGCGCGCCATCCGAGGAGGAACACCCCGAGGACGATCGTCGCGACGATCACGAAGCTGACCGCGACACCCTGTCCGAACTGATCGCGCAGGATCATCCCGATCGCGACCGCCCCGATCCACGTGAGGATGCCGTCGGGGACGAGGTTCTCGGGACGGAAATCGTGGTCGCCGATCTCACCGGAGCGGACGTGGGCGATGACATAGGCGATCGACCAGCCGACGGCGCCACCGATCGCGAACGGCCAGAAGGTGGAGAAGATCCCCGGGATCGTGAGCCCGTCGTCGTGGTTGAACCGGCCGATGATCACGAATACGAGAATCGCGACGACGTCGCACACCGCGGCCAGCGCGATCGGGCGCGTACGGGTCGGTGATGTCACGGATTGCCTCCAGCTGCAGACGGTGGGGTGTCCCCATCGGGAGACGGGTCTCTGTCACCGTCCTGTTCGTGTGCCTCGAGCTCGTGCTCGGTGGCGCCGATCGACGACCGGAAGCGGAACACGATGACCACCCAGCCCACCAGCGACACCAACAGGTAGCTGATGAGTCGGTAGATGAGCACCGCGGTGACGGCCTCGCCGGCACCCATGCCCGCCGAGGTGAGCGCCGGGACGAGGACGGCGTCGACGACGCCGAGGCCACCGGGCAGCAGCGGGAACGCGGTACCCACGGCCTTGCCCGCGGCGTAGGCGACGGCGAGTCCGGAGATGCTGGGCTCTCCGCCGACCGCGTAACAGGCGAAGGCCAGGCACGCGACGTCGGCGACCCAGTTGAACAGCGACCACCCGAAGGCGATGGCGGTGTCCTTGCCGTTGAGCTGCACCGCGCGCAGCTGGTCGACGATCTGGTGCCAGCGCTCGACGCCGTGCTCGTCGGGCTTGTTGCGAAGGTGGTTCACGGCGTGCAGGAACCGGGTGCCGATGTTCTTGATCGACTCGGGGTGCCCGGCGACGTACTGGGCGGCGATCACGAACGCCAGGAAACCGGCGATGGAGAAGATCACCGAGAACGGGCTCGTCTTGGCGCCGGCCAGCAGGGCGCCGCCGAGGCCGAGGACCGCGAGCCCGACTCCCATCAGCAGACCCGACATCACGACCTGCCATGACGCGACCACCGGGGTGGCGCCCAACTTGCGGGTCTCGCGGTAGGTGAAGGCCGGGGCGAGGACGTTGCCTCCGGGCATCGTCTGGCTGACGGAGTTCGCGGCGAGCACCACCGACAGCGACTTCATCTGGGACACCGCGACGCCCGCCGAGCGCAGCAGCGCGCGCTGGACCTGGGCGAAGCTGTCCATCGAGAGGCCCGAGGCGACGATGCACGCGGCGACCCATCCCCAGTGGATGCTGCCCATGCTCGCCCACGCCTCTTTCAGCTTGGGCCAGACCAGGACGGCCTCCACCGTCAGGACGACGACCACGAGGGCCAGCGCGACCCAGCGGACCCACCAGAACCGACGCCGCGTGGGCGCCACGGGGGCGCTCGCGTCGTCGGCGGCGTCGCCGGACTGAGCCGTCATGGGGTCCTACCTTATCGACAACCCCCCTCGAAGCCCCCTTTCGAGGTGGGAGCGGGAGTCGACACCTCAGATAGTGTTGCGAGGTGAACGATGCGACGGCGGTACACCCGCTGGTCCGGGCCGCGGCGCAATGGGCGTGGCGGCTCATCGTCATCGGGGTCGGGGCCTACCTCGTGCTGCGGGTGGCCCACGCGTTCGAAGAGGTCGTGGTGCCGGTCGCGTTGGCGATCCTGGGCACGGCGTTCCTCGTCCCGGTGGTCGACTGGCTCGACCGCAAGGGCATGCACCGCGGCGTCGCGGTGGCGCTGACGATGATCGTCGCGATCGGCGTGCTCGCCGGGATCCTGACCTTCGTGGTGCAGCAGTTCATCGACGGACTGCCCGACCTCACCACCCAGGTCACCAGCACCATCGACACCACCAAGCAGTGGCTCGTCGACGGGCCGTTCGGGCTCCGGCAGGCCCAGCTCGACCACGTCGGTGACGATTTCGTCTCCATGCTGCAGCGCAACCAGGACAAGATCACCACCGGCGCGATCGCGACCGCGACCACCGTCACCCAGCTCGCCACCGGCGCCCTGCTGCTGCTGTTCCTCATGATCTTCTTCCTGTTCGGCGGCGGCCAGGTGTGGGAGTTCGTCACCCGCCTCATCCCCCGGGGCAGCCGGTCGAAGGTGCTCCAGGCCGGTCGGGCCGGTTTCGGCACCCTCGTCGGCTACGTCCGTGCCACGGTCGCGGTCGCGATGGTCGACGCCGTCGGCATCGGTGTCGGACTGGCGATCCTGCAGGTGCCGCTCGCCCTGCCGCTGGCGTCGCTGGTGTTCATCGGTGCGTTCATCCCGATCGTCGGTGCGTTGGTCACCGGGTCGCTCGCGGTTCTCGTGGCGCTGGTGACGAAGGGCTGGATCGCCGCGGTGATCGCGCTCGCCGTGGTGGTCGCGGTGATGCAGATCGAGAGCCACGTGCTGCAGCCGTTCCTGCTGGGGCGCTCGGTGCGCCTGCACCCGGTGGCCGTGGTGCTGGGGATCGCGGCGGGCATCGTCTCGGCGGGCATCATCGGCGGTCTGCTGGCCGTACCGATCATCGCGTTCCTCAACACCGCGGTGCGATCGATGTACGACCAGACCCATGCCGACGAGCACGAGTCGGAGACACGCGTCGGCATGTACGCCGCGCGTCCGGACCCGCCGACGTGGGACGACCCCGACGCCCCGGGTCGTGACGGGCCCGCCCCGTTGAGCGATCCGGTCGACCTCGCCAAGCGGGACTCGGATGCCGGGACACCCCCCGACAGCTCCGACACCGCCGACAGCCCCGACACCGCCGACAGCCCCGACACCGCCGACGACCCACCGCCGGGTTCGACGAGCTGATGAACCGTCGCGGCCCCGACGACGCGGTCGCGCCGCTGTGGCGCGCGGCGCAGGCGTACCGGCTGCTGACGGTGGTCTACGCGCTCGGGTTCCAGATCGCGGTCAACGGCGACCTGGCCCATCCCGCATTCGGGGCCGCGGTGTTCGCCGTCGTCGCCGTCAGCTCAGGGGTCTTCGCGGCGGTCTACCTGCTGGGCAACGGCCGCGACGTCGGATGGGTGATCGCCGAGCTGGTGCTCACGTGCGCCCTGATGCTCTCGACACTGCTGATCGCGAGTGAGCAGTGGCGGGCCGACAACCAGTCGCTGCCCACCACGCTGTGGGCCACCAATGCCGTCATCTCCGTCGCAATCCTCACCGGCCCGGTGTTCGGCGGCGTCGCGGCGGCCGCGGTGATCGTGTCGAGCACGGTGGTGAAGGGGTTCGTCAACATCGACCTGGGCCGCAACGCGGCGGTGGTGATCCTGCTGGCCGTCGGCGTCATCATCGGCATGGGCGCGGTGACGGCGCGCCGGGCGTCGGCGCGCCTCGCCGAGGCGACGCGCCTGGCCGCGGCCGCCGACGAGCGCGAGCGGCTCTCGCGTCACGTCCACGACGGTGTGCTGCAGGTGCTCGCGCTCATCGCCCGCCGTGGTCGTGAGATCGGCGGGCCCACCGAGGATCTCGCGTACCTCGCCGCCGATCAGGAGCGGGTGCTGCGGTCGTTGCTCAGCGCGCCGGGGGTCCCCGACAGCACCGGTACGACGAGCGACGTCGCGACGATGCTGCGGACACGTGAGTCCGACCGCGTCACGGTCAGCACCTCGGGCCAGCCCGTCACGCTCGATTCCGTGGTGGCCGCCGAACTGTCGGCGGCGGTCGACAACGCTCTCGACAACGCCGCACGCCACGCCGGTCCGGGCGCCCGGGTGTTCGTGCTGCTCGAGGACCTGGGGGAGTCGGTGGTGGTGAGCGTGCGCGACGACGGTGTCGGGATCGCCCCCGGTCGGGTCGCCGCGGCCGCGGCATCGGGTCGTCTCGGGATCGCGCAGTCGATCGTGGGTCGCGTCGAATCACTCGGTGGCCGCGCGGTACTCGACTCCGCACCGGGTGCCGGCACCGAATGGGAACTGACCGTGCCGCGACCGGCACACGACGGGACGAGGGACCGATGACCGACACCACAGCGGTACGCGTGATGGTCGTCGACGACCACCCGATCTGGCGGGACGGGGTGGCCCACGACCTCGCCGAGGACGGTTTCGACGTGGTCGCCACCGCCGACAGTGTCCGTGCCGCGGTGGCGCGTGCCGGCGCGGTGACACCCGACGTCGTGCTCATGGACATGCAGCTGCCCGACGGCACGGGCGTCGACGCGACCGTCGGGGTGATGTCGGCGTCGGCGACGACGCGCGTACTGGTGTTGTCGGCGTCGTCGGAACGCGATGACGTGCTCGCGGCCGTGAAGGCCGGGGCCAGTGGCTATCTCGTGAAGAGCGCATCGCGCAGCGAGCTGCGGGACGCGGTGACCGCGACCGCGGCGGGCCAGGCGGTGTTCACACCGGGTCTCGCCGGGCTGGTGCTCGGCGAGTTCCGCCGCATCGCCGGTGGCGGCGACGCCGACACCGACAACCCGACGCCCCCGATCACCGAGCGTGAGACCGAGGTGCTGCGGCTCGTGGCGAAAGGTCTGTCCGCGCGGCAGATCGCCACCAAGCTCGGACTGAGTCATCGCACCGTGGAGAACCACGTGCAGTCGACCCTGCGAAAACTCCAGCTGGGCAACCGCGTCGAGCTCACGCGCTACGCGATCGAGCACGGCCTCGACGGATGAGTACCATCGACCGCACATGTGGATCGGATGGATCGAGTTCGACTTCCTGCTGGGAGACGTGCACTCGCTGAAGCAGAAGCGGTCGCTGGTGCGGCCGATGGTCACAGAGATGCACCGCAAATTCGGGGTGTCGGTCGCCGAGGTCGATCACCTCGACCTGCATCGCCGGGCCGGGATCGGTGCGTCGATCGTCGCGGCCGACCGCACGCACGTCACCGATGTGGTCGACCGTCTCGAACGCCACGGCGCGAGTCGGCCCGAGGTGCACCTGGTCTCGGTGCGGCGCCGGATCATCCGCGCCGACGAGATCTGATCCCGCGCCCCGACGGGTAAGCCCCCAGGTGGGCTGAGTAGTCGTACTCATCTCGACGATGGCGCGCCCGGCGAGCATGAGTCCATGACCGACAACGAAGCTCGTCCTCCGCGCCCCGACTGGACCGTGTTGTCCCGGGTGTCGTCGGATTTCGCGTCCCTGTCGCGCCAGATGGCGCAGATGTCCACCGATCTCACCGATCTGCGGGCCACCATGACCGCCGTGCGTCCCGAGCCGGCCCCGACGCCCCCACCACCAGAAACCGCACCACCGACGCCCGCACCCCCGACAC
>NZ_JXYP01000019.1 GCF_000964005.1 Williamsia herbipolensis
GACCTCCCCCCGCTCGACCCACGACGTACCCGCAGCGACGACGGGCGTGCCGACACCGCCGGCGAAGCGCTGTGGCAGGAGCCCCGGCGCGCCCAGCCCCGGGCGATCCCCCCGATCGACCGCGCGCCCGAGCGGCACCGACCCGACGAGCGGCACCGACCCGACGAGCGGTTCCGACACGACGAGCGGTTCCGACACGACGACCGAGCCCAGGACGGCGGCCCCGGTCCCACCTCGGCGCCCCAGGCCGATCAGGCGATGTGGGCACCGGTGGGCGACGACCCGGCCACGGCGCCCCTCGGCCGTCCCGACATCCCCGGCGACGACCCGCGCCGTGACCCCGGGCCCCGCAGCCGCCGCAGTGGCGACCGAGGTGGCCACGGTCGCCGCGCGACCGCACAGATGCAGGCCCGTAAGCGACGACGCCGGGTGGTGCTGGCGCTGGTGATGGTCTTCATGGTCGCGGTCATCGGTTCGCTGGGATACGTCGGCCTGCGGATGACCGGCTATTTCGTCGACGACGACGACTACTCGAACGCATCCGGTACCGGGGACGTGCTCGTCTCCATCCCGCAGGACTCGACCCTCACCCAATTCGGTCAGATCCTGCGCGACCGCGGCGTGGTCGCCAGCGTGCGCGCGTTCACCGACGCCGCCGGATCGGGCTCCATCTCCGCAGGGTTCTACAAACTCCGGACCGGGATCCCGGCGGCGACGGCGGTGTCGATGCTCGACGGCGACGCGAACCGCGTGGGCCGTGTGGTGATCCCGCCGGGCCGCCAACTCGACACCAAGCAGACCGCCGACGGTTCGCCGAGCACGGGCATCTTCGCGATGATCGCGCAGGCCACCACGGTCACGATCGACGGCCGCCGATCCGGGGTCACCCAGGAGCAACTGGCCCAGGCCGCCGCGACCGCCTCGCCCACCGACCTCGGGGTGCCGTCGTGGGCCACGGCCGACGTGGAACGCCTCAACGGTGACCATCGACGCATCGAGGGCCTCATCGCGCCCGTGGCGTTCGAGGCCATCGACCCGACGCTGTCGCCGACCGCCATGCTCAAGTACCTGATCACCACCAGCGCAACGCTGTTCGATCAGTGGGGACTGCTCGACCGCAACGACACCGGGTTGAGCCCGTACCAGAACCTGGTGTCGGCGTCGGTGGTCGAGAAGGAGGTCGCCGATCCCGACGACTACGGCAAGGTCGCCCGCGTCATCCTCAACCGCCTGGGCAAGAACCAGAAGCTGGAGATGGACTCGACCGCGAACTACACCGCTGCGGTGGTGAACATCGACGTCTCCGGCGACGCGTACACCGCTGACACGAAGTGGAACACCTACCAGGTCAACGGCCTCCCTGCGACACCCATCGGGTCGGTCGGCAAGGCCCCACTCCAGGCCACCGACAACCCACCGGCCGGCAACTGGATCTACTTCGTGGCCGTCGACCCGCAGGGGACGACGTTGTTCACCGAGGACTACGCCGAACACCTCCGCAACCGGCAGAAGGCCTGCGACAACAAGGTCCTCGCCGTCGGATGCCGGTGACCGCTGCACCGTCGACGGTCCGTAGGGCCGCGGTCCTCGGGTCGCCGATCGGTCATTCGCGTTCCCCCGACCTGCACCTGGCGGCCTATCGCGCACTGGGACTCGCGGATTGGACCTACGAGCGGATCGAGTGCACCGCAGAGCAACTCGGTGACCTCGTCGACGGTCTCGACGACAGTTGGGTCGGGCTGTCGGTGACCATGCCCGCGAAGGTGGCCGCCCTCGACCACGCCGACGAGGTCACCGGGCGGGCGGCCATGGTGGGTTCGGCGAACACCCTCGTGCGCACACCGGCGGGATGGTCGGCGGACTGCACCGACATCGACGGGGTGACCGGGGCGTTGCGCGAACTGGGTGCCGAGAGTCTCGACGGCGCCTCGACGGTCGTGCTCGGAGCAGGCGGGACCGCGCGCCCGGCGCTGGCCGCCCTGGCCGCCGCCGGTGCGGGATCGGTGACGGTGGTGGTCCGCGAAACCGCCCGCGCCACAACACTTCTCGAGCTCGCCGACACGCTCGGACTCTCCGCCGAGGTGGTCGACTTCGCGCCCTCGGACGATCTCGCGTCACGCTGCGCGTCCGCCGCGGTCACCGTCAGCACGGTGCCCGCGCAGGCCGCGGCCCCTCTGGCGGTGTCGGTGGCGGCGTCGCCGCGCCTCGTCGACGCCATCTACGCCCCGTGGCCGACCCCACTGGCCGCCGCCGTCACCGACCGCGGCGGCGCGGTCGCGGGCGGGCTCGTGATGCTGCTCCACCAGGCCGTCACCCAGGTCGAACTGTTCACCGGCCGAGCGGCCCCGCGCGATGCGATGGCCGCCGCCCTCGCCCGCTGACCCCTGGGGAGCCGGGTCGGCATCGGTATCGATCCACAGTTGTGACACACCGGTGACTGCGCCGTCGGTTGTCCCCAGGTGGACCACATCGGACGCGACGCGGTGCGCCGCCATCGCCCACGATCATCGGGTGATCACGACCTCGGCCGTCTGCGCGGTGACCCTGCTGGTGGTCCCGGCATGGTTGATGGTGCTCACCGGCCACGACCTGCGCTCACGCACACTGCCCAACCGGCTGACCGTGCCCGCGGTGATCGCGGCAGCGGTCGCGGCGACCTGTCACGGGGGTGTCGCCTTGTCGGTCCTGGCGCTGTCGGTGCCGTACCTGCTCACCTGCCTCGCCGGCGGGTGCGGTGGTGGTGACGTCAAGCTCGCCGCGGCGCTCGGTGGCCTCGTGGCCGACCCGGGCCGATCTCTCGTCGTCGTGGTGGCCGCATCGCTGCTGAGCCTCGCCGCGGCCGGGGTGATCGCGGTGCGGGGCCGGGGGAGTGAGGGTCGCGCGCCGCGGCCGCACGGGCCCGCCCTGGTGGCCGCCGCGCTGATCGCCGGTGGGCTGCTGCCCGCCGGCTGACGCACGTGCGGCGGGAGGCCGCACACCGACGTGGAAGAATGATCACTCGTGCTGCGCTGGATAACTGCCGGAGAATCCCACGGCCCCGCCCTGGTCGCCCTCGTCGAAGGGATGATCGCCGGTGTCTCGGTCACGTCCGACGACATCGCCGCCCAGCTCGCCCGCAGGCGGCTGGGCCATGGCCGCGGTGCCCGCATGAAGTTCGAGGCCGACAAGGTCACCGTCGTCGGCGGTGTCCGGCACGGCCTCACCCAGGGCGGCCCCGTCGCCATCGAGATCGCCAACACCGAGTGGCCCAAGTGGGAGACGGTGATGGCGGCCGACCCCGTCGACGCCGCCGAGCTGGCCGATGTTGCCCGCAATGCCCCGCTCACCCGCCCGCGCCCCGGCCACGCCGACTACTCCGGCATGCTCAAGTACGACTTCGACGACGCCCGTCCGGTCCTCGAGCGGGCGAGCGCCCGCGAGACCGCCGCACGCGTCGCCGCCGCCACCGTGGCACGCAACTTCCTGCGTCAGGTGCTCGGCGCCGAGGTCCTGAGTCACGTGGTGTCGATCGGGGCGTCCGACCCGTTCGACGGTCCGAGCCCCACGCCGGCCGATCTCGACCGCATCGACGCCAGCCCGGTGCGCGCCGCGTCCGAGACCGCAGAGGCCTCGATGATCGCCGAGATCGAGGCCGCGAAGAAGGAGGGCGACACCCTCGGCGGGGTCGTCGAGGTCATCGTGACCGGCCTGCCGGTCGGCCTCGGCTCCCACGTCAGCGGTGAGACCCGGCTCGACGCACGTCTCGCATCGGCATTGATGGGCATCCAGGCGATGAAGGGTGTCGAGGTGGGCGACGGTTTCGCGACCGCCCGCCGCCGCGGCAGCCAGGCCCACGACGAGATGGTCCCCGGGCCCGACGGCGTCCTGCGCTCGACGAACCGTGCCGGCGGCCTCGAGGGCGGCATGACCAACGGTGAGGACCTCCGCGTCCGTGTGGCCATGAAGCCGATCTCGACGGTGCCGCGTGCGTTGTCGACCGTGGACATGTCCACCGGCGAACAAGCCAGCGCCATCCACCAGCGGTCGGACGTGTGCGCGGTCCCCGCCGCGGGAGTGGTCGCCGAGGCGATGGTGGCGCTCGTCGTCGCGCAGGCGGCGCTCGACAAATTCGGTGGCGACTCGGTGACCGAGACCGCCGACAACGTGGCGCGCTACCGCGAGCGTGTCGCCGCACGCCTCGCCCACGGCGACGCCGCCGCCTCGGTTCCGCGTCCCGCCGCCGGATGACCTCCGACCCACCCGCGAACGGCACGGCCGGACCCGTCGTCCTGATCGGGTTCATGGGTGCGGGGAAGTCGACGGTCGGATCGGTGCTGGCCGCCCATCTCGGCGTCGAGTACCTCGACACCGATCACGAGATCGTCCGACGCACGGGGCGGTCGATCGCCGACATCTTCGCCACCGACGGCGAGGAACGGTTCCGTGAGGTCGAGACCGCGGTCATCTCCGATGTGCTCACCAATCACCGTGGTGTCGTGGCCCTCGGTGGCGGCGCCGTCCTGAGCCCCGAGGTCCGGCGCGTCCTGTCCGGGCATCGGGTCGTGCACCTCTATGTCGCACCCGCCGCAGGTTTCGCCCGGGTCGAGGGTTCGGCCCGTCCGCTCCTGCAGGTCGACGCCGACGGCCGCACCCCGCGAGAGCGGTACGTCGCCCTGCACGCCGCACGGGCCGCGGTCTACGCCGAGGTGGCGACCGTCCGTGTGGACACCGACGACGCCGACCCCGTGACCGTCGCCGGGCGTATCCGTGTGCTGCTCGACCCCGCGACGCCGTCGTCGGACCGCTCCCACCCGCACCACCCCGATCCCCGAGAGGCCTCCTCGTGACCGAGCCCACCACCGAGCCCACCCACACCGAGCCCACCCGCATCCGGGTCGCCACGGCCGACCCGTACGACGTGGTGATCGGGCGTGATCTCCTCACCGATCTCGTCACGGCCGCCGGCGGTGCCGACCACATCGCGATCCTGTATCAGCCGCCGCTGATCAAGACCGCAGAGGCGGTGCGCGAGGTGCTGGCCGAGGCGGGCTTCGACGCCCATCGCATCGAGATCCCCGACGCCGAGGCCGGCAAGGACCTGTCGGTGGCAGCCTTCTGCTGGGAGGTGTTCGGTCGGATCGGCATGAAGCGCAACGACGTGGTCATCGGCCTCGGCGGCGGTGCCGCCACCGACCTCGCCGGGTTCGTCGCCGCCACCTGGATGCGCGGCATCGGCGTGATCCATCTGCCGACGACGCTGCTCGGCATGGTCGACGCGGCGGTGGGTGGCAAGACCGGCATCAACACCGACGCGGGCAAGAACCTGGTCGGCTCGTTCCACGAGCCCCGTGCGGTGCTCATCGACACCGCGACCCTCGAGACGGTGCCGCCCAACGAGATCATCGCCGGGCTCGCCGAGGTCATCAAGACCGGGTTCATCGCCGATCCGGAGATCCTCACCCTGATCGAGGCCGACCCGGTCGCCGCACGCGATCCGTCGGGATCGGTTCTGCCCGAACTGATCCGACGCTCGGTACAGGTCAAGGCCGATGTGGTGGCCGCCGATCTGCGCGAGTCGTCACTGCGGGAGATCCTCAACTACGGCCACACCCTCGCCCACGCGATCGAACGTCGGGAGCAGTACCGGTGGCGCCACGGGGCCGCGGTCTCGGTCGGTCTGATGTACGCCGCGGAACTGGGCCGTCTGGCCGGGCGCCTCGACGACGCCACCGCCGATCGACACCGCAGCATCCTGGAGTCGGTGGGGCTGCCCACCGGCTACGACGAGGACGCCTTCCCGGCGTTGCTCGAGACGATGGCAGGGGACAAGAAGAACCGGTCGGGCATGCTGCGGTTCGTGGTGCTCGACGGGCTGGCTCGGCCGGGACGACTCGAGGGTCCCGATCCCGGTCTGCTGGTCGCCGCCTACTCCGCGATCGCGCGGTCGGCGTCGCCCGGGGGCATCCTGCTCTGACCCGCACGCCGCGGGCGCCGACCGTTCGAGGGCCGGTCCGCGGGGCGCGGCCTCAGTGGCTGTCGGCGGTCTGGCGCTGCGAGGTGTCGGCGTCGCTGTTCTGCTTGGTGTTCTTGGCGCGCTGGCGCCGTGCTAGCAGGCGTCCCACCGCGGCGCCGACGAGTGCGGCGAGGAACACCAGCAGGGTGGTGAACGAGCCGCCCGCGAAGATCTCGACGAAGATCGAGTTCTGACCCATACCCGCGACCAGGTAGTTGCTCAGGGCCCACGAGACGATCGCCGAGACGACACCGGTGAACAGTCCGGCCTTGAGCCAGCGGATGGTGAGGTCGTCGTAGTCCTCGGGGTCGTCGTGGGCGCGACCGTCGGCGATGCCGTCGACGCCGCCCCAGATGATCGCGATGAGGACGACGACCGCGACGGCGATGGTCTTCCAGTACGTGCCCTGCAACGGGGCGTGCACGATCGCGAGACCGAGCAGCACCCGGGCCACCACGTGGACCACCGACATCGACACACCACGCAACAACCAGGCAACCATGGGCGGAAGCGTACCCAACGCCCTCGGCGCCGTGTGCCGCAACACACACTTCCTGCGCGGTAGCGTGGCTGCGATGACCTCCCTGGCACCGTCGGTGACCGATCCGCACGACGTCCATCGGGCTCGTCGCGACCGTCTGCGCGCGGCCCTGACCGACGTCGGCGCCGATCACGCCCTCATCGGCGACCTCGTCAACGTCCGCTACCTGACCGGGTTCACCGGTTCCAACGCCGCGGTCGCGATCGCCGCGAGCGGTCCCGACGACGACCGCATCGCCACCGACGGTCGGTACGTGACGCAGGTGTCCGAGCAGGTCCCCGACCTGGTCGGGGTGATCGGTCGGAACTGCCCCGCGACCCTGCTCGGCGGGTTCGCCGGGGGATCGGTGGTCGCGGTGGAGGAACACGCGATGACGGTCGCGACCTGGCGTGCGCTGGGTGCCGACGCCGACGCCACGAGCCCCTCGATCCGCCTCGTGGCCCTGGGGCCGCGGGTAGAGCAGTTGCGGGTGGTGAAGGACGAGAGCGAGATCGAGCTGCTGCGGCAGGCCTGTCAGGCCGCCGACGTGGCGCTGGCCACCATCATCGAACGCGGCGTCATCGTGCCCGGGCAGACCGAGCGGCAGGTGGCACGCGCCCTGGAATGGGAGATGTACGCGTGCGGGGCCGACGACATCTCCTTCGAGACGATCGTCGCCGCCGGAGCCAACTCCGCGGTACCGCACCACCGTCCGACCGATGCCGTGCTCGCCTCCGGCGACTTCGTGAAGATCGACTTCGGGGCCGTCGTGGGCGGGTACCACTCCGACATGACGCGCACCTACGTCCTCGACCACGCCGCGGACTGGCAGCGGGAGATCTACGACCTCGTCGCCGCGGCCCAACAGGTGGGTCGCGAGGCGCTGGCGCCCGACGCCGACGCGCGTGGGGTCGACGCCGCCGCACGCGCGGTGATCGACGCCGCGGGGTACGGCGAGAACTACGTCCACGGCCTCGGACACGGCGTCGGTCTGCAGATACACGAAGCGCCGGCGATCGGTGCAAGTGCGACGGGTACACTGCCATGCGGTGCGGCAGTCACCGTGGAACCCGGTGTGTACCTGCCCGGCAGAGGTGGTGTCCGCATCGAGGACACGCTGGTGGTCCGCGAGGGCGTTCCCGAGCTGCTGACCACCACCGACAAATCATTCTCCGTCATCTAGGGGCGTCCGAACGTCCCGACGACGATGACCATGCGCCCGCTCGCGGGTGGAAGGAAGCGACACACACGTGGCCAGTACCGCAGATTTCAAGAACGGGCTCGTTCTCCGGATGGACGACCAGTTGTGGCAGATCCAGGAGTTCCAGCACGTCAAGCCCGGTAAGGGTCCGGCGTTCGTGCGCACCAAGATCCGCAACGTGCTCTCGGGCAAGATCGTCGACAAGACGTTCAACGCCGGCGTGAAGGTCGAGACCGCGACCGTCGACCGACGGGACATGACGTTCCTCTACAAGGACGGCGCCGACTTCGTCTTCATGGACTCGGAGAACTACGAGCAGATCTCGGTCAGTCCGCAGACGCTCGGCGACGGCCACAAGTTCCTCCTCGAGAACATGAAGGTCCAGGTCGCCATGCACGACGGCAACCCCCTCTACGTCGAGCTCCCCGTCACCGTCGAGGTGCTCGTGGCCCAGACCGATCCCGGTGTGCAGGGTGACCGGTCGACCGGCGGCACCAAGCCGGCGACGCTCGAGACCGGCGCCGAGATCAACGTCCCGCTGTTCATCAACACCGGCGACAAGCTCAAGGTCGACTCCCGCGACGGCAACTACCTCGGTCGCGTGAACTCGTGACCTCGGTTCGTCCGCTCTGCGTGTGAGGGCCGCGTGAAACAACCCGGAACCCGACACAAGGCGCGGCAACGCGCCGTCGACCTGTTGTTCGAGGCCGAGGCCAAGGACGTCTCGCCGATGGAGCTCATCGCGCAGCGGCGTGAGCTCGTCGTCGACGACGAGAGCATCGGGATGATCCATCCCTACACCGCCCGGGTCGTCGAGGGCCTCACCGCCGATCGCGCACAGATCGACGCCGTCCTCACCTCGCACCTGCGCGAGTGGACCCTGCCCCGACTGCCCGCCGTCGACCGCGCGATCCTGCGCCTCGCGGCGTGGGAGTTGTTCAACACCCACGACGTCCCGCCCGTCGTCGTGGTCGACGAGGCCGTCGAGCTCGCCAAGGAACTGTCGACCGATGAGTCGCCCGCCTTCGTCAACGGCGTGCTCGGTCGGATCGTGACCCTCGCCCCGCAGGTGCGGGCCGCGTCGATCGCGACCGGATCGGAGCCCGACACCGCCGGCGAGTGACGCAGCTCGCTCGAGGCGGGTTCGGCGCGCGGCGACTGTTAAGGTTCTCCGCGGAAGCAGGCATCCTTTAACGATCCGTCCCGTGAGGCGGAGAAGGAGGTCGGGTAGGTGACACCGGCAGACGGCGCGCCCGATGATCGGCGGATTCTCCTCGATTCCGGTGACGTGGCCCGGACGATCGCGCGGATGGCCCATCAGGTCATCGAGAAGACCGCACTCGACGACCCGCAGGCGCCCCGGGTCGTGGTCCTCGGGATCCCCACGCGAGGAACGACTCTCGCCCAACGTCTCGTCGACCGCATCCGTGAGTTCTCCGGCGTCGACGTCGGTGTCGGGTACCTCGACATCACCCTCTACCGCGACGACCTGCGCGCACAGCCGCACCGGCCCCTCGAGCGCACCTCGGTTCCCGCCGGTGGCGTCGACGCGGCGCTGGTGATCCTCGTCGACGACGTCCTCTACTCCGGTCGCACCGTCCGGGCGGCACTCGACGCCCTCCGCGATCTCGGACGCCCGTCGGCGGTACAGCTCGCGGTCCTCGTCGATCGCGGGCACCGTGAACTGCCGCTGCGCGCGGACTACGTCGGCAAGAACATCCCCACCTCGCGCACCGAGGACGTCTCGGTGCAGCTCGTCGAGCACGACGGGATCGACCAGGTCGTCCTCGCCCCGGCCGCCCGATCCGCAGCGACTCGGCCGGCCGCCGGCGAGAGGCGGACACGCTGATGCGACACCTGCTCTCGGTCGACGACCTCGACGCCGCGGCCGCGCACGGACTCCTCGACGAGGCCGAACGGTTCGAACAGGCGCTCCTCGGCCGTGAGGTCCGCAAGCTGCCGACGCTGCGCGGTCGCACCGTGATGACCCTGTTCTACGAGAACTCCACGCGCACCCGGGTGTCGTTCGAGGTCGCGGGCAAGTGGATGAGCGCCGACGTCATCAACGTCAGTGCCTCGAGTTCCTCTGCGGGCAAGGGGGAGTCGTTGCGCGACACCGCCAAGACCTTGCGTGCGGCAGGCGCCGACGCGTTGATCGTGCGCCACCCCGCCTCGGGTGCGGCCCATCAGATCGCGCGGTGGACCTCCGAGGACGGCGACGGGCCGGCGGTCATCAACGCCGGCGACGGCACCCACGAACACCCCACGCAGGCACTGCTCGACGCGTTGACGCTGCGGCAGCGACTCGGCTCCCTCGAGGGCAGGCGCATCGCGATCGTCGGCGACATCCTGCACTCGCGGGTCGCCCGGTCGAACGCGCACCTCCTGGCGACCCTCGGGGCGCAGGTGGTGCTCGTCGCGCCGCCGACACTGCTGCCGGTCGGTGTGTCGGTATGGCCCGTCGAGGTGTCCCACCACCTCGACGCCACCCTGCCCGGTGTCGACGCGGTGATGGTGCTGCGCGTGCAGGCCGAGCGCATGAACGGTGGGTTCTTCCCGTCGGCGCGGGAGTACTCGATCCGGTACGGCCTGAGCGAACGCCGCCTCGCCCTGCTCGACGACGACGCCATCGTGTTGCACCCGGGCCCGATGCTGCGCGGCATGGAGATCGGCTTCTCGGTGGCCGATTCACCCCGCGCCACGGTCCTGCAGCAGGTGAGCAACGGGGTGCACATGCGGATGGCCGTGCTGTTCCGACTGCTGGTCGGGACCGACGAGGAGGGTGTGTCGTGAGTGAGCAGCTGCTGATCGCCGATGTGCGTCCCTACGGCGAGGGCGACGCTGTCGACCTCCTCGTCGTCGACGGCGTGATCACCGAGATCGGCACCGACCTCTCGGCCGACGGGGTCGAGAGGGTCGACGGCCACGGTGGTGTGCTGCTGCCGGGCTTCGTCGACCTGCACACCCACCTGCGCGAGCCCGGTCGCGAGGACACCGAGACCATCGAGACCGGTTCGGCGGCAGCAGCTCTCGGCGGTTACACCGCGGTGTTCGCCATGGCCAACACCGATCCGGTCGCCGACTCGGCCGTGCTCACCGACCACGTGTGGACACGCGGTCAGAAGGTCGGTCTCGTCGACGTCCACCCCGTCGGTGCGGTGACCGTGGGCCTCGAGGGCACCCACCTCGCCGAACTGGGCGCGATGGCCGACGGTGTCGCGCAGGTCAAGATGTTCTCCGACGACGGCAAGTGCGTCCACGATCCGCTGCTCATGCGCCGCGCCCTGGAGTACGCGAGCGGACTCGGGGTCCTCATCGCCCAGCACGCCGAGGAACCACGACTGACCGTCGGTGCCATCGCCCACGAGGGGCCCACCGCGGCCCGCCTGGGTCTGGCCGGCTGGCCACGTTCGGCGGAGGAGTCGATCGTCGCCCGCGACGCGATCCTCGCCCGTGACGCCGGTGCGCGGGTGCACATCTGCCACGCGTCGACCGCGGGCACCGTCGAACTGTTGCGGTGGGCCAAGGCGCAGGGCATCGCGATCACCGCGGAGGTGACGCCGCACCATCTGCTCCTCGACGACTCCCGCCTGCAGACCTACGACGCGGTCAACAAGGTCAACCCGCCGCTGCGGGAGAGCAGCGACTGTGTCGCCCTGCGACAGGCACTGGTCGACGGTGTGATCGACTGCGTCGCCACCGACCACGCACCGCACGCCGAGCAGGACAAGTGCTGCGAGTTCGCTCAGGCCCGGCCCGGCATGCTCGGTCTGCAGACGGCGCTGTCGGTGATCGCGGCGACCGTGGTGGGGCCCGACGGCCTCGACTGGCGTGGCGTCGCCCGGGTTCTCAGCGAGCGACCCGCACAGATCGTCGGTCTCCCCGATCAGGGGCGCCCGATCGCGGTCGGCGAGCCGGCCAACCTCACCGTCGTCGACCCCGACGCGGAGTGGACGGTGTCGCGCAGCGCGCTGGCGAGCCTCAGCGCCAACACGCCGTTCGACACGATGACGCTGCCCGCACGGGTGGTCGCGACAGTCCTGCGCGGTCGGGTGACCGCGCTCGACGGACAGGTGCGATACCGATGAGCGGTGTGCTGGTGGTGGCGATCGTCGTCCTGGCGTGGCTGGGGGTCATCGCGCTCATGCTGCGCGGATGGCGCAATCGCGCACGCAGACAACAGGATCTGCTCGGTGCGTTCCCCGAGGTCCCGCTCGATCCCGGAGCGCTGCGGTTCGGTCCGCACACCGGGCTCTACGTCGGGTCCACCGTCGCACCGAGCTGGCAGGACCGGGTGGCCGTCGGCGACTACGGCGACCGCGCGTCGACGGAGTTCTCCGCGTTCGACAACGGCATCCTGCTCAGCCGGCACGGCGCGAACCCCATCTGGATCCCGCGGGAGTCGCTCGTCGCGGTCCGCACCGAGCGCGGCCTCGCCGGCAAGGTGATGACCGCCGACGGCGTGCTGGTGATCCGCTGGCGTCTGCCGTCGGGGACCGAGATCGATTCCGGTGTGCGCGCCGACGACAAGAGCGTCTATCCGACCTGGGTGGAACTCGACCCCCCGAAGACCACCGACACACCCGATCCGGCGGCCGACGGACCAGACGACAACCCCACCGACACAGCGAAGGAGCAACGATCATGACCACAGCGGTGTTGGTGCTCGAGAACGGGCAGGTGTTCACCGGCACGGCGTTCGGCGCCACCGGCCAGACCCTCGGCGAGGCGGTGTTCTGCACCGCGATGACCGGTTACCAGGAAACCCTCACCGACCCCAGCTACCACCGGCAGATCGTCGTCGCCACGGCCCCCCAGATCGGCAACACCGGCTGGAACACCGAGGACGACGAGAGCCGCGGCGGGCGCATCTGGGTGGCCGGATACGCGGTGCGCAACCCGACCCGCCGGGTGTCGAGCTGGCGGTCGACGGGAACCCTCGACGACGCGCTCGTCGAGCAGGGTGTCGTCGGGATCGCAGGCATCGACACCCGCGCCGTGACCCGCGTCCTGCGCGACCACGGGTCGATGCGCGCGGGCATCTTCTCCGGTGACGCTCTCGCCGACACCGACGTGCTGCTCGACCGGGTGCGCTCGGCGCCGTCGATGGCCGGCGCCGACCTGGCCGGTGAGGTCAGCACCGACTCCGAGTACGTCGTCGACGCGGTCGGGGAACACCGGTTCACCGTCGCCGCCATCGATCTCGGCATCAAGACCAACACGCCGAGGATGCTCGCGCAGCGCGGTGTCCGCGTGCACGTGTTCGGATCGTCGGTCGATCCGCAGGTCGTCACCGACCTCGCTCCCGACGGGGTGTTCCTGTCCAACGGACCCGGCGACCCGGCCACCGCCGACGACGCCGTCGCGCTGACCCGCAGCGTGCTCGACCGCCGGATCCCGTTGCTGGGCATCTGCTTCGGCAACCAGATCCTCGGCCGCGCACTGGGCCGCGACACCTACAAGATGAAGTTCGGTCACCGCGGCATCAACATCCCGGTGATCGACCACACCACCGGTCTGGTGTCGATCACCGCGCAGAACCACGGCTTCGCCCTCGAGGGCGAGGCGGGCGAGGAGTTCGACACCGACTTCGGGCGGGGACGGGTGAGCCACACCTGCGCCAACGACGGCACCGTCGAGGGTGTCGAGCTCGTCGACGGTCGCGCGTTCTCCGTGCAGTACCACCCCGAGGCGGCGGCCGGTCCCCACGACGCCGCATACCTGTTCGACCGATTCGTCACCGTGATGCAAGGAGTGCGTGCCTGATGCCCCGCCGCAGCGATATCGACCATGTCCTGGTGATCGGTTCGGGTCCCATCGTCATCGGCCAGGCGTGCGAGTTCGACTACTCGGGTACCCAGGCCTGCCGCGTGTTGCGCGCCGAGGGCCTGCGCGTGAGCCTGGTGAACTCGAACCCCGCGACGATCATGACCGACCCGGAGTTCGCCGACGCCACCTACGTCGAGCCGATCACCGCGGAGTACGTGGAGAAGGTGATCATCGCCGAGCGCGACGCCGGACACCCGATCGACGCCGTGCTCGCCACACTCGGCGGGCAGACCGCGCTGAACACCGCCGTGGCCCTGCACGAGCAGGGGATCCTCACCAAGTACGACATCGAGCTGATCGGCGCCGACTTCGACGCGATCCAGCGCGGCGAGGACCGGCAGAAGTTCAAGGACATCGTCGCCAAGGTCGGCGGCGAGAGCGCCCGCTCCCGTGTGTGTTTCACGATGGCCGAGTGCCACGACACCGTCGCCGAACTCGGCTACCCGGTGGTGGTGCGTCCGTCGTTCACCATGGGCGGTCTCGGTTCGGGCATGGCCTACGACGAGAACGACCTCAACCGCATCGCCGGCGGTGGCCTGGCGGCCTCGCCGACGGCCAACGTCCTCATCGAGGAGTCCATCCTCGGGTGGAAGGAGTACGAGCTCGAGCTGATGCGCGACGGCCGCGACAACGTGGTGGTCGTCTGCTCCATCGAGAACGTCGACCCGGTGGGCGTCCACACCGGCGACTCGGTCACCGTCGCACCCGCGATGACGCTCACCGACCGCGAATACCAGAAGATGCGCGACCTCTCCATCGACATCCTGCGCGAGGTGGGCGTCGACACCGGCGGGTGCAACATCCAGTTCGCGATGGACCCCGCCGACGGCCGCCTGGTGGTCATCGAGATGAACCCCCGGGTGTCGCGGTCGTCGGCGCTGGCGTCGAAGGCCACCGGGTTTCCGATCGCGAAGATCGCCGCGAAGCTCGCCGTCGGCTACTCCCTCGACGAGATCGTCAACGACATCACCGGCGAGACGCCGGCGTGCTTCGAGCCCACCCTCGACTACGTCGTCGTGAAGGCACCGCGGTTCGCGTTCGAGAAGTTCCCCGGCGCCGACGACACCCTGACGACCACCATGAAGTCGGTGGGCGAGGGCATGAGCCTCGGACGCAGCTTCGCCGAGGCACTGGGCAAGGTCATGCGGTCGATGGAGACCAAGGCGGGCGGTTTCTGGACCGACCCGGCCACCGACGACTCGCTCGAGCAGATCCTCGCCGACATCGCCACCCCGCGCGACGGGCGGCTCTACCGGATCATGGCGGCATTCGACCTCGGCGCGACCGTGGAACAGCTCTTCGACGCGACGAAGATCGATCCCTGGTTCCTGGCCGAGATCGAGGCCATCGGTGCGCTGGGCGCACGGGTCCGCACAGCCGACACCCTCGACGAGGACCTGCTGCGCGAGGCCAAGTCGCACGGCTTCTCCGACCGGCAGATCGCGGCTCTGCGCACCGATTTCGCCGACGACGCGGCTGTGGCCGCACATCGCTACGCCCTCGGCGTCAACCCGGTGTACAAGACCGTCGACACCTGCGCCGCCGAATTCGAGGCCAAGACGCCGTACCACTACTCGACCTACGAGACCGATCCCGCCGCCACCAGCGAGATCGCCCCGCAGACCGAACGCGGCAAGGTCCTGATCCTCGGATCGGGTCCCAACCGCATCGGCCAGGGCATCGAGTTCGACTACTCCTGCGTGCACGCCGCGACGACGCTGACCGACGCCGGCTACGAGACGGTGATGGTCAACTGCAACCCCGAGACCGTCTCCACCGACTACGACACCGCCGACCGGCTCTACTTCGAACCGCTGACGTTTGAGGACGTCGTCGAGGTGTACCGCGCCGAGTCCGCCTCGGGCACCGTCGTCGGTGTGATCGTGCAGCTCGGCGGCCAGACCCCGCTCGGGCTGGCGCGACGCCTCGAGGAGGCCGGCCTGCCCATCGTCGGCACCAGCCCCGCCGCCATCGACCTCGCCGAGGACCGCGGCGAGTTCGGCAAGGTCCTCGACGCCGCGGGCCTGCCCGCCGCGAAGTACGGGATGGCCACCACCTTCGCCGAGGCCCGCACCATCGCGGCGGACATCGGATACCCGGTGCTGGTCCGCCCGTCGTACGTCCTCGGCGGCCGCGGCATGGAGATCGTCTACGACGAGCCGTCGCTCGAGGGCTACATCTCCCGCGCGACCGAGCTCACCCCCGAGCACCCGGTGCTCGTCGACCGGTTCCTCGAGGACGCCGTCGAGATCGACGTCGACGCCCTGTGCGACGGCACCGAGGTGTACATCGGCGGGATCATGGAACACATCGAGGAGGCCGGCATCCACTCCGGCGACTCGGCCTGCGCTCTGCCCCCGGTCGCCCTCGGCAAGACCGACGTCGCCGCGGTGCGGCGCTCGACGGAGGCGCTGGCTCACGGCATCGGGGTGAAGGGCCTGCTCAACGTACAGTTCGCCCTCAAGGACGACATCCTCTACGTCCTCGAGGCCAACCCGCGGGCCAGCCGCACGGTCCCGTTCGTCTCGAAGGCGACCGCGGTGCAGCTGGCGAAGGCGTGCGCCCGGATCATGCTGGGGGAGTCGATCGCCGAGCTGCGCACCTCCGGTGTGCTGCCCGCGACCGGTGACGGCGGTGACCTCCCGGTGGGCGCGCCCATCGCGGTCAAGGAGGCCGTGTTGCCGTTCAACCGGTTCCGTCGCGCCGACGGCACCGGCGTCGACTCGCTGCTGAGCCCCGAGATGAAGTCGACCGGCGAGGTGATGGGCATCGACGCCGACTTCGGTCGGTCGTTCGCGAAGTCGCAGACCGCCGCCTACGGCTCGTTGCCGCTGTCGGGCAACATCTTCGTCTCGGTCGCGAACAAGGACAAGCGGGCCCTGTTGTTCCCGGTGAAGCGCCTCGCCGATCTCGGCTTCCACATCCTCGCCACCGAGGGAACCGCAGAGGTGTTGCGCCGCAACGGGATCACGTGCACACAGGTGTTCAAGCACTCCGACACCGACCTCCCCGAGGGCGCGGTGACCATCGTCGACACCATCCGGGCCGGAGAGGTCTCGATGGTCATCAACACCCCGTTCGGCAACTCCGGACCGCGCGTGGACGGCTACGAGATCCGCAGCGCCGCGGTGTCGGTGAACATCCCCTGCATCACCACCGTCCAGGGCGCCGGCGCGGCGGTGCAGGGCATCGAGGCCGCACTGGGCGGTGACATCGGGGTGATGTCCCTGCAGGAACGCCACCGCGTGATGCGCAGCTCGTGACCGATCCGGGTGGTCGCTCGGGCAGCGGGGGAGCCGACTACGCAGGCCGCCACCTCGACGCCGTCGCCCGCCGTGGCCGTCTGTGCGTGGGTGTGGACCCCCATCCGGGGCTGCTCGCCGCGTGGGGCCTCGCCGACGACGTCGGCGGGCTGCGTGCGTTCACCGAGACCGTGGTGCGCGCCGTGGCGCCGATCGCGGCCGCGATCAAACCCCAGGTGGCCCTGTTCGAGCGATTCGGTTCGGCCGGGTTCGGCGTGCTCGAGGAGGCCATCGCCGAGATCACCGCGGCGGGTGCGCTGGTCATCTCCGACGCCAAACGCGGTGACATCGGGTCCACCATGGCCGCCTACGCGCACGCGTGGCTGTCGCCGCGGTCGCCGTTGTGTTCCGACGCCGTCACCGTCTCGCCCTATCTGGGATTCGGGTCGCTCGACCCCGCGTTCGACGCCGCCGCGGAGTCGGGCCGCGGGGTGTTCGTCCTCGCCCGTACCTCCAATCCCGAGGGGGCGGCGCTGCAACTCGCCGACGCCCTGGGTACCACCGTCGCGCAGTCGGTGATCGACGCCGCCGCGGCCCGAAACAGCTCCGGACCCGCCGCACTGGGCGTGGTCGTCGGTGCCACACGTCCGCACGGTCTGTCACTCGAGGCACTGGGGGGACCGATCCTGGCGCCGGGCGTCGGAGCGCAGGGCGGCACGCCCGACGACGTCGCCCGCATCTTCGACGGCGCACACCGCTGGGTCCTGCCCGCGGTCTCGCGGGAGATCCTCGGCGCCGGTCCCGACCGCGCGGCTCTCGTGGCGGCGACCGAGTCGATGCGCGATGCGCTGGAGTCCGCCCTGCGCGGCTGAGGCCGTCCGCGCTCTCGCCCCAGCTCACGAGGGCAAAGCGACACGCTCGACGGGCTGAGCGATTACGACCGATCCGGGTTCGAACCACCCGTCACACACGTCCCATGCGCACCTCGACGGCCGCGGACCGACCGGGCGTCGTCGCTGAGCGCGAATAGGCTGTCCCGCAGCTGTTTTCGCCGACATCGGCGATCGTGGGGCGGCCGGGGGCGCCGGCGGCGTCGGACCGGGGCGAAATCCTCTACAACACGGTCTCTAGTGCGGAAATGGCGGGGTGGGGGTCGCAAATCCCAGCTCACGTCGGTACGGTCGCAGTCGCTGTGGCAAACCACAGCACCCGCTGCCCACCCGGTGGCGACTCGACCCAGTTCTACGAATACGGAGGAACCCGTGGCCCTTCCCCAGTTGACCGCTGAGCAGCGCGCTGCTGCTCTGGAGAAGGCAGCTGCCGCTCGCAAGGCGCGCGCCGAGCTCAAGGAGCGGCTCAAGCGTGGAGGCACCAACCTCACGCAGGTGCTGAAGGATGCCGAGACCGACGAGATCCTCGGCAAGATGAAGGTCTCCGCACTGCTGGAGGCCCTGCCCAAGGTGGGCAAGGTCAAGGCGCAGGAGATCATGACCGAACTCGAGATCGCCCCCACCCGCCGTCTGCGCGGCCTGGGCGATCGGCAGCGCAAGGCGCTGCTCGCGAAGTTCGATCAGGACTGATCAGAACTAGATGGCATCGCACGACCGGAGGGGTCGACTGGTGGTACTGGTCGGCCCCTCCGCCGTCGGTAAGTCCAGTGTCGTGCGGCGTCTGCGTGAGCTGATGCCCGACCTGGTGTTCAGCGTCTCGGCCACCACCCGCGCCCCGCGAGCCGGCGAGATCGACGGCCGCGACTACCACTTCGTCGGCGCCGACGGATTCGACGCCATGATCGCCGCGGGCGATCTGCTCGAGTGGGCCGAGATCCACGGCGGGCTGCAACGATCCGGGACCCCCGCCCGCCCCGTGCTCGACGCCCTCGACGCCGGCAAACCCGTTCTCGTGGAGGTCGACATCGCCGGCGCACACGCCGTGCGCGACCGCCTCCCCGACGCCATCACCGTCTTCCTCACCCCGCCGAGCTGGGAGGTGCTGGTCGAACGGCTCACCGGTCGCGGCACCGAGAGCCCCGAGGTGATCGAGCGCCGACTGCAGACCGCACGCGCCGAACTGGCCATCGCCGACGAGTTCGACCACGTCATCGTCAACGACGAAGTCGACCGCGTGGCCCGCGAGTTGGTATCCTTGCTGGTCGGGCGTGAGGATCCCCGGTCGTCTGCAGTGTGACCCACATGGTGCGGTGTCCGACCGACTCCCCTGAACAGCGCGTTTGCATCCGATTGCCCGCTGATGCGCCCGATCGACAACGAAGTGAGGACTTTGCGTGAGCATCCCGACCAGCAGTGCAGCCTTCGGCTCCGACGCCACAGCGACAGGCGTCGTCGACGCCCCGGCCTACGACACGCCGCTGGGTATCACCAATCCGCCCATCGATGAGCTGCTCGACCGCGCATCGTCGAAGTACGCCCTGGTGATCTACGCGGCCAAGCGCGCACGCCAGATCAACGACTACTACAACCAGCTCGGCGACGGCATCCTCGAGTACGTCGGCCCCCTCGTGGAGCCGGGCCTGCAGGAGAAGCCGCTGTCGATCGCCATGCGCGAGATCCACAGCGACCTGCTCGAGCACACCGAAGGCGAGTAGGTCGATCGCGAACAGCGACGCGGGTCGACGCCGATGACCGGGAGCGGCCCGTCGCGGCGCATCGTCGTCGGTGTCGGCGGCGGTATCGCCGCCTACAAGGCGTGCTCGATCATCCGCCACTTCACCGAGGCCGGACACGACGTCCGTGTCATCCCGACCCGCGCCGCGCTCGAGTTCGTCGGTGCCGCCACGTTCGAGGCACTCAGCGGCAATCCGGTGACCCCCGACGTCTTTGCCGATGTCGAACAGGTCCCGCACGTCCGCATCGGACAGGGCGCCGACCTGGTGGTCGTCGCGCCGGCGACGGCGGACCTCATGGCGCGCGCCGCGTCCGGACGGGCCGACGACCTGCTCACCGCGACGCTGCTCACGGCCCGGTGCCCGGTGGTCTACGCCCCCGCGATGCACACCGAGATGTGGGAGCACCCCGCGACCGTCGCCAACGTCGCCGCCCTGCGCAGTCACGGCGCGATCGTCCTGCGTCCCGCCTCGGGACGGCTCACCGGACGCGACTCCGGACCGGGCCGCCTGCCCGAACCGACCGAGATCGGGCTCCTCGGCGACGTCCTCCTCGAGCGCCCCGACGCCCTGCCGCACGACATGTCCGGCGTGCGGATGCTCATCACCGCCGGCGGCACCCGTGAACCCCTCGACCCGGTGCGCTATCTCGGCAACCGCAGTTCCGGCAAGCAGGGGTATGCGTTGGCGCGCGCGGCCACCCATCGTGGCGCGTCGGTCACGCTGATCGCCGGGGCCACAACCGAACTCGTCGCACCCGCCGGCGTCGAGGTGGTGCCGATCGTGACGGCGACCGAACTCGCCGAGGAGGTCGGCAAGCGCGCAGGCGACGCCGACGTGGTGATCATGGCCGCGGCCGTCGCCGACTTCCGACCGGTGAGCGTCGCGGAGTCGAAGATCAAGAAGGGCGCGTCGGGTCCCGCGCCCATCGAGCTCGACACCAACCCCGACATCCTGCACGGCATCGTCGCCGCCCGCGATCGCGGCGAACTCGGCGGCACCACCGTCATCGTGGGTTTCGCCGCCGAGACCGGCGACGCGTCGGGCGGGGTCCTCGACCACGGTCGGGCGAAGCTGGCCCGCAAGGGATGTGACCTGCTGGTGGTCAACGCCGTCGGCGACGGCAAGGCCTTCGGGACCGACGACAACACCGGATGGCTGCTCGCCACCACCGGCAGCGAGACCGCACTGCCGCTCGGATCGAAAACACTCATGGCGAGCCGAATACTGGACGCCGTCGGTGACCTGCTGGGCGGGAGTCGATCGCACTAGACACGGGTACGCGCCCATCCCGGCCAGGTCACCGGCCGTCGGTGGGGGTGTGTACCTTGAACGATTGTCACGGGGGACAGATCACGCCCGGGCGTGCCTGCACAACATCTGTAGCAACCACACCACGACTGCACCTCGTCGCGAGGTTCGAGAGGAAAAGATGAGTTCTGCCGGAGCATCCAGGCTCTTCACCAGCGAATCGGTCACCGAGGGTCACCCAGACAAGATCTGTGACGCCATCAGCGACTCGATCCTCGACGCCCTCCTCTCGCAGGACAAGCACTCGCGCGTCGCCGTCGAGACCCTGGTCACGACCGGACAGGTCCACGTCGCCGGTGAGGTCACCACCTCGGCGTACGCCGACATCCCGAAGATCGTGCGCGACAAGGTCCTCGAGATCGGTTACGACTCGTCGTCGAAGGGCTTCGACGGCGCGTCGTGCGGCGTCAACGTCGCGATCGGCGCGCAGTCCCCGGACATCGCCCAGGGCGTCGACAACGCCTACGAGGCGCGCGTCGACGGCCAGACCGACGAGATCGACAAGCAGGGCGCGGGCGACCAGGGTCTGATGTTCGGTTACGCCACCTCCGAGACCCCCGAGTTCATGCCGGTGCCGATCGCGCTCGCGCACCGCCTGTCGCGTCGTCTCACCGAGGTCCGCAAGGACGGCACGCTGCCGTACCTGCGTCCCGACGGCAAGACCCAGGTCACCATCGAGTACAACGGCGACAAGCCGGTCCGGCTCGACACCGTCGTCCTGTCGACGCAGCACGCCGCCGACATCGACCTCGTCAACATGCTGACCCCGGACATCAAGACCAACGTCGTCGACGCGGTCCTCGCCGATCTCGACCTGCCCGATCTCGACACCTCCGACATCCGCCTGCTGGTCAACCCGACCGGCAAGTTCGTGCTCGGCGGGCCGATGGGTGACGCCGGTCTGACCGGCCGCAAGATCATCGTCGACACCTACGGTGGCATGGCCCGCCACGGTGGCGGCGCGTTCTCGGGCAAGGATCCCTCGAAGGTCGACCGCAGCGCCGCCTACGCCATGCGGTGGGTCGCGAAGAACGCCGTCGCCGCCGGTCTCGCCACGCGCATCGAGGTCCAGGTGGCCTACGCCATCGGCAAGGCCGCGCCCGTCGGTCTGTTCGTCGAGACCTTCGGCACCGAGACCATCGACCCGGTCAAGATCCGTTCGGCCATCACCGAGACGTTCGACCTGCGCCCCGGCGCGATCATCCGCGATCTCGACCTGCTGCGCCCGATCTACGCCCCGACCGCGGCCTACGGCCACTTCGGTCGCACCGACGTCGACCTGCCGTGGGAGAACACCGACCGCGCCGACAAGCTGAAGGCCGCCGCCGGTCTGTGACACCCCCGCGGTGCACACCGTCGTGACGACCGCGACCACGACACCCGACGCCACCGGACGATGAGCGCACGCGCTGCCACCCGCAGCCCTGCGCCTCATCTGCCGGTGGCGTCGGTGCTCCCACTCCTCGGCCTGGCCCACCTCGACCGGCCGTTCGACTACCAGGTCGACACCGAGCAGGACGCCGCCGCGCGTCCCGGTACCCGTGTCCGCGTGCGGTTCTCCGGCCGCCTCGTCGACGGGTTCGTCCTCGACCGGCTCGAGGCCAGCGACCACCCGGGCCGCCTGGGATGGCTCGAACGCGTCGTCTCCGATGAGCCGGTGCTGACCCCCGAACTCCTCGCACTCTGCCGGTCCGTCGCCGCGCGCTACGCGGGCACCACCACCGACGTGGTGCGCCTGGCGATCCCGCCGCGACACGGCCGCACCGAACAGGCACCCACCCTGCTCGCCGAACCCCCGGCGACCGAACTCCCCGTTCCCGGGGCACCCGACACCGCGGGATGGTCGTCCTATCGCGGGGCTGCGGCGTTCACCGAGCTCATCGGCGCCGGCGGCCCCGGGCGTGCCGCCTGGCAGGCGCTGCCGGGGGAGGACTGGGCGGCCCGGATCGCCGAACTGGCCACGCACGCCGTCCGGGGCGGCCACGGGGTGATCGTGGTCGTCCCCGACCAGCGCGATCTCGACCGGGTCGAGTCGGCCTGTCGTGCCGCACTGGGAGACCGGGTGGTCGCCCTGTCGGCCGGTCTCGGTCCGTCGACCCGCTATCGCCGGTGGCTGCGGGTGCTGCGGGGAACGGCCGATGTCGTCGTCGGCACCCGGAGTGCCGGATTCGCCCCGGTCCACCGCCTGGGGCTCATCGTGGTCTTCGACGACGGCGACGACAGCCTCGCCGAACCGCGCGCGCCGTACCCCCATCCCCGCGAGGTCGCCGTGCTGCGCACCGTCGAGACGGGATGCGCGCTGGTCATCGGGGGCACCTCGCGCACCGCCGAGACCCAGATCCTCGTCGAGTCCGGGTGGATGCACGATCTCGTCGCCGAGCGGGCGACGGTCCGCGACCGTGCGCCGCGCATCGCGGCGATCAGCGACGACGACCGGCAGATCGCGCGTGACCCCATGGCCCGGGTGGCCCGCATCCCCGCCATCGGGTTCGACGCCGCCCGCCGTGCGCTCGCCGACGACACCGGCGTGCTCATCAGCGTCCCGCGGCGCGGATACCACCCCTCGCTGGCGTGCGAACGGTGTCGCACCCGCGTCCGGTGCCGGCGGTGTCGTGGCCCGATGTTCGCCGACGGTCCGACCTCGCCCCGTGACGGGTCACCGGTCGCCATCACCTGCCGCTGGTGTGGCCGCGGCGAATCGTCCTTCCGCTGCGCCGAATGCGGCGACACGCATCTGCGGGCCCTCACGGCCGGGGCGCGACGCACCGCCGAGGAACTGGGCAAGGCGTTCCCCGGCGTCCCCGTGGTGACCTCGGGGGGGAGCACCGTCGTCGACACCGTCGAGTCCGGTGCGCGGGTCGTCGTGGCCACCCCGGGAGCCGAACCGGTGGTCCCCGGCGGCTACGGCGCGGCCATCCTCCTCGACACGTGGGCGCAGCTCGACCGCGCCGACCTGCGCGCCGGTGAACAGACGCTGCGTCGGTGGCTCGCGGTCCTCACCCTCGTGGCACACACGGGATCCGCGGTCGTCGTCGCCGACGCGTCTCTGGCGGTGGTGCAGGCCGCGATCCGGTGGGACCCCGTCGGGTTCGCCGCCGAGGAGGTCCGCCAGCGGGTCGAGCTCCGGTTGCCGCCCGCGGTCACCATGGTGTCGGTGGACGGCTCGGCGTCGACGGTGGGGGAGTTCGTCCGCTCGGTCACGCTGCCCGACACCGCCGAGATCCTGGGTCCGGTGGACCTTCCGGGCGACGCCCGCCCACCCGCGGGAGCCGACCGACCGGGGTCGGTCGACACCGCCACCGGCCGCATCGAACGCGTGCTGCTGCGTGTACCGCGCACGGGGGGTCGCGAACTGGTCGAGGCCATCCGGGTCGCCCAGGTCCACCGCACCTCCACACATGAGTCCGGGGTGCTGCGTGTCCAGGTCGATCCCCCCACCGTCGGCTGACCCGTGCGGCCTGCCCGACCCGCCGGGTCGGAGGCGACCTAGACTCGTGACCTGGACATGTGGCGATCAGCGGCCCGACACGGGCGCGATCGGCGAGGCGAGAGGGAGTACGACGTGGCGGTGGCGGACATCCGGTTGTTCGGTGATCCCGTTCTACGGACCCGGGCCACCGAGGTCACCGACTTCGGGCCGGACCTGCACCGCCTCGTCGACGACATGCTCGAGACGATGGACCGCCACCACGGGGCCGGCCTCGCCGCACCCCAGATCGGTGTCGGGGCGCGCGTGTTCACCTACGACTGCGGTGGACAGCGCGGTCACATCGTGAACCCGGTGTGGACCGCGGTCGGGACCGAGACCCAGACCGGGCCCGAGGGCTGCCTGTCGATCCCCGGCGTGCAGGCCGACACCACACGCGCAGCCGAGGTCACCGTGACCGGTGTCGATCGCCACGGCGATCCGGTGACGCTGCATGTCGACGACATCATGGCGCGGTGCGTCCAGCACGAGACCGACCATCTCGACGGCGTGCTGTTCCTGCAGCGTCTCGCCCCGGACGTGCGCAAGGCCGCGATGCGGGTGGTGCGGGGAAGCGCCTGGTTCACCGAGGGGCGCACCTCGACCGACGATCCAGGCTCGTACCCGACCACCTGGGTCCAGGGCGACCCCGACACCACCGAGGACGCCCGCACGCGCGACGCCCCCGCGACCTCCGACGCGACCCTGTGAGGGTCGTCTTCGCGGGCACGCCGGAACCGGCCGTGCCGTCGCTGCGTCGGCTGCTCGATTCCCCCGACCACGAGGTCGTCGGCGTGCTCACCCGTCCCGATGCCGTCGCCGGTCGCGGTCGCAGGGTGACCCGGTCGCCGGTGGCCGAGCTCGCCGACGCGGCCGGCGTCGAGGTGGCCACCCCGCGTCGCCTGCGTGACGACGACGCGCACGAGATCCTGCGCCGCTGGTCGCCGGACTGCTGCGCGGTCGTCGCCTACGGCGCGCTCGTCCCGCCCGATCTCCTCGACCTGCCGACTCACGGCTGGATCAACCTGCACTTCTCGCTGCTCCCGGCGTGGCGCGGTGCCGCACCGGTCCAGGCGGCCATCGCCGCCGGCGACGTCATGACGGGTGCCAGCACGTTCCGCATCGAGGCCGGGCTCGACACGGGACCCGTCTTCGGGACCATGACCGAGTCGATCCGTCCGACCGACACCAGTGGGGACCTGCTCGCGCGCCTGGCCGACGGCGGTGCGCAACTGCTGACCTCCACCCTCGACGGTATCGAGACCGGCGAGCTGGTCGCCGTGCCCCAGCCCGCCGACGGCGTGAGCCTGGCCCCCAAGATCGAGGTCGCCGACACCCGCGTCCGCTGGGATCGCCCGGCGCACATCGTCGATCGCCACATCCGGGCCGCGACACCAGCCCCCGGTGCCTGGACCGAACTCGACGGGACGCGACTCAAGACCGGTCCGGTGACCGTCGCCGACCCCGAACAGTTCGATACCGCGGTGGTCCCGCCTGGGCATCTGCTCGTCACCAAGAAGGCCGTCTTCGTCGGAACCGGCTCCACGCCGGTTCGACTCGGCACCGTGCAACCCCCGGGGAAGAAGCCGATGCCCGCCGCCGACTGGGCACGCGGTGCCCACCTCACCGACGGGATGGTCCTCGCATGACCCGGCCTGCCCACATCCGGGACAAGGCCGTCGACCCGGTCCGTGCCGTGGCCCGCGACGTCCTGCGCGCGGTGCGTGAACGCGACTCCTACGCCAACCTCGTGCTGCCCGCCCTGTTGCGCGAGCGGAAGATCACCGGGCGCGACGCCGCGTTGGCCACCGAGCTGGCCTACGGCACCTGCCGCAGCGCGGGCACGCTCGACGAGATCATCGCCTCGGCCGCCGGCCGGCCCGTCGCCGACATCGACGGCACCGTCCTCGACGTCCTGCGTCTCGGCGCCTACCAGCTGCTGCGCACCCGGATCGGCGCCCACGCCGCGGTCTCGACGTCGGTGGATCTCATCCGTTCCGAGGCCGGTCAGGGTCCGGCCGGGTTCTGCAACGCGGTACTGCGCAAGATCTCCCAGCGCGACGAGGACCTCTGGACCGACGAACTCGCCCCGACGATGGCCGACGACCTCATCGGACACCTCGCCTTCCGGTACGCACACCCGCGGTGGATCGCCGAGGTGTTCGCCGAGGCGCTGAGCACACCCGACGCCCCGGTCCGGGCGGGGGAGCTGCAGGCGGCTCTCGCCGCGGACGACGAACGACCCCTGGTCCATCTCGTGGCGCGGCCGGGACTGATCAGCGCCGAGGAGCTGGCCGCGGCGACCGGCGGCGACATCGGCGCGTTCTCGCCCTACTGCGTGTACCTGCCCGGTGGCGACCCCGGCGCGCTCGACGCCGTCCGCGAACACCTCGCCGGTGTGCAGGACGAGGGCAGTCAGCTGGTGGCCCGGGCGCTCACCGTCGCCGAGATCGACGGCCCCGACACCGGGCGCTGGCTCGACCTGTGTGCCGGGCCGGGCGGCAAGGCCGCGCTCGTCGGAGCCGTCGCCGACATCGACGGGGCCCATCTCGACGCCGTCGAACCCTCCGATCACCGCGCCACGCTCGTGCGGCAGTCGGTCGACGGTCTTCCCGTCACCGTGCACGTCGCCGACGGCCGCAGCAGCGGACTCACGCCGGGCTACGACCGCGTGCTGGTCGACGCGCCGTGCACCGGTCTCGGATCGTTGCGCCGACGCCCCGAGGCGCGGTGGCGCCGACAGCCCTCCGACGTACCCGAACTCGTGGCCCTGCAGCGCCAGTTGCTCAGCGCAGCACTGGAACTGGTGCGGCCCGGCGGTGTCGTCGTCTACTCGACGTGCTCACCGCACCCCGCCGAGACCGTCGGGGTCGTCGAATCGGTGGTCGCCGACACCGGTGCGCGGGTGGTCGATGCGCGACCGTTCGTCGGTGTCGCCGACATCGGCGACGGCCCCTTCGTCCAGCTGTGGCCGCATCGCCAGGGCACCGACGCGATGTTCCTGGCCGCTCTCACCCGTCCCTGACGCACGACGGGGCGTGCATAGACTCTGCAGACCATGTCGTCCCCGCAGCGCCCCGATCAGCCCATGATCGCCCCGTCGATCCTGTCCGCCGACTTCGCCAACCTCGCCGCCGAGGCCGACGCCGTGCGCGGCAGCGACTGGTTGCACGTCGACGTGATGGACGCACACTTCGTCCCCAACCTCACCCTCGGTCTGCCCATCGTGGAGAGCCTGCTCAAGGCGACCGACATCCCGCTCGACTGCCACCTCATGATCGAGGACCCGAAGCGATGGGCGCCGCCCTACGCCGAGGCCGGCGCCCGCAACGTCACCTTCCACGCCGAGGCGACCGACGACCCGGTGTCGGTGGCCAAGGACATCCGCGCCGCGGGCGCGCTCGCCGGACTGAGCATCAAACCGGGCACCGATCTCGAGCCGTATCTGGAGATCCTCCGCGAGTTCGACACCCTGCTGGTGATGAGCGTCGAGCCGGGATTCGGGGGACAGTCCTTCATGCCGGAGGTCCTGGACAAGGTGCGCACGATCCGGACCAGGATCGACTCCGGTGATCTGCGACTGCTGGTCGAGATCGACGGCGGCATCAACGCCGACACCATCGCCGAGGCCGCCGAGGCCGGCGTCGACTGCTTCGTGGCCGGCTCGGCCGTCTACGGGGCCGACGACCCCGCCGAGGCCGTGGAGAAGTTGCGCGCGCAGGCCCTCGCGGCCCGTGGCTGACCCACGTCGATGACCTCCGAGAGGGTCGCGACCGACGAGGCGGCGATGCGTGCGGCGATCGACGCGTCGCAGTCCGCGCGCGGGATCAGCACCCCGAACCCCCCGGTCGGCGCGGTGGTCGTCGACCGCGCAGGGGTCGTGGTCGGGGTCGGCAGCACCGCCCCCGCGGGCGGACCGCACGCCGAGGTGGTCGCCCTGGCCGCGGCCGGTGACCGCGCCCGGGGAGCGACTGCCGTCGTCACCCTCGAGCCGTGCGATCACACCGGCCGCACCGGGCCGTGCACCGCAGCCCTCATCGCGGCGGGGATCACCCGCGTGGTCTACGCGGTCTCCGACCCCAACCCGGTGGCCGCCGGGGGAGCGGCGACACTGCGCGCGGCCGGGGTCGAGGTGGTCGGCGGCGTCCTCGCCGACGACGTCGCCGCCGATCCGTTGCGCGCGTGGCTGTTCCGACTGCGCACGGGCCGCCCCCTGGTCACCGCGAAGTTCGCGGCGACCCTCGACGGCCGGATCGCCGCACCCGACGGGACCAGCCGGTGGATCACCGGCGACGTCGCGCGCGAGCGGGTGCACCGCGACCGTGCCCGCCTCGACGCGATCGTCGTCGGGTCCGGGACGGTCGCCACCGACGATCCCGCTCTCACCGCCCGCCACGCCGACGGATCGCTGCGGGGACACCAACCGACACGGATCGTCCTCGGCCGTCGGCCGCTGCCGGACGGGGCCCGCATCCTCGGCCCCGAGGCGACGACGCTGCACGTGGCGTCCCACGACCCCGCCGAGGCCGTCGCCGCCGCCGGCGACGCCCTGTCCCTGCTGGTGGAGGGCGGCCCCACCGTGCTCGGCGCCTTTCTGGCCGTCGGACTCGTCGATCGCGTGCAGGCCTACCTCGCACCCACCGTGCTCGGCGCCGGTGCCGCCGCGGTCCTCGACGCCTCGGTCGCCACCCTCGCCCAGGCCCACCGATTCACCCGCGAATCGGTCGAGATCCTGGGCGACGACCTTCTGATCACCCTGGCGCCAACCGTCTGACCGGGGCTTTTCGCCCATCGCGGGCAGGGTGGAACCCCCGTGCTGTGCTAGCGTCGAAATCAGAGTTCTCAGGGCGGGGTGTAATTCCCCACCGGCGGTGATGACGAGAGATCGTCGAGCCCGCGAGCGCCCGCTCGCACCGATCAACGATCAGTGCGGACGGGGTCAGCAGATTCCGGTGTGAACCCGGAGCCGACGGTCACAGTCCGGATGAGAGAGAACCCCCGCGGTCGTCGTCGACCGCGGTCGTGCCGCCCTGGGTCGATCGACCGACAGGAGCGCACGTGTTCACCGGAATAGTCGAGGAGCGCGGCACGGTTGTGTCTCGTGATGATCTCGCCGACGCTGCACGTTTCACCGTCCGCGGCCCGCTCGTGACCAGCGACGCCGGGCCCGGGGATTCCATCTGCGTCAACGGCGTCTGTCTGACCGTGGTCGGTGCCCCCGACGCGGGCGAGTTCACCGTCGACGTCATGGCCGAGACCCTGAACCGTTCCTCTTTGGCCTCCCTCGGCGCCGGCGCGCCGGTCAACCTCGAGCGCGCCATGGCCGCCGGTGGTCGGTTCGGTGGACACATCGTCCAGGGCCACGTCGACGGCACCGGGACCGTCGCGTCGATCTCACCGTCGGAGAACTGGACGGTCATCCGCATCGCCATCGATCCCACGGTGGCGCGCTACATCGTCGAGAAGGGGTCGATCACCGTCGACGGCGTCTCCCTGACCGTCTCCTCGATCGCCTCCGTCGACGCCGCGGACGCATGGTTCGAGATCTCCCTGATCCCCACCACCCTCGAGGTCACGACCCTCGGCACCCTCACCGACGGCGCCACGGTCAACCTCGAGGTCGACGTCATCGCCAAATACGTGGAACGCCTGGCCACCCCGGCCGCACCCGGCACCCGCCACCCGGAGAGCCTTCCGGAGAACAACGAGGTCTCGTCATGACACAGCTCGATCCCGTCCGCACGAACCGCTTCGACACCGTCGAACGCGCGATCGCCGACATCGCCGCGGGCAAGGCCGTCGTCGTGGTCGACGACGAGGACCGCGAGAACGAGGGCGACCTCATCTTCGCCGCCGAGAAGGCGACCCCGGAACTCGTCGCGTTCATGGTGCGCTACACCTCGGGGTACCTCTGCGTCCCGCTCGACGGCGCCGACTGCGACCGTCTCGGCCTGCCGCCGATGTACACCATGAACCAGGACAAGCACGGGACGGCCTACACCGTCACCGTCGACGCACGCGAGGGCATCGGCACCGGTATCAGTGCGTCGGACCGCGCGGCCACCATGCGTCTGCTCGCCCGCCCGGAGAGCACCGCCAACGACTTCACCCGCCCCGGACACGTCGTGCCACTGCGCGCCAAGGAGGGCGGCGTGCTGCGTCGACCCGGCCACACCGAGGCCGCGGTCGACCTGGCCCGCATGGCCGGACTCACCCCGGCCGGCGTGATCTGCGAGATCGTGAGCCAGAAGGACGAGGGCCACATGGCCCAGACCGACGAACTGCGCACGTTCGCCGACGAACACGGCCTCGCGCTGATCTCGATCGCCGACATGATCTCGTGGCGTCGACGCCACGAGAAGCACGTCGTCCGGGTCGCCGACGCCCGCATCCCGACCGACCACGGCACGTTCCGCGCCGTCGGTTACACCAGCATCTACGACGAGGTCGAGCACGTCGCCCTCGTCCTCGGTGACATCCCCGGTCCCGACGGTGCCGGGGCCGACGTCCTGGTGCGGGTGCACTCGGAATGCCTCACCGGCGACGTCTTCGGATCCCTGCGGTGCGACTGCGGGCCGCAACTCGACGCCGCCATGGAGATGGTCGCCGCGGAGGGCCGCGGAATCGTCCTCTACATGCGAGGACACGAGGGCCGGGGGATCGGCCTGCTGCACAAGCTGCAGGCCTACCAACTCCAGGACAGCGGCGCCGACACCGTCGACGCCAACCTCGAACTCGGGTTGCCCGCCGACGCCCGCGACTACGGTCTCGGCGCGCAGATCCTCACCGACCTCGGCGTCACGTCGATGCGGTTGCTGACCAACAACCCCGCCAAGCGGGTCGGTCTCGACGGCTACGGACTGCAGATCACCGAGCGCGTCCCGATGCCGGTGCGCCCCAACCCCGAGAACCTGCGATACCTGCGGACCAAGCGTGATCGCATGGGCCACGATCTCATCGGCCTCGACGACCACACCGGAGTCAGCGGCGGGGCCGGCGCATGAGCGGCGCGGGTGAACCGGTCGTCGAACTCGGCGCCGCGACGGGGCTGACCCTGGCCATCGCCGCCTCGCAGTGGCACGAGCAGATATGCACCGCGCTGCTCGACGGTGCGCTGCGTGTCGCCGCCGACGCCGACATCCCCGAGCCCACCGTCGTGCGGGTCGCGGGCGCCATCGAGCTGCCCGTGGTGGTGCAGGCGTTGGCCCGCACCCACGATGCCGTCGTTGCGCTCGGTGTCGTGATCCGCGGCGAGACACCGCACTTCGAGTACGTGTGCGATGCCGTCACCGCCGGCCTGACGCGGGTGTCGCTCGACGAGAGCACGCCGGTCGGCAACGGCGTGTTGACGGTCCTCACCGAGGAACAGGCGCTGGCGCGGGCCGGTCTGCCCGACTCCGGGGAGGACAAGGGAGCACAGGCGACGACAGCGGCGCTCGCCTCGGCGATCACCCTGCGCGAACTCTCGCGCCTCGACGCCCGGTGACCCGTTCCGTGCCCCCGACCACCGGAACCGTCGAGTGGGATCTGACGTACCGCGCGGTCCGCACGCCGCGCTGGGCCACGGTCGTCGCGGCGCTGTTCGTCATCGCCCACGTCGTCGTCGGCATCCTGTTGCGGGTGTCCGACACCGGGGTCCGCTTCCGCGTCACCGACCAGGTGGGCCTCGCGATGATCGGCGTCGTTCTCGGCGGTGCCATCATGACGCTCACCCGGCCCCGACTGCGGGTCGGCGCCGCCGGCGTCGAGGTGCGGAACATCCTCGGCGAGAGGCTGTTCGAATGGCCAGACGTCGAGGGCATCTGGTACCCGGACAAGGGTCATTGGGCCCGCCTCGAACTCCCCGCCTTCGAACACGTCCCGGTGATGGCCATCCAGGCCAACGACGGCATCCGCGCCGTACAGGCCATGGACATCTTCCGCGAACTGCACGACCGCTACCGCACCTGAGCAGGCCCGTGTTCGGCTTCTGGGTGGCGAAGTCTGTTGGCTGACTGTGTGGAAGCGACCATCGAGTGTGCTCGGCACAGAACGGCCGGCGGCGTGATCGGCAGCGCACACTCGATGCGGCGTTTCCGCACCGTCAGCGGCCTGTCTTTCGTCGAGAAGTGCCGCCGACAGTGCGGAAGCCCGACGCCGAGTGTGCGTCGTTCCGTACGGACCTCACTGTGCGTGGTCAGCACACTCGACAACGGTTTCCATACGGTCAGCACCGGGGTCAGTCGTTTCCTTCGTCGAAGACGGCTCCACACCGTCAGCAACCGGGTGGGTCAGCGGGGGTCGCCCATGACCTCACCCTCGCGGCGGGGGTCGGCGCCGCCGATCCAGCCCTTCCCGTCGCGGACGACGGCGGCGAGTCCCGAGGACTGATCGGCCACCGAGACCTGATGACCCTTGCGGCGTAGTTCGGTGACCAGCGGGTCGCGGTCGCCGTTGTCGGCGGCGTCGATGGCGGGGTGCTCCCCGCCCACGTTCGTCACCGGGGTGTTGGCGGCGCCGAAATCGACACCCGACACCGCCTGCTGCGGATCGAGGCCCCAGTCGAGCAGCGACACCAGCGTTTTCACGACGAGCTGGATGATGACCGAACCACCCGGCGACCCCAGCGCGGCCATCAGATCGCCGCGGGACCCATTGCCGGCGCCGTCGAACACCAGGGTCGGCGACATGGAGCTGCGGGGTCGTTTCCCGGCTGCGACCCGATTGGCGACCGGGGCACCCGTGGCGTCGGTCGGTTGCGCCGAGAAGTCCGTGAGCTGGTTGTTGAGCACGAAACCGTCGACGAAGTGGAACGAGCCGAACGCGGACTCGACGGTGGTGGTCATCGACGCCGCGTCGCCTTTCTTGTCGATCACGACGATCTGACTGGTCCCGTGTTCGGGTGTGGTGACGACACCGGACGGGACGGGCCCGAAATCCCCGGCCCGCGCCGTGCCCATCGAGCGGTTCGGGTCGATCAGGGCGGCGCGCTTGGTCAGGTACGCCGGGTCGGTCAGCGCCGCGGGCGAATTCCCCGGCAGGGGAACGAAGTCGGTGTCGGCGACGTATTTGTCGCGATCGGCGTAGGCCAGACGCTCGGCCTCGGAGATGAGGTGCACCGCCTGGGCCTGCGGCACGCCCCCGTTGCGGTCCACCGCGCGTGGACCAAGCGCGGCGAGATCGAAGTTCGACAGTATGCCCATGGTCGAGGCCACGGCGATCCCGCCCGACGACGGTGCCGGCATGCCACACAACACCCGACCGCGATACGGGGTGCACAGCGCCTCGCGCTTCTTCGCCCGGTAGGCCGCGAGATCGGCGGTGGTGGTCAGTCCGGGCGTCATCCCGCCGGTCGTGGAACCGATCTTGTCGACCACGTCGCGTGCGATGGCGCCGGTGTAGAACGCGTCGGGACCGTCGGTGGCGATCGCGCCCAACGTCTTCGCGTAGGCCGGGTTGGTGAGAACGGTCCCCGCCGTCTTGGCGCTGCCGTCGGGGTTGAGGAAGTATGCGCGGGCATCGGGATCGGCCGTGAGGTCGGCCCGGCTGTCGGCGATCGCGGCCGCCATCCGTGGGCTGATCCGGAAGCCGTTGTCGGACAGTGTGATCGCGGACTCGAACAGATCGCGCCACTTCTTCGCGCCGTGGTCGGCGTGGGCCATCTCGAGCATCCGCAGGACGCCGGGGGTCCCGATCGAGCGGCCGCTGGCCCGCGCCGACGGGATCGGGGCACGCCGGTCGGTCGCGCTGATGTACCGGAGATAGTCGCCGGTGGCGGCCGCGGGTGCCGTCTCGCGACCGTCGTAGGCCTGGACCGACTTCGTCGTCGCGTCGTAGTACATGAGGAACGCACCGCCTGCGATCCCGGTCGCCTGCGGTTCGACCAGACCGAGGACCGCCTGGGCGGCGACGAGCGCGTCGGCGGCGGTACCACCGTCACGGACGACCTCGCACGCGGCCTCGGTCGACAGGGGGTTGGCCGTGGCGACGGCGAACGAACCGGTCCGCACCGGGGTCATCTGGGTGCGATAGCCGGTCGCCACCTCCGGGTTGGTGGCGATGTCGCGACTCGGGCCGGCACCGGCCGACGCGGCGGCGGCCACGGGTGTCCCGTTGGGAACGGTCGCACATGTCCCGGCTGCGCTGTCCGACCCCGATCCGGAGTCGTCGGAACACGCGGCGGCGGTGAGCGTGAGAGCAGCGACCGCCCCGATGGCGACGAGACGTGGCGTCCGTCGTCGCGGACCTCCCGGGGCGCTCGATGTGCGTACGAACGGAGCCATCGGCCCACCTCACCTGTCGTCGGTCCTGGCGTGCCGGTGATCGTAACCCCCTCGCCGAGGGCCACGCGTCCGACCGGCGAGGCGATCGCGGACCACTGTCGTCGGTCCGCCGTACTAACCTGGGACCCGTGCCCGATCCGACCACCTACCGCCCGGCACCCGGGAGCATCCCGGTGGCGCCGGGGGTCTACAAGTTCCGGGACACCTACGGCCGCGTGATCTACGTCGGCAAGGCCAAGAGCCTCCGGCAGCGCCTGACGTCCTACTTCGCCGACCTGTCGGGCCTCCATCCACGCACCCGCCAGATGGTGACCACCGCCGCGTCGGTCGAGTGGACCGTGGTGGGCACCGAGGTCGAGGCGCTGCAGCTCGAATACAACTGGATCAAGGAGTTCGATCCGCGCTTCAACGTCCGCTACCGCGACGACAAGACCTACCCGATGCTGGCGGTCACCCTCAACGAGGAGTACCCGCGGCTGTTCGTCTACCGCGGCCCCCGCCGCAAGGGGGTCCGCTACTTCGGGCCCTATGCCCACGCCTGGGCGATCCGCGAGACCCTCGACCTGCTGACCCGCGTCTTCCCCGCGCGCACCTGTTCGGCCGGTGTGTTCAAGCGGCACAAGCAGATCGACCGCCCGTGCCTGCTCGGCTACATCGACAAATGTGCCGCACCGTGTGTCGGTCGGGTCAGTGCCGCCGAGCACCGCGAGATCGTCGACGACTTCTGCGACTTCCTCGCCGGCAAGACGGACAAGATGATCCGCCAGCTCGACAACCAGATGGCGGTCGCCGCAGCCGATCTGGACTTCGAGCGCGCGGCCCGTCTGCGCGACGACGTCGGTGCGCTCCGCCGGGCCCTGGAGAAGCAGGCCGTGGTCCTCGGTGACGGCACCGACGCCGACGTGATAGCCATGGTCGCCGATCAGCTCGAGGTGTCGGTGCAGATGTTCCACGTGCGCGACGGGCGGGTGCGCGGCGAACGCGGCTGGGTCGTCGAGCGCACGGACGTCATGACCGGCGGCGCCGGGAGCGATTCCGATGATGCCGATCTCGCCGAACAGGTGGGGCAGTTCCTCACGCAGTTCTACGGCGAGCAGGTCGACCAGAACGCGACCGTGAAGGGCTCCGGCGGTGAGGACCGCAACGACACGGTGCCGCGCGAGGTGCTGGTTCCCGTGCTCCCACCCGACGCCGGCGAGTTCACCCGATGGCTGTCCGATCTGCGCGGCGCCGCGGTCGATCTGCGCGTACCGCAGCGCGGCGACAAGAAGGCGCTCATGGAGACCGTCGAACGCAACGCGGGGGAGGCGCTGACCCGCCACAAGCTGCGCCGTGCCGGTGACCTCACCACCCGCTCGGCGGCGTTGACCGAGATCCAGGAGACCCTCGGCCTCGACATCGCGCCGCTTCGCATCGAGTGCATCGACATCTCGCACGTGCAGGGGACCGACGTGGTGGCCTCGCTCGTCGTGTTCGAGGACGGTCTGCCGCGCAAATCCGACTACCGGCACTACTCGATCAAGGAGGCCGCCGGCGACGGCCGCTCCGACGACGTCGCCTCGATTGCCGAGGTCACCCGACGCCGGTTCCTGCGTCACCGCACCGATCACCTCCCCGACACCGCCGAGTCCGGCACCGCCGCCCTGTCCGACACCGAGGTGGAGGTCGATCCGGCGAATGGTGGCGACATGGCGCCCGAGGCCGCGATCGACCCCGCCACGGGTCGGCCACGCCGGTTCGCCTATCCGCCCAACCTGTTCGTCGTCGACGGCGGCGGCCCGCAGGTGCGTGCGGCCGCGGCCGTGCTCGACGATCTCGGCGTCACCGACGTCGCCGTCGTGGGTCTTGCCAAGCGTCTCGAAGAGGTGTGGACACCCGACGACGACGATCCGGTGATCTTCCCGCGCACCAGCGAGGCGCTGTTCCTGTTGCAGCGGGTGCGCGACGAGGCACACCGGTTCGCCATCACGTTCCACCGCAGCAAGCGCAGCAAGCGGATGACGGCGTCGGTGCTCGACGGCGTGCCCGGCCTCGGTCAGAGCCGCCGGGCGGCGCTGGTGTCCCATTTCGGGTCGGTGGCCAACCTGCGCAGCGCGACGGTGGAGGAGATCTCCGGGGTCCCCGGCATCGGTCGATCGACGGCGCTGGCGGTCCAACGGGCCCTCACCGAAGGAGCGCAGTCGTGAGCGGAGGTGTGGGTCCCGGCGCCGAGATGGACGTGTTGTTGGTCACCGGTATGTCCGGCGCCGGTCGCGGCACGGTCGCCAAGCTGCTCGAGGACCTCGGGTGGTACGTCGCAGACAACGTCCCCGCCTCGCTCATCGCCGACATGGTGTCGGTCGCCCGCTCCGACGACCCAGCGCTCACACGGCTGGCCATGGTGATGCGCGCCGGCGCAGCGCGATTCGCCGGTGAGGTCGCCGAGTTGCGCGGCGAGCTCGCCGCCGCGGGCCACCGCCCGCGCCTGCTGTTCCTCGACGCCGACGACGCCGCCCTGGTACGGCGGTTCGAACAGGTGCGTCGCCGACATCCGCTGCAGGACAACGGAACCCTGATCGAGGCAATCGGTCGGGAACGCTCCGTGCTGAGTACGGTCGCCGAGTCGGCCGACCTCGTGGTCGACACCTCCACGCTGTCGGTCACCGCGCTGCGCGAGATCGTCGACAACGCCTTCGCCCAGCCCAGCGCGACCGACGTCCGGATCACCCTGCAGTCCTTCGGCTTCAAATACGGTCTGCCGATCGACGCCGACCTGGTCGCCGACGTGCGCTTCCTGCCCAACCCGTACTGGATCCCGGAGCTGCGGGAGCTCAACGGACTCGATCAGCCCGTGTCGCAGTACGTCCTCCGACAGGAGGGCGCCGAGGAGTATCTCGCCGCGCTCGAACAGGTCATCCGGCTCACCGCCCGTGGCTACCAGCGAGAAGGCAAGCGCTACATGACCGTCGCTATCGGGTGCACCGGCGGCAAACACCGCAGCGTCGCGATGTCGCGCGAGATGTGCGGTCGGTTGTCGATCCCGGTGGACCGCGGCGAACAGGGCCCGACGGCCGCCGAGAACCGCGCGTTCGACGCACGTGTGGCCCATCGCGACCTGGGCCGCGAATGACCGGCACACACAGGACGGACGGCGTCGACGTCGGCCGGGTGGTCGCCCTCGGGGGCGGCCACGGTCTGTACGCCACGCTGACCGCCATGCGTCACATCAGCACCGATGTCACCGCCGTCGTGACGGTGGCCGACGACGGCGGTTCGTCGGGTCGGCTGCGCTCGGAGTTGTCGGTGATCCCGCCCGGCGATCTCCGGATGGCGTTCGCCGCACTGCTCGCCGCCGACGGCGCACACCCGGGTGACGGTGACGCCACGACCGACCCGGAACTGTGGGTCACGTTGCTGCAGCACCGATTCGGCGGTCGTGGCGCCCTGGCCGGACATCCCGTCGGCAATCTGGTGCTCGCCGGTCTCACCGAGGTGTTGGGCGATCCGGTGGCCGCGCTCGACGCGATGGGGGAGTTGTTCGGGGTCACCGGTCGCGTCCTGCCGATGTCGACGGTGCCGCTGAGCATCGAGGCCGACGTGTCGGGCCTCGAGGTCGATCCCCGGATCAGTCGCAGCATCACCGGACAGGTCGCGGTCGCGACGACACCGGGCAAGGTACGACGCGTGCGCCTGCTCCCCGCCGACCCACCCGCCTGCCCACAGGCCACCGAGGCGATCAGCGCAGCCGACCTCGTCGTCCTGGGTCCCGGTTCGTGGTTCTCCAGCGTGATCCCGCACGTACTCATCCCTGATCAGTTGCAGGCCTTGAAGTCCACCGAAGCACGCCGGATGCTCTTCGTGAACCTCGCGCCCGAACTCGGTGAGACCAGTGGTTTCTCGGTGGAACGCCATCTGCACGTCCTGCACGCACACGCCTCGGATCTGCGCATCGACGATGTCATCGTCGACGTCGGCTCCGCACCGGCGGGCCGCGAACGCGACCACGTTGAACGGGCGGCCGCACGGTTCGGTGCGCACCTGCGGGTCGGGGATCTCGCGCGCGAATGCACCCATGTGCACGATCCGGAGAAATTGGCGGCCATGGTGCATACGCTGTGCGCAGGTTCGGGAGGTGGCTACGCTATCGGGGCGGTCGACGGGACCGACGGCCCGGCCGGACACGCGGGGGCCCGATGAGTCACCGGCCCGGGCATGATCGTCTGGGCGAGGCCGGCACCGCACGACGACGTCGCGACGTGCACCGCAACCCGACGCGACACATCTGGGGATCACCCCGGCAGGAGGACGACAACCGGTGGCGATGACAGCAGCCGTCAAGGACGAGCTGAGTCGACTCGTGGTCACGCAGACCAGCTGTCGCAGGGCCGAGGTGTCGGCATTGCTGCGTTTCGCCGGCGGACTCCACATCGTGGCCGGACGCGTGGTGGTGGAGGCCGAGGTCGATCTCGGCAACGTCGCCCGACGGCTGCGCAAGGAGATCTTCGATCTCTACGGCTACAACTCCGAGGTCCACGTCCTGCGCAGCGGCGGACTCCGCAAGAGCGCCCGCTACATCGTCCGCGTCACCAAGGACGGCGAGGCCCTCGCCCGCCAGACGGGCCTCCTCGACATGCGCGGTCGTCCGGTGCGCGGACTGCCGGCACAGGTCGTCGGTGGCGGTGTCGCCGACGCCGAGGCGGCCTGGCGCGGTGCCTTCCTCGCCCACGGATCGCTCACCGAACCCGGCCGTTCCTCGGCTCTCGAGGTGAGTTGCCCTGGACCCGAGGCGGCGCTGGCACTCGTCGGCGCGGCCCGTCGACTCGGTGTGGCCGCCAAGGCCCGCGAGGTCCGCGGAGCCGATCGCGTCGTCATCCGTGACGGTGAGGCCATTGGCGCGCTGCTCACCCGGATGGGCGCGCAGGACACACGGCTCACGTGGGAGGAACGCCGGATGCGCCGCGAGGTCCGCGCCACCGCGAACCGGCTCGCCAACTTCGACGACGCGAACCTGCGTCGGTCGGCTCGCGCGGCGGTCGCCGCAGCAGCCCGAGTGGAACGTGCCCTCGACATCCTCGGCGACACCGTTCCCGACCACCTGCTCAACGCGGGCCGGCTACGGGTGCAGCACCGCCAGGCCTCGCTCGAGGAACTCGGCCAGCTCGCCGATCCGCCGATGACGAAGGACGCGGTCGCCGGCCGCATCCGCCGACTGCTGTCCATGGCCGACAAGAAGGCACGCACCGACGGCATCCCCGACACCGAGTCGGCCGTGACGTCGGAACTGCTCGACGAGGCCTGACGATCCGGCCTGGCGGCGCCGCGTGAGCGGGCTCCGTTTAGGCTTGGGTCACCGTAGTGATCGACTCCATCTCCACAAGCAAGGAGCACATTGTGACCGTTCGGGTAGGCGTCAACGGATTCGGCCGCATCGGCCGCAACTTCTTCCGTGCCGTCGCAGCGCAGAAAGCGCTGGGCACCACCGACATCGAGATCGTCGCCGTCAACGACCTGACCGACAACGCCACACTGGCGCACCTGCTGAAGTTCGACTCGATCCTCGGTCGCCTCGACGCCGACGTGTCGCTCGAGGGCGAGGACACCATCGTCATCGGTGACCAGAAGCTGAAGAGCCTGTCGGTCAAGGAGGGCCCCGCAGCCCTCCCGTGGGGCGACCTCGGGGTCGACGTGGTGGTCGAGTCGACCGGCATCTTCACCAAGCGTGACAAGGCCCAGGGCCACCTCGATGCCGGCGCCAAGAAGGTCATCATCTCCGCGCCCGCCTCCGACGAGGACATCACCATCGTGATGGGCGTCAACGACGACAAGTACGACGGCAGCCAGAACATCATCTCCAACGCCTCGTGCACCACGAACTGCCTCGGCCCGCTGGCCAAGGTCCTCAACGACGAGTTCGGCATCGTCAAGGGCCTGATGACCACGATCCACGCCTACACCCAGGATCAGAACCTGCAGGACGGCCCGCACGCCGACCTGCGTCGCGCCCGCGCCGCCGCCATCAACGTCGTCCCCACCTCCACCGGTGCCGCCAAGGCCATCGGCCTCGTGCTGCCCGAGCTGAAGGGCAAGCTCGACGGCTACGCGCTGCGTGTGCCGATCCCCACCGGCTCGGTCACCGACCTCACCGCGCACCTGCGCAAGGCCGCCACGGTCGACGAGATCAACGCCGCCATGAAGGCCGCCGCCGAGGGACCGCTCAAGGGCATCCTCAAGTACTACGACGCGCCGATCGTGTCGTCGGACATCGTCACCGACCCGCACAGCTCGCTGTTCGACGCCGGTCTGACCAAGGTCATCGACGATCAGGCCAAGGTCGTGTCCTGGTACGACAACGAGTGGGGCTACTCCAACCGTCTCGTGGACCTCATCGGTCTCGTCGGCAAGTCGCTCTGACAGGTCGGCCGGATCCCACTCATGGCACTCGCATCGCTGAAAGATCTGCTCGACTCCGGGGTGTCCGGGCGCACCGTGCTGGTGCGGTCGGACCTCAACGTCCCGCTGGACGGCACCACGATCACCGACGCCGGGCGCATCATCGCCTCGGCACCGACGATCGCGGCGCTGGCCGACGCGGGCGCGTCGGTGATCGTGACCGCGCACCTGGGACGCCCGAAGGGCGCGCCCGACCCGGCGTTCTCGCTCGGACCTGTCGCCACACGGCTCGGAGAGGAGCTCGGACGCAACGTCCAGCTCGCCTCCGACGTCGTCGGTACCGATGCGCTGGCTCGGGCCGAGGGACTCACCGACGGTGATGTGCTTCTGCTGGAGAACATCCGGTTCGACCCGCGGGAGACCTCGAAGGACCCCGCAGAGCGGGGGAAGCTCGCCGAGGCGCTCGTCGAGCTCGTCGGCGACGACGGCGCGTTCGTCTCCGACGGTTTCGGTGTCGTCCACCGCGAGCAGGCATCGGTGTACGACGTCGCGAAGCTCCTGCCGCACTACGCCGGTGGGCTCGTCGAGTCCGAGGTGAAGGTTCTCGAGAAGCTCGCCGCCGAGGTGGCCCGTCCGTACGCCGTCGTCCTGGGCGGGTCGAAGGTGTCCGACAAGCTCGGGGTCATCGAGGCCCTCGCACCGAAGGTCGACACACTCGTCATCGGCGGCGGCATGGCGTTCACGTTCCTGGTCGCCCAGGGGCTCTCGGTCGGCAACTCGCTTCTGCAGGACGATCAGGTGGGGGTCTGCAAAGACCTCCTCGAGCGATTCGGCGATGTGATCCACCTGCCCGTCGACGTGGTCATCGGCGATTCGTTCTCGGCCGACGCCGAGGCGAAGACCGTTGCCGTGCAGGACATCCCGGACGGCTGGATGGGTCTCGACATCGGGCCGGAATCGGTCAAGCGGTTCGCCGCGGTGCTCTCGGGCGCCCAGACGATCTTCTGGAACGGCCCGTCGGGTGTGTTCGAGTTCGACAAGTTCGCCGCGGGTACCCGCGGTGTGGCCGAGGCCATCGCCGCAGCCACCGCCGACGGCGCGTTCAGCGTGGTCGGTGGCGGCGACTCGGCCGCCGCGGTGCGCCATCTCGGTCTCGCCGACGAGGCGTTCTCGCACATCTCGACCGGCGGTGGCGCATCGCTGGAGTACCTCGAAGGCAAAGAGCTGCCGGGGCTGAAAGTTCTGGAGGACTGACCCGATCGTGGCCACCCGCAAGCCGCTCATCGCCGGCAACTGGAAGTGCAATCTCAACCACCTCGAGGCCATCGCCCTGGTGCAGAAGATCGCGTTCGCGCTGCCCGCGAAGTACTTCGACAAGGTCGACGTCACCGTCATCCCGCCGTTCACCGACATCCGGAGCGTGCAGACCGTCATCGACGGCGACAAGCTGTTGCTGACCTACGGGGCGCAGGACCTCTCGCAGCACGATTCGGGCGCCTACACCGGTGAGATCAGTGGCGCGTTCCTCGCGAAGCTCGGGTGCACCTACGTGGTGGTCGGGCACTCCGAGCGTCGCACCCTGCACGCCGAGACCGACGAGGTCGTCCTCGGCAAGACCACGGCCGCGCTGCGCCACGGCCTCACGCCGATCGTGTGCATCGGCGAGGGGCTCGAGATCCGCGAGGCCGGCGATCACGTCTCGTACAACGTGGAGCAGCTCAAGGGTTCACTGGCCGGGTTGACCGCCGAGCAGATCGCGAAGGTCGTCATCGCCTACGAACCGGTGTGGGCCATCGGAACCGGCCGGGTGGCGAGTGCGGCCGACGCCCAGGAGGTGTGCGCGGCGATCCGTTCGACGCTCGCCGAACTGGCCGACGCCGAGGTCGCGGCATCGGTGCGGGTCCTCTACGGCGGCTCGGTGAGCTCGAAGAACGTCGGTGAGATCGTCGGTCAGACCGATGTCGACGGTGCCCTCGTGGGCGGTGCGTCGCTCAAGTCCGACGAGTTCGCGACCCTCTCGGCGATCGCCGCCGGTGGGCCCCTGCCCTGATCGGGGCCGATCACCACGTAGACTCCCATTGCGTTCGCGGCATCCGCCGTGCTCGCGTGACGACCAAAGGACCCTCGGCAGTGAAGCTCGTCTTGGACATCGGATTGGTGATCACCAGTGTTCTCATGGTGGTCCTCGTGCTGCTGCACCGCGGCAAGGGCGGCGGCCTGTCGTCGCTCTTCGGTGGCGGCGTCCAGTCGAGCCTGTCCGGATCGAGCGTCGTCGAGCGCAACCTGGACCGCCTGACGATCTTCGTCGGCATCATCTGGTTCATCTTCATCCTCGGCATCGGCCTGGACATCAAGCTCTCCTGACCCACGACGCGCCACTCGGCCTGCCGTCGCAGGCGGGACGCGCGATACTGGTGGGATGACGGAACAGTCCGCGATGGCGGAACAGGGCAGGGCCTCAAGCGGTCCCGAGTCGACCACCCCCTCCGAGACCTTCGCTGCGCCGTCGGACGCACCGGTCACCTCGACCGCCACCGGCCGCGCGGCCACCGAACCCCTGCGCGAGGACATCCGCCTGCTCGGCGGACTGCTCGGCGACATCGTCCGCGAACACGCCGGCACCGAGATCTTCGACCTGGTCGAGCGCGCGCGCGTCGAGTCGTTCCGTGTCCGCAGGTCCGAGATCGACCGCGGTGAGCTCGCCGACACCCTCTCGGGCGTCGATGTCTCCGAGGCGATCCCGGTGATCCGGGCGTTCAGCCACTTCGCGCTGCTGGCGAATCTCGCCGAGGACATCCACCGCGAGCGGCGACGCGCCGTCCACGTCCGCGCCGGGGATCCTCCGGTGGCGAGCAGTCTCGCGGCCACCCACGCCAAACTCGACGCCGCCGGTCTCGACGACGCCGCCGTGGGCAAGGCACTGGCCGACGCCGTGGTGGTCCCCGTCATCACCGCGCACCCCACCGAGACCCGACGCCGGACGGTGTTCGAGACCCAGCGCCGCATCACCGACCTCATGCGTTTCCGTGGTCGCACCGAGCTGACGCCCGCCGAGGACGACGAGGTGGTCGCCGGACTGCGGCGACAGATCCTGACGCTGTGGCAGACGGCCCTCATCCGACTCGAGCGACTGCGCATCGAGGACGAGATCGAGGTCGGGCTGCGCTACTACGACGCGGCGTTCTTCGAGGTGATCCCCGCGATCAACGCATCGTTGCGGGCCGATCTGCGCACCCGGTACCCCGACGCCGGTCTCGGTGACGACCCGATCCTGCGGATGGGCTCCTGGATCGGCGGCGACCGTGACGGGAACCCGTTCGTCACCGACCGGATCGTCGCGATGGCGACCGGCCGCGCCGCCCAGACGGCCCTCACCCACCACCTCGAGCAGTTGACGACCCTCGCCCAGGAACTGAGCATGTCGTCGCGCCTGGTCACGGTCAGCGACGCGGTCATCGAACTCGGTGGCGGCGAGGAGGGGGACGTCGCGACCGACGAGCCCTACCGTCTCGCGCTGCGCCACATCCGTTCCCGCCTGCTGGCGACCGCCCGGCACCGGTTCGGCGACGAGGTCGCGCCGTTGGCCGACTCCTTCGTCGACACCGCCGCCGAGCCCTACGCGGTGGCCGCCGACCTGCTCGCCGATCTCGACGTGATCGACGCCTCGCTCCGTGACAACCGCGATTCGGCGCTCGCCGACGACCGGCTCCTGACCCTGCGGGAAGCGGTGCGCACGTTCGGGTTCCACCTCTCCGGGCTCGACATGCGGCAGAACTCCGACATCCACGAGGAGGTCGTGGGCGAGCTGTTGGCGTGGGCCGGTGTCCACGACGACTACGCGGGCCTCGACGAGCCCGCGCGCGTAGAACTGCTCGTCCGTGAGCTCTCGGACCGTCGACCCCTCATCCGTCCCGGCGCGGAGCTCGGTGAGCTCGCCGCGAAGGAGCTCGCCATCGTCACCGCGGGCGCGAAAGCCGTCGCCGACTACGGACCCGAAGCAGTCCCCAACTACATCATCAGCATGTGCACCTCGGTCAGCGACATGCTCGAGGCGATGATCATGCTCAAGGAAGCCGGACTGTTCGACCCGGGGTCGGCGGAGCAGGGGCCCCGCTGTTCGGTGCGCGTGGTGCCGCTGTTCGAGACCATCGAGGATCTGCAGCAGGGCGCGGCGACCCTGCTCGCCGTGCTCGACGTGCCGCTCTACCGCGATCTCGTCGCCGCGCAGGGCGACATCCAGGAGATCATGCTGGGCTACTCCGACTCCAACAAGGACGGCGGCTACCTCGCCGCGAACTGGGCTCTCTACCGCGCCGAGCTCGACCTCGTGGAGGCCGCCGAGAAGGCGGGTATCCGCCTGCGGTTGTTCCACGGCCGCGGCGGCACCGTCGGTCGCGGCGGTGGCCCGAGCTACGACGCGATCCTCGCGCAGCCGCCCGGCGCCGTACAGGGGTCGCTGCGCATCACCGAGCAGGGTGAGGTCATCGCGGCCAAATACGCCGAGCCGGTGCTGGCGCGTCGGAACCTCGAGACACTGCTCGCCGCCACCATCGAGTCGACCCTGCTCGACACCGAGGGGCTCGGTGACGCCGCCGACGGCGCCTACGAGATCCTCGACGACCTCGCCGCGCGCGCACGGTCGGCGTACAGCGCGCTGGTCCACGACACCCCCGGATTCGTCGAGTACTTCACCTCCTCGACGCCGCTTTCGGAGATCGGTGCGCTCAACATCGGCAGCCGACCGGCCTCGCGCAAGCAGACCGAGAAGATCTCGGACCTGCGTGCGATCCCGTGGGTGCTGTCGTGGACGCAGTGTCGTGTGATGCTTCCGGGTTGGTACGGGACGGGTTCGGCGTTCGAGGAGTGGATCGACGGTGACGACGGGCGTCTCGAGACACTGCGCGGCTACTACCGGCAGTGGCCGTTCTTCCGGACGGTCATGTCGAACATGGCGCAGGTGCTCGCGAAGTCCGATCTCGGTCTCGCCGAACGGTATTCACACCTCGTGGCCGACGAGGAGCTGCGTGCGCGGGTATTCGGCATGATCGTCGACGAGCACCGCCGCACGACCGCGATGTACTTCGCGATCACCGAGTCCGACGACCTGCTGGCCGACAACCCGTCGTTGGCCCGCTCGGTGTTCAACCGGTTCCCCTACCTCGAGCCGCTCAACCTTCTGCAGCTCGAACTGCTGCGCCGTTTCCGTGCCGGCGACGACTCACCGCAGGTCCGGCGCGGGATCCAACTCACCATGAACGGCCTCGCCACAGCGCTGCGCAACAGCGGGTAGCGGTTCGGGGTTCAGCGGGCGGTGAAGACCGCGAACACCTCGTGCAGTTCGTCGGCGTGCAGCGGCCCGAGGGCATCGCGGTTGTGCAGGAATCCGATGCCGGCGAACAGCAGTGCCGCCGCGCGGACCTCGGCCGTCCGCTGGTCGAATCCCGATTCGATGAGGGCGTCGCGGACCATGGTCACGACGAGGCGGTCCATCGCGCGCACGGCATCGGCGACCGTGGCGTCGCTGCGCGCCCATTCACGCATCGCGACCTCGACCGCGCGGACCCGCTCGTCGAACAGCGTGCCGGCCATGGCGACGATCCGCTCGGCCGGTGGCAGCGAGCCCAGCTCGGTGACCCGCGCCATGTTCGCGGCCTGCAGTTCCTGCCATCGATGCGCGACGGCGACCATGAGCGCGTCGATGTCGGTGAAGTGCCAGTAGAAGCTGCCCTTGGTGACACCGAGTTGCTCGCACAACCGGGAGATCTTGACCCCGGCGACGCCCTCGGCGACGAGCAGATCGAACGCCGCGTTGACCCAGTCCTCGACCGTCAGGCGGGTGGAACGCGCCATCTACGCCCTCACAGGGGATGGGCGGCGTCGGGATCGAGCGACGACGCGGCGGGGGAGTCGAGGAACCACACGGTCGCCTCGCTGCCGTGGACGGCCGCACATGGCCACTGCCCGGCGTCACCGCCGGTGATGCCGGCGGCGGCGGCCTCCGCCTTGTCCTCGCCGGCGACGAGGAACCAGACCTCCCGGGAGCGACACACCACCGGGACGGTCAGCGTGATCCGTCGCGGCGGCGGCTTGGGGGAGTCGTGCACCGACACGACGGTGTCGTCACGTTCGGCGAGGGCGGGGGTGTGGGGGAACAGCGAGTTGATGTGTCCCTCACCGCCCATGCCCAGCAGGTGGACGTCGAAGGCGGGGCTCGCCGCGCCGTGACCGGCGTCGGAGAGCCATTGCCGGTACTGGCCGGCCGCGGCCTCGATGTCGTCGCCGAACTCGCCGTCCGAGGGTGCCATCACGAACACCCGCGACGCGTCGACGGGGACGTGGTCGAGGAGTGCGTCGGACAGCTGCTTGTGATTGCGCTCGTCGTCGTCGCCCGCGACGAACCGCTCGTCGCCGAACCACAGGTCGAGTCGGGCCCAGTCGAGCGGATCGTCGGCCGCCGATGCGGCGTTGTCGCGCAACCATTCCGCGATCGCGACCCCATTGCTTCCGCCGGTGAGGACGAGCGACGCCGAACCGCGCTCGCGCTGCGCGGTCACCAGGGTGTGCACCAGCCGGGTACCCGCGGCGTCGATCAGGGCGGCTTTGTCGTCGGCGACGACGACCTCGGGCACGGGACGTTCGACCGATGTCATGCCGACACCCCTTCTGCCGATTCGCGGCTGATCTGCGCGGCACCCTGGAGCGCCAGGTGGTACACCTCGTCGGGATCGAGTCGACGGAGTTCCTCGGCGATGCAGTCACGCACACCGCGGGTGCTCATCGCGACACGCCCGTCGGGCTTGCCGGGGTTCGACAGCACGGCGTTGTTGTTGCCGTCGACGGCGAGGACCAACGGCCCGCTCGCCCGCTCGAGGCGGACCTCGAAGCTGCCGATGTGCCGCTGGGTGTCCACGCCGAGCTGTGCGCGCAGCCATCCCGCGAGCAGGTCGATCGACGGCGACCGGTCGGGCCCGCTCACCACGACACGCTCGACCGGCTCGTGCGGGGGTCGGTCGAGGGCGGCGGTGAGGATCGCGCGCCAGTACGTGATCTGCGCCCACACGAGGTCGGAGTCACCCGGGGCGTAACCGGCGAGCCGCTCGCCGAGGATCGTGTTCGGGTCGTTCGCCTTCGCCGCATCGGTGATGCGACGGGTGCCCAGGCGCCCGACCGGGTCGGCGGCGGGCTCGCTGGGCGCCTCCCCGGGCCACCAGGTGACCACCGGGGTGTCGGGCAGCAGGAACGGCACCACGACGCTCTCGGCGTGCTCGGCGAGCTCGCCGTAGAGACGCAGCACCACCACCTCCGAGGCGCCGGCATCTCCACCAACGCGTATCTGGGCGTCGAGACGTGCTGCGGCAGCACGGTTTCCGAGCGACACCACGATCACCCGACAGGGATGCTCCCGGCTGGCGTCGTTGGCGGCCTCGATCGCGCCCTCGGTCGGCTCACCCTCGTCGGCGCACACCACCAGGGTGAGCACCCGACCGAGGGTGACCGCGCCACCGGACTCGCGCATCTTCACGAGCTTCTTGCTGACCTTCTCGGTCGTCGTCGCGGGCAGGTCGAGAATCATCGGGAGTGTTCCTTCACGGGAGAAGATCGCGAGAGCTCTAGGGTCGACGCCACACGCGCCCGACGCGGGTCATCATGTCTTCGGCCGACCGTGGCCCCCACATCCCCGACTCGTAGGTGTCGGGGGTGCCCTGCTCGGCCCACGCCTGCAGCACCGGGTCGAGGATCTTCCACGACAACTCCACCTCGGCGTTGACAGGGAAGAGCGATGGCTCACCGAGGAGCACGTCGAGGATGAGCCGCTCGTAGGCCTCGGGGGAGGACTCGGTGAACGCCTGGCCGTAGCTGAAGTCCATGTTGACGTCGCGGACCTGCATGCTCGACCCCGGCACCTTCGACCCGAAGCGCAACGTGATGCCCTCGTCGGGCTGCACTCGGATGACCAGCGCGTTCTCGCCGAGTTCCTCGGTCATGGTCTTGTCGAACGGCAGGTGCGGAGCCTTCTTGAACACCAGCGCGATCTCGGTGACCCGACGGCCCAGGCGTTTGCCGGTGCGGAGGTAGAACGGCACACCCGCCCACCGGCGACTGTCGACCTCGACCGCGATGGCCGCGAACGTCTCGGTGATCGAGTCGGCCGCGAAACCCTCCTCGTCGACCAGGCCGGGCACCGACTGGCTGCCCTGCCATCCGGGACCGTACTGACCGCGGGCGGTGTTCAGTTCCAACGGCAGGATGTTGCGGGTCGCCGAGAGCACCTTGATCTTCTCCGCCTGCAGCTCCCGCGGCTCGAAGGAGACGGGCTCCTCCATCGCCACCAGCGCGAGCAGCTGCAGCAGGTGGTTCTGGATCACGTCACGCGCGGCACCGATGCCGTCGTAGTAGCCGGCGCGGCCACCGAGCCCGATGTCCTCGGCCATGGTGATCTGCACGTGGTCGACATAGTGCGAACTCCACAGAGGATCGAACAGCTGGTTCGCGAACCGCAACGCCAGGATGTTCTGGACGGTCTCCTTGCCCAGGTAGTGGTCGATGCGGAACACCGAGTCCTCGGGGAAGACACCGTTGACGACCGCGTTGAGCTCCTTGGCGCTGGCGAGGTCGTGACCGAACGGCTTCTCGATGACGACGCGACGCCAGTTGTCCCCGGTGTGCTGGGCCAGACCCGACCGCTGCAATTGCTCGCACACCGTCGGGAACGCCTTGGGCGGCACCGAGAGGTAGAACGCGTGGTTGCCGTCGGTGCCGCGTTGCTCGTCGAGATCGGCGAGCGTGGTCGCGAGCTGATCGAACGCCGCGTCGTCGTCGAAGGCGCCCTGCACGAAGCGGAAACCCTCCGACAACCGCTCCCACACGTCCTCACGGAACGGCGTGCGGGAGTGGTCGCGCACGGCGTCGTGGACCACCTGACCGAAGTCCTGGTTGTCCCAGTCGCGCCGGGCGAAACCCACCAGGGCGAAGCTCGGCGGGAGCAGACCGCGGTTGGCGAGGTCGTAGACCGCGGGCATCAGCTTCCGCTTGGCGAGGTCACCGGTGACGCCGAAGATGACCAGGCTGCACGGACCCGCGATCCGGGGCAGACGCTTGTCGCGGCTGTCCCGGAGCGGGTTGGCCCAGCCGGTGTCGGTGGCTGCCGTCACCGGTGTCAGCCCTTGGCGGCGTCGAGTTGCTCGGTGGTCGCGTCGAGCAACTCACCCCACGCCTTCTCGAATTTCTCGACGCCCTCGTTCTCGAGGGTGAGGAAGACGTCGGTGAGATCGATGCCCAGCGCGGAGATCGCGTCGAACACCTCCTGCGACTCGGGTCCCCGGCCGACGAGGGATTCGGTGTCGACGGTGCCGTGGTCGGCGAAGGCGTCCATCGTCTTCTCCGGCATGGTGTTCACGGTGTTGGGGGCGACGAGATCGCTGACGTAGAGCGTGTCGGGGTAGTCGGGGTTCTTGACCCCGGTCGAGGCCCACAGCGGACGCTGGGGACGCGCACCGTCGGACAGCAGACCCTGGAACCGGGACTCGGTCTCGAACACCTGCTGGTAGGCGACGTAGGCCAGACGCGCGTTGGCCAGAGCCGCCTTGCCCTTGAGGTCGGTCGCCTCCGGGGTACCGATGGCGTCGAGGCGGGAGTCGATCTCGGTGTCGACGCGCGAGACGAAGAACGACGCGACCGAGTGGATCGTGGAGATGTCGTGTCCGGCGGCCTTGGCGGCCTCGATGCCCTCGAGGTAGGCGTCCATCACCGCGCGGTAGCGCTCGACGGAGAAGATCAGGGTCACGTTGACGCTGATGCCCTCGGCGAGGGTCCTGCTGATCGCGGGGATCCCGGCCTCGGTGGCGGGGATCTTGATCAGCAGGTTGGGTCGGTCGACGATCTTCCACAACTCGATCGCCTGGGCGGCGGTGTTGTCGGTGTCGTGGGCCAGACGTGGGTCGACCTCGATCGACACCCGCCCGTCGACACCGTTGGTCGACTCGTAGACCGGCGCGAAGATGTCACAGGCGTTGCGGACGTCGTCGGTGGTGACGGTGCGGATGGTGGCGTCGACGTCGGCGCCGCGGGCGGCGAGTTCGTTGATCTGCTCGTCGTAGCTGTCCCCGGCCGACAACGCGGCCTGGAAGATCGACGGGTTGGTGGTGACACCGACCACCGACTTCGTCTCGATCAACTCGGCGAGGTTGCCCGAGGAGATCCGTTCCCGCGACAGGTCGTCAAGCCACACCGACACCCCGGCCTCGGACAGGTTCTTCAGGTTCTGGTTCTGGGCCATTCTGGTCATCCCTTCGCGTTCGTGATGGAGCGCTGAGCAGCCGCGACGACGGCGTCGGCGGTGAAGCCGTACTCGCGGAACAAGGTCTCGGCGTCAGCGGACTCGCCGTAGTGCTCCAGCGAGATGATCTCGCCGGCGTCACCGACGAGCTTGTGCCAGGTCATCGCGATGCCGGCCTCGATGGAGACGCGCGCCTTGACGGTCGGCGGGATCACCTGGTCCTTGTAGTTCTGGTCCTGGTCCTCGAACCACTCCACACAGGGCATCGACACGACCCGCGCGGCGATTCCCTGCTCCTCGAGCTTCTTGCGTCCCTCGACCGCGTACTGGACCTCGGACCCGGTGGCGATGATGACCACCTCGGGGGCCCCGTTGGCCGCGTCGGCCAGGACGTATCCGCCCTTGGCGACGCCCTCGGCACTGGTGCCCTCGAGGATCGGGACTCCCTGACGGGTCAGGGCGAGGCCGACCGGGCCGCTGCTCGACGAGCGCGCGATGACCGACTTCCACGCATACGCGGTCTCGTTGGCGTCACCGGGACGCACCACCGACAGGTTCGGGATGGCGCGCAGGGCCGCGAGGTGCTCGATCGGCTGGTGGGTCGGGCCGTCCTCGCCGAGTCCGATGGAGTCGTGGGTCCACACGTAGATCGGGTCGATGTCCATCAGGGACGCGATCCGCACGGCGGGGCGCATGTAGTCGGCGAACTGGAGGAAGGTGCCACCGTAGACGCGGGTCGGTCCGTGCAGCACGATGCCGTTGAGGATCGACCCCATGGCGTGCTCGCGGATACCGAAATGCAGTGTGCGGCCGTAGGGCTCGGCGTCCCAGTCGTCGGTCGAGATCGACGTGGGGCCGAACGACTTCGCGCCGTCCATCGTGGTGTTGTTCGATCCGGCGAGGTCGGCGGAACCGCCCCACAGCTCGGGGAGCACCGGCGCGAGCGCGGTGAGCACCTTGCCCGACGCGGCACGGGTCGCGGGTCCCTTGTCGCCGACCTCCCACGTCGGCAGGACATCGGCCCAGCCGTCGGGGAGCTCATCGGCGGTGAGGCGGTCGAGCAGCGCCTTGCGATCGGGGTTGGCCGTCGCCCAGGCGTCGAAGTCCTTGCTCCACTGCGCGTGGTCGTCGCGACCGCGGGCGACGAGCTCGCGGGTGTGTGCGACGACCTCGTCGGCGACGTCGAAGGTCTTGCTCGGGTCGAACCCGAGGATCTCCTTGGTGGCCGCGACCTCATCGTCACCGAGCGCGGAGCCGTGTACGCCGCCGGTGTTCATCTTGGTCGGGGCCGGGTAGCCGATGATGGTGCGCAGCAGGATGATCGACGGCTTGTCGGTGACCGCCTTCGCGTTGGCGACCGCCTCCTCGATGCCCGTGACGTTCTCGCCGCCTTGCACGGTCTGGACGTGCCAGCCGTACGCCTCGTAACGCTTGGCGGTGTCCTCCGACAGGGCGATGTCGGTGTTGTGCTCGATGGAGATCTTGTTCTCGTCGTAGAACAGGATGAGGTTGCCCAGCTGCTGGGTACCGGCAAGCGAGGACGCCTCGGAGGTGACGCCCTCCTCGATGTCGCCGTCGGAGGCGACGACGTAGATGTAGTGGTCGAAGATGCTCTCGCCGATCGCGGGCTCGGGATCGAAGAGTCCGCGCTCCCGACGCGAGGCCATCGCCATGCCGACCGCCGACGCGAGACCCTGGCCGAGGGGGCCGGTGGTGATCTCGACGCCACGGGTGTGGCGGAACTCCGGGTGTCCGGGGGTCTTGGAGCCGAAGGTGCGCAGCGCCTCGAGGTCGGCGAGTTCGAGACCGAAACCGCCGAGGTACAGCTGGATGTAGAGGGTGAGGCTGGAGTGCCCACACGACAGGACGAACCGGTCGCGGCCGAGCCACGCGGTGTCGTTCGGGTCGTGGCGCATGATCCGCTGGAAGAGGGTGTAGGCCAGCGGTGCGAGGCTCATGGCGGTGCCGGGGTGACCGGATCCGCACTTCTGCACCGCATCGGCCGCGAGCACCCGTACGGTGTCGACGGCTTTGGTGTCGAGATCGGTCCAACCCTCCGGATGTGACGGCTGGGTCAGGGCGCGGATCTCATCTGTCACTGCCACGATGTGCAAGTCTCCTGTGTCGGTCGCGTCGAGTGCGGAACGGAGTTGTCGCGGTCGGTGACCTGCACTCCGTGGCACGGTGTGGTCACACCTGTGCCGACGGTCGCAGTGTGCGACGCGCAACTCCGTGCCCAAGCGTAGTCCGCAGGTCCGGCGCCCGGGCGGTCGCCGGGGTGTCGGATCGATGACCGTTGTCGGAGCGTCCAATTGTCGATCCGGATCGGTCGGCGTCTACCATTCCGTGTAGTAGACGAACGAGTGTTCACGTTCGTATCGAGTTCGACAGCCAGGAGCGTCAGTGGAGATGGGGCACAGCGTGGGCGGACACGGTTCCGCGGCCACCCGGCCCGGACTGTCACCCGGCATTCCCGAACCCACGTCGGGGGCCGGTCGCCTCCGGCAGATCGTGTTCGCGTACATCGCGCTGACCAAACCGCGCGTCATCGAACTCCTGCTCGTCGCCACGGTGCCGGTGATGTTGTTGGCCGACCGCGGGTCGATCGACATCGGTCTGATCGCGGTCACCCTCGTCGGCGGGTGGTTGGGTGCGGCGAGCGCCAACACCCTCAACATGGTGATCGACCACGACATCGACCAGAAGATGAAGCGCACCGAGCGGCGCCCGCTCGCCCGGCACGCGGTGTCGCGCATGCACGCCCTCGTCTTCGGTCTCGTCCTCGGCGTGGCCTCGTTCGCCGTCCTGTGGACCTGCGCGAACCTGCTCTCCGCACTGCTGGTCACCGCGACGATCGCGTTCTACGTCTTCGTCTACACGATGATCCTCAAGCGCCGTACCTGGCAGAACGTCGTCTGGGGCGGTGCGGCGGGCTGCATGCCGACACTCGTCGGCTGGGCCGCGGTCACCGGGTCGCTCAGCTGGCAACCGGTCGTGCTGTTCCTGGTCATCTTCTTCTGGACGCCGCCGCACACCTGGGCGTTGGCGATGCGCTACAAGGAGGACTACAAGGCGGCCGGTGTCCCGATGCTGCCGGTGGTCGCCACCGAACTCCACGTCGCCAAGCAGATGGTCTATTACACCTGGGCCACCGTCGCCTCGACGCTCGTCCTCGTGTGGGCCACCGGGCCGATCTACGCGGTCGTGGCCATCGGTGCGGGCGCATGGTTCCTGCGGGCGGTCCACAAGCTCCTCGCCGCGACCCGTCGCGGTGAACCGATCACCCCGCTCAAGGTCTTCCTGCAGTCCAACGAGTACCTCGCCATCGTCTTCTGCGGCCTGGCGGTCGACTCCGTCGTGCACCTGCCGACCGTCGCCGGCTGGTTCTGACCCCCGTCGGCCCGGCTCACCGGCCGACTCAGGGGACGAGGACGATCGATCCCGTCGTCGCGCGCCCGGCCAGATCGGTGTGCGCCTGCGCAGCCTGTGCCAGCGGATAGCGCGCGCCCACCCGCACCGACAGCCGCCCGTCGGCCACCGCGCCCATCACCTCACCGGTGCGCCACGCGAACTCGTCGGCGTCGGCGATGAAATGCGCCAGCGTCGGTCGTGTGACGTGCAGTGAACCGAGTGCGTTGAGGCGTTGCACGTCCAGGGGCGGCACGGGTCCGCTCGCCGCCCCGAACACCACGACCGTGCCGCGGATGCGGGCGGCGCGCAGCGACTGCTCGAACGTGTCGGCACCGACACCGTCGTAGACGACGGCCACCCCCGCGCCGTCGGTCAGGTCGCGCACCTTCTCGGCCACGTCGTCGCCGTAGCGCAGGACGTCGGTGGCACCGGCGCCGAGGGAGAGGTCCTCCTTGGCGTCGGTCGAGACCGTCGTGATCACCCGGATACCCGCCGACGTCGCCAGCTGGGTCAGCATGAGCCCGACCCCGCCCGCTCCGGCATGGACGAGCACCGTGTCACCGGCGGCCGGGTGGGCGCTTCCGTCGAGCAGATAGTGGGCGGTCAGCCCCTGCAGCAACACACACGCCGCGGTGGCGTCGTCGACCGAGTCGGGTACCGTCACGGCCCGATCCGCGCGCACCGTCACCTGCTGGGCGTAGGAACCCGATGCCTCGCACCACGCGACCCGGGTACCGATTCGGTCGTCGGACACACCCTCGCCGACCGCGACGACCGTTCCCGCACCCTCGCTGCCCGGCACATACGGGGGAGTGGAGGGGTACAGACCCGAGCGGAAGTAGGTGTCGATGAAGTTGACGCCCACGGCCGCGACGTCGACGAGGAGCTCGCCGGGCCCGGCGACGGGACTGTCGACATCGACGACCTCGAGGACCTCGGGGCCGCCGTGCCGCGTGACGTGTATCGCTCGCATGCCTCCAGTTCTACCCGGCCACCTCTGCGCACGACAGCGAGGGCCGCGTCGCCGAGGAACACGGGTCCGGGGTGCGGATATGCTCATCGACATGGCGGATCAGAAGACGGACGAGACGACCACCACCGAGCAGGCAGGCGGCGAGGTGCACATGGCGCGCGGCACCCTGGCCGCGGTCACCCGGTTCGTCCGGCGCAACGGCGGCAGCGCGAAGGCGGTCGTCGAGCCGGTCGGCGCCGACGGGGTGCGGGTGTTGCTCGTGGGCGACAACGGCGTGATGGGCGATCAGGTGGTCGACGACGTCGCCACGGCGAACGCACTCGTCGAACGCGTCGACGGGCTCGAGATCTCGGAGTGGGATCGGGAGCTGAGCTCGGTGGCCAACCCGCGCGACGGGCACCACGCCAAGATGGCGGGATGGGTCGCGCGGACCTGAGCTCGGCTCAGTTCTCGACGACCTCGCCTGATCCGGCCCGCTCGAGTCGCGTCCGGTCCGACCCGCTCGCAGCGGCGACCTCCTCGACCCGCAGACGCGGGCGCATCGACACCCAGAGGGCGGCGGTGGCCGCGACACACGCTCCGGCCCCGGCCACGTGGGCGACCACGAGTGCCTCGGGGATGCCGGTGACGTACTGGGTGAACCCGATGCCGGCCTGCACCACGATGAGCGCGACCACGACGTAGAGACGGTTGCGGACCCGTGCCGGCGCGCCCACGGCGGCCAGTCCGAAACCCAGGGCGACGATGAGCGCGAGGTAGGCGACCATCACCTCGGCGTGGAAGTGGACGAGTGAGGTGATCGCGATCTCCAGTCGCGGTACCGGTTTCTCGATGCTCGCGTCGCCGGCGTGGGGACCGGCACCGGTCACCATGGTGCCGGCGACGAGCAGCAGACCCAGGACAGCTGCGCTGAGCACGGTCAGCGCACGTAGCGGTTGGGGGACGACGGCGATCGCCTCGGTGTCGTCGGGTTCGCGCACCTTCTCGAGGAGCAGGACCGACAGCCACACCATCGCCATGGAGACCAGCAGGTGGATCGCGACCGTCCACCACAGCAGCCCGGTGAGGACGGTGAGGCCGCCGATGACGGCCTGCGCGACCGTGGAGAGCGGCATCAGCCAGGCGTAGACCTTCACCTCGCGCCGACGCCGAGCGCGGGTCACGGCGATGACGATCAGTGCGGCGGTCGCCACCACCGCGAAGGTGAGCAGCCGGTTGCCGAACTCGACCGCCTGATGGAACCCGGCGACGTTGGTGTGCGGCGCCGGTGTGAAGCTGCCCGGGAAGCACTGCGGCCAGGTGGGACAGCCGAGACCGGAGGCGGTGACACGCACCACCGAACCGGTGACGGCGATGCCCGCCTGGGTGATGAGGACCGCGATGGCGACCCCGATCTGCGCACGCCGAGAGGGCATGGGGAGGAGGTCGACCAGCCGGACGAAACCGCGATAGAGCACGACCCGATCGTATAGAAGGGGCCGGTCGGAACGGCAATCCTGCGGCTGTCGTCTCGGCCACCCCGGCCCACGGCCCGGGTGCGCTGCCGCGTCAGATGAAGCGGAACCAGCGGACGGCGGCAATTCCGGCGACGACGCCCCAGGCGATGAGCACGCCGAGTCCGACGTAGTCGATGGAGTGCTCGGTGGCCTGGTGCAGGGCCTCGCTCAACGCCCCGGACGGGATGGCACGGGCGATCCATCGCACGGCCTCGGGGACCCCGTCACCGACGACCACGAGACTGCCGATGCCGATGAACACGAACCAGACGACGTTGGCCAGGGCGAGCACGATCTCGGCGCGCAGGGTGCCGCCGAGCAGCAGGCCCAGTGCCGAGAAGGTCATGGTGCCGATCGCGATGGCGACGGCGCCGAGCAGGAGCCCGGTGGCGCTGACGTCCCACCCGAACGCGAATCCGATGATCCCCAGGACGACGGCCTGCAGCACCACCACGATCGCGACGGCGATCGACTTGCCGACGATGACGCCCCACCGCGGCAGGGGTGTCGCGCCCAGACGTTTCAGGGCGCCGTAGCGGCGGTCGAACCCGACGGCGATGGCCTGTCCGGTGAACGCGGTCGACATCACCGCCACCGTCATGATGGCGGGCACGAAGCGGTCGGCGCGGCTCTCGGCGAACGTGCCGATGGGCAGCAGGCACAACCCGATGAGCAGGGTGACCGGTATGAACAGGGTCAGGAGAAGCTGCTCGCCGTTGCGCAGCAGCAGGATCAGCTCGATCCGTGACTGCGCGGCGACCATCCGCGCGATCGGCGCGGGTCGGGGATCGGGGCTGAACTGGCCGGGCTCGAATCGACCCGAGGTGGTGCTGCGGCCCGTGGTGCCGTCTGTGCGGGTCATCCGCGCAATTCCCGTCCGGTGAGGTCGAGGAAGACGTCCTCGAGGCTGCGGGTCTCGACACGCAGGTCGGTGGCCAGCACGTTGATCCGTGCGCACCAGGCGGTGACCGCGGCGAGGACCTGCGGGGTGACGGCACCGGCGACGAGGTAGGTGCCGGGGTTGACCTCGCTGCAGACGTATCCCTCGGCCAGGATCGACTCGAGCAGCGTGAGATCGAGGCCGCGCGGCGCACGGAACCGCAGTTCGTTCTCCGCGCCCCGGCTGGTGACCTCCTCGGGGGTGCCGTGCGCGACGATCTCACCGCGGTCGATGATCACGAGATCGTCGGCGAGCTGTTCGGCCTCGTCCATGAGATGCGTGGTGAGCAGAACCGAGACGCCGTCCTTGCGGAGCCGATCGATCAACTCCCACACCAGGATCCGCGCCGCGGCGTCGAGCCCCGCGGTCGGCTCGTCGAGGAAGACGAGCTCGGGGCGGCCGACCAGCGCGCACGCGAGGGCCAACCGCTGCTGCTGGCCGCCCGACAGGCGCCGATACGGTGTGCGCTGGGCGTCGACGAGACCGAGCGTGCGCATCAACCAGTCCGGGTCGATCGGGTTGGCCGAGTAGGCCGCACAGAGCCGCAACATCTCGCCCGCCCGGGCGCCGGGGTAGGCGCCGCCACCCTGCAGCATCACGCCGATCCGCGTGCGCAGGCGGTCGTTGTCGGCGACCGGGTCGAGGCCGAGGACGCGCACCTCGCCGGAGTCGGCGACGCCGAACCCCTCGCAGATCTCGACGGTGGTGGTCTTGCCCGCGCCGTTGGGGCCCAGGAGGGCGAGAACATGCCCGCGATGGAGTTCGAGGTCGAGTCCGTTGACCGCGGTGACGTCGCCGTAGCGCTTGACCAGCCCCCGGACCTGCAGAGCCGGTGCGTCGCCGGCGGTGATCCCGGACACCCCCGACGAGGGGGCGAGCGGGGGGTGCGGCGGACTCTTCACAGGGCCAACACTATTCGTCGGCCACCCGTGGCCGCCAAACGGACTCTCGAGGGTGACCGCGCGATCCGGCTCAGGAGACGCGCTCCGCGGCGGGCGTCGAGGCGCGGGCGGTGGGATTCGCGGTGTCGTCCGGGGCCGGGGGGTCGACCGGCGGTGGGGTCGGTCGCTCGTCACGCCGTCGTCGTTGCCACGGCATCTTCTCGAAGAACAGCGCCGTGAGCACCGCGGTCAGCAACACCGAGGCGATGATCGCCTCGGCGAGTTGGAAGCCGCGCGTCCCCGCGCCGGTCGGGAGCACCACGACCGCGATGATGGCCGACACCGCGATGGCCGCGATGCGGAACCAGCGGCCGGTCGCCCACGCCGCGAGCGGAATGATCGCCCACAGCAGGTACCAGGCCTGCACGAACGGGAAGAACAGCACGAACGTCGCCATGGCGATACCGAGGGCGCCGATGGGGTGGAGTCGGCCGGCGAGTGCGGCGAGGAGCCACCGCACGATGAACAGCCCGGCGATGAGCTGACCGACGGGACGTGCGACGTCGAGCATCGCCTGGGTGTGGTCACCGAGACCGACGAGGACCCCGACGCGACCACCGGTCACCGACAGCAGGGTGGGCATCGACATCCACGAACGCACCACGTCGCCGGTGCTCAGCGTGGAGGTCCAGCCGAAACCGAGGCCGGTGCCCAGACAGATCGACACGACGACGGCGGCGAGGATCGATGCGAGGACGCCTGCGGAGGCGGCCAGCGCCCAGAAGGGCCGGCGCGATCGTTGCCACCATTCGGCTCGCGGCGCATGACGCAGCGCGGGCAGCGTCGCACCCCAGCGGCGGGCCAGCGCGATGCCGACGAATCCGAACGCGAGCATCGAGGAGATCTTCACCATCGACGAGGCGGCCATGGTCGCCGAACCGGCGATGAGCAGCCATCCGGTGGCCGACGGCAACCACGTCCCGGCGCGGCGGAGGCGGTGCGGGCTGTCGATCGCGCGGAAGCACAGTTCGATGCCCGCCAACATGAGACCGAGCATCAGGGCCTCGTTGTGGATGCCGCCGACCAGATGCAGGATCAGGAGCGGGTTCATGGCGCCCAGCCACAGGGCGGCGACCGGCGACACCCCGCAGCGCCGCGCGAGACGGGGGAGCGCCCACACGATCAGCGCGACACCGGCCAGGGCGATGATGCGGTGTCCGAGGATGGCCGCCGACAGGTTGTCGCCGACGATGCCGGTGATGCCCTTGCCCAGCCAGAGGAACAACGGTCCGTAGGGCGCCGGGGTGTCGCGCCACAGGTTCGGCACCGACCGCGTCAGCACGTCGCCCACCCCCAGTCCGCGGACGGGACTCACCACGTAGGGGTCCATGCCGCGGTAGGCGATCGCGCTCTGGGCGAGGTAGGAGTAGATGTCCTTGCTGAGCATCGGCGGCGCGAGCACGATCGGGGCGATCCAGACCAGCAGGGTGCGGTCGGCCTGTCGACGGGTCATGCGGCGTTGCGGGGCGGTGCCCCCGACGACCTCGACGGTGAGCCGACCGACGGCGAACCGGCCCAGCATCAGCCAGGCGAGCACGAGCACGATGGTCCCGCCGATGGACAGGGTCAGCGCGGTGGTCCACATGCGCGACGGCAGCGACAGCAGTCGCATCCCGGCGATGGGGTTCTGGAGCACGGGCAGGGCGCCGGTACCCAACGATCCGACGAGGATGAGGATGGATCCGACGGCGCCGAACAGTCGGATCCGGAGCAGGGTGCGACTCTCGACGGGGTCGAGGCCACCCACCTCGGGCTCGGCGCCGTGCAGCCGGGCCATGGTGACGCCGTAGTCGCCGGTGGTGTCGCGATCGGGTTTCGTCGCCTTGGCGGGCCGACGCAGACCGAGGTATCCCGTGACCGTACGGAAGCGTTCGACCGCGGTCACCGCGAGACGCTCCCGACGGGGCGCAGCGGTGCCGTCGGGCGGCGACTGCGGTGTGGGATCGGGCACAAGTCCAGACTCTATCGGGCTTTCTCGATGCTCTCCGAAACCGCGCGTACTGCGGTGTTCGGCGCAGGTGGGGCCCTGGCCGGGCGCCCCCACGGCAGGCAAGGTAACCCTTGCTGGCGTGCCGTCGGCAATTAGGTGACACTTGTGTTGTGAAAACCACCGGGACAGCTGTCCCCGCACGCGACGACGAGGGGCACACGTCTGCTTCCTCGCCGGTGGGCGTCGTGCGCGACGGTGGTCCGGTCTCGGTCAGTTCCGACGGACAGACCCGGACCGCGGTCGTGTCGCTGCTGGTGGAACGCGGTCCGGCGACGGCGGGCGAGATCGGCGACGAACTGGGCATGAGCGCCGCCGGGGTCCGACGCCATCTCGATGCGCTGATCGCCGCGGGCGAGGTCCGGGCGACCACCGGCTCGGGTCGTCACGTCACCCGCGGACGGGGCCGTCCGGCCAAACAGTTCCAACTGACCGCGCACGGTCGCGGCAAGCTGCACCACTCCTACGACGACCTCGCCGGCGCAGCGATGCGCCGTCTCCGTGATCTCGGCGGCGACGCCGCGGTCCGCGAGTTCGCCGACGACCGGATCGACGCCGTCCTCGCCGGTGTCGAGACCGCCGCGGGCGCCGTGACCGACACACCCGATCCCGACGCGGTCGTCGAGACCGCCGAGCGGATAGCCTCGGCGCTGACCGAGGCGGGCTTCTCGGCCAACACGCGGCGTGTCGGTGCGGGTGTGCAGATCTGTCAGCACCACTGCCCGGTGGCGCACGTCGCCGCCGAGTTCCCCGAGCTCTGCGAGGCGGAGACCGCCCGCTTCACGCAGCTGCTCGGAACCCACGTCCAGCGCCTGGCGACCATCGCCAACGGCGACTGCGCGTGCACCACCCACGTCCCGCTGGCGGCGAACACCGCCCACCGGATCGACAGCCTGCCGCAGACCGACGCACAGCTCGCGTCGGCCACCGGCATCAACCGAGAGGACTCTCGATGACAGTCACCGATCCCCGCACGCCGGTCGCCCCGGCTCTGACGCAGGAAGAGACGATCGACTCGCTCGGTACCTACGGGTACGGCTGGTCGGACTCCGATGTGGCCGGTGCCAGCGCGCAGCGCGGCATCAACCCCGCGGTCGTCACCGACATCTCGTCGAAGAAGAGCGAGCCCGAGTGGATGCTCGCCGCCCGTCTCAAGGCGCTGCAGACCTTCGAGCGCAAGCCGATGCCGAACTGGGGCAGCGACCTCGACGGCATCGACTTCGACAACATCAAGTACTTCGTGCGCTCCAGCGAGAAGCAGGCCGCCACCTGGGACGACCTGCCCGCCGACATCAAGAACACCTACGACAAGCTCGGCATCCCCGAGGCGGAGAAGCAGCGTCTGGTCTCCGGTGTCGCCGCGCAGTACGAGTCCGAGGTCGTCTACCACTCGATCCGCGAGGACCTCGAGCAGCAGGGCGTGATTTTCCTCGACACCGATACCGCGCTCAAGGAGCACCCGGAGATCTTCCGCGAGTACTTCGGCTCGGTGATCCCCGCCGGCGACAACAAGTTCTCCGCGCTGAACACCGCAGTGTGGTCGGGTGGCTCGTTCATCTATGTGCCCAAGGGTGTCCATGTCGACATCCCGCTGCAGGCGTACTTCCGCATCAACACCGAGAACATGGGTCAGTTCGAGCGGACGCTGATCATCGTCGACGAGGACGCCTACGTCCACTACGTCGAGGGTTGTACCGCGCCGATCTACAAGACCGACTCGTTGCACTCCGCGGTCGTCGAGATCATCGTGAAGAAGGGTGGTCGCTGCCGCTACACGACCATCCAGAACTGGTCGAACAACGTCTACAACCTGGTGACCAAGCGCGCGAAGGCCGAGGCCGGCGCAACCATGGAGTGGGTCGACGGCAACATCGGCTCCAAGGTCACCATGAAGTACCCGGCGGTGTGGATGACCGGTGAATACGCCAAGGGCGAGGTCCTGTCGGTCGCGTTCGCCGGTCCCGGCCAGCACCAGGACACCGGTTCGAAGATGGTGCACCTCGCGCCGAACACCTCGAGCAACATCGTGTCGAAGTCGGTCGCCCGTGGCGGCGGTCGTGCGTCGTACCGCGGTCTGGTGCAGGTGAACAAGGGCGCGCACGGGAGCCGGTCGACGGTGAAGTGCGACGCGTTGCTCGTCGACACGATCAGCCGTAGCGACACCTACCCGTACGTCGACATCCGCGAGGACGACGTGACGATGGGACACGAGGCGACCGTCTCGAAGGTCAGCGACGACCAGTTGTTCTACCTGATGAGCCGCGGCATGACCGAGGACGAGGCCATGGCGATGGTGGTCCGCGGGTTCGTGGAGCCGATCGCGAAGGAACTCCCCATGGAGTACGCGCTCGAGCTCAACCGGCTCATCGAACTCCAGATGGAAGGATCTGTCGGTTGAGTCAGGCACAGACCCCCGGCGGTGTCGTCGACGCCGTCCGCGGTGAGAACCCGACGGGCATCGCACACCCGGTCACCAACAAGGGCGAGCTGTTCACGTCGTTCGACGTCGATGCGTTCGAGGTGCCCGGTTCGCGTGACGAGGCGTGGCGGTTCACCCCGTTCCGCCGTCTGCGCGGCCTGCACACGGGCGCGGCGGTCGCGACCGGCTCGGCCACCATCACCGTCGACGGTGTCGCCGACGGCGTCAGCGTCGACACCGTGGACCGCACCGACGACCGGCTCGGTCAGGGCGGCGTCCCGTTCGACCGCATCGCCGCCCAGGCCTACTCGTCGTTCGACACCGCGACCGTCATCACCGTCGCGAAGGACACCGAACTCGACGACCCGGTCACGGTGACCATCACCGGACCCGGCGTCGACGAGGTCGCCTACGGACACGTGCAGGTCCGGCTGGAGCGGTTCGCCCGCGCCGTGGTCGTCATCGACCAGAACGGCAGCGGCACCTACGCCGAGAACATCGAGTTCGTGGTCGCCGACGGTGCGCACCTGACCGTCGTGAACCTGCACGACTGGGCCGACGACACCGTGCACGTCGCCGCGCACCACGTGCGCCTGGGCCGCGACGCGACGATCCGTCACTTCGCGATCAGCCTCGGCGGCGACCTCGTCCGGCTGTCCCCGCTGGTGCACTACGACGGTCCCGGTGGCAACGCCGAGATGTGGGGCCTGTACTTCGCCGACGCCGGGCAGCACCTCGAACAGCGCCTGCTGGTCGACCACTCGCAGCCCCACTGCACGTCCCACGTCGTGTACAAGGGTGCGCTGCAGGGTGATTCGACCGACCGGGCGCGTGAGGCGCACACGGTCTGGATCGGTGACGTGCTGATCCGGGCCGCGGCCGAGGGTACCGAGACCTTCGAGGTCAACCGCAACCTGCTGCTCACCGACGGCGCACGCGCCGACTCGGTCCCCAACCTCGAGATCGAGACCGGCGAGATCGTCGGCGCGGGACACGCGAGCGCCACCGGGCGCTTCGACGACGAGCAGCTGTTCTATCTGCAGGCGCGCGGCATCCCCGAGGACCAGGCCCGCCGTCTCGTGGTGCGCGGCTTCTTCGGCGAGGTCATCGCGAAGATCGGCGTGCCCGAGATCCGCGAACGGCTCGAGAACGCCGTCGAGGCCGAGCTGCAGATCGCCGGCGCCTGACCGGTACCGGGCCCGACGTCGCGCCGCACGCGCACAACGACTCATCACCACATCACCCCAGAGGAACCTGATCACCGTGGCAACACTCGAAATCCGTGACCTGCACGTCGATGTCGCATCCAGCGACTCCGACGCCGAATCCATCCACATCCTCAAGGGTGTCGATCTCACCATCTCGTCGGGCGAGACCCACGCGATCATGGGCCCCAACGGGTCGGGCAAGTCGACGCTGTCGTACGCCATCGCCGGCCACCCCAAGTACGAGGTGACCCAGGGATCGATCACCCTCGACGGTGAGGACGTCCTCGCCATGACGGTCGACGAGCGCGCCCGCGCGGGACTGTTCCTCGCGATGCAGTACCCGGTCGAGGTGCCCGGTGTGTCGATGTCGAACTTCCTCCGCACCGCGGCGACCGCGGTCCGTGGCGAGGCGCCGAAGCTGCGGCACTGGGTCAAAGAGGTCAAGGAGTCGCTGAGCGAGCTCGAGATCGATCCGTCGTTCATCGAGCGATCGGTGAACGAGGGCTTCTCCGGCGGCGAGAAGAAGCGCCACGAGATCCTGCAGCTGGGCATGCTGAAGCCGAAGATCGCCATCCTCGACGAGACCGACTCCGGCCTCGACGTCGACGCGCTGCGCGTGGTGTCGGCCGGCGTCAACAGCTACCGGGAGCGCGAGAACGGCGGGGTGCTGCTGATCACGCACTACACGCGCATCCTGCGTTACATCAAGCCCGACTTCGTGCACGTGTTCGTCGCCGGCAAGGTCGTCGAATCCGGCGGTCCCGAGCTGGCCGACGCGCTCGAGGAGAACGGCTACGAGAAGTTCACCTCCGCACCCGCGCAGGCCTGATCCACCGCGAACCCCGACGGAGGTCATCGACGTGACGAGCACGGTCTCGACCGACACCCGCACCGCCCCGCTCGACGTGGCGGCCCTGCGCGCGGATTTCCCGATCCTCGGACGGACGGTCCGCGACTCCAAGCCGTTGATCTACCTCGACTCCGGGGCGACGTCGCAGCGGCCGGTGCAGGTGCTCGACGCCGAACGCGACTTCCTGGTGACCTGTAACGCCGCGGTGCATCGTGGCGCTCACCAGTTGGCCGAGGAGGCCACCGACGCCTACGAGGACGCCCGGGCGATCATCGCCGAGTTCGTCGGTGTCGGGGTCGACGAGATCGTGTTCACCAAGAACGCGACCGAGTCGATCAACCTCGTCGCCCACACCCTCGGCGACGACCGGTCGGCCGGGATCTTCGGCGGCAAGCCGCTCGGACCCGGCGACACGATCGTGGTCACCGAGCTCGAACACCACGCCAACCTCGTGCCGTGGCAGGAACTGTGTCGACGCACCGGGGCCACCCTGCGGTGGTACGGCGTCACCGATGAGGGCCGCATCGATCTCGACTCGCTCGAACTCGACGACACGGTGAAGGTGCTGGCGTTCACCCACCAGTCGAACGTGACCGGCGCCGTCGCCGACGTCGACGAGATGGTCCGGCGGGCTCGTGCCGTCGGTGCGCTCGTCGTGCTCGACGCCTGCCAGTCGGTGCCGCACATGGCGGTCGACTTCGCCGCCTCCGACGTCGACTTCGCCGCGTTCTCCGGACACAAGATGTTCGGACCCTCCGGGGTCGGTGTGCTCTACGGGAGAGCGTCTCTGCTGGACCAGCTCCCGCCGTTCATCACCGGCGGCTCGATGATCGAGACCGTGTCGATGGAGGTGTCGACCTACGCCGCGCCTCCGCAGCGGTTCGAGGCCGGCGTGCCCATGACCTCGCAGGTGGTCGGGCTCGGCGCCGCCGTGCGCTACCTGCAGACGATCGGCATGGGTGCGATCGCCGCACACGAACACCTTCTCGTCGAGCACACCCTCGACCGGTTCGCGTCGCTCGACGGCGTCCGCGTCATCGGTCCGACGTCGACCGACGAGCGCGGGGGAGCGGTGGCGTTCGTCGTCGACGGCATTCACGCGCATGATCTCGGTCAGGTGCTCGACGACGAGGGCGTCGCGATCCGGGTCGGCCACCACTGCGCGTGGCCGCTGCACAAGCGGTTCGGCGTGGCGGCGACGGCGCGTGCGTCGTTCGCGGCCTACAACACTCTCGCCGAGGTCGACGCGCTCGCGGAAGCGATCGTGACCGCCCAGCGTTTCTTCGGGGTGGAGGCGTCCGCATGAGAATGGAACAGATGTACCAGGAGGTGATCCTGGACCACTACAAACACCCGCACGGCCGCGGCCTGCGGGAACCGTTCGGCACCGAGGTGCATCACGTGAACCCGACGTGCGGCGACGAGATCACCCTGCGGGTCACCTTGTCCGACGACGCCGCCACGGTCACCGACATCTCCTACGACGGCCAGGGATGTTCGATCTCGCAGGCTGCGACGTCGGTGCTCTACGACCAGGTGGTCGGCATGAGCGTCGACGACGCGCTCGACACCGTCGCGGCGTTCAACGACATGATGACCTCGCGCGGCAAGTCCGACGGCGACGAGGACGTGATCGGCGACGGCATCGCCTTCGCCGGTGTGAGCAAGTACCCGGCGCGCGTGAAGTGCGCGCTGCTCGGCTGGCTGTCGTTCAAGGACGCTCTCGCACAAACGCTGGCACGGCAGTCCGCAGAAAGGAACTGACATGAGTGACACACAGACCCCCGCCGAGGTGACCACCTCGCTGCCGTCCATCGACGACGTCGAGGAGGCCATGCGCGACGTGGTCGACCCCGAACTCGGCATCAACGTCGTCGACCTCGGCCTGGTCTACGGCATCGACGTCGATTCCGACGCCAAGGCCAAGATCGACATGACCCTCACCTCGGCGGCGTGCCCCCTGACCGACGTGATCGAGGACCAGTCGCGTGCCGCCGTGGTCAGCAGCGGACTGTGCACCGAATTGGAGATCAACTGGGTCTGGCTGCCGCCGTGGGGACCGGACAAGATCACCGACGACGGGCGCGAACAGCTCCGGGCCCTGGGCTTCACCGTCTGACCCTGCTCGATCGGCGGTGGATCCTCACACCGGCCCCGAGCGGCCCGATCCTTCCCACGCGACGTCGGAACCGACTGCGACGTCGAACTCGGACACGTCTTCTGACGCCGACGCGCCCCCAGGTCTGAACGAGAGGCGCGCGCGCCGACGGCGACGGTGGCAGCAGCCGTCGACCCCGGAATCACGTGTCGACCGGTTGATCCGGGAGGCGCACGAGCGCGGCGATTTCGATGACCTGCCCGGACTGGGGAAGCCCCTCGATCTGCGCGGTCTCGACGACCCCGACTGGTGGGCCAAGCAGAAGATCCGCGACGAGGACCTCGACTCGACGACGCTGCTGCCGGCCGCGCTGCAGTTGCGACGCGAACGGCAGGAGTACCCGGAGTCGTTGCGCGACATCCGCGACGAGGAGGCCGTGCGCCGCATCCTCGTCGATTTCAACCGCAGGGTGAAGCACGAGCGACTGGCACCGTCGCTCGGTCCGGCGTCACGCATCGTCGTGTCCACCATCGACGTCGAGGACATGGTCGAGCGTTGGCGAGCGCTGCTGCGCCACAGGCATCGATGACGCTCCATCGGTGGCGGTCTAACAGTTGTAGTGGTAACAATGATTGTTATGACTACAAATGATTTACCGCAGAGCTTTCACCGTCCTCTCGACCGCATCCTGCTGATCGGCGCCTCCCGCGGCCTGGGTCTCGCCCTGGCCGACGAATGGTCGCGTCTCGGTCGGGAGGTGGTGGCCACCGTGCGCGGGACCGATCGCACACCGCTGCACGACCTGGCCGATCGCGACGACCGGTCGATCGAGATCGAGACCGTCGACATCACCGCGCCCGAGCAGATCGCCGCGCTGCACGAGCGTCTGTCGGATCGCACCTTCGACCTGGTCTTCGTCAACGCGGGCGTCACGAACTCCCCCGAGGGCACCGTCGCCGAGACGACCGACGAGGAGTTCGCGCGCGTGATGATCACCAACGCCCTGAGCCCCCTGCGGGTCGTCGAGACCCTGGCCGATCTGGTGGAGCGGGACGGCACGATCGGCGTCATGTCGTCCGGGCAGGGGAGCGTCACCAACAACGTGCACGGTGGCCACGAGGTCTACCGCGGGAGCAAGGCGGCCCTGAACACGTACATGCGCAGCTACGCGGCGCGCCATGGGGACGAGAAACGATCGCTGGTACTCATGGCCCCGGGGTGGGTCCAGACCGATCTCGGTGGCACCGACGCCCGCCTGACGGTCGACGAGTCCATCCCTAACGTCGTGCGGACGATCGACGCGCTCGCCGGGACACCCGGTCTGCGCTACGTCGACTACCTGGGGCGGACGGTGCCGTGGTGAACGACGACGTCACCGACGGCGAACGGGTGTGGTCGCTCATGTACCGCTACGTCGAGGCCCAGAATCGACGTGCCGAGCTCGCCGACACCCTCGGTTTCCGACTCGGAGGCGGCCGCGGCAAGGTGCTGTTCGGGCTGCGTGAGCACCCCATGACGCTGCGCGAACTCGCCGAGGCGAACAACGTCGACGCCCCCTACACGACGCTGATCGTCGACAAGCTCGAACGCCACGGGCTGGTCGAACGACGTCCGCACCCCGACGACAGACGGCGCAAGCTCGTCACGCTCACCGATGCGGGCCGGGCGGCCGTGGAGACGGCCGACGCGGTGCTGGCACGACCACCGGCCTCGGTGGCGGCACTGTCCGGCGACGAGCTCGACCACCTGGCCGGGCTCCTCAGCCGGCTCCTGGCCGCTGACAGCCCTCACGCGATCACGCACCAGGCCGCCACCGACCATCCGACCGCCGACGATCCGACCGCCGACGATCCGACCGCAGAAGACGACTAGTCACCACCGCGGCAGGGCGGTGGCTCCCCGCGCGACCCGCAGACCCAGGCGCGGCCTGGCGAACCACGCCATCGTCATCATCGCCGCCATCACCCCGGACAGGTCGTCGCGGCCGCTGAGATAGGCACGCTGCCGCTCGGGGGGCATCGCGAAGAACGCGTCGAAGAACGCGACCGTCGAGGGCCCGTCGAGCTGCAACAGCGCGTTGAGACCTCTGCGCCGCAGCGCGTGGACCCCTCGCGCACCGGTGGGCCACAGCGCCTCGCCCACATCGTGGCCGCCCACCAGTGCCTCGACGACGGTGTCGGTCCATCGCAGTGATGTCGCGACGCTGTAGCCCGTCGCGGGGTGCATCAGGCCACCCGCCGCGCCGTGCGTGGTGGGTCGGTGCTCCCAGGGCCGCGCACCCCCGGCGGTGAGGGCGAAGTGCACGCGCTCGATCGCGTCGTCGCTCTCGTACCTTCCGACGTCGACACCGGACCGGGCCAGTCGGCGGTGCAGCCGCGTGCGCAGGTCACCCACGCCGATCGCCGGGTCGCCGGCCAGACAGGTCTCCTCCACCAGGACGCGACCGGCCGAGACCGGCACGACGTAGAGAAAACTCGGTTGCCCACCCGCCCAACCGTGTTCCGAACGCCAGTCCATCAACACCGCGTGGTCGCCGTCGAGCAGCGGCTCCGCGGCGGTCGCGGGCAGGAACACGCCGTAGGCGGTCTGCGCGGGCCCCGCAGTGGACATCGCACCCCGGGCGTCGACCACCGTGGCCGCGACCACCGGGGGTCCGTCGGCGAGCTCGACGCGGTCGGCGGCGACGTGACCGGCGGTGCCGGCGACCACCGTGACGCCGTCCAGGGTGAGGGTGTCGACGAAGGTCTCCGAGAGCACCGAGTAGCCGCGGTCGATGCGGTGCCGGCCGGGGGAGTAGACCGCAATGGACGGCACGGCGTGCTCGACGGCACCGGGGTCGAGCCAGGTGGGCAGTTCGTCGGTCCACGCCGAATAGGTCGCCCGCCACGGCCGGTGCGGTGCACGATCGATCAGCGCGACATCGAGACCGGCGCGAGCGGCGCGATGGGCGAGGGCGCGGCCGGCCGCAGCGGCGCCGACGACGGCGAGATCGTGACGGCGCAACCGGGGGTCAGCCACCTGCGGCCAACATGCCCCCGTCGATACGGATCGTCTCACCGGTGATCCAGCTCGACTCGTCCCCGACGAGGAAGGCCGCGAGCGACGCCACGTCCTGCGGGACACCGAGACGGCGGAGCGGGTACCGGGAGGCGACGGCCTCCTCGTCGGCCGCGTAGAGGGCCTCGGCGAACCTCGTCTTGACCACGCTCGGCGCGATCGCGTTCACCCGGATGCCCGGACCGAGCTCGGCGGCGAGTTCCTCGGTGAGTCGGATGACCGCGGCCTTCGATGCGCCGTACGCCGCGATGACCCCGGTCGATCGCAGGCCCGCGGTGCTGGCGATGTTGACGATCGCGCCGCCGCGTTCACCCATCCCGGCCCGGTGGCACTCCTGGATGTACCCCAGCATCGCGACGACGTTCACGTCGAAGATCTTGCGTACCGCGTCGAGGTCGGCGTCCATGAGCGGGCCGTAGACCGGGTTGATGCCGGTGTTGTTGACGAGGATGTCGACCGTTCCGGTGTGCGCCGCCGCGGCGGCCACCGCCGCCGCGCGATCCTCGGCGGACCCGGAGTTGCCGACCGAGACGGTCACGGTGGCCCCGGGAACCTCGGCGCGGATCGACTCCGCCGCCGCCTCGAGTGCGTCGGCCTTGCGGGCGGTGATGGTGACCTCGGCCCCACGTCGGGCGAGCTCGGCCGCGATCGACAATCCGATACCCCGGCTCGCGCCGGTCACCAGGGCCGACTTCCCTGTCAGCGCCGGTCCGCCCGAGGGGGCTGCAGCGTCGTTTCCAGGGGTGGGGGATGTTGATCCGGTCACATCGGCAACCGTAGTCGAGCCTGTGAGCTCCCACCGCCGACGACGGTGGGAAAAGAGGCGCTGAACACCGCGTAAAGTCAGTCGACGTGATCACGGCAACCGACCTCGAGGTACGCGCGGGCGTCCGCACGCTCCTCAGCGTCCCGGGACCGGGGATCCGCATCCAGCCCGGCGACCGCATAGGCCTCGTCGGGCGCAACGGCGCCGGCAAGACGACGACACTGCGCGTGCTCGCGGGCGAGGGCGAGCCCTATGCGGGCTCGGTCAGCGTCATCGGCGAGATCGGCTACCTCCCCCAGGACCCCAAGGAGGGGGACCTGTCGATGTTGGCCAAGGATCGCGTGCTGTCCGCTCGTGGACTCGACACGCTGTTGCGTGATCTGGAGAAGCAGCAGGCGTTGATGGCCGAGGTGGCCGATCCGGACGCCCTCGACCGGGCGGTACGCAGGTACGGCGAGCTCGAGGATCGGTTCTCCTCGCTCGGCGGGTATGTCGCCGAGTCGGAGGCGGCACGGATCTGCAACAGCCTGAGCCTGCCCGACCGCGTACTCGAACAACCGCTGCGCACGCTCTCCGGTGGTCAGCGCCGACGGATCGAGTTGGCGCGCATCCTGTTCGCGGCGTCCGACGGCAGTGGCGGGAAATCGAACACCACCCTGCTGCTCGACGAGCCGACCAACCACCTCGACGCCGATTCGATCGCGTGGCTGCGGCAGTTCCTGCACAACCACGAGGGCGGACTGGTGGTCATCAGCCACGATGTCGACCTGCTGGCCGATGTCGTCAACCGTGTGTGGTTCCTCGACGCCGTGCGCAGCGAGGTCGACGTCTACAACATGACGTGGAAAAAGTACCTCGACGCCCGCGCGACCGACGAGCAGCGCCGCAAGCGTGAACGCGCGAACGCCGAGAAGAAGGCCGGGGCCCTGCGTGTGCAGGCCGCGAAGATGGGCGCCAAGGCGACCAAGGCTGTGGCCGCGCAGAACATGCTCAAGCGCGCCGACAAGATGATGAACGAGCTCGACGCCGAGCGGGTGTCGGACAAGACGGCGAAGATCCGCTTCCCGGAGCCCGCGGCGTGCGGCAAGACGCCTCTGATGGCGTCGGGGTTGACGAAGATCTACGGCTCGCTGGAGATCTTCACCGGTGTCGACCTCGCCATCGACAAGGGATCACGCGTGGTCATCCTCGGCCTGAACGGCGCGGGCAAGACCACGCTGCTGCGGCTGCTGGCCGGCGTCGAGAAGCCCGACACCGGGTCCCTCGAACCGGGGTTCGGCCTCAAGATCGGCTACTTCGCCCAGGAACACGACACCCTCGACGACCGGGCGTCGGTGTGGGAGAACATCCGCCACGCCGCCCCCGACGCAGGCGAGCAGGACCTGCGCGGTCTCCTCGGTGCGTTCATGTTCACCGGCCCGCAGCTCGAGCAGCCCGCCGGCACCCTCTCCGGTGGCGAGAAGACCCGTCTGGCGTTGGCCGGGCTGGTCTCCTCGGCCGCCAACGTGCTTCTCCTCGACGAGCCGACCAACAACCTCGACCCGATCTCGCGTGAGCAGGTCCTCGACGCCCTGCGCACCTATGCCGGGGCCGTGGTGCTGGTGACGCACGACCCCGGTGCCGCCGCGGCGCTGGAGCCCGAGCGGGTCATCCTGCTACCCGACGGCACCGAGGACCACTGGTCCGACGAGTACCAGGAGCTCATCGAGCTCGCCTGATGACACTGTGCGGAGATGAGCTCCTCCGCGGTGTCACAGAGCTCATCGAGCTCGCTTGATGACACTGTGCGGAGATGAGCTCCTCCGCGATGTCACAGAGCTCATCGAGCTCGCCTGAACCTCTTACTTGTACAGCTTGGTGAGTTCCCGCTTGACCAGTTTCCCGGTGGGCGTGCGTGGGAGTTCGTCGACAAAATCGATGGTGCGCGGCGCCTTGTAGGCCGCGAGCGACGCCCGGGTGAACTCGATGAGCTCCTCGGCGAGGGCATCGGAGGGTTCCACCCCGCGTTCGAGTTCGACGCAGGCCTTCACCTCTTCACCGAACTCGTCGTTGGGTACGCCGATCACCGCGACGTCGAACACAGCGGGGTGACCGATGAGCACGTTCTCGGCCTCCTGCGGATAGATGTTCACGCCACCGGAGATGATCATGAACGCCTTGCGGTCGGTCAGGTACAGGAATCCGTCGTCGTCGACGTGTCCGACGTCGCCGGTGGTGGCCCACAGGGGGTGCTCGGGATGCTGTGCGGCACGGGTCTTGTCGGGGTCGTTGTGGTACTCGAACGCCTGCGCCTCGCGTTCGAAATACACCGTGCCGGTCTCACCGACGGGCAGGTCGGCGCCGTCGTCGCTGCACACATGGATGACGCCGAGGAGTGGCTTGCCGACCGAACCCGGGTGTGCGAGAGCCTGTTCGCTGTTGATGAAGGTGGCACCGACGGCCTCGGTGGAGGAGTAGTACTCCTCGATCACCGGCCCCCACCACGCGATCATGGCCTGCTTGATGTGCACCGGGCACGGCGCAGCGGCGTGGATGGCGACCTTCATCGACGAGACGTCGTACTTCTCGCGCACCTCGGCGGGCAGCTTCAGCATGCGCACGAACATGGTGGGCACCCACTGGCTGTGGGTCGCGCGGTACTCGTCGATCAGCGACAACGCCGTCTCGGCGTCGAACCGGTCCATCACCACCACCGTGCCGCCGACCGACTGGGTCATCCCGCAATACCGCAGCGGCGCAGCGTGATACAGCGGCGCCGGCGAGAGATAGACGGTCGAGGCGTCGAAGCCGTACATCGGGGCGAAGATCGCGGTGTAGATGTCGGGGACCTCGTCGACCTGCCCCTCGGGGAGCGGCGGCCGGATGCCCTTGGGGCGACCCGTGGTCCCCGAGGAGTAGAGCATGTCGTGGCCGCGCGGCTGATCGGTCGGCGTGGTGGACGACGCCGCGGCGAGGACCTCGTCGTAGTCCTCGAAGCCCTCGAGTCCGCCCCAGGCGATGCGGTGGCGAATCGAGGCCACCGCGCCGCTGTCGGCCACGGAGTCGGCACACGCCGACGACGCGAAGAGCACCTGCGCACCGCAGTCGTCGAGGATGAAGTTGGTCTCCGCAGCGGTGAGGTGGTTGTTGACCGGGGTGATGTAGAGCCCGGAACGCAGTGCGGCCCAGTACACCTCGAACACACGAAGGTCGTTGTCGGAGACCAGGGCGATGCAGTCGCCGCGGCGCAACCCGAGTCCGTGGAGATGGTTGGCGAGCCGGGTGGACCGGTCGTCCAGCTCGGCGTAGGTCAGCTGCTGTCCGGTCGACGGCATGATCGCCGCCAGTGCGTCAGGGGTGGTCGCTGCGAACACTCCAGGGAACATCGAGGGCCTTCCGATCAGAGACGACCGAGCGATCACTCGGTGACCCCGATGGTAACGATCGATCCGCCCCGCCGGGGGCAAAGTAAGTGAACTTACGTTTCGGGCACAAACGCGGTCATCGGTTCCGGGACCGCCCCTCGTGGGGGAAGAACTGCCGCCGTAGCCCACCCCACCACAGGCCGGTGAGCACGAAGAGGACGAGGGCGAGCACCCACAGCCACGTCGTCCCCGTGATCAACCCGACGAACAGCAGAACCGCGGCGATCGCCGTCGCGCCGTAGCCGATCGCTATGCCGGGGCCGAACCGGTACTCCTGAGCCATCATGGCCGTGACGTTAGCCGAGGCCATCAGCGCGCACCGTGGATTGGCGGGGGAGAACCGGCCCACTCTCCAGCGCATCTCACGTGTGGTTCCACAGGCGTTCGTAGTAGGAGATCCGCCTCTCATCAGGTTCAAGTCCGTATGCCTCGATGAGGCGATGACGCCACCCCGGCCCGTAGTTCCATTCGGTGCTCGCGGCCGCGACGGCGAGATCTGCCCAGCGATCGGCGGTTCCGAGCGACCCGAGGTCGACGTGCCCGGCCGGCGTCCCGTCCGACGCCAGAATGGAGTTCGGAGTGCACGCGTCACCATGGCAGACGACGAGTCGGTCGACGCTCGGAGGATCGTCGAGGTCCTCAGGGAGCGTGAGGCCGCGCGCGCGAGCCTGCTCGAGTCGTTCCCTCACGCCCCACGCCCAACCACACTGGGCCACCGGTAGCGCGTCGTGCATCTGCCGCAGACCACGCCCCACGGCGGGTACCGCCACCTCGGGCGAGCCGATCCATTCAGGGGCGACCGCGCTCCGCCCGTCGAGCGCCTCGGTGACGACCCATTCGGCGTCGGCCGTCGACCCGTGGTCGAGCACGCGCGGTACGACGACGAATGCCCTCGCCCACGCCAGCTTGGCGACCTCGTCTGCCACCGAGACCTCGCGGTTCCACGGCTGCCACTTCAGGAACCGACGCGGTAGGTTGCCGGCGAGTTCGTAGGTCGTGCCACCGATTCCGTTGCGCCACACCGGAGTGATCGAGGCCCCGTCCGCGATCGCCACCACCGTCCCGGGGACGGGGCGATCCGGTACTGCGGCGGTCACGACGTCAGCCTGCGGTGCCCCGCCGCACCGACTCCTCGACCAGGTCGAGGACGGCGTGGAGATCGTCGGTGTCGCGACCCGACGCCAGACGCGTGATCATCCCGTCGAGCACCAGGTCGAGGTAGGCGACGATCGTCGCGGTCGGCACGTCGTCACGCAACCGACCCGCGCTGCGCTGGCGTTCGAGGCGGGCGAGGGTGGCGGTCTCGAGATCGGCCGAACGCTCGAGCCACTCCGACCGGAACGCCGGATCGGTCCGCAGCTTGCGGGCGATCTCCAGGCGGGTACCGAGCCAGTCGAACTCCTCGGGGTGGTCGAGCATGTCGCGCATCACCTGCACGAGCCCCTGATCGGCGGCGACATCGGCCATCCGCTCGTCGTCCTCGTGGGCGAGCGCGAGGAACAGTGCCTCTTTGTCCCGGAAGTGGTGGAAGATCGCGCCGCGCGAGAGCTCGGTCGCCTCCTCCAACCTCCGGACCGTCGCACCGTCGTAGCCGTACTCGGCGAAACACCTCCGCGCGCCGGCGAGGATCTCGCGACGGCGGGCGGCCAGATGGTCCTCACTGACCTTCGGCACGAGACGACCCCCTGTGTCGACGGTGGTGGACAGGTACGGGTGGGACGGGAACGGGGGGATACGACACACCCGGTGGATCCGGCGTGTGCCGAACCCACCGGGCGTGGACGTACATCGAGAACCGGTCGGGTCAGTTCTTGATCATGTTGCGGAGCACGTACTGCAGGATGCCGCCGTTGCGGTAGTAGTCCGCCTCGCCGGGGGTGTCGATGCGCACGACCGCGTCGAACTCGACGGTCGAGCCGTCGGTCTTGGTCGCGACGACCTTGACCGTCGACGGGACGCCACCGTTGTTGAGCTCTTCGATACCGGTGATGTCGAAGGTCTCGGTGCCGTCGAGCTTCAGCGACCCGTGCGACTCGCCCTCGGGGAATTGCAGCGGGATGACGCCCATGCCGATGAGGTTCGAGCGGTGGATGCGCTCGAAGCTCTCGGTGATGACCGCCTTGACACCCAGCAGGCTGGTGCCCTTGGCCGCCCAGTCACGCGACGACCCGGTGCCGTACTCCTTGCCGCCGAGCACCACGAGCGGGGTGCCCTGCGCGGCGTAGTTCTGAGCGGCGTCGTAGATGAACGACTGCGGGGCGTCGTCCTGGGTGAAGTCACGGGTGTATCCACCCGAGACACCGTCGAGCAGCTGGTTCTGCAACCGGATGTTGCCGAATGTCGAGCGGATCATCACCTCGTGGTTGCCGCGACGGGCACCCAGCGAGTTGTAGTCCTTGCGCTCGACCCCGTTGGCGTCGAGGTACTGCCCGGCAGGGGTGCCCGGCTTGATCGTCGAGGCGGGGGAGATGTGGTCGGTGGTGACCGAGTCGCCCAGCTTCGCGAGCACGCGTGCGCCCGTGATGTCCTTCACTGGAGCCGGCTCGCGCTCCATGCCGTCGAAGTACGGAGGCTTGCGCACGTAGGTGGACTTCTCGTCCCACTCGAACGTCTTGCCGTCCGGGGTGGGCAGCCCGCGCCACCGCTCGTCGCCCTTGAACACGTCGGCGTAGTCGGCCGCGTACTGCTCCGGCGAGATCGACTCGGCGATCGTCTTCTCGATCTCCTCACCCGAGGGCCAGATGTCCTTGAGGAAGACGTCGTTGCCGTCGGTGTCCTGACCCAGCGGATCGGACTCGAAGTCGAAGTCCATCGTGCCGGCGATCGCGTAGGCGATGACCAACGGCGGGGACGCCAGGTAGTTCATCTTGACGTCCTGGTTGATGCGGCCCTCGAAGTTGCGGTTGCCCGACAGCACCGCGGTCGCGGTGAGGTCGTTCTCGTTGATCGCCTTCGAGATCTCCTCGGGCAGCGGGCCCGAGTTGCCGATGCACGTGGTGCAGCCGTAGCCGACGAGGAAGAAGCCGAGCTTCTCCAGGTACGGCCACAGGCCGGCCTTCTCGTAGTACCCGGTGACGACCTGCGAACCGGGCGCCATCGACGTCTTCACCCACGGCTTGCTGGTGAGACCCTTCTCGACCGCGTTGCGGGCGAGAAGCGCGGCACCGAGCATCACCGACGGGTTGGAGGTGTTGGTGCAGCTGGTGATCGACGCGATCGACACGATGCCGTGGTCGAGCACCATCTTGCCGCGCTCGGTGGACTCGACCAGGACCGGCGAGGACGGACGACCCTCGGCACCCTTGGCCGCGCTGGGGATGGAATCGTCCTCGGCCCACTGCAGCTTCACGGTGCCGCCCTCGGCGCCACCGCCCGATGCGGGGCCGCCCTCCGACGACATCCGCGCCTTCTCGCCGTTCTTCTGCGGCTCCTTCTCACCGTCCACGTAGTTGTGGATGTCCTTGCGGAAGGCGTTCTTCGCGTCCCACAGCTCGATGCGGTCCTGCGGACGCTTCGGGCCGGCGATCGACGGGACGACGTTCGCGAGGTCGAGCTCGAGGTACTCGGAGTACACCGGCTCCTTCTCCCCGTCGTGCCACATGCCCTGTTCCTTGGCGTAGGCCTCGACGAGTGCGAGCTGCTCCTCGCTGCGACCGGTGAGACGCAGGTACTTCACCGTCTCCTCGTCGATCGGGAACATCGCGCAGGTGGAGCCGAACTCGGGGCTCATGTTGCCGATGGTGGCGCGGTTGGCCAGCGGCACCGCGGCGACACCCTTGCCGTAGAACTCGACGAACTTGCCGACGACGCCGTGCTTGCGCAGCATCTCGGTGATGGTCAGCACCACGTCGGTCGCGGTGACGCCCGGCTTCGTCTCGCCCGACAGCTTGAAGCCGACGACGCGGGGGATGAGCATCGAGATGGGCTGGCCGAGCATGGCCGCCTCGGCCTCGATGCCGCCGACGCCCCAGCCCAGGACGCCCAGACCGTTCTCCATGGTGGTGTGCGAGTCGGTGCCGACGCAGGTGTCGGGGTAGGCCTGCCCGTTGCGGACCATGATCGAGCGGGCGAGGTGCTCGATGTTGACCTGGTGGACGATGCCGGTGCCCGGGGGGACGACCTTGAAGTCGTCGAACGCGCCCTGGCCCCAGCGGAGGAACTGGTAGCGCTCCTCGTTGCGCTGGTACTCGATGTCGACGTTGCGCTCGAACGCCTGGGCGTTGCCGAAGGCCTCGATGATGACCGAGTGGTCGATGACCATCTCGGCGGGTGCGAGGGGGTTGACCTTGTCAGGGTCGCCGCCGAGTTCCTGCACGGCCTCACGCATGGTGGCCAGGTCGACGATGCAGGGCACGCCGGTGAAGTCCTGCATGATCACGCGCGCAGGGGTGAACTGGATCTCGACGCTCGGGTCGGCGGAGGGGTCCCATCCGGCGATCGCCTGGATGTGGTCCTTGGTGATGTTGGCGCCGTCCTCGGTACGCAGCAGGTTCTCGGCGAGGACCTTGAGGGCGTAGGGGAGTTTGTCGACGCCGTGGACCGCGCTCAGTCGGAAGATCTCGTAGGAGTTCTCACCGACCTCCAGCGTTCCCTTGGCACCGAATGAATCAATTGACGAGCTCACAGAACACTCCACTCTCGCTTCGGTCGGCTGGGCGTGGCCGACGACTTGCCGCCGGCGGGCTGGCCGACGCTGTATGCGGGGCATCGGTCACACGAACCCCGATGCGTGCCGCCAGTCTAGCAGTACGCGCGTACTGGTTGAATCGATCCCGGTGAAAACTCGGCGCGTTCGGGTGAACAGCGGGTGTGGGTGTCACCGAGCGGGTGACCCAGCGCGTCTTGATTGTGTCGTACTGTGCCTGTTGATGTGAGCCTGTTGCACCGGGCTCGACCGGTCAGCTCTGAAGGGAACGACACGCCATGGCCCCGACCTCGCTCCCGTGGCACCAGACAAGCCCGGCCCACGAAGGTCCACTGCAGACGGTGACCGGGCTCCACGCGATCGTTCCCGACGACGTCGACCTGGGCGCCATCGAACGCGGCCTGGCCGACGACCACGTCGACGCACCGGCCGAGGACACCGCCGGTCTGCGCCAGGTCGTGACGAAGGCGCAGTCGGAGGGCCACGACATGTATTTCGTGGTGCTCACCGAGGCGCAGCCACGCTTCACCTACTACCGCGACATCGCGACGGCGCTGCAGGAGAAGACCGGCGGCACCGTCATCGTCTTCGGCCCCAACACCATCGGTTCGGCGTCCGACGACTTCAGCCGCGTCCAACTCGAGCAGGCCCAGGACAACCTGAACGTCTCGAACCCGACCGTGGGGGCCAACCAGATCCTCGACCGGATGACCGATCAGACCCAGGTCCCGTGGACGGTCGTCACCGTGCTGCTCGTGGTGGTCGTCGCGATCGGCGCCGTCGCCGCCCGGATCCTCGGCCGTCGCCGGTCGACGCGGTCGCAGACAAGCCCCGCGCCCGCCGCGTCGACGCCGGGGGACTCCGCCGAACCGAAGGCCTCGACCCCCGACGCCTGAACCGGGCGCCGGGCGCGTCTGATTCGTCCGTTCGCACGCATCGCGCCACGCATCACGACGCTCCCCGTCGCCTCGCGACGAAATGACACCTCTGTGATTCCCGAAATGCTCTCGTGATGAGCACCAGTTCACGGCATATCCGCAGGTAATCACCCCATTGTAATTTGTGACTCATGTTTCACTCGGGACGATTGTGGCGTACGGTTCGAGCTGTCATTGATGGTGTTGATGGGGAAGTTGACATCTTTCGTGACGCAAGTTCGCGGTCGTGATCGGAGTTTCCGACTGGAGTCCGGCGCCTTCTCGGGGCGTCGGCCGGCGACCGCACGTCAGTTCTGCGAGGGAGTCATCTGTGAGGCGACGTTCCGCATCGGGCTGCCGATCACGTACGCAGTGGTCGAGCCCGCGCCGCCCGTCACACGCTGCTCGGGATCGTCGGGGTCCCGCCGCTCACGTGTTCGGTCTGTCCGCATCGGGGGTACGACTGCTGTCGGCCCTCGTCCTGTCGACCCTCGTGGCCATCGGCCTCCTGGGGTCCGGGGCGGCCACCGCCGCGCCCGGGGTCGACGCCCCACGCGGCCCCACCGGCATCGCGGCGCTCATCAACCAGATCGCCGACACCGATCAACACCTCGCCGACCTCGACGCCTCGGTGGCACTCAAACGTGAGTCGGTCAACCGCACCCTCGTCGACCTGCAGAACGCCCGCGATCAGGAACGTCTCGCGTCGCTCGCGGTCACGGGATCGAAGGACGCCCTGAGCCGCGCCGACGGCGCGATCGCGCAGGCGCAGAAGGGTTTCGACGACTTCGTCCGCGACCTGTACCGCCAGGGCAGCAACCAGGCGTCGATCGCCAACGTGCTGTCGGCCGCCGACCCCGGCTCCGTGCTCGACCGTGCCGGGGTGATCGATCAGCTCACCCGCGACCAGCAGGCGACGATCGAGAAGCTGAAGGTCGCGCGCAACGAGAAGGCCAACCGGGTCGCCACGGCCACCGCGACACGTCGCCAGGCGGCGTTGGCGACGTCGACCGCCGCACAACGCAAGGACGACGCGCTCGGCGCGATCGCCCAGGCGATGGCCGCGGTGAAGTCCGAATCGGCGAAGAAGGCGTCGCTGGCCGCCGCCCGCGACGAGGCGCAGCGTCAACTCGACGCACTGCGCGGACGCGCCGCCGTGCCGGCTCAGAACGGCGCAGCACCGGCGCAGGCCGGAGCCGCCGCCCCGACACCCGAGGGTGTCGCCGCGGTCGTCCCCGGACGTCAGGACGCCGCCGCTCCGCTGCCCGGGCGTGTCCCGGCCGCGGCCGACCCGTTGCAGGCCGCCATCGCCACCGCCGCGCAGTCGGCGTTCCAGGTGGCCGCCCAGGCCGCGGCGAAGCTCGCCGTCGACGCCGCTCAGCAGGTCCTCGCCTCGGTGGTCGCGTCGATCCAGCGACCGCACACCGACCTCGACGGAACCGATCAGGGCACCACGACCTCGCCCGGCACCGGCGGGGCCACCTCGATCACCCCCGGGGTCACCGGTTCGGCCGCGGTCGAGATCGTCGTCAACCGTGCGCTCTCGCAACTCGGCGTCACCTACGCCTGGGGCGGTGGCAACGCGAACGGACCCACCAAGGGCATCCGTGACGGCGGTGTGGCCGACAGCTACGGCGACTACAACAAGAGCGGTTTCGACTGCTCGGGCCTGATGATCTACGCCTTCGCGGGCATCGGGATCTCGCTGCCGCACTACACCGGTTACCAGTACACCTCGGGTCCGCATTTCCCGCTGTCGCAGATGCAGCGTGGGGACATGATCTTCTACGGCCCCAACGCCAGCCAGCACGTCGCGCTCTACCTCGGCAACAACCAGATGGTGGAGGCGCCGCAGTCGGGCAGCGTCGTCAAGATCTCGCCGTTGCGCACCAGCGGGGCGATGCCGTCGGTAGTCCGACTGACCGGGTAGCACCTCCCTCGCACGTGTGGTGGCCGGGTCCCGCTCGCGGGTACGGCTACTCTCGGTGAGGTCAAACTCGACGCACCGGCGGCAATCGGAGGATCTCGCGTGGCGCAAACGCACGACGGCAGTGATCGGCAGAACGGTGACGGGAGCGGCTCGGCCCTCACCGAGTCCGACGTGAAGCTGCTCGAGCGCACGATGTTCGAGGTCAAGCGCGTCATCGTCGGTCAGGACCAGCTCATCGAGCGGATCCTCGTCGGCCTGCTCGCCCGCGGACACATCCTGCTCGAGGGTGTCCCCGGCGTCGCCAAGACCCTCGCCGTCGAGACCTTCGCCCGCGTCATCGGCGGCAGTTTCTCGCGCGTCCAGTTCACGCCCGACCTCGTCCCGACCGACCTCATCGGCACCCGCATCTACCGCCAGGGCAAGGAGGAGTTCGACACCGAGCTCGGCCCGGTGGTCGCGAACTTCCTGCTCGCCGACGAGATCAACCGCGCCCCGGCGAAGGTGCAGTCGGCGCTGCTCGAGGTCATGGCCGAACGGCACCTGTCCATCGGCGGCGTCACCTACCCCATGCCCGATCCGTTCCTCGTGATGGCGACCCAGAACCCGATCGAGAACGAGGGCGTCTACCCGCTCCCCGAAGCGCAGCGCGACCGGTTCCTGTTCAAGGTCCTCGTCGACTACCCCTCGGTCGAGGAGGAGCGCGAGATCGTCTACCGGATGGGCAACGTACCGCCGAGTGCGAACGCCGTCCTCGACCCCGAGTCGACCGTGCGACTGCAGCGCGTCGCGGCCAACGTGTTCGTCCACCACGCGCTCGTCGACTACGTCGTCCGCGTGATCACCGCGACCCGCCGTCCGGAGACCGTCGGACTGACCGACGTCGCGAACTGGCTGTCCTACGGCGCCTCGCCGCGCGCCACGCTGGGCATCGTCGCCGCCGCGCGCGCCCTGGCCCTGGTGCGAGGACGCGACTACGTGATCCCGCAGGATGTCGTCGAGATCATCCCCGACGTCCTGCGCCACCGGCTGGTCCTGAGCTACGACGCCCTGGCCGACGAGGTCGACGCCGACCAGGTGATCGCCCGCGTGCTGCAGACCGTCGGGCTGCCGCAGGTGTCGGCCCAGCCCACCGGTCCCGGACCCGTTGGTGGACAGCCGAACCCGCGCCAGCAGGGTCAGCCGGCACCCCAGCAGCCGATGCCCGCCCAGGCGGTCGGCAACCCCGGTGGACAGCCCGCGCCGCACCAGGCCCCGCCCGGGCCGGGCCCGTACGGTCAGCAGGATCCGCGGGCCACCGGTGGGTACCCGGCGCCGACCCACGGTCGCACCGACGCCGCCGATGGCCGACGCTGACCGTCTGCCGTCGTTCGGCGCGGGCACTCTCGACGACCCGACCCTGACCGCGGCTCTGAAGACCCTCGAGATCACCGTCCGACGCAAACTCGACGGCGTGCTCCAGGGCGATCACCTCGGGCTCATCCCCGGTCCGGGGTCCGAGCCCGGCGAGGCGCGGATGTATCAGCCCGGCGACGACGTCCGGCGGATGGACTGGTCGGTCACCGCGCGGACCACGCACGCCCACGTCCGACAGATGGTCGCCGACCGCGAACTCGAGACCTGGCTCGTCGTCGACATGTCGGCGAGTCTCGATTTCGGCACGGTCAACGGCACCAAACGTGATCTCGCCGTCGCGGCCTGCTCGGCGATCACCCACCTCACCCTCGGGGGCGGCAACAGGATCGGTGCGATCGTCGCCACCGGCGACCAGATCGTGCGGATCCCCGCTCGCGGCGGCCGTGCGCACGCGCTGAACCTCCTCAAGACCATCGCGACCACCCACCGCGCCTCCGACGGCGTGCGCGGGGATCTCGACGCCGCGATCGAGGCCCTGCGGCGCCCCGAGCGACGCCGCGGGCTGGCCGTCGTCGTCAGCGACTTCCTCGGCCCGATCGACTGGGCCCGACCGCTGCGCGCCGTCGGCGGCCACCACGAGGTGCTGGGCGTGGAGGTCCTCGACCCGCGCGACATGGAACTGCCCGACGTCGGTGAGATCGTGCTGCGAGACGCCGAGAGCGGCCAGGTGCGTGAGCTGACGGTCACCGACAGGATCCGCGACGACTTCGCCCGCGCGGCGCGCGCCCACTCCGACGAGGTCCATCGCACGTTGCGCACCTGCGGCGCACCGACTCTCGCACTGCGGACCGACCGCGACTGGATCGCCGACGTGGTCCGGTTCGTGGTGCGTCGCCGCCGGGGCCTGGGCGCCGGGACGGGGCGCTGACATGGTCGATCTCGCCACCCCGTGGTGGTTGCTGCTGGCGCTGGTCGTCGTGGCACTCGCCGCCGGCTACGTCTACATGCAGCGGCGACGGCACAGTCGCGCCATCCGTTTCGCCAACCTCGACCTCCTCGACTCGGTGGTGCCGCCGCAGCGCAACCGCCTGCGGCACGCACCGATAGCGGTGCTGCTCGTCGGGTTGCTGCTGCTCACCATCGCGCTCGCCGGGCCGCAGGCCGACCGCAAGATCCCCCGCAACAAGGCGACGGTGATCCTCGTGATCGACGTGTCGCGGTCGATGAACGCCACCGATGTCGCGCCGACACGTATCGAGGCCGCCCAGCAGGCGGCGAAGAAGTTCGCCGACGACCTCACCGACGGCATCAACCTCGGGCTGATCTCCTACGCGGGCACCGCCGCCACGCTGGTCTCGCCGACACCGGACCACAACGCCACCAAGGAAGCGGTCGACAAACTGCAGCTCGCCGACAAGACGGCGACCGGCGAGGGCATCTTCGCCGCGATCCAGCAGATCAAGACCCTCAACGCCGTCCTCGGCGGCGACACCGGCGCACCACCGGCCCGGATCGTCCTCGAGTCCGACGGCAAGGAGACCGTGCCCGACGACCCCGACGACCCGCGAGGCGCCTTCACCGCGGCCCGCAAGGCGAAGGAGGAGAAGATCCCGGTCAACACCATCTCCTTCGGAACCCGGACCGGCACCGTCGATCTCGAGGGCGACCGCATCCCGGTGCCCGTCGACGACGACTCACTCAACCGCATCGCGAACCTCTCCGGCGGCGAGTTCTTCACCGCGTCGAGTCTCGACGAGCTGACCAGTGTCTACGACACCCTGCAGCAGCAGATCGGCTTCGAGACGCGACGCGGTGACAACTCGCGCCCGTGGGTCATCGCGGGCACGATCCTGGTGCTGATCGCCGCGATCGGTGCGATCGCGATGAACCGGCGCCTGCCATGAGCACGGAGTCCGCGCGCCGGTTGTCCGCCGCCCGCGCCCGGCCGATAGGTTGACCGTCATGGCAGACACCTCCACCACGACAGAGACTGCGACGACCTCGACCGAGACGACCGCCACGGGGAATCCCTCCGCCGGACCGGAGAAGGTCTCCCGTTCGGTCCTCGTCACCGGCGGGAACCGGGGGATCGGACTGGCGATCGCCCAGCGCCTCGCCGCCGACGGCCACAAGGTCGCCGTCACCCACCGCGGCTCGGGAGCGCCCGAGGGCCTCTTCGGCGTCGTGTGCGACGTGACCGACGCCGACTCGATCACCGCGGCGTTCGCCGAGGTCGAGAAGCATCAGGGACCGGTGGAGGTGCTGGTGTCGAACGCCGGCGTCACCGACGACACCCTGCTGATGCGGATGAGCGAGGAGCAGTTCTCGAAGGTCATCGACGCCAACCTCACCGGCTCGTTCCGGGTGGCGAAGGCGGCGTGTCGGTCGATGCTGCGGAAGCGATTCGGGCGGTTCATCTTCATCGGCTCGGTGGTCGCCACCATGGGTACGCCGGGACAGATCAACTACGCGTCGTCGAAGGCCGGTCTCATCGGCATGGCGCGGTCGCTCACCCGCGAGCTCGGTTCGCGGTCGATCACCGCCAACGTCGTCGCGCCGGGCTTCATCGACACCGACATGACCGCCGAGCTGCCGCAGGAGTACCAGGATCAGGCGCTCAAGCTGATCCCGGCACAGCGGATGGGCCGTACCGACGAGGTCGCGGCGGTGGTCAGCTGGCTCGCCTCCGACGACTCCTCGTACGTCTCCGGCGCCGTCATCCCGGTCGACGGCGGCCTCGGCATGGGGCACTGAACGCCGACATCAGCACCACCGAACCACTTTCCATCGCATCCGACGACCTAGGAGTTCACACGTGAGCGGACTGCTCGAGGGCAAGACCATCCTGATCACCGGCATCATCACTGACTCGTCGATCGCGTTCCACGCCGCGGCCATGGCGCAGGGGCAGGGCGCGAAGGTGATCATCACCGGCATCCCGCAGCGCCTGCGTCTCATCGACCGCATCGCCAAGCGACTCCCGCAGGAGGTGCCCCCGGCGATCGGTCTCGACATCACCGACGAGGAGAACCTGGGCGAACTCGCCGACAAGGTGCGCGAACTCGCACCGGAGGGCGTCGACGGCGTCCTGCACTCGATCGCCATGGCGCCCAAGAACCTCATGGGTCCCGACGCGGTGCCGTTCCTCGACGCCCCCGGCCCCGATGCCGCGAAATCCTTCGAGATCTCGGCGTGGAGCTACGCGTCGCTGGCGCGCGCGGTCCTGCCGGTGATGAACGAGGGCGGGTCGATCGTCGGGATGGACTTCGATCCCCGCACGGCCATGCCGTACTACAACTGGATGGGTGTCGCGAAGGCCGCGCTCGAGGCGGTCAACCGGTACGTGGCGCGAGAGGTGGGCGAGGCCAAGCGGATCCGGTCGAACCTCGTCGCCGCCGGACCCATCAAGACCCTGGCCGCCAAGGCGATCGCGGGTACCGCGACCGACGACGCCAAGCAGCTCAACATGCTCAACGAGTACTGGGACGGCGCGTCGCCGATCGGCTGGAACGTCGACGACCCGACGGTGGTCGCGAAATCGATCTGCGCCCTGCTCTCAGACTGGTTGCCGGGTACCACCGGGTCGATCGTCTACGTCGACGGCGGTGCGAGCCACAACACCTGGTTCCCCGAGGGTTTCACCGGTTCATGACCGCCGCAGCCGGCACGCCGTTCGACGCCGTCCTCCTGCTGTCGTTCGGCGGGCCCGACGGTCCCGATGACGTCCGACCGTTCCTGGAGAACGTCACCCGGGGCCGCGGGGTGCCGCCCGAGCGGCTCGACGCGGTGGCCGAGCACTACTTCCACTTCGGTGGCGTGTCACCGATCAATGCGCTCAACCTCGACATCATCGACCGTCTGCGGGCCGCGCTGGCGGCGGCGGAGATCGATCTGCCGGTGTTCTTCGGCAACCGCAACTGGCACCCGATGGTGGAGGACACCGTCGCCGACCTCTACGCCGCGGGCCACCGTCATGTGCTGGTGTTCCCGACGTCGGCGTGGGGCGGGTACTCGGGCTGCGCGCAGTACCACGAGGACATCGCGCGGGCGCTCGAGTCGCTGGCCGCCGCCACACCGGGACTGGCCGACGACCCGATCACGCTTCGCAAGCTCCCGCACTACTGGGACAGACCGGAGATGACCAGCGCGTGCGCCGACGCCATCACCGACGCCCGCACCCGACTGCCCGCCGAGCTCCGCGACGAGGCGCGCCTGGTGTTCACCGCCCACTCGATCCCGGTGTCGGCCGACGTCGCCGCCGGCCCGCCGGAACTCGGCGGACACCTCTACAGCCGGCAGGTCACCGCCGCGTCGGAGAAGGCTGCCGCCGCAGCCGGTTTCGCCGCACACGACGTCGTGTGGCAGTCCCGGTCGGGCCCGCCGCAGATCCCGTGGCTCGAACCCGACATCTGCGATCACCTCGAGGCGATCGCGGCCGACGGTGCCGCGGCCGCGATCGTGTGCCCGATCGGCTTCGTCTCCGACCACCTCGAGGTGGTGTGGGACCTCGACACCGAGGCGGTCGAGACGGCCGGCGAGGTCGGGATCGCCCTGGCGCGTGCGGGCACCGTCGGGACCGACGACCGCTACATCGACATGATCGTCACGCTGATCACTGATCAGCTCGAGGGGCAGACCACCGACGCAGCCGGGCTCGGGTGCACCGACAACGGGGCCCGCTGTGCCGTCGGATGCTGTGCGTCGCAGCGACCGTCACGACCCAGCTGAGGCACTCGGGGCGGTCGGGTGACACGTCAGTGCGGTGAGCGCTCCAGCTCCGCGATGATCGTGTTGACCGCGGTCATCCGGGCCACCCGGGTCAGCGACCGCAGGCGTTCGAGGGCGGCGTCCACGCTCTCCTGACTGCCCGCGGTCATGCCCACCGCGGGCGTGCGCTCGCCGACGAGGGTGACGATGGCCGCGACCTGGGTCGCCTGGTCCATCACGCGCATGATGCGGTCACCCGCCTCCGGGGGCAGTTCCACCCGGTCGACGTCGACGAGCGTCGTCAGACGGGTCCGCAGATCGCTCGCCGACCGTGACCCCGGGTCGATGGTGTCGAGGGTCGCGAACAGTTCCGCCGCGTCGCGAACCGCCTGCCGCAGCTCGTATTCGACGTCTCCGAGACTCTCCACGGGGCCGCTGCGCACCTCGCCGAGATGGTGCGCGGTCCACGACAGCGACCCGGGCGCCACCGCCCGCACGACGATGCCGACGGCCTCGTCGCCGACACCGGTCCACAGGACCAGGACCGCGCGCGCCTCGAGGGCCACCGCCAGGGCATCGGGGGCGGTGATCCCACACGTGTCGCCGGCCGCCGGCATGAGCAGGCGGATGCGATCGGCGGTACGGATCGCCCGCAGGAGGGCCCCGGTGCCCGACTCGGCCGCTCCCACGCCGATGGTGGCCGCCGCGTCGGCATCGGCAGCGGCGACCCGGTGACCGGGGGCGACGTCGGCCAGGGTGTCGACGATGTCGTCGGGGGAGCGGCGGCCGCGGCGCCACAGGGCGCCGGACGTGGCGAGGCCGGTCAGCGCCCGCAGGCTGCCGACCCGGGGATCGTGGGTGGTGTCGGTCATCCCCGCCACGATAGCGCTCGGCGGCGACACCGGTCGCGCCGAAGCCGCGCCCGGATACGGCCCGCTCCCGGCGTGGCACGACCCATTCCGGGGCGGCGAAATCTAGCGTCGACCCCGTGCACAGCAACGCTTCCGGGGACCGCTACGGGTCCGACGTCCTCGCCGGGGGACGGAGTCGCCGGCCGGCCGCCCCCACCGTGGCCGCCGAGAGGGACCTCGTCGTGGAGGACGCGGCGACCGGCTTCTGCGGGGCCGTCGTCGGCATCGAACGCGGCAACGACGTCGACCACGTGCGCCTCGAGGACCGCGGTGGGCGGACCCGCTTGTTCGGCATGTGGCCCGCGGCCTTCCTCATCGACGGCGCCCCGGTCACGCTCACCCGCCCGACGGTCGCGGCGCCGACCACCCGGGCGCGGACGGCGTCGGGCTCTGTCGCCGCCCCCACACAGCGGGCCCGCACCGCCCGGGCGAGTCGCCTGTTCGTCGAGGGTGTGCACGACGCGGCCCTGGTCGAACGGATCTGGGGCGACGACCTGCGCGCCGAGGGGATCGTCGTGGTCAGCCTCGACGGTCTCGACAACCTCGAGGAGGTCCTCGCCGAGTTCGGTCCGGCACCGCACCGCCGTGCCGGGGTGCTCGTCGACCACCTCGTCGCGCACTCCAAGGAGAGCCGACTCACCCGGAGCGTCGGACCGCATGTGCTGGTGTGCGGTCACCCGTTCATCGACGTGTGGGAGGCGGTCAAACCCGAACGCCTGCGCATCGAGTCATGGCCGTCGGTGCCACGGTCGGAGGAGTGGAAAGCCGGTGTCTGCGCCCGACTGGGTTGGGGGACACCGCAGGACGGGTGGCGTCGGGTCTACGCCGCGGTCCGTGACTTCCGCGACGTCCGGGTGGAGTTGCTACGCAGCGTCGAGGAGCTCATCGACTTCGTCACCGCGATCCCCGAGTAGATCGCACCTCCGGCGGACAGGGGGCGGATCTGCGATCCGGCGGCTCGTACGAGCGTTCTGGCAGTATGGGGTCATGTCCGCGCTCCTGTGGTTGGCCGCGGCACTGATCCTGGTCGGTGCCGAAGCGCTGAGCGGTGAGCTGGTGCTGCTGATGCTCGCCGGCGGCGCCCTCGCGGCGTCGGGCGTGGCGCTGTTCGACCTGCCGCTGGTGGTCGACGGCATCGTGTTCGCGGGGGTGTCGGTCCTGCTGCTCGGCGCGGTGCGTCCCGTGGCGAAGAGGCACCTGATGCGGCGACCGATGTTGGCCACCAATGCCGAGGCGTTGCAGGGGAAGACGGCGACGGTGGTCGCCACCGTCGACGGGCACGGCGGTCAGGTGAAGCTCGACGGTTCGGTGTGGTCGGCGCGTGCGCTCCACGAATCAGACGTGTTCGAATCCGGCCAGGACGTCATGGTCATGCAGATCGACGGGGCGACCGCGGTCGTCTGGAAAGGCTAGGTGCGCAATGGTTGTCGGACTCGTGGTCGTGGTGGTGCTGGTTCTGCTGGCATTCGTCATCCTCTTCCGGTCGGTTGCCCTCATCCCGCAGGCCGAGGCGGCGGTGATCGAGCGACTCGGTCGGTACACCAAGACGGTGTCGGGTCAGCTCACGCTGCTGGTGCCGTTCGTCGACCGGATCCGGGCCCGAGTGGATCTGCGTGAGCAGGTGGTGTCGTTCCCGCCGCAGCCGGTGATCACCGAGGACAACCTGACCCTGTCGATCGACACGGTCGTCTACTTCCAGGTGACCGTTCCCCAGTCGGCGGTCTACGAGATCAACAACTACATCATCGGCGTCGAGCAGCTCGCGACCACGACCCTGCGCAACGTCGTCGGTGGCATGACGCTCGAGGAGACGCTGACCTCACGTGACTCGATCAACGCGCAGCTGCGCGGAGTGCTCGACGAGGCCACCGGACGCTGGGGCCTGCGGGTCGCCCGCGTGGAGCTCAAGAGCATCATGCCGCCGCCGTCGATCCAGGAGTCGATGGAGAAGCAGATGAAGGCCGACCGTGAGAAGCGCGCGATGATCCTGACCGCGGAGGGCCAACGGGAGTCCTCGATCAAGACCGCGGAGGGCAACAAGCAGAGCCAGATCCTCTCGGCCGAGGGCGCCAAGCAGGCCGCCATCCTCGCCGCCGAGGCGGATCGTCAGTCGCGGATCCTCAGCGCGCAGGGCGAGCGCGCCGCCCAGTACCTGTACGCCCAGGGTGAGGCGAAGTCGATCGAGAAGGTGTTCGCCGCGATCAAGGCGGGCAAGCCGACCCCGGAACTGCTGGCCTACCAGTACCTGCAGAAGTTGCCGGAGATGGCTGCGGGCGAGGGCAACTCGGTGTGGGTCGTGCCGTCGGACTTCGGTTCCGCGCTGCAGGGTTTCGCCAAATCGTTCGGCGCGCAGGGCGACGACGGCGTGTTCCGCTACGAGTCGTCGGACACCGACGAGGCGCCGGTGGTCGACGACTCCGACGTCGAGGACTGGTTCGACCTCGCGTCGGACCCGAAGGTGGCGCAGGCCGTCGCCGAGGCCGAGGCGGTGGCCCGCAAGCCGGTCGCCGAACCACTCACGTCGCGCTCGCAGTCGAACGCACCGGAGACCGTGCTCGGGGGCCGCGATCGTGGCTACCCCGATGCCGACCAGGACGAGATCGGTCCCGGCACCGGGTCATAGCGCGCACAGCGACCGTTCGGCCTGCACCGACGCCACGGTCTGCAGCGGCGTCAGAGCACGCTCGGCGACGGTGCGCAACGTCGCCGACGCCACGTCGGCCAGGCATGCCGGGTCGCGCGGGTCGTGACCGACGACGCGGGCGACGATGTCGGTCGTCAGGTCACTGATCCGTCGGCGGGTTGACGACAGGTCCGTGTCGGCACGCGGCGCGGTCCACGGGGCCGCACGCCACCCGGCGAAGAGTCCCCGTTGCACCGTCTTGCTCGCCTCGATCTGATCGCGGACCACCGCGCGTACCCGATCTGCCGTTGCGGGCGACGCGCCCGCCACCGCTGCGTCGATGACGGCCCGTTCACGCGCCGGGTCGTCGATCGCGCTGTGGGTCACCCATTTCGACCGCGCCACCGCATCGGCGAGCAGCAGACGGTCGACGACGGGTGCCACGATGGCGCCCGCCCCGGGTGTGGACGTCATGGGCAGGGATGTCGTCGGTGTGGATGTCGTCGATGTCGATGTCGTCGGGGCCGCCGACGCGGCGGCCGCGGGAACCGACGCCGCGAGGGTCGTCACGACGAGCGCCAGGACGAGCCGTGCGCGAGAGGTCATGGTGGACAGGGTAATCCGTTGTGTCCCACGCCGATCGGCCATGCCTGATGTCAGTACAGGGCGAGGTGCGCGGTGCCGGCGACGGCCAGCGCCCACAGGACCGATCCGAATGTGCCGATGATGAACTGCTCACCGGCGTGCGCGGCCCGGATCTCCGGGTAGCGTGCGAGTCCCTTGACCGCGAGGACGACGGCGATCCCCTCGGGCCACCCGGTGAGGACCGCGGCGGCGACGGCCGTGCGCTCGAGAACCCCGATGAGGCGTCCACCGCGCAGCGGGGTCGTCACGGTCGTCGAGGCGGGGACGCTGTCGTCGGGGTCGGTGCTGTCGGGATCGGTGTCGTCGAGGTCCGGGCGATCGGGATCGGGGTCCGGTTGTCGGTCGTCCTCTGCCCGCACGATGTCGAACAGCAGGGGCACGAGGGCCACGGCACCGGTTGCCGCCGCCGTCACGCCCAGCACGAGAACCATCCCGCGCGCGAACCCGGTGGCCGGGTCGGTCTGCGCGGCCGCGATCGCGGCGACGATCACCCCGATGACGCCGAGGCCGACGGCGATGCGTCGCGCGACGAGAGATCGGAGACCGAGGAGCTGGGGGACCGGGGCGAGGGTCGAGACCACGAGGGCCGCGATGACCAGGCCGATCACGACGCGACATCCCGTCGGGGATCGACGCGCTCGACGAGGCGGATCGCGGTGCGCCGACCGGCTGCCTCTGCCTGCCATCCGGCGACCGCGAGGCGTTGTGACACCGCCTGTTTGCTCACGGCGAGCGCGTCGGCGGCCTCGCTCTGCGATCGACCGGCCCGCATCTGCTCGACCGCCGCACGACCCTCCGGCGATCGACGTGCGACGAGGACGGCGAGAAGGCTGAGCACGGCGGCCGCGTCGGCAGCGGTGTCGCTGTCGGGTCCGCGTACACACACCGACCCCGGCGCGTGCTTGGCGAGGGTCACCGCCTCGCGCGCCGCCTCGAAGGCCGGGCCCCGACCGGCGCGGGTGACGTCGGGCAACGGTTCCTCGACGGCGCCGGCGCCGATGCCGATGCTCCAGGTGCCGAGTTCTGCGAGCACGAGGGTGATGTCGACGACCGTGGAGGCCTCGGCGATCACGGCCTGGACCTCGTCACCGGCGGTGCGATCGAATGAGCGGACCACGGGTGTGTCGGTGAACCGCGCCAGCAGATCGGGCACACGGTCGCGCTCGCGGCGGCTTCGTCGCTGGTCGACGGTCATCACGAACATGCGTCAAGTCTGCGTAGTTGACCAGGCCATGTCAAGCCTTGAAGCTTTACGGACGTGGTGTCGCCGTCTTGTCGTCAATCCCTGAGGCTTGATTATCGTTGGACAAGGGTTCGGGCTTGTCTGGTGTCGCGACCGGCAGTCGCGCGTCGAGCGCCATACCCACCAGTCCCAGGCAGACGCCGGCCACAGACACAAAGAGACCCCACGGATTCGCACCACCACCGATCACGCTGCCGAGGATCACGATCGACACGGTGCCGGGCAGGATGCCGACCACCGTCGCGGCCACGAAGGGGAGCAGCCGTACCGCCGACAACCCGGCGCAGTAGTTGATGATCGAGAACGGCACAGGTGCGATCATCCGCAACGACCCGACGGCCAACCATCCGCGGCGTTCGAGGCGCGTATTGACCGCGGTCACGGCCGGGTGGGTGAGGCGCGCGGCGACCGTCTCTCGACCGAGTGCCCGGACCAGCAGGAATGCCCCGGTCGCGCTCGCGGTGCTGGCGACGACGGCGACAGCGAGGCCGAGCACCGGACCGAACAGGACGCCGGAGGCCAGGGTGAAGATCGTCCGCGGGATCGGCGCCACGCAGACGACGGCGTGGACGACGAGGAAGAGGATGACGAAACCGGGTCCGATGGACGACGACCACTGACGGAACTGATCGACATCGGGCAGACCGACGACAGTCGCGGTGATCGCGGCAGCGACGAAGACCACACCCACCGCACCGAGTCGCCACCACCGGCGAAGAGCTCCGACCACGGTGTTTCACCGTACCCGTCACCTCGCCGCGACCTCCCGACCGAGCGTTCACACGGGTGTGACCGCCGTCTCACCGGCGGATGCGGTAAATACACAGGAGGCCACCTCACCGTGCGGTGGCGTCGACCACGGCCGACGCCACCGCACGGTGACCGACCGCCGCTACGATCACACCCACCGGGGATCGACCGGGGACGAGGAGTTCCACACGTGGTTCAGAGCTCAGGAGATCAGGCGTCATCGACCGCCGACGCCCCGGACGCCGCCCGCGCCGCCTGGGAGCAGGCCGTCGCCGGGGTACTGGCGAAGGCACGTCGCGTCGATCCGTCGGAGATCACCCAGCCGGCGTCGGCACTGCTGGCCACCACCACCTACGACGACATTCTCGTCGACCCGCTCTACGATCCCTCCACCGAGACACCCGAGCCCACCCTGCCCGGCCGGTTCCCTTTCGTCCGCGGTCGGGACGCCGCCCGCGACGTCACGCGCGGCTGGCACGTCACCGCCGTCTACGGAGGCGCGGGAACCGACCCCGCCGAGGTCAACACGGCCATCCTCGACGGACTGACCACCGGGGTCAGCGCGCTGTGGTGGAGCCCGAGCACCGATGATCCCGCCGCCGATCTCACCCGCGCCCTCGACGGGGTGCTCCTCGACCTCGCGCCGCTGACCGTGCGCGCCGGCGCCGACACCGCGGCGGTCGGTTCGGCGCTGTTCGCCCTGCTCGACGCCCGACCCGACGGTGCCGACCCGACGACCACCCACATCGGCCTCGGGGCCGACCCGCTGACCGCGCGGTTCGTCGGGACCGACGCCGCGTCGGTCCCCGACACCCTGTCCCTGGCGGCCGCCGCGGCCGCGCGTGCCGAACCGATCCGGGCGATCTGCGTCGACGGCACGGTGTTCCACGACGCCGGCGCGTCGGAGGCACAGGAGATCGGTGCAGCGGTGGCCGCCGGGATCGAGTACCTGCGACTGGCCACCGAGAGCGGGATGACGGTCGCCGACGCCCTCGACCAGATCTCCTTCCGCATCGCCGCCACCGACGCCCAGTTCGAGACGATCGCCAAGTTCCGTGCGGCCCGCCGCGTGTGGGCGCGCGTGGCGCAGGTCGTCGGGGCACCCGAGCACGGCGGCGCCCCCCAGCACGGCGTCACGTCGTCGGCGATGATGACCCAGCGCGACCCGTGGGTGAACCTCCTGCGCACCACGCTCGGTGCGTTCGGAGCCGGTGTCGGCGGCGCCGACCAGGTGACGGTGCTCCCGTTCGACGCCGCCCTGCCCCCCGACGCCCTCGGGGTCTCACGCACCTTCGCCGAACGCATGGCCCGCAACACCCAACTGCTGCTGCTCGAGGAATCACACCTGGGGCGGGTACTCGACCCCGCGGCCGGATCGTGGTTCGTCGAGGACCTCACCGATCGGATGGCGCAGGCGGCCTGGGAGGTGCTGCAGCGGATCGACGCGGCCGGCGGGTACACCGCGGCGCTCGACTCCGGATCGCTGGCCGAGGAGATCGCCGCGACACGCGCGCGGCGCGACGACGACATCGCCCACCGCCGCTTCGCCGTGACCGGCGTGACCGAGTTCCCGAACCTCGCCGAGAAGCCGCTTCCGGCCGACCGCGTCGCCCCCACCGCGGCCCGCTACGGCGAGGCCTTCGAGCAGTTGCGCGACCGGTCCGACGCCCACCTCGCCGCCACCGGCGAGCGCCCGTCGGTGTTCCTCGCACCGCTGGGCACCGTGGCGGAGTACAACGCGCGCACCACGTTCGCCGCGAACCTCATGGCCGCGGGCGGCATCGCGGCCATGGACCCCGGACCCACCGACGATCTCGCCGAGGCGGCACGGTCGGCCGGGGCGACGGTCGCCGTCGTCTGCGGCACCGACAAGCGCTACGCCACCGAGGCACTCGACGCGATCGCCTCACTGCGGTCGGCCGGGGTGACCCGGGTGCTGCTGGCCGGGCCCCGACAAGCCCTCGCCGGCACCGCGGCCGCCGACGACGAGTCGCTCGGTCCCGACGGCCACCTGACCCTCGGGGTCGACGCGGTGGCCGTCCTCACCGACCTGCTCGACATGCTCACATCGCAGGGAGCCCCCGCATGACGACCTCACCCGACACAGCACAAAAGACCCGACCCGGCATCGGCAGCTTCGCCGAGATCTCCCTCGTCGACCCCGGCGCGGTAGCGTCCGATGCCGCCGAGGTCGGGCGCGGCGACCTCGACGCGCTCGCCGAATCCGGCGCCGCGGCCAACGGATACACCGTCGAGCAGGTGACGTGGTCGACCCCCGAGGGCATCGACGTACGCCCGGTGTACGGACGCACCGACCGCGACGAGGCCGTCGCCGAGGGCTTCCCGATCGACACCTATCCCGGCACCGCACCGTTCCTGCGCGGGCCGTACCCGACGATGTACGTCAACCAGCCGTGGACGATCCGCCAGTACGCCGGGTTCTCCACCGCCGCGGAGTCCAACGCGTTCTACCGACGCAACCTCGCCGCCGGCCAGAAGGGTCTGTCGGTCGCGTTCGACCTCGCCACCCACCGCGGCTACGACTCCGACCACCCACGCGTGGAGGGCGACGTCGGCATGGCCGGGGTCGCGATCGACTCGATCCTCGACATGCGTGAGCTGTTCGACGGGATCGACCTCGGCTCGGTGTCGGTGTCGATGACCATGAACGGCGCCGTGCTGCCGATCCTCGCGCTCTACGTCGCCGCGGCGCAGGAGCAGGGGGTGGCGCCGGAGAAGCTGGCGGGGACCATCCAGAACGACATCCTCAAAGAGTTCATGGTCCGCAACACCTACATCTATCCGCCGAAGCCCTCCATGCGGATCATCTCCGACATCTTCGCCTACACCAGCGAGCGGATGCCGAAGTACAACTCGATCTCCATCTCGGGCTACCACATCCAGGAGGCCGGGGCCACAGCCGATCTCGAGCTCGCCTACACCCTCGCCGACGGGGTGGAGTACATCCGGGCCGGACTCGCCGCGGGCATGGACATCGACACCTTCGCCCCGCGCCTGTCGTTCTTCTGGGGCATCGGCATGAACTTCTTCATGGAGGTCGCCAAACTCCGTGCCGCCAGGCTCATCTGGAGCGAACTGGTCGCCCAGTTCGAGCCGAAGAACCCGAAATCGCGGTCACTGCGCACACATTCGCAGACCTCGGGGTGGTCGCTCACCGCGCAGGACCCGTTCAACAACGTCGCGCGGACGTGTATCGAGGCGATGGCGGCCACGCAGGGCCACACCCAGTCGCTGCACACCAACGCACTGGACGAGGCGCTGGCGCTCCCGACCGACTTCTCCGCACGAATCGCGCGCAACACCCAGCTGCTGCTGCAGCAGGAATCCGGCACCACCCGTCCCATCGACCCGTGGGGCGGCTCGTACTACCTCGAATGGCTCACCCACCGACTCGCCGAGCGGGCCCGCGCGCACATCGCCGAGGTCGAGGAGGCCGGCGGCATGGCCCAGGCCATCGACGAGGGCATCCCGAAGCTGCGTATCGAAGAGGCCGCCGCCCGCACCCAGGCGCGGATCGACTCGGGCCGTCAGCCCGTGATCGGCATCAACAAGTACGCCGTCGACTCCGATCAGGAGGTCGAGGTCCTCAAGGTCGAGAACAGCCGCGTCCGCGCCGAGCAGCTCGAGAAGCTGGCGTCGCTGCGGGCGTCGCGGGACTCCGACGCCGTCACCGCGGCCCTGGCGAACCTGACCCGCGCCGCCGAGGCGACTGGCACGTCGACCGAGGGTGGGCCCGGCACCGACGGAGGCGCCGAGAACAACCTCATGGCGCTGGCCATCGAGGCGGCGCGGCACAAGGCGACGGTGGGCGAGATCTCCGAGGCGTTGGAGAAGGTCTACGGTCGGCACCAGGCGGAGATCAAGACCATCAGCGGGGTGTACCGACATGAGGCCGGGCAGGTGAGCAACATCGATGCCGCGATCGCCATCGTGAGCGAGTTCGCCGAGGCCGAGGGCCGACGCCCCCGTGTGCTGATCGCGAAGATGGGCCAGGACGGCCACGACCGTGGTCAGAAGGTGATCGCCACCGCGTTCGCCGACCTCGGCTTCGACGTCGACGTGGGCCCGCTGTTCCAGACGCCGGACGAGGTGGCCCGGCAGGCCGCCGACAACGACGTCCATGTCGTCGGGGTCAGCTCGCTCGCCGCGGGACACCTGACACTCGTCCCGGCGCTGCGGTCCGCGCTCGCCGCGGTCGGTCGCGAGGACATCATGATCGTCGTCGGCGGCGTCATCCCGCCCGGCGACTTCGACGAGTTGTACGCGGCCGGTGCGACGGCGATCTTCCCGCCCGGCACCGTGATCGCCGACAGCGCGGTCGAACTGGTCACCAAGCTCGCCGCTCAGCTCGGTCTCGACCTGCCGGGTGCGGCGGCCGCCGGATGACCGACCGGGACGGCCCCCCGCCGCGCTGATGCCTCCCGTACCCATCGATCCCGCGACGCTCGCCGACGACATCCGGGCCGATCGTCGTCCGCAGCTCGCCCGGGCCATCACCCTGGTGGAGTCGACCCGCGCCGACCACCGTGCGCTCGCGCAGGAACTGCTGCTGGAGCTGACGCCCGATGCCGGCCGCTCGTACCGCGTCGGGATCACGGGCGTTCCCGGCGTCGGCAAGTCGACGACGATCGAGGCGCTCGGCATGTATCTCATCGAGCAGGGGCACAAGGTCGCGGTGCTCGCCGTCGACCCGTCGTCGACCCGTACCGGTGGCTCCATCCTCGGCGACAAGACCCGGATGGGACAGCTGTCGGTGCACCCGCAGGCCTACATCCGGCCGTCGCCGACCTCGGGCACGCTCGGCGGTGTCGCCAAGGCGACGCGGGAGACGATCGTCCTGCTCGAGGCGGCCGGTTTCGACGTCGTCCTCGTCGAGACGGTCGGGGTGGGGCAGTCCGAGGTCACCGTCGCGAACATGGTCGACAGCTTCTGTTTCCTGACCCTCGCGCGCACCGGGGACTCGCTGCAGGGCATCAAGAAGGGCGTCCTCGAACTCGCCGACATCGTGGTGGTCAACAAGGCCGACGGCAAGCACGAACGTGAGGCACGGTCGGCGGCGCGGGAACTCGGTGGGGCACTGCGGCTCCTCTACCCGCACGATGCGCTGTGGCTCCCGCCGGTCCTCACGATGAGCGCACTGGAGAACACCGGCGTGCGGGAGTTCTGGGACACCGTCTGCCGTCACCGCGAGGTGTTGGCCGACGCGGGCCGGTTCGAGTCGCGGCGGGCCCAACAGCAGGTCGACTGGATGTGGGCGATGGTCACCGACGCGCTCATGCACCGTCTCGGGACCGATCCCACGGTGCGCGCCACCCGTGCCCGCGTCGAGGCGCAGGTGCGCGACGGGTCGTTGACCCCTGCGCTGGCCGCGCTGGAGATCGTCACCGCCTTCGACGACCGCGGCTGACCGGGCCCGCTCTGGGCGCCGGACGCGTACGTTTCGGCGACATTACGGCTGTGAGCACCAGGCAGCGCGGCGTTGTTCTGGGCGCAACCACCACGCAATTCCTCACCCGTGTACTGGATTCCGAGATCGAGACCCGGACCAGATCCACTCGGATCCAACCCACGACGAGGAACCATCATGACGACCATCGCAGGAGTGTCCGCGAATTTCACCCGCGACCTCGACCAGAACTACTCCCTCATCGAGACGATGGTCGCCCAGGCGCGGGAGCGGGGCGTCGATTTCCTCGTGTTCCCCGAGGCCGCGATCGGCGGCTATCTCTCCTCGCTGGGCAACCACGGTGACACGGTGAAGAACACCGCCCGGTCCCTGCCGCCGGCCATCACCCTCGACGGCCCGGAGATCCGCCGGGTCCGGCAGATCGTCGGCGACATGGTCGTCGCGATCGGCTTCTGCGAACTCGGGTCCGCACCCGACGGCACCGGCGAGGTCCGCTACAACGCGGCCGCCGTGCTCGACGGCACACAGGTGTACGGCAGCTACCGCAAGGTGCATCAGCCGCTGGGGGAGAACATGTCGTACTCCGCCGGCGACCACTACGGGGTCTTCGACACCCCGATCGGGCGGGTGGGGCTCCAGATCTGTTACGACAAGGCATTTCCCGAGGCCGCACGCACCATGGCCCTCGACGGCGCGGAGATCATCGCGAGCCTGTCGGCGTGGCCGGCCGCCCGCACTGCCACCGCGGAGAACCTGCAGGACGACCGCTGGACCCATCGGTTCAACCTCTTCGACCAGGCCCGCGCCCTGGACAACCAGGTCTTCTGGATCGCCTCGAACCAGTCCGGGACGTTCGGTTCGCTGCGCTACGTCGGCAACGCCAAGGTCGTCGACCCCGGCGGCAACATCCTCGCCACCACCCTCCTCGGCAGCGGGATGGCCGTCGCCGAGGTCGACATCGACGAGACCTTCCGCGCGATGCGCGGCGGGATGTTCCACCTGCGCGACCGGCGCCCCGACGTGTACGGCGCACTCACCGACACCGACCACACCGCGGCATGGAAGGAACTGGCCCGTGCCTGAGATGACCTTCGATGTCCGCTGGCCCGACGGCAGCGTCGACCGCTGCTACTCACCGAGCCTGGTGATGCACGATCACCTGACCGACGGTGCGAGCTACACCGTCGACGACTTCGTGAGCCGATCGGTCTCGGCGTTGGACACCGCCTCCGAACGGGTGCGGGCCAAGTACGGTTTCGCCTGCACCTCGGCGATGGCGACCAGCGAGCAGATCGTCTCCCGCTCAGCGCGTTTCGCCGGTGACGCGGTCGTCACGGTCGCGCAGATGCACCCCCCGCTCGACACCCCGGATACCGCCGGCCGTCGATCGCAGGGTGTGTCATGACGACCGCCGCCCGCGTCGAGCGCGATCCGCGGCAACCACCCGAGCAGATCCCCGTCGCGATCATCGGCGGCGGACAGGCCGGCCTCTCGGTCAGTTGGCATCTCTCCGACCGCGGCGTCGACCACGTCGTCATCGAGGCGCAGACGCCGATGCACCAGTGGGCCGACACCCGCTGGGACAACTTCACCCTGGTCACCCCGAACTGGCACTGCCGGCTACCGGGATACGCCTACGACGGCACCGACCCCGACGGGTTCATGACCCGCGACGAGGTCGTCGACTGGCTCGCCGGATGGCTGGAGACCTTCGCACCGCCCTTGATCACCCACACCCGGGTGACGCGGTTGGCGCACGGAGCCGACGGTGGTTTCGAGCTGACACTGGAGTCGGCGGGCGAGATCACCACACTGTCGTGCGAGGAGGTGGTGATCGCGACCGGCGGCTACCCGATCCCAGTGGTCCCGCCCTTCGCCGGATCGATCGATACCGCTGTGCACCAGATGCATTCCGAGGAGTACCGCAACGCCGGCGAACTACCGCCCGGCGCGGTCCTGGTCGTCGGGTCGGGTCAGTCCGGTGCGCAGATCGCCGAGGACCTCCACCTCGAGGGCCGCGAGGTCCACCTCGCGATCGGCAACGCACCCCGGGTCGCGCGCTTCTACCGCGGCCGTGACGCCATGACCTGGCTGGCCGACATGGGCCTCTACGACGTCCCGGCCCGGCAGTACCCGGGTGGCGCCGCGGCGCGGGAGAAGACCAACCACTACGTCACCGGTCGCGACGGAGGCCGCGACGTCGACCTGCGCGCCTTCGCGCGCGAGGGTATGGGGCTCTACGGCACCCTCGTCGACGGTCAGGGGAGCACGCTGCGCTTCGCACCCACGCTCACCGCATCGCTCGACGCCGCCGACGCCGTCTACAACTCCATCTGTCGCGACATCGACGCCCACATCGACCGCACCGGCGTCGATGCCCCACCGCCGTCTCGCTACACGCCCGTCTGGGAGCCCGACGCCGATCCCACCGAACTCGATCTCGCCGCCGCCGGCGTCACCACCATCATCTGGGCCATCGGGTACCGGCCCGACTACCGGTGGATCGAGGCCAGCGCCTTCGACGGCGGCGGGCGACCCATGCAGACGCGTGGGATCACCGCCGTCGACGGCCTCAGCTTCATCGGACTGCCGTGGATGCACACGTGGGGTTCGGGGCGGTTCCTCGGCATCGATCGCGACGCCGGCCACGTCGCCGACGTCATCGCCGACCGGACGGCCGGTCGCGGTGGACCGCTACGCCTGGCGGTCGGTCGGTGACCGGCCAGCGCGGACGATGACGGCCAGAACCCGGACGACAGGGAGGACGCGATGACGGAGAAGTCCATCGGCCGACTGATCTCCGATCGCGCCGCCGATCATCCCGATCGCGTGCTGATCACCGACCACCACACCGGCGAGCGTGTGACGGCATCCGAGCTCGACCGGCGCAGCAATCGTCTGTCGCGGGTCTTCGCGGGGCTCGGCGTCGGCACCGACGACCTCGTCACCGTCGCCCTGCCCACCTCGGTCGAGTTCGTCGTGACGTGTGCGGCGATCTGGAAGTGCGGGGCGACACCGCAGCCCCTCGCACCCGACCTGCGACCGGCCGAACGATCCGCCGTGGAGGCCGTTGCGCGGCCCGCGCTCGTCGTCGGCGCGCCACCGGTCGACGACACCGTCCCGTGGTGGCCGACCTGCGCCGTCCCGCCGACGTCGGTGCCGGACGGTCGGGTCGAGGATCGGTGGGCTGCGAGCTGGAAGGCTCCGACGTCCTCGGGGAGCACCGGGACCCCGAAGGTGGTGCAGGCGACCGCGCCCGCACGTTTCGATCCCGACGCCGCGACCCCTGCGTTCCTGCCACGATCGGCGGTCGCACTGGTGACCGGACCGATGTGGCACTCGGCGACCTTCACCTACGCCCTGCGCGGCGTGATGACCGACCACAGCCTGGTCCTCGCCGACCCGCTCGACGTCGCCACCCTGCCGGCGATCGTCGCCGAGCACGGGGTGACGTGGATGATGCTCACTCCCAGCCAGATCCATCGCCTCTTCCGGTCCGACGCCGCCCGGCGGTCGGGCGCCGATCTCGACTCGCTCGAGACCGTCCTCCACCTGGGCGCACCCTGTCCCGAGGCCGACAAGCGCGCGCTCATCGACCTGGTGGGTCCGCAGCGGGTGGTGGAGATCTACGCCGGCAGCGAGTCCAACGGCATCACCATGATCGACGGCGTCGACTGGCTGCGCCATCCCGGCAGTGTCGGACGGCCGCTCGGCGACACCGAGCTGTGCATCCGACGCGACGACGGCAGTCGCGCCGACACGGGCGAGATCGGCGAGATCTGGATGCGTCGATCCGGGGGATCGCGCTACCGCTACCTCGGGGCCGACTCCCACCGCGACGAACAGGGATGGGACACCCTCGGCGACATCGGTGTGGTCGACGAGGGCGGGTGGCTCCACGTCGTGGACCGCCGAACGCATGTGGTGACCTGCGCAGGCACCGACCTGTATCCCGCCCGACTGGAGCAGGGCATCGTCGGACACCCGGCCGTCCGCGAGGCCGTGGTCTACGGGTCGCGCACGGCCGACGGCGAATCGCGGCTGTGTGCGGTGGTCGACATCGGTGACGCGCAGGTCGGCCGACACAGCATCGAGAGCTTCACCCGCGCGCAGCTCGCCGCGCACTGCGCCACCGGACCGATCACCGTGCGCCGTGCGCCGATACGCAACGCCGCCGGCAAGGTGCGCCGCTCGTCCCTGCCCGAGACGGTCGGCGCCGGGGCGATCGGCGAAACCTGATCGCAACGCGGGATCGATTGCGTAACAACGCGTTGTTCCATGCACAACCAGCCGGAAACGGCCCCCGTATGTACTCGACATCGAACCAGTCGGGACAACCGCAGAGATGACACCTTCCGTCATCTCCTCACCTCCAGGAGGACCCATGTCCGAGATCGACGACCAGATCGCCGAGAACATCGCGAAGTCTCTCGCCGAGATCCCGCACCCCTCACTTCCCAAGGGGTCGAACATCTACGGCTCGACGAAGCTGTTCCCCGACTACCAGGCCGAGGACGGGGAGACCTACTTCACCCTCGTACACGGCATCGCCCACGAGTCGTCGGTGAGCTTCGTCGCCGTCCTGCAGGCCACCCGGGCACTGCGCAAGGGGTTCGAGTCGGCCATCTACTTCTACGGTCCCGGCGCCATGAACTGTTCGGCGACACGCGGGTTCCCGACCACCGGCGACTCCGGCTTCCCGGGTGAGCAGAACATCAACGGCTCGCTGGAGACGTTCATCGCCGAGGGCGGGACGGTCTACTGCTGCCGCTTCGGTCTGGCGCTGCACGGCGGGCGCGAGGAGGACCTGATCGAGGGTGTCATCCCCGCCCACCCCCTCGACGTGCAGGACGCGCTCATCCATTACGCACGCAAGGGCGCCATCATCAACTCGACGTACATGGTCTAGGAGACGGACATGTCGGTATCCACGCGCGTCGATCTCGCCCTGCTCGGATTCCGGGGCGACGCCCCGGTCACCCGGTCACCCGGCGCCGGACCCAGCGACGACGGACATCTCGTCATCGACGGACTCAGTGCCGCGATCCCGCGCAACCCGTTGAGCCCGTTCGTGTTCGACGGGGACAGGGTGCTGCTCGACGGCGTGGACACCGGCCTGGACGTCTCGGCGGTCGACCGTCCGCGGTTCTACGATCTGCAGACCGCAGACGGGGTCGCCTACGAGAAGCTGGCTAAGCTGCACGGGCGGGACGTCCTGGCGACCACGGTGGTGCAGACCTGCATCCGCTACGGCGAGGACCAACGATGCCGCTTCTGCTCGATCGAGGAGTCGCTGCGGTCGGGGGCCACGGTCGCGGTGAAGAAGCCGCACGAGCTGGCCGAGGTCGCCGAGGCCGCGGTCCGGCTCGACGGTGTGCGGCAGATGGTGATGACCACCGGCACCTCGGCCGGCAGCGACCGCGGCGCCCGACATCTCGCGCGGTGTGTGCGTGCGGTGCGTGCGGCGGTACCCGATCTCCCGATCCAGGTGCAGTGCGAGCCGCCCGCGGATCTCGGCACCATCACCGAACTCCACGAGGCCGGCGCCCGGTCGATCGGCATCCACGTCGAGTCGCTCGACGACGACGTCCGACGGCGGTGGATGCCGGGCAAGGCCACCGTCGCACTCTCCGAATACCGGGCGGCGTGGGCGGAGGCGGTGCGCGTCTTCGGGCGCAACCAGGTCTCGACCTACCTGATCGTCGGTCTCGGCGAGGACCCCGATGAGATGGTCGCCGGGGCGCGCGAGCTCATCGACGCCGGCGTCTACCCGTTCGTCGTGCCGTTCCGCCCGCATCCCGGCACCCTCGCCGTGGACGTCGACGGCGCCCGTGCACCCGATGCCGCTGTCCTGGAAAAGGTCTCGCGGGGCGTCGCCGAACACCTACGCCTGTCCGGGATGAGCGGCGCCGACCAGAACGCGGGCTGCGCCGCCTGCGGCGCGTGCAGCATCCTGCCGAACGTCGGCGGCTGACATGCGTCCACCGACCGCCGAGATGTCGATCCTCTCCGGGCTGCCGCGGGGTCTCGACGCCACACGGGTCGGCTTCCTCATCACCCCCGCGACGTCATCCGCGCACCACGACGCCTACCGAAAAATGCGCCGCGAGGCGTTCGTCGACGAGCAGAAGGTGTTCTCGGGCAGCGACATCGACGACGTCGACGACGACCCGCGCACCCTCGTGCTCGTGGCCGTCACCCCCGAGGGAACCGTGGTCGGCGGGGTGCGCCTCGCGCCACAGCACGGGTGGGGGATCGACCACAGATCAGGGATCGACACAGCCGACATCGGGTGGTGGACCGGGAGCCGCCTCGTCGTCGACCGGTCACGCCACGACGTCGGCATCGGTCCGGCGCTGGTGCGCGCGGCGTGCGCACATGCCTCCGAACGCGGGGTACTGCGTTTCGAGGCGACCGTGCAGCGACCGCACCGCCGGATGTTCGCCCACCTCGGTTGGGATGACGTCGGTGTCTGCGAGATCGGCGGCCGACCCCACGTCCGGATGCGGTGGGATCCGCGGCGCATCGAGCGGGTCGCCGAGCGGACCAAGTCGTTCCTCGCCGAGGCCCTGGCACCGTTCCGACAGCAACCGGGCGGGCTGGGTCCGGCCGGTTTCACCGGCGACGACGGCGTACCCGTTCCCGGCAGCGACATCGTCGCCGCCTGCGACGCCATCCTCCCGTCGATGGTGGACCGCGACCCCGAATGGGCCGGCTGGTGTTCGGTGTTGGTCAACCTCAACGATCTCGCCGCTATGGGGGCCACACCGACCGGTCTCCTCGATGCCGTCGGCGCCACCACACGGTCCCAACTGACCCGGATCGTGCGGGGTATGGCCGGTGCCGCCTCCGCGTGGGGTGTGCCGGTCCTCGGGGGCCACACCCAGCTCGGGGTGCCCGCCTCCCTGTCGGTGACCGCACTGGGCACCACCCGACGACCCGTCCCGGCCGGCGGCGCCGATGTCGGCGACCACCTCCGGGTCACCGTCGACGTCAGTGGCGGATGGCGACCCGGATACCACGGCGGGCAATGGGACTCGACGAGCACACGCGCCCCGCACGACCTCCGCGCGATGAACGCGATGGTGCGTGATCTCTCCCCGCGCGCGGCGAAGGACGTCAGCATGGCGGGGATCGCGGGCACCACCGGGATGCTGGCCGAGGCGTGCGGGACCGGTGCGGAGATCGACGTCGCCGCCGTTCCCCGTCCGGGCGGGGTCGACATGGGATCCTGGCTGACGTGCTTCCCAGGATTCGCGATGCTCACCGCCGACCGCGCGGGTACCGCGGCGCCCACGGGACTGCCGAGGGATGTCGAGACCGCGGTGTGCGGACGGCTGACCGCGACCCCCGGTGTGCGCCTGCGCTGGCCGGACGGTGTGACCACGACCGCGGTGAACTCGGGGGTCACCGGACTGGGTCGCGCGTGACCCCCGATCACCCGGGTGGGCGCTGATGGCGCCGATCACCATCGGTGCGGTCGCCGCACACTTCGGTCGCGACCTCGAGCGCAGTGTCGCGAAGGTGGTCGGGATCATCGAGTCCGCGCGCCGCGACGGCGTCGATCTCCTGGTGTTCCCCGACGCCAGCCTGGGCGGGTACATCGGTGACCTGCGCAGTCCCGACCTCACCGAACTGCCGCCGGTGCTCGCCACCGACGGACCCGAGATCGCCGCGATCATCGCCGCGGCCGGCGACATGACCGTGTGTGTCGGGTACGCCGAGGTCTCCGACGACGGACCAGACGCCGCACGCAGCGGGTACAACTCTGCGGTCTGTGTCAGCGGCGACGGCATCCTCGGTACCCATCGCAAGGTGCACCAACCCGCGGGGGAGTCGATCGCCTACACCGCCGGCGATCGGTTCACGGCCTTCGACACCCCCGTCGGGCGGATGGGCATGCTCATCGACTACGACAAGACCTTCCCCGAGGCCGCCCGTGCCGTCGCCGTCGACGGGGCGCATGTCATCGCCGCGTTGTCGGCGTGGCCTGCGAGCGTCACCGACCGCGCGTCACGGCTGCCCGCTGACCGCCAGTCGCGCCTGTTCGATCTCTACGACGCCGCCCGTGCGGCGGAGAACCAGGTTGTCCTGGTGTCGTCGAACCAGACCGGCGTGATGGGGTCGCTGCGGTTCCTCGGCCAGGCGAAGATCGTCGGTCCCGGTGGCGAGATCCTCGCCACGACCCGATCGAAGGGCGGTATGGCCACGGTGACGATGGATGTCGAGACCGAGATCACCCGCGCGCGCAAGGTGTTGCACCATCTCGCCGAACGGCGACCCGACACCTACGTTCCCGCGGCACCGACCGTCGCGGGGCCGGTTGCGGCGCCGCAGACGTTGCCCACGAGCTAGGGAGGAGCCCCGTGCACATCGCCCTGGTCACCTACTCCACCAAGCCGCGCGGCGGGGTCGTCCACACCCTGAACCTCGCCGAGGCGCTCGTCGACGCGGGCGCGCAGGTGACGGTGTGGTCCTTGGCCCGCGCCGGCGACCGCGGCTTCTTCCGCGCCGTCGATCCACGGGTCCACGTGCGGCTCATCGACTTCCCGACCGTCGACGGTGAGACCGTCACCGAGCGGATCGTCCGGTCCATCGACACCATGCGTCGCGCCTTCACCCCCGACGACCACGACATCGTGCACGCCCAGGACTGCATCAGCGCGAACGCCGTGGGTCGGTGCATCCGCACCGTGCACCACCTCGACACCTTCACCACCCCGGTGCTCGCGGACTGCCACGAGAAGGCGATCGCGGAGCCCTACGCCCACATCTGCGTGTCGGCGGCGGTGGCGGCGGAGGTGACCGCGGGCTGGGGTCTAAACCCGACCGTGATCGCCAACGGCGTCGACGCCGAGCGGTTCGCCGCAGCCGCGACCGACACCCCCGCGGCCACCGCCGGGCGCGATCGGTGGCGCGACCGACTCGGCCGCCACATCCTCGCCGTCGGCGGCATCGAGCCCCGCAAGGGCAGCATCGACCTCCTCGAAGCGTATGCGCTGCTACAGATCTCGCACCCCGACGTCGCGCTGGTGTTCGCGGGCGGTGAGACGCTCTTCGATTACCGCGAGTACCGCGAGGCGTTCGACCGACGTCGCGCCGAACTCGCGGTCGCACCGGTCGTGCTGGGCACTGTCGACGAGCACGAACTCCCCGCGCTCGTCGCCTCGGCCGAGGTGTTCGCGTTCCCGTCGGTGAAGGAGGGGTTCGGACTCGCCGCGATGGAGGCACTCGCCGCCGGTCGTCCGGTCGTCACCCGCGATCTGCCGGTGCTCCGAGAGGTGTTCGGCGACACCGTCGGATACGCCGCCACCGTCGAGGAGCTGGCCCGGGAGTTGGACGAGGCGATCACCTCCCAGCCCGACCGCACCGACACCGACCGCGCCGACGCGGGCCGCGCCCTCGCGCAGTCGATGACCTGGGAGACCGCCGCGGCTCGACATCTCGAGTTCTACGCCGCGCACCCCCGCCCGGTCCACTCCCGTCCTGCTCAGCGCACCTGAGCGGCGAGTCCGGCGATCCGATCGATCAGATCGTCGAAGAAGCCATCGGGGTCGGTCGCGGTCGCGATGGCGGCGTTGGGATCCCGCCCCCACATGCCGCGCTCGTCGGCGACGGTGGTGCCGCGTGTCAGGGTGCCGACGAGTTCGACGTCGACCACGGCGGGGCGGGTGGTGGCCACCGTGGGGTCGAGGGCGACGGCGGCGGCGAACGGGTCGTGCATGTGGGCGATGTAGCCCTCGTCGTGATCGGCGTGGAACTCGAAGTAGAACCGGATCGCGTCGACGAGGTGACGCACCACCCGGTTGTCGGCCACCGAGCGCAGACCACGCTCGTCGGTCACCGAGGGTTGTTCCACCGGGGCGCTGCCCGCCTGCGCGGCCAGACGACCCAGGTGATCGGGGGTCATCACGATCGTCTCGGTGAGGTCGAGGGGACAGATGACGGGGGCAGGTGCGCCGTCGCGTCCGAAGGCGGCGAACACCCGTTGCGCGGCCTCGGGATCGACGGCGACGTTCCACTCCGAGGTCGGTGTCGTGTTGCCGGGGTGGTGAAACGTTCCGCCCATCACGACGAGTCGTCGCAGACGCGATGGCAGTTCGGGGTCGCGCTCGATGGCCAGCGCGAGGTTGGTCAGCGGCCCGGTGACCAGTCCGACGACCTCGCCGGGGCGCTCCGCGGTGATCTCGATCCAGGCGTCGGCGGCCGATCGCGACGACGGTGCACGGGGTGCGGGCGGCAGGTCGGCGTAGCCGATGCCCAGGGGACCGTGGGTGTCCTCGGTCGTCATCAGCTCCGCGACCAACGGCGCCGACGCGCCGAGACAGACCTCGATGTCGTCGCGGTCGCACAGCTCGAGCCAGGCGAGGTTGTTGGCGCACACCACGTCCGCGGGCACGTTGCCGGCCGTGGAGAGGACGGCGAGGAGGTCGGCGTCGGGATGGGACAGCAGGTACAGCAACGCCAGGGAGTCGTCGATGCCGGTGTCGCAGTCGAACACGATGGGGTGCACGGTCACCCGCGCACACTATCCGCCGTGTGTGTCGACGGCGTCGAGGAGGACGTCGCGGGTGAGTTCGAGCTGGCCGAGATGTTGGGCGAGCTCGCGCAGGATGTGCAGGACGATCCACTGCGGCGTCGCCTCGGCGATGTCGGCGGTGCGGGTCGACCCGCGTACGTCGCGGTCGCGGACCCCCTCGGTGACGGCGATGTGCAGCCAGTCGCCGACGCGTGTCCGCACGTCGTCGACGGCGTCACACAGGGCCGCGGTGGTGCCGGTGGCGTGGAACTCGGCGGCGCGGTCACGGGGGATCTGCTCGCCACCGATGACACTGCCGGCCCAGAACTTCGTCAGCTCGACGCAGTGGAACACGATCGCGTACGGCGAATTCGTCTGCGGCAGCGGCGGGGTCGTGTTCACGAGGCCGTCGCCGAGGTCGGCGACGATCGTCCGCATCGACACCAACGTCTCGTCGATGATCGTCGCCGCGGCCGCGTGCAGGGGATCGGTCACCACGGGTACCGCTCGAAGTCCTTGAGGAAGCAGCCGTAGAGGTCGATCCCGTTCTCGCCGTCGACGATCGGGTGGTACACCCGCGCCGCGCCGTCGACGAGATCGAGGGGCGCACGGAAACCCTCGTCGGCCAGACGCATCTTCGACTCGTGCGGACGCTCGTCGGTGATCCACCCGGTGTCGACCGCGGTCACCAGGATGCCGTCGTCGAACAACTCCCCGGCGCTGGTGCGGGTCAACATGTTCAGGGCCGCTTTCGCCATGTTCGTGTGCGGATGTCCCGGCCCCTTGTAGCCGCGCGAGAAGATGCCCTCCATCGCCGACACGTTGACCACGTACTTGCGTCGGGCGGGTGAGGCCCGCAGCGCAGGGGTGAGGCGAGACAGCAGGATGAACGGCGCCACGCTGTTGCACAGTTGGACCTCGAGGAGTTCGAGCGGGTCGACGTGGTCGACCGACGCGACCCAGCTGTTGGAGCTCACCAGGTCGGGGAGCAGTCCACCGGCGTCGACGGCCGTGCCGTCGGCGATGCGCGCCGGTGATGCCGAGCCGGCCGTCATCGCCAGGGCCGCCAACGATTCCGCGGCCGCGTCGGAACTCGACCCGCCGGCGAGGGCGTTGGGGTGCAGCTCCGAGCTGTCGCCCATCATGAGGGCGGGGATGGCCGCCGCGGCGCCGCGCAGGGGAGCGGCCTCGGCGTCGACGAGGGAGCGGTACGACCCCGGCGACCGACGGACGGTCTGCGCGGCGTTGTTGACCAGGATGTCGAGGTGGCCACGCGCGGCGACCGAATCGGCCAGGGCCACCACCTGCGCCGGGTCACGCAGATCGATGCCGACGATGGTGAGTCGGTGCAGCCAGTCGTCGGCGTCGGTCTGCCGTGCGAACCGGCGGGCGGCGTCGCGGGGGAACCGCGTGGTGATGGTCAGCTCGGCGCCGTCGCGGAGCAGCATCAGCGCGATGTACATGCCGATCTTGGCGCGTCCCCCGGTCAGCAGCGCGCGGCGGCCGCGCAGATCGGTGCGCTGGTTGCGGCGTGCGCGGTTGTCCGCGGCGCAGTCCGGACACAGTTGATGGTGAAACGCGTTGACCTCGGTGTACTCGGTCTTGCAGATGTAGCAGGCCTGAGGACGGATGAGGTGCCCGGCCACACCGGTGCCGTCACCGGACAGACCGATACCGGCGGTCTCGTCGTCGATGCGATCGGCCGACCCGGTGGCGGTGGCGCCCAACACGGCACGGTCGGCGGCGAGGCGCTCGGCGTGACGCGCCTTCTTCTTCGACCGTTTGGCGAGCTTGAACATGTGGGCCACCGCGCGCTGCACCTCGATCGAGTCGGGATGCCCCGTGTCCATGGTCGCCACCTGATCGAGGACACGCCGGACCGTGGCCATGTCGGCAGGATCGATCGGTGAGGTCACGGGAGGCCAGTGTAGAGAGACCGTGCGTCCGGCACGAACCGTCTCGACACCGCCCGGCTGTGCTAGAAGGGTGGCGTGACCGACACGCGCTCCGCGGACCCGATCGCCGGCCCTCACCTCTGCGTCATGGGCGTCAGCGGAGTGGGGAAGACGACCATCGCCCAGGGCCTCGCCGAGCGGCTGCACCGTCCGTTCGGCGATGCCGACGACCTCCATCCGGCGGCGAACATCGAGAAGATGGCGAACGGACATCCCCTCACCGACGCCGACCGGGCGCCGTGGCTCGACGCGGTCGTCGCGTGGCTCGACGACCACGACGGTGACGGTGACGGTGACGGGGAGACCACCGTGTTCGCCTGTTCGGCGCTGCGCCGTGCGTACCGGGACCGGATCGCCCGGGCACGGGCCGGGGTCGTCTTCGTGCACCTGACCGCGCCCACCGACGAACTGCGGCGTCGCCTCGAGGGGCGCACGGGGCACTACATGAAGGTGACCATGTTGGAGTCGCAGCTCGCGACGCTGGAGGACCTCGAGCCCGACGAACGGGGTGTGAGCGTCGAGACGGCGGGGTCGGTCGACGACACGATCGATGCCGTGGAGAAGGCCTTGCGAGAGATGGTGCCGTGAGACCGGCGAGAACCGAAAGAGTGTGTCCGGAGGGGGACTTGAACCCCCACGTCCGTTAATAGGACACTAGCACCTCAAGCTAGCGCGTCTGCCATTCCGCCACCCGGACATGTACGGGCGATGACGCCCATGTGAGTGCCGGACTACGTTAACCGACCCGATCGTCGGATCCCAAATCCCCACTCCACCGAGGCGCCCGCGGGCGGGTGACAGGATGGTTCCCGTGACCGACAACCCCGCATCCGACGCCCCCGGTTCCGAGACGTCCGACCCCGGCGGTCCGAGGGCGACCGACGAGGTCGTCGACCTCGTGAGCCGACTCATCCGGTTCGACACCAGCAACACCGGCGATCTCGCGACCACGGTCGGCGAGGAGGAGTGCGCGCGGTGGGTCGCACAGCAGCTCGCCGATGTCGGATACGAGACGGAGTACGTCGAGTCCGGCCAACCGGGTCGCGGCAACGTCTTCGCCCGCCTGCCCGGCGCCGACCGCGAACGCGGGACCCTGCTCCTGCACACCCACCTCGACGTGGTCCCCGCGCGACCCGAGGACTGGAGCGTGCACCCGTTCTCGGGGTCGGTGAAAGACGGATACGTGTGGGGCCGCGGCGCGATCGACATGAAGGACATGGTCGGGATGGCGCTGGCGCTGGCGCGGCAATTCCGTCGCGACGGCACCGTGCCGCCGCGCGACATCGTGTTCGCGTTCCTCGCCGACGAGGAGGCCGGTGGCAAGTGGGGATCGCACTGGCTCGTCGAGAACCGGCCGGATCTGTTCGAGGGCATCACCGAGGCCGTCGGTGAGGTCGGCGGCTACTCGCTCACCGTCGACACCCCGGACGGCTCCACCAAGCGGCTCTACCTGGTGGAGACGGCGGAGAAGGGCATCGCGTGGATGAAGTTGACCGCGACCGCCACCGCCGGCCACGGGTCGTTCCTGCACGAGAACAACGCCGTCACGATCCTCGCCGAGGCGGTCGCGAAGCTGGGCCGCCACACCTTCCCGCTCGTGATGACCGAATCGGTGTCGGAGTTCCTGGCCGCGGTCAGCGAGGAGTCGACGCTGCAGCTCGACGCCACGTCCCCGGACCTCGAGACGACGCTGTTCAAGCTCGGGTCGATCGCGCGGATCGTGGGCGCCACGCTGCGTGACACCGCGAACCCGACGATGCTCGACGCCGGGTACAAGGCCAACGTGATCCCGCAGACCGCCACCGCGGTCGTCGACTGCCGCGTACTACCGGGCCGCCAGGCGCAGTTCGAGGCCGAGGTCGACGAACTGATCGGTCCCGACGTGACGCGGGAGTGGGTGACCAAGCTCGACTCCTACGAGACGACCTTCGACGGCGACCTCGTGGACGCCATGAACGACGCGATCCTGGCGTTCGATCCCGATGGGCGGACGGTGCCGTACATGCTCTCCGGCGGCACCGATGCGAAGGCGTTCGCCAAACTCGGTATCCGGTGTTTCGGGTTCGCCCCACTGCAGCTCCCGCCGGATCTCGATTTCGCGGCACTGTTCCACGGCGTGGACGAGCGCGTGCCGGTCGACGGCCTGCTGTTCGGCACCCGCGTCCTCGAGCACTTCCTGCTGCACAGCTGACCGGCGGGGAACACGTACACGGTTCCCGGGCGTTGGACTGCCACGATGCGCCCGCCCGGGTGCACGTGATCTCGAAAGGATGTGCGCAACACCCATGTCGAGCTACAACCCGTACGACGCCCTGCCCGACCTCCCGACGTTCACCGTCACCTCGGAGAGCTTCGCCGACGGCGAGGCCTTCGCGCAGCCGCAGGTCAGCGGCATCATGGGCGCCGGGGGAGACGACGCCTCACCGCAGGTGAGCTGGTCGGGATTCCCCGAGGGCACCAAGAGCTTCGCGGTCACCGTCTACGACCCCGACGCACCGACCGCGTCGGGCTTCTGGCACTGGGCCGTCGCCGACATCCCGGTGTCGACCACCTCGCTTCCCGAGGGCGCCGGTGACGAGAACGGCAGCGGTCTCCCGGTGGGAGCGGTCACCCTTGCCGGTGACGCCTCGGCGAAGCGCTTCATCGGCGCCGCACCGCCGCCCGGGCACGGTCCGCACCGCTACTTCCTCGTCGTCCATGCCGTCGACGTCGAGTCGCTGGGCCTGCCCGAGGACGCGACACCTGCGTTCCTGGGGTTCAACCTGTTCAGCCACGCCATCGGGCGCGCGGTCATCCACGCGACCTACGAGCAGGCTGCCGAGGACTGACACACACAAACCTGGCGGTCATCGTGCGACGAACGCCCCTCACGCAGCTGCGTGGGGGGCGTTCTCGCTTCCCACCGCCTCGCGCAACGACGAGAAGCCCTGCGCGCGAAGGCGTTGCGCGATCCCGTCGTGGATGTCGCGCACCCACATGGGACCGCCGTAGATGAAACCCGTGTACCCCTGGACGAGGGACGCCCCGGCGCAGATCCGCTCCCACGCCTGCTCGGGGGTCTCGATACCGCCCACCGACACCAGTGCGACGCGGTCGCCCACACGCCGATAGAGCTGACGCAGGACCGCCAGCGACCGGTCGGCCAACGGGGCGCCCGACAGACCGCCGGCACCGATCCGCGCCACCTCGTCGGCGTCGGTCGTCAGGCCACCGCGGCCGATGGTGGTGTTGGTGCACACGATGCCGGCGAGTCCGAGTTCCACCGCGAGGTCGGCGACGTCGTCGATGTCGGCGTCGGACAGGTCGGGGGCGATCTTCACCAGCACCGGGATGTCGGCGAGCTCCAGCACCGCGGCCAGCAGCGGTCGCAGCGACGCGACGGCCTGAAGGTCGCGCAGCCCGGGGGTGTTGGGGGAGCTGACGTTGACGACGAGGAAGTCGGCGAGCGGGGCGAGCAGACGGGTGCTGGTGCGGTAGTCGTCGACGGCCTCCTCGGGCGCGGCGAGCTTCGTCTTGCCGATGTTCGCGCCCACCGGGATCGACCCCGGTCCGCGACGGCGCCGACCCAGTCGGTGCGCGGCGGCCGCAGCGCCGTGGTTGTTGAACCCCATGCGGTTGATCAGCGCTCGGTCGGCGGGGAGCCGGAACAACCTCGGCTGCGGATTGCCGGGCTGGGCCGAGCCGGTGACGGTGCCGATCTCGATGAACCCGAAACCCATTCCGGGCCAGGCGTCGATGGCCTCGGCGTTCTTGTCGAAGCCCGCCGCGAGACCCAGGGGTGCGGGGAAGTCGACGCCGAACACCTGTGACCGCAAGATCGGGTCGGTCGGCGCGAACAACCGGGTCGTGGCGGCCAGAACAGGTCTGCGCGGTCCCAGGGTCGACAGCGCGCGTGAGATCAGCGTGTGGATGCGTTCCGCCGGCAGCAGGAACATGCCCCGCAGTGCGAGGGGATAGAGCAGTCGATACAGCCGATCGATCACCGGTGCACCTGCGCCGGAGCGGTGTCGGGGCTGGTGCGGGTCCGCTTGCGCCGCAACAGCACCTTGCGGCTGCCGTCGGTGTACAGGCGGACCCGGGAGATCTCCCACCCGCCGAACTCGGCCTCGATGGCCAGGCGCATCGACGCCGTCACCCGCGTGACGTCGGGCGGCAGACGCAGGGGCACGTACTCGTAGTCCTCGGCGCTGCGGATCTCGTTCCACTCGGCGGGGAACGCGGTGGAACGGGTCATACGGCCCTCGGATCCACGTCGCACTGTGCCTCCCGGATTCTCGTCGTCACCACGGTCACCCGCTGACGGCCTGCAGCCCGTCGCCGCGGGCCGAGAGCAGGTAGACGGTGCCGGTCGCGCTGTCGACCACCATCGCATCGGCCTGGCCCACCGTGGCCACGCGGCGCTTCTCGGTCGGGATCCCCGACGCGAGGTCGAACGCGATGGCCTCGTTGTCGCCGGTGGTCGCGACCCACGCCAGGTTGCGGACGTCGTCATATCCTACGGCGTAGGGTCCGTCGGCCACCGGATAGCGGAACTTGGTGAGCAGCGGGTCGCCGTCGAAACCGAGGAACTCGCCCCCGCGGGTGTCGGTGGCGAGGAACCGTCCGTAGTGGTCGACGACGAGATTGGTCGCACCGTCGCCCGTCCGCAGCGCCTCGCCCAGCGACCCGTCGGACATGTCCACCGAGGTCACCGACGACTGCGCACGATCGAGGGCCACCACCTGATCGGATTTCCCGGCCCGCGCCGCCACGGCGAGTTCGTCGACCCGGACCAGCCCGTCGACGGTCCGCACGACGCGACGATCGGCTCCGACCTCGACGATCTTCCCGTCGGCGGTACCGATGATCACCGAACCGTTCGACAGGCGCCCCACGCTCAACGGCTCGCCGACGGCCACGTCGTGACCCTGTGCGACACCGGTCGCGAGGTCGACGTCGACGAGGGTCGAGGGCGCGACAGCCACGAGGTCGTCGCCCGACACCGCGCCGATCGACGACGCCGCCTCGGGCAGGGGGATCGTCCGGGTCACGACGGGCGCGGTCGGTGCGGCGGTGGAGTACACGACGACCGATCGGCGGTCGGCACCGAGCACGACGACGCGTTTCCCCGCCGAATCGAGGACGAGCGACGTCGAGGCGGGGGCCGCGACCACCGATCCGGCCGGGCGGTCGGTGCCGGTGGGCGCGGGCAGCGCCGTCTGCGGGACGGTCGTGGCGACGCCGGGGGAGTCCGACGAACCGCTGCCGCACGCCGACACCGTGACGAGGAGGACGGCCGCCAGCACGGCGCCGGCGGTGTGTCGGGCGGCCGCGTGTCGAGCGGCCGGGCGGGTTGCGGGCATGAGAACCATAGTGGCGCACGGTTCGATGCGGTCGTGCGCTCAGGTCGGGCGGGGTGTGGCCGTGACGTAGCATTCGCGCGGTGACCGATGCGATGACGTGGACCCAGGCCGTGGTGTTGGGGGCCGTCCAGGGCCTCACCGAGTTCCTCCCCGTGTCGTCCTCGGGGCATCTGCGCATCGTGTCCGGGGTGTTCTTCGGCGACGACGCCGGCGCCTCGTTCACCGCGGTCACACAGTTGGGGACCGAGGCGGCGGTGCTCCTCTACTTCGCCCGCGACATCGTGCGCATCGTCGCCGCGTGGTTCCGCGGCCTCTTCTCCGCCGAGCAGCGGGGCCTCGACTACCGCATCGGGTGGTACGTGATCTTTGCCACGATCCCGATCGGGTTGCTCGGATTCGTCTTCAAGGACCAGATCCGCACCGGCGCACGGAACCTCTGGCTGATCGCCACGATGCTCATCGTGTTCTCGGCCGTCATCGTCCTCGCCGAGCGATACGGCAAGCGCCGCCGCCCGATCGAGGAGCTGACCCTGCGCGACGGCGTCACCATGGGCCTCGCGCAGTGCCTCGCGCTCATCCCGGGGGTCTCGCGCTCGGGCGCCACCGCCAGTGCCGGCCTGTTCCTCGGCCTCCAGCGGGAGGCGGCGGTGCGCTTCTCCTTCCTGCTGGCCATCCCCGCGGTCACCGCGTCGGGGCTGTTCAGCCTCCCCGACGCCTTCTCGCCCAGCGGCGACGGCCTCGAGGCCAGCGGTCCACAGCTCCTGGTCGCGACGGTCATCGCCTTCGTCATCGGCTTCGCATCGATCGCCTGGCTCCTGCGTTTCGTCGCGAAACACTCACTGAACTGGTTCGTGGGCTACCGCGTCATCGTGGGGCTCGTGGTCCTGGGTCTGCTCGCGGGCGGGGTCGTCAGCGCGACCTGACCGCCCGGACTCCTGTCGGCGGTCGTGTCCCATCCGCTGCGATGCCCGGTTGCGCTCGCCGCGAACGCGCACCTCGACGACGGCGGTCGCGCCCACCTCCCGCATAGGGTGGTCAAGTGACCGTCATCCTGCTGCGCCACGGCCGCTCGACCGCCAACACCTCGGGTGTGCTGGCCGGCCGCAGCGTCGGCGTCGACCTCGACGACACCGGTCGCAGCCAGGCCGGCGAGGTCGTCGACCGTCTCGGCCACGTGCAGAACCTCGTCGCCGTGGTCCGTTCCCCGCTGCAGCGATGTCAACAGACCGTCGCGCCACTCGTCGAGGCCCGCGGGCTCACCGAGGTGGTCGACGACCGCCTCGTCGAGGTCGACTACGGCCAGTGGACGGGCCGGCCGATCAAGGACCTGCTCGCCGAGGACATGTGGAAGACCGTCCAGCAGCAGCCGTCGGCCGCGATCTTCCCCGAGGGTGAAGGGCTCGCGCACGTGCAGAGCCGCGCGGTGGCCGCGATCCGCGAACTCGACGCGCACTACGGCGGTCCGGACGGCTCCGGGATCTGGGTGGCCTGTTCGCACGGCGACGTCATCAAGTCGATCATCGCCGACGCCATGGGGATGCACCTCGACTCGTTCCAGCGGATCGTCGTCGAACCGGCGTCGATCAGCGTGATCCGCTACAGCTCGTCCCGCCCGTACGTGCACACCGTCAACTCCACCGGCGCGCGGCCCACCGTGCCCGCGCCGGTGGAGTTGACGGTGTGCACGTACGGGCGGGACGAGCTGTAGCGGAT
>NZ_JXYP01000005.1 GCF_000964005.1 Williamsia herbipolensis
CACCGACCCGCTCGCCGATCCGCCCCGCGTCGAGGCGAGCCGCCCCCCGGCTCCTGCGGTCGACGTCCCGGGTCGCGAGTTCTCGAGCGGTGACATCCTCGCGGGCGACTTCCCGACCGGCGACATCCCGAACCTGCGTGGTCGCGCGGTCCGTACGGCACCGGATGTCGATGCGCACCGCGATGTCCCGGCGGCGCCCTCGGTGCCCGACGCGCTCGACGAGGTCGTGGCGGCGCTGTCGCGCCTCGCCGAGGCCATGCGCCTCGAACGCTCCCGATCCGAGGGTCGCACCGACCGCTGACGCCCGCGCCATGAGCGCGACGTGTCATCCGCTGCGTCGTCGGTAATACCGTAGGGGGGTACCGTACTTTGCGACCGAGGTGTATACCTGATGGGGGTATCACGCCGGTGAAAGGGATCGCGGTCATGGACGGTGCACAGCACGGCTACATCCAGCGCAAGGACGACTACCTCAAGCGTCTGCGCAGGATCGAGGGCCAGGCCCGCGGACTGCAGCGGATGGTCGACGAAGAGGCCTACTGCATCGACATCCTCACCCAGGTGACCGCGATGACGAAGGCTCTGCAGGCGGTCAGCCTCGGGTTGCTCGAGGAACACATGAACCACTGCGTGATCAACGCCGCCCAGGAGAGCGACGACCTCGGCCAGGTGAAGGTGCGCGAGGCGATGGATGCCATCACCCGCCTCGTCAAGTCCTGATTCCAGCTCAAATCTCGAAGGGACACAGCATGAACGACGACACGACGACGTACACCGTGCGCGGCATGACCTGCCGGCACTGCGTCGCCTCGGTGACCGAAGAGGTCTCCGAGGTGCCCGGCGTCCGCGAGGTCGCGGTCGACCTGGCCTCGGGCGCGGTGACGGTACGCGGTTCCGGCCCGATCGACGACGCGGCGATCGCCGCGGCGGTGACCGAGGCCGGGTACGAGCTGGTCACACCGTGACCGCCTCGGGCGAGGCCGCCGTCGACACCGACGACCGGTCGGAGGCCGCCGTCGACGCCGGCACGATCACCGATGTCTTCGACATCGCGGGCATGACGTGTGCCTCGTGTGCGTCGCGCATCGAACGCAAGCTCAACAAGGTCGACGGCGTCGAGGCGACGGTGAACTTCGCCACCGAGACCGCGCAGGTGCATCACCCGGAATCGGTGAGCACCTCCGACCTTGCCGATGTCGTTGCTGCGGCCGGGTATTCGGCGTCGACGCGTCGGCCCCCGCACACCCGCGGTGACTCCGCCGCCGAGCACGGCCACCACGACTCCGAGGGCGGGCACGGCGGGCACATGGACCACGGCGGCGACGCCGCCGCCCTGCGGCAACGCCTGATCATCAGTGCGGCGCTGAGCATCCCGGTGGTCGCGCTCGCGATGATCCCGGCGATCCAGTTCGACAACTGGCAGTGGCTGTCGCTCACCCTCGCCGCACCGGTGGTGGTGTGGGGGGCGTGGCCGTTCCACCGTGCCACGTGGACCAACGCGCGCCACGGCGCCACCACGATGGACACCCTCGTCTCCATCGGCATCCTCGCCGCGTTCGGTTGGTCGCTGTACGCGCTGTTCTTCGGCTCGGCCGGGATGACCGGTATGCGCCATGGGTTCTCGTTCACGCTCGAACGTGGGGACGCCTCGGCGAACATCTATCTCGAGGTCGCCGCGGGGGTCACGACGTTCCTGCTGGCCGGTCGTTTCCTCGAGGCGCGTTCGACCCGACAGGCCGGCGCCGCCATGCGCTCGCTCGCCGAACTGGGCGCGAAACAGGCCACCGTTCTCGTCGACGGACCCGACGGTGTGGTCGAGAAGACCATCGACACCGCTGATCTCGTCGTCGGCGATCGATTCGTCGTACGGCCCGGGGAGAAGATCGCGACCGACGGTGAGGTCGTGGCGGGGACGTCGGCGGTCGACGCGTCGGTGATCACCGGGGAGTCGGTGCCCGTCGACGTCGGCCCGGGAGACCGGGTGGTCGGCGCCACCGTCAACACCTCGGGTGCCATCACCGTCCGGGCCACCACCGTCGGCGCCGACACCCAGATCGCACAGATCGCCCGGCTGGTGGAGGACGCGCAGAACGGCAAGGCGAACGTGGCGCGTCTCGCCGATGCGATCTCCGCCTGGTTCGTCCCGGTGGTGCTGGTCCTCGCGGTCGTGACCTTCTCCGCATGGCTCATCGCCGGCGGCGGACTCTCGGCGGCGTTCACCGCGGCGGTGGCCGTGCTGATCATCGCGTGCCCGTGCGCCCTCGGTCTGGCCACACCCACCGCGCTGATGGCCGGTACGGGGCGTGGTGCGCAACTGGGCATCCTGATCCGTGGACCGCAGGTCCTCGAGCGCGCCGGCCGCGTCGACACCGTGGTGCTCGACAAGACCGGCACCGTCACCACCGGCGTCATGACCGTCACCGACGTCGTGGGATCTGTCGGCGCGGATGCCGACCGGGTCCTCGAGGTCGCCGCGTCGGTCGAGAGCCTCTCCGAGCACCCGATCGCCCGCGCCATCGCGGCGGCCGGACGCACCAGCTTCCGCAACCTCACGCAGGCAACCGATTTCGACAACGTCGCCGGCCACGGCGTGCGTGGCCGCGTGCACGGGGTCGACGTCGTCGCCGGCCGCGTCGGCTGGGTGGCAAGCGAGACCGGAGGCGACATCGACGCCGACCTGCGCGACCGGATCGACGCGGCGGAGGCCTCCGGCGCGACCGCCATCGCCGTCGGGTGGGGCGATGCGGTCCGCGGGGTCGTGGTGGTGGCCGACGAGGTCAAACCCGGTGCCGCCGATGCCATCGCACGGCTTCGGGAGCTCGGTCTCACGCCGATCCTGCTGACCGGTGACAACGACGGTGCGGCACGATCGGTGGCCGCCGAGGTCGGCATCGACACCGTGCACTCCGGCGTCGTGCCGGAGCAGAAGGTGTCGATCGTGCGCGACCTGCAGTCGCAGGGGGCGCGGGTGGCGATGATCGGAGACGGCGTCAACGACGCCGCCGCCCTGGCCCAGGCTGACCTCGGCCTGTCCATGGGTACCGGCACCGACGTCGCCATCGAGTCGTCCGACCTGACGTTGATGTCGGGGGACCTGCGGGTCGCGGTCGACGCCATCCGGTTGTCGCGCCGGACCCTGTCGACGATCCGGGCGAATCTGTTCTGGGCGTTCGGTTACAACGTCGCCGCTCTGCCGCTCGCCGCGTCGGGACTCTTGAACCCGATGTTCGCGGGGGCGGCCATGGCGTTCTCGTCGGTGTTCGTGGTGGCGAACAGCCTGCGGCTGCGCAGCTTCGGTCGTCGGTAGAACGCAGGCACCACCTCAAGCCCGAGGCGTCGCATGCCGGAACGCTGAGCAGGCCTCACGGCGTCGGCATGAGCAGCTAATTGAGGCGATGGGTATCAGTCGAGCAAGGAACTCGGGTCGCTATTCGACGGCGTCGGCCACAGCGTGCTTCGACGTGATGACCATTTCTACTCGTCATTGTGTGGTTGGCGGGCGATGAATCCCGACATGCCGGGCACAGTGAACGCGATGCGTCCGTGTTCGGGGGAGTAGACGATGCCCTTGCGTATCAGCGCAGCACGCAGGGGGCCTGCGGTGTTCTGCGAGATGGACAGCTCAGCGGTTCGGGGCGCAGTCTGCCCGGTCTCGGCGATCGAGCGCAGGTAGCGACGCTCTGCCGGCGTCGCGCGGTCCCAGCGCGACGGAAAGAAGCCCTGATCCAGGTGCGCAGTGCCGAATTCGATTGCCGCCGCTGCGTCGTCAGTGCCAAAAGGCGAGGCAGCGGAGACCTCCCAGGCTGCGGATCCGAACTCCTGGAGGAAATAGGGGTAGCCCTCGGTCGCGGCAAGCAGCAGGTCGAGCGCGTCGGGGAGGAACCGGCCGCCGACTGTAGCGGCGGGATCAGAAAGGGCACCGCGGGCGGCGTCCGGACCGAGAGCGCCGATCGTGGAGTAGAAGAACAGCCGCTCGGCGTACGAGCGGGACTCCGCGAGCACGGATGGCAGGTTGGGCAGTCCGGCCCCGATGACATAGAAGGGCCAGCCCTCCTGATTCGCCCGGTGCTGGGCGACGATCAACCCGGCGGTGAGGTCGGCGTCGAGATCCTGCATCTCATCGACGAACACGGCCAGTGCCACACCTTTGGTGGCGACCAGCTCACAGACCGCTTCCACAATCTCTTCGATATCGAACAGGGTGTCTTCAACGGCGTCTCTGTCCCGCGCGGACACGGAGACCCCGGCCACCGACAGCGACGACCCTTCGATCAGCGACATCACCTGCTCGCCGGCCTGTTTGAGGGCGTGGACACGGCTGAACTTGCGCATCCCGTTGCGTAAGCCAATCGCGAGCTGTTTGTGGTTAAGCCTCGACCCAGTCGTCGAATTCTGGGCCTCGATCTTCACCGTGTACCACTGATGGCGCTCAGCCTGCCCGCGCAATTGATTGAGCAGCGCCGTCTTACCGACCCCTCGCAGACCGCTCAAAATCATGCCACGGTCGTAATGTCCGGCTTTGGCGCGCGCGACCAGCAGATCGAACGCATCGATCTCGCGATCACGTCCCTGCAACGACGGCGGTCGACGTCCCGAGCCGGGGGTGTAGGGGTTCAGCGCAGGATCCATGACTCGACTATAGCAGTTTGTAGCGCTTTATAGCGAAAATGCTATACATCGATACAGATGAGTACACGCCTGGCGCGGATGGATGACGTTGTGCGCCGCTCTTCGAATTCTCGGAGGGCGGTTCCAGGGTCGTCGCAAGAACACCTTCAGAAGGCTTATCAAGTGACCCGCTGACCTTCATCGCCACGGCGGTTGCTCTCGGTGTATCCGAGAGTATCCGCGACACAGCCAAGGCTCTGATCAATGACAGTGATCGCACTCGTGGCCCGAGCGCAGTCGGCCAACCGCGACAAGGCATGAACGTCAGCGCTGCCGGATCGCCTGCTGCTCATAGCAACAGCGGCTCGCGAACAGATTGTGGCTGAGCGTCTCGGGCACCCACAGTGGTGAGCGGAGACGACGAGGGGCCCGAGGCGTGATGCCTCGGGCCCCTCGTGCGTGACGGTGATCGTCAGTCGACGCGTGTGGCTTTCTTCGGGGTCGACATGTGGATCTGGAAACGCGGGCGGACCTCGCTGCCCGGTAGTGCGGCGGCGATCTGCTGCTCGGCGCGACCGACGACCTCGGTGATCTCCGCGAAGTCCCGATTCGATTCGGCCTCGACGGTGATCTCGAGCATCACCCGCTTACGGTCATCGATCGCCCGCGAGCGCGTGGACGTGATGAGGCGGTGCCGCGCGAGATCGTCGGCGACGGCGTTCGCGATCTTGCCGGGGTTGACGGCCAGGGTGCCCGATCCGTCGCTGCCCGGGAGGACGACCGTCCCGGTCTTGCGGGGACGACTGTTCAGCGCGAGAAGCAGCAGTCCGATGAGGATGCCGCCCACGGCGATCCCGATGAGGACGTACAGCCACCAGCTCTGGTCCGGAGTGCGGTCGAACCACCCCAGGTCGATCTTGTCGAGCTGGTCGCGGACCTGCTGGACCTTGAGCTCCCACGCGATGGCGACCGCACCCACGGCGATGAACACGAGTCCGAGGAGCAGTGTGATGAGCCGGTTCACACCGGCGGGCAACACGTTCACGAGTGCACCTCCTTGGTGGTCGAGACGGTGGCGCCGGTGGATGTCGTCGCCGGAGCGGTCTCGTCGTCGGCCGAGTTCTCCACGATCGGTTCCGGGAGGCTCGGTCGGCCGGCCGCGGGTGGCGGCGTCTGTGACTTCGGGGTCTTGATCGTGATGGTCTTGACCTTCACCGTGTGCTTTGGCAGAACCGTCGCGATGGACGCGGCGATTGACGCGCGGACCTCATCGGCCGAGGCCGGGGCCTCGTCGGTGGTGGTGATGCGCGTGACCACCTTGCGGCGCTTCACCGTGCTGTCGGCGCGGGTGACCCCGGCGCTCTGTCGTGCCACGGCACTCGCGCGGCGGGCGACGTCGACCTTGCGGGTCCACGTGCTCGGCGAGTAGCCGTCGACGGTGCCTGCCCCGTCGAGGGCGATGTGCGTCTTCGACCGCGGTCGTATCGCGGTCCACACGAAGAACAGCCCGACGACGATGAGCGCGATCGCGACGGCCCAGAACCACCCCTGCCACGAGAGGTCGCCGATCCACCGCGAGGCGGCGGCGATCCAGCCCGAGCCGGTGATCCACTTCTGGTCGACGCAGATGTCGCGGATGGCGACACCGCCGAGGGCGATGAGCGCGATGGCGAACAGCGACGTGATCCAGACAGCGCCGGGTGTGGCGGTGGGCGGGACGATCTTCTTCAGGCGGGGCGCCGGACCGGGGTCGGGCGTGCCCTGCGACGTGGGTGTGGTCATCGCACTCTCCTCTGCGAACTCGTCTCGGCGACGATCACGTCGGCGATCGTGACGTCCACCCGGTGCGGGGTGACGCCGGTGAGTCGCGCCAGTTCGGTGTGGACCAGGGCCCGCACCTCCTGACAGAGGGCGGTCACCTGGGTGGGCCAGCGCACGGCGATGTCGACCTTCACGTCCGGGTGGGGACGCGACATGTCGATCGACACCTTCGGGTGGTCGCCGCCGGTGATGAGACCGAGTGATCCGCGGTGGCGCAGAACGCCTTCGATGGACAACGCGGCCGCGCGGCCGATCTGCTCGCCGACCCGGTCGTGGATCGTGGTGGTTCCGGGACCGCCGCCGTCGGTGACGCCTGGGGCGGCTCCGGTGGTCGGGTCAGCCACGGTTGCGGCTCCGCAGGAGCCCGGAGAGATCGATGGTGCCGTCGCGGTGCAGACCCACGGCGAGGCCGACCGCGCCGAGCACGATGGCGAGGATGAAGCCGCCGAATCCGCCGGTGGTGGCGGCGATGGCCAGCAGCAGGCCGACGATGAGACCGATGGTCGCGTTGTTGTTCATGTGGTTCCCCTGATGGGTCGGTGTGACGGTGGATGGTGGGTGATCGGCACCGGTGCGACTCGCCGGGGGCGAACCGATGTTCGGTGGATCAGATCTCGAAGTATCGCTTGGCGCCGGGGACCGAGCGCGGGAGCCTGGCCCGCACCGCGTCGATGGTCCTCACCGTCGAGCGTCGGAGGCGGCGTATCCGCGAGGTGGGTCGCACGCGAGGACGCGGCGACGCCGTCGCACGGGGCGCGGCACCGGTGGGCCGGGAGGTGCCGGGGTCGACACCTGTGGTTCGACCGAATTCCCGGTCGAGTCGCGCCAATTCACGATGCAGTGCCTGCGGATCGCCGCCGACGTCGGGGTGGTACTGACGTATCACGGCCCGACGTCGGGCGGCGTAGTCCGAGGGCGGAGGCATCGGGTCAGCGATCACCATCGGCCGCGGAGAGACCGGACGGATCCTGCGCGCCGGGCACGTCCTCGTGCTCGGCGTGTTCGCCGGCGGGCGGGTCGGCGACGGTCACGTCCTCGACGATGACGGTCATGGTCCGCCCGGAGGCCTTCTCGGTCGCGGCGCGGACTCCCTCCGCGGTGTCCATCACGTTGCGTGACAGATCGACCTCGATGTGGACCTCGCCGCTGAACTCCTGGAGACGGACACCGACGATGCGACGACCGGCCGCGTACGTGGCCACCTCGCCGAACCGGCCCGAGTTCAGGCCGGTCACGCCGGGCACCGACGTGGCGGCGGCGACCACCGCGTCGGCGACCTCGGCGTCGGAACTCACTGGACCCGGGGCTCCGCGGTCTCGCCGGTGGTCTCGTCGTCCTCGAAGTGGATGTCGTGGATGGCGATGTTGACCTCGGTGACCTCCAGGCTGGTCATCTGCTCGATCGAGTTGATGACGTTGGAGCGCACCGCGGCGGCGAGATCGTGGATCGCGACGCCGTAGTTGGCGACGAGGCCCAGGTCGACTGCGGCCTGCTTCTCGCCGACCTCGACCGAGATGCCCTGGGTGATGCTCTGGCCGCCGCCGACCGGGATCGCCTCGCGGACGCGGCCGACGATGCGGGCGGCCTGGCCGCCGAGGTCGTAGACGCCCTCGATCTCGCGGGCGGCGATGCCGGCGATCTTCGAGACGACCTGATCGGCGATGGTGGTGCGGCCGTGCTCTCCGACGAGGTCACGGTGCGATTCGGAGACCTCCTTGCTGGGGGAGACCTTCGCTGCGGCCGAAGAGGTCGTGGTGGTGGACGGTGTGGTCATCTGCACTCCTTCATGTCAACACATGAGAGCGGTCTTTTCGACAGACCGGACTCGATTGGATCGAACGTCGTGCACCGGGTCGGATCGAACGTCCTGTCACGGACGGGGGTGCGATCCGGTGTAATGGTTGAGTCGGTGGCCGCGCCGGTTCTGCACGCGGGGTGAGACGTGACGTGGCCCACACCTTCGGCGAGAGGCCCAGACGTGCAGACCGAGGATCCGGTGGCTCCGGCAGACCCCGCCCGCAGCAATCCCGACCCCCACGATCTCCCCGGTGCCGAACGCTCCGGTGTCGACATCGCCGACGAGTCCGACGAGACCCTTGCGCGGGCGGCCGCGGTCGGCGACCGGGCCGCCTTCGACGAACTGGTCCGACGAACCCTGCCGATGCTGCTGCGGTACGCGCGGCGCATGGTCTCCGATGCCGGCAACGCCGAGGACGTGGTGCAGGAGGCATTGCTGGCCGCGTGGAAGGGGCTACCGCGGTTCGGATTCCAGAGCAGTTTCCGCACCTGGGTGTTCTCGATCGCGCATCGCAAGATCATCGACCTGCGCCGTCGTCGCAGTGAGGTGGCCGCCGACGACGAGTTCCTGACCGCGATCCCGTCGTCGTCGCCGACCCCTCTCGACGACGCGATGGGCACGTCCCTGCGTGACGCACTCGAACGCGAGCTCGCCGAGATGCCCTATCTCTCGCGCGCCACCTGGTGGCTGCGGGAGATGGAGGGGTTGTCGCACCCGGAGATCGCCCGCGTCCTCGACATCACGCCCAACTCGGTGCGGGGACACCTCCAGCGCACCCGGGCGCGCCTCGCCGAACGGATGGAGCCGTGGCGGCCCGGACGCGACCCTGCCGGGCCGGATCGCCCTTCGCAGTCAACCCATCCCCCGAAACGCCCGGATCCACCGGCCGGACGTGCCCCACGCCGACAGGGCAGGTCGTCGACCACCGCCGACCCACCGGACACCGCACCTTCACCGACCACCCAGGATCCACCGACATCGGAGACCACATGGCAATCACGGACGTGAGCGATCAGGGGTCGGAGAAGTGGATCGTCGAGGCGGGCCGTGAGCTGGATCCACCGGCGTCCGACGTCGAGCGGCTCACCGCGCGGGTCATCGACTCGGCGCGCAGACTGTCGCACTCCCGCTCGGAGTTGGCGACCGACCGCACCTCGGTCGTCGTCACCGACCGCGTGGTGCGTCGGGTGATCATGATCGAGATCCGTCGCCAGGTGTCGCGGCCGGTGCTGGAGGTCGCGGTGACCTCGGAGGAGCGTGAGGTGACCGGTGTCCGACTCGGTCTGATGTGCCGCTACGACGACGACCTCGGCGCGCTCGCCGACCGGGCCCGCGGGGTGACCAGGGAGGTCCTCGCGGCCACCCTCGGAGAGGTGCGAGGTGCTCGCGCGGCGAGCCGAGTCGACGTCGACTGGATGGATCTCGACTGGCGCCCGCCCTCGACCACCGGGAAGAACTAGAACCTGTTCTAGTATCTCGCTACTGTTGACGGATCGGGCGGTACCACCGCCTCGACGACGAGCGAGAGGACATGTGGTGCGCGCCGAACTCCCCGAGGTCATCCGTCACACCGACATCACCGACTGGTCCGACGAGGTCGACGTCCTCGTCGTCGGGTGCGGCATCTCGGGTGGGTGCGCCGCGGTCGAGGCGGCCACCGCGGGAGCCTCGGTGCTCGTCCTGGAACGCGCCGGTGTCGCCGGCGGCACCACCTCGCTGGCCGGCGGCCATTTCTATCTCGGTGGCGGGACCGCGGTGCAGCAGGCGACCGGTCACGCCGACTCGGCCGAGGAGATGGAGAAGTACATCACCGCGGTCAGCCGCGATCCCGAACCCGACAAGATCCACGCCTACTGTCGCGACAGCGTCGAGCACTTCGACTGGCTCGAAGCGCTCGGCTTCCACTTCGAGCGCAGCTTCTACGACAAGAAGGCCGTCATCCAGCCCGGCACCGAGGGGCTCATGTTCACCGGCAACGAAAAGGTGTGGCCCTTCTGCGACATCGCCATCCCCGCGCCCCGCGGCCACAAGGTGCCCGTCCCCGGTGACACCGGGGGCGCCGGGATGGTGATCGACCTCCTCGTGAAGCGCCTCGCCGATCTCGACGTCGAGATCCGCTACGACACCGGCGCACGACACCTCGTGGTCGACGACGCCGGCGCCGTGGTGGGCGCGGGGTGGAAGCGGCTCGGCGAGACCGGGGCGATCCGGGCGCGCAGCGTGGTGATCGCCGCCGGCGGGTTCGTCATGAACGAGTCGATGGTCGACGAGTTCGTGCCGTCGCTGTCGGAGAAGCCCTACACACTCGGCAACACCTTCGACGACGGGCTCGGCATCCGTCTCGGTGCGTCGGTCGGCGCGGCGCTCAAGCACATGGACCAGACGTTCGTGACCGCGCCGGTCTACCCGCCCTCGGTGCTCATCACCGGACTCATCGTCAACGCCGACGGTGATCGCTTCGTCGCCGAGGACTCCTACCATTCGCGCACATCGGGTTTCGTGATGGATCAGCCCGGTGCCGTGGCATACCTGATCGTCGATGAGGCACACATGGAACGGCCCGCGTTCCCGCTGATCTCGTTCATCGACGGCTGGGAGACCATCGAGGAGATGGAGGCCGCCCTCGAGATCCCGGCCGGACGTCTGGTCGCGACGATGGACCGGTACAACACCCACGCCGCCGATGGCGAGGACCCCGATTTCCACAAGCGCCCCGAGTGGTTGGCGCCGCAGACCGAGGGCCCTTGGGCGGCATTCGATCTGAGTCTGGGCAAGGCGCTCTACGCCGGCTTCACGATGGGCGGGTTGGCGACCAGCGTCGACGGCGAGGTCCTCACCGAGGCGGGTGCACCGATCGCGGGGCTCTATGCGGCGGGCGCGGGCGCGGCCAACATCGCACAGGACGGCAAGGGATACGCCAGCGGAACCCAGCTCGGCGAGGGCTCCTACTTCGGTCGTCGCGCGGGTAGGCACGCAGCCGGTCGAGCCTGACGCTTGACGTCTCATCTCGCACCATCGATGCGAACAACTGCCCGCTCGACGGCGATAGGTGCACGGTCGATGGGGCGGGGGCTGGACACACGAAAACGGACCGAAGCCAAGGGGTAGATGGCTTCGGTCCGTTGTCCGTGGGTGACGTACCGGACCCGGAGGTCCGATACGTCAGTTCACAGCTGGTACATCAGTGATCAAGTGATCAGGCCGGGGGCATGAGCACCGAGTCGATGAGGTACACGGTCGCGTTGGCGGTCTTGACGCCACCACAGATGACCGAGGCGTTGCCGGATCCGACCTTGAGGTCGTTGCCCGAGCCCGAGACGGTGACGTCCTGGCCCTCGACGGTCTTGTGGGTGCCGGCGATCTGCGACGGCGAGAGCTGACCCGGGATGACGTGGTAGGTCAGGATCTTGGTCAGCAGGGCGTCATCGGTCTTCAGGGTGTCGATGGTGGCCGCCGGGATCTTGGCGAACGCATCGTCAACCGGCGCGAAGACGGTGAACTGGCTGCTGTTGAGGGTGTCGACCAGGTTGACCTTGGGGTTCAGCTGTCCGGAGACGGCCTGGGTCAGGGTCTTGAGCAGCGGGTTGTTCGAGGCTGCGGTCGCAACCGGGTCCAAAGCCATGCCACCGACCGAGCCGGGGCCGCTGGCGTTGGCCTCGGCGTAGGAGGCGCAGCCCGAGCCCACGAGATCGGCGGCCGGATCGGCGCTGGCGGCCGAGCTCTCGGCGGCCGACGACGCGGCGGTCGAGGTGGCGGCGGTGCTGGACGATGCGGAGTCGGAGCTGTCGTCGCTGGAGCAACCGGCGACGAGGCCGACTGCCATGCCCAGGCTTGCAACTGCTACGGCGAATCGTTGGGTCCTCTTGAGGGCCATTGCCTATCCAATCTTTTGGTGTTGTCGGTCACTTGCCATTCGGACCCTACGGGTAGCCGGATGGGTCCGGTCCGAAAATTGTTGTCTCGAATCCGTCACCACCCATCTGACATGTCACGGCCGGATAACGGTCATCGGAAACTGACCTCGACGTTCAGACATCCGTTCGGGGATCGGCGTCGAATAGCTTGATGAACCTTTGACACATGCATTTCGCCGGGTCGGGCAGCAATTCCTCTCGGCGCGGTGACGACATGCGTCTCAAGCGATCTTCAACCGAGAGGCCCATCATGCGAATCGAGAAGACCGCCCGCGGCGCCCTGGCCGGCCTCGTGGCCGTCGGGTCCGCACTGGCGGCCGGCGAGATCGTCTCTGTCGCGGTCTCGTCCTATGCCTCCCCGTACTTCGCGGTCGGTTCCTATCTCGTCGACAACGCGCCGGCTCCGGTGCGCGAGTTCGCGATCCGGCAGTTCGGGACCAACGACAAGATCGCGCTGCTGACCGGCATGGCCGTGGGCATCGCGGTCCTCGCCGTCGTCGCCGGTCTCGTCGAACGCCGCACCCGTCCGATCGGCTCGGTGCTCATCGTGCTGTTCGGTGCCTTCGGTGTGTTCGCCGCCATGGCCCGACCCACCGCCGACGCGAGCTACTCGATCCCGTCGATCGTCGCGGCGGTCGTCGGCGTCATCGTGCTGCGCGCGTTGCTCGGCTTCTTCGGCCGGACCAATGCCGCGGCGCCGGAACAGAACGGCCTCTCGCGCCGACTCTTCTTCTCCTCGGCGGTGACGGTGGCCGTCGTCGCCGGGGCCGTGGCCTTCGCGGGCAAGAAGATCGCCGAGGCCGGCGACGCCATCGCCGAACGCCGCAAGCTGAAGCTGCCGACGCCGGTCAGCAAGGCCGCCCCGATTCCCGCGGGCGCCGACCTGAAGGTTCCCGGTGCGACACCGTTCGTGACCTCGAACTCCGACTTCTATCGCATCGACACGGCGCTGCAGGTCCCGAACCTCAAGACCGCGGACTGGCAACTGCGCATCCACGGCATGGTCGAGAACGAGATGACCCTCACGTGGGAGGACCTGATGGGGATGCAGGCGGAGGAGAAGGTCATCACCCTCACCTGTGTGTCCAACCAGGTCGGCGGCATCCTCGCCGGCAACGCCACCTGGATCGGCTACCCGATCAAGTCGATCCTCGAGCGTGTCGGGGTCAAGAGCGACGCCGACATGCTGTTCTCCACCAGCGTCGACGGCTGGACCTCCGGGTCCCCGATCTCGGCGCTCACCGACGGACGCGATGCGATCCTCGCCGTCGCCATGAACGGGCAGCCCCTTCCCCTCGAACACGGGTACCCCGTCCGCCAGGTGGTGCCGGGCCTCTACGGCTTCGTCTCGGCGTGCAAGTGGGTCGTCGACTGGGAGATCACGCGGTTCGACAAGGCCGAGGCGTACTGGACCAAGCGCGGCTGGGGCGCGCAGGGGCCGATCAAGACCGCGTCGCGCATCGACCGGCCCGAACCCTTCTCGAGCTCCCCCGCCGGCGAGGTCATCCTGGCGGGCACGGCCTGGGCGCAGCACCGCGGTATCTCGAAGGTCGAGGTGCGGATCGACAACGGACCGTGGGAGCCCGCAGATCTCACCGAGGAGTACTCGAACGACACCTGGCGACAGTGGTCGTACCGATGGCAGGCCACACCGGGCCAGCACACCGTCTACTGCAGGGCCACCGACAAAACCGGACAGCTGCAGACCGAAGAACGCACGCCCCCGATCCCGGGTGGCGCCACAGGCTGGCACAACCGTGTCCTCACGATTGCGTAGGGCGATGAATCAGACAAGCTACTGTCGGTCCTGTGACCGACCGTTCTCTCGCGCGTCTGCCGGAACTGGCAGACCTCTTGGAGAGGACTGCTGCGCGCGACCGGGCTGCCTTCGCAGCGCTGTACGACGCGACCAGTCCACGGATCTACGGCCTCATCCTGCGGGTGCTGCGCGATCCCGGGTACGCCGAGGAGACGCTGCAGGAGGTCTACCTGCAGGTATGGCAGAACGCCGCGAACTATCGACCGGACATGGGCTCGGTCGTGTCGTGGATGCTGACGATCGGTCACCGTCGTGCGGTCGATCGCGTCCGCTCGGAGGAGGCGTCGTCGCGGCGTGGGACGCAGTACACGGTCTCGAACGCGATGACCGAGGTCGACGAGGTCGTCGAATCGGTGGTCACCCGCGAGGACCGGCGCGCGGTCATCGCGTGCCTGGGAACCCTCACCGACACCCAGCGGGAGAGCATCGAACTGTCGTATTACGGCGGGCTGAGCTACCCGCAGGTGGCCGAGAAGCTCGGGGCGGCGCTGCCCACCGTGAAATCACGCATCCGGGACGGGCTGCGTCGACTCAAGTCTTGCCTGGAGTCCTCCGATGAGGCCTGACCGAGATCCTCGCGAGCTCGTCGACGACCTGCTCGAGCTCTACGCCATCGACGCACTCGACCGATCCGAGCGCGCGTCCTTCGAGGCCGCGTTGCAGGCCATCGATCCCGAACGTCGCGTCGCCGCGGTCACCGAGATCCGTCGCACGCACGACGCCATCGCGCGCATGGCCGCCGAACACACCGTCGTGCCGCCGTCGGCGGTGCGTCGATCGCTGCTCGACGCCGTGAGTGCGGATCGTCCCGGAGCGGTCCGGCCGCTGCGCTCGGTCCCGGCGGATGCCGCCGGTCCGGCGTCGCGGGACATCCCCGCCCTCTCCGTCGACGAGGCGCCGCACGCCGACGGCCCGTCCCACGGCGACGAGCTGGCCGCTCGGCGCACACGGCGACGCCGGCTCGCGATGTCGGTGGCATCGGCCGCCGCAGCGCTGTTGCTCGTCATCGGCGGTGTGGTCATCGGGCGCTCGTCGGTGTCGAGTCCGGAGCCGTCCAGCCCGGCCATCGCGGCGGGTTCGGTCGAACTCGAGCAGCTCCGATCGGTGATGAGCGCGCAGGATGCCGAGATGCATCGCACCCAGCTGACCGGGATGCCCGGGACGGTCGTGGTGGCGTCGTCGCGGTCGATGGACACTGCCGTGGTGCTGCTCGACAGTGCGCCGGTCCCCGCGAACGCACAGACCTATCAGCTGTGGCTCATCGGGAACACGCACGCACCGAAGTCGGCCGGCCTGATCACCGACGCCTCGGCGTCGACCCCGGTGATCGTCCACGGACTCGATCAGTCGCGGACGGTCGGCATGACCATGGAGCCCCGCGGGGGATCACCGCAGCCGACCGGCGACGTCCTCGCCGCTGTCTCCATCTGACACGTTTCGTCCGTGCGACTGTTTCCGCTGACAGTCGTCATCTGGCGGCCCTCGGGTGGGCACCTCGCCCCGCGATGTCCGGTGCTATGTTTCGTTCAACCTTCGGTCGCCGATCGTGACCGTTCGCCCTTCGAAGTGCCTGCGTCGGTGACCCCTCGGACGCGGCCTCACGCGGTGTCGTCGTGACGCCGTCGTGAACACGTGTGCAGCAGTGTGAGACAGGTGGGTATATGAGCGTCGGTGTCGTGCGCGAGATCGCGGAGGGGGAACGGCGCGTCGCGCTGGTACCCAAGGTGGTCGCGTCGTTGGTGAACAAGAAGGTCGACGTGATCGTCGAATCGGGAGCGGGTCTGGGTGCTCTCATCCCCGACTCGCTCTACACCGACGCCGGGGCCACCATCGGTGACCCGTGGTCGGCGGATCTGGTCGTGAAGGTCGTCGCCCCGACCGACGACGAGGTCGCGAAACTGCACTCGGGTCAGACCCTCATCGGGTTCCTCGCTCCGCGCAATCAGACCAACCAGATCGGCGCCCTCAAGTCCGCCGGTGTGCAGGCGTTCGCGGTCGAGGCGATCCCGCGCATCTCGCGCGCCCAGGCCATGGACGCACTGAGCTCGCAGGGCAATGTCTCCGGCTACAAGGCCGTGCTTCTCGCCGCCGAACAGTCCACCCGCTACTTCCCCATGCTGACCACCGCGGCCGGCACGGTGAAGCCGGCGACCGCGCTGATCCTCGGTGTCGGTGTCGCGGGCCTGCAGGCACTGGCCACCGCCAAGCGTCTCGGTGCCCGCACCACGGGGTACGACGTGCGGCCCGAGGTCGCCGATCAGGTGAAGTCGGTCGGCGCGCAGTGGCTCGATCTCGGCATCGACGCCGCCGGTGAGGGCGGCTACGCCCGCGAGCTCACCGAGGACGAGCGCGCCCAGCAGCAGAAGGCCCTCGAGGACGCGATCAAGGGATTCGACGTGGTCATCACGACCGCACTCGTGCCCGGTCGTCCCGCCCCACGCCTCGTGACCGCCGCCGCGGTCGAGGGCATGAAGCCCGGCAGCGTGATCGTCGACCTCGCCGGCGAGACCGGCGGCAACTGCGAACTCACCGAGCCCGGCGAGAACGTCGTCAAGCACGGCGTGACGATCTGCTCGCCCCTCAACCTCCCCGCCGGTATGCCCGAGCATGCCAGCGAGCTCTACTCCAAGAATCTCCTCGCCCTCATCGAGCTGATGCTCGACGAGAACGGCTCGATCGCACCGGATTTCTCCGACGAGGTGCTCGCGAAGTCGTGCGTGACCCGAGAGGCAGGCGACGCCTGATGTACACCGGACTCCTGGCCAACCTCGCGATCCTGGTGCTCGCCGGATTCGTGGGCTTCGCCGTCATCTCCAAGGTGCCCAACACCCTGCACACCCCGCTGATGTCGGGCACGAACGCCATCCACGGCATCGTGGTGCTCGGCGCGCTGGTGGTGCTCGGCGCCCTTCCCGCCGACGCGAACTGGGGCGTACGGATCATCGCGTTCGTCGCGTTGGTCTTCGGCACGCTCAACGTCATCGGCGGCTTCGCCGTCACCGACCGCATGCTCGGGATGTTCAAGGGCAAGAAGGAGGTCACCAAGTGAACACCGTCCTTCTCGCGGCCGATCTGCACTCGCCGAACCAGAACATCTCCTATGTGGTGACGGCGCTCTACATCCTCGCCTTCGGCCTCTTCATCTACGGCCTCTCGGGGCTGACCGGTCCGAAGACCGCCGTGCGCGGCAACTGGATCGCCGCGGTCGGCATGGGTATCGCGGTCGCCGCGACCCTGCTCTATGTCTGGAACGAGGGCGCCCGTGCAGACGAGGGCGCCGGCCGTGTCGAGGTCCCGACAATCAACTGGATCCTCATCGCCGCCGGTCTCATCATCGGTGTCGCACTGGGTATCCCGCCGGCGCTCAAGACCAAGATGACCGCGATGCCTCAGCTCGTCGCGCTGTTCAACGGTGTCGGTGGCGGCACCGTGGCGCTCATCGCGTGGTCGGAGTTCATCGAGACCTCCGGCTTCTCCGAGTTCGGCGACAAGCAACCGGCCTCACCGCTGGTCGTCGGATCGCTGATCGCGGCCATCATCGGGTCGATCTCGTTCTGGGGCTCGCTGATCGCCTTCTCGAAGCTGCAGGAGATCCTGCCCAAGGGTGTCGAGAAGTTCTTCGTCGGCAACGCGAAGCTGTTCCAGGCGGCGAACATCGTCCTGCTCATCGGGTCGATCGCCATCGCGGTGTTCCTCGGCGTCCAGGCCACCGACGGCGGTGGCGCGAGCGTGTGGTGGATCGTCGGCCTGCTCATCGCGGCCGGTGTGATGGGCCTGTTCGTGGTGCTACCCATCGGCGGTGCCGACATGCCCGTGGTCATCTCGCTTCTCAACGCCATGACCGGGTTGTCCGCTGCCGCAGCGGGCATCGCGCTCGACAACACCGCACTCATCGTCGCCGGCATGATCGTCGGCGCGTCGGGCTCCATCCTCACCAACCTCATGGCCAAGGCCATGAACCGGTCGATCCCCGCGATCGTCTTCGGCTCGTTCGGTGGTGGCGCCGACGGTGCCGCGGCCGGACCCGCCGGCGACGGTGGCACCGTGAAGGCCACCTCGGCCGCCGACGCCGCGATCCAGATGGCCTACGCCAACCAGGTCATCGTGGTGCCGGGCTACGGTCTCGCGGTCGCGCAGGCCCAGCACGCGGTGAAGGAGATGGCGTCGCTGCTCGAGGGCAAGGGGGTCGAGGTCAAGTACGCGATCCACCCGGTCGCCGGTCGCATGCCCGGGCACATGAACGTGCTGTTGGCCGAGGCCGACGTCGAGTACGACGCCATGAAGGAGATGGACGACATCAACGGCGAGTTCAGCCGCACCGACGTCGCCATCGTCATCGGCGCCAACGACGTCACCAACCCCGCGGCCCGCAACGACCCGAGCTCGCCGATCCACGGCATGCCCATCCTCAACGTCGACGAGGCGCGATCGGTGATCGTGCTCAAGCGGTCGATGTCGTCGGGCTACGCCGGCATCGAGAACCCGCTGTTCGGTGCGGCGGGGACCTCGATGCTCTTCGGGGACGCCAAGAAGTCGGTCGGCGAGGTCATCGAGGAACTCAAGGCCCTCTAACCACCCGCAGAACCGTTGCAGCCGTAGCAGTTCGTCTCGCTCAGCGAGACATACTGCTACGGCTGTTCGGCTTTCGGGGTGTGGGTCTCCTGCCAGGTGCGGCCGAGGATGCAGAACTCGTTGCCCTCGGGATCGGCGAGAACGGTCCAGGTGACCGAGGGGTCCTGGCCGATGTCGACGCGCGTGGCACCGAGCGACTCCACCCGGGTGATCTCTTCGGCGGTGGTGACCCCGTCGGCGCGCAGATCGAGATGGAGACGGTTCTTGATGGTCTTCGCCTCGGGGACGCGTAGGAAGTCGATGGTCGGCGTGGATCCGTCGGCCGGTCCGATGCTGAGGTAGTCGTCGCCGTCGACCTCGGTGATCTCCCATCCGAGGACCGTGGTCCAGAAGTCGGCCATGAGTCGGATGTCGTGGCAGTCGATGGCAAGGACGTCGATTCTGCTGGTCATGGCAGCAACCCTACGACCGCACGAACGTGCGAAAGGTTGCGATTGCGTATCGGGGACTGGACATCCTTCGCGGCGCAAAGCATGCTGGTAGCCAGTTGGTACGCACACGTTCCACCAGGAGGTCGCTCGATGAGAACACGACGCATCGCATTCGCCGCGGCGGCGGCCGCTGCGCTGTCGGTGGCTGCGGCCCCGAGCGCCGGCGCGGCACCGGAGGCGACTCCCGAACCGACCGGCGCACCCGACGTCACGATCTCGCGCCCGCAGGTGTCGACCGATCCGGCCACCCGCGGCGAGATCTCGGTCGTGATCAGCAACGTGGGTTCCGTCCGGGCCACCGGGGTCGTCGCGTACATCAACTCGTTCCCGAACCGGTTCGGCGGCACCGAGCTGATCGACGGCATCGACCCGGGGAAGTCGGTGCGACAGCGCGTCGGCACGCTCGGCTCGACCCCCTTCACCGGGATCGTCGCCTCTGCGGTGTACGCCAACGGTCGAGACCCACAGCCGCTGAACAACTATTCCTTCAGCGTCGAGGTCCTGCGTCCTCCTCGCTGACACCCGAGACCCCAGGCCCCGCCTCCCCCCCCGGGCGTGGGCAGGTCGGGTGGGATCGAGACCCCCGATCCCGCCCGACCACCTCACCCGGTCACGCACAGCAGGCCATCGGGCTCCTGGGCCCCGTCTCGGCGATAGCATCGGACACATGCCCTTTCATCGATTCCTCGAACGCCATGACCACGACGAGTCGTTCGCGATGGGCAAGGCGATGCGAGAGACCCGCGGTCGGTCGACGCTGGCCGAGGCGCCGTCGGGCGAGCGCGACCTGATCGACCTCGTCCGCAGGCAGCACGAGGGGCGTATCGCCGAACTCATCCCGCTGCGTATCGCGCGGATGAGCGAGTCGCCGTTCGCGTTCTTCCGCGCGACCGCCGACATCATGGCCACCGACCTGTCGTCGATCCCGGTCACCGGTGTCGACGTGGTAATCAGCGGCGACGCCCACATCGGCAACTTCGGCTTCTACGCCAGCCCCGAACGCCGCATCCTGTTCGACCTCAACGACTTCGACGAGTCCGGCGTCGGACCGTGGGAGTGGGACGTGAAGCGGCTGGTGACCAGCGCGGTCCTGTGCGCCCGCGCCGACGGCGCCGACCGCGACGACCAGGCCGAGCTCGCCGCCGATGCCGCGCAGGCCTATCGCCGGGCGCTGCGCGTGGCGGGGTCGCAGTCGGTGATCGACCGCTACTACACCTCGGTCGACGCAGAGGTGCTGGCCGACAACGCCGGTGGCGTGGTGGCCGATGTCATCGACGCCGCGTTGGCCAAGGCGCGGCGGCGGACCGCCACCTCGATCGTCGACAAGATCACCGAGATCGGACCCCACGGCCGGCGCCGCATCACGCCGGGCCCGCCCATCGTGGTCCCGCTGTCCGCCCAGCACCCCGAGCGGATCGAACTCGCCGGGCAACGCGTCGACGAGATCTTCGACCACTACCTGTCGTCGGTGCGCACCGACGTGGCGTTGCTGTTGTCGCAGTTCGAGATCGTCGATGTCGCACGACGTGTGGTGGGTGTCGGCTCGGTCGGCAACATCGCACTGATCGTGCTGCTGCAGGGTCCGTCGGATGAGCCGATGGTGCTCCAGCTCAAGCAGGCCGCGCCGTCGGTGCTCGAGACCAACGGGGGCCTCACCTCGGTGATTCCCGAGACCGAGCACACGCCGGCCGATGCGCGTGACGCGATCCGCGTGGTGGCGAGTGCGCATGTGTTGCAGGCCAACTCCGACCCGTTCCTCGGATGGACCGCATCACGTGAGGGCGCGTTCTACTGGCGGCAGTTCCGGGACATGAAGGGATCGATCGACGCCACCGATCTGAAGGCGCGGGAACTGCGCCGCTACAGCGAACTCTGTGCGCGACTGCTGGCCCGATCGCACAGTCAGAGTCCGGCGTTCGCGCAGATCGCCGGTTACCTCGGCAAGAACGACACCGCCGACACCGCCATCGCCCGATGGGCGGTCGACTACGCCGATCAGGTCGACCGCGATCACGCGCAGTTCCTCGCCGCGGCGGCCGACGGGGTGATCTGAGGCTCAGGCGGAGGCGACCGCGCGGTCGAACAGCGTGCGGTCGTGGGCGTTGACGATCACCAGATCGGGATCCGCGCGGCGGCGCAGCTCGGCGATGCGTTCCTGGTTGCGCCGCAACTGCTTGCGGTCCATCGCGAGCGCGGTCTCGGTCACCCGCATCGTCCACGGCGTCGAAGTCTCGTCCTCGATGGCGCCCCGATGATGAAAGGCGTCGCCGCAGTGCAGAACCCAGCGGTTGCCGGCGTCGACGGCGATCGCGGCGTGCCCACGGGTGTGGCCGGGCAGCGAGATCAGGACCACCCCGGGGTCGATGGCAGTGAGTTCACGCGCCGCGGCGAATCCCCGCCAGGACTCGCCGACGGGTTCGTGGGTGACCAGCGAGGGTCCGTGGGCCCACTGGCGTCGGCGGTAGCGGCCGTGCTCGAGCGTGGTGCGCGGGCGTTGGGCGGCGGTGACCTCAGCGGAGGTGGCGTGGACGGTGGCGCCGGGGAAGTCGGCGATGCCGCCGACGTGGTCGAGGTCGAAGTGCGTCACGACGATGTGGCGGACGTCGTCGGTGGAGTAGCCGAGGTTCTCGATCTGGCGGGCCGCGGTCTCCTCGGGGTCGAGCACCGGACGGATGACGTGGCGCATCGGCCCCAGACGTCGTGCGGGCGAGGCACAGTCGGCGAGACCGTAGCCGGAGTCGACGAGGACGAGGCCGTTGTCGGTCTCGAGCAGCAGCACGTGACACACCAGTGAGTCGCCGGGGACGGGCATCGTCCCGCAGTTGAGGTGACGGACACGCATGTCAGACCACCGCGCGGAAGTGGGTGATGAGGCGCCAGCCGTCGAGCTGGTGGAAGGCGAGACCCGGTGGCTGGGAGGCGTCGACGATGTCGGTCCCCTCGAACGAGAGGTTCAGGGTCGACGAGACGCCCGGGGCGAGGCACACCGGCCGACCGGCGAAGCTGGTGACGGCACCGGTGTGCGCGTGGCCGCAGAGGAAGCCGACGATGCCGGGGTGCTTCTCGACGAGCCGCACCAGGCGGTCCTCGCCGGTCTGTCGGATGGAGTCCATGAACGGCATACCCAGCACCACCGGGGGATGGTGGAAACACACGATGACCGGGACGCCCTGGCCCACGGCGGTGATCTCGCGATCCATCCAGGCGAGGGTGTCGTCGGACAGGTATCCGTCGTTGCGCCCGGGGATGGTGCTGTCGCACATGAGGAACAGCGCGCCGGCGATCATCGCCGAGCGGTTGAGCGGCATGTCGTGCGTGTGGCGTCCGAACAGGCCAAAGCCGAACTCGTCGCGGCGGTCATGGTTGCCGGGGATCAGCAGCGTGGTCGGCAGCGGCACACCGCGCAGCACCGCCGCGGCCTCCTCGTACTGGGCCGGCGAACCGTCGTCGGTGATGTCACCGGTCACCACGAGGGCGTCGATGCCGTCGGCGCGTGCGGAGATGTGGCCGAGCACCGCCTCCACTCGCGCGCGGTGGTCGGCCTCCCCGCTGAAGTGGAGGTCGCTGATGTGGGCGACGGTCAGCATGCGATTCATGATCACAGATCGCCGGGAAGCTTGTCCCTGCGGATGCCCCGCCAGCTCGGATGCCTCAGGTGGCCGGTGCTGGTCCAGTCCATGAAGCGCACCTCGGCCACCACCTTCGGCAGTACCCACACCGCGTCGTGTTCGACGGGCCGGTCGAGTCGTTCCACGAAGGGGGAGGTCTTCCGACGCAGCGGCGCGAGTTCCTCGGCGAGGGCGGTGAGCTGCTTGTCGGTGAACCCGGTGCCGACACGGCCGATGTAGCGCAGGCCGGTGTGTTCGGGCAGTCCGACGAGCAGCGAACCGATCGTGTTCGAGCGGTTGCCCTTGCCGGGACGCCAGCCACCGACGACGACCTCGATGTCGCGCCAGTTCTTCTGCTTGAGCCACGTCCGCGACCGGCGCCCCTGCTGGTAGACCGAGTCGCGGCGCTTGGCGATCACGCCCTCCCAGCCCTTGTCGCGGCTGTGGTCCATCGCCTCGGCGCCCGAGCCGCTCAGCAGCGGCGGTACCTCGATCGCCGGGTCGCGGGCGAAGACCGGTGCGATCTCGTCGAGCAGCGAACGGCGTTGCTCCCATGTCATCCGCAGCAGCGACGAACCGTTGAGGTACAGGATATCGAACAGCATGAGCTTGAGGGTGAAGGGCTCGGACGTGGAGTCGCGGCTGGCGAGCAGCGTGAAGTTGGTCTTGCCGGTGGCGTCGACGGCCACCACCTCGCCGTCGAGCACGGTGTCGATCAACCCGAGATCGTCGGCGAGGGAGCTCAACTGGGGGAAGTCGGCGGTCATGTCGATGCCGGCGCGGCTGGTGAGCCGCAGTTCGCCCCCGATGTAGCGGGCGATGATCCGGTAGCCGTCCCACTTTCCCTCGAAGGCCCAGGTGTCGGCGGAGAGCTTCTCGACGGGGTCGTCGGTGGCGAGCATCGGGCGGGGATCGCGCAGGCTGTCGGGGACGATCGGTCGCGGCTCGTCGGACATGAGGTGCGCGAGCCAATTCTTCTCGCCCGTCTTGATCAGTGCGTAGCGGCCCTGGATGCGGTCACCGTGCAGTCGCACGATCACCTCGTCGTCACGCCACTTCTCGGTCTCGTAGGTGCCCCGGTCCCAGATCTCCACGTGTCCGCCGCCGTACTCCCCGGCCGGGATGTCGCCGGCGAAATCGGCGTAGTCCATGGGGTGGTCCTCGGTGTGGACCGCGAGACGGTTCTGGTCGCTGTCGGTGGGCAGGTTCTTGGGTACCGCCCACGACACCAGCACGCCGTCCCGCTCGAGCCGGAAGTCGTAGTGCAGTCGGCGCGCGTGGTGTTCCTGGATCACGAAGATCGGCAGACCAGGGCCGGCGTCGTCCTCGACGTCGGTGTCGTCGGATCGCGTTGTCGCCCGGTGTGTCTCGTCGCCGAACGGCTCGGGGGTCTTCGATTCGTCGCGCTTGCGCCGGTATTCGCTGAGACTGACCACCGCCGGCGTATCGGCGGCGACCGCGGCTTCGGGTGCGACCGCGGCCGGTGCCGTGATCGCGTCGTCGAGACCGGCGAGGATGTCGCCGTGGTCGGCGACGCGCGCGAGGACCTCGGTGAAGTCGAGTTGCGCGATGTCGGGATCGGACAATTCGTCCCAGAACCGCGGTGCCGCGGCCCACGGTTGCTCACGACCGCGCAGGGAGTAGGGCGCGAGAGTGGTCTTCGCGCTGGAGTTCTGGCTCCAGTCGATGAACACCTTCCCCGCGCGCACCGCCTTGGCCATCAACGCTGTCACGTCGTCGGGGCGCTCGGCGGCGAGTGAGGTCGCGATCTGCTTCGCCACCGCCCGGGCGCCGTCGCTCGACACCGCGGCCGGCAACGGGGCGTACACGTGGATCCCCTTGCTGCCGCTGGTCACCGGGTAGGAATCGAGGCCTGCCCCGGCCAGGAGTTCACGGACCAGCAGGGCGATCTCGGCGCAGTGGGCGAGGCTGACACCCGGGCCGGGGTCGAGATCGAGCACGAGGCGGTTGGCGCGGCGGTCGGGTTTGGCGACGGGGGCGTCGGAATCGGGCGGGAACGTCCACTGCGGCACATGCAGTTCGAGGGCCGCCTGCTGCCCGAACCACACGAGGTCGGCGCGCGAGGTGGCGATGGGGTAGACCGCGTCGCGGTCGCTGTGTTCGATGACCCGGCGCTCCAGCCAGCCCGGGGCGCTCGAGGGCAGGTTCTTCTCGAAGAAGGGCGCCGACTCGACACCGTCGGGCCAGCGCTTACGCGTGATCGGACGCCGCCACAGATGCGGGAGCATCACCGACGCCACCCGGTTGTAGTAGTCGATCACCTCGGCTTTCCGGGTCCCGGTCGCCGGATACAGGACCTTGTCGAGGTGCGTGACGCCCACCGATCGTCCGTCGACGTCCAGTGAATCGGCCATGGTCCAGATCCTACCGACAGCTGGACAGATACCCCGGGGGGTGTGTATACCCATGGGGGTATCAACCACCGAGAGGACATCCCATGCGCCCCGCAACCCGCTCGTCTCCCGACCTCCGTCGGCCCGACACCACGCCGCGTCCCGGACTGCTCGGGCGAGTCGGTGGCTGGGGTACCGATCACCGCCGGCTGGTCTTCGGGCTGTGGCTCGCCGCGATCGTCGTCCTCGGCGCCTTCGCTCCCTCGGTGTTCTCGTCACTCGCCGGCGCCGGGTGGCAGGCGAACGGCTCGGAATCGGTGGCGGTGCGCGAGCTCGCGCAGGAGCACTTCGGCGGGAACGCCTCCTCGGCGGTCCAGGTCGTCGTCCACTCGGACTCCGCGGCCGTGACCGACCCGTCGATGCAGGCGGTGTTCACCCAGATCGGTCGCGAGCTCGGATCGGACCCGCGCTTCGGGGAGATCGTCGCGCCCCAACCGGGGATGACGATCAGCCGCGACGGTCACACCGGGATCCTCATCGCCGGCGCGAACGCGTCGACCGACGAGATGGTGAAGGCCGTCGACGACCACAAGTCACAGCTGACGGACCTGTCCCGCAACGGTATCGAGGTCTATCCCACTGGTGCGTCGGCACTGTGGGCGGACTTCAACAAGGCCAACCACGACGCGATGATCAAAGCCGAGCTGTTCTCGTGGCCCGTCACACTCGCGATCATGGTGCTCGCGTTCGGGTCCCTGGTCGCAGCCGGTCTGCCGTTGCTGCTGACCGTCGCGGGCCTCGTCGCGTCCGCGGGTGGACTGGTGCTGCTCAACCAGGTGACACCGATCTCGGTGTGGGCCATGAACTTCGCGATGATGTTCGCCCTGGCGCTCGGCATCGACTACGCGCTGTTCATCGTCTCGCGGTTCCGTGACGCGCTGAAGCAGCGCGGCGATCGGCGTCAGGCCGTCGTCGACACCATGGACACCGCGGGCAAGGCCGTGGTCCTGTCGGGCCTCACCGTCCTCGTCAGCCTCTCGGCCGTCCTGCTCGTCCCGGCGCCGTCGGTGCGGACGATGGCGGTCGGGATCATGCTCGCGGTGGTCTTCGTCCTTATCGCGACCCTGACCCTGCTGCCCACCGTGCTCGGTGCCCTCGGTCCGAGGGTCAACGCGGTGTCGTTGCCCTACGCGAAGAAGCAGGAGCACCGGTCGCCGGTGTTCCACCGCTGGGGGTCGCTGCTGCACGAGCACCCGTGGCCGTTCGCGGTCGTCTCCCTGGGGATCCTGGTGCTGCTGGCTCTGCCGGTGTTCGGGCTGAAGGTCGCGATGCCCTCGATCTCGGTGGTGCCGGAGGATGCCCCGGTGCGGCAGGGGTACGCGCTGGTGCAGCAGCAGTTCGGTCCGGGTGCTCCTGGCGCGCTGCAGATCATCTCCCCGGCCGCCGAGGCGCAGGCCGCAGCGACCACCGCATCGTCGAGCCCGGGTATCGCGATGGTCACCCCGCCGCAGCCCGCGCGCGACGGTTCGGGATATGCGCTCATGCAGGCGATCCCGACCGTGGACCCGTCGAACGCGCAGATGGGGTCGATCCTGGACACACTGCGCAACCGTCTCCCGGCCGACGCTCTCGTCGGCGGGGCACCCGCGGAGAACCTCGATCTGCAGACCGCACTGAACGACTACCTGCCCGTCATCGTCGGCGTCATCCTGACCATGGGCTTCCTGCTGTTGCTCGTCGCATTGCAGGCGCCGCTCATCGCCCTGATGGGAACCGCGGTCAGCCTGCTGTCGACCGGCGCGGCGTTCGGTGTCGCGAAGCTGGTCTTCCAGGACGGTCACGGGGCGTCGCTGCTCGGGTTCACGCCGCAGGGATTCCTCGACGGATGGGGTCCGGTGTTCTTCTTCGCGATGATCTTCGCCATCGCGATGGACTACACGGTGTTCCTGCTGGCCACGGCCAAGGAACACTACGAGAAGACCGGTGACCCGCACACCGCGCAGATCGACGGCATGGCCCACTCGGGTCGGGTGATCTTCGCGGCGGCGGCGGTGATGGTGGCGGTGTTCTTCAGCTTCGCCCTCGCCGATCCGCTCCCGCCGAAGGAGATGGGCATCATCCTGGGCGTGGCGGTACTGCTCGACGCCGTGTTCATCCGGCTGATGTTGCTGCCGGTGCTGCTCCGGATCGCCGGCCACGCCGGCTGGTGGTCACCCGCGTGGCTCCGGCGCGTCCTGCCGTCGATCAGCTTCGCCCACAACTGACCTCACCGTTCTCGAACCCAACGACGGAGACACCCCATGGAACTGGGACTGAGCACCACCCTCACCGACACCGACCTCGCCACCGCGAAGCAGAAGGTGACCGACGCCCTCGCCGAGCAGGGCTTCGGTGTCCTCACCGAGATCGACGTGCAGGCGACGATGAAGAAGAAACTCGACGAGGACATGGAGACGTTCACCATCCTCGGCGCCTGCAATCCGCACATCGCCCACCGCGCTCTCGGTGTCCGACCACAGATCGGAATGCTGTTGCCGTGCAACGTCGTCATCCGTGCCGACACCGCCGACGACACCGGTCGCACCCTGATCGTCGAGGCGATGAACCCCGACCTCATGGGATCGGTGACGGGGGAACAGGCGCTGACGCCCATCGCGGCGGAGGCGGGTGAGCTGCTGCGCAGGGCGATCGCGACGATCGCCGCCCCCTGATACCCCCGGGGCTATGCTGGGTGATCACCATCCGCGGCGAGGAGAAACTCATGATCGGCGACGACGACGCAATCGCGCAGGTGCTCAACCGGTTGCGGCGCGCACAGGGCCAACTCGGCGGGGTGATCGCGATGATCGAGGCCGGGCGTGACTGCAAGGACGTGGTGACCCAGCTCGCCGCGGTGTCGAAGGCCCTCGATCGGGCCGGCTTCAAGATCGTGGCCACCGGACTCCGTGAGTGCATGACCGACAACGCCGAGGGAGTGCGGGAACCGATGACCGAGGCCGAACTCGAGAAACTGTTCCTCGCGCTGGCGTAGATCATCACGCCCGACGCGATCGGGCTGTGACGGTCTCCGCTGGTGTCCGCATCGCACCGCGAGACATGGTCTGACCTAGGCTCGACCCATGACCGGGGCAGATTTCTATTCCGAACTGCGGGCCCTGCGTCTCGAACGTGTCCTCGACGCATCGGTGGAGATCATCACCGATCAGGGCTGGGACGGCCTGAGCATGACCGCGGTCGCGAAGCGCTCCGGGGTCCCGCGGCAGAGCCTCTACAAAGAGGTGGGGACCCGAGAAGAGCTCGGCAACGCGGTGGTGCACCGAGAGGTCGATCGCTTCCTGGAGCGCGTGTCGGCCGGTCTCGCGGCGCATCCCGACGACTTCGAGAAGGGCGTCTCGGCGGCCGTGCGGAATGTCCTGGAGCACGGTCGGTCGAACGCCGCTCTCGCAGCCGTCCTCCGGCCGGGCCACGACGCAGGCCTCCTCGCACTGCTCACCGTGAACCCCGACGCAGTACTGGGTCAGGCGACCGGCGCACTCCGATCGCTGTTGGGGGACACGGTGTCCGAGGCGCTCGTCGATTCCGTTGTGCGACTGACGATGAGCCACCTCCTGCAACCGACGGTGGACGTCGACGAAGCGGTCAGCCGCATCGACCGGGTGGTCCGCGGATTCGACTGACCGCTTCGTCGGCAGGTCCTTCGGCCTACAGGTCGAGGACCAGCTTCGACGACAGCGACCGCGACACGCACAGCATGACCGAGTCGCCGCGGTCGCGCTCCGCGCGTGTCAGCACGGAGTCGCGGTGGTCCGGGGTCCCGTCGAGGACCTCGGCCTGACAGGTGCCGCAGATGCCCTCCATGCACGACCCCATCACGTCGACACCGGCGTCGGCGACCGCCTCGAACATCGACGTCCCCGCAGGCACGGTGACCGTCACACCGGAGTCGACGCATTCGACCTCGAACGAGTCGAGCGCACCCTCGGGGGCGTCGATCGCCTTGGGGGCGAACCGTTCCAGGTGCAGGCTCTCGGCCGGCCAGACGGCGCACCTCTCCTCGACGGCGTCGAGGAGGACGTCGGGACCGCAGCAGTAGACGAGAGTGTCGGGCCGGGGGTCGGCGAGAAGCGTGTCGAGGTCGAAGCGCGTGCCGCGTTCGTCCTTGGCCCACACCGTCACCCGGTCGTCACCCTCGAGCTCGTCGAGGAACGCCATCGTCGACCGGGATTTGCCGACGTAGACCATCTCCCACTTCGCGCCGTGGGCGTCCGCGGCGGCGATCATGGTGCGGATCGGGGTGATACCGATGCCGCCGGCGATGAACAGGTACCGCGGCGACTCGACGAGCGCGAAGTGGTTGTCGGGACCCGTCACCCGGAGGGTCGTCCCCTCCGTGAGCTCGTCGTGGACGAAAGCCGACCCACCACGGCCGTCCGGTTCGCGGAGGACCGCGACCGTCCACGACGACCGGTCGGCGGGATCACCACACAGCGAGTAGTGCCGGGTCATGTCGGGACGGAGGTGGAGTTCGGCGTGCGCACCGGGAGCCCACTGCGGCAAGGGTTCTCCCGACGGGGCGGTGAGCGTCAGCTCGACGACACCGTCGGCCGCATCCCGTCGCCGGGAGACCTGGACGTCGAGCACCGTCCGCTCGACGCGTCCCTTGCGCTGCGGTCGTGCCGGAGCCGGAGCCGGAGCCGGCGCCGACGTCTCCGCGGCTCGTGCCTGCTCGCCCCGGCGCCGTTCCTGGTGCATCGCGCGGTAGGTGCCGTGCTGTCGCCGCTGGGCGCCCTTCGGGGTGAGCTGGACCATCATCGAGCTGTAGCCGCGAACGAAATTCGACTGCACCCGTTCGGGTTCGGCGAGGACCTCGATGTCGTCGAAGCGCTCGAGCAGCTCCTCCCACAGGATCCGCAGTTGCAGCTCGGCCAGTCGGCTGCCCATGCAGCGATGCGTGCCGATACCGAACGCCAGGTGGTGGCGCGCGTTGCGTCGGTCGACGATGAAGCTGTCGGGATCGGCGAACGTGCGCTCGTCCCGGTTGGCCGAGGCGTACCACATCACGACCTTGTCGCCCTTGCGGATGAACTGGCCGTTGAGGACGGTGTCGCGCGTGGCGATCCGGCGCATGTAGGCGAGCGGCGTCTGCCAGCGCAGCATCTCGTGGACCGCCTTCGACACCAGGCTCGGGTCGTCGCGCAGGCGGTCGAACTGCTCGGGGAACTGGTTGAGGGCCAGTAGGCCACCGGTCATGGAGTTGCGGGTGGTGTCGTTGCCGCCGATGACGAGCAGGACGATGTTGCCCAGGAACTCCATCGGGCGCTCGATGAGGTCCTTGGTGTCCTCGGACATCTGCATCAGCGTGATCAGGTCGTAGCCGGGCTTCTCGCCGGCGTTGCGACGCGCGGCCTTGTCGTGCCACAGGTCGCTGAAGCTCTTGGCGGCCTCGGCCGCGGCCCGGTACGCCGCATCGGTGTCGGTGGAGCCGCCGGTGGCCGACGCGCTGGCGGCCACCAGATCGGTCCACTCGACCAGCTTGCGCCGTTCCTCGTAGGGGAAGTCGAGCAGCGTTGCGAGCATCCGGGAGGTCAGTTCGATGCTGACCCGATCGACCCAGTCGAAGGGTTCGTCCACGGGGAGTTCGTCGAGGACCTCTGCGACCCGCTCCCGGATGAGGCTCTCCATCTCCTCGAGGTTCTGCGGGGCGACGACTCCCTGGACCGCGCCGCGCTGCTGATCGTGTCGCGGGGGGTCCATGGCGATGAACATCTCGATGTCGAGCCCCTCCGGCGGTGTGCCGAGGATGATCTGCGGTTCGGCGGAGAAGGTCTCGAAGTCCTTGTCGACGGTGACGATGTCGTCGTAGCGGGTCACCGACCAGAACGGGCCGAACTTGCTGTCGCCGCGATAGTGCACCGGGGCTTCGTCCCGCAGCCGTCGGAAATAGGCCTCCCACTGCCCCTGACGCCAGAGGAACGGGTCGCTGACATCGATGTCGGTGAGATCGAGGTCGGCGACGTCGGGGATCGCGGACTCGGTGAACCGCGGTTGATCGTCGCCGATCAAGCGGCTCTTCGTGTGCTGAAAGAGATGGAGCGCCTGGATCTGGCGCTGCATCGGCACCACTGCCTGGGCTTTGGTGATCACCTGGTCGAGTACGCGCATGACGACAACCGCCTTCACTGGGTTCCATGTCGGAGTGACATTAATGAACCATACGTCCCCAGCGATGACAATATGGGCACTTTTGTCGCATCCCTCGGTGGTGCTCGGCGCGAGCTACGAAGCGGCCGCGTTGTGACGCGGTCGTCACGGCAGGGTAGGCGCGAAGCGAGGACAATGGGGAGAGTTCGTCCAGCTCGGGGCGAGTGACACCAACCATCGCGGTGCTCGCCACCGCCTGTCACGCCAGGAGCTGCACATGCCCGACGCCGAACCCGCTCGTTTCCCCGACTCCGATCTCGAGACCGGTGGGAGTGTCGACCCCGGCGCCACCCCGCCCGCAGACGCGTCGACCTCGATGGCCTCCGACGCACGGCAGGCGACGCCACGACGCTTCTCTCCCACCACCATCGTGGTCGGGGTCATCACGACGATCGTGATCATCGTCGCGATCGCCGGCCTCATCGCCGTGATCGTGGATTCGACCCAGTACTTCTGATCTCCCGAACCGGGATCAGGCCTGCTCGGCCTCGATGATGCTCTTGATCCTCGCGAGGGTCGCCGGGATGCCGGAGTGAGCGGCGTCGACGCGATCGGTGATCTGCGCCTGCGCCTCGTCGCCGTACTTCTCGTGGAAGAAGGCGATGCCGTCGTCGCGGAACTGCCAGGTCTCGGTGAGTCGGGTCCCGTGGCCCGCGGGCTCGAGGGTGAAGCCCCAGCGCGCGTACTTCCCGCCGACCAGCCACGCGAATTCGCGACCGGGCTCGGCGGCCACCACGACCGATCGCGTCTCCCAGGTGCGTGACGGCTTCTCGTTGCGTCCGGTGAACCAGGCGTCGACCCGCGGACCGTCCGGACCCGGCTCGTCGCCGCTGTCCCACCAGCAGGCGGTGCAGATGGGGCTCCACTCCCCGGTCCGCGTCACGTCGGACACCACGCCGTAGACGGTGTCGGGGGTGGCGTCGATGTCGATCGATTCTGCGTGCTCGTAGCTCATGTGACCCAACCTAACGAACGACGCACGGGGCTCGCTCAGACGACCACGCCGCCCACGAGCCGTCCGATCGCGTAGGTCACCACCATGGCGATGACGCCGCCGACCGTGACCCGCAGGACCGCGCGCGAGCGATGCGCGTCGCCGATCGTCGCGCTGATGAACCCGGCCAGTGCGAGGGCCGCGGCCACCACGAGGAAGGTGACCGGGATCCGCAGGTGCGCAGGCGTCAAGAGGATGGCGAGCAGCGGCAGTACCGCGCCGGTGGTGAACGAGATGGCCGAGGAGATCGCGGCCTGCCAGGGGCTGGTCAGATCATCGGGGTCGATACCCAGCTCGGCGTCGACGTGCGCGGCGAAGGCGTCGTTCTCGGTGAGCTCGGTGGCGACCTGCCACGCGGTCTCGGTCGAGAGGCCCTTCGCCTCGTAGATCGCGGCGAGCTCCTCGAGTTCCTCCTCCGGCTGCTCGGCGAGTTCGTCCCGCTCCTTGTCCAGCAGTGCCTTCTCCGTGTCGCGCTGGGTGCTCACCGATACGTACTCACCGAGCGCCATCGACACCGCGCCCGCGGCCAGGCCCGCCACACCGGCGGTGAAGATGGGCTCCCGCTCGGCGGTCGCGGCGGCGACACCGATGACGATGCCTGCGGTGGAGACGATTCCGTCGTTCGCGCCGAGCACACCGGCGCGCAACCAGTTGAGTTTGCCGCCGGTCCCCGATGCATGGGGTTCGGCGCTGTGCTGGATCGGTTCGGTCTCGGACATGGCCACCATGAAACATGGTCGGCACCAGCCCGTCCAGGCAGATGAGGCTGTCCTGACCTGCGTGGATGAGATGCAGCACATCACCAGTGCCACCACGGCGCGACACATCGGTCTACGGTGGAGTTGTTGCTCCTGCAGTCAGTCGGGTCGACTGAACCACAGCACATTCACCTGCCACCGGTCCCGAGGGTCCCGTGGCGGATCCACGCACGGCAGCAATGGATCTCAGATCTCATCTTGTCAGCGCTGCGGTGCGTCACCGCGCGGCCGTCCTTGGCGACTGCCGACCGGCGAGATGCCCCAGGAGGGCCATATGTCCAGACGTATCACCACTTTTCGCGCACTCCATGATCTCGGTGCAGCCGCATGGTTCGGCGGATCGCTGATGGGCGCGGTCGGGGTCAACGGCGCCGCTGCCGCGGTCCGCGATCCCCAGGATCGCGCTCGGGTCGCCGCCGTCGGCTGGGCCGGCTGGTCGCCGGTCAACGCCGCCGCCATCGCCGCGCACGCCGTGGGCGGCGCCGTCGTGCTCTACGACAACCGCGGCCGCGCCGCACACCAGACCGGTGTGCGCGCGAACACAGTCGCCAAGCTCGCCGTCACCGGTGCGGCCGTGGCGGCCACGGTCTACAGCGGCCTGCTGGGCGCCAAGACCGCGACCGGCGACGGCTCTCCCGTACGGGGTGCCACCGAGCCCGCACCGACGACGCCGCCCGACGTCGCCGCAGCCCAGAAACAGCTCCGCTACCTGCAGTGGGCGTTGCCGGTGCTGACCGGGACGATCGTGGTCCTCGGTGCCCAGCAGGGCGAGCAACAGCGACCGGCGCAGATCGTGTCCGGGCTCGCCGACGGCGTGGCCCGACGTATCGGCCGCTGAGACACATCGCCGTACTCCCACGGGAGTACGGCGATGTCGGTCGTCCGCGGTACGAGACCGCCGGCGCGCGCCTTCGGGTGACCTCAGTCGGCGACGTGCACCACGGTCTTGCCGAAGCTGCGACCCGCCAGCATGTCGCGGAACGCGTCGAGGGTGTTGTCGAAGCCGTCGACCACGTGCTCGAGGTACTTCAGTAAACCGTCGGCAACCCACTGCGACGCCTCGCTCAGGAACGTCTCCTGTTGCTCGGCGGCGAACTCGGTCTGGATGAAGCCGCGCACGGTGAGGCTGCTGCGGAGGATGACGCCCAACCCGCACACCGGGATCCGGCCGTAGGTGTTCATGCGCGGGAGGACGGCGTCGAACACCTTGCCGCCCACGTTCTCGAAGTAGACGTCGATGCCGTCGCCGGTCGCCGCCGCGAGCTGCTCGGCGAAATCATCGGCGCGATGGTCGATCGCGGCGTCGAAGCCCAACTCGTCGCGCAGGTACGCGACCTTGTCGGGTCCACCCGCGATACCGACGGCGCGGGCGCCCTTGATCTTCGCGATCTGACCGACCGCGGAACCCACGGGACCGGTGGCCGCGGCGACGACGACGGTCTCGCCGGGCTGCGGGCGGCCGATGGTCAGCAGGCCCGAGTAGGCGGTGAAGCCGGGCATGCCGAGGACGCCGAGGGCGGTGGTGTGCGGGACCGCCGAATCCGCGTCGAGCTTGCGGAGGTGCGCGGTCGACTCGACCGAATGGGTCTGCCACCCGCCGTAGCCGAGCACGACGTCACCCTCGGAGAATCCGGGGTCGCGCGATGCCAGCACCCGGGAGACGGTCGCGCCGACCATCGGGGCGTCGATCTCGACCGGCGGTGCGTACGACTTCGCCGAGCTCATCCGACCGCGCATGTAGGGGTCGAGAGACAGGTCGAGCGTCTGCAGCAACACCTGGCCCTCACGCGGTTCCGGGAGGGAGAACTCCTCGAATCGGACGTCGGAGTCCTGTGGCTCGCCGTGGGGGCGGGCGGCGAGGACGATGCGTCGGGCGGACTGCGGCGAGGTCATGACGGTGGAGCTCCTTGAGATTTCGTGGACAAAACTGCTGTGTGGGGCAACGACCCCACCCCGCGCGTTGTTCCGACCCCCTTCGCAGCCGGGTCGCAGCGACCTCCCAGGTTCGGCTCCGATGCTGGTCATCACACCGGCGAGAAGACCGACGAGCGGTCGCCGCGAGATGCGAAGGAGTCAGCCGTGAACACACCCCAACGCGGGATCCGACGAGCGCGATGGGCCGCCGGCGCTCTCGCGGCGAGCGCACTCGCCGCCGTCGGGATCACCTCGGGCCTGGCCTACGCCGACACCGGTTCGACCGACACCTCGACCTCCACGACGTCCACCACGACCTCGACGGGGTCGACCTCCACCGGGACCACCGATTCGACCGGAACCGACTCGAGCGGGTCGGATTCCTCCGGCGCCTCGTCCTATGGCACCGCGCCCACCGTGACCGCCGGCTCGGGCGACACCCACGGCCAGACGAGCGGGTCCTGACATGACACACCCCCGTTCGGTTCCCCCCGAGACGACCACGACCTGGCAGGTGTGGGGACTCGAGGCCTCGCTGGTCGTCACCGACCCCGATCGTCTCGTGGAGGCGCGCGCCGTCGTCGATTCCGTTCTCGCCGATGTCGACGCCGCCTGCAGTCGCTTCCGTCCCGACGCCGAGCTGTACGGACGGTCGATCCGGCGTGGGCGCCCCACGCGGATCACCCCGGTCCTGGCGACCCTCGTCGACGCCGCGCTCGACGCCGCCCGTGCCTCCGGCGGCGCCGTCGACCCCACCATCGGTCGACGACTCGTCGCACTGGGATACGACCGCGACTTCGCCGATGTCGTCGCCGACCGCGCGAGTGGCCTGACCGCGGGACCCAGCGTCGCCGTGCACGAGGCCGATCACACGATGATCCGTCGCCACGCGGACGTTCTCACCGTCCCCGAGGGCGTGCTCCTCGATCTCGGGGCGACCGCCAAGGCGGTGGCCGCGGACCTCGCCGCCGAGGTCATCGCCGACGAGATCGGTTGCGGCGCCATGGTGAACCTCGGAGGCGACATCAGCGCTCGCGGGGACGCCCCCTCCGGCGGCTGGCAGATCCTGGTCCAGGACGCCCCAGTCGATGGCCGGCCCGAACCCGCGGCACAGATCGGACTCGTCGGTGACTGCGCGGTGGCCACCTCCAGCACGCTGCGCCGACAGTGGACCCACAAGGGCCGCAGCGTGCACCACATCATCGATCCCCGTACGGGTGAGCCGGCCGCACGGCATTGGCGCACCGTGACCGTGGTCGCCCGCCGGTGCGTCGACGCCAACACGCTGACCACCGGCGCCATCGTGAAAGGCGCTGCGGGACAACACTGGATCGAGTCCACCGGGCTGCCCGCCCGCCTGGTCGCGGCCGACGGGACCGTCGTCGGGCTGGGCGGCTGGCCGCAGGATGCGGAGATGGCGGCGTGAGCGACGAGGCCCTCTGGGCGCTGGGCCGCGGCACCGGCATCACCGCTCTCATGATGCTGACGGTGTCGATGGTGCTCGGCATCGCGACACGATCGGGGCGTGGGGTCGCGGGACTGCCGCGCTTCGGTGTGGTGTCACTGCACCAGTTCGCCTCTCTCTCGGCGACATTGCTCATCGCGGTGCACGTCACGACGCTCGTCGTCGACCCGTACGCACAGCTCGACCTCGTCGACGTGGTCGTCCCGTTCGGCGGCGGCTACGAGTGGTTCTGGGTGGGCCTGGGCACGCTGACCCTGGACCTAGTGGTCGTGCTGGTACTCAGCGCACTCCTCCGACATCGCATCGGGCAGAGAGCATTTCGAACCATCCACTGGGCCGCCTACGGACTGTGGCCCATCGCGGTCGCGCACGGGCTCGGTGCGGGCAGTGACAGCGGCGCCCCGTGGATGTGGGCCATCACCGCGTGCTGCGTCGTCGCCGTGCTCATCGCCGTCGGCATCCGACTGCACCCCCGTTTCACCGAATTCTCCCGACCACGAGAGGTGGCGACCGCATGACCGCGATCACCGAACCCCGCCCGTCGCGGCACCGCGCCACGGCGGCCGACCATCCCGCCGACCGACTGCTGACCGGTGCCGGCGGCGCGCTGCGGCGGCATCACGAGATCTACGGGGCGAGGGCCCGTCGCGGTCGCGACCTCATCGATCTGATCGCGGCGGCAGGGCTCACGGGTCGTGGCGGCGCGGCCTTCCCGGTCGCCCGCAAGATCGAGGCCACCGCGCAGGCGGCGCGGCGTCGCAACCGACCGATCGTCGTGGCCAACGGCGCCGAGGGTGAGCCGCTCAGCGGCAAGGACGCCGTCCTGCTCCGGCAGTCGCCGCATCTGGTGCTCGACGGTCTCGCCGCAGTGGCCGAGGCCGTGGGCGCACAGGCCGCCCACCTCTGCGTGCCCGCGCACCGCGTCGACGAGCTCGCCGCGCTCGTCGCCGAGCGCGCCGCGTCGGGATGGGATCGCACCCCCGTGACGGTGACCGCGACCGCGGGGCGCTTCGTCGACGGCGAGACCACCGCCATCGTCGACCTGCTCTCCGGTGGGCCGGGTCTCCCCCGCAACCGGATGGTCCCGAGCGCGGTGCGCGGAGTCGGCGGCCGACCGACGCTGGTGCAGAACGTCGAGACCCTCGCCCACGTCGCGCTCATCGCCCGCAACGGCGCCGCGTGGTTCCGGGGCCGCGGCACCGCCGCCGAACCCGGGACCGCACTGGTCACCCTGTCCGGCCGGGCCGGCCTCGACGGCGTCGTCGAGACCGACCTCGGGACCCCGCTGGCGGTGATGCTCCGACGCATCTCGGTCGACCCGACCGATCTCCGCGCGGTCCTCGTCGGGGGCTTCCACGGCACGTGGGTCGACGGACGAGCGGTCCCGAGGCTGGCCCTGTCGGCACGGTCGCTGTCGGAGGTCGGGGCGAGTCCCGGTGCCGGCGTGTTCTCGTACCTGATGCGCGGCGAGCGCGGTCTGCCCGTCGTCGCCGAGATCGTCGGCCACCTCGCGCGGGAGAGTGCGGGGCAGTGCGGTCCGTGCCGGTTCGGGATGCCCGCGCTGGCCGAGGCGATGGCGGCCGTGGCCGCCGGTGCGGGAGCCCAGGCCGCACACCGTGCGGTCACCCTCGCCGACACCATCGACGGACGCGGCGCGTGCAGCCATCCCGACGGCACCGCCCACATGGTGCGCTCGGCGCTCGCGGTGTTCGCCGACGAGGTCGCGGCGGGACAGCTCCGATGACCGCGCTCCACATCGACTGGACCGCCTGCGACGGCCGCGGCCTGTGCGCCGAACTGGTGCCCGAGGTGTTCGACCGCGACGAATGGGGATACCCGGTGAGCCGCGACGGCCGACGCCGACCCGAGGTGCCGCACGACGCCACCGGCCGGGCACGGCGGGCGGTCCGTGCCTGCCCGCGACTGGCGTTGACGCTGGTCGAGACCGAGCCCCGAGCCGATGCCGAGGCAACCCCGCCGGGTCACTGATCTGCATCGACACGGCCCAGGGGGCTGCGGACGGCGCCCGAGGTCGGCACAATGATCCCCATGCGCTCGATCTGGAAAGGCGATCTGAGCTTTGGCCTGGTCAACGTGCCGGTCAAGGTGTACTCCGCCACGGAGTCTCACGACCGCACCTCGCACCAGGTCGACGCGAAGGACGGCACCCGCATCCGCTACCGCAAGGTGCGCGAGGGCACCGACACCGAGGTCGAGTTCTCCGACATCGCCAACGCGTACGAGAGCGACAGCGGCGAGACGGTGATCCTCACCAAGTCCGACCTCGCCGAGCTGCCGGTGCAGAAGAGCCCCGAGATATCGATCACCGGGTTCGTGCCACGAGAGCAGATCGACCCGATCTACTACGACAAGCCCTACTACCTCGAACCGGCGTCGAAGTCGCCGAAGGCCTACGTGCTGCTGCGTCAGGCGCTCGCCGACAGCGACCGCGTGGCCGTCGTGACGTTCACGCTGCGCAACCGGACCCGGCTCGCGGCCCTGCGTGTGGTCGACAACGTGATGACCCTCCAGACCCTGCTGTGGCCCGACGAGGTCCGCAAGGCCGAGTTCCCCGCGCTCGAGGACGAGCCGACCATCCGGCCGCAGGAACTCGAGATGGCGCAGTCGTTGATCGACACCATGGCAGGCGATTTCGACCCGTCGGAGTACGAGGACACCTACCAGCTCGAGCTGAGCAAGCTGATCGAGGCGAAAGCCGAGGGGACCGAGGCGTTCCCGACCGCCGAGACCGACGACTCGGGCGACGACGACTCCGAGGTGGCCGACCTGCTCGCCGCACTACGCGCATCGGTGAAGAACCGCGGCGGCCCGGACACATCGGCATCGGACGACTCGGGTTCCGACGAGGAGAAGACCCCCGCGAAGAAGGCGCCGGCCGCGAAGGCCGCGCCCCGCAAGACCGCCGCGAAGAAGGCACCTGCCAAGAAGGCGCCCGCGAAGAAGGCCGCGGCGAAGAAGTCGGCCTGAGCCCAGCGCCGTTCTCCGCGCACGGAGTCGGCACGGTTTCCCGCGGGGCGGGACACTCTGCCGACTATGGGTGGCCCGGGCCCCGATAGACCTGAGCCACCTTGCGGCGGCCCACCAGCTTGCCGGCGGCAGGGAGCAGTCGCTGGCCGGTGGAGACCAGTGCGGGCACGCGTCCCGGGATGACCTGGTCGCGTCCGGAGTCCAACGCCGCCAACGTCTCCCGCGCGATCGTCTCCACCGGTACCTTCGGGATCGTCAACGTGTGGGCGCGGTTCTCGGGGGTGCGGGTGGCATCGAGTGCCTCCACGAGCGGGGAGTCGAACTCGCCGGGGCAGATCAGGTGCACCCCGATGCCCTGCGGTTCCATCTCGAAACGCAGTGCGTTCGTGAAACCGACGAGGGCGTGTTTGGCCGCGCAGTACGGGGTGTAGCCGAAGACGCCGGTGAGTCCGGCGAGGGAGGCGATGTTGACGATCCGCCCACCGGGATGCGGAAGATGCGGCAGCACAGCACGAATGGCGTTCACGGTGCCGAAGAAGTTGATGTCCATGACGTCGGTGAAGGCCGCGGCGGGCAGCGTCTCGAAGTAGCCCTCGCGCATGATGCCCGCCGAGTTGATCAGCACGTCGATCGGATGGTCGGCGGCGAGTCCGGCGAACGCATCCACGAGCGCATCGGGGTCGGAGACGTCGACCGACAGCGTGCGTACCGCCGCGTCGGCGACCTGTGCGCGCAACGCTTGTGCCGCCGTGGCGAGCTTCGCCTCGTCGCGGGCGAGCAGCGTGACCCCGACACCGCGTCCGACCAACTGGCGACTGATCTCCAGTCCCAGCCCCGACGAGCCGCCGGTCACCACCGCATGGCGGCCCGCGCGGACCCAGGGACCCACGCCGCTCATCGCGCGGTCACCGTGGTCGGGTTCTTCTGCGGCACATGCGACATCGCCTCCTCGGCCATCGCGGTGATGGTGAGGCTGGGATTGACCCCGGCGTTCGCGGCGACGGTCGAACCGTCGGTGATGAGCAGGTTCTCGTAGCCGAAGGCGCGGCGATACCGATCCACGACACCGTGCGCGGGTGAGTCGGCGATGACCGCGCCGCCGAGGATGTGCGCGGTGGTCGGGCGGGCGAGCAGCGATTCGGTCACCGCGGTGGAACCGTAACCGCCCCCGCCGATGTGGCGGACCGCCGACTCGGCGATCGTCCGCGCGATCGGGAGGTCGCCGAGGGGCGCGTCGCCGTCGCCGACCGCGGTGTTGATGCGGCTGAACCGGTTCCGGCGTCGCAGACGGAGCGCGGTGTCGGTGCTCTGCATGATGGTGAACACCACCGACCGCCTCGACCACCCCGACAGTCGCGTGGGGCTCAGCCAGCGCAGCGGGCGCGCGAGCATCGCGAGGACGAACTGTCCCACCCGAAGACGACCGCCGGTGAGCGGACCGAACGTGAGGCCCATGGCGTCGCCGCCGAGTCCGTAGGTGTTGTTGGTGAAGTGCGTGTGTTCGTCGGGATGGATGCTCGTGGTGATGGCGATGTCGCTGCGCAGGTCGGCCTCCGGGTCGTTCGACGTCACCGCGACGATGGCCTCGCTGTTGGTGCGGACGAGGTGGCCGAGCCGGTCGCTCAGTCGGGGCAGGCTGCCGCGGTCGCGCAGTGTGCGCAGCAGCAGGTTGGTGCCCAGCGCGCCGCCGGCCACGACGACGCCATGCGTGCGGATCGTCTGCCGGTCGCGACGCAGGATGCCGCCCGATCGGACCGTGGTGACCTCGTAGCCGTCGGAACCGTCGGCGGCGCCGATCGGACGGATGTCGACGACGGTCCGCTCGGCCTCCACCCGGGTCCCGAGGCGTTCGGCCAGGTGGAGGTAATTCTTCACCAGGGTGTTCTTCGCGTTGTGGCGGCATCCCAGCATGCACTGACCGCACCGGATACAGCCCGCACGGTCGGGGCCGGCGCCGTCGAAGTAGGGGTCGGGGACCCGCTTCCCGGGTTCGCCGAGGAACACCCCCACCTCCGTGGTGTGGATCCGGTCGCTCGCGCCGAGGTCGGCGGCGATGTCGCGCATCAGGTCCTCGCTGGGTCCCTCGCCGACGAACGTGGTGACGCCGAGCATCGTCTGGGCGGTCGCGAAGTGGGGTGCGAGTTCGCTGCGCCAGTCGGCGAGATCGGCCCACTGGGGGTGACGGTAGAAATCGTCGGAGTGCGGGACGTAGAGGGTGTTGCCGTAGACCAGCGACCCGCCGCCGACTCCTACCCCGCTGATGACGGTGACGTGGGAGAACGGGGTCATGGCCATGATGCCGCGCAGCCCCGCGAACGGTGCCCACAGCAGTTTGCCGACCTGCCAGGCGCTCGAGGCGAAATCGGTGTCGGCGAAGCGACGGCCCTTCTCGAGCACGGTGACGTCGTAGCCCTTCTCGGCCAGCCGCAGGGCGGCGACGCTGCCGCCGAAGCCGGACCCGATGACGACCCAGTCGTGGTCGATCTCCGCCATGGCGCGCACCCTTCATCCGATGACAAGCGTCATCAGATTAACGCATGGGCGCCTCCGACACGGTGAGATGGTCGATCAGTGATCCGACTCCGCGATGGCCACCAGGAACCGCGTCGACGCCGCGACCAGCACCCGCCGGTCGGTCGTGTACCCGTCGATCAGCCAGGCGGTGCCCGTCTGTCGGATGCCGCCGACAGCCGCCGTCGCGAGGACGCGGCGCTCGGCCTCGTCGACGGGAGCCTGCTGATCCGCCCGCATCTGCGACAGCAGCAGGTCGCCGAACCGGTTGAGGGTGTCGAGATAGAGCCGGTCGACCCGAGGGCTCACCCCGAGGACCTCGAGCCACACCACGCGCGCGAGCAACGGGTTCTCGGTCACGCCGAAGAACGCGTCGAGCCCGCGACTGGCCCGGACCACGGTCGTGGCATCCGGTGGCAGGGCGGCGAGTTCGTCGACGACGGCGGCCATCATCCGATCGACGCATTCGGCGTACACCGCGAGGAGCAGGTCCTCGAGACCCGGGAACTGCTCGTAGAAATAGCGATCGGCGACGCGGGCCTCGCGGCACAGACCCCGTACGGTCGCCGCGCGGAAACCCACCGAACCGAAGATCGACAGGCCCGCGTCGAGCAGTTGTCGCCGCCGACGTTCGTCCCGCGCCACCGGGCTCTCGCCCCCGTAGCTGCGGCCCCCCTCCCGAGCGATGGTCACCCTCACCCCTTCTTGTGATCGCCGAACGGCTCGTCTCGCTCCCGCACTGCCTGCTTGAATCCCGATGTCGCCGAACGCGTCTGGAACGCATAGCCCTCGCGCGTATGCCGCGACACGCCGTCGAAGACGGTGCTGATCATCGCCGAGGTGGCCACCCCCTGCGACAGCAGGGCGCTGTTGAGGGCGAGCTTGACCATCATCAACTGGTTGATCGGCATCGCGGCGATGCGGGCGACGTAGTCCTCCACCACCTCGTCGAGACGATCGGCCGGTGCCGATTCCACGGCGAGACCCCAGTCGAGCGCGGTCTTCCCGTCGATGCTGTCGCCGGTGAACAGCATCCGCTTGGCGCGCTGGTCGCCGATCCGGTGGGCCCACAGACCGGTGGACGGCACGCCCCACACCCGCACCGGCGGATAACCGATGCGGACGTCGTCGGCGGTGATGATCTGGTCGCAGTGCAGGGCGATGTCGGTGCCGCCCGCGATGCAGAACCCGTGCAGCTTCGCCACCACGGGTTTGTTCGCGTGCAGCAGGCTCGAGAAGCCTCGGCCGTTGCGGCTCATCATCGCGAAATCGACCATCGGGTCCCACTGACCGGCCGGGTTGTGGTTGGTCGCCTGCACCATCGGGTCGAGCACGGTGCCGTCGACACCCACCTCGTGCACCGACCTCCGCGACTCGTCGGCGCCCGGGTCCTGCCACCGCTCGGCGAACATGCCGAGGTCGTACCCGCCGCAGAAACCCTTGCCACGACCCGACAGCAGGATCACGTGGACGCGGGGATCGAGATCGGCGTGTTCGACGGCCGCCGCGATGTCGCGCGGGGTGTCGGAGGTGATCGCGTTCCCGTGCGCGGGCCGGTTGAAGGTGATCCGCGCGATGCGTCCGGTCACCTCGTAGGTCAGCGTCGGGTAGTCGAGCGTGTCCGGCGGGGTGCGGTCGCCCACCGCCGACACCGGTGGGCCCGAGGTCCAGTCGTCACGCCATCCGGCGGGCCGGTCGCCGCCCTGGGTCGGGGTCGTCAGGTTCGAGTCGTCGCTCATCGCCGCAACACTATCGGTGGCCTGACCGGCCCGGGCCCGTACCGCGCGGGTCTAGTGTCGACCCATGGCCGAGCTGGTGCAGGTGCGTCACGACGGTCCCGTGACCGTCATCGCGATCGACCGTCCCGAGGTGCGCAACGCGGTCGATCGTCCGACCGCCGAGGCCCTCGCGCAGGCGTGTCGCGACTTCGACGCCGACGACGACGCCGCGGTCGCGATCCTCCACGGACTCGGCGGCACCTTCTGTGCCGGTGCCGATCTCGGCGCCATCGCCGCGGGCGATCCCGAACGCATCAACCGGTTCGCACCCGACGGCGACGCCCCGATGGGGGTCTCCCGGATGCGTCTGGGCAAACCGGTGATCGCCGCCATCGAGGGATACGCCGTCGCCGGTGGCCTCGAGCTCGCCCTCTGGGCCGATCTGCGCGTGGCTGACGAGAACGCCACCCTGGGGGTCTTCTGCCGTCGGTGGGGGGTGCCGCTGATCGACGGCGGAACCGTCCGGCTGCCCCGCCTCATCGGCGAGAGCCGCGCGATGGACCTCATCCTCACCGGCCGCCCGGTCGACGCGACCGAGGCGCACGCGATCGGACTCGTCAACCGCGTCGCCCCCGCGGGAACCGCGCTGGAGGTCGCCATCGCCCTCGCGCACGACCTCGCCGCGTTCCCGCAGACCTGCCTGCGTGAGGACCGGATGTCGGTGCTCGAACAGGACGGCCTCAGCCTCGACCAGGCGCTGCTCAACGAGACCCGCCATGGCGCGACGTCGCTGGTGAACGGCACCGCGCAGGGTGCAGGGCGTTTCGTGTCCGGCGCGGGCCGCCACGGCACCTTCGAGTCCGGCACACCGTGACCTACCGGCGCGGTCAGTCGGCGGCGGTGTCGACGACCGTCGCGCGTCGGCGCGACCGGTAGCCGAGAACGGTCGGGACGCCGCCCAGCACCAGCAGCGTGATCAGTCCCGCGACGCCGGCCCACAGGAGCGACCGCGCGACCAACGGGGCGTTGTCGCGGGCCAGGATCACCTGCGTCTGCCGCGTCGACTCCGGCGGGGTGATCGCGGCGGTCGGACCCAGGTCGGCCTGCGCGGCACCGATGCGGCTGTCGATGGTCTTCAGGACGGTGGTCAGCTGGCCGAAGGTCTTGGTGAACGAGTTCGCCGCCTCGACCACCCGGGGGCGTGCGGAGGACAGCGTCGCGAAGCCCTCACTGAGCTGACCGGCCGACTGCCGCGCGGAGGAGATGCCCGCGTCGACGGTTCCCGCCGATGACCGCGCCGCCGGTCCCAGACCCGCCAACGCCCGACGCAATCCGGCGATCGCGTCGGTCTGTGACGTGAGATCACCGGTGGCCCTCTGCAGCGATCGCAGTGCGGGCAGACTGCTGCGCGCTCCCGGTATGGCGTTGGACTCGACCGCGGAGACGATGCGGTCGACGAGGTCGTCGATCGGCGCGGCGGCGTCGGACAACCGCGACACCTCTCCGAGTGCGTCGGCGGCCCGGGCCGTCAGCTGCGACACCTGCCCACCCGCCGCGGCCAACGACGGAGCCTGCTCGAGCGCCGTCACCAGCTGCTGCGATCCGCGTCCGGCGGTGTCGACCGCGTCGAAGATCTGCCCGACACCGTCGGTCAGCGTGGTCACCGTCGCCGACCCGCCCGCGACGGCCGCGTTCAGGAAGCCGAACAGCAGCTTGGCCTCCGACAGCGAGTCGCGGGCGGACTGTACTTTCTCCGGTCGGGGGTCGGCGGCCTGTGGCGCCGCGATCGGTCGCGACGGTGCGCCCGCGGCGAACACCGCACCACCGACGATCACCGACACCGTCACCACACCGAGGAACACCGGGACCCATCGGGGCATGCGGGAGATCGTGGCTGACATGCCGTCAGCCTAGGTAGTCGCTCGACGGCGTCGTGGGCACTGCCGTCTGTGAACTCGCAGCATTTCCTCAGAAACGGTCGGCTCCGCGAGGTGGGGGCGTCGCGACACGGCCGCGACCCTGGCCGATCTCTCATGCATCGTCGCGCTCCGCGACGTGCGGGTTCGCTGCTCTGGCACCCTGGATACGGACATGACGTGTGAACGATGAGAGGGCGGTGGGCGTGAGTTCCGTCCTGGAGAAGTCGCGGGTACGCAGGCAGTCCGTCGACGGGCGTCGGCGGTTGCGGATCAGCGCCATCGAGGCGGCCGAGGCCGCGGCGCTCGCCGATGTGGCCGCCGCGATCTGCGTGCTCAGCCGGGTGCTGCCGATCGCGGGGGCCGCGATCCTCGTCTCGTCGATCCCGTTCGCCGTCCTCGGCATCCGGCGACGCCTGTCGGTGTGCATCCTCGCCGGGATCACCGGATGGATCGTGGCGCTGCTCTTCGGTGGATACGGCACGGCGAACATGGTGGCCGCTGCCGCGTTGTCGGGGTGCTTCGCGGGCATCGCGATCCGGCGCCTCTGGTCGCCGCCGACCGTCGTCGCCGGGGCGATCCTCGGACTCGGGGTCCCGTCGGCGGCGCTGACCACCGCGGGCCTCGCGGTCTTCTCGAGCTACCGCGAGTTCATCTTCGACAACATCCGCAACAGCGTCGGCGGCGCGGCGCGACTGATCGGCAACGCCGGCGCCACCCAGGTCGAGCAGATCGACCGCGCGGTGGTGAGCGCTCTGCGGGCCTGGCCGATCACCATCCCCGTCGCGACACTTCTCGGCGTCGTGTTCACCGCGCTGTTCACCTACCTGTTCGTCAAGCGCCCGGCGCAGTCGCTGGCACGTCGTCTCGGTCCGCCCTCGACCGATGTGCTGGTGGAGGAGACCGGCCGCATCGCGCCGGTCCCGATGGAACTGCGCGATGTGTCGGTCACCCACCCCGGGGCCACCACCCCGACCGTGTGGGGGATGAACGCCGACATCGCCCCCGGTCGTCTCACCGCTGTAGCCGGACGCAACGGGGCGGGTAAATCGACTCTCGCCCGGGTCATCTCGGGCCGCGCCCCCACCACCGGTGTCGTGAACCGTGCGGGCAATCCCGGCCTCGGCGCGCCCGGCGGCACCGCTGTCATCGGGCAACGCCCCGAGACCGGTGTGCTCGGTCTGCAGGTCGGCGACGACCTCGCCTGGGGTGATCCCATGATGACCCCCGAACGCGCGCGGGCGCTGCTGGACCGCGTGGGTCTCGATGTCGCGCTCGACGCCGAGACCTCCCGACTGTCCGGGGGACAACTGCAACGTCTCGCGATCGCCGGGGCCCTCGCCCGCGATCCGCAGTTGCTGGTGAGCGACGAGAGCACCGCGATGATCGACGGCCCGGGTCGTGAGGCGTTGATGACCACCTACCGCCGACTCGCCGACGGTGGCACCGCGGTGGTGCACGTGACCCACGACCCGCGCGAGATCGCCGCCGCCGACGCGACGATCATCGTCCCCGGTGGCGACACCGAACCCGCGACACCGCCTGTGGGCAACCGCCGCAACTGGATTCGCGGCGGGCGGCTCGATGTCCGCGGTCTGCGGTTCGCCCACGACAGCGGCACCCCGTGGCACCGCGCGGTCCTCGCCGACATCGACATGACCATCGCGCCGGGGCAGACCGTGCTGGTGACCGGCGCCAACGGTGCGGGCAAGTCCACGCTGGCCCGCCTGCTCGCCGGGATCGAGAAGCCCGACGCCGGCGAGGTGCATCTCGACGGTGAGCCGGTTCTCAACAACCGCGACGGCGCACTGTTCGGCCACCAGTACGCACGACTGTCCCTGGTGCGCTCCCGTGTCCGCGACGACATCTGCGACGCCGCCGGTGTCGACCGCTCCAACGGCCGTCTGGTGTGGGAGTCGTTGCGCGAGTTGGGTCTCGATCCGTCGGTGGTGGCCGAGATGCGCGTCGATCACCTCAGTGTCGGGCAGCAGCGGCGGGTCGCGCTGGCCGGACTCCTCGCCGCACGCCCCCGGGTCCTGGTGCTCGACGAGCCGCTCGCCGGACTCGACGACGCGTCGCGGATCGCCATGGTCGCGGCCCTGCAACGGGTGCGCGCATCGGGCACCACGCTCGTCATCGTCACCCACGACCTGAACGAACTACGCGCCATCGCCGACCGCGCGATCGACGTGGCGGTCCTCCCGCCGCGACCGCCGACGATCGAGAAGCGTCCCTCGCGGGCGTCGATGGCCGGTGTCGTGGGACGTGTTCTGCCCCGGTCGTCGCCGGCGCATCGATTGTGGGTGGGCAGCAAGGTGTTCGCCATCGTCGCGACGGCCTTGATGTTCGCGATCGATCCGGGCTGGATCACCGTCGGCGCCTCGGTGCTCATCGCCGCGGCATGGACACTCGCCGGTCGCATCCCGGTCGCCGCCCTGCCGCGGCTGCCGTGGTGGATCTTCGCGCTCATGGGGCTGGGTGGTTTCGTGACCGCGATGGGCGGTGGCAAGCCGTTCGTGACGGTGTTCGACGTCCGGCTCGGGCTCGGTGGCGCGAGCACCTGGGCCGTGCTCATCTCGATCACGATCGTGTCGTTCTATCTGTCGCTGGTCTTCTGCTGGACCACGCCGATGGCCGAGGTGCCCGCGTTCGGGCAGCGGGTCGTCGGGTGGGCGCGACGGGTGGGCATCCCGCTGCAGCCCGTCGCGGTCGCGGTGACCGTTGCGCTCCGTCTGCTGCCGTTCATGATCTCCGACTTCCGGGTGCTGCTGCAGACCGTCGGGCAGCGTCGTACGCCCGGGAAGCGGTCGGCCCAGCAGCGGGTCGAACAGTGGTCGGCCTGCATGCCCATCGCGTGCTCGTTGGCGGTGCAGAATGCGCGCGAGGTGGCGACCGCGATGGACAACCGCGGCGGGATCGGGTCGGTCGCCCGCCCCGATCGTCGCCCGGGGATCACCGACCTCGTCGCCATCGTCTTCGTCGCCGCCGTGGTGGTCGCGGCGATCGTCGTAGGCTGAGAACACCAGCTGCGCCGCTATTGACGGTTCGTCAATAAGGGCGTTATTGTCGATCAGTCAATAAGCGTCCGGTGGGCTCGTCAGCCGGATCGGCTCCGATGCGGAGAGGATCATCATGACCCAGGCAGGCACGTCCGAGACCAGGTCGGAATCAGCAGTCGAGTTCCGTGACGTGCTGATCGTCGGTGCAGGACTCTCGGGCATCGACGCCGCGTACCGGCTGCAGGAACGCAACCCCGGCCTGAGCTACGCGATCCTCGAGCGCCGCCAGGCGATCGGCGGCACCTGGGACCTTTTCCGGTATCCCGGCGTCCGCTCCGACAGCGACATCTACACGCTGAGCTACCCGTTCCGTCCGTGGGACGGGGAGAAGTCCATCGCCGACGGGGACGACATCCGGCAGTACCTCGTCGACGCCGCCGCGGAGTACGGCATCGACGAGAAGATCCGCTACGGCGTCCACGTGCTCTCGGCGGACTTCGACACCACGGTCGACCGCTGGACGGTGGAGACCGAGATCGACGGCAAGCCCGTCACCTACCAGGCACGCTTCTTCCACCTGTGCACCGGCTATTACGACTACGACGGCGGCTACACCCCCGATTTCGCGGGCATCGACCGCTTCGGCGGGCAGGTCGTGCACCCGCAGAAGTGGCCTGAGGATCTCGACTACGCCGGCAAGAAGGTGGTCGTGATCGGCAGCGGCGCCACGGCGATCACGTTGATCCCCAGCATGTCCCGCGACGCCGAGCACGTGACGATGCTGCAGCGCTCACCCACCTACATCACGGTGCTGCCCTCGGTCGACAAGATCGCGCACGCACTGCAGAAGCGACTGCCCGCCCCGCTGGCGAGCAAGATCATCCGCGGCAAGAACGCGGGTATCTCGCTGGCGTTCTACCTCTACTGCCGTCGCTTCCCCGACTCGGCGCGCGCACGGCTGCGCGGGTTGGCCAAGCGCATCCTTCCCGACGATTTCGACGTCGACACCCACTTCAACCCGACCTACAACCCGTGGGATCAGCGCCTGTGCGTCGTCCCCGACGCAGATCTGTTCCGCGCCATCAAGTCCGGCAAGGCCGGGATCGTCACCGACACCATCGACAGCTTCGACGAGACCGGTATCCGCCTCTCGTCGGGCGACCACCTCGACGCCGACGTCGTCGTCACCGCGACCGGTCTGCAGTTGCAGGTGTTCGGCGGGATCAGCCTGGCCGTCGACGGTGAGAAGGTGACGCCCGGTGAGCGTTTCCTCTACCGCGGCCGCATGCTCGAGGGCGTCCCGAACTTCGCGTGGACGTTCGGCTACACCAACGCGTCGTGGACGCTGCGCGCCGACCTCACGTCCAAGGCCGTCGCGGATCTGTTGCACTACATGGACTCCCACGGCTACACCCACGCCTATCCCGACCGGGGCGGCAAGGAACTGCCCGACGTGCCGATGGTGGACCTGTCGAGCGGCTACGTCGCACGGTCGGCGGGCGCCCTGCCCAAGGCCAGCGCCGACAAGCCGTGGACGGTCCGCGCGAACGTGGTGCTCGACGCGATCGACGCCAAGCGCGACAAGATCACCGAGTCGATGACGTTCGGACGCGCGCCGAAGTCCGCCCCGCAGCGCGACGCCGTCCACAGCTGACCGCTGCTGAGATCGTCCCCCTGGCGGGGTGCCGAGGGCTATCTGCCCTCGGCGGGCTCTGAGGGGGACGATCTCGGCCACGGCGGCGGCGGCGGGTAAATCGGTGGCGGCCGCGTCGCCGAAACGGGCATCCTGGACCGTGTGAGCGTGGCCGAGACGTCGACCGGCGCCGAGCGATCGCGGTTGCCGCGTGCCCTGGCGCCGTTGGCCCGTACCCAATATCGCCTGCTCGCGATGGGTCTCGTACTGGCGACGTTCGCCGATGGCATCTGGACCGTCGGTGTCGTCTGGCAGGTCATCGCCCTCGGCGGCGGACCCGGTGCGCTGTCGGCGATCACCACACTGGCCGCGATCGGGATGGTCGTGTCCACGCTGTTCGGTGGCGTGCTCGCCGACCGGATGTCACAGCGCAGCATCCTCATCGCGCTCGAGGTGGTCAAGCTGGTCGCCATCGGCGGCGTCGGACTGCTGGGGGTCACCGGGAACCTCGGTGTCGGTGCACTCGCCGTCGTCGGGCTGATCGGCGGCATCACCACCGGCATCTACTACCCGGCGTACTCGGCGTTGGTGCCGCGCGTGGTGCCGCCGGCGGAACTGCTCGCGGTCAACGGGTTCGAGGGCACCCTGCGTCCGGTCATCTTCCAGGCCGCGGGCCCGGCACTCGCCGGCGGACTGATCGCGATGTCCGCACCTCCCGCGGCGATCCTCGGGTCGGCCGTGGCGAGCGCACTGTCGGCGGTCTTCTACGTGCGGATGCGACCGGTGGTCGTCGAGCGTGTGACCGACGATCGACATCCGGTGCGCCGCACCATCGCCGAGATCGCCGAGGGCTTCGGCTACATGTGGCGCACACCGTGGCTGCTTGCCACGTTGTTGTTCGCGCTGATCCTGGTGATGATGACCGCCGGCCCGCTGGAGGTGTTGGTCCCGTTCGCGATCAAGGACCGCGCCGGTGGTGACGCCGGCTCGCACGCCATGGTGCTGGCGGCCTTCGGTGTCGGAGGCGCGCTGGGTTCGCTGTTCATGGCGTCGCGACCCATGCCGCGTCGCTATCTGACGATCATGTTCGCCGTGTGGGGCCTCAGCGGGCTCCCGTTGATCGCCTTCGCCTTCGCCGACCACGTCGCGATGTTCGTGGTGGCCGCCTTCGTCATGGGCATCACCTTCGACGCGCCGATGGTGCTGTGGGGGACGCTCCTCCAACGGCGCGTGCCACCGGCGATGCTGGGTCGTGTCTCGAGCCTCGACTTCTTCGTCTCGGTCGCCTTCATGCCCGTGTCGATGGCGGTGGCCGCACCTGTCGCGGGCGCCGTCGGTCTCACCACGACGTTCCTCCTGGCCGCGGTCATCCCCGTCCCGATCGCCGTGATCGCCTACGCCGCAGCCCGACTCGCCCACGACGAGATCGCGCATCCGTTGCGCGAGACGGGGGCGACGTCACACGAGGAAGTCGCGACCGGCAGTGACGATGAGGTCGGTCAGCTCCGCGATCAGTGGTGAGTTGACCGTCCAGTGCTGCCAGTACAACTCGATGTCGACATGGTCGTCGGAGAGCACGACGACGGTGCCGGCGGCGAGGGCGTCGGCGATCTGCGCCTGCGGCACCGTGCCCCACCCGGCGCCGAGTTCGACGGCACGGTGGTATTCCGTTGACGCCGGGATGTACGTGGTCGGCGGCGACAGCGGTGTGCGCGTGTGGCGTCGGATGAGGGCGGCCATGATCGTGTCCTTGCGGTCGAAGGCCACCATCGGCGCTCGCGCGAGGTCGCGCACGTTCAGCCCGTCCGGGAACCACGTCCGGGCGAAGTCGGCGCCCGCCACCGGGAGGTAGCGCGTCGCACCGAGACGCCGTTCGGTGCATCCCCGGATCGGGGTGGGATCGGAGGTGAGGGCGCCCAGCACCTGTCCCGACCGCAGGTACTCGGTGTTGTGGCTCTCGTCGTCGCGCATCACCTCGATGGCGACGTCGAACCGGTTCTGCATGTCCACGATCACCGGCAGCAACCAGATGGCGAGCGAGTCGGCGTTGCTCGCGATGGGCAGGTGCACCCGTGGACGGTCGCGAGGGTCGTCCGGTTCGTGCTCGGCGGCGCCGGTCAGCTCGGCGAAGGCGCTGGAGGTCAACAGATCCCACTGCTTGGCGAGGCGGAGCAGCACCTCGCCGTCGGTGGTCGCGACGCACGGTTTGCTGCGCCGCACCACGACCCGTCCGACGTCGGACTCGAGTGCCTTGATCCGCTGACTGACCGCCGACGGCGTCACGTGCAGGGCGCGAGCGGCGGCATCGAAGGTGCCCTCGCGCACCACCGCGGCCAGGGTCGCGAGGCCGTCACTCGTGATCATGAAGTGATTCTAATGATTCGTCAAAATCATTCGCTGGATTGATGGTGGGTCCGTCATTAGCGTCGTCGGCATGAACCCACTGCCCATCGCACTGACCGGACTCGCCACCGGTGCCGGCCTGATCATCGCGATCGGTCCGCAGAACGTCATGGTGCTGCGCAACGGTGTCGCACGGACCCACGTAGTCCCCATCGTCGCGGTGTGCGCGGTCTCCGATCTGGTCCTGATCCTCGCGGGTGTGGTCGGCCTCGGCGCCGTCGTCTCCGGGCACCCGGGCATCGTGACCGTGGCGACGGTGCTCGGCGCCGGCTACGTGATCGTGTTGGGACTCATGGCCGCTCGTCGCAGCCTGGCGCCGACGGCCATCGCGAGCGGGGAGGTCACCTCCCGCGCGGGCAGCCGGTCCCGATGGGCTGCCGTCGGTGCCGCACTCGCTCTCACGTGGCTCAACCCGCACGTCTACCTCGACACCGTGCTGACCCTCGGGGCGATCGCCAACAGCCACGGCCCCGAGGGGAAGTGGGCGTTCGCGATCGGCGCGGGCGCGGCCAGCATCCTGTGGTTCTGCGCCCTGGGATTCGCCGCGGGCAAGCTGGCTCCGCTGTTCACCAGGCCCCGCGCCTGGCAGATCCTCGACGCGTTCGTCGCCGTCGTGATGCTGGCCGTCGGGGCGACGCTGCTCGCGTCGCTGTGACACCTCAGCGCGGGGCGAGGTCCACGATGATCGATCGTGCGATCTCGGCGACCACGGTGCGATCGGTCGTGATGCACCACCGGTAGTCGCCCGTGCCGGGTCGTCCCGGTCCGTCGATCGCCGTCGCGATGACCGCGACCGCATGACCTGCGGCGATCACCGCCACGGCGAACGTGTCATCGGGTGCGGTGTCCGGGGTGAGCGGTCCGAGGACGCCCGGCTGCGGCGCACGGCCGAGCCCCGGACCGGTGAGGCCGACCAGGAGCTGTCGTCGGGCCAGGTCGCGGTAGCGCGCAGCGATCTCCGCGGAGATGTGACGCGCACCCTGCAGGGCGGCGACCACACAACCCGGCGTGGTCTCTTCCAGCGCGGCGTTCTCGACCGCGTCGCACATCGACAACACGTCGGCCAGGGAACCGACCGCGGTGGGCACCCGATCGGAGATGGCACGCAGGGGATCGACGCGACCCCGTGTCGTGTCGACCAGGCGGGGTCGCGGCCCCACCAGCGGTGCCACATCCGACAGCGGTCCCGGACGGCCGTACCGGAATCCCTGGCCGAGGGTCGCGCCCAGTTGTTCGGCGCACCGCTCATGTGCGGAGGTCTCCACCCCCTCGGCGATGATCGCGACATCGTGACGGCGCGCGTACTCGCCGGCGATGGTGATGGCGAGGGCGGTCTCGATGGTCGACTCGTCCATGTGGGTGAGCCCACGGTCGAACTTCACCACGTCGGGGGCGATGACATCGAGAAGGGCGAGACCGTCGACCCGCGCGCCGATGTCGTCGAGCGCGATGCCGTACCCGGACCTCCGTGACTGTTCCACCGTGCGGAGAACGGTCGACGGATCGCTGAGCAGGGTGCGCTCGGTCAGTTCGAGCACGATCTGGATGCCCGACTCCTCGACGTCGGCCAGCAACCGGTCGTCCTGCCACGGTGGCGGCGAGGCCAGGGTGTCCGGTTCGACGTTCATGAACAGGTACTGGCTGCGGTCCATCTCGTCGACCACGGCGGTCTCGAAGGCGCGTCGTCGACACCACCAGTCCAGCCGGGCGACCTCACCGAGTGTGCGGGCGACGTCGAACGCCTCGACCGGGTTGACCCCGGGTGACTCGGGCCACCGGGCCAGCGCCTCGAACCCGATGACGTCACGGCTGTCGAGCCGGACGATGGGCTGGAAGACCGGCGCCACCCGCGAAGGGTGGTCCAGGATGTGTGTGATCCCGCGTCTGATCGGCGCCAACGAACACCTCGTCCACTTCTGCGAATCGACCGTGGACATGTCGAATCGGATTCTCGCATCGCATGAGAAGTGCTGATCGCGCTGGTAGTTCCCCCCACCACCGCGGCACCGCCCCCCCGAGGCCTGTCGTGCGAAAAGCTTAACGCACACCCCAAACACGCTGTGGTGCCGTGAAGAGCCGATCCGCCATCCTGGTCGGCGCGGCCCGACGGTGGATCCACCGATCGGTTGATCGCGGTGTAGCCGACCGGTCGATGCCGCGGGCCCGTTTCCCGACGACGCTGATCACATGGCAATCATTCGAGTGGAACATCTGCGCAAGGGCTACCCCGGTGGCCGTGGCGTCGTCGACGTCGGGTTCGAGGTCGCCGAGGGCGAGATCTTCGGGATCCTCGGCCCCAACGGCGCGGGCAAGACGACGACCGTCGAGTGCATCGGGGGTCTGCGCGCCCGTGACGGCGGCGTCGTGGAGGTGGCCGGACACGACCCGGCCGAGGAATCCCCCGACCTCCGTGAGGTGTTGGGGATCCAACTGCAGGAGTCGTTGCTGCCCGACAAGATTCGCGTCGGCGAGGCACTCTCCCTGTACGCGAGCTTCTACCGCAACCCCTTCGACATAGCCGAGCTCACCGAGCGGCTCGGGTTGGGGCCGCAGCGCGACGTCGCCTTCTCCCGACTGTCCGGAGGGCAGAAGCAACGCCTGTCGGTGGCCCTCGCCCTCGTCGGCCGCCCGCGGGTGGCGATTCTCGACGAGCTCACCACCGGTCTCGACCCACAGGCGCGTCGCGAGGTGTGGGGACTCCTCGAGGACCTGCGGACCACCGGCGTCACGCTGCTGCTGGTGTCGCACTTCATGGAAGAGGCTCAGCGACTGTGTGATCGGGTCGCCGTCATCGACTCCGGACGTGTCGTCGCCCTCGGGACGCCGGCCGAACTCGCCGATCGCGTGGGCGGTGCGCAGGTGATGACCTTCGTTCCGTCCGCCCCGGTCGACCCCGGCACCATCCGTGCACTGACCTCGGTGTCCGACACCGAGACCCGCGGTGAGGTGGTGCACGTCACCGGCGATGCCGAGATGGTCGCCGACGTGCTCGCGGCCCTGCGCGCGCAGGGGGTCTCCGCCGGACACCTCCGCGTCGAACAACCCACCCTCGACGACGCTTTCGTCTCGCTCGTCACCCACGGAAAGGACTCGCACTCATGACCACCGCACTGTCGCCGCGTACACCCGGCCTCGCACTGCCGCACGGACTGCCCGGCATCCTCACCTCCGAGGCGCGTCTGATGGCCCGCAATCCCGCCCTCGTGGTCTGGGTCGCAGCCCTGCCGCTCATCGCGTCGATCGTCCTGGGGGCCATCCCCGCCACGACGCGACCGGTCGCCGACCTCGACGGGTCGAGTTGGTTCACCGCCTACCAACCCATCCTCGTGATGTTCTCCGCGGTGCTCCTGAGCGTCCAGATCCTGCCCGACGTGCTCACGCGGTACCGGGAGATGGGGATCCTGCGACGCCTGCGCACCACACCGGCATCACCCGCGGCGCTGCTGGCCGCGCAGGTGATCCTGTGCCTCGCGGTCGAGGTCGTCGTGGTCGCGGCGATGGTGGGTGTCCCCGCCGCGTTCGGTGCACCGCTGCCGCGCAACGGGATCGGGTTCGTGCTGGCCCTCGCGTTCGCCGTCGCGGCGATGCTGTCGATCGGGATGGTGCTCGCGAGTGCGTTCCGCAGCAACAAGATCGCCGCCGCCGTGGGCACCGTCCTGTTCTTCGCCCTGCAGTTCTTCGCCGGTCTCTGGATCCCGCGGGCGTCGATGCCGGGGTGGCTGCGTGGCATCTCCGACGGCACGCCCAGCGGGTCCGCGGTCGGTGCGCTGACCAGCGCCATCGACGGTGGCTGGCCGAGCCTCCTGCACCTGGGGGTCCTCGCGGCGTGGACGGTCGTCCTCGCAGCGGTGTCGGTGCGGGTCTTCCGATGGGAATGAGCTCGACGATGTCGGGGCGCCCGGCGTGGCAGGATCAGCCCATGCGTGGGCAGCAACGCACCCCGGAGCCGCTGAACTGGCAGCGATTCGACATCGCGCCGGTCTGGCTGACGGTGATCCCCGGTGGACTCATCCTGGCGTCGCTGATGATCAGCGCGCTCGTGGGACTGCCCGCCGACACCGATGCCTTCGTCGCCCTGATCGTCCTGTCGGCGGCGGCCTTCGCGCTGCAGTGCACGTGGGTGCGCCGCAGCACGGTGTCGGGCCGGGCGCGCGTGCTGATCGTGGTCGTGCAGTTCGCGCTCACCGCATCGCTGATCTGGCTCAGCCCGTTCTACGGGATCTACGCGTTCATGGGATACCTGACCGCGTTGATGATGTTCACCGGTGCCTGTCTCTGGATCGCGATGACCGCCAACGCCGTGCTGGCGGCGGTGTCGCAGATCGGCGGATTCGACCAACTCGGGCGGTCGTGGCCTGCGTTCTGCGTCCTGGTGCTGATCAACACCGGGTTGGTCGTCCTGTTCAGCTGGGTGGGCGCGCGCCGCGACGAGGAGGTCGCCCGACGCGAGGCCGCGGTGCACGAACTCGAGCAGGTGCAACAGCGCAACGTCGAACTACAGGAACAACTTCTGCTGCGGGCGCGGGAACAGGGTGTGCTCGAGGAGCGTGCACGGCTGTCACGGGAGATCCACGACACCGTCGCCCAGGACCTCGTCGCCATCGTCAGCCAGCTCGAGGCCATCGACGGCACCGACTGGCGCGGCCGGGTCGACACCGCGAAGGATCTGGCCCGCTCCGGTCTCGGCGAGGCCCGACGCGCCGTGTACGCGCTGCGGTCGCCGATGCTCGACGCGCAGCCCCTGCCGGTCGCGGTCACCGAACTGGTGAACGCCTGGGCGACCGTCCACCGGCTGGCCGCGCACGTCGAGATCGCCGGCGACCCCGTCCCCACCGACGCCGATCAGGACCTCCTGCGGATCTGCCAGGAGGCGTTGTCGAACGTGTCGCGGCACGCACGTGCCCGGGCGGTCGACGTCTGCCTGTCCTATGTAGAGGAGGGTGTGCTGCTCGACATCAAGGACGACGGCGACGGCTTCGACCCGCAGCGGATCCGCGAGGGCAACGGGTTGCGGGGGATGCGTGAGCGGGTGTCGTCGTCGGGTGGCACGGTCGACATCGCCACCGAGATCGGCGGGGGATGCCTGGTGAGCGCGGTGGTGCCGGCGTGACCATCCGACTGGTGATCGCCGACGACCATCCGATCGTCCGCGACGGCGTGACCGGGATGCTCGCCGGCGACGAGCGGATCGAGGTCGTCGGTGCGGCGTCGTCGGGGCCCGAAGCCGTCGCACAGGTCACCGAGCTGGACCCCGACGTCGTGTTGATGGACCTTCGGATGCCCGGCGGTGACGGCGTTCCCGCCATCGAGGCGTTGCGGCGCCGAGACCGCGCCCGGCCACGGATCCTGGTGCTCACCACCTTCGATGCCGACCGTGACATCGCGGGCGCGATCGATGCCGGCGCGGACGGATATCTCCTCAAGGCGCTCGGGCGTGATGAACTGATCGCCGCCGTCGTCGACGCCGCGGCCGGACGAAGTGTGTTGGCGCCCAGCGCCGCCCAGAGTCTGATGGCACGGCGGCACCACGAGGAGCTCACCGACCGCGAGGTCGAGGTCCTCACCCGCATCGCCGGTGGAGGGACGAATCGGACGGTCGCGCAGGGCCTGGTGATCAGCGAGGCGACCGTCAAGACCCATCTGCTCCACATCTACTCGAAGCTCGGGGTCCGCGACCGTGCCGCAGCGGTCCGCGTCGCCTATGAGCGAGGCCTTCTCTGACCCACCGCCGATCGTGACCTCACCTGCCCGATCGACGCACTCACCTCCCCGGTCGGCGGAGGGTGAGGAACAGCACCGCGGCGACGAGCACCGGGGGGAGCAGGGGTGCCGCGACGGCGGCGTACGACACCAGCGCACCCGACGCAGAGGCGCCGGCCAGCAACGACAGCAACCCCAGGGCGGCCGACCGGTTGAGCCGACCGTCGACGACGAGATCGGTGAGCAGTCCGGTGAGCGTGCCGGTGAAATAGGTGCTCGACAACCCCGGCACACCGACGAGGGCGAAGGCCCGGGTCTGCACCCCCATCGCGCCGGCGGCCAGCACCAACGCCGCGTACGCGGTCACACCCCCAGGGTGGGAATCGGCCGCGATCCACAGTGCGGCCACACACACCAGCGCCACGAGTTCGACCAGGTGAAGCCACCCGAGGCGCCGAGCGGCGGAGCGATTCGACCGGGTGAACCCCGCGGCCAGTGCCACCCCGACGGCGTAGGCGAGCACGGCGACCGCCGCGTGCGACATCGCCGTGGCGTCGCCCGAACCGATGCCGACACCGATCACGACCACGTTCCCGGTGATCACGCTCGCGAACACGTGGCCGAGGCCGGTGAACACGACGACGTCGACCGCCCCGGATGCAGCACTCAGCAGGCACCCGATCAGCGTCGTCGGCGGCCGCGAAACCGTGTTCATCCCCGCAACCCTAGGCAGCCCGCCGACCGGGGCGCGGGATTAGGCTCGCACGCATGAGCGCCGACGCCCTGACCGTGCTCCAGCATCAGATGCAGGCCCGCCTGCAACTCCTGCGCGACGCGGCCCTGTGGAAGCTCGAGGGCCTCGACGAATACGACCTCCGTCGCCCGCTGACGCCCACGGGACTGAACCTCCTGGGTGTCGTCAAGCATCTCGCCACCGTCGAACTGGGCTATTTCGGGGACACCTTCGGCAGGCGTGCCGACATGCCGATGCCGTGGCTGGAGGGCGCGTGGTCCGACAACGCCGACATGTGGGCCACCGCCGACGAATCCGTCGACGACATCGTCGCGCTGTACCGGCGGTCCTGGGCGCACGCGCAGGAGACCTTCGACGCGTCGACGCTCACCACCACCGGGACCGTACCGTGGTGGCCGCCCGAGAAGCGCGACGTCACACTCGGTCTCGTGCTGGTGCACATGATCACCGAGACGGCCCGACACGTCGGGCAGATGGACATCCTCCGCGAGGAGATCGACGGCGCCGCAGGCATGTACGAGACGAACGACAATCTGTCGCATGCCGATCAGAGCGCCCGCGACCAGTACGTGGCACGGCTGCAGAGTGTGGCCGACGCCGTGAAAGGGAGATCATGACCGATCAGATCGAACGCCCCACCGCGACACCGCCGTCGCCGGGACGTGCCCGCCAGAACGCCATCTACTCGGCCGGCGTGTTCGGTCACATTCCCTCGGTGCCTGCTGATTTCGCCGAACTGGAGCGCCGCGCGAAGCGGGCGATGGGTCCGCGCGCGTGGGCGTACATCGGGGGCGGTGCCGGCGAGGGTGCGACGATGCGCGCGAATCGTGCCGCGTTCGACGACTGGGCGATCGTGCCCCGCGTGCTGCGCGACGTCTCCCGACGCGACCTGTCCGTCGACCTCTTCGGTACCACCCTGCCCGCGCCCGTGCTGTTCTCTCCGGTGGGTGCCGGTGAACTCGCCCACCCCGACTCCGACATCCACATCGGCTCCGCCGCAGCAGAACTCGGTGTCCCGTACATCTTCTCCAACCAGGGTTGCTCGCCGATGGAGGACACCGCGGCCGCTATGGAAGCGGTGACGCCGGGTGCGCCGCGCTGGTTCCAGCTGTACTGGTCGACCGACGACGCCCTCGTCGAGTCCCTCGTGCGTCGTGCGGAGACCATGGGCGCCGAGGCGATCGTCGTCACCCTCGACACCACCATGCTGGGGTGGCGCCCGCAAGACCTGAACCTCGGATCGTTGCCGTTCGCGCGCGCCGAGGGCATCGCGCAGTACACCTCGGACCCGCGTTTCCGCGACATCGTCGCCGAGCGCATCGCGAACCCCCCGGGCGCCGCGGGACCGAAGGTCGAGCTCACCCGCGCCGCCGTGTCCACCCTGTTCTCGATGGCGCGCCACCTGCCGGGATCGCTTCTCAAGAACCTGGCGTCGCCGGTCCCCAAGCAGTCGGTGCAGACGTTCCTCGACATCTACTCGCGCCCGTCGCTCACCTGGGACGACATCGCCGGGTTGCAGAAACGGACGTCACTGCCTGTCGTGTTGAAGGGCATCCTGCACCCCGACGACGCGCGGACCGCGGTGGAGATGGGCATCGACGGCATCATCGTCTCCAATCACGGTGGGCGACAGGTCGACGGCTCGATCAGTTCTCTGCACGCGCTCCCCGACGTGGTGGCCGCCGTGGACGGACGGGCGAAGGTGCTCATCGATTCCGGCGTCTACACCGGAGCCGACGCGTTCAAGGCGCTCGCCCTGGGGGCCGACGCCGTCTGCATCGGTCGCCCCCACATGTACGGCCTCGCGATCAACGGTCGCGACGGCGCCCGCGACGCCGTCGCCAACATCATCGCCGAGCTCGATCTCACGCTGGGGTTGTCAGGGCACACCGACGTCACCTCCCTCACCCCGGACGCACTGCGCCACCTGGGTCGGCGCTGATCGCTCCTCCCCGCCGTTCAGTCGTGCGATAGTGGTCGTCGTCGGTGACCGGTTCGCGGAGGTGTGATGCCCTATTTCGAGATGATCGGGACCTCGGCGCTGCCGTACTCCGCGCTGCTGACGGGCCTGCTGATCGTGCTGGCGGTGGTCGGGGCGATCGACGTGCTCGGCCGCGACACCGTCTACATCCGCGGGCTCCCGCAGTGGGCGTGGCTGCTGATCGTGGTGGCGTTCCCCGTCGTCGGGCTGCTCGCCTGGTTGCTCATCGGTCGGCGGCGTCGCAGACGTCCGCGTCGGGCGCGGACCGACCCGGTGGCGAGTGCCTTCCCGGAGTACGACCGCAAAGGCCGCTTCGTGCCGTCCGATCCCGAGGCCGACGCGGCGTTCCTGCAGCAGTGCCGCGAGCGGGCCGAGCACCAGCGCCGGGTCGCCGAGATCGAACGTCGCCGCAGGGAGTCGGGCGGGTTCTGACCGGTGGTTGGGTCGTGCTGCTATCCCAACCAGACCGAGCGCGCGCCGCTCTCGCCCACGAGGTACACCATCACGATCGCCGCGATGGCGAAGCCGACGACGATCACGGCGGCGGCCACCGACGACATCGTCACCGCGCGAGAGGGTATCGACACCTTCGAGGCGACCTTGCCCATGATCCAGTCGTTGTTCAGCGCCCAGAAGACCACGATGAACACGAACAGCGGTGCGACGACGATGATCATCTTGTCGCCGAGTTCGGTGTGATCGGCGAGATACTGGTTCGGGCCGACCTTCTTCTCCAATGACTCACCGGCGCTGGTCGTCAGCGGTGTCATGATCACCGCGACCAGCCCGACGATCGGCGCGATGATCCCGATCTTGCGTCGGGCCGCCGGCCACACCACCGCGAGGATGCCGAGTATCGCCGCCAGCGGGATCGCGACCACGGTGAGATGCACGAACAGCGGGTGGGCCGGGATGCCGTTGATGGTGTCCATCGCTCCAGCATAGGAGTCGCGGCGGCCCCGGGACGTCATTGTCCGATTAGTCGGCGGAGCCCTCCGGCGACCCGATCAGCCTGTCGCACAGCCACTCGACGAGATCGCCGATGACCTCGGCCCGGTTGGTCTCGTTCACGATCTCGTGTCGGGCACCGGAGTACACGTGGGTGGTCACGTCAGCCACTCCTGCATCCCGCAACCGATCGACCAACGGCGTGAACAACGCGAGACCGCCGTTCACCGGGTCCTGATCGCCGACCGCGATGTACAGCGGCAGATCCGGCCGGATCCGCGCGAGCTCCGCGGGGTCGGCGAGCGGACGCGCCCCGATGAACATGGCGCGGCTCGCCTCACCGTCGAGTCCGAAGCCGCACAACGGATCTGCGACGTACGCGTCGACTGCGGCGTCGTCGCGGCTGAGCCACTCGAATCCCGTCCTCGGCTCGAACGGCGCGTTGAAGACGGCGAGGTCCAGCGGGGCGTCGAGATCGAGTGCCGGTTCGAGGATGTCGATCGCCGCGGTGCCCGACAGCGCGACGGCGTCGAACGCGTCGCTGTGCGCGGGCAGCACCTGCTGGGTCGCGAACGACCCCATGCTGTGCGCGAACACGCCGATGGGCAGACCGGGTTCGCGCTGTCGGATCCATCGGGCCACCTCGGCGATGTCGTCGACGAGAGCCGACCATCCGGCCTCCCCGATCTCGCCGGGCACACCCTCACCGATCCCCGCACCGTGGCCGCGTTGGTCGTATCCGTAGACGGCGACGCCCGCGGCGGTGAGCGCCGCGGCGACGTGGTCGTAGCGCAGCACGTGCTCGCCCATGCCATGGACGATCATCACGACCGCGCGTGGATCGCTCTCGGGTGCCCACCGGTACACGGGAAGCGTTGTGCCGGTGCTGTCGGTGAACTCCACGGACTCTCTCACCGGACCGACGGTACAAGCCACGGTGCAGGCTGCGAGTGGTTTCCGGAGACGACCGATGAGTTCAGGCGCCGGTGTCGGTCAACCCCACCGACACCATCACATCCACGGAGGACACCATGACCACCACCCCCGCCGACACGACCACCACCCGCCGATCGCGCGCCCACACCATCGGAGTGGTTCTCAGCGTGCTGCTCGGCGCGTTCCTGCTGTTCGACATCCTCGGCAAGCTCTTCCAACCCGAGTCCGTCGTCGAGGGCACCGAGAAGCTCGGTTTCAACACCACCCAGGCGACGGTGATGGGCATCGTGCTCGCCGGATGCCTCGTGGTGTGGGCCATCCCGCGCACCGCGGTGCTGGGCGCGATCGGGATCACCGCATACCTCGGGGGAGCGGTCACCGCGAACTGGAACGACGACGCACCGCTGGTGAGCACCACACTGTTCGCCGTGTACTTCGGTGTCGCACTGTGGATCGCGATGGTGCTGCGTCGCCCGGCGCTCCTCGCCGTGCTCGGACTCCGCAAGAGCTGACGACACGGGCTGCTGCCGACAACGTCCCCCTGAGGGCCCACCGAGGGCAGATACCCCTAGGTGGGTTCTCTCGGGGACGTTCTCGGCAGCGCTGGTCGGCTACCGGATCGCGTCGGTCTCGGCGAGGAAGTCGGGCAGATCCGCGGGCAGCGTCGAGGTGAACTGCGCCGGACGCTTCTCCAGGAACGCCGCGACGCCCTCCTTGCCGTCGGCGATCGACGTGTAGTACATCGCGAGAGAGTCCACCCGGTGGGCGTCGACCGGGGAGGCGAAAGCGCTGTTGCGGTAGAGCATGTGACGCATCAGGGCGGTGGCGACCGGTGAGCGGCCGTCGACGAACCTGTGCGCCAACGCGATCGCCGCGTCGAGGAGCTCCTCGGGCGGATGGATCGAGCGCACCAGTCCGAGGTCTTTGGCCCGTTCGGCGTCGACGATGTCGGCGGTGTAGATCAGTTCGAGGGCGTTCTGCATCCCCACCACACGCGGCAGGAACCAGCTCGAACACGCCTCCAGCACGATGCCGAGCCGCCCGAAGACGAACCCGATGCGGGCCTTCTCCGACGCCAACCGGAAGTCCATCGGGAGGGTCATCGTGGCCCCGATACCGACCGCTGCGCCGTTGATCGCGCCGATGACCGGCTTGGGGCAGCGGTAGATGGCGAGGGACACGCGGCCACCGGTGTCGCGCACGCCGCTGACGATGGCGGGGTCGTCGAAGCGGTCGTACAGGTCGGCGAGCGTGGGCTGCAGGTCCTCGTCGAGCCCGAAGACGTTGCCCTCGCTGCTCAGATCCATGCCGGCGCAGAAGGCCTTGCCCTCTCCGGTCACCACGATCGCGGCGACCTCCGGATCGGCCGACGCCTCGTCGAACGCGGCCTCGAGATCGTCGGCCATCTGCACCGTGAACGCGTTGAGGTTCTCGGGGCGGGTCAGGGTGAGCACGAGGACACCGTCGGTGACCTCGTAGCGGACGGTCTCACGGTTCATCGGTGCACGGCTCCCTCGCGGTCGGATGGATTCCAACCTACGGGAGTCGGTGACGCGACCGACGTCGTCACCGCCCGAGCGCGCGATCCAGGAAACGGTCGGCGTCGGGGCGCGCGGCGACGAGGACGCCCGGGTGATCGGCGCCCGGGTATACCCGCAGCTCCAGTGGCTGGCGGTTCGCCGTGAGCTGCGCGGCCAACGACAACGCCGACGGGGCCGGGACGTTGACGTCGAGCAGTCCCTGGGCGAGGAAGATCGGTTCGCGGTAACCGCTGTCGGGCGTGCCGAGGTACGACCGCAGCGCGCCGTAGATGTTCGGGATCGACGACAGCGGCCTGGTGAACAGCGTGCGCAGATCGAGATCGCGCGCGTAGGGACGAAGCTGTGTGCCACAGGTGATCCCGGCGAGGTCGGCCAGTCGCCGCCCCAGTGGGGTGAGCAGGCTGTCGATGCGCAGATCGGGTCGTGCGTCGCGGAATCCGGCGAGGATGTAGAGCACGTATCCGTTCAGCGCGCGGGGCAGTGTCAGAGGCGGGAACTGCGGGCCGCCGAGCACGAGGGCGGACTCGATGTTGGCCGGGGCTCCGGTGGCCACGACGCCGCGGTAGTCCAGCCCGGCTCCGGCGGTGAACTCGTCGGCGCGGCGTGCGGTGTTCAGTGCGGCACCGGCACCCTCGGAGTGACCGACGGCCACCCACCTGCGTGACAGAGGGATCGGCAGCTGGTGGACCGCTCGCACCGAGTCGGCGACCGAATGGGCCGACTCGACACCGTTGAGGTAGCCGAGCAGTCCCGGGGTCCCCATTCCGGTGTAGTCGGTCGCGGTGATCACGAAACCGCGTGTGAGCCAGTGGTTCAGGTAGGTCGCGTCGGACTCCGACCGCACCTGCGCCGACGGTGCGCAGTCGTCCCCCATGCCGACGGTGCCGTGCGCCCAGGCCATCACGGGCCAACCGCCCGCGGGCGCCTGCCCGCGGGGTACGAACACCGCGCCGGTGCTGATCGCCCGCCGGCCGCGTGCGTCGGTGGTCGCGTACACCACCCGGTAGGCGCGTGCGGCCTCCCGCAACGACAACCGCGGATCGAGGGGACGGTCGGCGATCAGTGCGCCGTCGCGGTCGGGGATCGGGCCCGAGTAGTCCCGGACGTCGAGGCCCGACCAGATCGGTGCCGGTTCGGGGGTGAGCGGCGTACCCGACGCCGGGATCGCCGACGCCACGGGCGCGGCGAGGACCGACAGCGCCGCGACGACGATGCCGACGAGAATTGCGCGCAGCCAACGACGTCGGAGCGGGTGCGTCACCGCAGGATCCGGGCCAGGAACGGTGTCGAGTCCTTCACCGACGCGTACACCGTGCCGGAGTGATCGGTCGGGTAGACGTGCAACTCGACGGGTTGACGGTTGGCGGTGAGCTGCGCGGCCAACGACAAGGCCGAGGGCGCCGGGACGTCGACGTCGGTGAGGCCCTGTCCGAGGAAGATCGGCCGGTCGTAACCGCTCGCGGGGGTGCCGATGAACCGATGGAGCTCGTCGTAGGCGTTCGGGATCGACGACACCGGCTTGGCGAAGAAGGTGCGGAGGTCGGCTCCGGTGAGGTCCTGTCGGAGCTCCGGGTAGCAACGGACCTCGGCCTTGTCGGCGGCGGCGCGACCGCGGGCGGTGAGTATGTCGTCGATGCGCAGATCCGGTCGCGCCTCGCGGATGGCCGCGAGAATGTAGGTGGTGTACGTCGTCAGGCCGGTGGGCAACGCGAACGGCGGGAAGGTCGGACCTCCGAACTGCAGGACGGTCTCGATGTTCGCCGGCGTGCCGGTGGCGACGACCCCGCGGTAGTCGAGACCGGTGCCGCGTGTCAGTGAGGTGGCCAGTCGCGCGGCGTTCATCGCCGCACCCGCACCCTGCGACTGCCCGACGATGGCCCATCGCGCGGCGGTCGGGACCCGCAGTCCACGAAGCGCTTTCACGGAGTCGACGATGGAGTGCGCCTCGGCGACGCCGTTGAGGTAGCTCATCAGACCGGGGGTTCCCAGTCCCGCGTAGTCGGAGGCGACGATGGCGTAGCCGCGCCGCAGCCAGTGCGCGAGGTAGTCGCTGTCACGCTGGGCGCGCGGTTGCGCCGAGGGGGTGCAGTCGTCGCCGATCCCGACGGTCCCGTGCGCCCAGGCCAACACCGGCCATCCACCCCGGGGTGCGGTGCCCCGCGGGAGGAACACCGCACCGGTGCTCACGGCTGCCCTGTCGTGCTGATCGATGGTCGAGTAAAGGATCCGCGAGGCCGATCCGGCACCCGGGATCGACAGCGACGGCGCGAGGGGAGTCGACTCGATCAGCGTCCCGGCGCGCGCGGGGATCGGTCCGGAGTAGTCGCGCACGTCGAGCCCCGACCAGTTCGGTGTACCGGTGGGTGGCGGCTGGTCGGCGAGGGCCGGACCGGCGACGACGCCCGTCGACAGCACCAGCAGGAATGTCGCGATGGCGGTCGCGACCACGCGCGACCCGGCAGGACGGTGGCTCATGCGGGCAACGTTAGTGCCGCGAACGTCGTGTCGGAACGTATCGAGGCGCCGGCCGCCGGTGGGGATAGTCTGACCGGCGTGTCCGAACAGCAGGGATCCGAACGCGCCGATGCCCCCCGGGGCGAGCAGGACGTACATCACGCCCACGAGGAGTTCCGGAGCCCGCACGCCCCGATGCCGATCGAGCTGCCGCTCGACGATCAGGAGGCGTCGACCGACGTCGACCTGAAGACGCAGCTCGTCCGGTTCGTGGTGACCGGCGCCGGTTCGGGTGTCCTCGATTTCGGCATCACCCTGGTGCTGCAGTACTTGCTCGGCGCGCCGTACTGGCTCGCCAAGACCGTCGGCTTCATCGCCGGGACGACGACGGCCTACCTCATCAACCGTCGATGGACCTTCCGTGCCGAACCCAGCCGTGCACGCTTCATCGCGGTGGTCGCGCTGTATCTGGTGACCTTCGCGGTGCAGGTGGGGATCTATTCGGTGTTGTCGCACGTCTGGCCCGAAGAGGTGCTGTACAGCCTGGCCGCGTTCGTCCTGGCCCAGGGCACGGCGACCGTCATCAACTTCGCTGTGCAGCGCGCCGTCATCTTCCGCATCCGCTGATCGTTAGCATCGCCAGATGGAACTCGCAGGCGCCGTCGCAGTCGTCACCGGAGCAGGCGCGGGCATCGGTGCCGCTGTCGCCCGGGCCATGGTCGACCAGGGCGGTTCGGTGGTGGTCGCCGACCTGAACGCCGAGCGCGTGCGTGCGGTCGCGGAACGCATCAACACCGACACCGGCGCAACCCGTGCGGCCGCGGTCGCCGGTGACGCGTCCGACGACGCGGTGATCGCCGAGCTCGTCGCCACCGCCGAACGCGAGTTCGGGCCGGTGGATCTCTACGTCGCCAACGCCGGGACCACCGCGGGCCTCGGGCTCGATTCCGACGACGCCGCCTGGCAGACCGCGCTCGACGTCAACGTCCTCGCCCACGTGCGCGCCGCGCGCGCCCTGGTGCCCGGCTGGGTCGAGCGTGGTCGTGGCTACTTCCTGTCGACGGCGTCGGCCGCCGGTCTGCTGACGCAGATCGGTTCGGTCACCTACTCGGTGAGCAAGCACGCCGCGGTCGGGTTCGCCGAATGGTTGCGCGTCACCTACGGCGACTCCGGTGTCGGGGTGAGCTGCCTGTGCCCGATGGGCGTGAACACCGAACTGCTCAACGCGGGCTTCTCCGGCGATCGCGACGGAGGTTCGATCGCCGCGACCGCGGTGACGAGCGCGGGCACCGTGTTGGAACCCGAGGACGTCGCGGCCGTGGTGATCGAGGCGCTGCGCGACGAGCGGTTCCTGATCCTGCCGCACCCCGAGGTGCTGACGATGTACCAGCGCAAGGGGTCGGACTACGACCGCTGGATCGCGGGCATGCAGCGCTACCAGCGCTCGCTGCGCGGCGACGCCTGACGCGCGCACGTCGAGGTCACTCGATCTCGGGCGCCGGTGTCCGCAGGGGTCGGTGGGCGACCTCGTACGCGTCGGCCTTCGACAACCCGAACATCCGCAACAGATTCGTCGCGAGCTCGTCGGCGACACGCTCGGTGTCCATGGCGGGATCGCGAGTGACGAGATGTAGGCACCCCAGCAGCGATCCCGCGGTACACGCGAGTGCCGCGGGCAGGTCGTCGATGTCGAGACGTCCGGATGCGCGTGCGGCGTCGAGGTCACGCAGTGCACGGGGCGCCAACCCGTCGTCGCGATCGAGGTAGCTCATCCCGACGCCGACCATCGTCCGCGCCACCCGTGCGTGGGACCGATTGAGCCGCATCGTCATCCGCACGCCCGCGGCGAACACCTCAGCTGGGTCGGTGAGCCCCTCGGTGGCACTGTCGAACAGTCGGCCGTAGGTGTCGAGGGTGGTGGCGATGGCGGCGTCGAACAGCTCGGCTTTGCCCGCGAAGTGGTTGTAGAACGATCCGATCCCGACGTCGGCGAGTTCGGTGATCTCGGAGATGCTGGCGTCGGTGCCGCGGGGGCCCTCGAGCATCCGGCACGCCGCGTCGATCAGTGCTGCCCGGGTGCGCGCCTTCCGCCGATCGAGTCGGTTGGCCGGGATGTCGGGGGTGGTGTCCACCGGTGATCTCACCTCACTTCTGACGATGATTCCAAGTGTGAAGGCACTTGACTGAGGTGTCCATCAAAAGTGAGGATTTCATCAGTTTGATGGGAGATGATCATGACACAGCTTGTGGGAACCGTCCCGGCGCCGTCGGTGCACGCCGATCTGCACAGCGAGTTCGGCGCTCGTCCCGGTGATCCCGACGACCGCCATCGGTCGCCGGTGATCAAGGTGGTCGACATCGCCTGGTTGGAGTTCGAGAAGCAGAACCTCGCCGACGCGGAACGATTCGCGCGCGACTTCGGATTCACGGTGGCGAATCGCACCGCCGACCGCCTCGAGTTGCGGGGGACCTGGGCGGGCGCGCCGTGCGTGCTGATCCGCCGCGCACGTCGATCCCGCTTCGTCGGACCGGCGTACCGCGCCGAGAGCACCGCCGACCTCACCACTCTCGCCGAGGCGACGGGCACGCGCGTGCACTCACTCGGCGACCTCGGCGGCAGCGTGGTCGACCTCGTCGACCCGTCCGGTCAGTCGCTGCGGGTGGTGGCCGACCTGTTCGACCTGCCCTCCCTCCCCGATCAGGAACCGCTCACCGTCAACGTGGGCGGAAAGGTGGCGCGGTTCAACGCGATCCAGCGCCCACCGCGGGCCCCGGCGCGGGTGCAACGCCTCGGCCACGTGGTGATCGAGTCACCCCGCTTCCGTGAGGCGTTGCACTGGTATCAGTCGGTGCTCGGGTTCATCGTGAGCGACTTCCAGTTCTTCCCCGGTCAGCGCGACCGCGGCCCGACGATGGCCTTCATGCGGTGTGACCGGGGTGCCGACGCCGCCGATCATCACACCCTCGCCATGACGCTGGGACCGCGAGCCCGCTACGTGCACAGCGCCTATCAGGTCGCCGACCTCGACGCCGTCGCCGCGGGCGGCGCGTACCTGGCCGACCGCGGATACCACCACGCGTGGGGGATGGGCCGCCACATCCAGGGAAGCCAGATCTTCGACTACTGGCGTGATCCCGACAAGTTCATGGTCGAGCACTACGCCGACGGCGACGTCTTCGACAACAGCGTCACCGCGGGGTGGGCGCCCATGACCGCCAGCGGCCTCTCACAGTGGGGCCCGCCGGTCACGCGCGACTTCCTCGGCGCCAATCCCGACCCCGACCTCGTGAAAGGCATCCTCAACGGCCTTCGCGACGACAACGAGTTCGACATCCACCGCCTCCTCGGCCTGTTGAAAGTTGCCCGCTCATGACAACGACGATCATCCGAACCGCCGCCGGCTGGTGGGTTGAGCGCGACGAGATCGCCGCGCCGATCACCACATCGGCCACCACCACCGGCGAACTCCTCGCCGACCGTGCCGCGATCGATGCCGCCGCCACTGCCGATGCGGGTACGACGCAGGTGGCCGACCTCGACCTCCTCTCGCCGATCACCACGCCGTGTCGGGTGGTGGCGCAGATGGTCAACTACGCCAGCCACGCCCGTGACTCCAACATCGACCCGAGTCGGGTGCAGGCGACGTTCTTCCGCAAGGCGTCGGGATCGGTGGTCGGCCCGTACGACGACATCGTGAAACCCGCACACGTCCGTCTGCTCGACTACGAGGTCGAGATCGGCCTCGTCGCGGGCGGCGAGTTGACGGTCGGGAGCACGGTGACCGCGGATGATCTCGGCGACGTCATCGCCGGCGTCGTGATCACGAACGACGTGAGCGCCCGCGATGTCCAGTTGCCGAAAACCCAGTTCTACGAGTCGAAGTCGTACCCCACGTTCACCCCGATCGGCCCGCGACTGGTGCTCCTCGACCACGAGGAATGGCGTCGATTCGACCAACTGCGACTGCAGCTCTGGGTCAACGGCGAACGCCGACAGGACGGCCACGTCGGCGGCGACATGATCGTCGACCCGGTCAGCGCGCTGAGGGTGCTCGCCGGTTTCCAGCGACTCGCCCCCGGCGACGTGCTGCTCACCGGAACGCCCGGGGGCACCGCCCTGTCGGCGCCGCCCAAGCCGATCGAGATGATCGGGGCGCTGCTGCCCCCGCACGTGAAGTGGAAGCAGTTCTTCTCCCGCCAGGCGTCGAACCCGAAGTACCTCCACGACGGCGACGTGGTCGAGGTGCGTATCGCCACCGACGACGGATCGATCGACCTGGGCAGGCAGCGGTGCACGGTGCGATACGCATGACGACCCAGCGGGCATCGACGACCGTGGTCATCGTCGGGGCCGGTCCGGTCGGGGTGACCGCGGCGCTGTTGCTGGCCCGGCGTGGGGTCGCGACAGTCGTCCTCGAACGACACCCCGAGCCGTACGCCCTGCCGCGGGCCGTACACCTCGACGACGACGTGTTCCGGATCCTGCAGGCCGCGGGGGTCGACGAGGCGTTCCGCAGCGTGAGCAGGCCCATGCCCGGGATGCGTCTCATCGACGGCCGCGGGCGCGTGATGGCCGAGTTCGGACGCGACACCGACGACGGGCCCCAGGGATTCCCGCCGGACAGCATGTTCGACCAACCCGACCTCGAGAAGATCCTCCACGACGCGGCGAGCCGGGAGCCGCTCATCGACCTGCGCCGCGGGTGTGAGGTCGTCGACGTGGCCGAGGGGCCGACACCGACGGTCCGCCACATCGACGCCGACGGGGTCGAGACGTCCGTCGCCGGTGCGGCCGTCATCGCCTGCGACGGCGCGAACAGCCTCGTGCGTGAGAGCCTCGGGATCACCTCGACCGATCTGCGGTTCGCCGAGAAGTGGCTCGTGATCGACGTGAACACCCCACGCCCCCTCGACGTCTGGGACGGTGTGCACCAGATCTGCGACCCGGCGCGGGCGGCCACCTTCATGCCGGTCACGGGCAACCGGTATCGCTGGGAGTTCCGGGTCCACGACGGCGAGGACCTCGACGCGCTCGTCTCGGTCGACGGTCTGCGGAACCTGTTGTCGCCGTGGATGTCCGCTGACAAGATCGACGAGTCGGAGATCCTGCGACGAGCGTTCTACACCTTCCGCGCGCGCGTGGCCGACCGGTGGCGCGCCGGTGGCATCTTCCTGGCCGGCGATGCCGCGCACCAGACGCCGCCGTTCGTCGGCCAGGGGCTCGGTTCGGGGCTGCGCGACGTGGCGAACCTGACGTGGAAGCTCGCCGACGTGCTCGACGGGACCGCGCGCGGCGATCTGCTCGACACCTACGAGGTGGAGCGGCGCCCCCACGCGATCGCCGTCATCCGGATGGCGTTGGCCGTGGGTATGGCCCTGACCGGCGGGCAGGATCGCTTCGCCGGTGTGCGCCGTCTCGGCGTGGCCGCGGTGTGCCGGGTGCCGGGACTCGCCGCGGTGATGCCGGCCGTCGGGGTGCCGCCGTTGCGCCCCGGACCACTCGTGATGCCCACACCGCTTCTCCGGCGGATGCTGCGGCGCCGGGTGAACGGCTCCGCACTCCCTCAACCTGCCGTCGGATTCGCCTCCGACACCGCACGACTCGACGAACTGATCGGATCGCGCTGGGCTCTCGTGACCCGAGGCCGCGTCCCCGAGACACTCCCGGCCCGGGTCGCTGATCTCGGTGCGGTGCACATCGACACCGATCGTCTCGCCACCCATCCGGCCGGTGTCGCGTCGCCGGCACGGTGGCTGCGGCGTCATCACGCGGTCGCGGTGCTGGTGCGCCCGGACCGTGTGGTCGCCGCGAGCGCCACCGATCCCGACGGGATCGGCGATCTCCTCACCGCCCTCCGCGACATGCGGTCACCGGTACCGCGGCGCGTCGGGGTACTCGCGTGACCGCCGGCCCGGCGACGATGTCGCGTCGGAGCGCGCGACGTACTGCCCCGGCGGTCGACGTCGACCTGTACGGCCGGCAGGCGCTGGTCGACCCGCACCCGGTGTACCGCCGGATCCGCGACGCCGGCCCCCTCGTCTGGCTGCCGCGCCACCGCGTGTGGGCCATGGGTCGCTTCGACGACGTGCGCAACGCGCTGCGTGACGACGCGACCTTCCGTAGCGGACGCGGTGTCGCAGCGAACCCGGTCGCCAACCTCCTCGGCCGCAAGACGGTGCTCTCCAGTGACGACGACACACACGCGACACGGCGGCGGATCCTCATGCAGTCGTTGATGTCCCGTGCGATCCGACCCTCGCTGCCACTGTTGCGCGACGAGGCCGAGGCCACCGTGACGCGGCTGCTCCACCGCGAGTCCTTCGACGGCATCGCCGATTTCGCCACCCGACTACCGATCTCCGCCGTGGCCGACCTCGTCGGCGTGCGGGTCGGCCACGATCAGCTCCTCACGTGGGGCGCGAGCACCTTCGACATCCTCGGTCCGGTGAACCGGCGCACCCTCGACGCCACCGCGACGGCACTGGGGCTGTACCTCTACTCGATGCGACTGCGTCGATCGCAGGTCACACCCGACGGCTGGGCGGCGACCGTGTTCGACGCGGCCGATCGCGGCGAGATCACGCGGTCCGAGGCGCGCACGATGGTCATCGATTTCGTCGCCCCCAGCCTCGACACCACCATCCTCGCCACGGGTCAGCTGCTGTGGAGCCTCGGTCGCGATCCGCAGCTCTACGCACAGCTGCGCGCAGAACCGGACCTCATCCCCACCGCGGTGGTGGAAGCCGTGCGCATGGCCTCACCGGTCCGCGGGTTCACGCGGACGGTCGCCCGCGACACCGAGATCGGCGGGGTCCGTCTCCCCGCTGGTGAGCGCGTGGTCCTGCTCTACGCGGCGGCGAACTTCGACGAGCGACACTTCGACCGACCCGAGATGTTCTCGCTGCACCGCCGGGGCAGCAATCTCGGGTGGGGCCACGGCATGCACACCTGTGTCGGCATGCAGTTGTCGAAGCTGGAGATGCAGACCCTCCTCGAGGTCATGATCGCCCGGGTCAGCACCATCGAGGTGTCCGATCCGCAGCCGCTGACCAACAACTGCCTGCAGGGTCTCGCATCCTTTCAAGCGAGGTTCACATGAGCACCGAGCGCGCCGACGGCCACGATCCCGTCATCGGTGCGAGCCCGAATGTGGAGGTGCTCATCGTCGGTCTCGGGCCCACCGGTGCCACGGCGGCGAATCTGCTGGGACAACGGGGCGTCTCGACCCTCGTCGTCGAGCGCGACGACTCGATCTATCCACGGCAGCGGGCAATCGCCTCCGACGAGGACGCTCACCGGGTGTGGCAGAACCTCGGCCTGTTCGACGAGATGCTCGAGACCATGTCGACCGACATCCGGGTGCACTTCAAGCACGGCAACCGCACGTTCATGTCGATGCAGGGCAACCAGAGTCGTGACCAAGGCGTGCCGGGAACCGCGTTCTACCATCAGCCCGAACTCGAACGTGTCCTGCGCCAGGGCATCCGTCGATTCCCGACGGTCGACATCCTTGCCGGTGTGGAAGCGGTCGGGCTCACGCAGTATGCCGACTCGGTGACCGTGACCCTGCGTCCGGTCGACGGTGGCGAGGAACAGATCGTGACCGCTCGCTACGTCATCGCCTGCGACGGTGGTTCCAGCTCCATCCGCAAACTGTCGGGAATCGCGTTGCCGGGCAGGCACATCGAGGAGCAGTGGTTCGACATCCAGCTGCGTGCCTGGTACGAGCTGCCGACGGACGCGCCGCTGGACTTCACGTTCATCTCCGATCCTGAACGGCCGGGCGTCGACTGCCCCTGCCCATGGGCTACCACCGGGTCGAATACCGGGTCAACAAGGGTGAGACCGTCGAACAGCTGCAGACCGAGGCCGGACTGCGCGGCCTGTTGGCCGAACGCGGCATCGACTACGACGAGGTCGAGATCTTCCGCAGCTGGGGTTACACCTTCCACATCCGCCAGGCGCAACGGTGGCGCGATCGGCGGGTCTTCCTGGCCGGCGACGCCGCACACATCATGCCGCCGTTCGCCGGGCAGGGTGTGTCCTCCGGCGTGCGGGATGTCGCGAACCTGTGTTGGAAGCTCGACGCCGTCCTCAACGCCGATGCGGGCGAGGAGTTGCTCGACTCCTATGAGTCGGAACGACGCCCCAACGTCGAGCAGCTCACGACGTTCAGCCTCACCATCGGTGGCACCGTCATGCTCGGCAGCAGGCTCGCCTCGCATCTGCGTGACGCGGTGTTCATCGCGGCGGCCAGAATCCCCCTGCTCGGTGCGTGGATGACCGGGATCGGACCGAAACCGCTGTACCGGCTCGGCACCTCCGGCGGGTTCTTTGCCCGCAGCACGTCACGACGGCGTCGCCGGAGCCTTCGAGGCGAGTTCATCAAGCAGCCCTGGGTGTCCGGCGCCGACCACACCCCGGTTCGTCTCGACACCGTTCTCGACAACCGCTGGGCGTGGGTCGGGTTCCCCGAATCCCCGATTCCCCCGGTCCTTGCCGCTGCCGGGGTCGCCGACGTCAGGCTCGACTACGCCACGGCGATCGCCGACCACAACGTGGCACCCGGACACCATGTCGACACCGAACGCATCCTCGAACGTCAGTTCCGCCGCAACCGGGTGCACGCGGTCCTCGTGCGTCCCGATCGCTTCATCTACGTCGGCGACCGCGAGATGACGCGATCCGGCATGGAGCGGGTCGCAGCGGCCGTGGTTCCCGACCTCCCCGTGGCAGCCCGAGCGTCCTGAGACACCTCCATGACATCCGACCCGGCATCGCTTCTCGTCCAGCCGTTGACTCAAGAACGGAATCGGTGTTCACTCCTTCGGTATGGCCTATCGACGCACCCCCGCCGTGCAGCGGCGTCTGGATGAACTCCGGGCGCGGCTGATCGACGCGGCGATCGCGCAGGTGGCCGAGCACGGGTACGCGGGGTGCTCGGTCGCGTCGGTCGCCGCGGCCGCCGGTGTCGGCACCGGCACGGTGTACCGCCACTTCGAGGGCAAGAGCGAACTGTTCGCCGAGGTCTTCCGCATCGTGTGCGGCCGCGAGGTGCAGGCGATGGTCGAGATCGGTGAGATGGCCCGCGCCACCGACGGTCGTGCGGTCGACGCCGTCGTGGCCTCGGTGTGCGCGTTCGCCGATCGTGCGCTGCGCACGCCCACCCTCGCCCACGCCCTCCTGGTCGAACCGGTCGATCAGACCATCGACACCGAACGCCTGGCGTTCCGCACGTCGTTTCGCGACAACCTGTCGGTGGCGATCGACGCCGCCGCCGACGCCGGCGAGATCCCGTACCAGAACAGCGAGTTCACCGCGGCGTGCATCGTCGGGGCGATCGGCGAGGCGCTGGTGACACCGTTGGCCCGCAGCGCGCACACCCACGAGACACCCGACCCGACGACTCTGACCACCGACATCACCACCTTCACCCTTCGAGCACTGGGGAGCACCGATGCACAGCACACACGAGGTCACCAATCAGGTTCCGCCGCTGGTGGATTACGACGCGGCTGAATACCCGCCGATCCTCGAGGCGCTGAGCCGCGAGGGCGCCGACTCCGCGCTGGAGACGATCCACGAGGTCGGCCGTCGGGCGGGCAGCGCCGAGGCCATCGAGTGGGGTGACCTCGCCGAGGACCACCCACCGGTGCTCCACACCCACGACCGCTACGGCCACCGCGTCGACGAGGTGCGCTACGACCCCGCCTACCACCAGCTCATGACGACCGCGGTCGAGCTGGGCCTGCACGCCGCGCCGTGGGCCGACCCCGACCCGCACGCCCACCTGCACCGCGCCGCGAAGCTGACCGTGTGGGGTCAGACCGACGCCGGCCACCAGTGCCCCATCTCCATGACGTACGCGATGGTGCCCGCCCTGCGCCACAACGCCGAGCTCGCCGCGCAGTACGAACCGCTGCTCGCCGCGAAGGTCTACGACCCGAGAACCGCCGCGCCGCTGACCAAGGACGGACTCATCGCCGGCATGTCGATGACCGAGAAGCAGGGCGGCTCCGACGTCCGGTCGGGGACCACGCGCGCCGTCCCGCAGGCCGACGGCAGCTACCTGCTGACCGGGCACAAGTGGTTCACCTCGGCACCGATGTCGGACGTGTTCCTCGTGCTCGCGCAGGCGCCCGGCGGACTGAGCTGCTTCTTCCTCCCGCGCGTGCTGCCCGACGGGACCCGCAACCGGATGTTCCTGCAGCGCCTCAAGAACAAGCTCGGCAACCACTCCAACGCGAGCAGCGAGATCGAGTACGACGAGGCGACCGCCTGGCTCGTCGGTGAGGAGGGACGCGGTGTCCCCACCATCGTCGAGATGGTGAACATGACCCGCCTCGACTGCATCATCGGCGCCTCGACCGGTATGCGCGCCGGCACACATCAGGCGACCCATCACGCCGTGCACCGCAGCGCTTTCGGTGCGGCCCTCGTCGATCAGCCGCTCATGCGCAACGTGCTGGCCGATCTCGCCGTCGAGGCGGAGGCGTCCACGACGGTCGCGATGTGGCTGGCCGCCCTCACCGACCGCGCGACCTCCGGTGACGACCGAGCGGCCTCGCTACGGCGTATCTCGCTGGCGGTCAGCAAGTACTTCGTGTGCAAGCGCAACCCCCTGCACGCGGCCGAGGCGTTGGAATGCCTGGGCGGCAACGGATACGTCGAGGATTCGCGGATGCCGCGGATCTACCGCGAGGCGCCGCTGCTGTCGGTGTGGGAGGGTTCGGGCAACGTCGCCGCCCTCGACACGCTGCGCGCCATGGCGAAGCAGCCCGAGACGCTCGAGGTGTTCTTCGACGAGCTCGACACCGCCACCAGAGCCGACGACCGGTACGACGCGGCGGTGACGCGGTTGAAGGCCGAGTTCGGCGACTTCGACACCATGCAGCACCGCGCGCGACGCGTGGTCGGCGACATGGCGCTGGCGCTGCAGGGTTCACTGCTGATCCGACACGGCCACCCGGCGGTGTCGGATGCGTTCTGCGCCAGTCGACTCGGCGGTGACTGGGGCAGCGTCTTCGGGACGCTGCCCGTCGGTGTCGACACCGCGGCCATCATCGACCGCGCGACCCCGAAGGTCGGTACGTAGCGTCGGTCAGCCGTTGACCTTGCTGATCACGTTGTCGGCGAACATCCGCAGGTTGTCGATCTTGTTCTGGAGCGGCTCGGTGTCGGGTCCGACGATGTACGGGATACGGAAGCCGACGATGACGTCGGTGATGCCCTTGTCCTCGAGTCGCTTGCACCCGTCGGGGGTGTAGGCGTCGAGCGAGATCACATGGATCTCGAAGGGGTCGTCGAGCTTTCCCTCGCCCTTTCGGATGTCGTGTAGCTTCGCCAGCAGTGCGTCGAGTTCCTCGGGCTGACCGCCGCCGTGCATCCACCCGTCGCCGCGGACGACTGCTCGTTTCAGCGCGAGATCGGCGTGGCCACCGACCAGCAGGGGAATCGGTTGTGTCGGTGCGGGGGTCATCTTGATGCGCGGGAAATCGTAGAACTCGCCGTGGAACTCGAAGTACTCACCGGTCGACAGGCCGCGGATGATGTCCATGCACTCGTTCATCCGCTTGCCGCGGCGCGCGTAGTCGACGCCCATGATGTCGTAGTCCTCGGGCCACGGGCTGGTGCCGACACCCAGAGCGAGGCGGTTGTTCGTCATGAACGCCACCGACATCGCCTGCTTGGCCACCAGCACCGGCGGTCGCACCGGCAGCTTCAACACGAACGGGTTGAAGCGGATCGACTTCGTGACCGCGCCCATCGCCATCGCCTGGATGAACGTCTCGATGAACGCCTTGCCGTCGAGGAACTCGCGGTTGCCGTCCTCGGTGTAGGGGTAGGTGGAGTCCGATTCCTCGGGATAGGCCAGCGAGTCGGGGATGGTGAACCCCGCGTATCCCGCCTCTTCGGCCGCGACCGCCAGATCGGGATAGAAGCGGGGATCCGTCATCGCCTCGGCATAGGTGAATCGCATGATCGGTCTCCTCGGTCGTCCATCGGCATCGACCTCGATTAGAACATGTTCTAGTTCTCGTCACGGCCCACTTCCCGCTCCACTTACCCAGCGACGCGCCACGTACAAGCGGAGCGCGACTCGGAGCGCGAACCGCGTCAGGGTCGCGTGAAGTGCTCGCGTCGGCCCTGGCCGCGCAGGCGTACCCACTCGCGGAAGCCCGCGATGTCACGCCTCTGCACGAGGAAATACCAGCCGAAGCGGGCGTACTCCTGCGGGATCAGCTTCCGCAGGCCCGGCTGGTGTAGCAGGTAGCCGCGGTTGCGGTAGGTGAAGAACCGCTTGGTGGCGTCATCGGGGTACTGGGTGTGCATCCGTCCGCCGAGGATCGGCCGGAACTCCGCGGTGCCGTCGGGATGCAGATACGCGGTGATCAGACAGGTGCCGAACCGCAGACCGGACCGGACGAGGCGTCGGTGCATCTCCACCTCGTCACCGCGCACGAACAGGCGCAGGTCGGGGACGCCGACGGCGTCGATGGCCCGCGCGGAGAACAGGGCGCCGTTCATCAACGAGGCGATCCCGTCGAGGACCTCCTCGGTCTCCTCGGGCCCGGCGAACAGTTCCGATCGTTTGCGGCGCCACACGACACCGCGCCGCAGCGGGAACGCGAGGGTGTCGGGGTCGTCGATGTTGCAGACCACCGGCGACAGCTCGTCGTAGCCACCCTCGGTCGCGCAGCGCAGCAGGGTGGCGAGCACCTCGGGTCCCTCGGGCCGCCCGTCGTCGTCGGCACACCACACCCAGTCGGCGCCCAGGGCGAGGGCGTGCAGCATCCCGAGGGCGAAACCGCCTGCACCGCCCAGGTTGTGGGCCGATCCGATGTAGGTGGTCGGGACGTCGAGGCCGGAGACGAGGTCGGCGACGTCGGTCTCGTCACCGTTGTCGACCACCACCAGATGATCGATGGGACGGCTCTGACCGGTCAGCACCGCCAGCGACTGTCGCAGCAGTTCGACGCGACGGTGGGTGACCACCACCGCGACAACGCGCTCCGTCACGCCGGATCGGCCGAACCGGCGCGCGCGGCATCGTCGCGCGCCTTGTCATCCCGGGCGACATCGGCGATCACGTCGCGTACGTGGCGCGCGGCGTCGGGCCCCTCGTAGGCGCCGACGACCTCCTCGATGCCACCGTCCATGCGGATCTGGCCGTGATCGATCCACAGTGCCCGGTCGCACAGCTGGGCCAGGAACTCGTTGGAATGGCTGGCGAACACCAGGATTCCGGAACGCTTCACCAGATCCTGCAGTCGCACACGGGCTTTGCGCATGAAATCGGCGTCGACCGCACCGATACCCTCGTCGAGGATGAGGATCTCGGGGTCGATGGAGGTGACCACGCCGAGCGACACCCGCACCCGCATACCGGTCGAGTACGTGCGCAGCGGCATCTTCAGGTAGTCGCCCAGCTCGGTGAACTCGGCGATCTCATCGGTCTTCTTGAGCATCTCCCGACGACTCATGCCGAGGAACATGCCGCGGATGATGATGTTCTCGTAACCCGAGATCTCCGGGTCCATGCCGACGCCGAGATCGAACACCGGCGCGACGCGACCGGAGATCTTGCAGGCCCCGCGCGTCGGCTCGTAGATGCCCGACAGCAGCCTCAGCAGCGTCGACTTGCCGGCGCCGTTGTGGCCGACGAGACCGATCCGGTCGCCGTGCGAGAGATGCAGGTCGATGTTCTTGAGCGCCTCGACCACGACGACGTTCGACTCGTTCGAGCCGATCACGCCACCGGCGCGACCGAGGACCGACTTCTTGAACGACCGTGTCTTCGCGTCGAAGATGGGGAAGTCGACGCACGCGCCCCAGGTGTCCAACCGCACTGTGCTCATCGCGTTCCCCTCAGACCCAGTAGGCCACGCGGGCCCGGTAGTTGCGGAGCACGAGGAGCGCGGCCGCCCAGCCCACCGCCGTGCAGCCGATCACGATGAACCAGTGGTAGGCCGCCACGTGCGCGCCGACGAGTGGCCCCCGGGAGATCTCGAGATAGTGGAACATCGGGTTGAGCTCCACCAGCTTGAGCCGCTCCGAGTTCTTGGCGTTCTGGCCGAGGTTGTCGGTGGTCCAGATGATCGGCGTCATGAAGAACACGAGCTGCACCACCGTCGCGAGCAGCTGGCCGATGTCCCGGAACCGGGTCGAGAGGATCCCGAAGACGATCGTCACCCAGATCGCGTTGAGCGCGAAGAGGAACAGCGCCGGGATGATCAGCACGATCGTCCAGTTCACCGGCTGCGGGAACACCGCCATCACCACGGCGTAGATGACGATGTTGTGGGCGAAGATGATCGACTGCCGCCACACCAGCCGGTAGACGTGCACGCTCAGCGCCGACGGGATCTGCTTGAGCAGGCCCTCGTTGCTGGAGAACACCACCGAGCCCTCGAGGATGGACTGGGAGATGAAGTTCCAGAAGATCAGCCCGAGGGTGACGTGCGGCAGGAAGGTCTTGATGTCGATGCCGAACAGTTCTCCGTAGAGAAGGCCCATCGCGACGGCGGTGACACCGGTCGCGACGGTGATCCACAGCGGACCGAGCAGGGATCGGCGATAGCGCTGTTTGATGTCCTGCCATCCGAGCAGGGCCCACAGTTCACGCTGGCCGAAGCCGGTGCGCAAGTCGGTCCACGCGCGCCGGAACGTCCTCGAGTCCGATGCGACCGGCGCGGCCGGCGAGACGTCGTCATCGTGCAGAACAGTGGACACGGTGCACGAGCCTACCGGCCTCGCCGTGCGACGACGGTCCCGCGGCAGGTCAGAGGTACTGGCCGGTGCCGGTCACGCCGTGTCCGCCGGACATCGGTCCGCCGGCGGGACCGGGCAGCTGTCCCTGACGCATCTGCTCGAGCTGCGCGCGGGCGGCCATCTGCTGGGCGAACAACGCCGTCTGGATGCCGTGGAACAGTCCTTCGAGCCAGCCGACGAGCTGGGCCTGGGCGATCCGCAGCTCGGCGTCGGACGGTGTCGACTCGTCGGTGAACGGCAGTGCCAACCGCTCGAGCTCCTCGCGCAGCTCGGGCGCAAGACCGTCCTCGAGTTCACGGATCGACGACTGGTGGATCTCCTTGAGTCGGGTGCGGCTGGCGTCGTCGAGAGGAGCCGCGCGCACCTCCTCGAGCAGCTGCTTGATCATCGTGCCGATCCGCATCACCTTGGCCGGCTGCTCCACCATGTCGGTGAGGCCACCCGACCCCTCGTGGTCGTCGCCGGCGCCGGTCGGGCCACCGGGCCCGACCACCACGATGCGGTCGTCGGAGTCCGTGGAGTCCGACCCTGAACCGAAGACTGGGGATGTCATGTACCCATTGTGCGATATGCGTCCGACGCCATGTGGGCACCGTCCCCACCTGCGGTGACGAGCTGGTATGGATCACCTAAGCGAACGGTCTATCGTGTCTGCCATGAGTTACGACGTCGCTCGGGTGCGCGGGCTGTTCCCGTCGCTCGGCGACGGATGGATCCACCTCGATCCGCAGGTCGGGATGCAGATCCCGGACTCGGTCGCGTCGACGGTGTCCAAGGCGTTCCGGGCCCTGGTGTCCGCGCCGGGCGGGGTCTACCCCGCGGCACTGCAGTCGCGTGCGATCATCGACGCTGCCCGTGGCGCCGTCGCCGACCTCGTCGGCGGACAGTCGCGCGGAGTGGTCCTCGGACCGAGCCGCGGAGCCCTGCTCAACACCCTCGCCGAGTCGATGAGTCCTCGCGTGTGGCTCGGGTCGACGGTGATCGTCAGCCGACTCGACGACGAGGCCAACCTCGTCCCCTGGATACGGGCGGCCGACCGGTTCGGCGCGAAGGTGTCGTGGGCCGAGGTCGACATCGAGAACGGTGCGCTGCCGCCCTGGCAGTACCGCGACCTCGCCGGTGAATCGACCAGCGTCATCGCGATGACGGCCGCGTCGTCGACCATCGGCACGGTCACCGACGTCCGCTCGGTCGCCGAGGTCGCGCAGTCGGTGGGCGCGCTGCTCGTCGTGGACGCCACCAGCGCGGCGCCCTACATGCCTCTCGACATCACCGAACTCCAGGCCGACGTCCTCGTGGTCTCCGCCGAACGGTGGGGCGGCCCGCAGGCCGCCGCCATGGTGTTCCGTGATCCCGACCAGCTCGACCGGGTGCGCGCCGCGAGCCTGTCGCCACGTGCGGTCGGCCCGGAGCGACTGGAGGTCGACGGCCACCAGCACGCCATGCTCGCCGGTCTCGTCGCATCGATCGAGCACCTCGCGGGTCTCGACGAGGCCGCCACCGGTACCCGACGCGAACGGATCGTCACCTCGATGACGAGCCTGTCGGGATATCTGCAGCGGCTGCTGACCTACCTCGTGAACTCCCTCGAGCAGCTCAACACCGTGCGTGTGGTGGGTACCAGCGACCCGCGCGTGCCGACGGTCAGCTTCACCTTCAGCGGGGTGTCGGCCGACAAGGTGGTGCGCCGCCTGGCCGACAACGGCATCTGTGCGCTCGCCGATCAGCCCAGCCGCGCGCTCGACGGCATCGGTGCCGGCGACGTCGGTGGCGCGGTCACCCTCGGCCTCGGCCAATACTCGACCCCGTACGAGGTCGACCAGCTCGTCCGCTGCCTCGGCTCCCTCGCCTGACCCCCGCCACCGGGCAGTTCCTCGCGTCGATCGGGCAGGAACTCAGACCGTGAGCAGCACCTTGCCGATGGCGTCGCCGCCGTCGAGGTGGCGGTGCGCGGCATCTGCGTCGGCGAGCGCGAAGGTGCGGTCGATGATCGGACGGATCGAGCCGTCGGCCACCTTCGGCCACGTCGCCTCACGTACCCCGTTCATCACCGCGATCTTGCCGGTCGGACCGTCGACGGGACGCCCGCGCAGGTTGGTCGCAGCGACCGTGGCGCGCTTGGTGAGCATCGCGCCGAGGTTCAGTTCGGCGGTCGCGCCGCCCTGGAGCCCGATGATGACGAGCCGGCCGCTGTCGGCGAGGGCGGAGACGTTCTGCTGCAGGTACTTCGCGCCCATGATGTCGAGGATGACGTTCGCGCCACCGAGCTCCGACACGACCTCCACGAAGTCGTCGTCGTGGTAGTTGATGAGGGTGGTGGCGCCGAGGTCGGCGCAGAAGTCGAGTTTGCGTTGCGAGCCCGCCGTCACCGCGATGCGGGCGCCGAGTGCGCGGGCGAACTGGATCGCGTGGGTGCCGATCCCGCTCGCGCCGCCCTGGATGAGCAGGAGGTCGTCTGCGGCGAGGCCCGCGGTCATCGACAGGTTCGACCACACCGTGGCCGCCACCTCGGGCAGCGCCGCGGCCGAGACGAGATCGAGCGACCCCGGTACGGGGAGCACCTGACCGGCGGGCACGGCGACGAACTCGGCGTAGCCACCACCGGCGAGCAACGCACAGACCTCGTCGCCGACGGCGAGGTCGGTCACGCCCTCACCGAGCTCCGCGACCGTGCCCGACACCTCGAGGCCGAGGATCTCGCTGGCCCCGGGCGGCGGCGGATACAGGCCCTGCCGTTGCATGAGGTCGGCGCGGTTGACCCCGGCCGCGACGACGGCGATGAGGACCTCGCCGGGACCGGCGGAGGGCTTCGGGGCGGTGGTGGGTTCGAGGACGGCGTCGGATCCGTCGCCGCGGACGGCGATCGTGCGCATGGAGGTCACCCGTCATCTCTACCCCGTGACGTCGATGCGCACACAGAGGCCTGCACCGAGCGGACTCCGTGGGCGTCGCGTCACAGAGTTAGCCGCGCGAAGTAGAGCGTTCGTCCGACTGTTTTCCGGGCGCGCCGGCCGTATCGTTCGATGACGTCGCGAACTGTTTTGTCGCACGACGCCGTCGACTCGGGGGTCACATGTTCAGCATCGGTCAGCAGACGGACGAGGCCCCGAACGGGGTCGACTCCGACGCCTGGTCGGGCCCGTCGGTGTCCTCGAACCTCCACTCCGTCACCGACGACCGTTCCGGCGAGGCGGCATCCGAGTGCGAGTCGATGTCGCCCGAGGAGCAGCGTTCGTGGCGCGCCTTCGTCGACGGCACCCACGCGCTGCTCGTCACCCTCGACAAGGCCCTCGTCTGCGATGTCGACCTCGCGCTGGGGGAGTTCCTGCTGCTCACGGCGCTGTCGGAGAACGATTCGATGCGCATGTCGGATCTGTCGAGCAGTGGTCTCGGATCGCGGAGCACCATCTCGCGGCAGGTGTCGCGGCTGGTCGGTATCGGCGACATCGCGCGGCTGCCCGATTCCACCGATGCCCGCAATCGCCTGGTCAGCATCACCGATCGCGGTCGCGAGCATCTGCGTGTCGCCGAGGTCGATCACTCCCGACGCGTCCGCAAGCATCTGCTCGCCCACATCAGCACCGAACAACTCGACGAGCTCGGCAGCATCTTCACCCGTGTGCGCGACGGCCTCGAATCCGACTGACAGGCCCCGCCGAGAAGTCGGTCGCCCCGGCCGTCAGAGCCGCTTGTCCAGCGTGAGCCACTGGGGGAAAAGGAGGTCGGTGGCGGCATGGCCGGCGTCGTGCCAGGGTCTCGGCGCGACGACGGGACAGCTCGGGTCGCGCCGGCTCATCACCCACGCCGCCCACCAGCTGAACGACGAGTTGCTCATGACCATGCCGTGGCCCGCCGCCATCGCGGCGAGCGTGGTGACCGGTCCCATCGCCAGCTCGGGGTCGTAGATCTCGGCGTCGATGAGGAAGTCGAAGTCGGGGGCGAGCAGCTCGGGGCTGTCGGTGAAGAGGACCTGCGTCGACGGCAGGCCGGCCACCCGTTGGAGTGCAGCGCGGAAGTACCCCGGTCCGGCGAGGCCGTGGATCCCCCTGTTCCGGGCCTGCAGGTAGTCGCCGCGCCGGATGTGCACGGCGAGGAAGTCGCTCGGCAGCGCTGGACCGTCGCGGCGTGCCCGTGCGAACGCCGAGTCGAGGATCCCGAACAGCTCGTCGGCGTGGTCGGCGAAGTAGCGCGGGCTCTGGAAGTACCCGGACAGCGTGGTCCCCGGCGTGATCGCGTCGATCGACGGGTCGACCTCACGGCTCGCCGGCCGGAACACCGGCGACCGCGCGATCCTCAGCCGCGCGAGCGGGGGCATCGCAGCCGCGAACCGGTGGCGCAGCCCCACCGAACCGTCGGCGGCCTGCCGGGGGTAGTCGAGGTTGACCAGGGTGCCCGGAAGCCCGAGTGTGTCGATCTCGAACGAGCGCTGCGCGTAGCTGCAGAACGCCGACACGTCGATGTAGAGCGGGCAGCCCAGTCGCCGTGATTGCGCGAAACCTGCTGCGTACTCGAAGAGTTGATTACCCAGGCCCCCGCCGATCTGGTGCACGCAGATGCCGTCGGCGATGTCGCGCGGCGAGACGTGCGGTGCCGCCGACGCGGGTCCGACCACCACCGGGTCGCCACCAGCTGCCGTGTTCATGCGTACGACACTAACGATCGGTCCGTGCTCGCTGCATCACCCTCGACAAGCGCGGAGCGGGTCTGACGTACCCTTCTCGGCGAAGGAAGTGTGGCAGAGCGGCCGAATGCACTCGCCTTGAAAGCGAGCGTCAGTTAACCCTGACCGGGGGTTCAAATCCCTCCACTTCCGCCGATGGGTGCCGCGTCGCGCGATGTCCGCACGGACGCCGAGGGGCCGGTGGCGCCGATGACGAGCGCGGACGGACTGTGTGGGGTTCGGTTCACGGTGCATCGCTCTCGGTGGGCCCGGCCGACAGTCGGGCGTTGATCGAGTCGACGATCGTGCGTGCCGTCGCCACCAGCGACGCGCGCTGGCGGGGTGTCAGGTCGGCGGTGGTGACATCGTCGAGTTCGCGCCACATCGCGGCGATCGGTTCACGCATCGCCTCGCCTTTGGCGGTGAGGTGATTGACCGAGACGCGGCGGTCGTACTCGGCGGGCTCACGAGTCACGAGGCCGGCATCGTGCATGCGCCGCAACGCTTTCGACATGGTGGAGTGGTCGACACCGACGTTGGCGACCAGATCGGACTGCGTCTGTCCGTCTCGTTGATGCAGGTGCATGAGGATCAGTTCCTGCCCGGGGTGCAGGTCGAGCCGCCTCAGCAGCGCCGAGGCGTAGCCGCGATGCGCGCGAGCGAGCTGAAAGATCGCGTAACTCACGTTCCCTTCATCGAAGACAGCTCCGGGGGATGGTGCGGTGGGATCAGACATGTGCCCCATTCTCGGCCCGCCAGGTCGGGTAGTCGGTGTACCCCGCCGCGCCTCCGCCGTAGAACGTGCTCGGGTCGGGTTCGTTGAGCGGTCCGCCTTGCCGGAGCCGGGCCACGAGATCGGGGTTGGCCAGGGCGAGACCGCCGATGGCGATGAGATCGGCGACACCGCTGTCGACATCGGCGACGCGGGTGGCGATGTCGGTGCCCGCGCGGTTGAGGATCACCGTCGTGGGCCACAGGTCCCGGATGGTGGTCAGGAGGGCGTCGTCGCCGGAATGCATGACGTGGAGGTAGGCGAGCTGCAATGGGGCGAGCGCGGCCGCGAGTGCCGGGTAGAGCTCGCTGGTGTCGGATTCGGCGATGTCGTTGAAGGTGTTACCGGGTGAGATGCGGAAACCGGTGCGATCAGAACCGATTTCGTCGGCCACCGCGGTGGCGACCTCGACGGCGAAGCGGATCCGGTTGTCGAGCGAACCGCCGTAGGCGTCGGTGCGATGGTTGGTGTTGTCGGAGAGGAACTGCTGGATCAGGTACCCGTTGGCTCCATGGATCTCGACCCCGTCGGCGCCGGCGGCGATCGCCGCGGCGGCGGCCTCGCGGAAGTCGTCGACGGTCTGCGCCACTTCCCGGCCAGACAGTTCCCGCGGCTGTGGAATCGGCTGCATTCCCGTCGCGGTGAACATCGACGCCTCGGGGGTGATCGCCGACGGCGCGACCGGCCGGCGTCCGTGCGGGGTGTTGTCGGGGTGTGAGACCCGCCCGACGTGCATCAGTTGGATGACGATCTTGCCGCCGGCGGCGTGCACCGCGCTGGTGACCTGGCGCCAGCCTGCGACGTGGGCGTCGGTGTAGATGCCGGGGGTCAGGAGGTAGCCCTGGCCGTCGTCGGACGGTTGGGTGCCCTCGGTGATGATCAGTCCGGTCGAGGCCCTCTGGGCGTAGTACTCGGCGTTCAGTTCGGTCGGAACGCCTTCGGGTGTGGAGCGGTCGCGGGTCATCGGGGCCATCGCGATGCGGTTGGCGACATTTGTCGCGCCGACAGTGGCCGGGGTCCAGAGTGCGTCGTACATGAGAGGTCCTTTGGTGTGGAGGGGTGGCGTCGGATGGGTGGGGACGTGCGAGGTCACGCGATGGTCAGCGCGAGCTTTCCCCGTGTGTGGCCGCCGTCGCTCGCGTCCTGGGCAGCGGCGGCCTGTTCGAGCGGATAGGTGGTGACCGTGGTGATGAGGCTCCCGTCGGCGGCGTCGCGGGCAAGCTCCGCGAGGCGTCTCGGCGAGCGTGGCGTGGGCCCGCTGACGAAGGTGATCCCGAGCTCGTGGGCGCGGAAGTCGGCGATGGTGGCGATCCGATCCGTGCCGCCGCGGAGCGTGATCGAGTCCTCCAGGGCGCCTTTGCCCGCAAGATCGAACACCGCGTCGACACCGTCGGGTGCCAACTGCTCTACGCGGTCGACGAGCCCGTCGCCGTAGAGGGTGGCGGTGGCTCCGAGCGATGCGAGGTACAGCTGATTGCCCTGTCCGGCGGTCGCGATGACGCGGGCACCGCGTGCGGCTGCGAGTTGCACGGCGATGGTGCCGACGGCCCCGGCGGCGCCGTGGAGCAGCACCGTCTCCCCGGCCGTGACCTCGAGCAGATCGAGAACCCGTTCGGCCGTCGCGCCGGCGATGGGAAGCGACACGGCCTGTTCCCAGGGGAGTTCGGCCGGTTTGACCGCGATCTCCCCGACTGCCGCGAGGGCGTACTCCGCGTAGCCGCCGGTGGACGACCAACCGAACACCTCGTCCCCGACGGCGATGTCCTCGACGCCGTCGCCGGTGGCATCGACCACCCCGGCGACCTCGAAGCCGGGAATGGAGGGGAACGCCGTCGTGATGGCGGTCATGGAGCCCGAACGGATCTTCCCGTCGAGCGCGTTCACCCCTGCGGCCCGCACCCGAATGCGAACCTGGTCCGGACCGACCTGCGGTACGTCGACCTCGGCGAGGTGCAGTTCCGATGTGGTTCCGAAGCGATCGAACTGAATGGCCTGCATGGGGGTCTCCTCGAGATGTTCGTTTTATGTGGCTGGCCAAACAATAACAGGATATGTGTGGCTGGCCAACTAATATCGAGGATGTGGCCGTCCAGTAGTGGATGAGTACAGCTCACCGGGCTCCGACGGACCCGCACTCGGATGGACCGGGTGTGGACGCGCCCGTCTATGGCGTGGTCGTCAGGCGAGAGATTCCTGAGCGGATTCGGCTCTCAGGCCGTCCGTCGCAGGGCCGCGGCCGCATCGGATGCGGCGGCACGGAGAACCGCCACCTCGAAATCGGCCTGGATCAGTCCTGCGCCGAGGCGGGCACGCAGCGACGACCGCGACGACGGTGGGCCGATCGCGGTGCCGAGTGCTCGGAGGACCAGGAAGATGGCGGTGTCGAGGACGAGCAGGGGCGCACAGCGTCGGCGCTGGCGAAAACTCGACGTCCCGTACCTCCGGTACTGCTCGCGCAGTTCGGCGAATCGCTCACGGGGATGCCACACCACACGCGTGGCCGGGTCGACGGCGAACGCCACGCCGAGATCGGTGGCACGAGAACACAGCCCGACGTCGGCGCCACCGCGAATCTCTTCGAACCCGCCTGCCCGCCAAAAGAATTCACGATCGATGCCCAGATTGCAGGCGGGGTAGAAGCCGGCGTGGGCGTAGGTGCGGGCGCTGAACGGGTTGAGGTGGCGGGCGATCGCGGCGGCGATGTCGGGTGTCTGCTCGACCTCGATGTCGGAGTAGGAGATCACCGGACGGTCGGCGTCACGCAGCGCGTCACGGTGCGATTCCAACCAGCCGTCGAGCGCACGACACCGGGTGTCGAAGAAGACGAGCGCGGTGGTCGTGGCGAGCGCGGCGCCGAGGTTGCGCGCGCCGTAGGGCCCGGGCGCGTGGGAGTTGAGAAGAAGGCGAACGCCGAGGCGGGCACAGATCTCGGCGGTGGCGTCGCACGAACGGTCGTCGATCACCACGATGTCGTCGCCGGGTCGGAGCTGCGGCAGCACCGAGGTCAGGCAGTCCTCGATGAGGGTCTCGGCGTCCTTGGCCGCCACGATGACCGAGAGGGTGACATCACCGGACACCGGAGCGTTCATACGAACGCAGTTTACGACCGAATGAACGGTTCTGCCGGGTACGCCGGGTTCAGACCCCGAACATGGGTGGTAGCGCCAACAGGATCACCGCGGTCCACGCGACGTGGGTGAGCATGGGCGCGAGGATGCCGTCGGTGGCGCGGCGCTCGATGGCGGCGACCAGTCCCAACAGGATCGCGGCGAAACCGAGCATCGGGTTGCCGCTGGCCAGGGTGACCACGATGTAGATCAGGGTCGAGAAGATCACCGGGTAGTGCCGGCCCAGCGCCGAGTAGAGCGCGCCGCGGAAGAACATCTCTTCGGCGATGCCGTTGACCAGCGCGATGACCACGACGACGGTCAGATTGCCCTTGGTGGCGTGCTCGAAGACGTTGGCGATCAGATCGTGGATCGGCGGGATCAGGCGCACCACCAACCCGCCGAGGACGAAGACCAGTCCGAGCCCGAGGCCGACGCCGAGGCCGGTCAGCACCGGGCGGCGCCGGTGACCACGCCACGTGATGCGACCGAGGTGCAGCGGTCGCGACAGCGCCGCCCCGATGACCCACGTGGCGGCCAGGGCGAGGGTGTAGACGTAGAAGATCGACGCGCCGGGCTCGGTCGAGAGCGACAACGCCAGGAACACGCTGCCGATCAGCAGGAACACCACGACCACGATGCGCCGTCGGCGGATCACGGCCGGATCCTCGCCCGGGTGACTGGGCTCGCGGTGCAACACCGCGCCCCGCAGCTCGTCCCAACCCTGAGTGACCATCGTCGTCATCGTGTCACCGTCCTACGCGCGGCGCGATCTTGTGGAAGGACGACAGCGCGAGATCCACGCCGGTGCGGACCGCGCCGGCCGCCGTTCCGTTGGACAACACGAGACCGGCCCCGAGCTTCTCGACATGGTCCCATCCGCCCGAGCCGATCAGGGTCGCCGCGACGCGACGCACCCGGAGCAGGTCGCCACCGGCCCACACGGGGTCGGAGTCGGCGAGGTGGTGGATGTCGGTGAGCTTGTTGACCGGCAACGCCGGTCCGCTCTCCACGGATCGTTCGACCGCCTCGGTCACGGTGAGCAGGCCGCCGGGCGGGTCGGGCACGATCGACCGGATGCGGTCCTCGGAGGCGTACATCGGGTAGTCCAGCGACGCGACGAGGTCGGCGGTCAGGCCGGTCGGGACGGGCACCAGCGAACTGCTGACGAGCGACGCCAACCCGGTGCCGAATCCGCGCAGCGGCAACGGGATACGACGCCTGTGCGCCGCGGCCAGGTAGGCGAACAGCAGCTCGCGGTAGCTCGACTTGTTGGCCCCGGCGACGTCGTAGTCGCCGGCGGGCAGGGTGTCGGGATCGGCTGCGGCGACGAGGTAGTAGCAGATGTCGCGGACCGAGATCGGGTCCATCTTGTTGTCGGCCCAGGCCGGCAGCGGGATGACCGGCAGGCGGTCGGCGAGGTAGCGGACGAGCTCGAAGGAGGTCGACCCGGCGCCGACCACGACCGCCGCGCGCAGCCACACCAGTTCCGGACCGTCGTCGACGCGCAGATGATCGGCGACCTCGGCGCGGCTCTCGAGGTGCTCGGAGAGCTTCTCGCCGTCGGGTACGAATCCGCCGAGGTAGACGATGCGCGAGACGCCGGCGTCGCGAGCGGCCTCGGCGACGTTGCGGGCCGACGCGTTGTCGGTGCTGCGGAAATCGGACTGTCCGATCGCGTGGACGAGGTAGTAGACGACGTCGACGTGGCCGATGGCGCCGAAGGCGGTGGCCGCGGCGGTCCGGTCGGTGGCGTCGAGGGCGACGGGCAACACGTCGTCGTACCAGCCGAACGCGGCGAGGCCGTCGGGCTTACGGGACGCCGCGACCACCTCGTGCCCAGCGGAGAGCAGTTCGGTGATCAGTCGTGACCCCACGTAGCCGGTTGCACCGGTGACCAGTACTCGCATGCCTCCACGGTACGGACCGGTACGTCCGGATCCAGTGTGAGATACCGCTCCGCCTGAAGCGGAATGTTCGCGGTGAGGGTGGGGGTGACGTGCGGTTCAGAGCCAGTCGCGGCGTTTGAACAAGACGTAGAGGACCACCATCGCGGTCAGCAGCAGCACGACACTCGTGACGAAACCGGCGGTGTGCTCGAAACCGGGGAAGGGCACGTTCTGGCCGTAGAAACCGGTGATGGCCGTCGGCACGGCGATGATCGCCGCCCACCCGGTGAGCTTCTTCATCACCGTGTTCAGCCGCGCGTCCTGCAGCGACAGGTTCGTCTCGAACACGGTGGTCACCATGTCGCGCAGCGATTCGGTCCACTCCGTGGCCCGCAGCACGTGGTCGTAGAGGTCGGTGAACTCGGCGTCGAGCCGGTCGGACGAGCCGAGGGCGTCGCGCCGGCGCTGGATCAGCGACACCACCTCCCGCATGGGCAACACCACCCGGCGCAGCGCGACCAGGTTCTTGCGCAGCAGGTAGGTGCGACGTTGCAGCGATCGCGACCCCGTCGAGTCGTCGAACAACATGCTCTCGAGATCCTCGATCGCGTCGTCGAGTTGCTGCACGGCCTCGAAGTGACCGTCGACGACGACGTCGAGGAGTCCGTGCAGCAGCGACCCGACCCCGCGCTCGAGACCCCCGATCTCGTCCCACCGCGCCACCACGTCGTCCATGTCGAACACCGCCGAACGATCGTCGGCCGCATCGCGTCCCGCGGTGAGACGGACGGTGATGAGCGCGTTGCCGACGAGGAACATCGAGATCCGTTGCACCTTCAGTGCGTTCTCGGCGAACTCGACGTCGAGCTCGGAGTCCGGCGCGGCGGCCGCGCCGTCGAACGCCACCGCGTACACGGTGATGAACGTGTGGTGCGCGTAGCCGGTGGCCTTGACCCGCTCCGAGGCCGCGAGGGCATCCTCGACCGCCCAGCGGTTGAGGTCGAGTTCATCGGCGAGCGCGCTCAGGGTCTCGTGGGACGGGTCGACGAGGTCGGCCCAGATCATCGTCGAGGGGTCGTCGATGCAGTCCGACACCTTCGCCAACTCGAAACCGTCGACGGGCTCGCCGTCGCGCCAGATCTGTCCGCGTACCTGCGGTCCGCTCGTACCGTTGTCGACCACGTGCGGCGTCAGTGGGAGGTCGAGAAACCGGACCGACGGCGGTGGCGGGCCAGCGCCAGGTCGACCAGTCGGTCGATGAGGTCCCGGTACGGCAGGTCGGTCGCCTCCCACATCTTCGGGTACATCGACGACGGTGTGAAACCGGGAATCGTGTTGACCTCGTTGAGAAGCCAGCCGCGCCCGTCCTCCTCGTAGAAGAAGTCGGCGCGCGCCATCCCCGAGCAGCGCATCGCGGTGAACGCCGAGACGGCCAGAGCGCGGACCTCCGCGATCTCGTCGTCGGTCAGCTTCGCCGGGATCTGCAGTCCCGCAGTGCCGTTGAGGTACTTGTCGGCGTAGTCGTAGAACTCCGCACCGGGGAGCACCTCGCCGGGAAGCGATGCCTCGGGTGCTTCGTTGCCCAGCACCGCGACCTCGATCTCCCGTCCGGTGACGGCCTCCTCGAGGACGACGACCTCGTCGTAGGTCAACGCCAGATCGATCGCCGCGGTCAGCTCGGCGGCGTCGTGTGCCTTCGAGATCCCCACCGAGGAACCGAGATTGGCGGGCTTGACGAACAGCGGCGCGCCGAGTTCGGCGATCGCGCGGGCCTCGAGCTCGGCGCGGTCACCGACGCCGTCGCGGTACTCCAGCCACCGGCACTGCGGTATCCCCGCCTGCGCCGTGACGACCTTGGCCATCGCCTTGTCCATGCACACCGCCGACGACAGCACCCCGCTGCCGACGTAGGGCACACCGGCGAGTTCCAACATGCCCTGCACGGTCCCGTCCTCGCCGTGGGGTCCGTGCAGCAGCGGCAGCACGACCACCGGGAGATCGCCCTCGCTGACGGCGGCCAGCGGTTGCAGCGCCGTGCCGACCGGCTCGAGGTGATCGGGCAGCGCGCGCTGCTCGGCCATGGCGGCGATGGCGGCGTCGTTGCGGGTCCAGACCCCTTCGCGGGTGATCCCGACGGGAACGATGTCGAAGCGGTCGCGATCGGCGGCGGCGAGGACGTGCGCGGCCGTGACACACGACACGTCGTGTTCGGCCGAGACTCCGCCGAACAGGACCACCAGGCGGTGACGATCAGGCGATCCGCCGGTGGTGGCGGGGGTCAGCATGCCCTCACCATACGGTTGCCCACCCATCGGTCGCGAGAGACGTGCCCGGCACCGGCGAACGGGTTCGGCAGGGGTCAGCGCTGCCGCGGAGTAGTTTCGATGCGTGCAATTCACAGCAACGCAGGTGGCCGCGGCGACCGGTGGTCGCCTGATCGGCCCCGACACGACGGTGTCGGGCGCCGGCATCGACTCGCGCACCATCACCGCCGGTCAGCTGTTCGTGCCCATCGTGGCCGCACGAGACGGTCACGAGTTCATCGGCACCGCGGTGGCCGCGGGTGCGAGCGTGACCCTGGCCTCGACCCCGGTCGACGTCCCGGGGGTGACCGTCGTCGAGGTCGACGACACCGCGACGGCGCTCGCCCGCCTCGGCACGGCGGCCCGTGACCGTGTCACCGGCCCTGTCATCGGCGTCACCGGGTCGGTCGGCAAGACCTCGACGAAGGACCTCCTGGCGCGCGTCCTGTCGACGGGTCTGCGGACCGCGGCCAACGAGCGCTCGTTCAACAACGAGCTCGGCCTGCCGCTGACCCTGTTCAACGCCCCCGATGACACCGAGGCCGTCGTGGTGGAGATGGGTGCGCGCGGTGTCGGCCACATCGCGACACTCTGCGAGATCGCCCATCCGACGATCGGTGTCGTGACCCGGGTCGACGGCGTGCACCTCGAACTGTTCGGCGACATCGCCTCGATCGTGCAGGCCAAGGGCGAGCTCATCGCGTCGCTCCCCGACGACGGTCTCGCCGTGCTCAACGCCGATCAGGCGGAGGTGGTGTCGATGGCGGCACGCACCTCGGCGCGGGTCATCGCCTACGGGTCGGCGCCCACCGCCGATGTCCGCGCCACCGACATCCGTGTCGACGCCGAACTCCGACCCACCTTCGTGCTGCACACCCCCTGGGGGTCGATCGAGGTGTCGATGCAGGCGCGCGGCCGTCACCAGGTCCACAACGCGCTCGCCGCGGCGGCGGTCGCCGGCGGGATCGGGCTCGGTGTCGATCGCATCGCCGAGGGCCTGTCGGGTGCGGCGATCTCCGGTCTGCGCATGGAACTGTCGCGCACCGACTCCGGTGTGCAGATCCTCAACGACTCCTACAACGCCAACCCGACGTCGATGGTCGCCGCACTGGAGGCGCTGGCCGGGCTGACGGGCAACCGCAAGCTCGCCGTCCTGGGTGTCATGGCCGAGCTCGGCGGCACCGCGCGCGCCGAACACCTCGCGATCAGCGACCGCGCCGCCGAACTGGGGATCGACGTGATCGCCGTCGACGCGCCGGATTACGGTCCGCGCGCCACCCACGTCGCCGACATCGACGACGCCGTGCTGGCCCTCGGCGATCTCGGGGACGGGGACGCGGTCCTGGTGAAGGGTAGTCGGGTCGCCGCGCTCGAAAGGGTGGCGCAGGCCCTGCTCACGACCACGGGCGCGCACTGAGCGAGACGGCGAACGCCACACCGGCGCTGCGCCTCTCGTCGTCGCTCACCGGGATCCGCGGTGTCGCGGCGCTTCTGGTGTGCGCCTCGCACGCGGCCTTCTGGACCGGTCACTACACCGATGACCTGCCGGGTCGGATCCTCGCGCGCCTCGAGATCGGCGTGCCGATCTTCTTCACGCTGTCGGGGTTCCTGCTGTTCCGCCCGTGGATCTCGGGTCTCGCCCAGGGCGCCGGCTCACCGTCGCTGCGGCGCTACGCCGATCACCGGGTGCGCCGCATCCTGCCCGCCTACTGGGTCACGGTGCTCGTGGTCTACGCCGTCTACGCCTGGTTCCGCACCGACGACTCCGAGTTCGGCCGGGGCGTCGGCGGCCTGGTCCGCAACCTCACACTCACCCAGATCTACGGCTTCGGACACCTGCACACCGCACTGACGCAGATGTGGAGTCTCGCGGTGGAGGTCGTCTTCTACCTCGCGCTGCCCGCCATCGGATGGGTGATCACCGCGATCGTCTGCCGCCGGCGGTGGCGCCCCGACCTGGTGCTGGTCAGCCTGGTGGCGCTGCTGACGATCTCGCCGCTGTGGGCGCTGGCGACCCACAGCGGGTCGGGCATCGATCCGACGGCGCGGCTGTGGCCACCGGCCTTCCTCAGCTGGTTCGTCGGTGGGATGATCCTGGCCGTCGCGGTGCAGATGTCGGTGCGCGCCAACCCGACGCTCCTCGTGCTGATCGCGGTGCTGCTCTTCCAACTCAGCTCCGCCGGTTTCGCCGGCGAACCCACCATCACCCCGACGACGATGTCGGCCACCGTCATCAAGCTCATGCTCTACCTGGGCGCGGCGATGTGCCTCGTCGGCGCGCTCGTCCTCGGGCCACCGGGCTCGTGGATCGACCGCCTGCTGTCGCGGCCGATGATCGTATGGCTCGGTGAGATCTCCTACGAGTTCTTCCTCACCCACCTCCTCGTGCTGGAGATCGTGATGGACGTCCTCGACTACCGCACCTTCACCGGGTCGACGGTCGGCGTGTTCGTGGTGACGACGGTCATCACCGCCCCGATCGCGTGGGCACTGCATCGCGTGACGTCGGTCATCTGGCGTCGTCCCAGCGGTCGAGAGCGCGTCCGATCCGTACCATCGACGGTGTGACCAGCCCCGATCGCGACACCCCGGACCGGCCCGACGCTGCTCGTGCCGACACCCCCGGGGTCGACGCCGCCGCGATCCGACGCTGGTGCGAGCGCTCGATCATCCCGGGCCCGCATCCCGAACTGTCCGACTCCGCCGCCGTCATCATCGCCTCCGGTCACCTCACCGAACCCGCCCGGGCGATCATGACCCGCCGCATGTCCTCCGGTCTCCCGATCCCCACGGCGCACACCGTTCTCGGGGACGGTCGCGGCGGCTTCGGTGAACTGCGCCGGATGCACCGCACCGTCAACGCCATCGAGGCCCAGCTCGGCAACCCGATGATCCCGGGCATGGTCGCGCCGGTGCTGCGGAGTCGTCGCAACACGTTCGTGCGTCGGCTCGACGACGCCCGCAAATCCCTCGTCAACGGCAAGGGCATCTTCTCGACCAGCATCCGCGGGATCCGGCGCGAACGCCGCGAGGGTGTCCACCTCGAACTCGCCGACCGCGAGCGATTGTTCCTGGGACTCACCTACACCCCGACACCCAACGTCGATTCCGGTGGCTACGTCCGTCGCGCCGGAACCGCCGCGATCGACCGGGTCGCCGGGATGGTCGGATCCGCCGCTGCGCGAGCAGGACTCGAGCGCGGACATCGATGGGTCGCCGAGCTCGTCGGGGACACCGACACCTTCACCACCTCCGAGGACGCCCGCTTCGTCGACGGCTACGAGACGATCCTGTTCGCCGCCGGTTCGTTCTACGACCGGGTGATGCGTTGTCCGGCATGGCATTCCGAACACTTCGAGATCCAGCGCACCGCTGTCGACCTGCACGCCGAACTCGCCGACATCGCCGCCGACGTGATCGCATTGCGCACCATCCGCATCGATCTCGACGCCAGTCGGCGCGCGGCCGGGTTCGACGCCGACTTCACCTCGCACATCGACGGACGCGAGGGCGCGCTGCGGCCGGTGTGGGGTGAACTCGTCGAGCGGGTCGCCGCACTGGCGTCGGTGGCCGAGGTGGTCGAGTCGGCGGCGGTGGAGCTGAGGGTGCTCGCGGAGTTCGCGCACACCGCCACCATCGACGACCGCATCGACCGTCTCGTCGCCCGCTCGGGTGACCGCGAGATCTCCGCCGACAACACCAAGCGACTCACCGAGCAGGTGCGCTCCGGCGAGGAACAGCTGCGCATCTACCGGGATGTGTTGCAGGGCAACATCCTCCGCCTGTCCTCGACCGACGGGCCCAAGCCCCGCTGACCCTCGGGCACCCCACCCCGTCAGTTGGGCACGTAATCCCGTCAGTTGGGCACGTAACTCCCGCAGTTGGGCAGTTGGCCGAGCACGTGGGGCGCGGGTGCCCAACTGCGGTCGTTACGTGCCCAACTGCGGTCGTTACGTGCCCAACTGGCGTGTCAGGAGCCGGTGACACCGATCTGGTGGGAGATCCACGGCAGGGTGTCCTGGAGCGCGCCCGCGGCGAATTGCCATGAGTGTCGGCCGGGTCGGGTGTCGATGGTGCAGGTGATGTCGACCTTGCGGTTGTCGGCGCACAACGCCGCCGCGGCCTGCGATTGATCGTTGGTCCCCCCGTCACCGCGTCCGCCGAGACCGGCACCCGCGCCGCCCTGCTGCCCGCCGGGGGGATGCTTCCCGCCGCCGTGGAAGGCATGGTTGCCGCGCCACCGCGGCATCCCTTTCTGGTCGGCCTCCTCGTACCGTGCCGAGACCCCGACGTACGGCCCGTGACGCGCCATCACCGTCGCCGGGTCGAACGACGCTGCCGCCGAGGCGTTCCCGCCGAAGAGTCGCTGCACGCTCTGGGCCGCGGTCCCTGCCACAGGCGCCGCGTCACCCGCGATGTCGACATAGCTCGAGAAGAGATGGGGGTGCATCACGGTCAGATCGACCGAGCACGTACCACCCATCGACCATCCGACGATGCCCCACTGCGCCGCCGTCGACGCGGTGTGGAACTGCGAGATCACGGCCGGGCGGACCTCGTCGGTCAGATGGGTCGCGACGTTGCCGCGTGGACCGTTCACACACTCGGTGTCGTTGTTGAACGAGCCCCCGGCGTCGACGAACGCGAGCACCGGTGCCTCACCGCCGTGCTTCGCCGCGTAGGTGTCGGCGATCGAGATGGCGTCGCCGGTGCGGATCCAGTCCGACGGGGTGTTGAACTCGCCGGCGATCATCATCACCACGGGCAAGGCGGGCGGAGTCGCTCCGCGGAACCACGCGGGCGGCAGGTAGACGTACTCGGTGCGATGCGCGAAGTGGCTGATCGAGTCGGTGGTCGTCATCGGGACGACCGCACCCTTCGTGCGCGTGGTGGAGCGCAGTGACGGCAGGGCGGACGCCGACACCTGATCGGGCAGTGGTCCGGCGGTGATCGCACCCCAGGCGGCCGACAGCGTCGGGTAGTAGCCCACCCACTGGTTGAGGATGACCGAGGTCGTGAGGACGGTCAGCAGCACCGCCACCAGCGTCACGCCACGTCGCCACCACCGCGCGGTCGTGAAACCCAGGACGAGTACCGCGAGCGCACCGATGCTCAGGCCCACCCACACCCACAGCTGCCAGGGGGCGGGGTCGGTCGCGAGGCCCTCGGAGTCGAAATAGAGGTGCACGGCCCACGCGCCGCCCACGGCAACGACGACGGCGATCGGGAACCAGAGGAGGCGCCAGCGGCGGGTCCTCCATCCGACGGCGACGACGAGGACGACGGCGGCGAGAATCTGCAGCGTGAGCGGGAACCACCCGTCGAGCAGGGACACACCCTGGTGTGGCGACACAGGCACGACACCGATTGTGCCCGCGTAATCGATTGCAGGACTGTGAGTTTCCTGGGAACCGAAAGCGGACGGAACGGCGGAAAACGGACGAAGCGGCGAGTGTGGAGCAGGGGTTCAGGCGGGGCGCGACCACGCCGACAGGTGGCCCTTCTCCTCGCTGGTGAGGCGTCGCAGGGTGTGGTTCTCGATGTCGACGACGGCCATCTGCGTCGTGGCGGTGCACGCCGGTGCGGAGCCGGCGGGGTTCGCCGCCGCGCGGATCTCGTAGCCGATCTCGAAGTCGACCGACCGGTACCGGTCGATCCACATCCCGATGCGCAACGGACCGTCCCGATGCGTGAGGCGGCGATGGAACCGGACGCCGACGGTGACGATCATCGCGCTGGTGATCAGGGGTCGGTACTCCGCGCCCGCGCTGAGCAGCCACGCCACCCGCGCCTCCTCCATCAGGGTGACCAGGCGGGCGTCGTTGATCGCGCCGGTGCTGTCGGCGTCGGACCACCGGACCCCGACCGTGGCCTCGAAGGCGAACGCGTCGGGTTCGAGCACGGTGGGCGCCTCCGTTGCGTCGTGGTGGCCCAATCGTGACCGACCTGAAGTATGCCGATCCACGATAGATCGCTGTTCGGCGTCGGATCGCTCGGTACTCTCGCTGTAGTGAAGTGCGGCTCGAGGTCGCGTCGGGGGAGGTGATCGGCCGTGAGGGGTTCTCAGGTGTCACGACATGGTGTGGGTGTGCGTGCTCGGGGGTTGCTCCGTGCCGCCGCCCCGATCCTGATGGCGGCCGGACTCCTCGCGGGGTCCGGCGTGCTCGTCGGGCCGATCGCGTCCGCGGCCCCTGCTGCGCCCGCCCCGACGGTGGCGACCCTTGACACCGTCACCAAGGTCACGCCCCGGCATCTCGACCTCACCGTCGATTCCCCGGCCATGCGCGGCAAGGTCAGCGTCTCGGTGCTGCTGCCCCGCGACACGTCGGTCTCGCGGTCGACGGTCTACATGCTCGACGGTGCCGGCGCGACCGGCGCGGTCAGCGACTGGATCACCAAGGGCAACGCGGTGAAGTTCTTCGAGGACAAGAACGTCAACGTGGTGCTGCCGTCGGGCGGCAAGGGCTCGTTCTACACCGATTGGGACCGCAAGGACCCCGTGGTCGGCCAGCCGATGTGGGAGACGTTCCTGACCGAGGAGCTCCCCCCGCTGATCGACCGGTACTACAACGGCAACGGCCGCAACGCGATCGTCGGTCTGTCGATGGGCGGCCAGGCCGCGCTCGCCCTCACCTTCCGCCACCCGAACCTCTACACCGGTGCCGCGTCGCTCAGCGGCTGTCCACCGGTCAGCGGTCTGCTCAACGAGGCCTACGTCCGCGCCACGGTCGCGCGCGACGGCGGCGACGCCACCAACATGTGGGGTCCGATCCAGGGGCCGAACTGGGCCGCACACGATCCGAGCCTGCACCTCGACAAGTTGCGCGGGAAGAACCTCTACATCTCGGCCGGGTCGGGGGCCATCGGACCGCTCGACTTCACCGCCCCGCTCGATCCGGGGATGTCGCGCCAGCAGCAGCTGTTCGCCGCGTCGGGCCTCGAGAGCGGCGCCTACCGGTGCTCGTTGGAGTTCGCGGTCACCCTGCGCGCCAACAACGTCCCCGCGACGGAGAGCTTCCCGCTGATCGGCACCCACTCCTGGGCGTACTGGTCGCGTGACCTGCCCGAACTGTGGCCCACCATCGCCCGAGGGCTCTAGCCCGACGCACTCCCGCTCACCGTCGACGCGCGGCCGATCGTGGCGGCGCGGAGCGCATGTGCGCCCGCACGGGCGACAGCAACGCGGCCAACGCCTCCGGGGCGTCGGTCGACATCGGTCCGAAGAGCTGATCCCGCAGCACCGCGGTGTGCCCGGGCAGCACCGCGGTCAGGCGGTCGCGGCCGCTCTCGGTGATGGTGACCGTGACCCCGCGTTCGTCGTCGGTCGAGGGTGCGCGGGTCACCAGGCCCGCCTTCTCCAGCAGTCCCGCCTGGTAGGTCAACCCGCTGCGGCTGTACACGACGCCGTCGGCGAGATCGGTCATCCGTTCGCTGCCGGTCGGTGAGTTCAGCCCCAGGCGTGCCAGGAGCTGGAACTGCACGTAGCTGAGGTCGCCCGCGTCGCGGAGCTGCTGCTCCACCGCGTGTCGGAGCAGGCCGGCCACATCCATCAGCGCGAAGTAGGCCTCCAGCTGGGTCCGGTCGAGAGGTGCGGGGTGGTCGGACATGGAACGACCCTACGACGTGCTTCGCATTCGAAACACTTGCTTCGAATTCGTACTAGGTCTACCGTTCTCGATGTGCTTCGAATTCGCAGCACATCGAGGACGTGAGAGAGGTCGAGACCATGAAGGCACTGCGATTCCACGAGTACGGGAGCCCCGACACCCTGCGGTACGAGGAGGTCGACCGGCCGGAGCCCGCCGAGGGCCAGGTGCGGATCCGCGTCGCCGCGACGTCGTTCAACAGCGTCGACGGCACCATCCGTGCGGGCGCCATGCAAGGGCCGATCCCGGTCGACCTCCCGCACGTTCCCGGCCTCGACGTCGCCGGTGTCGTCGACGCCCTCGGGGGCGGCGCGGACCGGTTCGCCGTCGGTGACCGGGTGATCGGGTTCCTGCCGTTCGCCCCCGACGGTGCATCGGCCGAATACGTCGTCGCCGCGGTCGACGGGCTCACGCCCGCGCCGACGTCCATCCCTCTCGCCGACGCGGCCGCACTCCCGCTGGTGGGTCTCACGGCCTGGCAGGCACTGTTCGAGCACGCCGGACTACGTGCGGGACAACGGATCCTGGTCAACGGAGCCGGTGGCGCTGTCGGCGGCTATGCGGTGCAGTTGGCTGCCGCCGCCGGCGCACACGTCATCGCCACCGCGGGTCCGTCGAGCCGTGCGCGGGTCACGGCCGCCGGCGCCCACGAGATCGTCGACCACACCGCGACCGATCTGCTCGACGCGGTGACCGAGCCGGTCGATGTCCTGCTGAACCTGGCGGCGATCGACCGCGACCGTCTCACCGCGCTCGCCGCCCTGGTCGGTGACGGCGGTGTCGTGGTCAACACCACCGTGTGGATGCCCGCCCCGGCCGATGCCGCCCGCGGTGTCCGAGGCGTCGACATGTACGTGCGCAGCGACGCCGCTCAGCTGGCCGAGCTCGCCACCCGCATCGATCGGGGTGAACTGACCGTCGATGTCGCAGAACGGGTCTCGTTCACGGGACTGATCGACGTCCACGCCCGCGCGGCACGGGGTCAGATCTCCGGCAAGGTCGTCGTGGTCGTCGACGACACGGTCGGGTGAGGCGGTCAGCCGGCGTCGCGGCGGGTGGCCAGCAGGTGGACCGCGACGCCGACGATCGGCACGAGCCAGATCAGGGCGAGTCGCTGTCGTCGCGGTCGCGATGCCACCTCGCGGCGCACGAGATCGATCGTGACGTAGACGGCCATCGCGATCCATGCCAGCGTCACCGCCGCGAGTGCGAGCCAGCCGGCGACCTCGAGATAGTGCGGGAACATGTTGCACCCGCGGGTTCGCGCACACTGGGCGAACCCGAGACCCTCGGTGCGGGGTGCGTCAGCGATGCTCGCCGGCCCTGTGCTCGCGAGCCCAGTTCTCGGCGAACGCGAGGAACACGTCGGTCTCGGCCGCCTCGGTGACCGTGACCCGCACACCGTCGCCGGCGAACGGGCGGATCACGACGCCGTGGTCGATGCTCGCGGCGGCGAAATCGAGGGCATCGGCGCCCAGGTCGATCCACACGAAGTTCGCCTGCGAGTCGGCGACCCGGTAGCCGAGGTCGCGCAGACGAGTGGTCACGCGGTCACGCTCGGCGACGACCGCCTCGGTCCGGGCGAGCAACTCGTCGTCGGCGGCCAGGCAGGCGACGGCCGCGGCCTGCGCGAGCGTGTTGACGCTGAACGGCACGTGCACGCGACGGAGGCCGTCGATGACGGTCGGGTCGGCGATCGCGTACCCGATGCGCAGGCCCGCCAGCCCGTAGGCCTTCGAGAAGGTCCGCAGGACGACCAGATTCGGGTAGCGGCGGTGCAGCTCGATCGCGTCGTAGCTCTGCGCCTGCGACGGCCGCACGTACTCGATGTAGGCCTCGTCGAGCGCGACCACGATCTCCGGCGGCACACGGTCGAGGAAGTCGACCAGGTCGTCGGCGGTGACGATGGTGCCGGTCGGGTTGTTGGGGTTGCAGACGAAGATCAGGCGGGTGCGCTCGGTGATCGCCTCGGCCATGGCGGCGAGGTCGTAGGTGTGATCCCCGGTGAGCGGGATCTGGACCGGTGTCGCGCCGGCGACACGGGTCGCGAGCGGATAGGTCTCGAACGACCGCCAACCGAACAGCACCTCGTCGCCGGGTGTCGTGGTGATGGTGATGAGGTTCTGACACAGGCTCACCGAGCCGCAGCCGGTCTGGATGTTGTCGGGCGTCACACCCAGCCTCTTGGCGAGGGCCTCGGTGAGCTCGACCATCCCGTTGTCGGGGTAGCGGTTGAGCGAGGCGGCGGCGTCGGCGATGGCCGCGGCGACGCTGGGCAGCGGCCCGAAGGTGACCTCGTTGCTCGCGAGCTTGACCGATCCGGGGAAGGTCTTGCCCGGCACGTAGGCGGGCACGGTGGCCAGATCGGGACGGATTCGTGGTGTCACGTGCTCAAATCTAGGCGGCATATCGCCACGTCACCAACCGGTTTGCTCCGCAAGTCAACCCGTGTGTAACCTTTGCGTTCGGCAGTTCGCAAGGACTCGCTGGAGGCGTGCCAGAGCGGCCGAATGGGATTCACTGCTAATGAATTGTCCCGCTAAAACGGGACCGGAGGTTCAAATCCTCTCGCCTCCGCCACGGCATCGGCCCCTCGCGGGGCCGGACCGCCACAACTGAAAAGCACGCGCCCGTAGCTCAACGGATAGAGCACTTGACTACGGATCAAGAGGTTAGGGGTTCGAATCCCTTCGGGCGCACAATAAAGAGCAGGTCAGACGGCACTTCCGAGATCATCGGGAGTGCCGTCTCTCGTTGTTTCCACCAGTAACCCATCAGAATCGGGTGCGAGGGCGTCGAGGGCGTGACGCAGGTCGGGCGCTACGGCGGCGCGGGAGATGTAGTGCAGACGGGTGACAGCTGTCCCCGAGTGGCCGAGCTGGGCGGCTGCGGCATCGACATCAACCGACCGTTCGATGATCGTCGCGGCGGTCTTGCGAAACGTGTGCGGTGTGACCCATTCGAACTCGGCGCCGCGGGCCTCTCGGATCTGTCGTCGGACGTTGTTGGTCGACCGGGGACCGCCCGTGCGGGACGGGAAGACCAGATCGCAGTCGGTGGGAATGTCACGCTCGCGCTGCCGCCGAAGTGCCGCCACGGTGAAGGCGGGGAGCACGACGGTTCGGTGGCTCGACGACGACTTGGGGAACGGCTGTCTGGTGCCACGTACGACCGTCCCAGTGACCGTGAGAGTAGGCGTCGGCGCATCAAGGTCTAGGTCGGACCAACGCGTCGCCAGCGCCTCACCTATCCGCAGGCCGGTGCCGGCGAGGGTGTCGAACAGGTCGGGCAGATCTGCGCCTCGTGGTGATCCGTAGCGATTGCCGCCACACCACTGAGTGACGTTCGTTCGGAGCTGGTGCAGCTCGACAATCGACAGAGTTCGGACCGGCGCCTTGGGGCGCGCGTTGCCTTTGCCTCGGCGACTGCGGTCGGCCAGGGCGGTCACGGGGTTCGCGTCGATGGCGCCGTGAACGATTGCCAACGCCATCATCGACTTCGTCACCACCTTGCATCGCTTGCGAATAGCTGGTGACCGTACGTCGAGAACGAACCGATTTAGCGCCGGGGCGTTGGCCTCACGAACCCGCAGATCCCCGATGCCGGGCAAGACGTGGTTGCGGACGGTCTCGGTGTACAGAGCGATCGTGGTGGGGGCGTATGGCTCCTCGCTGGATTCGAGTTCCGCAAGCCATTGTTTCGCCACGTCTCGCATGAGGGTGTTGCCCGTGATCTCGGCCGCCGACGTCGGTGTGGGACTCATCGCCAGTAGGGCGGCCAGAAGCGTGTTCTCGGCGTCCGTCGCACTCGTGCCGGTTCGCTCCACAAGCCGCGTCGCGCCGCTGTAATCGCGGTAACGGGCCCGTGCGCGCCACTTGTTGCCGACTTTCGTTCTGGCGATCGTTCCCCATGTTCCGACGGGCCTTGCCTGCCTGGGCACTAGATCCGTCCTTGTTCGACGACCACGCCTCCGAGGGCGCGTATGTGGCGCTCAACGGTCTGGAGCCTGTCTTGGTATTCGTCGAGGTCTGCCTGGTACCGCTCGCGGCCGTCTGCATCGAGGGCGGTCCGGATATCCAGTGACCGTTGGACGCGATTGATGCGGCGCTGGAGTTGCTCACGCTCACGCGACCAAGCTGAGACACCAGGGTCGATATCGGGGTCAACCAGAATGGCCGACTGTTGCAGTCCGCCCGAAAACCATTGTGCGGCCTCCCATGACGTCACGCTACGTCCGGGCAGAGCGTCTACTTGTCCATCGGGCATGTCCGGGTAGAGCAGTTGTATGGGGTGCACGTGCAGCGCCGCGGCCAGAATCAGAAGATCGGTGATCGCGACTACTTTCCGGTTTCCGTTCTCAAGCTCCGATATTGAGGCCTTCGCGACGCGCTTGCCCACGGCGTGAGTCTCGTCCGACAGCCACTGCACGGTTCTCGCGCCTCTGAGCGTTCGTACGGTCTTGCCTATTCGGTTCACCACGGCACCGGACCAGTCCACCTCGTTCGACATGCCGATCAGAATAGAGGTTTCGAACGACAACTCCGATCGTGTGGTAGGACTGATCATAGTTCCGATCAGCAGACGGGATAAAACACGAAAGTCCGAACGGAGACAGAACGCATGACACCCGACGAATTCGCCGCACTCGGCGTTTCCACCGATCTCAGGACGGCTGCTGCCGCTCTCGGCATCGCAACGTCGACCGCCTACGCCGCCGCGCGAAGCGGGAGTTTCCCAGTACGCACCATCAAGGTCGGTAGCCGCTATGTCGTCCCGACCGCAGAACTGCGCTCGGCCCTGGGTCTAGGTGATGCGGCGTGACGCACACCTTCAGTCTGTGGAGAAGCGATGACTGACCGCTATGAGTTCATCCGCGCCGCCGAAGACCTAGGCGGCATCGAAATGTTCCCAGATCGCACCCCTGATCTGGTCAAGAAAAATGCCCCGGAAGCCGCGCCAACGGCTTCTCGGGGCCAAGTCCAAGCAACCCATGCCAATGAATTGAGGAACTGAGCATGACTGTAGTTCACACCCCTGACAGCACGCCACTCCTAGCCGACGAAGTCCCTCGCATGTGCGAGTACGGCTGGTGCACCGTCACGATGGCGGGCCACGACGAGCATGAGTCGTCGATCTACTCGACCGCGTCCCTCTCCGGGCGGAGCCGACGCGACCTGACGGTCGGCGCTGGAGTGGTGATCACCGATCCCACCAGCGGCCCCTCGGTTTTTGTGCACATCACCGGCGCAGAGGGGGCGATCGACGAAGACGCGTACATGTCGATCGATGAGGCCATCGACCTGGTTGACGCGCTCGTCGCCGCGATCGGGCACGCCCGCTCCGCTCTCGCGGAGGTGATCCGATGAGCAACACAGCGAGCTGCATGTATGCGTGGTGCGACAACAAGTTTCCGGACCACCGTGACCACATGGTCGCGGACTACACGAACTCGTCGAGGGAGCCGCACCGGCCGAAGTTGACCGTCGGCGCCCTGGCGTGGACCGATGACGACCACCCCGAGATTGTTGATGTCATCGTGCATCTCGTCGAGCAAGACGGTGGTGTTGATGAGCAGATCGTCCTCAGTGTCGACGACGCAAAGGCGCTCTCTGCCATCCTGGCTCAGGTCGTCGAGTACGCCGCCTCGGCCGAGGCGGTGGCAGCGAAGTGACCGCCCCTTCTCACGTATCCGTCGCGAAGGCGATCGTCGAATCGCCGCCCACGCCGCAGGAGCTGCACGCACAGTTCCCCGACGAGGAATCGAACACTGTGGTGATCGCTCGATTCGCCGCCGGCGGCGCCAAGGCGTTCGTGGACCGTACTGACTGGTGGCTGGACGGGGTCCTCACCGACGTCGTGCTGGGGTCGGGCATCGACTGGGACGATGCCTGCGAAGGTTGCCACCACTACGTCCAGGTCTACACCGACGAGCCGGGATCCGTTGCGGCGCTGCCGGGAGTCGCGGCCGTCCTCACTGCTGTGCACGACTTCATCACGAGCTACGAGTGCCAGCCCTCCACGACCGTGGTCCGGGTCGACTAATCGTCCGCGCTGTGGCCCCGTCTACCAGCTCGTAGACGGGGCCACCATCCCGCCGGATGAATCAACTTGCAGTTCAGCAAACTTCACCGAACCTTGTGTAATAATGGGACTACGCACACGTCGGCGGTTCCTGACGGTAAGTCGCCCCGGTCACCGGGTCGCACTGGAGGCCCTTTCATTCCGGCGCGTTGTGACACTCCCGCAGCGCATTCGATTCCTCAATGCTGCCTGGAGAAACATGTCTGAAACCACGCTGCCGCGGCGTTATGCCAAACCGAAAGTAGCCGCCGAATATCTCGGCGTCACAGTCCGAACGATCGAAAACATGGTCGCTGATGGCCGTCTCACTGCCTACCGACTTGGCTCTCGCGTTGTCCGCATCGACTTGAACGAGGTCGACGCAGCGATGGAGGCGAACCGGTGAGCCCCGGAAATGACGCCGCCCCCGGCAGGGCAACCAGGGGCAGGCGAACAACAAAATCCATTGCGGCGGATCTCCTCAATCATAGCGTCCAGGCCGAGGTTCTGAGCGCCGACGACCGCAGGGAACGCGAACTGCTCGAGGAGCTTCTGAACCGCGGCTATCGGATTGCCGTGCGCTGCACCCAGTGTGGCTCGTGGTTGGTCGCTGATCGCTCCGTCCGCGAGCACGTCGGTCCGGTGTGCCGAGACCGCCTCGGCGGTGATGCTGCGTGACGGCGTACGAGCGCGTCTTGGACAAGTTCCGGGCCGAGGGGTTGATTGTCGACGAGAGGGGCGACAAGGCCACTGCGCAGGCGCCGGGCCACTCCGCCGCCGATCGCTCGGTCACCATCACGCGCGATATCGGCAAGGTCTTGGTGTTCTCGCATTCGGACGACACCTCTGAGGTGCTGGCTGCTGTCGGCTTGTCGACGGGTGACCTGTTCGACGAGCCACGTCCGGGATCTAGACCTTCGGAAGCTCAGGCCCCCAGGAATTTGACGACGGCGCAGCAGACTCTGCGCGATCACCGCAGGCAGCAGCGCACGGACCTGGAGTCCGCGCATCGCGAGGAGTTCGAGCGCGAGTGTGCTCGGGCCGAGGAGATTGCGGCAAAGATGAACCCAGACGCCCCGCGGCCGAACTGGTCCGATCCGCTAGTCCAGCACCCAGAGGATCGCCCCCCGGATCTCCTGGGCGACATGATCGATGGCGAGGCCCTCGACGCAATGTCGTTCCCGCCGCTCACTTGGGTGGTGCCAGGGATCATTCCTGAGGGCATGGGATTCCTGGTCGCGCCGCCCAAGGCTGGTAAGTCTTGGCTTACCGCTGGAGTCGGCCTGGCGTGTGCCGCCGGAGTTAAGGCTCTTGGGCATATCGACGTTTCCCAGCGCGACGTGTTGAACCTGGCGTTGGAGGACGGTCCACGGCGCCTACAGGGTCGCTACCGCCACTTGCTGAGTGACGGTTCGATCCCGAAGCGGATGCACTCAAAGACGTCCATGACGGTTGGGAACGAGTTGGCGACTATCCGCCAGTTCATGGACCGGCATCCCGGGTCACTGGTCATCGTCGACACCCTTGGTCGGATCAAACCGTCTCGCCGTAGCGGGGAAGAGGCTTACGTCGCCGACTACCGCATCGGTGCGCAGCTCAAGGAGATCGCCGATGCCCATCCCGGCTCCACTCTGCTGGTGGTTCACCACACGCGAAAGATGGAGTCCGACGACTTCGTGGACTCACTTTCGGGGACACAGGGTCTCGCTGGCGCGGCTGACTTCGTTCTCCTGCTGCAGCGCAAGCGGCAGAGCGACGAAGCCATTCTCCACGTGACGGGACGTGATGTCCCCGAGTCGGAGATCGCCCTCTTGATGGACAACGGGTCCTGGCGTCTGTCGTCGCCGACGCTCGCACAGTCTCAGTCCGATGCAGGCGAGCGCCGTGAGCGGAACAACAAGTCCGACCGCACCATCCGCGCGCTCGAGTTCGTCAAAGGGCGGGACAAGACGACGTCGATGGAACTGGCCGCGTACCTCGAGATCAGCAACAACGACGCCGGCACCTATTTGCGACGGATGTACACCGACGGGTTGATCGACAAGCAATCACGAGGTGTGTACGTACCCGTGTCTGAAGTGTCTGAACTGTCTGAACGAAAAAAGCATTCAGACACGGTTTCAGACACGGATCAGACGGGTCGCGTTATTCAAATGCCGCTGACCAGCACAAAAGACACAACAGACAGTTCAGACACAAGTACGGAGACAACCCGATGACTCGCTCACCCAACCTCGCTACCGACATGCTGATCGAGACCGCTCGACGGTCCGTCGCCTGCCACGAATGGGTCGACGACCGGCTCGGCGAACACGGCGCCAACGACGACCTACCCGACGAGACCGACGCACTCGCAGACGCGATGCAGGACCTCGGAGCCGCCGTCCGCGAGTTCACGAGCTACAGCGACGGACGCCCCGTCCACGCCGTCGAGATCGTCGATGGCGGCATCCATGTCCACCACACGTTCCAGGCGGTACCGGTTCACCACGGTGAGCGGCTGCTGTTTACCGGTCCGCGTCCAACCGACCCCGACCAACCCGACCGCGGCCACTACCGCGTGTACGCCGACGACGCCGCGGCGACACTGCGCGTCGAGGTCTACGGCCCACTGGAGTCGGTATGACGACCCGCGACACCCCTGAGGTGATCCAGCTGTCATGCGGCCTCAGCGCCGTCATTCTGACTCATGCGGACCTCGGACGCCGCAAGCCGCGCCAGAAGAAGCCGCCACCGCCGCCGCCACTCACCTACGACGGCGACAGCGAGGAGCCATGGTGATGGCGACGGAGCATCGGCTGCTGTGGACTCACGACGGAAGTGATCACGAGCCCCGGTGGACCAAATACACATTGCTGCTCTTGTCCGGTGCCCCGCTGGAGAAGATCGAAGAGTTTATGGCGGCGGGCTTCGGGTTCGAAGATGTGCCGCAGGCGTGGCGACACACCGCGATGCAGCGGTACCAGGAAGCCGAGGCACACGATCCCCGCGTCGCGAAGACGGGTGAGGTTGGTGTCGTCGCCTACTGGGCCGGGAAGTTGGGCACCGTCGAGTTAGAACGCGAAGGCTCCACTCTCGCGGCATGGTTGGTGGTCGACGATGCCAGCTGAGTTCCGCACCCCAGAGCACTTCATTCACGGCGAGCCGGGTGGCCGGGTGGTGCTGGTGCCAGCTCGAATTGCGGCCCGATTGTCTGACCTCGCTGGCCTAGCCCGGATCCGGGTCATGACTCGCGGAACCGACGTAGAGCTAACCAACGTCCTAACCGCCCTTCACCTGGCCTCCCTCGATTGGCGAAGTGCCGCAACCGGAATCGTCAAACCGTCAACCGCGGAACTAGAGCCACGCTCTGAGTGGATCGGAACACGACAGGCGGCTGACCTGCTCGGGATCTCCGACCGGGCGGTCCGAAAAGCGATCGTCGAGAAGCGGTTAGCGGCCACCTCCATCGGCCAGGGATACCGGGTTCGGCGCGAAGACGTCGAACATTACCGGTCGGCTAGGAGGTCACGCGCCGCCTGACACCTAGGAGGCGATCACGTTGACCGAGCTGGCAACTGCCTACATCAGCGTGGTGGCCTCTACGGAGGGCATCCCCCGCCAGATCCGTGCCGCACTTGGTTCTGCGCAGCGCGATGCGGACACGGCGGGCAGGAACACCGGTCGCTCATTTGCCTCGTCATTCGGCACCAGCCTCAAGGGACTCGGCGCTGCCGCCGGCGTAACAGGCGGCATTGCCGGCGTGGCAGCGGCGATGAAGTCGGCGATCTCTTCGGGGATGGACTTCACGACCAGCTTGAACACGATGCAGGCGGTTGCTGGTGCGTCGTCGGCGCAGATCGAGAAGGTCGGTCAGGTTGCCCGCCAGTTGGGGACCGATAACCAGTTGGCGGCGACGTCGAGTGTTGATGCGGCGCAGGCGATGGTCGAGTTGGCCAAGGGTGGGTTCAGTGTCGATCAGTCGATGCAGGCTGCTCGAGGCACGCTGCAGTTGGCGGCGGCTGCGCAGATCTCTGCTGCGGATGCGGCGACGATTCAGTCGCAGGCGTTGCAGGCGTTCGGCAAGGACGCGACGTTCGCCGGCACCGCGTCTGACATTCTCGCGAACGCAGCAAACCAGTCGAGCGCCGAAATTACCGACGTCGCCATGGCGATCCAACAGTCGGGCGCGGTTGCCAACCAGTTCGGTCTGTCGATGCAGGACACCGCGGCCACGATCGCGCTGCTCGCCAACGCAGGTATTCAAGGCTCGGACGCCGGCACTCTGCTGAAGTCGACGCTGCTCGCGCTGACAGACACCGGTAAGCCGGCGCAGGCCGCTATCGACAAGCTCGGCCTCACGGTGTACGACGCGCAGGGCAAGTTCGTTGGCATGGAGCAGCTGTTCGGTCAGCTCCAGACCGCGTCGAAGCGGATGACGCCGGAGATGTACCAGGCTGCCACGGCGACTTTGTTCGGGTCGGATGCTGCTCGTATCGCCGGTGTTGCTGCTCAGCAGGGTGCGGGTGGTTTCGACAAGATGCGTGACGCGATGGGGCAGCAGGGCGCCGCCGCGGAGGTCGCTGCCGCGAAGATGCAGGGCCTGCCGGGCGCGTGGGAGAAGTTCAAGAACGCGGCGCAGGACGCCGGGCTCGCCTTCTATGACGCTGTAGAAAGTCCGTTGACGAAGGCCGCGGACGCTGCGACTACCGCCGTGGGTGACCTCGTCGATGGGGTGCAGTCCGCATTCAAGAAGTTGCAGGACAATGGCTATGTCGCCCAGGCAACGCAGACCTTCGGAGTCGTGCGAGACGCCATCATCGCCGCGTCCCCGGCTCTGAAAGATATCGGCACCTCGCTCGCTACAGCCGCCGCCGCAGTCGGCGGAGCCACCTGGCTCGCGTTCTCCGGTGCCCTTCAGGTTTCCGCCGAGGCGCTGCAGACGATCACCCCGGCCCTCGAAGTTGTCGGCGACCTGATGCGTGAGAACCAGGGCGTCGTTACCGGCCTCCTCGCCGCCTACCTCGCGTTCAAGGCCATCCCGGCAATCGTCGGCCGAATCGGCACCGCTTTCGCACCGATAACCGGCCGCGTGTCTGCGACCACCAACTCCATGTCCACGTTCAACGAGCAGGTCCGCCGACTCCAGACACTGTCGGCAGCAACCGGTTCCGGCGTAAACCGGCTCGGTGCACAGATGGCGATCCTCGGCCTACGGTCCCCGGCTATCGGTCGGATGCAGCAGGCGTTCCTAAACGCATCGCAGGCAGCGTCGGTTATGCCACGCACCGTTGGCGCCGCAGCCGCAGGCTTGTCCGGTCTACGTTCCGGGGTCGGCGCCCTGTCGGGCGCTCTCGGCGGCCCCCTCGGTATCGCGCTGGCCGCCGGCACCGTGGCGATGGGGGTGTGGGGAAAGAGCCAGGCCGACGCAGCAGCGAAAGCCGCTGAGAACAAGCGGCAGATCGACGCACTGTCGCAGTCAATCAACTTCCAGACCGGCGCTCTCGACGCGCAGGGCCGCAAGCAGGTGTTCGACAGCCTCAATTCCGCCAAGGTGCCCGAGGCACTTCGGAGCGCGCCCGGCCTGGGTGTGTCACTGGCGCAGGTGCAGTCGGCTGCCGAGGGGCAGCAGGCCGCGTTAGGCACGGTGAACGATGCTCTCGACGAGCAGGCCAAGAAGTCGCTGACATCGACGAAGTTCTGGCAGGACAACGGCGATGCCGCGAAGGCGGCCGGGATCAGCCTCGACCTGTATACCGCCGCGCTGCGTGGCAACCGTGACGCGCAGGCCGAGGTCAACCGTAAAGCGTTCGTGGCCCGCGACCAGGGTCTCGCGATCAACAACCTGGAGCAGTCACGCAAGCTACTCGACCAGGCGGGGCAGTCCGCGGCCCGTATTGGCGACGCGATTGGGTCGACCAACGACAAGCTCGGGGACGCACGACAGAAGGCTGCCGACGCCAACGAAGCTCTCGGGCTGACCAGCCAGCGTTTCTCGGAGATCGCGAAGCAGTTCGAGGCTCCCGAAACGTCGTCTATTCAGGTCGACACCAGTCAGATTGCCGGCGCCGAGGACCGAATCAAGTCCCTCGGCTTCACGGTCCGATCGCTACCGAACGGCAAGGTGGAAATCACCGCCAACGACGAGGCCGCTCGCGCCCGTCTGCAGTTCGTGTCGCAGAACGTGAACCTGCTCAGCACCCTGTCGGCCAACCCTAAGATCGGTCTCGACACCGATGCCTTCACCCTCGGCGACCAGAACTCCCGCAACCAGCTACGTGACTTGTCAGCGCAGATCGCCGACCCCAAGGCGAAGCTGACCATCGACGAGTTGCTGAACAACAAGGCCGTGTCGGTGGCCCAGCTCCAGCAGCTTTCCGCGACGACTGCCGACCCACAGGTCCGGGTGCAGGTCGACAAGGCGCTGCAGAACATCCAGCTGGTCAACGACGCCCTCGACAAAGCTGCTCGGGAACGCACCGCCTACATCAACGCTCAGGTGCAGGGCCTCAGCTTCGGTGATCGCACTCCTAACGGTGGCGTGTTCCGCGGCCCCGGCATCTCCCGCAACGCGACCGGTGGATTCATCTCCGGGCCGGGCACCGCGACTAGCGACTCGATACCCGCGATGCTGTCCAACGGCGAGTATGTGGTCCGCGCATCACAGACCGCGAAGAACCGGCCCCTGCTCGAGGCCATCAATTCCGGCCAAGTGCCCCGCTACGCAACCGGCGGCATCGTGTCGGCCGACGACTTCCTCAAGCTCGCCCGCGGACAATCCGACGGTGCATCAGGACCGCTCGAGGGCGCGGCCTACAACTGGGGTGGAGTCAACTGGGGAGACTGCTCCGGCGCCATGTCAGCGTTCGCCCGCAAGGCCGCCGGCCTTCCACCCTTCGGTGGTCGGTTCGCAACAGCCTCGATGGCCGGCCAGCTGCAACAGATGGGCGCAGCACTCGGACGCGGCAACCTCGGCGACCTCCGATTCGGGTGGGTCAACGGCGGCCCCGGCGGCGGACACACCGCCGGCACGCTGCCCGACGGCACCAACGTCGAGATGGGTGGCGCTCGAGGCAACGGTCAGATCGGCGGTGGCGCAGCAGGTGCCGACGACGCGCAGTTCACCGACCACGCCTTCTTCCCCGCGTCGATGTTCGAAGCCGCGATCAACTTCGCTAACCCCGGTTTCGGCGACGACCCCGGCGGAACACTGTCTCGACCCGACCTCGCCGCGAACGGAACCAGCTCGACGACCGGATCAGGTACATCGATCTCGACGCGCCTCGGGTCGGCGATCGGCGCCTTCTTCGAGGGCCAGATCAAGTCAACGCTCGACGTCCTGTCCGTCAACGACTCACCCGGAATCCTCGCTGCCGTCAACGAATACGAGAGCCAGATCCAGCAGAGCAAGAACTCCCGCGGCAGCGGCAACCCTCTGACTGCGGCCCAGAACGCCGACGCCCAGCGCAAGTACGAGACCGAGAAGCTGAAGCGGCAGCAGGCATACGAGGCTGACCGCGACAAACTGCAGAATGAGGCCCAGGCCACCAACGACAAAGGTCGTAAAGCTGAGATCGACCGCAAGCTTGCCGATCTGAAGCGGGCCTACCAAGACGCCAACCTCGCCGCGAAACAACGGTACGACCAAGAAAAGCTGACCACCCGCCAGCGCTCCACAATCACCGACCCCGGAACCACGCGACCCGCACCCGGCAAAGACATGGGCGGTCGGCCGTTCGACCAAGGCGGACTCGCCCGCGGCATCGGCTACCTACCGAAACGGACCGTCGCCCCTGAACAAGTCCTGTCGCCCCAAGAGACAGCCGCATTCCAAGACGGCATGCGCAACGGATTCACCAGTACAGACAACGACGAGATCCTCGCTGCGCTACAGAAACTCACCGACGTCATGACCAAACGACCGCCGCTCGTCCCGGTCGTCGTCCCCGACGAAGCCGGCCGGCGCCGCGTCGAACGAGACCGCGTCGTGCAGCGACACCTCGTCGGCAAATAGCCAAACCCATCCTCAACCACCGAAGGAGAACACCAATGAGCCTCGACTACCTCGACGCACAGATCGACGATTACCGCACCCAGGCAAGCAACATCGTCGAGCACTACAGCCAGACCCAGGCCGAAGTGTCCGCCGACCCCAACCTCACCGACGTCGGCAAGCTCGAAGCCCTCGCACCACTCCACGAAGACGTCACCGCGAAGGTCGGCGCACTCCGCGCAAAGGAGAAGGCAGCGATCAAGCACAAGCGGGAGACCCTCGAGAAGGATCTGTTCGGAATGAACGGCGGCAGCAGCAGCGACGTCGTGTCCTACCGCGACGCGCAAGACCGCGCCGCACGCCTCACCGACCCCGACGAGGCCCAGGAGGTCTACACCAGGGCACTGCGGTCAGACGACAAGATCCTCGCCCAGGCCATCCTGAGCCGAGCACTGGACTACAACTGGCACGCCATCACCACCGACTACCGCCAACGCAACCCATCCGCCTCGACCGCACTCAACGACCTCACCCGACTCGGCCAGTACGAGAACAACGGCTTCATGGCCCTCATGCACTACGTCGTCCCACCCCTCACCACCGCACAGCCCATGCGGATCCGGTGACACCGATGCGACTACGCAACCGCCACACCCACGTCCAGATCACCGTCCCAGCAAGCAAGGCCCGACGCCTCATCGCTGAGGGCATCTACCTCGCAGTCCCCGACGACGAACAACCATCCGAACCCGAGGCTTCGCAGGACAACCAGGTTGTCGAGGCCGGCAACCTGGGGCGGGACAGGAGCAACCGTCGTGGACCCACGTCAATTGCAGCAGCGCTCAAGGACGGAGCCGGCCCATGGTGGGACACACCTACGAACTGACCCAGGGGATAGTTACCCCAGGTAACGCCAGCTCGGCCCCTCAAGGCATTGGCGTCTGTGTGTGTCAGGCCCCCCTACCCCCCCAGGCGAGCCGGGACGCCCGTGGATAAGTACCGGACTCTGCACGATGCAATGGCCGCTAAAGACGATTTGGCGGAGGTCGAGATGCGCTACAAGCTGCTGTCGGAGGCGTTCGAGGAGTCGCCACAGCTTCGGGGGAATCTCAACCCGGCGTTGGAGCGGGCGAAGGCCGAGATTGTTCGGTTGCGTGCGGCTAAACCGCCGGTGGAGAAGTCGGATGCGAAGGTGGTTGCGTTCGACGCCAACCGCTTCCGTCAGTCGGATGGAGCTGGCGCGTGAACTGAGGTCTTCTTTTGAGAAAGGTCCTCGCTATCGCCCGCCCCGAAGTCGCCTATACTGCCTTTCGAGGGATGCGTTGAGTCCTGCAGACATGTCCCGGGTCGTATTGAGCATTCTCTCAACCTGATCTAGCAGCCCCTCGTTCTCTGGGGTTTCGATCAACCGTTCGCGCGCACGACGATACTGCTCCAGCTTTGCGCCGCTGGCACCGCTCTTCACCATCTCGCCAAGATCCCGATCGAGTCGGGACAGAAGTTCCTCGTATCGAGTCATTCGTTCAGTATGACGCCGACAGCGCGCAGACCACGCCCCCGTCCAGCAATGGCTGTAGCTAGAGTCTCAGGCATGGGGTTCTGGGACGTATTCGCCCAGCCGTTAGCTACCTTGGGCGCGGCCGGGATGGCGGTCGTTGCCGCGGGAATCGCGTGGAAGGGTGTGAAGCTGTCTGTTAATGCCCAACGCGACGAGGCAAAGAAGGATCGCGATCTGCAATGGAGGAAAATCCAGCGCAGCGAACGCCTAGGGCTTCTATCCGATGCTGCACGCGTGGCCGCAGCGCTATCCAGCCATGCAACCGTCTATGCCGCATTTGACGAAGCGCTGATGCCTGCAGGTCACGAAGAGCCCAAGGCGGGAATGGCGAAAGAACAGGAAGCTTTCGATGCCACGTACGCCGAGACCCGTTCCGTCCTGCTGCGACTAAGGGTGTTGGGTTTGACCGAGGTTGAAAAAGCACTCGAGGCACTCTTGAGCGACGCTGGCTGGATTGTGCACCCTCCGCCGCCCGAGTTTGCGCATGAGTTCAGCGAAGAATGGACGGTGTATGACCACCGTGAGAAGGTTGATCAGGCCATCAGGGGAGCGCTGGACGAGGTGCCGCAGACTTAGGTCGCACGACCTTCCTATAGCCCCGATCCATTACGGATGGCCTCAAAGAACGCTGTGTCGCGGATATCCTCCTGCGCGGGTAACTCGATAATGCCACCGGGACTCACGTAGAGCTTCACCCCCTGCAAAGCGATCGAATTGTCGAAGCCGTCATCTCGGTGTTCAGCCCCAAGGATTTCAAGTGACGTCACGTCCGATAGTCGTACAACTCCAGCCTTGTGAATCGTCTGTGCCGGGTTCGGTCGAGATTCGGACGCAGACATGTCGAAGCGGGGCGTACCGAACGTCACGCTGACGTGCCCAAGAGTCCGGGGGGTGACTACCCATGAGGACCACGTGCTCGAGTCGTTAGCCATCTCAGCATGGCAGATACCTGCCTCGATTTTCTTAGGGTCGCCGATCACAGCAGCTACAAGGACAAGTAGTTGCTTGGGTGGTGCCCAGTTGCGATCGATAACATGGGTCTGAAGCGCGGTCCAATCAGCTTTCTCAAGGCCTCTCATGAAGCCGACGGTAGTAAATGTGGCCGTCATGTCGTGTCGGTTCGGCTAAAACTTCGTGCAATCGAACGATAGGTGGGCGCGGCTAAACTGTGGCGGACTATTCACCCTCTCGCACTAGCCCGGATTGTTCACGAGAGTTGAGGTCGTTCGGCGTGTGAAATGACGGAAGTGCCTGTCCAGCAGGGATAATGGTGATTGCTGAAGTCAACATTTTTCCGAACTGGAAGGCACTCCGTAGGTGAAGAGTACATCGTGGTCATCGGGCTTGTCGGTCACATCTGGTGGGCGTGGCGTGATTGGGCATGCGGGAACCGTGCTGATCCGATCGATCGCTGATCGAATGGGCCTGA